>NZ_JBVJRV010000002.1:982076-1084643 GCF_055607265.1 Streptomyces sp. NPDC037013 | reverse complement strand
ATCGGTGACTGGGTCACCGACAACTGGGATGCCATCGTCGCCGTCTGCAAGGTCGTCGTCGCCGTCGTCGGGGTCATCGCGATGATCGTCGGCGGACCGATCCTGGCCGCCATCGTCATCATCGCCGGCGCCATCGTCCTGGCCGACACCCTGAGCAAATACGCAAAAGGCCAAGCCACCCTCATGGACGTGGCCTTCGCCGCCATGGACTGCATCCCCGGCGGCAAAGGCCTCACGACGGCCGGCAGGCTGGCCAAAGGCATGAAGGGCCTGGGCAGGACGGGGCTGCGCGGAATGGCTCGCTCGGTCCGCCGGGGTTCCGATGACGTACTCCGACGGGCAAGACGCCGCCCCCGCAACGGCCCGCCCATGCCGATGCACATGGACAGCGTGCGGGACGTGTCCAGGCGCTACGAGGTGGACCTCGCCGGCATCCGCGTCAACATCAACCGCAGCGTCTCCGGTCTGCAGGGCTCGACACCCTCCGCCTCGGAGATCCGCCTGTACCGGGACGCGTTCTACGACGAGGAGACACTGGCGCGGACCCTCGCGCACGAACGGTTCCACGTCGATCAGATCCGGCGGGGCGGCAGGGTTCCCACCAACGAGGCGGAACTGCGCCGCTGGGAAGACGAGGCCTACGCTCACGAGGATCAGTGGTGGAACAACCACCCCCTGAACAACCCGAGGGAAGAGGGCGGGACCGATGGCTAACGTCTGGGGCGACTGGCTCGACGCGTACGAGGAGATCTACGGGGGCCGGTCCCGCGTCGCCACCTCGAGCTGCCCCAACTGCGGGAACAAGACCCTGTCCCTGGTCTTCACGGAGAAGACCCGTGACGGCATCGGCTACGCGTCCTTCTGGTGCGACACCTGCCTCTTCGGCATCCACCTGTCCCGCACGGACATCCCCGAGGACGCGGAGACAGTCATCCCCTACGCCACACAGGACACCGCCTCCGCCGACGCGATCATCAAGGACTACACCGCCGTCTGGCCCGACAGTGCAGACGCCGGAGAGGATGACTCGGAGTCCGAGCTCTTCTGACCGGGCGCGGGCGAGAAGTGTCGCCGAGAACGGTACTGAGTCGGCACATTAAGGAATACCCGTCATGCGCGAGAACAACGGCACCCCCAACATGGACCTTCAAGAGATCATGGAGATGTGCGCGGCGGCCACACCCGGGCCCTGGTACGTCAGGAACCTGGACGACGACCATGCCATGAACCTCGTCGCCGTCAGTACGGTGGAGGACACCGGCCGCGGAGAGCGGTGGCCCGCCTTCGACGGGGGCGAGATGATCGCGGCGACGCTCGTACAGAGCCCACGCTACGTGGACTGCGCGGACAGCCGGTGGGACGAGAACGCGGCGTTCATCGCCATGGCCCGTGAAGCGGTGCCCCGGCTCGTGGAAGAGGTCAAGCGCCTCCGCCAAGAGCTCGCCGCCGCGCAGCGATAGGCCCATCGGGACCCGGGGAGCAGACGGGACCCCTTGAGGGGCCGAGGAGCCGAGGATCCTGGCCCCAAAGACCCGGTGATCACCCCGTACCTTCGCACCATTCCGCAACCTCGTAGGAACACACCGTAGTCACCGCCTCCGGGGCCACCTACGGTGTGCCCGTGCAATCGAGCCAACCATCGCACCAGCCCACGCCCCCCTTCAACTTCCCCGCCGCACGGCGTCTGCGGGAGGCCCTGGGGATGGCGCACGGGCACGTCGCGTACGGAATGCGGGCCAGTTACGGGCTCACCTATGTCACCGCGGACACCGTCGCCGCCTGGGAGCGCGGGCTCGCCTCGCCGACCTCCGCCGAGCTCACCGCGCTGGCGGCGACCCTGTGGTGCTCCCCGGGGGAGCTCATGGGGGCCGCGCGGACCCTGCGCGAGCACCGGCTCGCGCGCGGGCTCGCGCCGGAGGACGTGGCGCGGGAGTCCGGCGTGGAGATCCAGGCGTATCTGCGCATGGAGGAGACCAGCACCTGGCGCGGCAATGAGCGGCAGTCCGCCGCCCTGGCCCGCGTCCTCGCACTGGCCCCGGCCGACTTCGTCACCGTGACCGGGCGGTCGGAGCAGCTCGCCGAGCTGCTGCGCAGCGCCGTCACCACGCGGTGGCAGGGGTATGTGCGGCCCGTCACCAAGCTGCTCCCGGTGGAGAAGCGGCACGTCGAGGACGTGCTGCGGCAGATGCACGAGGACTACCAGTCACGGATGACGCGCACCCTGAGCTGGGGCGGCGGCGCCGGTTCGGACGCGTCCGGGGAGGCCGGGCGGGACTTCCTGGAGCGGATCCTCGAACACTTCTGGGCGCTGGTTCGGGGCGGCGGCGGCAGCAGCGGCCGGGGCTGACGTGCCGGATTGCCGTATGCCGGGCCGGGTGGGAGGCCCCCCTAGAAGACCGACTCCGCCTCGTCCATCCGGTCCTTGGGGACCGTCTTCAGCTCCGTGACCGCCTCGGCCAGCGGCACCATCGTGATGTCGGTGCCGCGCAGCGCCGTCATCCTGCCGTACTCGCCCCGGTGCACCGCCTCGACCGCGTGCCAGCCGAAGCGGGTCGCGAGGACGCGGTCGTACGCGGTGGGGGTGCCGCCGCGCTGGACGTGGCCGAGGATGACCGGCTTGGCCTCCTTGCCGAGGCGGGTCTCCAGCTCGTACGCGAGGGCCGTGCCGATGCCCTGGAACCGCTCGTGGCCGAACTGGTCGATCGCGCCCACGCCGTAGTTCATGGTGCCCTCCTGGGGGTGGGCACCCTCGGCGACGCAGATCACCGCGAACTTCTTGCCGCGCGCGAAGCGCTCCTCGACGAGCGCGACCAGGTCGGCGGGGTCGAAGGGGCGTTCCGGCAGGCAGATGCCGTGGGCGCCGCCGGCCATGCCGGACTCCAGGGCGATCCAGCCCGCGTGGCGGCCCATGACCTCGACCACCATGACGCGCTGGTGCGACTCGGCGGTGGTCTTCAGGCGGTCCATGGCCTCCGTCGCCACGCCGACCGCCGTGTCGAAGCCGAAGGTGCGGTCCGTGCCGGAGATGTCGTTGTCGATGGTCTTGGGGACGCCGACCACCGGGACGCCCGCGTCGGACAGCATGCGCGCGGCCGTCAGCGTGCCCTCGCCGCCGATCGGGATGAGCGCGTCGAAGCCGCTCTTCTCGATGAGTTCCTTGGCGTTGTCGCAGGCCGCGCGGAAGCGGGCGCGCTCGAGGCGGGAGGAGCCGAGGATGGTGCCGCCACGGGCCAGGATGCCGCTGACGGCGTTCAGGTCGAGGGCGCGGTAGCGACCGTCGAGCAGGCCCGCGTAACCGTCCTCGAAGCCGATGACCTCGTCGCCGTAGTTGGTCACGGCGCGGTGCACGACCGACCGGATCACTGCGTTGAGGCCGGGGCAGTCGCCGCCCGCGGTGAGAATTCCGATACGCATCGCGCTGTGTCTCCTGCTCGCTGCTGGTACTTGTGAGCCGATCCGATTGTTCCATGGCCGCACAGGGGTCGCCGCTCACGGATGTCCGACGGATGTCCGTGCGAAGGGCGGGAAGGGACCTTGGTACCGGCCTCGCGGGGCCTTTCGTCCGGCGGGCGACCTAGCCAGCCGCAGAGGTATTGTCAAGAGGGCACAGCCACGATATCGGGTCATTTGTCCAGCTCGGCCGGTGCCTCGCGCCGGGCCGGCGGACAGCGGAGAGAGCGAAGAAGGGGAGAGCACGCGTGACGCGCAGCGTGTACGTGACCGGGATCGACCGGGGCGACGGACGCCAGGTCGTCGAGCTGGGAGTCATGGAGCTCCTCACCCGCCGGGTCGACCGGGTCGGTGTCTTCCGGCCGCTCGTCCATGACGGCCCCGACCGCCTCTTCGACCTGCTGAGGGCCCGCTACCGCCTCTCGCAGGACGCGTCGACGGTATACGGCATGGACTACCACGAGGCGTCGGCGCTCCAGGCGGAGCAGGGCACCGACGAGCTGGTGTCCCGGCTCGTCGACCGGTTCCACCGGGTCGCGAGGGATTATGAAGTGGTTCTCGTGCTCGGCACGGATTTCGCCGCCACCCAGCTCCCCGACGAGCTCGCGCTCAACGCCCGGCTCGCCAACGAGTTCGGCGCCTCGGTCCTGCCGGTGGTCGGCGGCAAGAACCAGACCGCCGAGTCGGTGCGCGCCGAGACCCGCAACGCCTACCGCGCGTACGAGGCGCTGGGCTGCGACGTCCTCGCCATGATCACCAACCGGGTGGCCCCGGCCGACCGCGCCGAGATCCACGAGCGGCTCGAGGCGCGGCTGCCCGTGCCCTGCTACGTGCTGCCCGACGAGGCCGCGCTCTCCGCGCCGACGGTCGCCCAGATCACCCATGCCCTCGGCGGCCGCGTGCTGCTCGGCGACGACTCGGGGCTCGCGCGCGACGCCCTGGACTTCGTCTTCGGCGGCGCCATGCTGCCGAACTTCCTGAACGCCCTGACCCCTGGCTGCCTGGTGGTCACCCCCGGCGACCGCGCCGACCTGGTCGTGGGCTCGCTCGCCGCGCACAGCGCCGGCACGCCGCCCATCGCCGGCGTCCTGCTGACCCTGAACGAGCAGCCGGGCCAGGAGATCCTCACCCTCGCCGACCGGCTCGCCCCCGGCACGCCGGTGGTCGCGGTCTCCGGCGGGTCGTTCCCGACGGCGGCCGAGCTCTTCGCGCTGGAGGGGAAGCTGAACGCGGCGACGCCCCGCAAGGCGGAGACCGCCCTCGGCCTCTTCGAGCGGTACGTCGACACCGCCGACCTGCTCGGGCGCGTCTCGGCGCCGAGCAGCGACCGCCTCACGCCGATGATGTTCGAGCACAAGCTCCTGGAGCAGGCCCGTTCCGACCGGCGTCGCGTCGTGCTGCCCGAGGGCACCGAGGAGCGGGTGCTGCGCGCCGCCGACGTGCTGCTGCGCCGCGGCGTCTGCGACCTGACGCTGCTCGGCCCGGTCGAGCAGATCCGCAAGAAGGCCGCGGACCTCGGCGTGGACCTCGTCGACTCCGAGCTCATCGACCCGCAGACCTCCGAGCTGCGGGACCGTTTCGCCGCCAAGTACGCCGAGCTGCGCGCCCACAAGGGCGTCACCGTCGAGCTCGCCCACGACGTGGTGGCCGACGTGAACTACTTCGGCACGCTGATGGTCCAGGAGGGCCTCGCCGACGGCATGGTCTCGGGCTCCGTGCACTCCACGGCCGCGACCATCCGGCCCGCCTTCGAGATCATCAAGACCAAGCCGGACGCCTCGATCGTCAGCTCCGTCTTCTTCATGTGCCTCGCCGACAAGGTCCTCGTGTACGGGGACTGCGCGGTCAACCCGGACCCGAACGCCGAGCAGCTCGCGGACATCGCCGTCCAGGCGGCCGCCACCGCGCAGCAGTTCGGGGTGGAGCCGCGGATCGCGATGCTGTCGTACTCGACGGGCACCTCCGGCTCGGGCGCCGACGTCGACAAGGTCCGCGAGGCCACCGAGCTGGTGCGCGCGAACCGCAGTGACCTGAAGATCGAGGGGCCGATCCAGTACGACGCCGCCGTGGAGCCCTCCGTCGCGGCCACCAAGCTGCCCGGCTCGGACGTCGCGGGCCAGGCCAGCGTGCTGATCTTCCCGGACCTGAACACCGGCAACAACACCTACAAGGCCGTGCAGCGCTCGGCCGGCGCGATCGCCGTCGGCCCGGTCCTGCAGGGTCTGCGCAAGCCGGTCAACGACCTGTCCCGCGGCGCGCTCGTCCAGGACATCGTCAACACCGTCGCCATCACGGCCATCCAGGCCCAGACGCCCGCCCCGTAACCCCCACAGAAAGCGCCCCGAATCCGTGACCGCTACGCGCGTACTCGTCCTCAACTCCGGCTCCTCGTCGGTGAAGTACCAGCTGCTCGACATGCGCGACAGCTCGCGTCTCGCCGTCGGTCTGGTCGAGCGGATCGGTGAGGAGACCTCGCGGCTCAAGCACACCCCGCTGGCCCTCGGCGGAGCGTCCCGCGAGCGCGAGGAGCCGATCGCCGACCACGAGGCGGCGCTGAAGGCCGTCGCCCAGGAGCTGTCCGCCGACGGACTCGGCCTCGACTCCCCCGAGCTGGCCGCGATCGGCCACCGGGTGGTGCACGGCGGCCTGAAGTTCACCGCGCCGACCGTCATCACCGACGAGGTGCTCGCGGAGATCGAGCGCCTGGTGCCGGTGGCGCCGCTGCACAACCCGGCCAACATCACCGGCATCCGCACCGCCCAGGCGCTCCGCCCCGACCTGCCGCAGGTCGCCGTCTTCGACACCGCGTTCCACACGACGATGCCGGAGTCCGCCGCCCGCTACGCGATCGACGTACGGACCGCCGACGAGCACCGCGTGCGGCGCTACGGCTTCCACGGCACGTCCCACGCTTACGTCTCGCGGCGCACCGCGCAGCTGCTCGGCAAGGCGCCCGAGGACGTCAACGTGATCGTGCTGCACCTGGGCAACGGCGCCTCGGCGAGCGCGGTGCGCGGCGGGAAGTGCGTGGACACCTCGATGGGGCTCACGCCGTTGGAGGGGCTCGTGATGGGTACCCGTTCCGGTGACCTGGATCCGGCGGTGATCTTCCATCTGGCCCGGGTCGGCAAAATGTCCGTCGACGAGATCGACGTGCTGCTCAACAAGAAGAGCGGTCTGATCGGTCTCTGCGGCGACAACGACATGCGGGAGATCCGCCGCCGGGTCGAGGCGGGCGATGAAGAGGCGGCACTCGCGTTCGACATTTACATCCACCGTCTGAAGAAGTACATCGGCGCCTATTACGCGGTGCTCGGCAGGGTCGACGCCATCGCATTCACGGCGGGCGTCGGCGAGAACGCCGCCCCGGTGCGGGAGGCGGCCGTGGCGGGCCTGGAGGAGCTGGGGCTCGCGGTCGACGGCGCGCTCAATTCCGTACGTTCCGACGAACCGCGGCTCATTTCGCCGGAGTACGCGCGCGTTGCCGTCGCCGTGGTGCCCACGGACGAAGAATTGGAGATCGCCACTCAGACGTACGCATTGGTCGACGACCGCAACGCCTGAGCGGACTTCCGCCCATTTGTAGATTCCACCAGACGGAATATTCCGTAGCGAAACAAACCGATAGGATCGCCCCATGCGCCGTTCCAAAATCGTCTGCACGCTGGGCCCCGCCGTCGACTCCGAAGAGCAGCTCGTCTCGCTGATCGAGGCCGGCATGAACGTGGCCCGATTCAACTTCAGCCACGGCACGCACGCCGAGCACCAGGGGCGGTACGACCGCGTCCGTGCGGCTGCCGCGAAGACCGGCCGTGCCATCGGCGTCCTCGCCGACCTGCAGGGTCCGAAGATCCGTCTGGAGACCTTCGCCGAGGGCCCCGTCGAGCTGGTGCGCGGTGACGAGTTCACCATCACCACCGAGGACGTCCCGGGCGACAAGTCGATCTGCGGCACGACCTACAAGGGTCTGCCGGGCGACGTCTCCAAGGGCGACCAGGTCCTGATCAACGACGGCAACGTCGAGCTGCGTGTCGTCGAGGTCGACGGGCCGCGCGTCAAGACGATCGTCGTCGAGGGCGGTGTCATCTCCGACCACAAGGGCATCAACCTGCCCGGCGCGGCCGTGAACGTGCCCGCGCTCTCCGAGAAGGACGTCGACGACCTGCGCTTCGCCCTGAGGATGGGCTGCGACATGGTCGCCCTCTCCTTCGTGCGCGACGCGAGCGACGTCAAGGACGTCCACAAGGTGATGGACGAGGAGGGCCGCCGGGTCCCCGTCATCGCCAAGGTGGAGAAGCCGCAGGCCGTAGCCAACATGGAGGGCGTCGTCGCGGCGTTCGACGCCGTGATGGTGGCCCGCGGCGACCTGGCCGTCGAGTACCCGCTCGAGAAGGTCCCGATGGTGCAGAAGCGCCTCGTGGAGATGTGCCGCCGCAACGCCAAGCCGGTGATCGTCGCGACCCAGATGATGGAGTCGATGATCACCAACTCGCGCCCCACGCGCGCCGAGGCGTCCGACGTCGCCAACGCGATCCTGGACGGCGCGGACGCGGTCATGCTGTCGGCCGAGTCCAGCGTCGGCGCGTACCCGATCGAGACCGTCAAGACGATGTCGAAGATCGTCGCCGCGGCCGAGGAAGAGCTGCTCTCCAAGGGGCTGCAGCCGCTCGTGCCCGGCAAGAAGCCGCGTACGCAGGGTGGTTCGGTCGCCCGTGCCGCGTGCGAGATCGCGGACTTCCTCGGCGGCGAGGCGCTGGTCGCCTTCACCAAGTCCGGTGACACGGCCCGCCGGCTCTCGCGCTACCGCGCGGCCCAGCCGATCCTCGCCTTCACCACCGACGAGTCGACCCGCAACCAGCTCACCCTGAGCTGGGGCGTGGACACCTACGTCGTGCCGCACGTCGACAACACCGACGCCATGGTCGAGCTGGTCGACGCCGAGCTGATCAAGCTCAACCGCTTCAACGACGGCGACACGGTCGTCATCACGGCGGGCTCGCCCCCCGGCGTCCCCGGCACCACCAACATGGTCCGGGTCCACCACCTGGGCAACGGCGGCCGCGACTGACGGTCGCCCCGCGTACGCACCGAGGGCGCCCCCTGCGATCAGGGGGCGCCCTCGGCGTCTGTCGTACGGGATGTCTTCGTACGGGACCTCAGTCGGTGATCGACTGGTGCAGTCCGGGAATCGTGAGTTTCCCGCCGAACTGGCCCGCCTGCTGCACCTTCACGTCGGTGAAGTAGATCAGGGGGATGTTCAGCGGCGGCGGGTGCTCGGGGTCGAAGGTGATCGGGATCAGTCCGAACAGCTTGCCCGAGATCCGCTCGGTGTACATCGTGGTCTCCCCGCCCCGGATGGTGGACGTGGAGCCCTTGGCGGCCTCGACGTGGTACTTCTTGCCGCCCGGACCCTCGACGATCTGGTGCAGGTCGCCGATGTCGGTGTTCTGGACGACGTACTTCAGGGCCTGCTTGCTCTGACCGTTCGGCATCGTCAGGTTGACGACGCCCTGGTAGTCGGCGCCCTTGAGCGTGAGCGAGCTGGCTTCCAGGTGCCACGGCTGGTTCGGGATCGGCGCGGGCGTCTGCTCGGCCTTTCCGTCGACCTTCTTCTCGACGACGCACGGGAACGGCTTCTTGCCGTTCTCGTCCGGCGCCATAGGGTCCTCGGCCTTGTTCTCGGCCTTGTCCTTCGCCGCGTCCTCGGCCGCCTTCTCGGCGTCCTTCTCGACCTTGTCCGCCGCGTCGCCCGCCTTGCCGGCGGTGTCGTCGACCGACTTGGTGACCTTGTCGGTGGTGTCCTTGACCACGTCCCCGGGGGACTTGGGGGACTCGGTGGACTTGGGCGCCTCGGTGGACTTGGCGCCGCCGGAGCCGGAGTCCGCGTCGGACGGGGCCGGCGCCGGGGTCTCGGACGGCTTCGCGTCCTCGTCCTTGTCGGGCGTGAAGACATCCTTGAGGGCGTCGCCGACACCCAGCGGGTCCCAGGGGTTTTTGGTCTCGGTCGGCTCGGGGGTCTTGCCGGACTCCTCGGCGCCGTCCCGCTCCCCCGTCGACGGGGTGGTCGGTGCCTTGCCGTCCGGGTCCGCCTCGTCGCCCGTACCGGGCGAGGTCGACGGGGCCGGCTCGTCGGTGCCGCCCTTGCCCGCGTCGTCCTTGCCGGACGGCTTCCGGGCGTCGTCGGTGTCCTTGGAGTCCTGCGCGTCCTTGGCGTCCTGCGCGTCCTTGGCGTCCTTCTCGGCCGCCTCGTCCTTCGCCTTGTCCGCGGCGTCCTTCTCCGCGTCCTTGTCCGGCGCCGTGACACACGGGCCGTCCTGGAAGGGGTTGTCCGGCACGCCCGGCTTCGCCTGCGCGAGCGTCGGGGTCAGTCCCATGCCCATGAGCACGGCGGTGGGCATGGCGGCGATGGCTATCGCCTTGCCCGCGGGAACCTGCAGCCGGGTCAGCAGCGGCTTCCTGGGTGCCGCGTGGCGCGGCCCGGTTCTCGCACGGGGCTCCCCCCAGGGGCCCTCGTGGTGCACCTCGTCAGCCGGCACGGTGCCTCCCGTTCGTCCCGTTCGTCGGGCTCGTTCCTGACAGATCGTCCTGTTCGCCGCTCACCCCACCCGCGCCGGCCGCGGCGGTGGCCCCGGGGACCTCGTCGGGGCCGCCCGGCTCGTTGGCCGTACGTCCCCTGGCAGGCTCACCGGCGGGCTTCGCGTGCGCCCAGGAGACGCCGAGGGCGCCGCCGATCAGGGCGAGCAGGAAGCCGATGACGAAACCGCCGAAGTTGGAGACCACCAGGGAGACCAGGGCGAGCAGGATCGCCGCGACACCCGCGAAGACCCGGGAGTGCGGCTGGAACCACATGGTCAGGCCGAGCACGACCAACAGCACGCCGATGATCAGCGATCCGGCGCCGGCGGTGGTCGCCATCCGGATCGTCATCGTGCCGAGCGTGAGGTTCGCGTACGGGAAATACATGATCGGGATGCCGCCGAGAAGTGTCAGCAGACCACCCCAGAACGGGCGCTGACCGCGCCACCCTCGGAACGATCGGCGCATCCGGCCGAGCTTGTCGCCCAGTCCCACTTGCGCTTCGGCGCTCATGTCGTACTCCTCGGGAATGGCGTTGGTTCTGTGTGTCGTGCGGTTTCGGGCACGGGGACGGCTCCGTCGAGTGCCGTCGCGCCCCCGCGCCCGGCCGTTCTCATCGCACCGAATGCGTACCGGACCGCCTCATGCGGCCCGCAAGGGCATCAACTGCCCTAGTAGCACTCGTGCTTGCCCTTCTTGACCGACATGCCGAGGCCAGAGAGCTTGAAGGTGCCGGCGGTGGTCGCCCACGCACGCTGCTTGACGTCGGTGAACTGCACCGACTCGGCCTGCTGCGCGAACGAGTCCGGGGCGTACTTGTCGCCCTTCGCCGGACCGGGGCCCTTGGTGGTCTGGTCGACCGAAACGCCGATGTCGACCTTGTTGAAGGTCGCGTTCGCCTTCAGGTCGTCGGCGTCGATGTAGAGCTTCTTGGCCTCTACCTTCGGACCGCCCTTGCCACCGGCCTTGAGGGTCATCGACACATCGCCGAAGACCGGGACCGGCACGACCACCGACTGGCAGAGATTGGTGATCTCGGCCGATTCGAGGCCGACGACGGCGACCGGGTGGTGACCCGACTTACCGCTGTCGAGCGCCCCGTACTGGACGAATCCCTCGCCGTCGAGCCGGTCGGCCGTCACCTTGAACTGCTGACCGGACACACTGAACGATGCCGCGAGCGCACCCTGGGACAGGGCGACGCCTATCGCGGCAGTCGCCGCGACGCTCGGCACCATGACCACGGCGAACCGCTTCCATCTGGTTCCGCCACGAGCCACGGACTCCATGACTTTCCTCCTTCTCGGACGTACATCTCCGGCCCTGACTGCTCCCGTTCGGGCGGCTCAGCCGGGCAGGGATGGGAGAAGTGCTACGTCCTCGGGAAGGAGAGCGCCCGCATCGGAGGCGCGCAACCGCACCACTCAGCACCGGCGATCACCCCCGAGCGACAACCACTGGTCGCGCCTGACGCATCACGCACAACCTCGCGGACAGGCCCTGCCGGGACCGGCAGAGACCCCCCTGTCCAAGACCGGCGACGGCGTCACCGGCCTGCTCGGTGGGGACCCAGAAGGCCCGCTCCCGATTGGCTTCCGGGCTGCGGGTCATCGGACCGAGCGTCGCCGATCGTGGTGCATTCTCGGCCCCCGCACAAGGGGGTTCGTTACTCGCTAGTAACGGCCGGATAACCGAAGCGCGACCGCGCGGTATCGGTCGGGTACGCACGGTGGCTCAATGGGCCGGAGCAGAACGGGACATGAGGGGGCGAAAGCGCTCAGAAGCGAGCCGTTCTCTTACTCCAAGTAACAGCGGCCGCGTTTACCAAGTTTTGGTAAAACGCGGCCGCTGTTGCGTCCTGGGGACAGACTTTTCACTCCGGCATCACAGGCCCCGGTGTTTAGGGACTGGTCAGCCGGAGGGTCCGTGGACGGAACCGGGCGGACGCCCGGCGCGCGGTCAGAAGAGCACGCGGGCGAGCGCCGTGCGCGCCGCCGTCACGCGCGGGTCGTCCGCGCCCACCACCTCGAAGAGTTCGAGCAGTCGCACCCGCGCGGCGTCCCGGTCGTCGCCGGCGGAGCGCTGCACGGTGTCGATGAGCCGCCCGAAGGCGTCCTCGACGTGACCGCCCACCAGATCGAGGTCGGCCGCGGCGATCTGGGCCTGCACGTCGGCCGGCCGGTCCGCGGCGTCCTTGCGGACCGCCTGCGCGTCCAGACCCTGCACGCGCCGCAGCAGTTCGGCCTGGGCGAGGCCCAGCTTGGCCTCGGTGTTGGCCGGGTCGTCGCTCAGCACGTTCTTGTACGCCTGCACGGCGCCGGCCAGGTCGCCCGCGTCGAGCGCCTGCACGGCCGCCTCGAGCAGGGCGTCGTGCGGGCCGGCGGGCACCTCGGCGGCGCCCGGCGCCTCCTGGCCATCGGCGCCGGCGTCGACCACCAGACCGGTCAGGCCGAAACGCTCCTCGCCGACCTGGATGAGCTGGTCCAGGGTCTGGCGGATCTGCGCCTCGGGCGCGGCACCCTGGAAGAGCGGCAGGGCCTGTCCGGCCACCACCGCGAAGACGGCCGGGATCCCCTGGACCCCGAACTGCTGCATCAGCATCTGGTTGGCGTCGACGTCGATCTTGGCAAGGAGGAAGCGGCCGTTGTATTCGCGCGTGATCCGCTCGAGGAGAGGGCTCAGCTGCTTGCACGGCTCGCACCACTCGGCCCAGAAATCGATGACGACCGGGACCTCGGTGGAGCGCTGGAGGACCTCGCGCTCGAAACCGGCTTCGTCGACATCGATGACGAGGGAGGCCGGGGAGACGGCGCCGGCCGCTCCCCCGCCCTGCCGGGCCGCTTCGGCGCGCGCCTGCTCCGCCTTCGCCTTGGCCTCCTGGGCCGCCTTCACCGCGGCGAGGTCTACGACACCGCTCATGGACATGTTCCGTGGCTGCATGAGTACATCCTCCCCCAAGCCGTGCGGGAACCGCGCCCGTCCGGGAACCCCCGCCGGATCGCGGGGCCACCGAGGGCACGGTCCAAGGTCCCGAGGAGGACCGTCGGTTGGCGCGGGGTCCCCACCCCGGGCCGCTGGTCGTGCTGCGTGGTTGTCTCTCGTGGCGCTCGCTCATGGGGATACGGGGGGTGTACGGGTACGCCGTCCGCCGCGCTTCCACAAACTTTCGCTACGGGTCGTAGCGTAACTGTCCCGGCCGGAACGCGGAACGGTGCCTTCGGTGATCTCGCTCACGCACCGCCCCGGACCGCTCCGTACTGGCCGGTATGGTCGCGGCATGCAGAGCCGCACCACGCCTCACGCCCGCACCGGCGGCCGCCCGCGCAGCGCCACCGCCGACGCCGCGATCCTGGAGGCGACCCGGCAGGGCCTCGTCGAACTCGGCTGGTCCAAGCTGACGCTCGGCGCGGTCGCCACGCGCGCGGGCGTCGCCAAGACGACGCTGTACCGGCGCTGGGCGGGCAAGAGCGAGCTGGTCGTGGACGCGGTGGCGGAGCTCTTCGACGAACTGGAACTGCCCGACCGGGGCAGCCTCGCCGCCGACATCGAGGGCGTCGTCCTGCAGTTCGCGGCGCTGCTCGGGCGGCCCGAGACGAAGACGGCGCTGATGGCGGTGGTGGCGGAGTCCACCACGGACGAGCCGCTGCGGGACCGCATCCGGGCGTCCATCGTCGACCGCCAGAAACGGCTGGTCCTCGCGGGGCGGAAGCGGGCGCAGGAGCGGGGGGAGCTGCCCGCCGAGCCCGACCCGGTGTCCGCAGGCCGGACGGCCGACCTCATCTTCGACGTCATCGCCGGAGCGGTGGTGCACCGCGCCCTGGTCAGCGCGGAACCGGTCGACGAGGAGTGGGCGTCCCGCTTCACACGTCTGCTCCTGGGGGGCCTCTCCACGGTGGCCGGCCCCTAGGCCTTGGGGCGGGGTGTTCCTACGGGCGGTGTGCGGTGCGGGGTGAACGGGTGGGTGGGAGGCTTCCGCCGCGCAGCGGCGGGCTCGGAAAGCCCACCACTGCCCGCACAAGCCCACCGAGCCAGCCCCTCCCCCACCCACGGTGCCGCCAAAGCACCCCCTCAGACCGCGTACCGCCCCGGTGCGAAGAGGCTCAGGTTCGCCTCGACCCAGGCGGAGGTCAGTTTGAGGCCCTCCGTGAGGGAGACCTCCGGCTCCCAGCCGGACCACTCCCGCGCCCGCGAGTTGTCCGAGAGCAGCCGCTCGACCTCACTGCCCGAGGGCCGCAGTCGCGCCGGATCGACGACCACCTCCGCCTCCCGCCCGGACGCCGCGATCAGCGCCCGCGCGAGGTCGCCGATGGAGATCTCCCGGCCCACGCCGAGGTTGACCGCGTGGCCGAGCGCCCGGTCGCAGGCCGCCATCGCCATGAAGCCGCGCGCGGTGTCCGTGACGTAGGTGAAGTCCCGCGTGGGCGTGAGCGAACCCAGCTTGATCTCCCGTGCGCCCGCGTGCAGTTGGGCGAGGATCGTGGGGATGACGGCACGGGCGGACTGCCGGGGACCGTACGTGTTGAAGGGGCGTACCACCGTCACCGGCAGTTCGAAGGCGTGCCAGTGCGACAGCGCCATCATGTCGGCGCCGATCTTCGACGCGGAGTACGGGGACTGCGGCTGCAGAGGGTGGCTCTCCGCGATCGGTGCCGTCAGCGCCGTTCCGTACACCTCGCTCGTGGAGGTGTGGACGAGCCGCCGCACGGAGTGCCGCCGGCACGCCTCGGCGACGTTCTCGGTGCCGACGACGTTGGTCTGCACGTACGCGCCGGGAGAGTCGTACGAGTACGGGATGCCGATGAGCGCCGCGAGGTGGAAGACCGTGTCGCAGCCGTCGACCGCGTCCATCACCCGCCCGGCGTCCCGCACGTCCCCCGCGATCATCTCGACCCGCGGGTCGCCGAGGAGGTGTGCGAGGTGCCCCTTCTCCGCGTACGGCTTGTAGTGCACGAAGGCGCGGACCTTCGCGCCCGCCGCGAGCAGCAGGTCGACGAGGGTCGAGCCGATGAACCCCTCGGCGCCGGTGACGAGAACGGTCCGGTCCTGCCAGCTGAAGGTCGTGGTGGTGTTCATGCGTACTCCAGGTGAGGTGTTGCGTGGGCGAGTCGAAGGACCTGTTCGGCGAGCAGGTCGGCGGCGCGGGCGTGCGGCCCGGGGTCCGCGGCGCCGCTCATCGCGGCGAGCCGCGCCGGGTCGGCGAGCAGCGGGCCGAGCAGGCCGGCGAGGCGGTCGGCGGTGGTCTCGGCGTCGGGCAGCAGGAGGCCCGCGCCGGCGTCGGAGAGGACCCGGGCGTTGTGGGTCTGGTGGTCGCCGGGGGCATGCGGGTAGGGCACGAGGACAGCGGGGACGCCGGTGGCGGCCAGTTCGGCGACGGTCGCCGAGCCGGCGCGGCAGACGACGAGGTCGGCGGCGGCGTAGGAGAGGTCCATGCGGTCGAGGTAGGGGACGGCGCGGGCGACGGCGTCCCCGCCGTCGGCGGCGAGCCGGGCGCGGGTCTCCGCCAGCGCGGCGGGACCGGTCTTGATCAGCAGGTGGACGTCGCCGCGCCCCCGCCAGCGCGCCGCGAGGCCGGTCGCCGCCTCCGTGAGCCGGGCCGCGCCCAGGCTGCCGCCGTTGAAGAGGACCAGGCGGGCCCCGGCCGGTACGCCGAGCGCCCGCCGCGCCTCGTCGCGCAGCGCGGCCCGGTCGAGCGCGGCGAGCGGCGCGGAGATCGGCATCCCGGTCGTGTGCGCGCGCTCGCCGCCCGGCAGGTGGGCGCGGCTGCGGTCGAAGGCGACGGCGATGTGCGGGGTGAGCCGGGCCGCGAACCGGTTGGCGCGGCCGGGTACCGCGTTGGACTCGTGGATGAGGCTGGGCAGCCCCGCCATGCGGGCGCCGACGATGACGGGGGCGCTGGGGTAGCCGCCCATGCCGACGGCGACCTGTGCGCCCTGCTCGCGCAGGATGGCCCGGCACTGGGCGCCGGACTTCAGCAGCGCGGCGGGCAGCATGAAGCGGCGGGCGCCGAGCGACGGGTCGAAGGGGATCATGTCGACGGTGTGCAGGCGGTACCCGGCGTCCGGTATGAGCCGGGTCTCCAGGCCGCGTTCGGTGCCGACGAAGGAGATCACGGCGCCCGGCACGGCCCGGCGCAGCGCGTCGGCGAGGGCGAGCCCGGGATAGATGTGTCCACCGGTGCCGCCCGCGCCGATCACGACGGAGAGACCGGCGCGGCCCGGGGCGGCGGCGCGGTCGGAGTGAGTGGTTCGCATGGCAATGGAGCTTCACTCGGGGGTCTAAGAGTGTTTTAAGAGCCGTGTTTGGCACCTTTGGTCCATGAGCTTCACGAGCGTGACCAGCAAAGGGGGCCCGCCGGGCGCGGGCGACGCGCCGCGGCACCGGATCCTCGTCGTCGACGACGACCCGGAGGTGCGCGCCGCCGTCGAGGACGCCCTGACGGTGGAGGGCCACCACGTGCGGGGCGCGGCCGACGGCCACCGGGCGCTGACGGCCATCGCCCGCTGGCAGCCGGATCTGGTCGTCCTCGACGTGCTGATGCCGGTCATGGACGGCCTGGCGGTCTGCCGCAGGCTGCGCGCGGTGGGCGACCGCACGCCGGTGCTCGTGCTGACCGCCCTGGACTCGGTGAGCGAGCGCGTCGACGGTCTGGACGCGGGCGCCGACGACTACCTGGTCAAGCCCTTCGCTCTGGACGAGCTGGTGGCCCGGGTGCGGGCCCTGCTGCGGCGGGCGACTCCGGAGCAGGCCGCGGACGACGGCGACGAGCTGGCGTACGGCGATCTCGTCCTGGATCCGGCGACGCGCACCGGCCGTCGCGGCGGGCGCCGGGTCGAGTTCAGCCGCACGGAGGCGGCCCTGCTCGAACTGCTGCTGCGTAACGCGGGCCAGGTCCTGCCGCGTGAGCTGATCCAGCAGGCGGTGTGGGGCCGGGACTTCGGCCCTGACTCCAACTCCCTGGCCGTGTACGTGGGTTATCTGCGCCGGAAGCTGGAGTCGGGCGGCGAATCGCGCCTGGTCCACACGGTGCACGGCGTGGGCTACCGGCTGGGCTCCCCGTGAGCGCGCGGCGCAGGCTCGGCGCGCGCTGGCGGCGCCGCAGGCCGCTGCGGACCCGGCTCGCGGTGATGGCGGCGGCGGCCGTGGCGGTGGTGGCGATCGGCGTGTGCGCGGCCGCCTTCGTCGTGATCCGCTTCAAGCTGTACCAGCAGCTCGACCAGAACCTGGCCCAGTCGGCGACGCTCATCGCCCAGCAGCACCGCGGCGAGGGCCCGGGGGTGTACACGGGCGAGTGCCGCTTCCTGGGCGCGCCGGCCTGCTCCCAGGTGGTCCCCGCCGACGCGGCGGACGACCCGTCGAAGCCTTATCTGCTGCCGGTTTCGGGGCCGACGCGGGCGGTCGCGGACGGGAGGCGGGCGCCGTACTACTCGAACTTCACGCTGCCGGGCGGCAGGCCCGGCCGGATGTACACGACCACCTTCGGCAAGGGCGAGGCCGTGCAGGTCGCGCTGCGCGCGGACATCGCGGAGCGGGGCGTGCGGCAGGCGGCGGGGCTGCTCGCGGCGGTGGGCGGCGCGGGCGTACTGCTCTCCGCGCTGGGCGGCTACTGGGTCTCGCGGACCGGTCTGGCGCCGATCACGCGCCTCACCGCCACGGCCGAGCGCATCGCGGCCACGCGCGACGCCCGGCACCGCATCGAGCTGCCGCCGGGGCCGCCGGGCCGCGAGGGCCACGAGGACGAGGTCACCCGGCTCGCCGCCACCTTCAACACGATGCTCGCGGAGCTGGAGGAGTCCGTCGCGGCCCGCCGCAGGCTGGTCGCCGACGCCTCCCACGAACTGCGCACCCCGCTCACCGCGCTGCGCACCAACGCCGAACTCCTCGCCAAAGCCGATCTGTTGACGGACGCCCAGCGCGAGAGGGCGTCCGGCGCGCTCGGCCGGCAGCTGCGCGAAGTCACCGGTCTGGTCAACGACTTGATCGAGCTGGCCAGGGACGCGGAGCCGCGGCCGCTGCTGGAAGAGGTGCGGCTGGCGGCGCTGGCCGCCCACGCGGTGGACGCGGCGCGCGGCCACTGGCCCGCCGTCCCCTTCACGCTGCGGGTGGCGCCGGACGCGGTGGATCTGAGCCTGCCCGGGGTGGCGGCGCGGCTCTCCCGGCTGCTCACCAATCTGCTGGACAACGCGGCGAAGTTCAGCCCGCCGGGCGCCCCGGTCGAGGTGTCGCTGACCGCCACGGAGCTGACCGTGCGCGACCACGGTCCCGGTATCGCGGAGGAGGACCTGCCGTACGTCTTCGACCGCTTCTACCGCGCCGAGAAGGCCCGCGCGCTGCCGGGGTCGGGGCTCGGTCTCGCGATGGCCCGCCAGATCGCGCACGCGCACGGGGCGGAGCTGACGGCGGAACGGGCGCCCGGCGGGGGCGCGCAGTTCCGCCTCACGCTGCCCGCGGGGTAGGGCGGGGCAGGCCGGGCGGCCCGGCTACTTCTTCGCCCAGGCGCAGCTGCCCAGCCCGGCCTTGCCCTTGGCGACGAGGCGGTCGGCCTCGCGGGCGACGAGGACGCGGGTCTTGTCGCCCTTGCAGACGACGGTGCGGTCCCCGTGCCCGGCCAGGTCGACGAGGATCTGGTCCCAGTGCCGGTACTGCACGTCGTGCCCGGAGTCCGCGTACGTGCGCACCCGCTCCTCGCCCGGCAGGGCGTCCTGCCACGTCTTGAGCGTGGCGGGCGGCACGGTGGTGTCCTTCTTGCCGCCGTAGAGGTAGACGGGGGCGTCCAGGCGGGAGAGGTCGGGGCCGGGGCGGCCGCAGTACAGCTTCTGCTCGTGGACCTGGGGTGCCGGGTCGGCCTGCTGTCCGCGCTGGTTGTAGGTGCGCGCGCCCTCTTCGTACGCGGTGTCGGCGAAGCCCGGGATCGACTTGACGGGACTGTCGTCGGGGAAGGCCCACCACTTGCGCGGGTCCTTGATCTGGTCCTTGACCGCGTCGGTGAGCGCGTCGTCGCCGAGGCCGCAGTAGGCGGGCTTCGTGCCGTACGGGGGCAGGGCGGCGGCGAGGTGGAGCTGCGAGATCCGCTCGGGGGCCCGGGCGGCGAGCTCGGCCGCGTACGGGCCGCCGCCGGATATCGCGATCACGGACACGTCGTCGACGCCGAGCTCGTCGAGGACGTGGAGGGCGTCCTCGGCGAAGTCGGCCTTGCCCAGCTTCTCGTCGAACGCGGTGTCGCCGAAGCCGTTGCGTTCCACGGAGATGAGGCGCAGGCCGAGGTCCTCGCGGGTGGTGCGGAAGAAGTCCGTCATGTGCGAGGCGCGGGCGCTGGTGCCGGTGCCGCCGATGAACAGGACGGGCTTGCCGTCCTTGTTGCCGGTGTCCGAGTAGTGCGCGGTCCGCCCGTCGGGGAGCTTCGCCGCGTGCACCTCGGGGCCGAGCGAGTCGAAGGCGTCCTGCACCTTCGGCTCGGGCGGCGGGCTCGCGCTCACCTCGCCGGAACCGCCCACGAGCAGCGCGCCGAGAACGGTGACGGTGGCTGCGCCGATGGCGATGGCGGCGGTACGGGCGTGGCCGGTCGAGGTCACGGGGGCTCCTGGGGCGGGGGGGGTGGCTGACCGGGCTGGCGCCTGCCCTGGCCCCTGGGCCTTAAACCTGTGAATTCTCGCCCTGCGCCGGGGCGGGGTTCGGGTCCGCAGGTTCCGCCTTCGCCTGCGGGTGGGTGGGGGTTGCTCGCGCAGTTCCCCGCGCCCCTGGAACGCCCCTCCGGGGCGTATCGCGCGGCCCCCGAGTCTTGGGCGCCGGGCACGCGGGGTTTGGGGGCGCGGGGAACTGCGCGACCAGCCCCCACGCACCCGCAGACAGAACACGATCCCCTCACGGGACGCGGGGTACTGCCGACGGTCAGAAGCCCGGCGGCTCCACGTAGACGCCCCACTCCTCGCGGAGCACCCCGCAGATCTCGCCGAGGGTCGCCTCGGCCCGTACCGCCTCCAGCATGGGGGCGATCATGTTGGACCCGTCCCGCGCGGCGGCCAGCATCGCGTCGAGGCAGCTCCGTACCCGCGCGTCGTCACGCCGCCCCTTGCGCCCCGCGAGGTCCCGCACCTGCTCGCGTTCGACCTCGTGGCTGACCCGCAGGATCTCCAGGTCACCGGTGACGGAACCCTCGTGGCAGTTGACGCCGACGACGCGCTTGTCGCCCTTCTCCAGGGACTGCTGGTACTGGAAGGCGGACTCGGCGATCTCGCCGGTGAACCAGCCGTCCTCGATGCCCCGCAGGATGCCCGAGGTGATCGGCCCGATGGGGTGCTGCCCGTCCGGGTGCGCCCGGCGGCCCCGCTCCTTGATCTGCTCGAAGATCTTCTCGGCGTCGGCCTCGATGCGGTCGGTGAGCTGCTCGATGTACCAGGAGCCGCCGAGCGGGTCGGCGACGTTGGCGACCCCCGTCTCCTCCATCAGGACCTGCTGCGTACGGAGCGCGATCTCCGCGGCCTGCTCGCTCGGCAGCGCGAGGGTCTCGTCGAGAGCGTTGGTGTGGAGGGAGTTCGTGCCGCCGAGCACGGCCGCGAGCGCCTCGACCGCCGTACGGACGACGTTGTTGTACGGCTGCTGAGCCGTCAGCGAGACACCCGCCGTCTGCGTGTGGAAGCGGAGCCACTGCGCCTTGTCGGTCCGCGCGCCGTACTCGTCGCGCAGCCAGCGGGCCCAGATGCGGCGGGCGGCGCGGAACTTGGCGATCTCCTCGAAGAAGTCGACGTGCGCGTCGAAGAAGAAGGAGAGGCCGGGCGCGAAGACGTCGACGTCGAGGCCGCGCGAGAGGCCGAGCTCCACGTAGCCGAAGCCGTCCGCGAGGGTGTACGCGAGCTCCTGCGCGGCCGTCGCCCCGGCCTCGCGGATGTGGTAGCCGGAGACGGAGAGCGGCTTGTACGCGGGGATGTCGCGGGCGCAGTGCTCCATCAGGTCGCCGATGAGGCGCAGGTGCGGCTCGGGCTGGAAGAGCCACTCCTTCTGCGCGATGTACTCCTTGAAGATGTCGGTCTGCAGCGTGCCGTTGAGGACGCCCGGGTCGACGCCCTGGCGTTCGGCGGCGACGAGGTACATGCAGAAGACGGGCACGGCGGGCCCGCTGATCGTCATGGAGGTCGTCACGTCGCCGAGGGGGATGTCCTTGAAGAGGACCTCCATGTCGGCGGCGGAGTCGATGGCGACACCGCAGTGGCCGACCTCGCCGAGGGAGCGCGGGTCGTCGGAGTCGCGGCCCATGAGGGTCGGCATGTCGAAGGCTACGGAGAGGCCGCCGCCGCCGTTGGCCAGGATCATCTTGTAGCGCTCGTTCGTCTGCTCGGCGTTGCCGAAGCCCGCGAACTGGCGGATGGTCCAGGTCCGGCCGCGGTAGCCGGTCGGGTAGAGCCCGCGCGTGAAGGGGTACTCCCCGGGCCAGCCGATCCGCTCGAACCCCTCGTAGGTGTCGCCGGGCCGGGGCCCGTAGACGGGGTCGACCTGATCTCCGGAGAGCGTGGTGAAGTCCGCGTCGCGCTTGCGGGCCTTGTCGTAACGGGCCTGCCAGCGTCGGCGGCCTTCCTCGATCGCGTCAGCGTCCATACCCATGAATTTACTAGGACGTCCTAGTAAAAGTCGATGGCCGACCGCCACGGGCTTGCCCGTGGCGGTAGGGGTTACGCCTTCGCGGTGACCGGGGAGCCGCTCTGGATCATCGGCTCGACCTCGCGGACGACCTTGCGCTCGACGAAGAACGCGGCGGTCGGGATGGTGCCGGAGACGAGCACCCACAGGAGCTTGCCGAACGGCCACTTCGCCTTGGAGCCCAGGTCGAAGGCGAAGATCAGGTAGATGATGTAGAGCACGCCGTGGATCTGGGAGACGACGAGCGTCAGGTCCTCGCCCTTGTCGAAGCCGTACTTGAACACCATGCAGGTGCACAGGACGAGCAACATGACGGCGGTGACGTAGGCCATCACCCGGTAGCGGGTCAGCACGCTCTTTTTCATGCAATCGAGAGTAACGGCCCTTTTGGCGCGATCTTCGGCGCCCCCGGCCTACTTCTCCTCGAAGTCCCGCGCCGCCACCCGCAGGGGGCGCAGCATCGCGAAGATCTCCCCGCACTCCTCCGCGTCGTAGACCCCGAGCCCGAAGTCCATCGCCATCAGCTCACGGGTGGCCGCCTCGACGACCTCGCGGCCCTTCTCCGTGATGGAGGCGAGGGTGCCGCGGCCGTCGTTGGGGTTCGGGCGCTTGTCGACGAGGCCGGACTTGACGAGCCGGTCCACCGTGTTGGTGACCGAGGTCGGGTGCACCATCAGCCGCTCGCCGATCTTCGACATCGGCAACTCGCCGGCCTGCGAGAACGTGAGCAGGACGAGCGCCTCGTACCGCGCGAAGGTCAGTCCGTACGGCTTGACGACCGCGTCGACCTCGGCGAGCAGGATCTGGTGCGCGCGCATGATCGAGGTGATCGCGCCCATGGCCGGGACCGAACCCCAGCGCTGCTTCCAGAGCTCGTCGGCGCGGGCGATGGGATCGAAGGGGAGGCTGAGCGGCTTCGGCACGGCATCGACCTTACCGGTCGGTCACATGCTGGTCAGCCCCGTCTCGCAATTCGGGCGTATGTTCCCAGGGCCGCCGCGCACGGACCCTCACCGACTCGGCGGCGGGGGCGGTGTGGCACAAAGGCCCGATTCATCCTTCATGTAACGATTGCGGAGCCGACTGTCCGTCACTGTCACCATCGCCCAAGGGGGCTGGATGCACCGGCTGCTCCGCACGTTCACGACTCTCGCGGCCCTCGCCGCTCTCGGACTCTCTGCGGGCTGCTCCTCCGACTCCGGATCCGGCGCGAAGGAGACGGCCACCGTGCGCGGCGCCGAGTCCGGCCGGCCGTCCGCGGGCACCTTCTGGGTCGACCCCGACAGCGCCGCCGCACGCCAGGTCGAGCAGTGGGAGCAGCAGGGCCGCACCCGGGACGCGGCGGTGCTCCGGCGCATCTCCGAGCAGCCCGTGGCCGTGTGGCCGGCCGGGGACGACCCGGCGCCGGACATCGAGGAGGCGACGAAGGGCGCGGAGCGGGAGGGGCGCACCGCCGTACTCGTCGCGTACAACATCCCGCACCGCGACTGCGGCCAGCACTCCGCGGGCGGCGCGGGCAGCACCGACCAGTACCGGAGCTGGGTGGACACGTTCGCCGGCGCGATCGGCCGGGCGCCCGCGCTGGTGATCCTGGAGCCCGACGCGATCCCGCACATCGTCGACGGCTGCACCCCGGCCGAGTACCACGCGGACCGCTACCAGCTGCTCTCCGAGGCGATCCAGCGGCTGAAGCGGCAGCCGAAGGTGAAGGTCTACCTGGACGCGGGCAACCCCGGCTGGATCAACGACGCCCACAAGCTCGCCGAGCCGCTGCAGAAGGCGGGCATCGCGCAGGCCGACGGCTTCTCGCTGAACGTCTCCAACTTCCAGAGCGACGGGCCGACCAAGGCGTACGGCCGTACGCTCTCGGCCGGCGTCGGCGGCAAGCACTTCGTGATGGACACCAGCCGCAACGGCCGGGGCCCGCTGGCGGGCGACCGCCAGGACGCGTGGTGCAACCCGCCGGGCCGCGGCCTCGGCACCCCGCCGACCGACCGCACGGGCGATCCGCTGCTCGACGCCGTCCTGTGGATCAAGCGGCCCGGGGACTCCGACGGCCCGTGCCGGGGCGGCCCGGCGGCCGGGCAGTGGTGGCCGGACTACGCACTCGGCCTGGCCCGCAACGCCAAGCGGGCCTGAGACCGGAGCGGACCGCCCGGCGGCCGGGCGGCCCGATCCGTCAGTCGGCGGCGCCGACGTGGATCCACTTCGCCTCGGACGAGGTGCCCTCCTGGTCCGTCACGAACAGCATGTACCAGCCGGGCGGCACCAGCGCCGTGTCGGCCTGCGGCACGTCCACGGTCACCGTGCCCTTGCCCTTGGTGAGACCCAGCGCGATCGAGCGCTGCTCGACGTCGGTGGTGTGGGTCACCGCGCTCGGGCGCATCAGGCGGGCCGAGGCGATGGTCTCGGGGTGGTCGGTCCTGAACGTCGCGCGGCCGTCCGCCGCCAGCTGCTCCGGGCCCTCGCCGAGCACCGGGCGGGTCGCGCCCGCCTTGTGCAGCGCGGGCGGCGTGAAGATCTCCATGCGCTGCTCGAAGTGGCCGAGCTTGGTGTTCTGCTCGTTGTCGTAGAGCGGGTCGGAGCCGAACGTGGCGACCCGGCCGTCGGGCAGCAGCAGCGCCTCGGAGTGGTAGTTGCGGCCCACCTTGGGTGATGCGGCGTCTCGGAAGGAGTTGGTCTTCGGGTCGTAGAACTGCGCCTTGAGGATGTTGCTCGCGCTGCGGCCCCGGTAGTCCTTCGATCCGTTGGACGTGAAGACCGAGTCGTCCGGCATCAGCACGCTGTTCAGGTACCGCGTGCCCTGCGGGAGGTCGGGCCCGGTCTTGAAGGACGGGTTCTCCTCCTTGAGGTCGATCACAGCTGTGCGGCGCGTGGACTTCTCCGACTCGCCCACTCCCCCGCCGCCCATGACCATCACCTTCTGGTCCTGGGCGGGCGGCAGCAGCACCGACGCCGACGTCTCGGTCTGGTCGAGGTCCTCCAGGCCGGGGACCTTCTGGAAGGTGTTGGTCGCCAGGTCCCACAGGCCCGGCTCGCGGCCCTTCTCGGCCGGGCCGTACCCCGCGTTCGACGCCGGGTAGAAGAGCTTGCCGCCCTTGGTGAGGAAGAGCGCCGGGTAGGTGGGGAAGTACCGCTTGGGCCCGTCCGACCACTTCTTCGTCTTCGGGTCGTAGATCTCGTTGTCGCCCGGATCGATGACGCCCACGTCGTCGAGGCCGGAGACCGCGAGGACCTTGCCGTCCTTCAGGCCGACCAGGGTGGGGTACCAGCGGGCCTTCTTCATCGGCTCGACGGGGAGGTACTTCTCGGCCTTCGGGTCGAACTCGTACGCCGCCTTGATCCCCTGGAAGTCCTGCTTCTCCATGTCGATCTTCTCGGCGATGCCGTAGGTGTTGTCGGCCTCCTCCCCGGTCAGCCCCTCGATCTCGTACTGCGCCGATTTCTCGGTGACCGACTGCTCGCCCTCGTCGACCGCCTCCACGAAGACGCGCGCCTCGCTCGCCTTGACCTTGGTCTTCCAGGGCTGCATCACCCCGGACTTGGAGTACGTGATCTCGAAGTCCCGTTTGGCCTTGGGCACTTTGACGTCGAACTTGCTGACGTACTCGATCCCGGAGGGCGAGCGGAACTTGGTGCCCTTCTTCAGGACGACGGCCTTGTCCGGGTTCTCGTTCTTCACCCGCATCCCGCCGCCCGCCCGCTCCACCTCACCGTCGAGCAGCTCGTAGCGCGCGGTGCCGCCCGCCACCAGCAGGCGCCCGTCGGGGAGTTGGGCGTGGCCGGAGCAGAAGAAGTCCTCCGGGGTGGCGATCTTCTTGAAGGTGTCGCTCTTCGGGTCCCAGAGGATGGTGTCGAACGATCCCGCGTCGAATTTCTTCTGCTCGTTCCCGGAGCCGGCGACGATCAGGACCTTGCCGGTGTGCAGCAGCGCCGCGTGGATGGCGTTGGTCCGGAACTCCTCGGGGATGTTCACCTGCTTCCACGAGCCGTATTTCGCCTTGTAGCCGGGCCGGGAGATCTTGTACTCGTAGTACTGCTCCTCGGCGAAGGAGAGCGCCGCGGGCGCGTTGAGTCCCACGAGGAGCGCGCCCGCGCCGACTC
The DNA here is from genome assembly GCF_055607265.1 of Streptomyces sp. NPDC037013. Classification (NCBI taxonomy): domain Bacteria; kingdom Bacillati; phylum Actinomycetota; class Actinomycetes; order Kitasatosporales; family Streptomycetaceae; genus Streptomyces; species Streptomyces sp. NPDC037013. The sequence goes on along the minus strand of NZ_JBVJRV010000002.1, from coordinate 1,058,885 downwards.
CGAGGAACGTCTTCTTGGTGCGCTTCGAGGGGCGGTAGGCCATGGGTCAGTTCCCTCCAGTCGTCGTGCCGGTGGCGAACGCCGGCTCCGGCTCGCCCTCCGCTTCCTCGCCGAGCAGGGGCGCGGGCCGCCGCTGCCGGGCCTCCCTGCGCTCCTTGGCGAGGGAGAACGCCCAGATCGAGACCGGCGCCAGCGAGATGGCCATCGCGAGGACCGCCCAGGTGCGCATCGCCACGTGCGTGTGGCCGAGCACGAAGGAGGCGACCAGCGAACTGGTGAGCACCGCCGCCCAGAAGAGGTGGATGCGGAAGGTGAGCAGCCGGTCGGGGCTCGCGTCGCCGCCCTTGGGGGTGACCACGAAGCGGCTGGGGCGGCGCAGCAGGGCCGCGCCGAGCGACTTGGCGTAGATGGGTGCGGAGAGCGCCGACATCGCCATGCCGGCGAGGCCGCCGGATCCCTCCGGCTCGTGGGGGGACACATTGTGCCGGCGGTTCCAGAGGTAGAGCCCGATCTGCAGGGCGGCCGCGTCGCTGTAGAGCATCAGCCAGACGGAGGCCGCGACCTGGGTGCCGCTGGCCCCGAACCACAGGAACAGCACGCAACTGAGGATGCCGAGCAGCCAGTTGACGGCCGTCATGGGGTAGTACACGAGCATCAGCGAGTACGAGAAGAGGCGGCCGGGCGGCATCGTGAACGGCGCCTTCCAGTACTGCTTGAACAGCGTCTCGTAGGTGCCGCGCGACCAGCGCATCTGCTGGGTGAAGAAGTCCGTCCAGGAGGCCGGGCCCTCGCCGACGGCCAGCACGTCCGGGGTGTAGACGGAGCGCCAGTGCCGCTTGGTGGCGGGGTTGCGGTGGCGGTGCAGCTCGAACCCGGTCGCCATGTCCTCGGTGATCGAGTCGTGCAGACCGCCGATCTGGGTGAGCGCGCTGATGCGCACGACGTTGTTCGTGCCCACGAACATGGGGGCGCGGTAGCGGTTGCCGGCGCGCTGGATCAGCGCGTGGAAGAGGAACTGCTGGGACTCGGCCGCCTTGGTGACGGGCGTGGTGTAGTTCCCGTAGACCTGCGGCCCGACGACGAACGCGACGTCCGGGTCACGGAAGTATCCCATCATCCGCTCCAGGAAGTTGGGGAGCGGGACGTGGTCCGTGTCGACGGAGGCGAAGAAGTCGTACTGCGTGTGGTACATCGCCAGCCAGGCGTTGTAATTGCCGTGCTTGGTGCGGGTCTTGTGGGGGCCCTTCTCGCGGTTCCACTCCGCGATGCCGAAGCGCGTGAAGTGGTGCACGCCCAGCTCCTCGCAGAGGGCCTTGGCCTCGGGGGTGTTGCCCTCGTCCAGGAGCCATACGTCGAGGGGGCCGGTGTGGTGGATCCGGACGGCGCCCTCCAGGGTGGCCCGCACCATCGACAGGGGCTCCTTGCCGGGCACGTACGTGGTGAGGAAGGCGACGCGGGTGCCGGGCTCGGGGACGACGGGTATCGGGTCCCTCGCCACCATGGTGGCGTGGGCGATGGAGACGACGTTGACGAGCATGAAGAGCTCGATCAGGCCGATCGCCACGAGCATCGTGATGTCGAGGCCGATCAGCCAGCGGTCGCCGCCCTCCCGTTCGGTCCAGTGGGTGGGCCAGACGAGGTAGACCAGCAGGATGCCGGTGAGGACCGGCGCGAGGGACATCAGGAGGACGGCGCGTATTCGGTGGGGTTCGCCGGAGAGCAGTGAGCGGTACTGGACCCGGTATCCGCCGGGTCCGCCGTCCGTGGCGCCGCTCTTCCGTCTCCTGCCGTCCCTCCCGCCTGTCGCGTCGTCGTCGCCGTCCGGCTCCGTGAGCGGTCCGGCGAGCGTGCTGTGGGTCTCGTAGTCGTAGCCCTCCGGCTGCCGCACAGCGCCCTCCAGGTTCTGGGTGATCCGGTATCGAACAAGCGATATGCCGATACCCACACAAAAGTGGAGTTTCCCCGGCGTGTCGAACGGGGTTCCCCCGTGCGAGGGGTTTTAGGTTGGGGGGTTTTGGCGGGGTTGCGGAGGGGGGTGGTCTGTGAGGTGCTCCCGCTCCGGCCCCGCGGCGCGGGGCGCACGGGCCGCCTCCGTCAGCCCCGCGCCTTCCGCAGCCGGTGCCGTACCGCCCGCTGCGCCAGCGGACCGAGCTCCTCCACCGCCGTCACCAGGACGGACAGCTCCTCCAGGGAGTTCAGGGCGCGCTCCGTGCCCTCGGGGTCGACCCCCTCGTACAGCTCCATGCCCACGAACGACGCCCCGACCGCGCGGGCGAGCCCGACCGGGTCGACGAACTCGCCCAGCGGTGACGCGGACAGGACGCGGGTCAGGACCTTCTCGATCTCCTCGATCCACAGGGCGAGTCCCGCCGCCGTCGCCGCCGCGAGCCGCGGCTGCGTCTGGGCGCCGGCGAGGAGCTGGCCGAGGACCGCCACGTGGCCCGCCGCGCGCTCCTCCTCGTGCATCTCGCGGCCGAAGGCGAGCAGCCCGGCGAGGGAGTCGATCGTGGCGAGGCGCTCCCGGTAGAGGGCGACCCGCTGCTCCGTGCCGTGCCGGCACGCCGCCGCGAGGAGCTCGTCGACGGATCCGAAGTGGTAGAAGACCAGCGCCTGGTTGACCCCGGCCGCCGCCGCGATGCTCCGCGCCGACGTCTTGGCGATGCCCTGCTCGGTGAGCGTGCGCAGCGCGCCGTCGAGGAGCTTGGCGCGCGTCTCCCGGCTCTTGTCCGGGTCCTTGCCCTTGGCCTGCTCCTTGGCGGCGCTCATGCGCGGGCCTCCTCGCGGACGGGGCGCAGCCCGGGGCGGACCCCGCAGGTGCGGACGTCGGTGTACGTCGCCGTGAAGGAGCCCTCGTACCCGAAGAGCGGGCCGAAGCGGCGGTTGGTGACCCGCACCCGGATGCGGAAGCGGCCCGCCGCGTCGTCGTAGGACTCCCGCACCTCGGCGTCGCCCCCGATCAGGCCGGGGACGCGGCAGTCCACCGGGCCCTCCCGGAAGCGGTGCTCCCCGGAGCGGATCAGGAGGGAGCCGTCCGGCCCGGCACGGAAGTGGAGGTCGCTGGCGAGGTGCTGGTGGGTGCCGAGGTAGTCGAGCACGCGGTCGCCCTTGGGGCCGAGGACCATCTGGGCGTCGAAGCGGCGGGGGCCGCCGGGCAGGTCGAAGGTGCGCACGAAGGTCACCGTCTCACGGCCGTAGGTGTCGGTGTACGGCACGTTCTCGATGACGAAGGGGACGTTCCTGCCCTCGCGCGGGACGAGGATGTTGCGGGTGCCGCCGAGCGCGAGGAAGGGCTTCACTAAGCCCCGGCCGTGCCAGATGCGGTCCATCACGCCCCGGCCCGTGCAGGCCTCGCCGCTCGCGAGGCCTACGGAGAAGCGGCGCTGGAGCTGCGGGTGCAGCCGGTCGAAGTCGGCGCCCATCACGGTGCGGAAGATCGATGCGGGCTGGTTCACGGGCGCTGCTCCTTGGCCGTTGCGAGGGTGGTGAGGAGGTGCGGGGCGCGGACGCTCTTCGGCGGGGTGCGCAGGCAGCGGCGGGCCGCGGGGGTGGTGGGCAGCGGCGGCAGAACCAGCATCAGGGCCGCCGTGGCCAGGGCCGTCATCGGGACGAGGAGGACTGCGGCCACCACGCACAGGACGCGGGCGGCGGTCTCCGCGACCGCGTTCCACAGGGCGCGCTCGGGGGTGATGCCGCGCTCCAGCCAGAGCCGCAGGCGGTCGAAGGACCAGGCGGTCGCCCAGCCCATCAGGGGGCGGAAGAGGACGCGGTCGGCGATCTTCCCGAAGCGGCTCCACCGCGGCCGGTAGTCGTATCCCGTGAGGAAGCGGACGCCGTCGCCGTCCGGTTCCGGTACGTAACGCCAGTAGCCGCTGCCCTCTTCGAGCAGGGAGAGCGGGTGCGGCGAGGAGAAGCGCAGGGCGGAGGTCCTGGTGCCGTCGGGGCGCTGCTTCTCGCCGGCGGAGACGCCCGTGCCGGCGACGGTCAGGAAGGGCAGCAGCCGCGTCGCGTACCGGAAGCGCTGCGGTTCCCCGTCCCGGCGCGGCAGGTAGTCGATCTCGGTGAAGCGCAGGTCCCAGCGCTGGTGCCGGCCGGGCTCCTGGGTGTGCGCCCAGAGGTCGTCGAGATCGGCGCGTATCCGCGTCTCGATGTACAGGCCCATTGGTAAACCCCCACTTCAGAGCCTTTTGAGCGACTGCTCAATCAGGAAGGTACAGCTTTTTGAGCGACTGCTCAAGTGGGGTTTGAGCGACTGCTCAATCTGGTGCGCTCTGTCCGGGGGACACAGAAAAGCCCCTGCCCGGTGGTCCGGAGGGCAGGGGCTTTCGGGTGCGGGGGCTAGGCCGAGAGGTGGCGCTCCACGGTGTCGACCTTGGAGGTGAGGCCGTCCGTCACGCCGGGGCGGATGTCCGCCTTCATGACGACGGAGACGCGCGGGGCCCGCGCCTCGACCGCGGCGACGGCGCGCTTGACGACGTCCATCACCTCGTCCCACTCCCCCTCGACGGAGGTGAACATGGCGTCGGTCCGGTTGGGCAGCCCGGACTCGCGGACGACGCGGACCGCGTCGGCGACGTACTCGCCGACGTCCTCGCCGACCCCGAGCGGGGTCACGGAGAAGGCGACGATCATGCGTTCACCACCCCCTCCTTGCGGGCGCGCGACGCGATGACCGCGGCCTCGGCCGCACGCTTCAGCCTGCGCTCGGCCATGAACCCGCCGCCGGGGATGATCGAGAAGGCGAAGTACAGGGCGCCCGTCTTCGCGTCCCACTTCGTGCGGTTCCAGGCGTCGAGCCAGAAGAGCACGTACAGGATGAAGAGCACGCCGTGGATCGGACCGAGCACCGGGGCGACGTTGAAGCCCGAGGCCACCGTGTACTTGATGATCGTGCAGACCAGCAGCACGATCCAGGAAATGCCCTCGGGCACGGAGACCAGGCGCAGGCGGCGGAGGGCGGAGGCGGTCTTGATGTCCACGGATCACCTTCGGTGGGAGGGGCGGCGGCAGGGGCGGGCTCGGCGGCGCCGATCTTGTGAACGGACGCACAAGCGACCCCATTGTGACATCGGGGTCTTCTCGGGGTTCGCTCAGGGCCCTTCACCCTGTTCTGGGTGGGTACGCGGCGGCTACCGTCGATTCGTGGCTACCTTCCGGCTCCAGGGGAGCAGAGTGCTCGCCGTCGACATGACGGGCGACGCCGTAAAGGCGAAGAACGGCTCGATGATCGCCTATGACGGCCAGATGGCCTTCAAGAAGATGACCGGCGGCGGCGAAGGCATCAGGGGCATGGTGACCCGCCGCGTCACCGGCGAGCAGATGACGGTGATGGAGGTGAAGGGGCACGGCACCTGCTGGTTCGCCGACCGCGCCGCCGAGATCAACCTCGTGCGGCTGCAGGGCGACAAGCTGCACGTCGAGGCGGGCAATCTGCTGTGCACCGAGACCGGACTGCGGACGGGCACCACCTTCACCGGCCTGCGCGGCGCCACCCAGGGGAACGGCCTGTTCACCACCACCGTCGAGGGCACCGGCCAGGCGGCCATCGTCTCCGACGGTCCTGCGGTGGTGCTGCGCGTCTCCCGGGAGTATCCGCTGACGGTGGACCCGGGGGCGTACATCGCGCACCAGGGCGACGTCCGCCAGAGCTTCCAGTCCGGTGTCACCTTCCGGACCTTCATGGGCGAGGGCGGCGGCGAGGCCTTCCAGATCCGCTTCGAGGGCGACGGCCTGGTCTACGTCCAGCCCAGCGAGCGCCTCACGATCGCGGGGGACGTCTGAGATGCCCTTCCGCGAGATCAACTCGAAGATGATCGAAGCCTCCGTCGAGCCGGGCACCAAGATCTTCAGCCAGCGCGGCGCCATGCTCGCCTATAAGGGAGACGTCTCCTTCACCCCCAACCTCCAGGGCGGCCAGGGCGGACTCGCCTCCATGATCGGCCGCCGCGTCGCGGGCGAGGCCACTCCCCTGATGACCGTGGAGGGCAGCGGGACGGTCCTCTTCGGGCACGGCGGCCACCACATCCAGGTGATCGGCCTCTCCGGAGACACCCTCTATGTGGAGGCGGACCGCCTGCTCGCCTTCGACGGCACGCTCCAGCAGGGCACGATGTTCATGGGCTCCCAGGGCGGCGTCATGGGCATGGTGCGCGGGCAGATCAGCGGCCAGGGCCTGTTCACCACGACCCTGAAGGGCCACGGCGCGGTCGCCGTCATGGCGCACGGCGGCGTCATCGAGGTACCGATCACCCCGCAGCGCCCCGTCCACGTCGACCCCCAGGCGTACGTGGCGCACCACGGCGACGTGCGCAACAAGCTGTCGACGGCGCTCGGCTGGCGCGACATGGTGGGCCGCGGTTCCGGGGAGGCCTTCCAGCTGGAGCTGTCGGGCAGCGGCGCGGTGTACGTCCAGGCCTCGGAGGAGAAGCTGTGAACCCGACCGTCTCGACCCCCGCGGGCGCGCCCGCCGTCTTCGACCCCCACACGCTGCCGGGCGACGACAACGTCAATCCGTACACCTTCTGCGTCGAACTCAAGGGAAGCCAGTGGTTCCTGCAGAAGGGAAAGATGATCGCCTACTACGGGCGGATCGACTTCAACGGCATCGGGCACGGCCGCCTGGACCGGTTGGTCCGGACCAGTTTCCATTCGCCGCTGCACGCCGGCGAGTGGGTCGTGGCGGACGGCCAGGGCAAGATGCTCCTCGCCGACCGGGCCTTCGACGTGAATTCGTATGACTTGGACGAGGGCAACCTGACCATTCGCTCCGGCAACCTCCTCGCTTTTCAGCCAACTCTCGCGTTGAAGCAATCGATCGTTCCGGGCTTCCTGACGCTCATCGGCACGGGCAAGTTCGTCGCCGCGTCGAACGGCCCGGTGGTCTTCATGGAGCCCCCCGTCCGCGTCGATCCACAGGCGCTCGTGGGCTGGGCCGACTGCCCTTCACCGTGCCATCACTACGACCACGGTTACCTCACCGGCGTCATCGGCGGCGTGCGCGCGCTGACCGGCATCGGCGGCACCTCGGGCGAGGAGCACCAATTCGAGTTCGTGGGCGCGGGCACGGTGCTGCTCCAGTCCACCGAGGTCCTCATGGCCGAGCAGGCCGCGGGCGAGGTTCCGAACCAGGCGGGCGTACCCGGCGGACGGGGCGCGGCGGGACAACCGGGCCAGCAGCCCGGGGTACCGCGCCTTCCCGGACAACTGGGGGACCTCCAGCGTCGCTTCGGGCTGTGAGCGGTAGTCTGCGGAGTGTGACGGCGAACGCCTGTGCCCCTCGGGGGAGCAGTGGGTGCGAGGCGCGTCACATCCCACCATTCGTTCACCTTTCAACTTCTTAGGTAGAATCGATTTCATGGAGACCGAGACGGCCCCGCAGTGGCTGACCGACGAGGAACAGTGCGCCTGGCGCACCCACGTGGAGGTCAACAGGATGCTGACATATCAGCTCGAAAAGGACCTTCAGCCGTTCAACCTGACCATGAACGACTACGACATTCTCGTATATCTCTCCGAATCGGACGAGCTGCGGATGCGCATGAGCGATCTCGCGGCCGCCACCCTCCAGTCCAAGAGCCGCCTCTCCCACCAGATCACCCGTATGGAGAACGCGGGCCTGGTGCGCCGGGAGAACTGCGAGTCCGACCGGCGGGGCCTCTACACCGTCCTCACCGACGAGGGCATGGAGACCATGCGGAAGGTGGCCCCGCACCATGTCGCCTCCGTGCGGCGGCACTTCGTCGACCTGATCTCCGGCGAGGCCCTCAACGACCTGCGCAAGGCCCTGGCTCCGATCGCGGAACACCTGCGCTCCCAGCGCGGCAAGCCCTGACCCGCTCCACCGCGGCCGGCCGCGGCGCCCCTCAATCCGCCGACGACTGAGGGACGGGCAGCCGGAGCTCGAAGACCGCACCACCGGACGGCGCCTCGCGCACCACGAGCGTGCCGCCGTGCCGCACCGCCACGTCCCGCGCGATGGCGAGGCCCAGACCGGCCCCGCCCTCGTCGCGGGTGCGCGCGTCGTCGAGCCGTACGAACCGCTCGAAGATCCGCTCCCGTTCGTCCGCCGGGACACCGGCGCCGTCATCGGCCACCTCCAGGACCGCCCAGGCACCGTCGTCCCGGGTGGTGACCGTGACGCGGGAGCGCGCGTGCCGCTGGGCGTTGTTCAGGAGGTTGCCGAGCACCCGCGCCAACTGGCCCCGGGAGCCCGTGACTTCGACGCCCTTCAGCTCCGCGTGCACGTCGACGTGGTCCCGGGTGCGCTGCGACAGCTCCTCGCGGACGAGGGCGGCCAGGTCGACCGGGGCGCCGCCCGGCTTCTCCCCGGCGTCGAGCCGGGCCAGCAGGAGTAGGTCCGCGGCGAGCTCCTGGAGCCGCACGGTGTCCTCCACGGCGCCGTCGACGTCGAGCAACTCCGGGTGCGCCGCGCCCACTTCGAGCTGGGTGCGCAGCGACGCGATGGGGCTGCGCAGTTCGTGCGAGGCGTCCGCCACGAAGCGCCGCTGCCGTTCCACCGAGGTCTGCAGCGCGGCGAGCGTCTCGTTCGTGGTGCGGGCGAGACCGGCGATCTCGTCGTGTGTGTCCGGCTCGGGCACCCGGCGCGCCAGGTCCTCCGAGGCGGTGATCGCGGACATCTCCTCGGTGATCGCGGCCACCGGGCGCAGCGCGCGCCGCGTCACCAGCCAGGTGACGCCCGCGACGACCGCGAGGAGGAGCGGGAAGCCGATCAGCATGGCCGTCAACGCCGTGGAGACCGCGCTCTGTTCGCTGGAGAGCGAGCCGCCCGCGTAGACCGTGAGGTCGCCCCGGTTCTCCGTGCTCACCTCGACCGCGGCGAAGCGGAAGTCGCCGCTCTCGCCGTCGACGGTGGCGGTGCCTTCGGTGTACGTGGTCTCGTCGTCGACCTCGCCGACCTCGTCGGTCTCGTCGGCCTCGCCGGTCTCCTTCCCCTCCGAGGAGGGAGCGGGCGCGGGGTCGACCGCGCCGACGCCGGTCCCGTCGATCTTCTGGAGGTCGTCGCTGGCCGCGACCAACCTGCCCTTGTCGTCGACGACTTGGACGGGCTGATCCTCGTCGTCCGGCAGGTCGAGATCGTCGTACGGCCGGCCCGCGACGAGCTGGGCGGCGACCTTGCGCGCGGCGGAGTCGGCGCGGGAGTCGGCCTGGTCGGTGAGGTTGGCCCGCAGCGAGAGCAGGACGGCGGCGCCCGCGGCGACCAGGGCGAGGGCGACGACCAGGCTCGCGCCGAGCGTGGCCCTGGCCCGCACGGACCCGAAGAGCCTCCCGGGTTTCCCCGTCATCCTCATCCTCATCGCGGGTCCTCCAGGCGGTAACCGGCGCCGCGCACGGTCGTGATGAGGGCCGCACCGAGCTTGCGCCGCAGCGTGCTCACGTACACCTCGACGATGTTGGGGTCGCCCTCGTACGCGAAGTCCCAGACGTGGTCCAGGATGTCGCCCTTGGAGACGACCTCGCCGGAGCGCAGCACCAGCTGCTCGAGGACCGCGAACTCCTTGGCGGTGAGGGTGACTTCATCCTCGCCGCGGAAGACGCGGCGCGCGGCCGTGTCGACCTTGAGGTCGCCGAGGGTGTGGACCGGGGAGGGCCCGGCGGAGCCGCGGCGGCGCAGCAGCGCCTTCACACGGGCGACGAGCACGACGTACGAGAACGGCTTGGTGAGGTAGTCGTCGGCGCCCGTGTCGAGCCCCTCCGCCTCGTCGTACTCGCCGTCCTTCGCGGTGAGCATCAGGATCGGCACGTCGTGGCCGGCGGCGCGCAGCGCGGAGCAGACGCGGTAGCCGTTCATGCCGGGCAGCATGATGTCGAGGATGACGAGGTCGTACGTGTCCTCGCTCGCCCGGTGCAGTCCTTCGACTCCGTCGTGGACGACGTCGACGGCGTAGCCCTCGGCGGTCAGGCCCTTGGCCAGGGACAGCGCGAGGCGCTTTTCGTCTTCCACGATCAGGAGTCGATGGGTGTGGCGCGTGGCGCCTCCGGTGGGGCGGTGGTGGGAGACGGGTGGGCGCATGCGTTCAGGGTGGCAGAGCGAAGCTGAAGAGTTCTTCAGGCGGCTTCAGCGTGCGTTCAGGGTCGCTCGGCCAGATTGGTCCACGTCGAAAGCGAACGGCGGTCCCCGGGCCGCCGGCGCACCGCACACCTCTCGGGAGGAACCCTCATGAAGCGCAACATCGTGATCGCCACCGTCGCCGCCGCGACCCTGATCGGAGGCGGCACCGCGACCGCCTTCGCGGTCGGCGGTGACGACGACGGCGCCGCCAGGAATTCCAGCGTCCAGCTGAAGGACCACGACCGTCACGACGACGGCAAGGACGACGCCCGGGACGACCGCGACGACGCCGCGGAGAACTCCGCCGAGGCGAAGGCCGCGAAGGTGACCGCCCCGGACGCCATCAAGGCCGCGCTCGCCCACACCAAGGGCACGGCCGTCTCCGCCGAGCTCGACGACGAGGACGGCGGCCTCGTCTGGGACGTCGACGTCCTGGACGGCAAGACGTGGCACAGCGTCGAGGTCGACCCCGGCACCGGCAAGGTGCTCGGCTCCTGGGTCGACAAGGACGACGACGGTGACGACGCCGCCGACGCCGCCCGCGTGAACTCCGCCCTCAAGGGCGCCTCCACCAGCGCGGCGGACGCCGCCCGCGCCGCCGCGGCCAAGGGCACCGTGACCTCCGTGGAGCTGGACGACGACGCCAAGGCAGGCGCCTGGGACGTCGAGACGACCGGACCCAAGGGTGCCGAGGCCGACTGGCACGTCGGCCTGAACGACGGCAAGGTCACCGCCGACCACTCGGACGCCCGGGACGACGACCACGGCGACGACTCGGACGACTGAACGCCTCAGCCGCCCCCGCCGGGCAAGTACGACGGCTCGCGGGCCCGGACTTCGGTCCGGGCCTCAGCCGTGTCCCGGACGACGGCCCCTAGCCCTCCGTGAGCCCCTCGACCAGTTCGTCTGCCGCCGTGTACGGATCGAGCTCGCCCGCGACGATCCGCTCCGCGAGCGCGGAGAGGCGGCGGTCGCCGTGCAGGGAGCCGATGCGCTCCCGCAGCGCGGTGACCGCGATGGTCTCCACCTCGTGCGCGGCGCGGGCGGCCCGCCGCTCCGCGAGGACCCCCCGTTCCTCCATCCACGCCCGGTGTTTCTCCAGCGCCTCGACGACCTCGTCGACGCCCTCGCCGCGCGCGGCGACCGTCTTGACGATGGGCGGCCGCCAGTCGCCGGCCCCCCGGGACTCGCCGAGGCCCAGCATGTGGTTGAGCTCGCGGGCGGTCGCGTCGGCGCCGTCGCGGTCCGCCTTGTTGACGACGTACACGTCGCCGATCTCCAGGATTCCGGCCTTCGCCGCCTGGATCCCGTCGCCCATGCCCGGCGCGAGGAGCACGACCGAGGTGTCCGCCTGCGAGGCGATCTCCACCTCGGACTGTCCGACGCCGACGGTCTCGACGAGGATCACGTCGCACCCCGCCGCGTCCAGGACCCTGATGGCCTGCGGCGCGGCCCAGGCGAGCCCGCCGAGGTGGCCGCGGGTGGCCATGGAGCGGATGTAGACGCCGGGGTCGGACGCGTGGTCCGACATCCGCACCCGGTCGCCGAGGAGCGCGCCGCCGGAGAACGGCGACGACGGGTCGACGGCGAGGACGCCGACCCGCTTGCCGGCCCTGCGGTAGGCGCTCACGAGAGCGGACGTGGAGGTCGACTTGCCGACACCGGGCGATCCGGTGAGGCCGACGACGTACGCGTGTCCGGCGAGCGGCGCCAGCGCCGCCATCACTTCGCGCAGCTGCGGTGACGCCCCCTCGACCAGTGAGATCAGCCGGGCCACGGCCCGCGGCCTGCCCTCGCGGGCCTGCGCCACCAGGGAGGGGACGTCCTGCATCACAGCTCCGTTCACTACGTACGGGACACGTACGGGACGTGCCCCGGGGACAGCGGGACCGCGGGAGGCCTACGGACAGGCCCTAGGCCTTGGCCACCTTCACGATCAGGGCGTCGCCCTGGCCACCGCCACCGCACAGCGCGGCCGCGCCCACGCCGCCGCCCCGCCGCTTCAGCTCCAGCGCGAGGTGCAGCACCAGGCGCGCGCCGGACATCCCGATCGGGTGACCCAGGGCAATGGCGCCGCCGTTGACGTTCACCCTTTCCGAGGACACCCCGAGGTCCTTCATTGACTGCACCGCGACGGCCGCGAAGGCTTCGTTGATCTCGATCAGATCGAGGTCGGAAACCGCCAGGCCCTCCTTCTTCAGGGCGTGCTGGATCGCGTTCGAGGGCTGCGACTGGAGCGAGCTGTCGGGCCCGGCGACGTTGCCGTGCGCCCCGATCTCCGCGATCCAGGCCAGGCCGAGCTGCTCGGCCTTGACCTTGGACATGACGACGACCGCGGCGGCGCCGTCGGAGATCTGCGAGGAGGTGCCCGCCGTGATCGTGCCGTCCTTGGCGAAGGCGGGGCGCAGCTTGCCGAGGGACTCGGTGGTGGTCTCCGGGCGGATGCCCTCGTCCTGGGCGAAGAGGACCGGGTCGCCCTTGCGCTGCGGGATCTCGACCGGGGTGATCTCGGCCTCGAACAGGCCGCTCTTCTGGGCGGCCGCGGCGCGCTGGTGGGAGAGTGCGGCGATCTCGTCCTGCTCCGCGCGGCCGATGCCAAGGCGGGTGTTGTGCTTCTCCGTGGACTCGCCCATCGCGACGCCGTCGAAGGAGTCGGTCAGGCCGTCGTGCGCCATCGAGTCGATCATCTCGATCGCGCCGTACTTGTGGCCCTCGCGGGACTTGGGGAGCAGGTGCGGGGCGTTGGTCATCGACTCCTGACCGCCGGCGACCACGATGTCGAACTCGCCGGCGCGGATCAGCTGGTCGGCGAGTGCGATGGCGTCGAGGCCCGACAGACACACCTTGTTGATGGTGAGTGCGGGGACGTTCATGGGGATGCCCGCCTTGACGGCGGCCTGGCGCGCCGGGATCTGCCCTGTCCCGGCCTGGAGCACCTGGCCCATGATCACGTACTGGACCTGGTCGCCTCCGATGCCCGCGCGGTCCAGCGCGGCCTTGATCGCGAAGCCCCCCAGGTCCGCACCCGAGAAGGACTTCAGCGAGCCGAGGAGGCGGCCCATGGGCGTTCGCGCGCCCGAGACGATCACTGAGGTGGTGCCGGTCGTTCCTGCCATGTGCGACGACCCCTTGGGAGGAGAGGAGTTAACGAGGGTTTATCTGAATGTACTGAGCAGTACCCCCGCCGTCATCGGGCGGCAGGTGTGATCGCGCGCACGTTGCGTAATCACCGCATGAAGCGCTGCACTTGAACCATGCTGACGCGAATCGATCACATCGGGATCGCCTGTTTCGACCTCGACAGGACCGTCGAGTTCTACCGCGCGACGTACGGATTCGAGGTGTTCCACACCGAGGTCAACGAAGAGCAGGGCGTGCGCGAGGCCATGCTCAAGATCAACGAGACCGGGGACGGCGGCGCCTCCTACCTCCAGCTGCTCGAACCGACCCGCGACGACTCCGCGGTCGGCAAGTGGCTGGCCAAGAACGGCGAGGGCGTCCACCACATCGCCTTCGGCACCGCCGACGTGGACGGGGACGCCGCGGCCATCAAGGACAAGGGCGTGCGCGTGCTCTACGAAGAGCCCCGGATCGGCTCCATGGGGTCGCGCATCACCTTCCTGCACCCCAAGGACTGCCACGGAGTCCTCACGGAACTCGTCACTTCGGCACCCTCCGAGTCCCTGGAGCACTGACCTCCCTATATCCGGGCCGGTAGGGTGAGGGGCGGCCGTCCGAAGGAGTGGGCGGCCACATGCCGGGGTCCGGGTTTCGGGGGACGAGCGTCGGGGCAGCAGCCCATGCTCCGCTGTTGATCTGACACCATTCCCCCGGGGGCCCCGTTCGGCGGATGGGCGGGGCTCGTTGGAGAGAGTTGCGACCAGGGTTGGGGTATCCCCTGCTCGTAGAGCTTGGGGAAGGATGGGACCGCGCAGTGCGGGGCTACGAACGCCAAGAGAACTCGCGGGCTGAGACAGACAGTCTGTCGCGGTTCGAGGCCGAGATGGACCGGCTGAAGACCGAGCGGGAGAAGGCCGTCCAGCACGCCGAGGACCTCGGCTACCAGGTCGAGGTGTTGCGCGCCAAGCTGCACGAGGCGCGCCGCAACCTCGCGTCCCGGCCTGCCTACGACAGCGCGGACATCGGGTATCAGGCCGAGCAGATGCTCCGCAATGCCCAGATCCAGGCGGACCAGCTGCGCGCCGACGCCGAGCGCGAGCTGCGCGACGCCCGCGCCCAGACCCAGCGCATCCTCCAGGAACACGCCGAACAGCAGGCGCGGCTCCAGTCCGAGCTGCACGCCGAGGCCGTCTCCCGCCGCCAGCAGCTCGACCAGGAGCTGGCCGAGCGCCGCCAGACCGTCGAGTCCCACGTCAACGAGAACGTGGCCTGGGCCGAGCAGCTGCGGGCCCGCACCGAGCAGCAGGCCCGCCGGCTCCTCGACGAGTCCCGCGCCGAGGCGGACCAGGCCCTGGCCGCCGCCCGCGCCGAGGCCGCCCGCGTCACGGAGGAGGCCCGCCAGCGCCTGGCCGGCGACGCCGAGACCGCCCGCGCCGAGGCCGAGGCGATCCTGCGCCGCGCCCGCACCGACGCCGAGCGCCTCCTGAACGCCGCGTCCACGCAGGCGCAGGAGGCCACCGACCACGCCGAGCAGCTGCGCTCCACCACGGCGACCGAGTCCGAGCAGGCGCGCCGGCAGGCCGCCGAGGCGAGCCGGGCCGCCGAGCAGCGCATGGCCGAGGCCGAGGCGGCGCTGCGCGAGGCACGCAACGAGGCCGAGAAGGTCCTGGCCGAGGCCAAGGAGGCCGCGGCCAAGCAGCTCTCGACGGCCGAGGCGGCGAACGAACAGCGCACGCGCACCGCCAAGGAGCAGGTCGCCCGGCTGGTGAGCGAGGCCACCAAGGAGGCCGAGTCCACCAGGTCCGAGGCCGAGCAGCTGGTCGCCGACGCCCGCGCGCAGGCCGAGAAGCTGATCGCGGAGGCCGCCGAGAAGGCCCGCACGATCACCGCCGAGGAGACCGCGGGCCAGCTCGCGAAGGCCGCGCGGACCGCCGAGGAGGTGCTCGACAAGGCCTCCAAGGACGCCAAGGAGACCACGAAGGCCGCCACCGAGGAGGCCGAGCGGATCCGCACGGAGGCGGAGACCGAGGCGGACCGGCTGCGCGCCGAGGCGCACGACATCGCCGAGGAGCTCAAGGGCGCGGCGAAAGACGACACCAAGGAGTACCGCGCCAAGACCGTCGAGCTGCAGGAGGAAGCGCGCAGGCTGCGCGGCGAGGCCGAGCAGCTGCGGGCCGACGCGGTCGCCGAGGGCGAGCGCATCCGGGGCGAGGCGCGGCGCGAGGCGGTCCAGCAGATCGAGGAGGCGGCCAAGTCCGCCGAGGAGCTGCTGACCAAGGCGAAGGCCGACGCCGACGAGCTGCGTACGGCCGCGACCGCCGAGAGCGAGCGGGTCCGCACCGAGGCCGTCGAGCGGGCCACGGCCCTGCGCACGCAGGCCGAGGAGACCCTGGAGCGCACCCGCGCCGAGGCCGAGCGGCACCGCGAGGAGGCCGCCGAGCAGGCCGAGGCCACCAGGTCCGAGGCCGAGGAGGCCGCGCGGACGCTGCGCGAGGAGACCGAGCGGGCCATAGCGGCACGCCAGGCGGAGGCCGCCGAGGAGCTCGCCCGGCTGCACACGGAGGCCGAGGAACGCCTCGCCACCGCCGAGCAGGCGCTGAGCGACGCGCGCGCGGAGGCCGAGCGCATCCGCAAGGAGGCCGCGGACGAGACGGACCGGCTGCGCACCGAGTCCGCCGAGCGGATCCGCACGCTGCAGGCGCAGGCCGAGACCGAGGCACAGCGGCTGCGCGACGAGGCCGCGGCGGACGCCTCGCAGGCCCGCGCGGAGGGCGAGAACATCGCCGTACGCCTGCGGTCGGAGGCCGCCGCGGAGGCGGAGCGGCTCAAGACGGAGGCACAGGAGTCCGCCGACCGGGTCCGCGCGGAGGCCGCGGCCGCCGCCGAGCGGGTCGGCGCGGAGGCCGCCGAGGAGCTGGCCGCCGCCCAGGAGGAGGCGGCCCGCCGCCGGCGCGAGGCCGAGGAGACGCTGGGTTCGGCGCGTGCGGAGGCCGACCAGGAGCGCGAGCGCGCCCGGGAGCAGAGCGAGGAGCTCCTCGCCTCCGCCCGCAAGCGGGTCGAGGAGGCGCAGGCCGAGGCGATCCGTCTCGTCGAGGAGGCCGACCGCCGCGCGACCGAGATGGTCTCGGCGGCCGAGCAGACCGCCCAGTCCGTGCGCGACTCCGTGGCCGGCCTGCACGAGGCGGCGCAGGAAGAGGTCGCGGGCCTGCGGTCGGCGGCCGAGCACGCCGCCGAGCGGACCAGGACGGAGGCGCAGGAGGAGGCCGACCGCGTCCGCGCCGACGCCTACGCCGAGCGGGAGCGCGCCACCGAGGACGCCAACCGCACCCGGCGCGAGGCGTCGGAGGCCTCGGAGGCCGCGAAGGAGCTCGCGGAGCGGACGGTCGCGGAGGCCATCGCGGAGGCCGAGCGGATGCGTTCGGACGCCTCGGACCACGCCCAGCGGGTGCGTACGGAGGCGTCGGACACGATCGCGCAGGCCGAGCAGGACGCGTCCCGTACGCGGGCCGACGCCCGGGAGGACGCCAACCGCATCCGCGGCGACGCCGCGAACCAGGCCGACCAGCTGATCGGCGAGGCCCGCAGCGAGGCCGAGAAGCTGCAGAACGACACGGTCGCGGAGGCCGAGCGGGTCCGCACCGAGGCCGCCGAGCAGGCCGAGCGGCTGCGCGCCGAGTCGACCGCGGAGGCCGAGCGGCTCAAGGCGGAGACCACCGCGGAGGCCGAGCGGGTGCGCGCGGAGTCCGTGGCGAAGGCCGAGAAGCTCATCTCGGACGCCTCCGGCGACGCGGAGCGGCTGCGCGCCGAGGCCGCCGAGACGGTCAACTCCGCGCAGCAGCACGCCGAGCGGATCCGCAACGAGTCCGAGCGGGTCAAGGCGGAGGCGGCCCGGGAGGCCGAACGGCTCACGTCCGAGGCGCGCGCGGAGGCCGAGCGGACCCTCGACGAGGCAAGGCAGGCGGCGAACAAACGCCGTCAGGAGGCCGCCGAGCAGGTCGACAAGCTCATCACCCAGGCCGCGGCCGAGGCGGAGAAGCTGACCGCCGACGCCCAGGAGAAGGCGCTCAAGGCGACCACGGACGCCGAGGCGCAGGCCGACACGATGGTCGGCGCGGCCCGCAAGGAGGCCGAGCGGCTGGTCGCCGAGGCGACCATCGAGGGCAACTCCCTGGTGGAGAAGTCCCGTACGGACGCGGACGAGCTGCTGGTCGGCGCCCGCCGCGACGCGACCGCCATAAGGGAGCGCTCGGAGGAGCAGCGGGACCGTCTCACCGCCGAGATCGAGGAGATGCACGAGCGTGCCCGCCGCGAGTCGGCGGAGGCGATGAAGTCGGCCGGCGAGCGCTGCGACGCGCTGGTCAAGGCGGCCGAGGAGCAGCTCGCCGAGGCCCAGGCGAAGGCCAAGAAGCTGGTCTCGGACGCCGACTCCGAGGCGGGCAAGGTGCGGATCGCGGCGGTGAAGAAGGCCGAGGCGCTGCTGAAGGAGACGGAGACGAAGACGGCCGCGCTGACGCGCGAGGCCGAGCGGATCAAGGCGGAGGCCGAGGCGGAGGCGGAGCGCACGGTCGAGGAGGGCAAGCGGGAGCTGGAGGTCCTGGTGCGCCGGCGCGCGGACATCAATGCGGAGATCTCCCGTGTCCAGGACGTGTTGGAGGCGTTGGAGTCTTTCGAGGCCCCGTCGAGCGGCGCGAAGACCGGGACCGGCGGCGGCTCGTCCGCGGGTGGCGTCAAGGCCGGGGCCGCGGCAGGGTCGACACGATCGGGTGGCAAGCAGTCGGAGGGCTAGCCAAGGAGCATCTACCGTGCTCTGTAAGGACCTTTGGCCCTGTCGCTGGCAAGCCCTCCGGCGGTTAGCCACTCAAAAGGGGTGTCATTCTCCAGATCAAACGGGCATCTGCTCGATGACACGCCGCCTTGACCCCTAGGATTCCCTCTATCACCTCACCGGTCTCATTCGACAGGAACCCCATGAGCGACACTTCCCCCTACGGCTTCGAGCTTGTGCGGCGTGGGTACGACCGCGCTCAGGTGGACGAACGTATCTCCAAGCTCGTCTCCGACCGTGACAGCGCTCTTGCCCGCATCACTGCTCTGGAAAAGCGCATCGAGGAACTGCATCTCGAGACGCAGAACGCCCAGGCCCAGGTCGCCGACGCCGAGCCGTCGTACGCCGGTCTCGGTGCCCGCGTCGAGAAGATCCTCCGCCTCGCCGAGGAGGAGGCCAAGGACCTGCGCGAGGAGGCCCGTCGCGCGGCCGAGCAGCACCGTGAGCTCGCCGAATCCGCCGCCCAGCAGGTGCGCAACGACGCCGAGTCGTTCGCCACCGAGCGCAAGGCCAAGGCCGAGGACGAGGGCGTCCGGATCGTCGAGAAGGCCAAGGGCGAGGCCAACGCCCTGCGTGCCGAGGCCCAGAAGGACGCCCAGTCCAAGCGTGAGGAGGCGGACGCCCTCTTCGAGGAGACCCGCGCGAAGGCCGCCCAGGCCGCCGCCGACTTCGAGACGAACCTCGCCAAGCGCCGCGAGCAGTCCGAGCGTGACCTGGCATCGCGTCAGGCCAAGGCGGAGAAGCGCCTCGCGGAGATCGAGCACCGTGCGGAGCAGCTGCGCCTCGAGGCGGAGAAGCTGCGGACCGACGCGGAGCGCCGTGCCCGGCAGACCGTCGAGACCGCTCAGCGCCAGGCCGAGGACATCGTCGCGGACGCGAACGCCAAGGCGGACCGCATCCGCAGCGAGTCGGAGCGCGAGCTCGCCGCTCTGACGAACCGGCGCGACTCGATCAACGCCCAGCTCACGAACGTGCGCGAGATGCTGGCGACGCTCACCGGCGCGGCCGTCGCCGCGGCGGGTACGCCCGCCGACGACGAGCCGGTCTCGCGCGGGGTGCCCGCGCAGCAGACCCGCTGAAGCGCTCCGTCCGGGCAGCGAGGCCCCCGCCACCGAGTGGCAGGGGGCTTCGTCCCGTTCTAGCGTGGCCGCATGATCGAGCTCGAGGGGCTGACCAAGCGGTACGGCGAGAAGGTCGCCGTCAACAACCTCACCTTCACCGTGCGCCCCGGCATGGTCACCGGCTTCCTCGGCCCGAACGGCGCGGGCAAGTCCACCACCATGCGCATGCTGCTCGGGCTCGACAACCCGACGGCCGGAGACGTCCGCATCGACGGCAAGCACTACTCCGAGCTGACGGACCCCCTCAAGTACATCGGCGCCCTGCTCGACGCCAAGGCGATGCACGGCGGCCGCAGCGCCTTCAACCACCTGCTGTGCCTGGCGCAGAGCAACGGCATCCCGCGCGGGCGCGTCACCGAAGTGCTCGACACCGTCGGGCTGACCGCCGTCGCCAGAAAGAAGGCCAAGGGCTTCTCGCTCGGCATGGGCCAGCGCCTGGGCATCGCGGGCGCCCTGCTCGGCGACCCCGAGATCCTGATGTTCGACGAGCCGGTCAACGGACTCGACCCCGAGGGCATCCACTGGATCCGGAACCTCATGAAGTCCCTTGCCGCACAAGGCCGTACGGTCTTCGTCTCCTCCCACCTGATGAGCGAGATGGCGCTCACCGCCGACCACCTCGTCGTCATCGGCCAGGGCCGCCTCCTCGCCGACCTGTCGATGTCCGACTTCATCCGGCAGAACTCTCGCTCGTACGTCAGGCTGCGCTCCCCGCAGCGCGAACGGCTCCTCGACGTCCTGCACGAGGCGGGCATCACCGCCGTGGAGGGGCGCGAGGGCACCCTCGAAGTGGACGGGACGCCCGCGGAGCGGCTCGGCGAGCTCGCCGCGGCCCACGGCCTCGTCCTCCATGAACTGAGCCCCCAGCAGGCCTCGCTGGAGGAGGCCTTCATGCAGCTCACCGCGGAGTCCGTGGAGTACCACGCACACGCCGACCACCAGCGCGCCGCACCGCCGACCGGCACCGCACCACCGACCGGCCCGCCGGCGGGCTCCGGCTGGGGCGAAGGCTGGCAGCCGCGGAAGGAGAGCTGAACGATGGCCGCGACGCAGGTCCTGAAATCGGAGTGGACCAAGATCCGCTCGGTCTCCTCGACCGTCTGGACGCTCGGCCTCGCCGTCGTCGTCACGGTCGCGCTCGGCATGCTGATCAGCATCCTGTCGAAGAACGACTACGACAGCCTGGACGCCAAGGACAGGCTGACCTTCGACCCGACCTTCATCAGCTTCGCCGGGATGTCCCTCGGCCAGCTCGCGATGATCGTCTTCGGAGTGCTCGTCGTCTCGAACGAGTACAGCACCGGCATGATCCGCACCTCGCTCGCGGCGGTCCCGCAGCGCGCCACCTTCCTCTTCAGCAAGATCGCCGTCGCGACCCTGCTGGCCTTCCTGGTGGGGCTGGCCACCAGCTTCCTCACCTTCTTCGTCGGGCAGGCGATGCTCGGCCCCTACAAGGCCCACATCGGTGACCCCGGCGTGCTGCGCGCGGTGATCGGCGGCGCGCTCTACATGGCGCTCATCGCGATGTTCTCGATGGGCGTCGCGGCGATGCTGCGCAGCCCGATGCTCTCCCTCGGCATCCTGATGCCGTTCTTCTTCCTCATCTCCAGCATCCTCGGCAACGTCTCGGCGACGAAGAAGATCGGCCGCTTCCTGCCCGACCAGGCCGGCAGCAAGATCATGCAGGTCAAGTCGCCGTTCGACGACGACACCCCGTACGGGCCGTGGGGCGGCCTCGGGATCATGGCGGTATGGGTGGTGGCGGCGCTCATCGGTGGGTACGTACTGCTGAAGAAGAGGGACGCGTGAGAGCAGCGTCCCTGCGGGTGGGCGGCCGCGGGGCCGCACGGGAGCGTACGGCCGCGGGGCCGCAGGGGGGCGTGTGACGACGCAGGACCGCGGACTCGCGGCGCTCGGCCTCGACGGCGTGCCCGCCCTGCACCCCCTCACCTACCCGGGTCTGCCGGTGACGGTCCCCTCCCTGCTGACCGGCACCGAACTGCTGCCGCTGCGGGCCCGGCCTGGCACGGTCGGCACCTGGCGGGTCGACGGGCCCGGCGCCCGGCCCGGCCGCTCCCTCGACGACGTCATCGCCGCGCTCGGCCAGACGCCCCTCGCCGGGCGCCGGCCCGTGCTCGCCGTCGGCTCGAACGCCTCCCCCGGCCAGCTCTCCCACAAGCTCGCCCGGCTCGGCCTCCCCGGCGCCGTGCCGATGGTGCCCGTACAACTGCGCGGCATCGGGGTGGGCTGCTCCGCGCACATCGGCCGGGCCGGCTACGTGGCGGCCGCCCCCTACGGCGCACCCCGGGCGCGGACCACGCTCGTCGTCTCCTGGCTCGACACCGCCCAGCTCGCCGCGGTCGACGCCACCGAACTGCCCAACTACCGGCGGGTGCTCCTGCCCGGGGACGCGTACGGGATGACGCTGCCGTCCGGCGAGCGGCTGGACGGGGCGGACGTCTACGTGAGCGTGCGCGGTCTCCTCGCCGACCCGGTCACCGCCCTGCCGCGGCCCGGCGGCGGCGACCAGGCGGCGCTGCTCGACGCCCTCCTGGACGCCTCGCCGCGCCTGCGGGAGCTGCTCGGGCCCGACGCGGCGACCTGGGTGCGCCGGGCCGCCGCCGACCCGGAGCTGCGCGCCCGCGGCACGCGCCTCTTCGCCGAGGAGGGCTGGGTGCTGCCGTGGACCGAGCTCCCGGCCCCGCCCGGGTGAACCCGGTCCTTTTACTCGCTCTTGGCTGGAACCGTCAGCTCCCCGTTATCCTCCTAACCCTTACGGGGGCGTGTGCCCCGACGTCCTGAACCATTCGATGGGTGCGGAGAATGATCGAGGCAGTCGGCCTGACGAAGCGCTACGGCGCCAAGACAGCCGTGTACAACCTTTCCTTCCAGGTGCGGCCCGGAACCGTCACCGGCTTCCTCGGGCCGAACGGCTCCGGCAAGTCGACGACGATGCGCATGATCCTCGGGCTCGACGCGCCGACCACCGGGCAGGTGACGATCGGCGGCTACCCGTACCGCAAGCTCCCGAACGCCCCCCGCCAGGTCGGTGCGCTGCTCGACGCCAAGGCCGTGCACGGCGGCCGGCACGCCCGCAACCACCTGCTCTGCCTCGCGCAGCTCTCCGGCATCCCGGCCCGCCGGGTCGACGAGGTGCTCGGCGTCGTGGGCCTGCAGGACGTCGCCAAGAAGCGCTCCAAGGGCTTCTCGCTCGGCATGGGCCAGCGCCTCGGCATCGCGGCGGCGCTCCTCGGCGACCCACAGGTGCTGCTCTTCGACGAGCCCGTCAACGGCCTGGACCCCGAGGGCATCCTCTGGGTCCGCAACCTGATGAAGTCGCTCGCGGCCGAGGGGCGCACGGTCTTCGTCTCGTCCCACCTGATGAGCGAGATGGCGCTCACCGCCGAGCACCTGATCGTCATCGGCCGCGGCCAGCTGCTCGCCGACATGAGCGTCAAGGACTTCATCTCGCACAACTCCGCGGACTTCGCGCGGGTGCGCACGCCCGACAGCGAGCCGCAGCAGCGCGAGAAGCTGACGGCCGCGCTGACCGAGGCGGGCGGCCAGGTGCTGCCCGAGCAGGACGGCGCGCTGCGCGTCACCGGCCTGCCCCTCCCCCGCATCAGCGACCTGGCGCACGGCGCGGACGTCCGCCTGTGGGAGCTCTCCCCGCACCAGGCCTCGCTGGAGGAGGCGTACATGCGGATGACGCAGGGCGCCGTCGACTACCGCTCCACGGTCGACCAGCGCGCGGGCCTCCAGCAGCAGCCGCAGCCCGGCGCGCTGCCGCCGGGCCAGCCGCAGCCGCCGGTGCCCGGCCAGGGCCAGCCCGGCTGGTACGCCCCGCCGCCGCCCCAGCAGGGCGGCCAGCCCTTCGCGATGCCCCAGCAGGGCGCGCCGGGGACCCCGAACCCGTACGCCGCGGCACCGCAGCAGCCCCCGGCCCCGGCGGCCGCCCCCGCCCCCGCCCCCGCCCCCGACATGACCAAGCGCGACAGCGAGGACAAGCGATGACCACGCCTCCGACTCCGCAGCAGCAGCCGCAGGCGCAGCCCCAGCAGGCGTACGCACAGGCGGGTGCCCCGGTGCCGGGCGCCCCGGCCCAGGGCGCCCCGGCGCCGCAGGGTGTCCCGGCGGCGCCCGCGCCCGCCGCACCCGCGCCGCCCTCCGCCTGGCAGCAGGCGATGGCCAACGCCTACACCTCGCCCATCCCGGTCAAGAAGACCCACCTCGGCAACGCCCTCGCCTCCGAGTGGACGAAGATCAAGTCGGTCCGCTCCACGATGTGGACGCTCGGCATCTTCCTGCTCCTGGTGATCGGCATCGGCCTGCTCGCCGTGGCCAACACCGACCCGGCCGACTACGCGGAGATGCCGTTCACCTTCCCGGCCTTCTTCGGCCTGATGCTCGGCCAGATCTGCCTGATCACGCTGGGCGTCCTCGTCACGTCGTCCGAGTACGGCACGGGCATGATCCGTACGACGTTCACCGCGTCCCCGCAGCGCCACCGCGTCCTCGCCGCGAAGATCCTGATCTACTTCGCGGTCGCCTTCGTCGTCTCCGCCGGCTCCATCCTGCTGGTGGGCCTCGCGGCGTCGGGCGCCAACAGCGGCCCCGAGGCGGGCGACGACCCGTGGCTCGGCTCGGTCTTCAAGGGCGGGCTGTACGTCTCGCTCCTCGGCGTACTCGCCCTCTCCGTCGGCTCCATGCTGCGGCACTCCGCGGGCGCCATCACGGCGATGCTCGGCGTGGTCCTGGTCCCCGCGATCCTGCCCGGGTTCCTGATGATCTGGGAGAGCACGCAGGCGCTCGGCGAGAAGATGAACGACTACAACGCCATCACCGCCCTCGCCAAGATCTTCGGCGCGGACGACTCGGGTGCCAGCGGCGGTTCGCAGCTGACGGTGCTCTTCATCGTGACGGCCGCCGCCGTCGCCGGCGCCTTCGCCCTCCTGGAGAAGCGGGACGTGTAAGGCGTACGACCGGGCCGGGGCGTCAGTACCTCGGCGCGTTACGGGACCGCTGCACCCGCGTGGTGCGGCGGTCCTTCGCGTTCCAGCAGGCCTTGTGCCAGTGCCTGCGCTCGTCCACGCCCGAGTGCTCGGGCCAGGCCACCACGTGCGCGAGGCCGGAGGGGATCTCCTGGTCGCAGCCGGGGCAGCGGTACCGCTTGCCCGCCGAGCTCGCGCCCGCGACGTGGCGCACGCTCCACTGTTCGCCCTGCCAGCTCTCGGTGCGCTGGAAGCCGCCGTAGCGGCCCGGCGGCTCCGCGTCCGCGGACGCCCTCGACTCTCCGGCGCCCTTGGGGCGGTTGCGACGCGGGGACACGAAACACCTCACGGGCTGTACGGCGGTCAGAAGGGTGACCAGCCTACGCGCCGTGCCCCGGGGCATTCGTCCCCCACCGGCGGCCACCGCCCCGGCCATTGCACGGAAAATCCAACAATCCTCATGCCAGGCCGTGCCTTTGGCACGTGTCACGCGTTGTTGCCCATAGGGGAGTGCCTGCGTCGGTGCCAAGGAGGCAGGAGTTCGATGCGTGTAGGTAGTTTTGTACTGGCCGCCCAGTTCCCCGGACAGGGGCAGGGGGAGGCGCTGCACCGGGCGATGCGGTCCGCCGAGGTGGCCGAGGAGGCGGGGCTCGACTCGGTCTGGCTCGCCGAGCACCACTTCGTGCCGTACGGCACCTGCCCGTCGGCGGTGACCCTCGCGGCGCTGCTCCTCGGCCGGACGCGGCGCATCCGTGTCGGCACAGCCGTGAGCGTACTCCCGACCGCCCATCCGGTGGCACTCGGCGAACAGGCCGCGCTGCTGCACGTGACGTCCGGCGGCCGGTTCTCGCTGGGCGTCGGACGCGGCGGCCCGTGGGTCGACCTGGAGGTCTTCGGGGCCGGCCTGGAGGCGTACGAGAAGGGGTTCCCGGACTCCCTCGACCTGCTGCTCCGATGGCTCGGTGAGCCACGCGTCGGCAACACCGGCGAGCGGTTCCCCTTCCGCGAGGTCGCCGTCGTCCCGCGCCCCCAGGAGGCGCTGCACGGGCACGGCGAGAGCGGCCCCGAGGTGATCGTCGCCTGCACCTCGCCGTCGAGCGTGCGGCTCGCCGCGCAGCGCTGCCTTCCCATGTTGCTGGGCATGCATGTGGGCGACGACGAGAAGGCCGAAATGGTGGCCTTGTGGAATCGGCACGCGCGTGCCTCGGGGCACGGCCCGGAGGAGATCGCCGCCGCGTCGCACGTATCGGCCGGAGTCGCCCAGGTCGCCGACCGTCGACTGGAGGCGGCCGAGACCTTACAGAAGGCGATGCCCGGCTGGCTGAAGCAGGGCCTGGACGCCCATGTGACCGTGGACGGCCGTCACCGTGCCATGAGGGATCCGCTGGCCTACACCGAACTGCTCTGCGGGCTGCACCCCGTGGGCACCCCGCAGGTGTGCGCCGACCGGCTCGCCGCCACGGCGGAGCGCACCGGCATCACGCGTTTCGCGCTGCTCGTGGAGGGCTCGGGCGACCTCGCGGCCACCGAGGAGAACGTACGGAGGCTGGGCGCCGAGGTGCTGCCCCGGCTCGGCTGAGAGCCGCCTTCGACCGCGGAGCTGCCGCTCCGGACTGACACACCTCCCGCGTACGGAGCGGCAGCAACAACCGTCAGCAGTCCCGAAGTTCAGGTGACTGGTTGAGCAGCTGACCGCGGATCGAGGTGAAGCGGGCCAGCCGGTCGTCCACCGACGGATCGAGCGGGAAGACCGCCACCCGGTGACAGTTCTGGAATGCCAGACGCACACCGAAATGCCGCTGCAGGGCACCGCGGATCGCGTCGCTCGCGAGAGCGCGCAGCAGCTGGCCTCGTGCCTGCTCGTCCGGCGGCGGAGTCTGGTTGTCGGCGAACTCGCCGCCGTCAACCTTCAGCTGGGCCACCAGGGAGCTGATCATCTCCCATGCGTAAGGCAGGGAGGTCCGGACGCAGTCGACGAATTCTGCTTCGTCGACCTCGCCTCGCTCGGCCTGTTCCAACAGTGCCGGTGAGACGTCGAGCGACATGGGTTCTCCTCTCGCACCCCCGGGGAGCGGGGGCCTACGGACAGGGATGGAGTCCGCCTACGCAGCGTGCACGGATGACGACCTCTTGCTTCTACGGTAGGCAACGGGCGGTGACCGCACCAGGAGATTGGGCGCATAACCGGCCAGGATCGAAGGGGTTCATCGCCGGACAAGTCGCGCGGGGCCGGCGTGCGCGCCGGGCGGCGAGGGGCTCGCGGGCCCGGTGCGCGCCGGCCGTGACGGGAGGGGCACGGGCGAATCGCGCGCACCGCCCCGCGTCGAGTAGCGTTGCGCCCCATGCGTCTCGTCATTGCCCGATGCTCCGTGGACTACGCGGGCCGGCTCACCGCCCATCTGCCGTCGGCCCCTCGCCTGATCCTGGTGAAGGCGGACGGCAGCGTCTCCATCCACGCGGACGACAGGGCCTACAAACCGCTCAACTGGATGTCGCCGCCCTGCACCTTGAAGGAGGGGACCGGGGACGACGCGGGTGTGTGGACCGTCGTGAACAAGGCGGGCGAGAAGCTCATCATCACGATGGAGGAAGTCCTGCACGACTCCTCGCACGAGCTCGGCGTCGACCCCGGCCTCATCAAGGACGGTGTGGAGGCCCACCTCCAGGAGCTGCTCGCCGACCGGATCGAGACACTCGGCGAGGGATACACCCTGATCCGCCGGGAGTACATGACGGCGATCGGTCCGGTGGACATCCTCTGCCGCGACGCCGACGGGCAGACCGTCGCCGTCGAGATCAAGCGCCGCGGCGAGATCGACGGGGTCGAGCAACTCACCCGTTATCTGGAGCTGTTGAACCGCGACCCGCACCTCGCGCCCGTCCGGGGCATCTTCGCCGCCCAGGAGATCAAGCCGCAGGCGCGCGTCCTCGCCACGGACCGCGGCATCGGCTGCACCGTCCTGGACTACAACGCGCTGCGCGGCATCGAGGACGACAAGCTGCGGCTGTTCTGACCTCTCGTCCTCTCAGACCGCCGAGGGGTCGCCCGAGCCGCTCGCCGCGTTCGAGATGTTCGGCGAGGAGGGCGGGGCGTCGCTCGCGGGCGGCGAGGTCGGCGGGCTCGTCGGCGGGGGCGACGTCGGCGGGTCGGTGGGCGGGGACGACGTGGGCGGCCTCGACGGCTCGTGGGTCGGCTTCGTCGGCTTGTCCGTCGGCCTGGTGGGCCTGTCCGTGGGCTTCGTCGGCTTGCCGGACGGCTTGTCCGAGGGCTCGCCGCTGCCGCTGGGGCCGTTGGAGGGCGCGCGGCTGCCGCTGGGCGCCGGATCGTCCGCGGTGCCGGTGACGCCGTCCTCGCCGGGGCCGGCGGGGCGGCTGGTGGAGCCCTTGCGCGGCTCGTCGGCGGTCAGGCCGCCGTCGCCCGAGCCGTCCTCCTTCGTCGACTGCTCCGTGGTGACCTTGTCGTTCTTCGGGGTGTCCTTGTCCGTGGTGGCGCCGAGGGTGACGACGGTGCCGAGGACGGCGGCGAGCAGGGCTCCGGCGCCCGCGGCGACGAGGTTGCGCCGGGTGCCGGTGATGATGGAGCGACGGCTCGGCGCCGGGCCCGGACCGGTGGTGACCGGCGTCATCCTGCTGCTGACCAGCGTGTCCGGTTCCGCGGGCGGCTCGGGGGGCAGCGCGAAGGCCGCGGGGATGCCGCCGGGGGGCGAGGCCGACTCCTCGTGGCGCGCCTCGGGGAGCTCCTCGCCGGCGGCGGCGCCCGTCCCGGGCAGTACGGCGCCCGAACGGTCGGCGACCAGCGCGAGGGCCCGGCGCCCGGAGATCATGCCGCGCTTGTCGGCGAGCGCGCCGCGCAGCCCGATGGAGGCCTCCAGCTCGGCGCGGGCCCGGTCGAGCTGCCCGGCGCAGAGCGCGAGGATCCCCAACTCGTGGTGGAAGTACGCCTCTTCGGCGACCTCGCCCGCGTTGCGCGCGGCCTCCTGGCCGGAGCGCAGGGCACGCTCCCAGGCGGCCCAGTCGAGTCCGCCGGCGAAGGCGGGCGCGGCGGTGCGGGCGAGCAGCACGGCGGCGCCGCTCTCCGTGGCGACCAGGGCGGCCAGGGCGGCCTGTACGGCGTCCGCCTCGGCGGCGACCCGCTCGGGGGTGACGGAGGGGTGCCCGGCCCACCAGGCGTAGTGCTGGGCGGCGGACAGGGCGTGTCCGGCGGCGTCGTCGCCGTACCCGGCGGCCTCCAGCTGGGCGCGGACGCCGGCGGCGAGGCGGTAGTGGGCGCCGACCGGGGTGACCAGGGCGCAGCTCACCAGCTCGGCGAGGGCGGCGTCGGCGTGGGTGTCGCCGACCAGGGCGGGCAGGTGGGCCTGGTGGGGCAGCTCACCGCCGAGGGCGACGGCGAACGTCAGCGTGGCGCGGGCGGACGGGCTGAGCCGGTCGGCGAGCAGGGCGGCGGGTGCGGCGCCGTCGGCGAGCGAGGGCAGCGGTACGTCCGGGGCCGCGTGGGGGTCCTGGGAGCCCTCGCGCGGGCTCTCGCCGACGTAGCCGTACTCCTCGAAGGCGTGCGGGTCGGCGCGCAGCTGGTCGCGCTGGCGGAGCAGGGCGCCCGCCTGGGCGAAGCGCAGCGGCAGTCCCTCGGACTCGAACCACAGGTCGCCCGCCCAGTTGGCCTCCTCGTCGTCGAGGACCCGGCCGACGGCGCGCTCCAGGAGTTCCACGCCGCCGCCGCGGCCGAGCCCGCCGAGGAAGACCTCTTCGAGGGGGCAGTCGGCGGAGGGCGCGGCGACGTCGGGTGTCGTGGCGACGAGGAAGGCGCACTCGGGTGTCGCGTCGAGCAGTTCGTCGAGTCCGTTGCCGCCGAACTCCAGGTCGTCCAGGACGACGACCGCGCCGATGTCGCGGACGAATTCGAGCAGCTGGGCGCGGTCCGGGCGGTACAGGGGCGCCTCGTAGACGGTGGTGAAGAGGTCGTGGAGCAGCTCGGCGGGGGTTCTGCGGTAGCCGGAGAGGCGGACGACGCCGTCGGGGGCGAGGTCGGCGCAGTCGTCTGCGACGGCGTTCAGGAGGGCGGTGCGGCCCGATCCGGCGGGGCCGGTCAGCCGCACGGAGCGGCCGCGCGCCAGGAGCCGTACGAGCCGCTCGCGCTCTTCCTGGCGCTCCAGGAGCGGCAGCCGGGGCAGCGCGGGTCCCGGCGGGACGGGCGGCATGGCGGCGCGGCGCAGTTCGGCGCGCTCCTCGGCGCTCCTTCGGGCGGGCCGTTCGGGGCGCTCGCCGGGCGGGCAGGGTTCGATCTCGCTGCCGTCGACGGGGTTGACGGTGAGCAGGAAGTCGCCGGAGACGAGCCGGACGGTGCGGGCCAGGGCGGGTGCCGGCTGGCCGAAGTCGGGCGTCATGGGATCGCGCGGCGGCCGCCCGGGGCGCGTCGTGTCGTCGTCGATGGCTTCGTGGCCGTGCTCTTCGGGTCCCCGGTTCATCGGGTCCATGGTCCTAGCCCCCCAGATGCGTGGTGTGCAGAGCCCCCTCCGGCCTTCGTGCACACTGCGCTGTCGCTTCTGGTCCGGTGCCCCCGTGCGGGTCCGTATATCGGTGGGCGACCGAACCCTAGACCTTTGCCCAGTATCTACGGGAGGGCGGGGTGGCGCCCCGTCCGAGACGTCACAGGTTCGTGAGGATTGCGGGAACTGTCTTTCCCGACCGTCCTACCAGCAGCGACCCGAGACACCAAACTGACCTAACTAGTCATGCCAGATCTGGTCAGGCGTAGCGGTGCTGGGATGGTGCTGGGATGCCAGCACAGACAAAGCCCCCGGCCCATCGGTCGGGGGTTCTGTCGTTCATGCCCTCTTGACCGGCCTTCCCCGGCAGGCTGACGCTCTGCAACGCAGCGCAACACTCACTCCAGGGAGGGCGCACCATGGGCTACACCTTCATTGGCAAAGATCCAGAGTCGGACGTGAACGGATGCCCGGCCGTGTGGGTGGACGACGACCGGCGTCTACTCGTCCAAGGGCAGCGCGCCGACGACGACGCACAAGCCGGGACACTGGCCGACTCGCCACGGTCCGAGGATGAGACGCTGATCATTCTTGAACCGCAGATGATCCCCCTTCTCAAGGAGGCAATCCGTGTCGCAGAGTCTCGCTGAGTTCGCCGCACTGCTCAGGCAGTGCCAACACTCCGCACTGCACCTTGAGACCCGCGACGCGTACGCCGTGCCCGGCGAACACCCCGCCTTCGATGCCTGGCTAGCAGGCGAACGTAAGGACTGGGACGACCGTGCTTCGTGGTGGCGGGACGACTGGCACGGACTGATTCAGGACATGACCGCTCAGGGCGTCGCCGTCCGCCGCGCCCGGGTGGTCGGGGAACCTGTCTCCGACTACATCAGGTGGGAGCACTACGTCACCTACGGAAACGTGGCCTGCGGCGAAGAGGTCCGCTGGCTCCCCCGCCGTCAGGCATCCGAACTCACCCTTCCCGGCAATGACTTCTGGCTGTTCGACAGCAAGCTAGTTCAGTTCAACGTCTTTGACGGGGACGGCCGTTGGGTCCACACCGACTTCACAGAGGCACCGGACGTTGCGGCACGATGCGCCGCCATGTTCGAAGCCGTCTGGGACCGGGCCACACCGCACGACAAGTACAGCGTCTGACAGAACAGCGGCCAGTCATGACCTCTCCCCTGTCTACGGCCGAAGAGGCCCACAAGGCAGTAGCCGACCGGCTCAACCTGATGATGGAAGAAGCCGATCTCTCAGGGGCACGGCTGGCCGCTCTCTGCGGCTGGGACCGTTCCAAGACACACCGGATCATCAACCGGAAGACCATCCCCAAGCCTGCCGACATCCGGGCATGGTGCGCTGCCTGCGACCGGCCAGACGAAGCCGATGCGCTCATTGCAGCCACGCGCACCGCGAAAACCCTCTACGTCCAGTGGACGCAGTACCACAGGGGCGGCCTCAGCAAGGCTCAGAACAGCAGCATCTACCAAGAGACCCGCTCGTTCCGCGTGTACTCCTGCGGAGTCCTGCCGGGGATGCTTCAGACGGGCGACTACGCCCGTGGAATCCTCCGCACCATCCGAAGGTTCCGGAACCTTCCCGACGACGTTGAGGACGCCGTACAGGCCCGTCTAGCGCGCTCTGACGACGTAGTACGCGGCAACCATCGGGTATCCATCCTGATCGAAGAGTCAGCCCTGCACATGGCCATGACCGACGTGCCGCAGCACGCGGAACAGCTCCGTCACTTCCTGGCCGTCATCGGCCGTCCGAACCTGGCGTTCGGGATCATCCCCCACATGATCCGCCGCCCCGTGTGGCCGCTTGAGACCTTCTACGCGTTCGATGATCGGGAAGTACAGGTGGAGACCCTGACAGCCATGGTGCGCGTGACCAACCGCGCCGAAGTCGATGTCTACCTGTCAGCGTTCGCACAGATGGGCCGCGCCGCCGTCTACGGCGAGAACGCGAAAGCCTTGATCAGGAAGGCTCTCGACACCATCCCCGAGTGAATCCGTGCAACACCGTGCAACATCCCCCGTACAGCCCGCCCCAGCTTCCTACGGTGGTCATCAATCAGACGACACGGCCAGGGATGGCGGGGCACGATGCTGAGCAGATACCAGGCAGACGTACAAGCGAGAAAGCCCACCACGTACGTACTCAAGGAACCCGCCCTTGAGCCCACCCCGATACCGGGCTGTGCCGAGTGCATGAGCATCTGCGTCCGGCGCGAGAACCGCCGATCGGTCGGGGACTGGTCCGCCGTCTCAGACTGCAACGTCGAGCTTCGGCAGCACCAAGCCGCGAAGCAGTGCGCATGACGAAGAAGAAGCCAGCGAAGTGGAAGCCTCAGCCGTACACGCTTCTGACGCTCCGCGTCTCCCGCGACTCCGGGAAGACATGGGAGCCGAAGAAGGAGGTACGTAGCGGCGAGACAACCGTCCCCCTTCTCGATGCACAATGGCCCCTCTGCCAGTGCCCCCGCTGCCGAAGCAGCAACCAATAGGCCCCGGTCCGGGGCGACGGTTGAGCGACAAGGGGCCCCGCGTACCGGTGAAGGAAGCACCGTCACGCTTCCTGCCCATGGCCCCACCAGGGAACTACCTCTTCTCGCCCTGGTGGGGCTTCACCCACAGATACGACGAAAGACCCCCGCGACCGGCCACACAAGGCCAGCCACGGGGGCAGGTAGATCGTCACTCGCCCCAACCGGGGAACTGGACGTTCGAGACACCAGAGATCCGGTTGTCTCGCTTCTGAATAGCGCGGGACCGGGCGCGCTTCGCATCAATCGCGTCTCCCATAGGCCGCTCAAAGTCGCCAACCATTCCAGGGTGCGCCTTGCGAGGCTTCACCCTCTTCGCTGTACGAGCCTCACCCGATTCACGGCCGGTCTTCTGCTTATGGTGCCAATCGCACAACGCCTGAAGATTCGAGAGGCTGTGATCATTACCCGGAACAATGTGGTCAACGTCAGTGGCCGTGAGAGCGCACGGCAAACCCGTGTCGTACCGAATGTGCTCACAAAGCCCAGAGGCCCGGTGCATGACGCTCTTGCGGAGCGTCGACCAATTACCCGGCAGGTTGCTGCCTCGCTCCGACTTGTGCCAGTTCGAGACATACCCGATGGTGTTCGGTCCTTTATCGCCGTACGGCTTATCCATGTCTTCTCCTTCTGTGACTCAAGTCACCGACTATCAGAAACCCAGGCAAAAGCCAGGCCAAGGGAATGTTCACAACCCCGGCTCAATGCCGTCTACTATCCACGTGCGGTCTTCGTCCGTCCGGTCAAGGGGGTCACCCCCCACCCCTACGTGGGAACCTTTAGCGCAAAGTCATCGTTTAGTGTCGTTCGTTAAGCTTTTCGCTTAAGCTTTTGTTTTCTTAGCGAAAAACTCAAAGTTTTAGTTGTTTTCGTTCTTTTCAACGTTTTTCTTTGTTGTTGTTCATGCTTATGCTCGTGCACCCCTTATGCAGGGGGTGTGTGCTACTACCCATATGCACCCCTCCATATGTGCCCCCTCATATGCATGCCCTTGTTAGTGCGTGCACTGTGATTGAGGGGCTTAACAGTTAAAGCAAAGCTTGAAAAGTCGAAGCTTTGTTTGATGTGCTGTGGTGCGGTAGTCCTAGGGCAGGGGCTCTATCTCTATGACCCCTTTGTGTGGCGGGGGTAATAATGCCCGTGGGTATTCAGGTGGTGGCGTTGGAATAGATGTACCCGGGGGCTTGAGAGAGCTGCACCCTGGGGCCCAAAGAGCGGGGCAAGGTGAGGTGCTTTCGGAAGCGTGGGGCGTGGGCAAGGTCCACGGTGATAGCCCACTTCCATTGAGAAGGCTCTACGGGCCACGGACGAACCCCAGGGGTATCGGTAGGCAGTAGCTCAATCTCGAACATGCCGTTCTCGTCCAGGGGGACAGTTACGGCAGTGCCGGTAATGACTCCTGCTGTGCCGCAGAGGAGTTGTCGGCCGCATGAGGTGCGGTAGGTGATGGTGCCGGTTGCGGGGGCTCCTGTGGGGGTCAGGAAGCGTTCCCATAGCGTGATGGTGTTCATTGTGGGGGTCCTGTCAGGCGTTCTGGTTTGGTCCGGAAGGCTTCCCGGTCCCATTGGAATTCGGAGCTGTAGGCCCACGCGTCGGGTCCTACGGTGGTCATCATTCGGTCAGCCCACGTGAGCCATTCACGGCGTTCCGTAGCGCCTGTGTTGGTGGCGTAGTTGTTGTGCCTCACCCATCGGTCACACCAATACGAGCAGCACCGGGAGCGGGTTAGCCGGTCGTAGTGACAGGAGGGGCGACGGCAGGTGCGATTGGACATGTCGTCAACTCCGTTGCAGTGGTGGGTTATTGCCTCCCGCGGCAGGACCTTCGACCTTGCCGGCTCGGGACTTCTGGCCCTAACGAGAAAAGGCCCCCCACCCAAGGACGGGCAGGGGGCCAGAGCCTGAAGAGATCAGGCGAGCTTCACGCCGATGCAGCGGTCAGCATCCAGGATCGCGGCACCACACAGAACGTCGGTGCTGACCTGAGTGGACAGACGGTCAGCGACCGCAGCGCGCGTAACACGGAGGCCGTAACCAGAGTCCATGTCGGCCACAGCAGCGGACGGAGCGCCGTCCATCGGGACCGGGACGCGAACCGCCAGGGCGAACGCCTCACGGGTGAACGCGACCATGCCGTCAACCATCGTCGACAGGAACACATCGAAGCCGAGGAAGCGGCCCATGTACATCTCCTGAAGTCGGTCAGCGCCGGTCTGAATCAGGTTCGCGGAACCGTAAGAGTCCGCCTTGACGAACAGGTCGTCGGACAGGATCTCAGCACGGAACTTAGGCGACACCACCAGGAAGCGACCCTCAAGCGGGACCTTCTTCTCAGTCATGTGCAGGTCCAGCTTCACCAGGGTGTCACGGAAAGAAGACTTCGCGGTATGCGTCAGAGCCTGCGGAACAACCTTGCCCTCAGCATCCTTGACGGCCTTACCGTCCGAAGCAATAACCTTCTTCAGCTCCGCCGCAATACGAGACTCAACAGAGTTCTCGTCGCCAACGGCCACGGCAACAGCCTGCGGCGCGGTAATCTGCCGGGCAACAGACTCAACGTTGAGAGTGTTGTCCCACGTGTTCGTCAGGGTGGACACATACGAATGCGTGTCAATGACGACCGGGATCAGCTTCTCGTCAAGCTTGCTGTTATCAACAGCGGAATCCTTGGCAAGGTTCTTCGCGCCGAACACAGTCGGCTTACGCAGGTTGACGGTAGCGCCAACACCGGGAGTGAAGTTCTGTTCGACGTTCCGGTAAACCAGGCGTCCGAGGACGGAAGAGTTCTTCAGGACCTCGACCGACACCTGAGCAATCGTGTCGATAACACCGACGTTACCGCCAGAGGTGGAAACCTCATACTTAGCCATAATGGCCTCCTTCTAAAACTTTATGACGCCACAGTGGGCGCACCTGTGAGTGCCCTTCGGAATGTTGGGGCGGGTGTACTTCGTGCGACGCTCGCGCATGTACGCGTTCATGCAGTCACGGCAGTAATCAGCAAGGCCGTCCCTTCGAGCCTTATTGCTGCCAAACTGTGCAACGCTCTGATGTCGATCGCAGCGCGAACAGTACTTAGTCATGCTCCATCCCTCCTTCCGAGGGTCTTAAGGGTTAAGGAAAAAGGTCAAAAGAGAAGGACCCCCGAAGGGGTCCAACCAAAGCGCTTTCGGTTCTCTCGACCCCAAGACCCACAAACACCCAGAAGGGATGAACGCAGTTTGTGAGCCAAGGGGAAGCAAGGGCCATCCTGTTTCCCCTGCAACCGATGTGTGATTGATTTTCCGAAAGCCCGGCACAACCACGCGACGGTTACCAGCCGCCTAACCGAGGATCTTTCAACACCAGCTTCCCAAGCAATCTGAAAACTGTAATGTTTGATAGACATAATTGGCGAGAGAGGCTTTTCCTCCCTCGCATACCGCCAACAAATCAAAATTCAGAGGGCGGAGGCTTGATGCCGTTCCGCCTCAGCTCACATTCAAGGTCCGTGATCCTTGAACGCAGCCGGTTGCGATCCCTCAGCGTGTCACAGAGGAGCCAGGCGATAACCGCACTCGCGAAGACTTCGAACCACTCAATCACCGGCACTCACCGTAGGCCCGGTTCGATTCCTGCGGAGTGTCCTTGTTCTCATCCCATGCGTTCATTTAGAGTCCTCCTGGTTCATGTACTGATTACGGGTACGGCCACGCTCCTTGCGGTCTCGTACGTTCTGCTTCACGGTGCCTAGTTCCAAATGCAGCGGATTGACACACGGGGCGTTATCGCACTTGTGCCGGATCACCTTCTTCGGGGGCACCGGCCCATACGCCAGGGTGTAATACCAACGGTGAGAGCCCCACAGCTTCCCGCCACGGGACATGAGCCCATGACCGCTTGCGCGCTTCGCTCCGGGCCATTCGATACAGGGTCCTAGATCCTCCATCCCGGTACCTCCTTAAGTTAAGAACTCTGGGCACAAGAAAGAGCCCCGACAGTCGAAACCATCGGGGCTCGTTGTCCCTCACTTATCACCACGAAATCAAAACCCAAAGGACCAGTTCCAGGGGGCCGACTGCCCCGAATCTCGGACCGGCTTCAAGCGAATCGTCATCCAAGCCTGAGGAGCCTTACCAGCGGCCCGCAGAGTGCCTATCTCGGGCACCGGGGAGTTCTCCCACCCCTGATTGCTCCTGAGCCATTCACGGGCCGTCTCGTCCGCCTCAAGGTCACGCACCGGGACGCGGTGAGAGGTCATCCCCTCGTACCCGCCGTCACCGCGACGCATCGCGGAACCCTGCCGGTCCTCACCGGCCGGTTTCATCGACAGGCCATGGGCGAGAGCTTCGGACTCCGTGAGGGTGTCGACGGATGCCGGGGGCCGCTTGCGGGTGTGTGCAACCGGGGTCCGGGCTATCTCGCCGTCGACCACACCGAACATGGCGTAATCGAGCCATAGGGCCTCTTTGGCGCACTTCTCGCCGCAGAACTCAAGGCCAAGCCCGTTGACCCAGCGGAGCGGCTTCCTGAAGCCGCACAGGCCACAAGGGCCCATGAGGCCCCGCGCTTCCTCGCGGGCGCGGTCGCGGTGAACGGTGGGGGTAGACATCGGGGTTACTCCAAGTGTGGTGCCGGTCACCGGCCGGCTGGGGGCTGAAAGGTCGTCAACTTCAGGCACGGTGGTAGTTGTTGCCGTGGCTGTGGTGCGGTCCGGCACGGTGCGGCTTGCGGTCGCACTTGGCGCGGTTCGTGCACGGCTCCCACCGCTCCGCCGTGGCCGTGGTCGTAGCCCCCCAGGGCGAAGACTCAGGCTGATTCAGCAAGTCGCCTGGTGTAGGTCGCCTGGTAGAGAACCCATGGTGTGAGCCACTTGGTGTGGCTCCCATGGTGAGAGACACATGGTGGGGGTCACCTCCTGGCCCCTTAGCCGTTGTGGGGTCGTCTCCTGCCCCCTTGTTCGAGATGCCTGCCCGACGCTTCACGTCGTCCAAGGTGTGGCCGTGATCATGGTTCGGCACGGTGAGCCAGTAGATGTCAGCGAGACCGGTAACGGCGGGGTGCGCCGACCGGTAGAGCCAGCCTTCTTCGCGGCCGTACTTGAGGGCGGCCTTGACGGCGCTTTTGGCGCGGCCGGTGTTCGCGGCCAGTAGGTCGTTGCCCGGTCGGGCGTCACGGCCGGTGGTGCCGGTTGCGTGGGGGCCGACGGCGGCAAGGATGCCCTTGACGGTCGGGGGTATGTCGGGGCAGTTCCAAAGCTGCTTTTCCCATTCGAAGCGCTCTACGGAAACGGGTCGGGACATGGTTGGTCCAATCTCGGGCACGGTTTGCCCGCAGCAGGTGTGAGTGGTTGTTACGGCTGGTCGAGTACGAACACGTACGTGCCCTGTACCTGAGTGGATTCCTTCTCGGCCACGATCCGGTTACCGAGTTCTTCACGGGCCTTGTCGGCGTCCGCGAGAGGGACACGGACCATGAATACGCCCGGTACGACTTCCTGCGGCTGAAACATCAGGCAGTCGCCTTGAACGCCGCAATGACCGGACGAAGCGCCTCAGCGTGAATGGTCATCATTTCAGCGAAGAGCCCGTACGCCTCCACCTTCTTCTCATTCGGTATCAGCGTCACTACGTCTTCGATGATTGAGAACTGCGCATCTGCGAGTTCCTTTGCCGACGCAGTGTTCGCAAACTCGGCTCGGGTCATGGGGGTCAGGAGGTTGTTCGTCATTGGTGGTGCCTTTCTCTCGGGCCGCGCCGTTCGCGGCGACACCCCAAACAATCCAGGACTCTGACTAGCTCTGTCAAACCTAGTTAGCACTATCCCGAGTAGTTGATAGGCCGAAAGTCCCGCACCCTCGAAGGTGCCCAACTCCCCTGCGCCGTAAGGGTTGTAGCGCTGAGCCGGCGAGCACTTCGACCCCTACTAGGGCGTATCGTTTTGGGACTTTAGCCCCGAGTTCTAACTAGCACTGTCCTAGCTAGTCAGGTATGGTCTTGGCATGTCAGAGCAGCGAAACGGGCCACAGCCCCCGCAAGAGTTCGCAGACGCAGTACAGGGACCCGGAACGTGGGACCGGCAAGAGGTCTCGCACGGGAACTTTGAAGCCTGGTTCTTCTACCGGGCCGACTCGGCAGGCACGGCCCCTACGTATGTGTTCATGCGACCGGCAGAGAACGGGGACCCCGCAGCAATCGCACGCGGGATCACGACCACGGTTCTCCGGGACGTGCACCCGACAAAGCCGCTACCTGAAGAGGAGCTGATCTCTGAGCTTGTCGGATTGGCGAAAGAGGTAGCAGCGGACCCGCTAGAGCAGCGGCTATCCGAACTGCTTCACAAAGCAGCCAAGCCGACAGACGAGTACCTAGCGGCTCTCTCGCTTCAGTATGAGCGGCTGACTGAATCCGGTGTCCGCTCCCCCGTCCATCTCCTCATGAAGATCACAGGCAAGGGGCAAAGCACCGTAAAGAGTCATCTCGTCTTGGCTCGCAAGAAAGGGTTTCTTGAGTCCGTAGGTACGAAAGCCGGGGGCCAGGCAACCGACAAAGCACACGTCCTCTTGGGGACAGCAACACCTATCAAGTAAGGCAGTAAGACACCGTGGCAACACCGATACCTGAGAGATTCTGGCAACGCGTGCACAAGGGGCACGGTTGTTGGGAATGGACCGGCACCAAACAGAACACCGGCCATGGCCTCTTCTACGCCGGGGGCGGTCGGGGCACACCCCCCGTACCGGCTCACCGCTACGCATGGCAGCTTCACAACGGCCCGATTCCGGCCGGTAAGTGGATTGACCACGTGTGCAACAACCCCGGCTGTGTGAACCCCGGTCACCTGCGTCCCCTCTCCCCGCGAGAGAACACGCTCAGGTCTGACACGGCCATTGCTGCGAGGAACGCACGCAAGACGCACTGCAAGCGGGGACACCCGCTGTCCGGAGAAAACCTCTACGTCTGCCCGAGGGGGCGACGCGAATGTAAGACATGCCGCCGCACATCGTGGCGCAAGAGTAAGGGTTAGTTGTGGCCGTACTTATCGACCGGGGGGCCGATTACGACAAGGGCAAGCGTTGGATGGTCCGCTACCGGGAAGCCGGTGGCCGGTCAGGCAGGCAGCGTGAAAAATCGTTCCGCCTCAAGAAGGACGCAACGGACTTCAAAGCGTCCGTGGAGCACGGGACGCGTGCCGGTACGTACATCGACCCTGACAAGGGAGCGATCACGGTACGGGCGTTCTGGCAGGAGTTCGAGGGACGGCGGAACATCGCGGATACGACCGCGTACACGCAGGCCGGGCAGATGTCCCGCCACATCCTTCCCACGCTCGGGCACAAGGCGATAGCCAACGTGGCCGCTGTGGACATCGAGCGGCTGTTCCGTGACGTGCGCGCCGGTGGCCTCACCGTGGCATCCACGCACACGGCCCTGAGGCCGTTGAAGGCTCTGTTCTCTCAGGCCGTGAAGGATGAACGGCTTACCAAGTCGCCATTCCTGAAGGCTGAGTTGCCTCCCATGCCGCCCGCTGCGGTGGACGAGACGGCGCTACCGACGTTCGAGGACGTTGACCGCATCGCGCGGGAGTTCCCGGACCGGTGGCAGCTTGCCGTGTGGCTCATGGCGGGGTGCGGGCTCCGCATCTCCGAAGCTCTGGCCGTACGGCTCTCAGATGTCCACCAGAAGGGCGGGACGCGTGTCCTGCGTGTCCGGCGTCAGGTGCAGAAGGTTCGGGGCGCAGACGGCAAGCTAGAGCTTCGCTTCACGCCACTGAAGAGGCGTCGCGAGGGTGAGTGGCGAGACGTGCCCATGCCGTCGATGGTGTGGCACCGCATTCAGTTCCACGTGAAGGCACACGGCACCCTGCCTGACGGCTCGCTGTTCCACACGTTGGGCCGGAACGTCGACCGCTACGTACTCCGGCACCCGTGGGACAACCTTCCCGCCGACGTGCGGCGGGACTGGACCCCTCACGACCTGCGACACTTCTTCGCGTCGACGTGTCTCCTGAACGGTCTGCCGCTGCTGTCCGTGAGCCGGTGGCTTGGCCACAGCTCGATCACGGTCACGGTGGACACGTACGGGCATCTCACGGTGGACGCGTATGACACGGCCGTGAACGTCCTGGACGGCGCGCTTTCCCTCGCAGCCTGACGCCGACTCAGCACAGGAGCTGACCCCGTGCTGAGTTGTGCTGACTCAGCACACCCCCGCTAGACGTTCCCGCAGGTCAGCCGCTTGCCCTCACGCTTTCGTGAGGATTGTGCGCTCTCCGTCGTCGCGGACGGTGATGGTCAGACTCTGGGGAGCGATTCGACTCCGATGCCGCCCTCGATGGCGAGGATGCGGTGCAGCCGGGTCGCCACGAGGAGGCGCTGCATCTGGGGCGGTACGTGACGCAGGACGAGCCTGCGTCCGCACCGTCCGGCGCGGCGGTGCGCGCCCATGATGACGCCGAGTCCCGTGGCGTCCCACGAGTCGAGTTCGGAGAGGTCCAGCACCAGGTCCCCGGCGCCGTCGTCGACGGCCGAGTGCAGGACCGTGCGGGCGTCCGCCGCGCTGCGTACGTCGAGGCGTCCCCCGACGACCAGCTGGGCCTGGTCGCCCCTGATGTGCATATGCGCTCCCCGAGAGTGCTGTGTCTGCTGTGACGCCCGGTACGGAGGGCGTCTGCGTATGTCACTGCAACTGACTGCCACGTGGGCGAGGAAGTTGCCGTCTGTAAGCGAACCGATACCGAATTCACTCCGAGGGGTGACCCGTGGGGCGCCGAAGCGTCCGACGGGGCGTCAGACGGCGTACGTCAGTGCTGGTTCAGTGCTTGTAGAAGCCCTGCCCGCTCTTGCGCCCGATGTCACCGGCGTCAACCATCCGGCGCATCAGCTCCGGCGGCGCGAACTTCTCGTCCTGGGACTCCGTGTAGATGTTGCTGGTGGCGTGGAGCAGGATGTCGACGCCCGTGAGGTCGGCGGTGGCGAGCGGTCCCATGGCGTGTCCGAAGCCGAGCTTGCAGGCGATGTCGATGTCCTCGGCGGTGGCGACGCCCGACTCGTAGAGCTTGGCGGCCTCGACGACGAGCGCGGAGATCAGACGGGTCGTCACGAAGCCGGCGACGTCGCGGTTGACGACGATGCAGGTCTTGCCGACGGACTCGGCGAACTCTCGGGTGCGGGCGAGGGTTTCGTCGCTCGTCTTGTAGCCGCGCACCAGCTCGCAGAGCTGCATCATCGGGACGGGCGAGAAGAAGTGGGCGCCGACGACGCGCTCCGGACGCTCCGTCACGGCCGCGATCTTGGTGATCGGGATGGCGGAGGTGTTGGAGGCGAGCACGGCGTCGTCGCGCACGAGCTTGTCGAGCGTGCGGAAGATCTCGTGCTTGACCTCGAGCTTCTCGAAGACGGCCTCGACGACGATGTCCGCGTCGGCGACGGCGTCCAGGTCGGTGGTGGTCGTGATGCGCCCGAGGGCGGCCTCGGCGTCGTCGGCCGCGAGCTTGCCCTTGCTCACGAACTTGTCGTACGACGCCTTGATCCCGTCGGTGCCACGGGTCAGCGCTTCCTCGGTGACGTCGCGCAGGACGACGTCCCAGCCCGCCTGGGCGGAGACCTGAGCGATGCCGGACCCCATGAGTCCGGCTCCGATGACGGCGAGCTTCCGTGCCACTGTTCCGACTCCCCTACCGCTTATCACGCTTGGCTCACACACTGTTTACGTATGCCTCTTCGGCGCACGTTAGCGTTCGTGAGCGCGCCTGTGGCGGTGAAGAGATGCGCGTCACGTCTCAGATGACGGACATCACACCGGTACGCGCATCGGCGTGCCTCATTCGGTGGCGCGTACCGCGTAGTTGAGGACCTTCTCGCCGAGGAGCTCCTCGATCTCGTCGATGAGGACGAGGGCCTCGCGGGAGACCTCGGCGGTCGGGCGGCGCTTGACCATCTCGGCGCCGATCCAGCCGAGGACCGTGGAGTGCAGCCAGTTGAGCTGTCCCGCGACCAGGGCGGGCAGGTGGGTGCCGTCGCCCGGGGCGGCCAGTTCGGCCATGGTCCTCTCCAGGTCCTGGAGGCTCTCCTGCTGGAAGGCCCAGAGCCGCGAGCGCAGCGCGGACGACGCGGTGATGACCCGCATGAAGTCGGCGTAGCCGTCGAAGAGGCCGACGGTGGGCGAGACCCCCTCGACCAGGCCGCGCAGTTCGCGCAGCACGGCGTCGGCGGCCGACTCGCCGGCGCGCCGCCCGCGCACCCACCGGGAGAGCCGGTCGATCATGTCGGCGCCCCGGTCGAGGAAGAGGTCCTCCTTGGCCGGGAAGTAGTTGTAGACCGTGTTGACGGAGACGTCCGCGGCGTCCGCGATCTCCGCGATGGTCACGGCGACGAAGCCGTGCTCCAGGAAGAGCCCGGTCGCGATGTCCGAGATCCGCTGCTTGGTCTGCCGCTTCTTGCGCTCTCTGAGCCCCTCAGCCATGCCCTCATCGTAGACATCGTTGAGCTGCCTCACTTTTTGCGCCCCATGAAAATTTGGGTGCGTTGCAAAATTTCAGTGGATCTGTTTTTGTAGCGCCATGGCAATCATCAGCACCGCCGGGCTCGCCCGGACGTTCCAGACCAAGGGCGGCCCCGTGGAGGCCGTGCGCGGCATCGACCTGCGCGTCGAGCCCGGCGAGATCCTCGGCTTCCTCGGCCCGAACGGCGCGGGCAAGACCACCACGCTCCGCATGCTGACCACGCTGCTGCCGCCCACCGCAGGCGCCGCCACCGTCGCGGGCCACGACCTGGCCCTGGACCCCGCGGGCGTCCGGGACAAGATCGGGTACGTCGCCCAGTCCGGCGGCGTCGACCCGAACATCTCCGTGCGCGAGGAACTGATCACCCAGGGACGGCTCTACCGCCTGACGAAGCAGCAGGCGGCCGCGCGCGCCGAGGAGTTGGCCCGCGACCTCGGTCTGACCGAGCTGATGGAGCGCCCCTGCGCCGCGCTCTCCGGCGGGCAGCGCAGGCGGCTCGACATCGCCATGGGGCTCACCCACCGGCCCCAGGTGCTCTTCCTCGACGAGCCGACCACCGGCCTCGACCCGGGCAGCCGCGCCGACCTGTGGCAGCTGGTGCGCCGGCTGCGCGACGAGTACGGCACGACGGTCTTCCTCACCACGCACTACCTCGACGAGGCCGACGCGCTCTCCGACCGGCTGGTCATCGTCGACAAGGGTGTCGTGGTCGCCGAGGGCACGCCCACCGCGCTCAAGCTCCGGTACGGCGGCTCGATCGACGCCACCCTCCAGGACACCTTCCTCGCCATCACCGGGCGCACCGCCGCCCCCAAGGACACGACCCCCGTCGCCGTCTGACCCTCACCACCCGGGACCCCGACCATGCCTGCACTGCTCTCCGACATCGCGCTGATCTTCGGGCGGTACGCCCGGCAGACCCTGCGCTCCA
The DNA here is from genome assembly GCF_055607265.1 of Streptomyces sp. NPDC037013. Classification (NCBI taxonomy): domain Bacteria; kingdom Bacillati; phylum Actinomycetota; class Actinomycetes; order Kitasatosporales; family Streptomycetaceae; genus Streptomyces; species Streptomyces sp. NPDC037013. The sequence goes on along the minus strand of NZ_JBVJRV010000002.1, from coordinate 1,015,313 downwards.
AGTTCCAGATCCTCTTCGGCGTCCTCACGCCCCTGCTCTACCTGCTCTTCTTCGGACCGCTGCTCACCGGTCTGCCGCTCGGCTCGCGGGGCGACTCCTGGCAGGTGCTCGTCCCGGGTCTGCTGCTCCAGCTCGGCCTCTTCGGCGCCACCTTCAGCGGCTTCGCGCTCATCATCGAGAAGCAGTTCGGCGTGGTGGAGCGGATGCGGGTGACGCCCGTCAGCCGTCTGGCGCTGCTGCTCGGGAGGATCCTGCGCGACGCCGCGCTCTTCGTCTTCCAGGCGGTGCTGCTGGTGCTCGCCGCGCTGGTGATGGGGCTCAGGGCGCCGCTCGGCGGCATCCTCATCGGCTTCGCGTTCGTGGCGCTGCTGGCCGCGGGGCTCGCCGCCCTCTCGTACGCGCTGGCCATGAAGGTCGGCAAGCCGCAGGAGTTCGGCCCCGCGGTGAACGCGCTGAGCATGCCCTCCATGCTGCTCTCGGGGCTGATGCTGCCGATGGCGCTCGCGCCCACCTGGCTGGACGTCCTCTCCCACTTCATGCCGTTCCGCTATCTGGTCGACGCGGTGCGGGCGGCGTACGTCGGCGAGTACGCGACGCGGACCATGCTGTACGGCGTCCTGATGGCGCTCGGCTTCATCCTGGTCTCCGTGACGGTGGGCACACGTGTCTTCCGGCGGGCCGGCGCGTAACTACGCTGACCACATGGTCAATCTGACGCGCATCTACACCAGGACCGGCGACCAGGGCACCACCGCCCTCGGGGACATGAGCCGCACCGCCAAGACCGATCTGCGGATCGCCGCGTACGCCGACGCCAACGAGGCCAACGCGGCCATCGGCACGGCCATCGCGCTCGGGCAGCTCGACCCGGAGGTCGTGAAGGTCCTGGTCCGGGTCCAGAACGACCTCTTCGACGTGGGCGCCGACCTCTCCACCCCCGTCGTCGAGGACCCGAAGTACCCGCCGCTGCGGGTCGAGCAGTCCTACATCGACAAGCTGGAGGCGGACTGCGACCGCTTCCTGGAGGAGCTGGAGAAGCTGCGCAGCTTCATCCTGCCGGGCGGTACGCCGGGCGCGGCGCTGCTGCACCAGGCGTGCACGGTGGTGCGGCGGGCCGAGCGCTCCACGTGGGCGGCGTTCGAGGTCCACGGCGCCGGTGAGAACGGCACCATGAACCCGCTCACCGCCACCTACCTCAACCGCCTCTCCGACCTGCTCTTCATCCTCGCCCGTACGGCGAACAAGGCGGTCGGCGACGTCCTGTGGGTGCCGGGGGGCGAGCGCTAGAGCCTGGTCAGGGAGGCCGGCCGGTCCTCGTCGCGCCCACTGACCGGCGCCTTCTTCGGGAAGACGGTGTACGAGCCCGCGATGATCAGGTTGATGCCGATCACCCAGAGCATCCGCTGCTGCCAGGCGCGGAGCGAGCCGGTCTCGCCGTCCCCGCCCACGTACCAGACGGCGCCCTGCAGCAGCGCCATGGCGATCAGCGCGGCCAGGACCCAGCGGGCGGCGACCTTCCACTCGTGGACCGCGCGGGCGGTGCCGTACTTCGGGGTGCTGGGCGCGGGGCCGCCCGCGAAGCGGTGGGCGACGCGGACGTCCACCCACTTGATCGTGGAGTGGCCGAGGGCGACCGAGAAGCCGATGTAGACGGCGGCCAGACCGTGCTTCCAGTCGGGCTCGGCGCCGTGCTTGAGGTCGATCGCGGTGACGACGAAGAGCACCACTTCGAGCAGCGGCTCGCAGAGCAGCACGGCGACGCTCGCGCGCGGCATCTTCGCCCAGTAGCGCAGGGCAAGGCCCGCGGCCAGCAGCACCCAGAAGCCCACCTCGCAGAGGATGATCAGGGTGACGATCACGGCATGCTCCTTCGGGTCTTCCGGTCGATCACCCTTCAAGGGTCCCGGCGCGGGGACGGCCCGACGTCGTCGTCAGTGAGGAATCGCGACTGCATCCTTCGATGTACCGCCCGGCTCCTCCCCCGGCATCAGGCACCGGCCCGCACCGCCGTGTTGGATGGGCCCATGGCCCTGACCCTGCCCCGCCCGCAACGCGTCGACGTACAGATCGCCGCGGGCAGCCTGCTGTGCGGGCTCGCGCTGTGGGCTCTGGGGCTGTACGCGCAGACCGACCGGCCGCTGGGCGGGCGCTGGGCCGTGCTGCCGCTGCTCGTCCTGGCCGGCCTCGAACTGCTCCGCAGCACCAGGCCGCAGTTCGCCCTCGTCGTCGCCACCCTCGCGCTCGTCGCCGACCAGTTCACGGCGGGCAACCTCGCGTCGATCATGATGTTCACGGACATCATGTACGCCGCCGTGGTCTACGGGACACCGGCCGCGGCCCGGCGCATCCCGATCACCTCGGGCCTCATCACCGTGGCCGTGACCATCGCCTTCCTCGCCTGGTGGCAGGATCCGCAGGCCGTGCTCCTCGGCGTGGCCACCGGCATCGTCGCCTTCACCCCGGCCGCCACCGGCGTGCTGGTGCGCAACCACCGCGAGGCGACCGCCGCGGCCAAGCTGCGCGCCGAACAGACCGCGCTGCTCGCCGAGATGGACCGCGTCCAGGCGGTCTCCGCCGAGCGCGCCAGGATGGCCCGCGAACTCCACGACATGGTCGCCAACCACCTCTCGGCCATCGCCATCCACTCCACCGCCGCGCTCTCCCTGGACGACCCGCGGACCAGCCAGGACGCACTGGCCGTCATCCGCGAGAACAGCGTCGAGGGGCTGGCCGAGATGCGCCGGCTCATCGGCATCCTGCGCGACCAGAGCGGCGACCTGGAACCGGCGGCCGCGCCCACCCTGGACGGCCTGGGCGCCCTGCTCGCCGGGGCCCGCAGGGACGGCCTCGACGTCACCCTGCACGACGCCCGCACCCCGCAGGGCCCCGAGCTGCCCGCGCCGGTGGAGCTGGCGGCGTACCGCATCGTGCAGGAGTCCCTGACCAACGCCCTCAAGCACGCCTCCGCGGGCCGGGTCACCGTCTCCCTCGTCCAGCGGCCCCGCGCCCTGACGGTCCGCGTGACCAGCCCGTACGGTGATCCCTCCGGGCCCCGCGCGCCCGGCTCGGGAGCCGGCCTCGTCGGCATGCGCGAGCGCACCGAACTGCTCGGCGGCACCTTCGACTCGGGCCCCGAGAGCACCCCGGACGGCAAGGTCTGGAACGTCTTCGCGACCCTGCCCGTCGACCCAGCCGACGAAGGAGCCAAGGAATGATCCAGGTACTGGTCGCCGAAGACCAGTCGGCCGTGCGCTCGGGCCTTGTGCTGATCCTGCGCAGCGCCCCCGACATCGAGGTCGTCGGCGAGGCCGCGGACGGCGAGGCGGCGGTCGCGCTCGCCCGTGAACTGCGCCCCGATCTGGTCCTGATGGACGTGCAGATGCCACGCCTCGACGGGGTGTCGGCGACCCGGCAGGTGGTCGCCGAGGGGCTCGCGGACGTCCTGGTCCTGACCACCTTCGATCTCGACGAGTACGTCTTCGGGGCGCTGCGCGCGGGCGCCTCCGGCTTCCTGCTGAAGAACACCGAGGCGAAGGATCTCATCGAGGCGGTCCGCACGGTCGCGCGCGGCGAGGGGCTGATCGCGCCGGCCGTCACCCGCCGCCTGATCGCCGAGTTCGCCGCCCCCGCCAAGCCCGTGCGCGACGAGAACGCGCCGGATCCAGCGATCCTCGAGGGGCTCACCCGGCGCGAGCGCGAGGTGCTCTCCTGCGTCGGCGAGGGGCTGTCGAACGCGGAGATCGCCACCCGTCTCGAGATGGCGGAGGCGACGGTGAAGACGCACGTCAGCCGCATGCTGGGCAAGCTGGAACTGCGCAGCCGGGTCCAAGCCGCGGTACTGGCCCAGGAGTTGGGGATCTGACCTCGGACGGGGGGCGTCGGACCGGCGCGATCCGGCCAGTGGTTCAGACCTCTTGACCGCTGGTCCAGACCTTTCTATTCTCACCGCACTGCGGTGAGCACTCCCCCACGTGTCCACGTGCTCACGGGCGGCGCAGGGTCCCAACCCCCAGACCCCCGGATCTCACCCGAGGAGCACCCCGTGCGCTTCACACACAGCAACGCACGTTCCAGGCCCAGACTCCGACAAAGAGCCGTGGCGGGATTCACCACGCTGCTGCTGCCGCTCGCCACCCTCGTCGCCCTCGGCGGCTCCGCCGAGGCGGCCCCCGAAGCCGCGGCCGAGGCCACCGCCACGTACGCCAAGACCCAGGACTGGGGCAGCGGCTTCGAGGGCAAGTGGACGATCAAGAACACCGGCACCACCAGTATCAGCTCCTGGGCCGTCGCCTGGGACTTCCCCTCCGACACCAAGGTGACCTCCGCCTGGGACGCCACCGTCACCAACTCCGGGACCCGCTGGACCGCCAAGAACCTCGGCTGGAACGGGACGCTCGCCCCCGGCGCCTCGGTCTCCTTCGGCTTCAACGGCACCGGCTCCGGCTCCCCCGCCAAATGCGAGCTGAACGGCGCGAGCTGTGACGGCGGCAGCGTCCCCGGCGACAACCCGCCGAGCGCCCCCGGCACCCCGACCGCCTCCGGCATCACCGACACCTCGGTGAAGCTCGACTGGAAGGCCGCCACCGACGACAAGGGCGTCAAGAACTACGACGTCCTGCGCGACGGCGCCAAGGTCGCCACGGTGACGGGGACCTCGTACTCCGACACGGGCCTGACCAAGGGCACCGACTACTCCTACACCGTCCAGGCCCGCGACACCGCCGACCAGACGGGCCCCGCGAGCGGCGCCGTGAAGGTCCGCACCACGGGCAGCACCGACCCGGGCCCCGGCCCCGGCGACAAGGTCAAGCTCGGCTACTTCACCGAGTGGGGCGTCTACCAGCGCAACTACCACGCCAAGAACATCGCGACCTCCGGCTCCGCCGACAAGGTCACCCACATCAACTACAGCTTCGGCAACGTCCAGGGCGGCAAGTGCACCATGGGCGACTCCTACGCGGCGATCGACAAGGCCTACACCGCCGACCAGAGCGTCGACGGCGTCGCCGACACCTGGGACCAGCCGCTGCGCGGCAACTTCAACCAGCTGCGCAAGCTCAAGGCCAAGTACCCCAACCTCAAGATCCTCTGGTCCTTCGGCGGCTGGACCTGGTCCGGCGGCTTCACCGACGCCATGAAGAACCCGGCGGCCTTCGCCAAGTCCTGCCACGACCTGGTCGAGGACCCGCGCTGGGCCGACGTCTTCGACGGCATCGACCTGGACTGGGAGTACCCCAACGCCTGCGGCCTCTCCTGCGACACCAGCGGCCCGGCCGTCTTCAAGAACATGATGCAGGCGTTCCGCACCGAGTTCGGCTCGAAGAACCTGGTCACCGCCGCCATCTCCGCCGACGGCTCCGACGGCGGCAAGCTCGACCTGGCCGACTACGGCGGCGCCTCGCAGTACGCCGACTGGTACAACGTGATGACGTACGACTTCTTCGGCGCCTGGGACGCCAAGGGCCCGACCGCCCCGCACTCCCCGCTCACGTCTTACCAGGGCATACCGAAGGACGGCTTCAACTCCGCCGCCGCCATCGCCAAGCTGAAGGCCAAGGGCGTGCCCTCGGCCAAGCTCCTGCTCGGCATCGGCTTCTACGGCCGCGGCTGGACCGGCGTCACCCAGAAGGAGCCGGGCGGCACCGCCACGGGAGCCGCGCCCGGCACGTACGAGGCGGGCATCGAGGACTACAAGGTCCTCAAGAACTCCTGTCCCTCGAACGGCACGATCGCGGGCACCGCGTACGCCCACTGCGGCAGCAACTGGTGGTCGTACGACACGCCGGCCACGGTCCGCGCGAAGATGACCTGGGCCAAGCAGCAGGGGCTCGGCGGCGCGTTCTTCTGGGAGTTCAGCGGGGATACTGCCAACGGGGAGTTGGTCAGCGCCATCAATGACGGTCTGAAGTAGCCTTCGGCACCGCCCCCGATACGAAGCCGGGAAGACAGGATCGCCCCCTGTCTTCCCGGCTTCTCGTCTCTGGCGGCCGCGGGTCTCCTGTGGCTGGTCGCGCAGTTCCCCGCGCCCCTGGGGAGACTGCGGCTAGGCCACGTTCACCCGCTGGCCAGGGGGTGCCGCCTCCAGCCAGGCCAGGAAACCCGTCAGTGCGTCCTCGCTCATCGCCAGCTCCAGGCGGGAGCCGCGGTGCAGGCAGCCGAGGACGATCGCGTCGGAGAGCAGGGCCAGCTCCTCCTCGCCGTCCGGCGCGCGCCGGTCCACCACCTCGATGGACGAGCGCTCCAGGATCCGCCGCGGCCGCGGTGCGTACGAGAAGACGCGGAACCATTCGACCCGGTCGCCGTTGTAGCGGGCCACCCCGTACCCCCAGCCCTTGCCGGAGGTGTCGCCCTTCTCCGGGGCGTTCCAGCGCAGACTGCAGTCGAAGGTGCCGCCGGAACGCTGGATCAGCCGGCGCCGCAGTCCGAAGACGAAGAGCCCCACCAATACCAGCACGATCAAAGCAAGTCCGCACACGAGCAGAGTGAGGATCATCGGCACCGACCTCCTCGCCTCTACCGTCGGTCGAAGGACCGACAACGGACCAATACATTGCACCCGCATTGCCTCAGCCGCGACCCGGTCCGGAATGTTCCCGGACCTGGCCGCGGCTGAGTCACGTTACGCCGCGCGCTGGGGTCAGCGCGCCACCGCACGCAGTCGGACGTCGGCGCGACGCTCGGCGGAGGCGTCGGCCTCCGACTTCGCGCGCTCCAGCGCCCGCTCCGCGCGCTGGACGTCGATCTCGTCGGACAGCTCCGCGATCTCGGCCAGCAGCGACAGCTTGTCGTCCGCGAAGGAGATGAATCCCCCGTGGACCGCGGCGACGACCGTGCCGCCGTCACTCGTACGAATGGTCACCGGGCCCGACTCCAGCACACCGAGCAGCGGCTGGTGACCGGGCATGACGCCGATGTCGCCGGACGTGGTGCGCGCGACGACCAGGGTGGCCTCGCCGGACCAGACACTGCGGTCCGCCGCGACCAGCTCGACATGCAGCTCAGCAGCCAAGAGTGGCTCCTCGGGTCACCACCCGGCGGCTTCGCCGGGTGTTGGGTCAAATTCTAGTGGGCGTACGGAGAAGGGCGGGACACGACCCCCGCGGGACGTGCCCGCCCCTCTCCGTCAAGAGCTGCTCAGCTCAGGAGACGCCGAGCTCCTTGGCGTTCTTCTTGAGGTCCTCGAGACCACCGCACATGAAGAAGGCCTGCTCGGGGAAGTGGTCGTACTCGCCGTCGCAGATCGCGTTGAACGCCGCGATCGACTCCTCGAGGGACACGTCCGAGCCGTCCACACCGGTGAACTGCTTGGCGGCGTGGGTGTTCTGCGACAGGAAGCGCTCCACGCGACGGGCACGGGCGACGACGAGCTTGTCCTCCTCGCTGAGCTCGTCGATACCGAGGATCGCGATGATGTCCTGGAGGTCCTTGTACTTCTGGAGGATCCCCTTGACGCGCATGGCGCAGTTGTAGTGGTCCTGCGCGATGTAGCGCGGGTCCAGGATGCGGGACGTGGAGTCCAGCGGGTCCACGGCCGGGTAGATGCCCTTCTCGGAGATCGGACGGGAGAGAACCGTCGTCGCGTCGAGGTGGGCGAACGTGGTGGCCGGGGCCGGGTCGGTCAGGTCGTCCGCGGGGACGTAGATCGCCTGCATCGAGGTGATCGAGTGACCACGGGTCGACGTGATGCGCTCCTGGAGGAGACCCATCTCGTCGGCCAGGTTCGGCTGGTAACCCACCGCGGAGGGCATGCGGCCGAGCAGGGTCGAGACCTCGGAACCGGCCTGCGTGAAGCGGAAGATGTTGTCGATGAAGAACAGCACGTCCTGCTTCTGCACATCGCGGAAGTACTCCGCCATGGTCAGACCGGCCAGGGCGACGCGCAGACGCGTGCCCGGCGGCTCGTCCATCTGGCCGAAGACCAGCGCGGTCTTGTCCAGAACGCCGGCTTCCTCCATCTCGACCATGAGGTCGTTGCCCTCACGGGTGCGCTCGCCGACACCGGCGAAGACGGAGACACCGTCGTGCAGCTTGGCCACACGGACGATCATTTCCTGGATCAGCACGGTCTTGCCGACACCGGCACCACCGAACAGACCGATCTTTCCACCCTTGACGTACGGGGTGAGAAGGTCGACGACCTTCAGGCCGGTCTCGAACATCTCGGTCTTGGACTCGAGCTGGTCGAAGGCCGGGGCCTTGCGGTGGATCGTCCAGCGCTCGGCGTCGGCGACCGTGGACGGGTCGTCGTTCAGGACCTCACCGAGCGTGTTGAACACACGGCCCTTGGTCACGTCGCCGACCGGCACCGAGATGCCCTTGCCGGTGTCGGTGACGGGCGACTGGCGGACCAGACCGTCGGTGGGCTGCATCGAGATCGCGCGGACCACGCCGTCACCCAGGTGCTGGGCGACCTCGAGGGTCAGCGTCTTCTTCGCGCCCGGCGTGGCCGGGTCGTCGACCTGGGCGTGCAGCGCGTTGTAGATCTCCGGCATCGCGTCGACGGGGAACTCCACGTCGACGACCGGGCCGATGACCCGGGCGACGCGGCCCGTGGCAACGGCCGTCTCAACAGTGGTCGTCATTACTTGTCACTCCCCGCGGTCGCGTCGGCCAGGGCTGCTGTGCCGCCGACGATCTCGCTGATTTCCTGGGTGATTTCGGCCTGGCGGGCCGCGTTGGCAAGCCGGGAGAGGCTGTTGATCAGATCCCCGGCGTTGTCGGTCGCCGACTTCATCGCGCGGCGCGTGGCGGCGTGCTTGGAGGCAGCCGACTGGAGCATCGCGTTGTAGATACGGCTCTCGACGTACCGCGGCAGCAGGGCGTCGAGGACGTCCTCCGCCGACGGCTCGAAGTCGTACAGCGGAAGGATCTCGCCCTTGGTGGACTTCGACTCCTCCGCGACCTCCTCGAGGCTGAGCGGCAGCAGCCGGCCGTCGATGGCCGTCTGCGTCATCATCGAGATGAACTCGGTGTAGACGATGTGGATCTCATCCACGCCGCCCTCCGCCGTCTCCTTCTCGATGGCCTCGATCAGCGGCACCGCGACCTTCTTGGCATCCGCGTACGTGGGCTCGTCGGTGAAGCCCGACCACGACTCCGCGACCTTGCGCTCGCGGAAGTTGTAGTGGGACAGACCGCGGCGGCCGACGATGTACGTGTCGACCTCCTTGCCCTCGGCCTCGAGGCGCTCGGTGAGCTGCTCCGCGGCCTTGATGGCGTTGGAGTTGAAGGCGCCGGCCAGTCCGCGGTCGCTCGTCAGGAGCAGAACCGCGGAACGGGTCGCCGTCTCCGCCTCGGTCGTCAGCGGGTGCTTCGTGTTCGAACCAGTGCCGACCGCCGTGACCGCGCGGGTGAGCTCGGTCGCGTAGGGCGTGGAGGCCGCCACCTTGCGCTGCGCCTTGACGACGCGCGAGGCGGCGATCATCTCCATCGCCTTCGTGATCTTCTTGGTCGCGGTGACGGATCGGATGCGACGCTTGTAGACCCGGAGCTGGGCTCCCATGAGTCAGGTCCCTTCCTTACGTCACTTGGCGGCGGCCGGAGCGTCCTCGCCGAGAAGCTTCCCGTCCGAGGTCTCGAACTGCTTCTTGAACTCCGCGATGGCGTCGCCGACGGCCTGCAGGGTGTCGTCCGACATCTTGCCGCCCTCCTTGATGGAGGTCATGAGGCCCTGCTCCTTGCGGTGCAGGTACTCCAGGAGCTCACGCTCGAAGCGGCGGATGTCGTTGACCGGCACCTCGTCCATGCGACCGGTGGTACCGGCCCACACGGAGACGACCTGGTCCTCGGTGGCCATCGGCTCGTACTGCGGCTGCTTGAGCAGCTCGACCATGCGCTGACCGCGCTCCAGCTGAGCCTTGGACGCGGCGTCCAGGTCGGAACCGAAGGCGGCGAACGCCTCGAGCTCACGGAACTGTGCGAGGTCCACGCGCAGTCGGCCGGAGACCTGCTTCATCGCCTTGTGCTGCGCGGAACCACCGACTCGGGAGACGGAGATACCGACGTTCAGCGCGGGGCGCTGACCGGCGTTGAAGAGGTCCGACTCCAGGAAGCACTGGCCGTCGGTGATGGAGATGACGTTGGTCGGGATGAACGCCGACACGTCGTTCGCCTTGGTCTCGACGATCGGCAGACCCGTCATCGAGCCCTTGCCCAGCTCGTCCGAGAGCTTCGCGCAGCGCTCGAGCAGACGCGAGTGCAGGTAGAAGACGTCACCCGGGTAGGCCTCGCGCCCCGGCGGGCGGCGGAGCAGCAGGGACACGGCGCGGTAGGCGTCGGCCTGCTTCGAGAGGTCGTCGAAGATGATGAGGACGTGCTTGCCCTCGTACATCCACTGCTGGCCGATGGCCGAACCGGTGTACGGCGCCAGGTACTTGAAGCCGGCCGGGTCGGACGCCGGGGCGGCGACGATGGTCGTGTACTCCAGGGCGCCGGCCTCTTCGAGGGCACCGCGCACGGAGGCGATGGTGGAGCCCTTCTGACCGATGGCGACGTAGATGCAGCGCACCTGCTTGTTCACGTCGCCCGAGCGCCAGTTGTCGCGCTGGTTGATGATCGTGTCGACGGCCAGGGCGGTCTTGCCGGTCTGACGGTCACCGATGATCAGCTGACGCTGGCCACGGCCGATCGGGGTCATCGCGTCGACGGCCTTGTAGCCGGTCTCCATCGGCTCGTGCACCGACTTGCGCTGCATGACCGTGGGGGCCTGCAGCTCAAGGGCGCGACGTCCGCTGGTCTCGATCTCGCCGAGGCCGTCGATCGGGGTGCCGAGCGGGTCGACGACGCGGCCGAGGTAACCCTCGCCCACGGCGACGGAGAGCACCTCACCGGTGCGCTGCACCGGCTGGCCCTCCTCGATACCGCTGAACTCGCCGAGGACGACGGCGCCGATCTCGCGCTCTTCCAGGTTCAGCGCGAGACCGAGGGTGCCGTCCTCGAACTTCAGCAGCTCGTTCGCCATCGCCGAGGGCAGGCCCTCGACCTTGGCAATACCGTCGCCGGCGACGGTGACCGTACCGACCTCCTCGCGCGAGGCCGCGTCCGGCTTGTACGCCTGGACAAAGTTCTCCAGCGCGTCCCGGATCTCCTCCGGCCGGATCGTGAGCTCCGCCATCTGGGTTCCCTGCTCTCCTTGTTGGGCCCGAAGTTTTCTTGGGGGGTCTGGGGTCAGCCCCCAGGAATCCTCTGCACGGCCCAACTAGGGCCGTAGGTCGTGCTTGTTGTCTTACTGCCCGGCCACGCGGCGACCGGCTTCCGCGATGCGGTCCGCGACGCTGCCGTTGATGACCTCGTCGCCCACCTGCACCGTGATCCCGCCGAGGACAGCGGGGTCCACGTCGAGGTTCAGGTGCATCGGACGTCCGTACACCTTGGCCAGGACGGCGCCGAGACGCTCCTTCTGCCGGTCCGAGAGCGGAACGGCGGAAGTGACGACGGCCACCATGCGGTTGCGGCGGTCCGCGGCCAGCTTGGAGAGGGACTCGAGTCCCTCTTCCAGGCTACGTCCCCGCGGCGCGGTCACAAGGCGCTCGATCAGCCGCTCCGTGACGTCCTCGGCGCGACCGCCGAGCAGGCTGCGCAGCAGCTCGCTCTTGGCCGAACCGGTCGCGGCGCGGTCGGTCAGCGCGGCCCGCAGCTCGGTGCTGGAAGAGACGATCCGGCCGAACCGGAACAGCTCGTCCTCGACGTTGTCCAGGGCGCCCGCCTGCTGCGCACCGGTCAGGTCCGCGAGGTTCGCGAGCTGCTCGAGGGCGTCCACCAGATCGCGCGACGACGACCAGCGCGAGCGCACCATGCCGGCCACCAGATCGGCGGCCTCGCCGCCCACCTGGCCGGACAGCAGGCGTCCCGCGAGCTCGGCCATGGCCTCACCGGACTGCGCCGGGTCGGTCAGGACCCGACGCAGCGAGACCTCGCGGCCCAGCAGCGCCGTGACGGCGGCAAGCTCGTCCGCGAGCTGCTTCGCGTCGACCGAGGTGCTGTCCGTCAGCGCGTCGAGACGCTCGCGCGCGGCGGCCAGAGCCTCGCGGCTCGCTCCGTGCGCTGTCATCGAGCGGCCTCGGCCTTCTCCTCGAGCTCGTCGAGGAAACGGTCGATCGTGCGGCTCTGCCGGGCGTGGTCCTCGAGGGACTCGCCGACGAGCTTGCCGGCCAGGTCGGTGGCCAGCTGGCCGACGTCCTGACGCAGCGCCTGCGCGGCGGCCTTGCGGTCGGCCTCGATCTGGGCGTGACCGGCGGCGACGATCTCCTCGCGCTGACGCTGGCCCTCGGCCCGCATCTCGGCGATGAGCTGGGCGCCCTGCTCCTGCGCCTCCTGGCGCAGACGCGCGGCCTCGTGCCGTGCCTCGGCGAGCTGAGCCTTGTACTGCTCAAGAACGCTCTGGGCCTCGGTCTGAGCGGCCTCGGCCTTCTCGATACCGCCTTCGATCGCCTCCCGGCGCTCGTCCAGAACCTTGTTGATGTTCGGGAGGAGCTTCTTCCAGAAGAAGAAGAAGACGATGGCGAAGGCGATGGCGCCGACGAGCAGCTCAGGACCCGGCGGGACGAGCGGGTTCTGCTCTTCCTCGGCCGCCAGCTGAACCAGGTTGGCGATCACATCAGTGCCTTTCGTCGAAAAGTGTCAGTAAGAAGTGCTTACTTACCGAACACGAACGGCATAACGATGCCGATGAGGGCGAGCGCCTCACAGAAGGCGAAGCCGAGGATCTGGTTGGCGCGGATCAGGCCGGCGGCCTCGGGCTGGCGGGCCAGGGCCTGCGTGCCGTTACCGAAGACGATGCCGACGCCGATGCCGGGGCCGATCGCGGCGAGGCCGTAGCCGATGGAACCGGTGGAGCCGTGCAGGCCCTTCTCGGCGGCGAGGTTGACCATGTCGAGAGCAGCGGACATGCCGTTACTTCCTTCTCTTTCACTGGCCGGTGGGGGTTGGCCACCGGACGATCTTGGGGCTTGGGACGGGCAGGCTCAGTGGTGCTCGGCGAGAGCGCCCTGGATGTACGAGCAGGCGAGGAGCACGAACACGTACGCCTGGACGGCCTGCACGAAAAGCTCGAAGAGGATCATGACCACGGTCATCACGAAGGAGACGCCGGCAGCCGGGATCATGTAGCTGTTCAGCAGGTACCAGGAGGCCACGGTGAACATGACCAGCATCAGGTGACCGGCGAACATGTTGGCGAACAGTCGCACCGCGTGCGTGAAGGGACGCACGAGCAGGTTCGAGAAGAGCTCGATGAACGAGACGAGCCACTTGATCGGACCGAGCGAGTTGTCGTAACCGGTGACGTTCTTCCAACCGCCCACGAAGCCATGGCGCTTGAAGGTCAGCGGCAGCCAGATCAGGTAGACGATCAGGGCGAGCACCGCGGGGTAGGCGATGACCGACGAGACCGGGAACTGCGAAAGCGGGACAACGGACCAGATGTTCATGATCCAGATGAAGAAGAACAGCGAGACCATCAGGGGGACGTACTTCTCGCCCTCCTTCTTGCCGAGGGTCTCGTAGACGATGCCGCGGCGTACGAAGTCGTAGCCGGCCTCACCCATCATCTGGAGCTTGCCCGGAACCACCTTGGCCTTGCCGAAGGCCGCGTAGAAGAAGGTGACGACGACGAGCGTGGTCAGCAGGGCGAGCAGCATCACCTTGTTGAGCTCGATGCCACCGACGGTGGCGATCGGCTTGAAGAGGAACGAGTGCAGGCCCGGAGCCGGGAAGCCACAGCCGTCGTCGGACATGATCCGACAGCTCCAGTTGAAGGCGAGCTCAGTTTGGTCAGCACTCACCGCGGGCTCCTTCGGCGTGACGCATAGGTACGGCAACCTCGTTGTCGTGTCGGCGCGGCGCGCAGCCGCGGGGCGGCACCGGACTGGTGTTTCGGAAGTGGGAGCGGCATCCAGGCATCGAGCCTCGCGATCGTGCAGGCGTCAGCTCAGATGCCCGCGCCCGCAGTGCCGCAGTTGGCACCGGACGATAGCAGCATCTCGAACGGGCATTTATCCCGCCCCTACCCTTCACTGCGACGACCCCGACTTCTCCGGCTTGTCACTGTTATCGGAGTCGGGCTCGACATAAAGGATCTTCGCCTTCATGTGTGCGCGAGCCTGGCCGATCATCCACACGACGGTCGCGATCACGAGCGCGAGTGCGAACGCCTTGGGGTTGAACAGATCCGTGTCCTTGAACAGGCCCACGAAGATGAGCAGCAGCAGAAGTTGGGCGACATAGAGCATCAAGCCCATCGCCTGGAAAAGCTGCGGAAGCGATTTTGCCGTCCGCTGCAGGACGAACATCCCGAGCCCCATGAACGCGATCACGACCAGCGTGCCGACGACGGCCCCGATGGCCCCCTTGCCGCCCGCGACCACGCCGCTGACCGCGGCGACGATCGCGCCGACGGCAGCTGTGGGTACAGCGGACTGAAGGAGAGTTCGGGTGTCTTGAGACGGCATGGCGGCGCTCCGCTTACTGATGGGGGCAGGGTGTCGTCATGGACGAGCGTAGACCCGGGTCGAGAAGGTCCCTCGGGCCAATCGACCGTCGCACTACGGTCCTTCGGCTCTATCCCGGGGTCTCGTGAACCGTATCACAAACTATTTGATGAGGTCTTTACCTGCTCGGTGTGCTGACTGTCACACATGAGAGCTAATCCGCGCGTCTGTGCATCCCGGGCGGCAAGTTGTCTGGTATTGGGGCGATTTAGCGGTGCGCGTCAACGTGACGTTCCCGCTTCTCGCCTCTCCGAGAGGTGTGAACGGTCGCCGATCGCGGTCGCTCCGTTGACGCCCACGCCGGCCGGAGTCTTCCGCTCCGCACCGCCCGGCTCCGCGCCGCCCTGCTCCGCCCCGAGGTCGGCTTCCCCCGCGCCCTGCCCCGCCGCCCCGCGCCGGCGCCGGTAGCGCGGCGGCACGAACGCCTCGGCCCACCGCGGGGTGCGCGGCGTGAAGCGCGGCAGCAGGAGCAGGACGAGCCCGACGGCGCTGAGCGCGACGATCAGCAGCAGGATCCACATGCTCGTCGAGTGCACCGAGTAGGCCACCGTGCCGAAGGCGATGAGCGCCGACCAGAAGTACATGATCAGCACCGCGCGGCTGTGCGAGTGGCCGATCTCCAGGAGCCGGTGGTGGAGGTGGCCGCGGTCCGCGGCAAACGGCGACTTGCCGTTCCAGGTGCGCCGGACGATGGCGAGCACCAGGTCGGCGAAGGGGATCGCGATGATGGTGAGCGGCATCAGAAGCGGGATGAAGACCGGCAGCATCGCGTGCGTGGCGTCGCGGTCGCCGCCGAAGTTCAGCTTCATCGCCGCCGGGTCGACCTGCCCCGTGACGGAGATGGCGCCCGCCGCGAGGATCAGGCCGATGAGCATCGAGCCGGAGTCGCCCATGAAGATCCGGGCGGGGTGCATGTTGTGCGGCAGGAAGCCGAGGCACATGCCCATGAGGATGGCGGCGAAGAGCGTCGCGGGCGCCGCCGCCTCGATGCCGTAGCCGTACCAGATGCGGTACGCGTACATGAAGGACGCCGCGGAGGCGATGCAGACCATGCCCGCCGCGAGGCCGTCGAGGCCGTCCACGAAGTTGACGGCGTTGATCGTGATGACGACGAGCGCGACGGTGAGCAGGGTGCCCTGCCCGGAGGTCAGGGAGACCGGGCCGACGCCGGGCACCGGGATCCACAGGATCGTCAGACCCTGCATGACCATGACGCCCGCGGCGATCATCTGGGCGCCGAGCTTGATCAGGGCGTCGATCTCGAACTTGTCGTCGAGGACACCGATCAGCCAGATCAGCGCCGCGCCGGAGAGCAGCGCCCGCGGTTCGTTGGAGTTCTCGAAGACCGCGTTGAGGTTCGGCAGGTGGTCGGCGACGAGCAGGCCCGCGCAGAGCCCGAAGAACATCGCGATCCCGCCGAGCCGGGGCGTGGGCTCCCGGTGCACGTCACGAGCGCGGATCTCCGGCATGGCGCCGGCCACGATCGCGAACTTCCGCACCGGGCCGGTCAGCAGGTAGGTCACCGCGGCCGTGATGCAGAGCGTCAGGAGGTATTCACGCACGGGCTTCCCCACAGGTCTCGCTGGCCATCTCAGCCCCACACCCTAGCTTTGTGCGCATACGGTTGGGGACTTCCGGGTAGCGACGATGGTTGCACGAGTACCCGGGGGTCCCTGACCGGGCCGCCCCGTCCTATGCCGGGTACGGCGGAAATCTTCCCACCAGTTCCCGTACCTCTTCTCGTACGTACGCCTCCTCGCGCACCGCGTCGACCAGCAGTCGCGCGATGTGGGCCGCCTCCGCGCCGGTCATGCCCTGCGTGGTGACGGCGGCCGTTCCCAGGCGCAGGCCGCGGGTCTCGCCGTCCGGCAGGGCGCAGGTGTCCAGGACGATGCCGGCCGCCGCGAGCCGGCCGCGGGCGGTGTGCGCGTCCACGCCGAGGGGGGCCGGATCGGCGAGGATCAGATGGGTGTCCGTACCGCCGGTCGTGACCGCGAATCCGCCGGCGGCGAGCGCCTCGGCCAGGGTGCGCGCGTTCGCGACCACCTGGTGGGCGTACGCGGTGAAGGCCGGCGTCGCCGCCTCCCCGAAGGCGACGGCCTTCGCCGCGATCGTGTGCATCTGGGCGCCGCCCTGGGTGAACGGGAAGACGGCGCGGTCGATCCGTTCGGCCAGCCCGCCCCGGCACAGCAGGAGGCCGCCGCGCGGGCCGCGCAGCACCTTGTGCGTGGTGGCGCAGACGACGTCGGCGTACGGGACGGGGTTGGGCGCCGCTCCCCCGGCCACCAGCCCCATGGGGTGCGCGGCGTCGGCGATGAGGTGGGCGCCCACGTCGTCGGCGATCTCCCGGAAGGCCGCGTAGTCGATGTGGCGCGGATAGGAGATCGAACCGCACACGATGGCCTTGGGGCGGTGAGCGCGGGCGAGGGCGTGCACCTGGTCGTAGTCGAGGAGACCGCTCCCTGGGTCCACGCCGTAGCCGACGAAGTCGAACCACCGCCCGGAGAAGTTCGCGGGCGAGCCGTGCGTCAGGTGCCCGCCGTGCCGCAGCCCCATCGCCAGGACGGTGTCGCCGGGGCGCAGCAGGGCCGCGTAGGCGGCGAGGACGGCGGAGGAGCCGGAGTGGGGCTGCACGTTGGCGTGTTCGGCGCCGAACAGGGCCTTGGCGCGGTCGACGGCGATCCGCTCGGCGACGTCGACGAACTCGCAGCCGCCGTGGTGCCGGGCGCCCGGGTAGCCCTCGGCGTACTTGTTGGCCAGCGGCGAGCCGAGGGCGGTGAGGACGGCGGGCGAGGTGAAGTTCTCGGCGGCGATCAGCTGGAGCGCGTCGCACTGCCGGGCGACCTCGCCGGCGATGACCTCGGCGAGCTCGGGGTCCTGCCTGCGCAGCGCGTCGAGATCCGTGTACGCCGCGGGGGCGGGGGGTGCGGTGCTGACCGTCATCGTGGGCTCCGGGGCCGTGCGGGGGGATGACCTCAGATCCAATGTAGGCCCGCGCGGGCAGGCGCGCGCGGGACCGCGGCTACATGTGTGCGGGCACCCCGGTCAGCGCCGTCACCACGGGGTCGAGCGCCTGGTTGATCTCGTCGCCGACCGACCGGAAGAACGGCAGGGGCGCGCCGTAGGGGTCGTACACCTCGTCGGCCTCCACGTTCGGCGCGAGGAGCCAGCCGCGCAGCGCGGCGGCGGCGCGCACCAGGGCGCGGGCGCGCTCCACCACGCCGTCCCCGTCGGGGTCCGGCAGCGTCGTCGGGTCTATGGCCCGCACCAGCCGCGTGAACTCCTTGAGGGTGAACGTGCGCAGGCCCGCCGAGTGCCCCATGGAGATGACCTGGGCCCGGTGGTCGCGGGTCGCCGTCAGGACCAGGTCGGCCCGGATGACGTGGTCGTCGAGGAGTTCGCGGCCCATGAAGCCGGAGGCGTCCGCGCCGAAGTCGGCGAGGACGGTCTCCGCGTTGGTCTCCATCGGGGCGCCCTCGTGGCCCCAGGTGCCCGCGCTCTCCACGATGAGACCGCCGGTGAGGGGGTCGCCGAGGCGGTCGGCGAGGGCATGCCGGGTCAGCCGCTCGGTGATCGGCGAGCGGCAGACGTTGCCGGTGCTGACGTGGAGGATGCGGAACGTGCCCGCAGAGCCCGGGAAGCCCGCTATGCCACGCCCCGTCTCAGGGGCTGTCAATTCGCCACCTCGAGGTCGGGTACCACCTTGCGCAGCTCGTCCGCGTCGAGCGCGCCGGCGCGCAGCAGGACCGGCACCTTGCCCGTGACGTCGACGATCGACGACGGGACGATGCCGGGGGTCGGGCCGCCGTCCAGGTAGACGGAGACGGAGTCGCCGAGCATCTCCTGCGCGGCGTCGCAGTCCTCGGGGGCGGGGTGGCCGGTGAGGTTGGCGGAGGAGACGGCCATCGGGCCGACCTCGGTGAGCAGCTCGATGGCGACGGGGTGCAGCGGCATGCGGATGGCGACCGTGCCGCGGGTGTCGCCGAGGTCCCACTGGAGCGAGGGCTGCTGCTTGGCGACGAGGGTGAGGGCGCCGGGCCAGAAGGCGTCGACGAGCTCCCAGGCCATCTCGGAGAAGTCGGTGACCAGGCCGTGCAGCGTGTTGGGCGAGCCGATGAGGACGGGGGTGGGCATGTTGCGGCCGCGGCCCTTGGCGTCCAGCAGGTCGGCGCAGGCCTCCGGGGTGAAGGCGTCGGCACCGATGCCGTAGACGGTGTCGGTGGGCAGCACGACCAGCTCGCCACGGCGGACGGCGGACGCGGCCTCGCGCAGACCGGTCGTACGGTCGGTCGCGTCGTTGGTGTCGTATCGCCGTGCCATTAGTCCGGACTCCTCACTGAAATGCTGACACTGATGATCTGGGTCGTCACGGCATCGCCCTGCGGGCGGTCGCGAAGCGCGGGCGGTTGTTCAGGTCGGGGTGGTCCGCCGCGTCCGCCCAGCCGCGCTCCTCCGTGAAGATCCACGGGACCTGGCCGCCCTGGGTGTCGGCGTGCTCGATGACGACCACACCGCCGGGGCGCAGCAGGCGGTGGGCGGTGCGCTCGATGCCGCGGATCAGTTCCAGGCCGTCCTCCCCGGAGAAGAGTGCCAGCTCCGGGTCGTGGTCGCGGGCTTCCGGGGCGACGTACTCCCATTCGGTGAGCGGGATGTACGGCGGGTTGGAGATGACGAGGTCGACCTGGCCGTCGAGCTCGGGGAAGGCGTCCCTGGCGTCTCCCTGGCGGAGCGCGACCCTGGACCCCTCGATGTTCTTCCGCGTCCACTTCAGGGCGTCCTCGGAGAGCTCCACGGCGTGTACGCGCGAGCGGGGCACCTCCTGCGCCATGGCGAGCGCGATGGCGCCCGAGCCGGTGCACAGGTCGACGATGAGCGGCTCGACGACGTCCATCGCGCGGACGGCGTCTATGGCCCATCCGACGACGGACTCGGTCTCCGGGCGTGGCACGAAGACGCCGGGTCCGACCTGCAGTTCCAGGTAGCGGAAGAAGGCGCGCCCCGTGATGTGCTGCAGCGGCTCGCGGGCCTCGCGCCGGGCGACCGTCTCCCAGTAGCGGGCGTCGAAGTCGGCGTCCTTGACGGTGTGCAGTTCGCCGCGTTTCACGCCGTGCACGAAGGCGGCGAGCTCCTCCGCGTCGTTGCGCGGCGAGGGCACCCCCGCGTCGGCAAGGCGCTGGGTGGCCTGGGCCACCTCCGCGAGCAGCACGCTGCGGGGGTTTGGGGGTCGCCCCCCAAGATGTTGCTGCACGCTGGTCCTCCGGGACGGTCGTACGGGGTGGGCTTAGGCGGCGGCGAGCTTGGCGGCGGAGTCCGCGTCGACGCAGGCCTGGATGACCGCGTCGAGGTCGCCGTCGAGCACCTGGTCCAAGTTGTACGCCTTGAAGCCGACGCGGTGGTCCGAGATGCGGTTTTCCGGGAAGTTGTACGTCCGGATCTTCTCGGAGCGGTCGACGGTGCGGACCTGGCTGCGGCGGGCGTCCGCGGCCTTGCTCTCCGCCTCCTCCTGGGCCGCCGCGAGGAGCCTGGAGCGCAGGATGCGCATCGCCTGCTCCTTGTTCTGGAGCTGGCTCTTCTCGTTCTGGCAGGAGGCGACGACGCCGGTGGGCAGGTGCGTGATGCGCACCGCGGAGTCGGTGGTGTTGACGGACTGGCCGCCGGGTCCTGAGGAGCGGTAGACGTCGATGCGCAGGTCGTTCGCGTGGATCTCGACGTCGATCTCCTCGGCCTCGGGCGTCACGAGGACACCGGCCGCGGAGGTGTGGATGCGCCCCTGGGACTCGGTGGAGGGCACGCGCTGCACGCGGTGCACGCCGCCCTCGTACTTCAGCCGCGCCCAGACGCCCTGGCCGGGTTCGGTCGCGCCGTTGCCGCCCTTGGTCTTCACGGCGACCTGGACGTCCTTGTAGCCGCCGAGCTCGGACTCGGTGGAGTCGATGATCTCGGTCTTCCAGCCGACGCGCTCGGCGTACCGCAGGTACATGCGCAGCAGGTCGCCGGCGAAGAGGGCCGACTCGTCGCCGCCCGCGCCCGCCTTGATCTCCAGGATGACGTCCTTGTCGTCGGACGGGTCCCGGGGCACGAGCAGCAGCCGCAGCTTCTCGGTGAGCTCCTCGCGCTGCCGCTCCAGGTCCTTGAGCTCGGCGGCGAAGTCCGGGTCGGCGGCGGCGTACTCGCGCGCCGTCTCGATGTCGTCCCCGGTCTGCTTCCAGGAGCGGTACGTCGCGACGATCGGGGTCAGCTCGGCGTAGCGCTTGTTGAGCTTGCGCGCGTTGGCCTGGTCGGCGTGGACCGACGGGTCGGCGAGCTTCTTCTCGAGATCGGCGTGTTCGCCGATCAGTTCCTCGACCGCCTCGAACATTCGGGGGCTCCTGGGTTTCTACGCGGTGGTTCTACGCGAATCGGCTGCGGGACGGCAAAAGCGCCGGTCCCGGCCACCCCCTCCCGAGGGCGGCCGATGACCGGCGCAGTGGCTCGCTACTTCTTGGCAGCCGCAGCCTTGCCGAAGCGGGCCTCGAAGCGGGCCACACGGCCACCGGTGTCGAGGATCTTCTGCTTGCCCGTGTAGAACGGGTGGCACTCGGAGCAGACCTCGGCGCGGACGGTGCCGCTGGAGATCGTGCTGCGGGTGGTGAACTCGGCGCCGCAGGTGCAGCTGACCTGGGTCTCGACGTACTCGGGGTGGATGTCGCGCTTCAAGGTGTCTCCTAGTTTCGGGAGGGCACCGGGTCGTACGTGCGGATTGCTCGTACGTGAACCGGGGCCGACGTACCAGTCTGCCAGGACCGGCCGTATCTCCCAAAACCGGGGTGGCCGCCGATCTATTCCCCGGGCGTGCCCGGGGGGCGTTCAGTGGCCGGAGACCACGTCGCCCGCGTCGCCCTTGTCGCCCGCGGACTTCTCGGTGGCGGACTTGGGTATCGGCTTGTCGGCCCTGAGGGCGTCCCAGACCTCCTGGTCGGCCTTTTCCAGGGGCAGCACGCGGTTGAGGTCGCTCGGGTCGTACTCGACGGGCAGCGTGACCATCTTCATGTCGCCGGCGCCGATGCCCTTGAGGCCATTGGCGAAGCTCGCGAGGCTCTTGACGTCGTTGAGGTCGGAGTCGGTGGTGACGGCGCTGGTCGCGTCGTCCGCGAGGTCGAACAGCTTCTTCGGGTTGCTGAAGACGCCGACGTCCTTGACCCGGTCGAGGAGGGCCTTGATGAAGGCCTGCTGGAGCTGGATGCGGCCGAGGTCGCTGCCGTCGCCGACGCCGTGCCGGGTGCGGACGAGGCCGAGGGACTGCTCGCCGTCGAGGGTGTGGGTGCCGGCGTCCAGGTCGAGGTGGCTGTCCTTGTCGTGGATGGCCTTCTTGGTGGTGATCTCGACGCCGCCGAGGGTGTCGATGAGCTTCTTGAAGCCGGTGAAGTCCACCTCGACGTAGTGGTCCATCCGGATGCCGGACATCTTCTCGACGGTCTTGACGGCGCAGGCGGGGCCGCCGACCTCGTACGCCGTGTTGAACATCTGGCGCCGGCCGCCGGGGTCGGTCCTGCCGTCCTCGGTCGTGCACTCGGGCCGGGATATGAGGGTGTCGCGGGGTATGGAGACGACGCTGGCCTTCTTGTGGCCCTTGTAGACGTGCACGATCATCGCGGTGTCGGAGCGGGCCGCGCCCTCGTCCTTGCCGTACTTGGCGTTGTCGCCGGAGCGCGAGTCGGAGCCGAGGACGAGGATGTCCTGGGAGCCGTTGTCGATGTCCATGGGGCGGTCGGTGCCGAGCGCGGCGTTGATGTCGACGCCCTTGATGTTGCCGTTGAGCTTGAAGTAGAGGAAGCCGAGGCCCGCTCCCCCGACGACGACCACCGAGGCCGCGGTCCACGCCGTGACGACGAGCGCCTTGCTCCGCTTGCGGGGCTTGCGCCGCCGGCCGCCTCCGCCGCGGGAGCGCTGAGGCTTCGCGTCGGCCGTACCCGCGGGCGTGCTCTGGTCGGTCATGCGCTCCTCAGTCCTCGTCGGTCGTTACCCCCTGCTTTCAGGGTCAGGTGCCGGTTCGTCGTCACTTGTCAGACGGCGAAACCGCTTGAAGGGTTGCACAGCGCCCTGTGCGCGCCGCGGGTTCCGGCGGTCACGGACCGTGTTCCCCTGCCCCCCGATTTCAGCCCTCACCTGCGGCTTTTTCCGCCACCGGGCTACGGCCCGTGACCGTGAGAATCTCTTATGCGTGTGGCCAAGGTCTCTTTGGTCACACGCATACCAAGAGGGCCGCCCCGTCACTGCTGTGACGGGGCGGCCCTCTTGTCAGAACGCTGCGGAGGACTAGTCGTTGCCGTTGCCCGGCGCCGGGGTCGTCTTCTGGATCTGCAGCAGGAACTCGGCGTTCGACTTCGTCTGCTTCATCTTGTCGAGAAGCAGCTCGATCGCCTGCTGCTGGTCGAGCGCGTGCAGCACGCGGCGCAGCTTCCAGGTGATGGCGAGTTCGTCGCTGCCGAGCAGGATCTCTTCCTTGCGGGTGCCGGACGCGTCCACGTCCACCGCCGGGAAGATGCGCTTGTCGGCGAGCTTGCGGTCGAGCTTGAGCTCGGCGTTGCCGGTGCCCTTGAACTCCTCGAAGATGACCTCGTCCATGCGGGACCCGGTGTCGACGAGCGCGGTGGCGAGGATGGTCAGCGAGCCGCCGTCCTCGATGTTGCGCGCGGCACCGAAGAAGCGCTTGGGCGGGTACAGCGCCGTCGAGTCGACACCACCGGAGAGGATGCGGCCGGAGGCCGGGGCGGCGAGGTTGTACGCACGGCCCAGACGCGTGATCGAGTCGAGCAGTACGACGACGTCGTGGCCCAGCTCCACCAGACGCTTGGCGCGCTCGATGGCGAGCTCGGCGACCGTGGTGTGGTCCTCGGCGGGGCGGTCGAAGGTCGAGGAGATGACCTCGCCCTTCACCGACCGCTGCATGTCGGTGACCTCTTCCGGACGCTCGTCGACCAGGACGACCATCAGGTGGCACTCGGGGTTGTTGACCGTGATCGCGTTGGCGATCGCCTGCATGATCATGGTCTTGCCGGTCTTCGGCGGGGCCACGATCAGACCGCGCTGGCCCTTACCGATGGGGGCGACGAGGTCGATGATGCGGGTGGTGAGCACGCCCGGGTCGGTCTCCAGGCGGAGCCTGTCCTGCGGGTAAAGGGGCGTCAGCTTGCTGAACTCCGGTCGCCCGCGCCCGGATTCGGGCGCCATGCCGTTGACCGAGTCGAGGCGCACGAGCGCGTTGAACTTCTCGCGGCGCTCGCCGTCCTTGGGCTGGCGGACCGCACCGGTGACGTGGTCACCCTTGCGCAGGCCGTTCTTGCGGACCTGGGCGAGCGAGACGTAGACGTCGTTGGGACCGGGGAGGTAGCCCGACGTACGGATGAACGCGTAGTTGTCGAGGATGTCCAGGATGCCCGCGACGGGGATCAGGACGTCGTCGTCGGAGACCTGCGGCTCGTTGCCGAAGCCCTGCTCGTCGCGGCCGCGACGGCCCCGGCGGTCCCGGTAACGGCCGCGGCGGCCGCGGCGGCCACCCTCGAAGTCGTCCCCGTCCTCGTCGGCCCGCGGGCCGTTGTCGCGCTGGCGGTCCTGCCGGTCCTGACGGCCGCCGCCCTGCTGCTGGCGGTCCTGCCGGTCCTGACGGCCGCCGCCCTGCTGGTCGTCGCCCTTGTTGCCGCGGCGGTCGCGGTCACGGCCGCGGCCCTGGCGGTCCCGGCGGTCGCGGCGGCCCTCGGCGTTGTTGTCGCCGGAGTTGTCGCCGCCCTTGCCCTCGGACGCGTCACCCTTGGCGTCGGCCTTGGACTCGCCCTTCGCCTCGGCGGTGACGGTCTCCGGGCTGCCCGCGTCGGCGGTGGCACGGCGCCTGCGGCGCTCGCCGGCCGGCTGCTCGTCCTGGCCGCGCTCGGCGTCACCCGCACGGGCGGGGCCACCGGCGGGCTGGCCGGGGATGTCGATCTGCTGCTGGGCGGCCTTCTCGGCCTTGCCCGCGGACTTGTCCGCCGCGCTCGCCTTGCCGGCGGGCTCCGCGGCGTCCTCGCCCGTACGGGCCTTCGAGGTGGCCCGGCGCTTGGGCTTGGTCTCGGTGGTGTCCCCGGAAGCGGCGGCGCTCTTCGCCGGGGCTCCGCCCCCTGCCTGCGCCTCCTTGATGACCTCGATCAGCTGGCTCTTGCGCATGCGCCCGGTGCCCTTGATCCCAAGGCCCGATGCGACCTGCTGCAGTTCCGCCAGCACCATGCCCTCGAGGCCGGTGCCGCGGCGCCGCCGGGACCCGGCCGAAGCACCGGTGGCAGGCGCCGCAGAGGCGTCCGTGGCGGGCGTGTCGGCAGTCACGCCCATCAGATCGGTGGTGTCGCTCACGAAGGGTCCTTCCCTGGAGCGGACGTCGGCCTGTCTGGCTCGGCGACCGGTTGTGCTGTCCGGCGGTCGGTCCTTGCTTTTCCGTGGACCGTGCCGGGGCGGTGGTCCGCCAACGCGGCGGAAGAATTCATTGGTGATGGCGATTCCCGGTGCGGTGCCACTGAAGTGCGGTGTCACCCGGCTCGGTCACGCCGGTTCCGGAGCGTGCTCAGGACCGCTCAGTGCGGGGCACGAAGCAGTTTGGGAGGCTCCCGGAAGAATGGTTGTCCCGGACGGGGACACAAAGCACCTCGCCATGGTGAGGTCGGGTGCAGACTTGAGATTAACACTACCGGATCCAACAAACATTCCCCCTCTCAGGATCGGGACACCCCGAATCCCTTCGATCACTGCGTCAGGGCGCGAGCGGCAGAACACTCGCTCCCTTGGCGTCGAGGGCCAGCCGGTTGGCCGCCCAGCCCTCTCCTGCCAGGCGTGCGACCTTGTCGGCCGCACTGTCTTCGGCCAGCGCGAGGACCGTGGGGCCCGCGCCGGAGATCACCGCGGGCACGCCGTCGGCGCGCAGCCGCTCCACCAGGGCGGCGCTCTCCGGCATGGCCGGGGCGCGGTACTCCTGGTGCAGACGGTCCTCGGTGGCGGCGAGCAGCAGCTCGGGGCGCCTGGTCAGGGCCTCGACGAGCAGGGCCGCCCGGCCCGCGTTGGCGGCCGCGTCGACGTGCGGGACGGTGCGCGGGAGCAGTCCGCGAGCCGTCTCGGTGAGGACCGGCTTTCCCGGCACGAAAACCACCGGAACGATGGAATCGGCGGGGTCCATCCTGATCGCCCGCGCCGTTCCCCCGTCCATCCAGGAGAGGGTGAAGCCGCCGAGCAGACAGGCGGCGACGTTGTCGGGGTGACCCTCGATCTCGGTGGCGAGTTCGAGCAGCGCCGCGTCGTCGAGACGGGCCTCCCCGCCTATCGTCACGGCGCGCGCGGCGACGATGCCGGCGCAGATGGCCGCGGACGAGGAGCCGAGGCCGCGGCCGTGCGGGATGCGGTTGGCGCAGACGATCTCTAGACCGCGCGGCTGTCCGCCGAGCAGGTCGAAGGCGGTGCGCAGGGATCGTACGAGCAGATGCGACTCGTCGCGCGGGAGGTTGTCGCTGCCCTCCCCGGCGATGTCGATGTGCAGGCCGGAGTCGGCCACCCGGACGACCACGTCGTCGTACAGACCCAGCGACAGGCCGAGGCTGTCGAAGCCCGGGCCGAGGTTGGCGCTGGTGGCGGGGGTGCGCACCCGGACGGCGGCGGCGCGGAACGCGGGACCGGCCATCGCTCGATGACTCTCCTTGAGCTGCGTGTTTTTGAGGCTCCGTATTTTCGGTACGTGCCACATGTACGGAACACCCGAAGGCCGCTGACGACGGCGGCACCGCGGCATATGCGGCGGGGCGGGTTCGGTACAGCCTATCGAAGGAAGGTTCTGTGGCGACATAGGGCGCACAGGAGGCGCACGATGCGTGTCGTAAGCCCCCTGTGCCACCCCTTGTACGGAGCCGCGGGTTTCGTCCGCGGTCGGTCAGGCCAGACCGAGGCGCTCGGCCGCGGCGGCGGCGTCGACCGGGACGGTGACGGGCTGCGGGGCGCCCGCGACGGCCCAGTCCGGGTCCTTGAGGCCGTTGCCGGTCACGGTGCAGACGATGCGCTGGCCGGGGTCGACCTTGCCCTGCTCGGCGGCCTTCAGCAGACCGGCGACCGACGCGGCCGACGCGGGCTCCACGAAGACGCCCTCCTGAGAGGCCAACAGCTTGTAGGCGCGCAGGATCTCACGGTCCGTCACCTCGTCGATGAAGCCGCCGGACTCCTCGCGCGCGTCGAGCGCGTACTGCCAGGAGGCGGGGTTGCCGATGCGAATCGCGGTGGCGATCGTCGAGGGGTCCTTGACGACCTCGCCGCGCACGATGGGCGCCGAGCCGGAGGCCTGGAACCCCCACATCCGGGGGGTACGGGACGAGACCGAGTCGGCCGCGTACTCCTTGTAGCCCTTCCAGTAGGCGGTGATGTTGCCGGCGTTGCCGACGGGAAGGACGTGGATGTCGGGGGCGTCGCCGAGCGCGTCGACGATCTCGAAGGACGCGGTCTTCTGGCCCTCGATGCGGAACGGGTTGACCGAGTTGACCAGCGCCACCGGGTAGTTCTCGGAGAGGCCGCGGGCGAGGTTCAGGCAGTCGTCGAAGTTGCCGTCGACCTGGAGGATCTTCGAGCCGTAGACGAGCGCCTGGCCCATCTTGCCGAGCGCGATCTTGCCCTGCGGCACGAGGACCGCGCAGACCATTCCGGCGCGTACGGCGTAGGCCGCGGCGGAGGCCGAGGTATTGCCGGTGGAGGCGCAGATGACGGCCTTCGCGCCCTCCTCCTTGGCCTTGGTGATCGCCATGGTCATGCCGCGGTCCTTGAAGGACCCCGTGGGGTTGGCGCCCTCGACCTTGAGGTGGACCTCGCAGCCCGTGCGCTCGGAGAGCACCTGTGCGGGCACGAGCGGCGTGCCGCCCTCGCGGAGCGTCACGACCGGCGTGGTGTCGGAGACCGGAAGGCGGTCCCGGTACTCCTCGATGATTCCGCGCCACTGGTGGGTCATTGCTGCTTACTCCCCTTCAACCCGCATGATGCTGGCGACACCACGCACGGTGTCGAGCTTGCGCAACGCGTCGACGGTGCCGGTGAGGGCGGCGTCGGGCGCGCGGTGGGTGACGACGACGAGGGAGGCCTCGCCGTCCTTGCCCGTCTGACGGACCGTATCGATCGATACGCCGTGCTCGGCGAAGACCGTCGCGACCTGGGCGAGTACGCCCGGCTTGTCGGCCACGTCGAGGCTGATGTGGTAGCGCGTCACGACCTCGCCCATGGAGCTCACGGGCAGCTGGGTGTACGCGGAGTCGCCGGGCCCGGTGGCCTCGGCGAGCTTGTTGCGGCAGACGGCGACGAGGTCGCCGAGGACGGCGGACGCGGTGGGCGAGCCGCCCGCGCCGGGGCCGTAGAACATGAGCTGTCCGGCGGCCTCGGCCTCGACGAAGACGGCGTTGTACGCCTCGCGGACCGACGCCAGCGGGTGGCTGAGCGGGATCATCGCGGGGTGCACGCGCGCGGTGACGGACCCGCCGTCGGCGGCCCGCTCACAGATGGCGAGCAGTTTGATGGTGCAGCCCATGCGCTTCGCGGACGCGAAGTCCGCGGCGGTGACCTCGGTCATGCCCTCGCGGTACACGTCGTCGAGGCGCACGCGCGTGTGGAAGGCGATCCCGGCGAGGATCGCGGCCTTGGCGGCGGCGTCGAACCCCTCGACGTCGGCGGTCGGGTCGGCCTCTGCGTACCCGAGCGCGGTGGCCTCGTCGAGGGCCTCCTGATAGCCGGCCCCCGTCGTGTCCATGGCGTCCAGGATGAAGTTCGTCGTCCCGTTCACGATGCCGAGGACGCGGTTGACCTTGTCGCCGGCGAGGGACTCGCGCAGCGGCCGGATCAGCGGGATGGCGCCGGCGACGGCGGCCTCGTAGTAGAGGTCCCGGCCGTGCTCGACGGCCGCCTGGTGCAGCGCGGCGCCGTCCTGGGCGATCAGCGCCTTGTTGGCGGAGACGACGGACGCGCCGTGCTCGAAGGCGGTGGTGATCAGGGTCCTGGCGGGCTCGATGCCGCCGATCACCTCGACGATGACGTCGATGTCGCCCCGCTTGACCAGCGCGGTCGCGTCGGTGGTGATGAGAGAAGGATCGATTCCCTCGCGCACCTTCGACGGACGGCGCACGGCGACCCCGGCGAGCTCCACCGGGGCGCCGATCCTGGCCGTGAGGTCGTCGGCATGCGTCGTCATGATGCGCGCCACCTCTGAGCCGACAACCCCACAGCCCAGCAGCGCCACCTTCAGCGGACGCGTACGCATCATCCGACCTCACTTCTCATACATCTACGGTGGAACCAGTCTCACCCACCGGAACGGACTTTCTGTCCATTGTCCGGATCGTGAGACATCTATTTCATGTTTTCCGTCATCCGACATCGAGACGGAGAAGATCTTCCTCCGTCTCACGCCGGACGATCACCCGCGCCTCACCGTCCCGGACGGCGACGACGGGCGGGCGAAGAGCGTGGTTGTAGTTGCTCGCCATCGAGCGGCAGTACGCACCGGTCGCCGGCACGGCGATCAGATCGCCGGGCGCGAGGTCGGCCGGCAGGAAAGCATCCCGTACGACGATGTCACCACTCTCGCAGTGCTTGCCGACCACGCGCACCAGGACGGGCTCGGCGTCGGAGGAGCGGGAGACCAGGGCGACGGTGTACTCGGCGTCGTAGAGCGCGGTGCGGATGTTGTCCGACATGCCGCCGTCCACGGACACGTAGGTGCGCAGCCCTTCGAGGGGCTTGATGGTGCCGACCTCGTAGAGCGTGAAGGCGGTCGGGCCGACGATGGCGCGGCCGGGCTCCACGGAGATGCGGGGCGTTCGCAGCTGCGCGGCCTCGCACTCCCGCGTGACGATCTCGCGCAGCGCCTTGGCGATCTCGTGCGGCTCGCGCGGGTCGTCGTCGGAGGTGTACGCGATGCCCAGGCCGCCGCCGAGGTCGATCTCGGGCAGCTCGACGCCGTGCTCGTCCCGCACCTCGGCGAGCAGCTGCACGACGCGCCGCGCGGAGACCTCGAAACCGGCCATGTCGAAGATCTGCGACCCGATGTGGCTGTGGATCCCGATGAGTTCGAGCCCGTCCAGCTTGAGGGCGCGCCGCACGGCCTCGGCGGCCTGTCCCCCGGCCAGCGCGATGCCGAACTTCTGGTCCTCGTGGGCGGTGGCGATGAACTCGTGGGTGTGCGCCTCGACGCCGACGGTCACCCGGATCTGCACGCGCTGGCGCCGGCCGAGCCGGTCGGCGATGTGGGCGACGCGCACGATCTCCTGGAAGGAGTCGAGCACGATGCGGCCGACACCCGCCTCGATCGCCCGGTGGATCTCGTCCTCGGTCTTGTTGTTGCCGTGGAAGGCGATGCGGTCGGCGGGCATGCCGGCGGCGAGGGCGGTGGCGAGCTCCCCGCCGCTGCACACGTCGAGGTTGAGCCCCTCCTCGTGCAGCCACCGCACGACGGCGCGGGACAGGAACGCCTTGCCGGCGTAGAAGACATCGGCGTCCGGCCCGAAGGCGTCGCGCCAGGCCTGGCAGCGGGCCCGGAAGTCGGCCTCGTCGACGAAGTACGCCGGAGTGCCGAACTCCTCGGCGAGCCGGGTCACTTCGATGCCGCCCGCGCTGACGACGCCGTCGGGCGTACGGGTGACGGTGCGGGACCAGACCTTGGGGTCCAGCGCGTTGAGGTCGGCGGGCGGGGCGCTGTAGTGGCCCTCGGGGAGCACGTCGGCGTGGCGGGGGCCGGCGGGGTGTGCGGAACGGCTCATGGCTGTGTCGTCTCTCTCACGTGTGTCACTCCGTGACATCCAACACGCTTTTCGCAGGTCGGCGCGGTCGGCGCAGCGGTCGCGGGGCCCGGCACGGGCGCATGCGTGGCATGCGCCGCACGTGTGGCGGGCGCCGCGTGCGCCGCGCGGTGCGTCTCGCTCATGGATGTCACAGGTATTCGGGTGCGCTGATGCCGAGCAGGGACAGGCCGCCGGCGAGCACCGTCCCGGCGGCTTCGGCGAGCGCGAGCCGGGCGCGGTGGGCGGCCGAGGGTTTCTCGTCGCCGCGGGGCAGGACGGCGTGCTGATACGCGAGCAACGCGTCGGCGGTGACGACGAGATGCCGGGCGAGGCGGTCGGGCGCGCGGTGGCGGGCGACGGCCGCGAGGACGGCCGGGTAGGCCTCGATCACGTCGAACAGGGCGGGTGCGTCGACGTCGACCTCGCCGGGAACGGCGGCGAAACCGAGATCGGCGGCGTTACGGGCGAGGGCGCGGGACCGGGCGTGGGCGTACCGCACGCGGAAGAGGGGATTGCCCTCACGCTGCACGAGGTGCGCGTCACCGCCCTGCTCGGGGGTGGTGCGGGGGTGGTCGTGGGCGGCGGGATGCAGCAGCGCCCACCGCCCGGCGTCACGCCCCAGCCGCAGCACACCGGCGGGGTCGGCGGGGACGGGGCGGAGGGTGGGGAGGGGCTCGGGGGGGCGGCCGTGGGCGTCGACCTGGACGTGGAGGCCGTCGTCGGTGGCGGTGGTCCAGGGGTGCTCTTGGAGCTCGGGGAGCTCGTCGCAGGTGAGGCGGACGAGGACGCCCTGGGAGCGGAGGACGCGGCGAACGCTGTCGGCGACGACGAGGGCACGGACCTCGTGAGGCACGTGGATCTGGGCGAGCTCCCCGGTGTCCGGGTGGACGTGCCCGTAACAGCGCCCCCGCTCCAGGACGTCACGGACGAGCGCCGCACCCGCTTCGGCGCGGGCGCCCGCGAGGGTGATGTTGAGGAACCCGGGCCCGGTGATGTCGACCCCGGCGATCCCGGGCTCGGCGACGAGCCGCCCGGACAGCACCTCGGCCACCTCCCGCGGCGACCGCCCTGCGGCGCCGGCGATCTGGAGGGCGAGGTTGGTGGCGTAGTCGCCGCATCCGCCGGGGCGGGGGCGCTCGATGCGGACGCGATGGGGGCCGGGCGGGGAGGGTTCCCCGACCACGTCGTGCTCACCATCGGGGCGAGGCGCACTGCCGAAGGGCGGCTCACCGTCGAAGCGCAGCTCACCGGCATCGACGGCTCGGCGCATGGCGCGCAGCACGGTCCGGGAGAGCTCGACGGGGGTCACGGGACAAGCGTATGGGAGGAGGGGGGTGAAGAAGCGAGCCGGTTTAGGGGATGGTCCGGGATGTGGACGGGGCGGGGGCCTGACCGGGGCAGGGAGGCGGCCAGCGAGGCGCCTGCTCAGCCACCGGGCTGGGCGGCGCGCTAGGCGTCGCCGAGGGACTGCTCAGCCGCCGGGCTGGGCGGCGCGCTCGGCGTCGCTCATTCCACCGGAGGAGCCACTGCCCGACGCGCCTTCGGCCCCACTGCCCCGCCGCTCGCGCCCGGGGTAGGCCTGGGCTTGGTGCGTCTGAGGGGCTTGGTGGCCGTACAGGCCGTCCTGCCCACCTTGGCGAGCCTGGGCGCCTTGGTGAGACTGGCCGCCTTGGTGAGCCTGAAGCCCCGCAGACCGGTGCGTCGCAGACGCATGCACGGCGGAGCCATGGCCGACGGATCCATGGCCGGCGGGGCCATGGTCGGCGGCACAAGCGGAGCGCTCCATCAAATCCCGTACAACACTGACGAGTTCGCTGGGCTCGAAGGGCTTGGCCAGGAAGGCGTCGACGCCGACCTCCAACCCGTTCTCGACCTCGTACTGGGTGCAGGCGCTGACGACCAGGACGGGCAGGTGCCGCGTAAGCGGGTCGGCCCGCAGCCGGGCGGCGGTGCGCAGTCCGTCGAGGCGGGGCATCACGACATCGAGGGTGACCACATCGGGCTGCACCTGATGCACGACGTCCAGGCATTCGACACCATCGGCCGCGGTCACGACCTCGAAGCCCTCCAGCTCGAGGTTGACCCTGATCAGTTGCCGAATGACCTTGTTGTCGTCCACAACAAGCACGCGGCCGGGCACGCCTGACACAACTCGAGAGTAGGTCCGCGCCCACCGCCGCGTCCCGGTTTTCCCCACTTCCGCCGTGTGGGGGATGCCGGCGAAGGGTCGCCCGCACCCCCAGGAGGATGCTCCCCGCAGGGACGGGGAGCCGCCCCCGGGAAGCGAAGAAATACCTGTTCATGATGAGCCCCGGAGAGCTGGTAGGGTTCTACCCGTCGCCGCACAAGCAGCCGACACGCCCCCGTAGCTCAGGGGATAGAGCAACGGCCTCCGGAGCCGTGTGCGCAGGTTCGAATCCTGCCGGGGGCACTCGCCGAGTAACCAGCGCGAATCAAGCGCTGACATGGGCGGATGCCGACACGAGAGAGCGGGAGTCAGTCTCACTGACTCCCGCTCTTTCTCATTGTCTACGGCTGATCGCGACACACCTCCGACACAGGCAAGGCCGAGCGAACGGCGCACGACTCCCCCGCCTCAAGCCACGCCGACAATGCGCGGACTCAGGTGGCAGCAGCTCAGTACCATGCCCCCATAGGTCTTGAACTAGGGGGAGATGTGGCAATACGCCGCATGCTGCGCGAGACCCACCCGGCCGTCTTCGCAGAGATACGGGCTGTTGAACCTGCTTCAGTTGATCCAGCTTCGCTCAGCCCAGGCAGTGGCCGCACAGTGCTCTGGGAGTGCAACGTATGCGGTCATCGCTGGCGCGGTCGCGTTGTAGACCGAACGAAGCCGAGCGGGCGAGGCTGCTCAACATGCCAACGAGTTGCGCTACAAGAGGTCTGGCAGGCACCGCCGGCAGGCAAGTCCCTCCAGGACCGCTTCCCGAGCATCGCTG
>NZ_JBVJRV010000002.1:0-981976 GCF_055607265.1 Streptomyces sp. NPDC037013 | reverse complement strand
CAGAGCTGATCGCAGTAGACGGCCAACCAGGACGCACCGCGGCAGACCTGCACGCCAACTCCAACAAGATGTGCCAATGGCGCTGCGGACACTGCAACCGCCCATGGGCAGCAACACCCGCCTCCAGGGGTAAGACGGGGAGCGGCTGCCCGCAGTGCCGCAAAGCGGCCTGGCAGGCACCGCCCGCAGGCAAGTCCCTCCAGGACCGCTTCCCGAGCATCGCTGCAGAGCTGATCGCAGTAGACGGCCAACCAGGACGCACCGCGGCAGACCTGCACGCCAACTCCAACAAGATGTGCCAATGGCGCTGCGGACACTGCGACCACCAATGGGCAACAACACCCAATGCCCGAAGCAATACTGGCAGCGGCTGCCCGCAGTGCGCTCGCCTCCGCAGCATCAATGGTCGCCGGATCGCACGCCCTGGCGAGTCACTGGCAGATCTTCACCCCGAACTGGCGGAAGAATTCGTCGACAATCTAGAAAATAGCCTCACCGCATCGCAGCTCAAACCGCACAGCGGCTATAAATGCCGCTGGCGCTGCCGATCCTGCAACAATGAATGGATAACGGCTCCAGGAAATCGCGTGACCGGAAAGACTGGATGCCCCGCCTGCTTCGCGGCCAGGCGCGGGAGCTGGAAACGCACCCCTAAGCTCGACTCTCCCAGCGCCCAAGAAGAACTCGGGGAAATCGCCTCGGAGTTCGTCAGTAACGAAACAACTCCCGATCACGATCTGACTATGCTCAGGCCCGGCTCTGCAGATAGGTGTGTCTGGCTGTGCTCAACTTGCGGCCACACTTGGGTGGCTTCTGTCGCCTCTCGCGTTAATTCCCACAGACACCGAAGCGGATCCGGATGTCGCAAGTGTTACGACCGTCGAATCGTGACGCGCCGCAGAACCCCGAAGCCAGGAGAGTCCCTTAGGGAACTCTATCCTCGGATCAGTCAGTCCTTCGTGAAAAATCTAACAACACCTGAGGAAGGGCCAGGACAGCTACGAATCCGCAGCAACGACCGATGCCTCTGGAGATGCAGCTACGAGCACGAATGGGAGGCTACGGTCCTGACCCGGACCTACGGTTCCGGGTGCCCTAAGTGCACTTCAGCGGGAAGGTCGCGCTTCGAGCTTGAAGTGCGGTCGCTGCTCAGTGCAGCAACAGGGAAGGTCGTGGAATGTGACCATGCGATTGAACATTTGCGTGGCCAATCAGGGCGCCAACCCCGAGTAGATCTATTCATCCCAGCGATTCACCTCTACGTAGACCTGGACCCGTTACACACGCACAGCGCAGACAGGCACCGGGCAAAGGACGCGAGGAAGAGTCTACTTCTCCGGGAATTGGACTACGTTCGGGTTCGCGCACGAGGCCTCCCCGAAATTCCAGGGGAGTATATAGAAGTCGAAGACAGCAGCAAGGACGGGATAGACCCCTGGATATGGGTTTCAGCCCTGCGCCCAGTCATGCTAACTCGCGGAATCCCGTTTGAAGTTCTCGACAAGAAGCAAATGGTGCGGGCCCTAAGGGAGGCCGCAGATTCCTGGTCGGAAATCAAGGGGAAGGTTAGATTTGAGTCCGCCGCTGAAAGGAGCCCCGAACTACTAGTCGAATTCAGGAAGAATCTGACTCGCCCAGGATACGATCTCAGCCTGTGCTCGCCTTCCTCGTTCGACAAGGCAGAATGGCAGTGCAACAAGTGCGGAAACTCATGGGTGACGATGATCCGCAATAGGGTAATCGCTGGTTCCGGCTGCCACACCTGCCATCGGCGAGGCGTAAACAACAACAACGTTTCCCGCTCGATGGCGCCGCCTGGCGAGTCGCTCGCAGAGCTGTTCCCCGACATCGCCGCCAGGTTCATCCGCTGCATCAAGGACCCGACTCGCACTCCAGAGAACCTTCGCATAAAGAGCAATCTGAAGTGCGAGTGGTCCTGTCACACCGGTCTACACACATTCACATCGCCAGTTTTTGCGGTGTCAAGCGGTGCTAAGCGCCGGTGCTGCAAGTGAGATTTCCTGCGGCTACGCCGTGTCTCCGTCTTCTTCCAACGATCTGGCGATCTTGGCGTTGGCCGCTTCCTCGTGACCGTCGATGCAGCCGTGATATCGGCGGTGGATCACCTCCGGGGAGTTGCCGACGCGTCGCGCCACCTCGGCGATGGGGACTCCAGCGTTCAGCCACCGCGTGATGCAGGTGTGCCGCAAGTCGTACGGGCGCCCGGCCAGCGGCGAATCGACCCGATCCGCGGGAAGCGCATACTCGCGTGCCTCCTCCCACACACGCCAATAGGTGGACGAGCCGACCACTCCCCCGCGCTCGTTGCCGAACACGCGCCCTTCCATGGCCGTTCCGAACTCCTTCAGGTGGGCCCGAAGGATGGCGACCAGGACGGGCGGGATGGGAACCGGGCGGTCGGTAGTGGCTGCCCGCGCCTTTAGGCCGCGGCGGTCGTGGCGCTCTCCGGAGTCTGTCCACTGCTTCCCTGAGACGGGGCGGGTTTCTCGGAGCGTCAGCGTGCCCCACCCCTTCTCTGGCAAGTGGCAGTCCGACAACCGGAGCCCGACCGCTTCCGCGGGCCGGAGTCCCGCGTAGTAGAGGACCGCGTAGAAGGCCACCAGGCGCCGCCCTCGGCAGCGATCCCACGAACCGACGTAGGAGACGGACGTGAGCAACTGGCGTGCCTGTACGGCGTTCACGAGAACGCGCCGGTCCACCACATCGTTGGAGCCGACTCGTTTCCGGCGGGCCTTCACGAGTGGGTTCTCTGGCAGCTCCCCTACAGCCACCGCGTGTTCGAGGGCGGCGTTCAGAGCCCGGCGGCGGCGCTTGTACGTGTCGCCCGCGGCCGGAGTGCCATCCAGCTTGTAGCTGACGCGGTACATCACCGCCTCGAAGACTTCGGCGTCGCCTACGTCGGCCAACGGCCGGTCGCTGGTGACGATCCAGTCGTGCGCGGCCTTGAGTTCGGCCGGCGGGTCCTCCCCCGCGTTCGTGGGCACGATGGCCCACCGGAAGGCCAGCCGCAGGGACTCGTCATCGGGGACGCCCTCGCCGCGCTTGACCATGGCGAGCGTCACGGCCGCGAGCCCATCGGCCATGCCCTCTCTGGTCTTGGCCGCGCTCGTACGCCAGCGTCCCGCAATGTACTTCCGGGAGAACTCGAACCAGCCCACCGGAGGGGCAGCGGTCTCGACTTCGGCCGCTTCAACCGCGGCCCGTACCTCGGACTCCGGCAGCCCTGATTCGATCTCGAACGGTTCGCCGCGCCGGTTCATGGCGGCCCACAGTTCGTTGCGTCGGCCCTCCGCGAGCGGATACGTGGCGAACGTATCGCCCCACACCCGACCGGCTACGGTCCAACGGAGCCGCCACGGGCGGGACTTTCGGCCGGTCTTCGAGATGCTCCACAGCTTCACGTTGAAGGAGAAGCCCGGCCGGGCAGACCCGCGAGGGCTCCCGGCCGGGGTGTTGTTCTGAGTGCTCACGCAGCGTCCTCCAGCTCCGCGAGCCAGCGCTCGTACTCCGAGCGCCGGATACGCACGTCGCCGTTCGGGAGCTTGATGGAGCGAGGTCCCTTCCCGCGCTGACGCCACCGGTAGAAGGTCGACGGCGCGACCTTCAGTTCCTCGATGACCTCCGCAATGGTCATCTTCTCGTCGACCGTGCGGGTACTCATCGGGCCATCCCTTCGGCTGCGCTGGGGCCGGACAGCCCGGACAGTTCCTCTTGGAGCTGTCCGGGTCGTTCTTGCAGCTCAGGTGGGGTAACCGGACAGCCGGACAGCCCGGACACCTCTTGCCCACCCTGTGTCCGGGCGTCCGTGTCCGGGTAGTACCGGCCAGCGGCGTCTTTGCTGAGCTGCCCGGCATCGGCCATGCGGCTGCACGTCCGGCGGATCGTGTCGATGTCGACCTGCGGCAGCTCCCCCGCCATGTCCTTCGGCTTCACGCCGGGATGAGCCCGGACAAACCGCAGGATCGTGGCGCGGGTATCGCTCACGGTGTGATCGGTGGCCGGGCCGTCCAGCAAGTGCCAGGCGCCGGAAGCCTCTTGGAACGAGAGCGCGTATTCGGCTTCGTTCACGTCGCGACCGGTCACATGCAGGATGCCGTCAGCCTGCCCGCGAGCCCGCTTGAGGACGAGCGTGGCGTCGGCCGCGCCCGCGATGCCGTTGGTCCCCGAGACCTCTGTGAGGAAGTCTTCGGAGGCCATCTTGCGGACGTGGTGAACGAGCACCACGGCGATGCCGTAGTGGTCCGCGAGCCGCTTCGCGTAGCCGACGGCGACGTAATCCGCGTCGTAGGCGGACACGCCCTGTGGGGACTGGCCGCGCATCTTGGCGAACACGTCGATCACGACCATGCGGGCATCGGGGTTGCGGTCGAGCCATCCGGCGATGGCCTCGCTGCCGCCCTGGGGAAAGGGCGGACATTCCGTGACCAGCGTCAGACCGGCGGGCGCCTGCTGGCCACCCAAGAGCTTGCCCATGCGGGTCTGAAGACGGCGCGGGGTGTCCTCCAGGGCGAGGTAGAGCACGGGCCCGCCCTGGACCGGTACCGAGTCGAAAGCCTGGCTTCCGGCCGCGACCGAGAGGCCAAGCCCGAGGGAGAGCCAGGACTTTCCGACCTTGGGCGGCCCGGCGAGCAGGCTCACGCCCTCGGCGAGGATGCCCGGCACGGCCCACTTTGGCTCCGGGAACTCGGCGGCCATGAGCTGGTCCGCAGTCCATGCGGTCCGCGGACGCTCTTGCTTGGGCGGCGCCACGGGCGCCGTTTCGGCGTCACGGGGAACCGAGTACAGGTGCAGTGGGGGGATGGGGTTGGCACTCATGCGGCGACCGTCCGGGGGCGCTGTGCTCCGGCCCGCAGGCCGGAAGCGATGGTGCGACGGGCCTCGCGCTCGCTCTGGCCGACTTGGAGCGCGGCCGAGAGCAGCCAGCCCGTGACGTCGGCCTCGCTCAACTCACCTCCGGCGACCAGCTGGCCGAGCGCGACGGCCGCGATGTAGAGGCTGTTGTTGTGCTCGTGCGGGCCGGAGCTGGCGACGCGTTCCACCTCGCCGTTGACTGCGGAGCGGAGGAAGGCGGTACGCCGGCCGCGACCGGTGAGGGCGACCGCAATGGGCGTCTGCGGGGGCAAGGGGGCCGGTCGGAGGAGTTCGGCGAGCCATGTCGGGAGGGGCGCCACAGGGGCGTCGTGGACAACCTCGTACGAGCGTCCACGGAAGACGCTGCCCGCGGCGACCACGAGGCCACCCCACGCGCGAGTGTCGACCTTCCAGCCGAGCCCGCGCGCACTGTCCCCGGCCGTGTTGCGCAGGGGCTCACCCTCGGGCGCGGCAAAGTAGAGATGGGTGCCGCCGCTCCAGGTGCGGACGGTGTATGTGGCGTCGGGGAACGGCTGGCCGTGGCGCTCGCAGAGCACGGCGAACACGTCGGCTCCGTCGGTGACGCTGTGCTCTGCCCAATCGGCCGGCGGGGTGTCGCCGGGATGCTTCGGCCGGTCAAGGTCGATGACGACAAGGCCCGAAGGGCCGGTGGCGATCCCGACGTTGAAGGCGCCCGCGGACCATGCGCGGGTGATGCGGTCCCGGTCGAGGGTCGCGCGGGTCTCCCAGTCGGAGACGGCCGGGCGCTTGTCACCGGGCACGAGAGGGAAGGCGTGCCAGCCTCGCGACGCTGCGTGAAGCGCGGAGGCGAGCTGGGCAGAGGGTACAGGATGCGGCATCCTGGGGTTCTCCTGTTCTGTCTTCGGACGGGCAGGGAGAGCCGCGGCGGCGGGGCGACCTTGCTGGGGATTCCTGCCGCCGCGGCGTTGCTACTTCTGGTGGTCCGCCGCGCTGCGAGCGGCGGGGTCGGTGCGGAGCCAGTGGGCGTATTCCTGGCGGACGTAGCCGCGCAGGTTCTCGGGGCTCTCGCGGTCGGGGTCGCCGGGCACGCCCTCGTACTCGGCGTCGATGGCGCGCAGGCGCCGGGCAGCCTCCACGGCCATCTCGTCGGCGTCGTTGATCGCGTCGCTAAGCGCGATGCGGTCGAGCAACGCGGCCTTGCGGAGCCAGAATTCGCGGTCGACCTTGGCGCGGTGGACGTAGCTGCGGGCCCGCTCGCAGGTCCAGCCGATCTCGCGGATGGTGCTGGGGGCGTGCGCGTATGCCTGCTCCGGCGTCGGCCACGGCTCCTTGACCGGCTCCGCGTGCGGGACCGCGCTGAGGTAGAGCCGGACACGACCCGACTCGCGGGCGGGGCGCTGGGTGTATTCGTCGTAGCTGAAGGCCTTGTCGAGTGCCGAGACGACGGCAGTGGTCTCCGTCTCGCGGCAGATGATGCGGATCTCGAACATCGCTCAGTGCTCCTTGTCAGTGTCGGCGGGGGTGAGCTGGGGCAGGCCCGCGTCGGCGAGCGCGCTGGGGTTGAAGCCGGGCAGGGCGGCGCGGGTGAGCATCGCGGTGGCGAGCTGTTCGGCGTACGCAGCGCCGGAGCGGGCCACCTCGATCTGCGCTCCGGCCTTGAGCGCTTCCACACGCTCGATATGGGCGTGCTCTGCGCGCCGTACGCCGACGTGCCGCTCGTGGGCGACGCTTGCGCGGCGGTCGGTGCGCCAGTACCGGGCGGCGAGCGCGTACGCAAGCACGGTGGCCAGGGCCCACAGCAGGAACGGCAGGGCGAGCCCGTCGGCGTATCCGGCGATGCCGGTGAAGGCGAGGGCGCCGGAGGTGGCGAACGCGGTTCCGGCAATGGTCTTGTCTCCGGCCCAGCCGGTGGAGGCGAAGACGCCGGCCGCCCCGGCCGCGAGGGCCAGCGCGGTCATCAGCACGGCGTTGCCGACGCTGTGTTCGGCGCCGTTGGCGTTCCAGATGCGGGCCAGGATCAGCACGGTGGAGGTGGCGATCGCGGGTGCGGCCTTGGGCGCGATCACGGCGAGCCAGTGCCGGGCAATGATCTGTTCGTTCACGGGTCGGGCTCCTAGAAGTCGATGGAGCTGACGGAGTCGATGACGTCGGCGGTCAGCGAGTTGATCGGTCCGGAGGCGCCGGTGGAGGCGAGGAAGAACCCGAACATCACGGCGATGAACGCGGCGCCGTAGCCGAGCGTGCGAGAGCGCAGCAGGAAGAACAGGACCAGGCCGAACAGGGCGACCATCGAGACGGTCACGGCCATGTGGGCACTCCTTTCGGAGAGTTGAGAGCCGCCGCAGTCAGCAGCCGGAGCAGGGTGCTCATGTGCGGGTGCCGTCGCGGTACAGGCGCTGGGCGCGGTTGAAGATCCAGCGGCCGACGCGTATCCGCTTGCCGTGGCCCTTGCAGCGGCGGCATCGCTTGCCGCGCTTGGGCTTGCCCTTGCGGTCGGTCAGGAGCGCGAAGCCGAGTCCGCCGCACTTGCGGCAGGTCCCGAACGGGCTGCCCGCACACACCGACGCGTAACCGAGCGTGACGACGAGCAGGCAGGCGATAGCAGCGAGCGTGAGGGTCATCAGAGCCTCTTTCTCGGGGTTTTCGGGGTTTCCGCAGGTGGGCTGCTATCCGCTAGATCCCTGATGGAGTGCTATTTGGGGTGCTAGCGGGGGTGCTACCGGTAGCAGGTCACCCCGCTACCGGTAGCAGCGATCCGAGGTCAGGCAGCGCCCCGGTTTTCGTCACGCTGTGCAATTGCCTTGGTGAGGTCGGCGCGGACGATGCCGCGCCGGGTGGTGCGCTCTCCGTCGTCGGTCGTCCCGGCGATGCCGCGGGTGGTGATGCCGTGCGGCTTGAGCGCGGACGTGACGTTCTCGCCCTTCCAACCGCCGTAGACCTCGGGCCGCAGTTCGGCCAGGCGGGCGGCGATCCGCTCGTTCCACACCCGCTCTTCCGCCACGGGCACGACCGCGGCAACGTCGGCGAGCAGGTCGTAGGACGGCCCGGCCGCCGCGGCGGTGTCCTCGCCGAGCGCGTGCCCGGATAGCGTGCCCTCGGCCTTGCGCAGCGCGAGGGCGCGCTGCGCAACAGCGTGGGTGGCGTTGTCGTCCAGGTAGGCGGTGCGCACCACAACCGGCAGCGTGGTCGCCCCGGCGAGGTAGCCGTTACCTGCGTCGACCTCCGGCCGGAACGAAGTCGCGCGTACGCCGTTCTTGTACGCCGACGTACCGAGGATCATGTCGTTCTCGACCTGACCTGCGACCTTGAGCGCGAAGCGGATGGACACGTTGCCGCTGATCCCGGTCGGAAGGCTGTCCTTGTCCGGCCGCTGCGTGGCGAGCACGAGGATCACGCCGAGGGCGCGACCGAGCTTGATGATGAACTCGGCGTCCTCACCAGCGGCTTTGCCGTACTTGGGGTGGGCGAACAGGTTCTGGCACTCGTCGAACACTCCGACCAGCGGCCACAGCTTGAGCGAGCGCTTGTCGGCGATCTGGCGTGTGATGCGCTTGTCCGGGCACAGGTCACGCGGCAGCTTCTTGATCACGGCCGCGCGGCGCATGACCTCCTCGCGCAGCAGCTTGAGGGAGTCGGCGGCGTACTTGACGGAGTCGTCGTCGATGCCGGACACGAACCGGTGGGAGATGCACTCCAGGGCGTCCAGGTCGCCGGTGCCCTTGTTCTCGTGCAGCCACAGTTCCACGGACGGATCCAGGGCAGCGCCACAGGCCAGCACCCGCACGGAGGCGGTCTTGCCCTGACCGGGCAGCGACCCGACCAGGATGTTGTGCTGGATCATCGGCACCGACTGAGCACGGCCGCGCGGGTCGATGCCGAACGGGTTGCGCTTGAAGATGTCGTGCCGGCGGGCATTCGCGAGCTGCCACTTCACGATGCCGGTCTTGGACAGGTCCCTATCCCCGACCCACAGGATGAGCCGTCCCTCGTGCTCGTTGGGGTCGGCGTCGGGCCACACGCACCCGAGCGGGCGGCGCAGGCCGGAGGCGAGCCGGGCGCGGCGGTCGGCCACGTCGGCGACCGTGACCCCGAGCGGCAGGTCGATGTCCGCGCGCCAGCCCGGACCCTCGCGGGTGATCGGAGCGACGAACCGGATGCCGTCCTGCCCCTTGGCCACCGCGCTCGCGATCTGGCCGATGCCGATGGACGCCATCGCCTTGACCACGATGTCGCTGGTCAGCTTCTGCACCTCGGTCTTCACCACGGCACGGGTGGCGAGCGGCGCATCGGCCGGCGCCCCGGCGATCCCGAACCCGAGCACCGCGAGCGTGGCCGCGATGAGCTGAGTGAGCGGGGCCGCGCCGAACGCCAGGAACAGCGCGATACCGAGGGCGAACACAGCGCCGATGACGGTCAGCACCATGCGCAGGCGAACGCGGCGATCGCGCTGCTTGGACAGCTTCAGGTACAACTCGGTGTTCTCGCGCCGCGCTTCAGCCTGCCGCAGCGGCTCCCCTTCGGTGTCCATGGCCCACCGGCCGATCCGGCTCAGGGTGTTGATCACGCCCTTCGGGGAGCGCCACACCAGCTTGGGCAGGTAGAGCATCGGGACGCGAACCGAGTGGAAGGCGAGGGTGTGGCCGACGTGTCCGGCGATCCAGCGCATCGCCTCTTTGAACTCGGCGGCCGACTTCGCCCACGCCGGGATCACGTCCAGGCGCTTAGAGTT
Organism: Streptomyces sp. NPDC037013; assembly: GCF_055607265.1. Lineage (NCBI taxonomy): Bacteria > Bacillati > Actinomycetota > Actinomycetes > Kitasatosporales > Streptomycetaceae > Streptomyces > Streptomyces sp. NPDC037013. Next base: position 972,393 of record NZ_JBVJRV010000002.1, on the reverse strand, counting down.
GCGCAGTCGGTCGATGAGGCCGGGGCCCGACTCGGTCGGGGTGCGGCGGTCGACCAGAGTCGGCGACCCGTCGTCCGACCCGGTCGGCTCCGGGTCGCCCGACTCGGAGGGGGCAGAGTCGCCCGACCCGGTCGGCTTGGCGTCGGCCGACTCGGCACGCGCGGTGCGGGCCTTGTCGAGGTCGACTACATCGCCCTTGGCGTCGGTGCCGGAGTCGGCTTTCATCTCGGCTTCGAGCCGGTTGAACAGCTCGTTGTCGTCGGGGTGATTCACTGAGACTTCCTTCCAGGGATGGAGGGTTGGCGGGCCCGGCCGACGCTGTGAGAGGTAGGCGGCCGGGCCCGTCGTGCGGGTACGAGCTGGGATGCGGTGGCTACAGGCCTGGGGCCCGGTCACCACCAGCGGGACTTGCTGGGCACCGGGTTGGGGCAGCCGTTGATCATGTGGTCGACGCACTGCGGGCAGTCCTCACGCGGGCGCAGGTGGCGGTGCACGCGCGGGTTGTGCGCGTGATCCCAGCACTGCGGGCATTCACCGGGCGGCGTCTTCTTGGGCACGGTCCATCACCTCGTTGACTGAGCGGCGGGGTTAGGCGGCGCACTGTTCCTCGGGGTAGGCGCAGGGCACGCACATTCCCAGCGAGCTGGGGATGACGTATCCGGCGTCCCTCTGGCAGGCCGGGCAGGTGCGGCGGGCGCGCATCGCCTTGGCGAGCGCGGCCCGCTTGCCCGGCGTCATGGGACGCACCGGCTTGGCGCGGTCGACGCGATAGAGGTAGGCGACCAGCGGGTCGCGCCGGTAGCGCGGGCGCAGCACCTGCGCGGCCACCGGCTGACCACCCGGCCGCAGCCCCAGCGCGCGGAGCTGGCGGCGGGTCGCGAAGCCCTTGGGGGCGTAGCGCCACGGGTAGCTCGGTATGCCGAACTGGCCGCCGGACGGGTCCATGCACTTGGCGAACGTCAACGACGTCATGCCGCCGCTCCCTCACGCGCTTCACGCTCGGAGTCGGTGACCGGGTGCAGACGACGGCCTTCGGCCCGCTCACTCAGCAACAGGTCGCGCAGCACACGAGAGTTGGCCGCCGAGCAGTGCAGCGTGGTGCGGATCGCCTCGGCATTGATCGCGTCATCCGCCCACTCAGTGGTGGTCTCGCGGGCCTCGGCGAGCAGTTCAGCCGGAGTCCGCGTGGCCTTATTTGCCTTGGGCTTGGCCGGGCGCTTGCGCGGCGTCTTGGGCGCCTTCTCCGGGGCCGGGGTCGGCTCCTCGGCAACCGGCGGGGGCGGCAGCTCCTCACCGGCCGGGGCCAGTTCCCCGAGCTTGAGCAGGACACGCTGCGGGCGCGGGGTCTTCGAACGCCACCGCCTGCCGTGCCGCTCGCGCAGGTCTGCGCGGGCCAACTGCCGCTCCCGCTCACGCCCCAGCGCCTCCGAGTAGGAGGTGACCTCCCACAGCGTCATCCGGCGCCACAGCGCGAACGTCGACAGCGGGGCAAGCAGCCAACGGGAGCGGCGGATCTTCTCCATCCGCCTGCCGGTCACGGCGCCGATGCGGGAGGCGTAGACGTGAGCGGCGACCTCGGAAAGGACCACCCACAGCAGCGGCATCGTGCCGTGCGCGAGCTTGGCCGACAGCGAGTGCCCGGCCGCGACGTTCAGCCAGCACGTCACCCCGGTCAGCACCCACGGCACGAACCGCACCCAGCCGAGCGGCATGTCCGTGCGGATCAGCAGCAGGAACGCGGCGGTGAACACCGGAATCGCGATGTCGATACCGACCGGGAGCATCCACGGGGACGCGAAGCCCCAACGGGCACCGGCCGCGGACACCGCCTCAAACGAGGAAGCCAGACCCAGCCCACCGACCCCGGCCGCGAGCACGGCGACCGCACCCAACAGCCATGTCTCGGAACGGGACAGCGGCGGAACCTGCGCACGCGTCGTCTCTGTCGTGGTCATCAGGCCACCTCCTTCGTGGAACCCGTGGTCCGCAGGCGGCGATCCGCCGCGGCGTTCGCGTACCGGCAGGCATCGCACGCCTGCTCACCATTGCGGCGGTGGCGCTGATAGCCGCGGCGCGTCCCGCACCTGACCGGCTCCCGCTTCGACCTCACCGGCTTCGCCTTCGCGGCCGGCCGCGGCGCGGGGTCACCGACGAGCGAGTCGAGCGCGTAGCGCTCCTCCGGGCTCTTGCCGCCCCGAATCCCGAAGCGGTGCGAGTGGCTGACACCCAGCTCGCTGTTCAACGCGTCTTCCAGGCAGGCCGCGATGACGGGGCACTGTGCGCAGATCTCGCGAGCCAGCGCCGCGGTGCGGCGCTCCCCGCGCTCGGGGAAGAACACCTCCGGCTCCATCCCCTTGCACAGCGCCTCCCTCAGACCGGGATCCGGCGCCGGATCGAAACCCAGCACTTGCCCAGACAGCGCGGCACCCGCCAGGTGTGCGGCGCGGGAACCGGAGATCGTGAACGAGGAAGCAGGCCGGTTCACGCCGCCACCTCCTCAGCGAACGAGGGGTTGACCAGGCCGGTCAGGTCGGCGATCTCGTCGCCGGTCAGGACCGTGTGCTGGTCCATGGCGTGGGCGACGGTGCGGATCTCGCGCCACAGATAGGCGACCTTGCGGCGGGCCATCCCGCGCACCATCGACCAGGACTTGCCGCCCTGGGGAACGTGGTCCGCGCTGATGGCGAAACCGAGTTCGGTGAGGGTGTCGATGGCCTGCTCACGGTCGTGCACGGCGGCGCAGGCCGCGGCCCGCTCCGGCGTCCACAGCCCGTAGGCCATCAGGTAGTTGACCTGGGCGACCTGACCGCCGGCGGCCATCGCGGCGAAGCGCCACACCGGGGTGTTGTTCGCCTGCCAGGCGGTGTTGCCTGTCACGGCCCACGTGTCGTTCTCGTGCATCCAGGCGATGACCTCGCTGGTGTGCACGGTCATGCCGTAGGCCATCGCCAGCACAGCATGACCGGCCTCATGGAAGGCCATCCCCAACCGGGCCTGCTCGTAGGCGAGCGGCATGTCGAGGAACGGGCGCGGGACGCCCTTGTGGTCGCTCAGGACCTCGGGAGCAGGAGCGGTGGACCTCATGCCGCCACCCCCTTACGGGCGCCACGGCGGCGCGCCACGGGCCGGGCCAGCGGGACGACGTTGCCCAGCTCCGGCACGTACGCGTCGACCGCTTCGGCGGCCAGCCGGGTTGCGTCGTCAACCAGGTGCGGGTTGTCGGCGAGGATGTCGCGCGCCGCATCCTGACGGGCCGCGCGCTCCTCCGCGCTCTCGCCCTCCATCCCGAGCCACAGGTCGACCGGGGTGCCGAGGGCGAGTTCGATGTAGTCGTCAGCGGAGACGACCTGGTGAGAACCGATGTACGAACGCATAGCGCTCTCCTGAATCGAAGGAACAGGGAGAGCCCGGCGGTTGGCGACCTTGCTGGGGATTCCTGCCGCCGGGCGTATGTGCGATGAGCGAGCCGCGAATGCGACGGAGGTGCGTGCCCCGGCCGGGGGTCGAACCCGGCCTACGACCATCGGGGCGATTGAGCGGTGTGGGTCAGGACAGACCGGCGATGGCCAGGGCGGCGATGACCAGGGCCGTCAGGTGCGCGGTCTGGTCGACGTGGGCGGCACCGCCGTGCTGGGCGAACCCGGCTTGCCGGGCGAACGCCATCCAGCGGGCCACCGGCCAACGCCGGTCGATGACCGCATGCGTGGTGCCGATCCAGAGAACGCCGGCCGCCACCGCGATCAAGTTCAGGTCCAGATCGAGCACGGCAGCGCCGACCGCGAGCGCGGCCAGAGTCACGCCGACGTGGGTCAGGGCGTGGGAAAGGTTGGCCCGCCATCCGCAGGTGCCCGCCCCGGCCTTGTGCGCGGCCTGGTGGTCCGTCTGGAGCGGGTAATCCGACAGCAGGTGAGCGACGTAGAGCAGGACGAACAGCGATGCGAACACGGGGGCCTTCTCCCTGATCTGTGACGGGCTGGAACGAGTAGCGCGGGAGCGCGGTGCGTGCCCCGGCACGGGAGTCGAACCCGGCCTACGACCATCGGGGCGGACGTTCTGAAAGCGCGTCATCGTCACTGCTCTGACGCCAGCAGGGCGGCGCGCATCAGGTGGCATCCAAGGGGCTGACCTCCACAAATGAAGGGAGGGACCCCAGGGGTGTTCTCCAGAGCTGACGCGCGGACAGGACAGGTTCGCCTGCCACAAAGTGGCCGCCGGCGGTCATCACCCGGACCGTTGCGGGGACGGGGGCTCTCACCCCGTCGACTTGGCACACTGTTCAGTTCTCAACGAACGGACACTCCCGCGAGCGAGGTAACCCCTAGGGCTCCCGTTCGAGGAACGGGACTCGCGACATGCATTCGTGCAGGTCAAGCAGCTACGAGTAGACCGGCGAGCCCGTTTCCGGGCTCTCGCTCCGTCGTGATTTCAGATTGACCCATGTCAATCTGACTGTCAAGCAGTCCCACCGAAGGAATCGGAGATTGACCTAGGTCCGGCTACGCTCGGGGGTATGGATGAGAGCCCCGAAGCGCCCAAGCAGCCGCCGACGGCCAAGGAGATCGCAGCCGAGTACCGCGCGAAGATCACGGACCCTGACAGCGAGTACAAGCCCGGCGACCGGCTCCCCGCCGCCCGTGCGCTTGCCAAGGAACTGCACGTTCAGCTCATGACCGTGCAGAGCGCGTACAGCCAGCTTCGGGACGAAGGGCTTGTGCTCTCCCAGCAGGGCCGTGGCACGTTCGTCCGCGATCCGTCCGCCCCCCTCGGCACCGAACCGGGGAGCAGCCCCGCGTTCACCGCCTTGGCGACTGAACTCAGCGCGATCCATGACGCCCTGCGCGTACTCGGCGAGCGACTGGACCGCCTTGAGCGGATCGTCGGTAGTGAGACTCCACCCTCACCGTGAGTTTGTCGGTGCGCTCCACCAGCCGTTCCACGGTGGCGCGCGCCTCCCTCAAACTCGCTTTGATCAAGGCGAGTTCGGCAGGTGACATGTCTTGCAGCTCGCCGCGCTGCTCGTTGATGCCTGACATGCCAATGAGCATGTGGCCGTGAACGGCAAAGGACCCGGACAGAGTGTCCGGGTCCTTTTACCGTGCAGGTCAGGCAGGTTGACGACCTGTCATTTGATGCTCGCGTCCACTGCGTCCAGTACCGCGCCCCACGGGAGGTCCCGCCCCGCCGGCGCTTCCCTCGGCTCGTACAGCGGCCACACGTCCGGCTCGTCGACGACGCGCACTCCACCGGACCGAAGGGCCTCGATGTGGTGCTTCCACGCTGGATGGCGAGCGTGCGCAGCGTTCACCCGAGGGAAGACGACGACCGGCAGCGCGAGGGTGCCGATCGCCTCGCCCACCTGTGTCAGCGCCTGGTTGTCCATCAGCCCCATGGCCAGCTTGGCCACCGTGTTGGCCGACGCAGGGGCGACCACGAAGCAGTCCACCTGCGGGTGCGGCCGGGCCTCGCCAGGGAGCCGTGGTTCGTCCCGGACGGGGGACCCCGTGGCCTCTTCCAGTCGCTCCACCTCACCGCTGATACGAAGCCACTGCCCGGCGGTCGGCGTGAGCGTCACGGCCACCTGCCATCCGCGCTCAATCGCTGGCTCTACGAGACCGGTCCGCAGCGCCTCTACGCCTCCGGCCGCCGACCCAACGACTCCGAGAACCCCACGCTTGCCTGAACTCACTGCACCGCCTTGCATCGTTGAGCCATCACGAACACTTCGGACGAACGCGAACCGCTGGAAACGGGCGCCTGTTTGATCAGGTCCCGCAGCGTCTCGCGCACCCTCGGATTGTTGCGTACGAGCTGCGGAGACGTCCGCTCAGCCGTCCGCAGCTCAACGAAGGACTCGTCACTTTGCCCGGCCAGCGACAGCGCCCGCGCGTAGTCGATGCGGTGCGAGACGCTGCGCTCTTGCGGCATGTGATCGACGTTGATCCGACCCTTCTCAACCACGTACGAGATGTTGTCCAGGTCCAGCTCGATGGACAAGCGGTGCAGCACCACGTTCGTGGGCCCGAACCCGGTCTGCCAGTAGTTCTCATCGGACCCGAGGTCGTCCGCGAGTTCCTCGGCACGGTCCAGCAGCCCAGTCGCGATGGAGCGGTCCTGGTGGCGAGCAGCCGCTACGGCGGCACGCAGGTGAATCATGCCCAGCAAGCTCAGCGCTGCCGGATCGTGCTCGGTGACTTGCGACGACAACCACGCAGCAGCAGTGTTGCCCAGCTCTAGGGCATCGTCGTACCGGCCATTGGCGAGTAGGGCGTGCGTGCCGGAACGCGCTGCCGACGCGAGCACGAGTGGGTTGTCCGACTCATCAGCGGCTCGCATCGCGCGTTCAGCGGCGAGCCAAGAAATGTCAGACTCGCCGATCTTCGCCAACGTCGTTGCGGCGAGGTGGTGAGTGCGGGCGGACACGGCCCAGCAGTCGCCGCGATCCTCAACGCGCCGTGCCGCTCGCTCCTCCAGTTCCTGCGCGGTCTGGAGCAGCCCCGGAAGGGCCGCGATGACGCTGCCAAGACGGCCGCCCTGGTAGTCGTTCCAGGAGTGCTCTACGCGCACAGCCACGGGAGCCGGTGTCGGAAGCTGCGTCTCAGCCTCGGGACCGAAGAGCAAGCGGGACAGTCGGCGCGGGCTCATGAGGGCGTCGCGCACCGCCGGCACGTCGTCCTGTTGCCGCTCGTCCTCCATGAGCACGGTCTGCCCGAGCAGGTCCCCAAGCGGCACGCGCAGAATGCGCGCCAGCTCGGCGAGCATGTCGATACGGGGAGGCTTCCGCTTCCCTCGTTCGATCTTCGCCAACCAGTCGGTGCTCATGCCGACAAGTCCGGCCAAGACCTCCTGCGTGTGGCCACGACGCCGACGGTAGAACGCGATCCGCTCGCCGATGCTGAGGTGATCTCCAAGACCACGCATTGCGTCTTGCCTCCTACTGGTGGTGAGGGGCCAGGTTCACGGTACAGAGCTGGTGATGGGGCTGGTAGCGGGCATCGACCTCTGCCCGCCTCGGTACCAGGGTGAGGGGCCCGGAACAGAGAGACCCGGACAGAGTGTCCGGGTCTCTGAACTCGCGTTTCCTGGGGTTTGGCTGGACCGCCTGTGGGCCGTCCGACAGGGACCGGCAACCACCAACAACGACCAATGACCACCGCTCCGCCGCAGCTCCGAGCCAACCGCTCAGGAATACCAGGGGCACCTGCGCGTGCTCGGCCAAGAGAAGCCCGTATTCCTGCCGCAGTAGCGGAGTATCGCCCGTCCAGTGTCATCGCCAAGAGCGGCTCAGCTCGGCTCCGGACAGGGGTGTCCGAGCTGTCCGACTGTCCGGTTATGGTCCTGACCTGCAAGAACACCCCGGACAGCTAGAACGGTAGCTGTCCGGGGTGTCCGGCCTGATGACCCTCAGATGTCCGTTAGGACCCGAGGGCGCAGGTAAGACCGGTTCCCGATATCAAGGTGTCCGCACGACTTACCCCTGTTGGTGAAGGCCGCACCGGTCTCCCGCGCCATGGCCGGGAAGAACTGTTGCGCCTCAGGCGACTGGCCCGAAGTAACCCAGTCGTAGCCCGGGCTTTCCTTCAAGGCCCACAGCACAAGCCGTCGCCCGAGGCCCTGACGCTGCCAATCATCGTTGATCGAGATTTTCGCGATCATCCCGAACCGGCAGTCGTGGCAGACGTTCCAGATCAGGATCGCGTGATCGAGCCCGCCCCGATCACACACCTGGATCACCTTGCAGTCCGTACGCGCGCTGTTCGTGTAGTACAGGAAGAGCTTCTCTTCCCTCGGGTGGCGCACCTTGGTCCACCACCATTGGAACTCGCTGACGCCTTCCGGCATTTGACCTCCATCGACCTGGTGAAGCAACCGTAAGAGTCACTACTGACAGCGGAGCACGACGGTCGAGGTAGTTCCCGAAGCCTGAGGGTTACAGCGCCACAACCGGTACACAATGCCAAGCATGGACTCGGGTGTGCAGCACCGATCGGCGCAGCTACAAGTGTCCCCGGTGCGGCTGTTAGTGCTGGTGGTTCCATAGGGGCAGCAGTGGTTACTGAGCGGAAGCAGATACATGCGCCACACGGAAATCGACACCGCCATACGTCGCCACGCTTACGCCAGCCTGCCGCCACAAGCACTAAGCATCCGATGAAGTCGACTTATTGATCGGGGGCCAATGATTGTGAATGACTGGTCGGCGATATCCGCCATTTCGTCCTCCGTGCTGGCGTTGGCGGCAATCGCGATAGCAGTACGGGCTCATCAGACGGAGCATCGGCGGTCCCGGTTTGAGACCGCCCGGAGCCTGCTCCAAGAGCTCAATTCTGGCGAGACGGTGGCTGTTCGTCACAGCATGGCGCGACTCCATTACGGCCATCAACACGGCATGACTCCAGATTTGAGCGATGCAAATACGATGCGGCTGCATTTCGCTGCTTATTACACGATGCTGTGGTGCTTCGAACGTGTTGAAGCTGGGCGGACTTCACTCGCTTCCGGCCGCCTTGGTACTGGCCGTGATCCAGTCATCGAATACTTAGACAGTCGACTGGCATGGCATGTTGCCGAGTTCGCCTGCGCGTTCCCAAAGGCACGCGCGCAACTGGCGACAACGGCGTTCGACGGGAAAGTCAGGGACAGGGATTCAGTTGGGGGATTCATCCGCTTGCTGTCCGCACTCCAGGATCGTGGGCTGGTCAACCAGATGTTTACGTCGGACTCCTGTCCGGGGAGTGGGATCTGCCCGTGTGAATGTCATCAATGACCGGTCGAATCGTCATGAACAGCGCTCGTTTCACCAGAGCAACCGCGTCCAACCAGGGGCACTGTCAAGCAAAGATCCGCTAGCGTCTCGTGATCCCGTTAGCGTCACCTCTGTGACTCGCAAAAGCACTGCCCAGCGGGACGGCAGCAGGCGGACACACAAGCAGCTGCAACACCCGGGGTGTTGCAGCCCGTCGGCGGAGCCGACTCCCGAAGGGCGTAGGAGCCGGAGGCGACTTCCTCATTTGCCCCGCCTCTGGACTCCTCGCGACACACCTCCGACACACTCTGTGTCGCGGCACACCCTGGGCCAGGCTCCGCCGCAGGTCAGCGAGGGTCCGCAGACCCAATCCGGCATTCACTCCGGAGCCGTGTGCGCAGGTTCGAATCCTGCCGGGGGCACACTGTGCAAGTGTGTCCAAGACCCCGTCACCAGCGGAAACGCTGAGGCCGGGGTCTTCGCGTATGTGCAGTCGCGGCTCCGCGGACTTTTTGTGGACAGGACCTTGGAGCGTTGCCCGGCCCCACCTTTCAGTCGAGGCCCGCCGTCCGACCACTCCTCAGGAGGGCACGGCGGCTCAGGCCCGAGGTCGCCCCGCCCGAGGCAGACCCAAGTACGAGCACGTCGGCTAATCCAACGCCCCCAAGCCGCGAGAGTCAGCATGGAGCCATCCATCCGTTGAAGGCGAAGCGAACGGGATTGGCGTAGGGGTTAGTGGAGCCTCCCCAATCCTATTTCTGTGGAAGATATGAGCAGTATCGTCGATCTCCTTGAGGGGGCGAGGCAGTTTCGCTCAAGCATGGAGGGCACGAGAGGGAACTCGCCTCGAGTACTTTGCCTGGGCGCGGAGCTCGGCGGCATTACTTGATCCCTAGAGCCATGCCCTCGGTCGATACGGCACTCTCTTCACACCGTTCGGCTAGCGGCAGTCCTCTGCGCACAGCCCGTCCGGGAGTCGCCCCCGACCGCTGGAGTGACGCGTTACAGGCTAAATTTCCTCGTTGTCAAGGAAGCTGTAATCCTCGTCCTCGATGGGAACCTTGGACAAGTTGGCAGAGACGTAACTCTCCACGGATGAATCACCACCCGAAGGTACGGGGAAAACCAGTGCGACGCCGATGACATGCTCTTCTGCGTCCAGGGCGACGCGTTCTTTTCCCGTTCGCACCGAGGAGGACGCCGGTCGCTCTCTGGAGGGAGGCTCAGATGTCTTGTCGATGGGGTACAGGACGAGCAGCCCGTTGTTGGGCTGTTGGGATCTGCGCTGCTGCCTGTAGTCCCTCTCGGTCCAGGTAGTTTGGTAACCCTCCAGATCTACGGCGGCGTCCCGAGGGCTCATCAAAGTCTTGATGTCCGCAGGACCGGAGACATTCAGACGTGATCGAACGGTGCGCCCCACGGTCACCCCGGGAGCAAAAGTGAAGTCGTTACCCGGGCGGCCTTGAGGCGTGCCCACGATGGCGACATTCCACCGCCGCAGCGAGCCGGCCGCTGCCACTCGCTTATTGATGTAGCCAACGATCAGTTCCGAGGTGTGCAGAGACTCCTCGTGGAATTGGTAGCTGGTCAGGAAATGCGTAACGGCCTCGTGCGGTACATCGTGGAAGACGTACCGTCCCTCCTCGGGGCGCTCGTCGATCTTGGGGGAATTTGAGGCGGCTTTCACGACCAGGGCACGGGCCGCCTCAAGATTCGTGTTCAGCCAGTCGGCGTCGGTGTGGAAGTAGTGGGTCTGAATACGCTGACCTCCGTACGAAGATGCTGCCGTAACGGCGTCGCGCATCTTGGCAGCTGCCGTCACCCGCAAAGCCGGGTGCGTGCGCAGACGCACGGCGAAGGTCAGGGGGGTTTCATTCTCAGTCATATAAACGTCAATGTCGCGCCGCATCTCCGCCTCGACCGTGGCCAGATGGCGAAACCACTTGGCCAACTCATCGGTCATCCAGATGCGGGGCAGGTCGGCATAGCCGTTGCGGAAGCCGAACCAGCGCCCCATCTGCAACAACGTGTCATAGGCAGACACGGCGCGTACAAAGTAACTGACCGAGAGACCCTCCAGAGTGAGGCCCCGGGACAAGGTGTTACCGCCGACCGCGATGGCTACCACGGGGCCATTCTCATAGTCGAGACGGTCCTCGCTGGTGGAGTTGTCCATCACGATCCGACAGTGATCGATTACACCCGGCAAATGGGCCAACAGCTCTTCGAACTCCACCTTCCGTTCCCCGAAGTCTTCGGCCGGAACGCGGACTGTCTCCTCCTCCCACAGCTCCCGAAGCCCAGCCAAATACTCCTTGTTGTTCAGCAGATCAACCGCACGTTCACGCATCTGCTCGAGCGGCTTCTTGAAGCTCTTGTGCACAGCAGTGTTGACGCTGGTGTGAATCAGCATCGTGTTGTGCGGATTACCGATTCCGCGCACTCGTCGGGCGGCGGTGGCCAGCCAGAAGTACTTCACTGCTCGGCGCAGCGTGACAGTTAGTACGGGTTCGAAGCCTTCGGCGTCAGCTCTTCTCACGGGACGCACGCAGAGCACATCATCATCCGGCACCGAACGGATCATGTCGTATCCATCGTCCACCTCGTCAGGTCCATCGCCGTCGAGCGCGTATCGTCCGAATAGGACCTCGGTGCCGAAGTGATGGTCAGGCTTAGGAAGACTGACGATGAAGTCCCGCGGGTAAAGATCCGCTGCACTGGGGTCGATGAGAAGGTTCGCGAAGGGGGAGGCCGTGTATCCGACGTATGCTGACCGCGGCAGGCTTTTCGTTATGCCCATGATCAACGGATTGATTGACTTCGTTGCGACGGTGGCCTGGTCGGCCTCGTCGTCAATGATCAGTGCAGGACAGTCCTCTAGATAGTCAGATGCCTTCTCCAACCACCGGACGAGCTTGCGCAGTACCGTCGCATTCTTCTTCACCACGCACAGCACGCGGGTCTTGTTGCTCTTCCCGAAGTAGGAGGCTGGATTCTCCTGCGGAGTGAAGTCCTTGGCCGATCCCGTCAATTGGGACCACATTGAGGGGTTGGGCTCAACAAGCTGCTGGACCAGCCTCGCCTGAGTCTGGCGGCGCAGGCCATTGTGAATTCCAGCCAGAACGATGAACAATTTGTACCCGCGGTCAGCGGCCTTTGCCATGACCGAAGTGAAATTGGTCGTCTTGCCGGACTGCACATGACCCACCACTAGACCGCGGGTGGAGAACGCACGCTCCTTGGGGTGGTTCAGCAATGAGACGACACGGTTGGAGGAAGCGTCAAGATGAGTGATCGCAGGATCCGGCCAGCCGTCCTTGCGCAGTCGGTCCACGACCGCAGGCCAGCACTTGTCCTTGGCCTGCGGACCGGTGTACCACGTATATCGATTGCCGAGGACGATCGTACGCGGTTCCTCCCGCTCCCGGATTCGGATGGTCTGCTGCTCGTGTCGCTCACGGATCTGCTGGACAATTTCCGAGCTGATGCCGAACTGCTCCAGCCGCTTGACGGATTCTGAAGGAGGGAAAGCATCCAGGAGAGCCCTGAACGTCTCATACATATCGTCGAATTCATCTGTCATGTGAGTCGACCGTTCCCCCCGCTCTCATCCGCCTCATCCGGCCCGTTCACACGGGGCTCGGCTCTCGAATTTGTGCTGCCGTTGCTGCACCACGCGCCGAGGACGCGCACGCGTTCGCCTTGGTATGCCGTGCTCTGCAGCTTAGTTGGTCCTTCATGGTGCCCGGTGTCAGTCGTATACACAGGGTCTCGCACTCCTACGGCACGCTCCAGCCGGCCCTGCGTGTGGGTAAGCCGGCATACGACACGAGTCGGCAGGCCTCACCTGTCGAGAGATTGGAGATCGCCACGAAACCCCCATTCAGCGCAGATCCAGGGCCAGAAGCCCGTCGGTAAGGCCGGTGAATACACGGCGGCCGTGAGGAGCGAGGGACCGGACGGGTGAGCGAACCGGAATAACCTCGGTGGCGTGGGCCAGCTCCGGGTCCCACAGACGGACCGTACGATCATCACCGGCGGACACGAGAACCGTACGGGTATCCAGGACCACGGCACACACCGCACTCACTCCGGCGGTGTGTCCCTCGAGGCTGGCCACGGTTTCGCCGGTGCTCGGGTTCCATAGGCGCACCGTGCGGTCCTCGGCGGCAGTGGCCAACAGGGTGCGTCCCCGCACCGTCATCACGCACATCCCACGCACCCAGTCAGTGTGACCGGTCAGACGGTGCGCCACAGTCGTGCTCTCGATGTCCCACAAGGCCACGGCATAGTCGTCCCAGGCCGTGGCGAGATACGCCCGCTCGTCCACCATGACGGAGCACAGACCCAACACAGCCCGTTCTCGTTCGGCCGGCAGGACATGCACGATTTCGCCGCTGCGTGGGTCGTGCATACGAACGACCCCATTGTCGTCCGCGGCCGCCAATAGGGTGCGCCCACCCGTCGCCACCGAGCTCAGGGCCCTGACCGACCAATCGCCGACCTCCAGGACGCGCACGTCCCCACCTGTGTCTGGATCTGAGAGTCGGATCGAACGGTCACTGTCCACTGAAGCCAACAGACTGCGCCCATCCACGTCGATGGTGCACAACGCGGAGACAGTGCCGATGCGGGTCTTGAACGTGTGGCGGGTCTCTCCGTTTCGCGAGTCCCACAGACGCAATGTGTCCCCGTGCCCGAGGGTCGCCAGCAGGACTCCGTACGTCCCTTCGATGGGGCACAGGGCCTCGACCGGTTCCAGGGACTCGACCACTGTCACCTGACCCGGGGCTCCCGTGTCCCACAGACGGACCGTATTGTCATTGCCGGCCGACACCAACAACGCATGCCCCTCCGACATTACTGCGCACACATCCTGCACGACATCAGTGTGTCCCTCCAGCACACGTACCGAATCGCCGGTCAGGGCATCCTGCAGGTAGATGAGCCTGTCGTTGCCAACCGAAGCCAGTAGGGTTCGCCCCTCCACCTCTACCGGACACAGTGTGGTGATCGGGCCGTCTGCACCCTCAAGCGTGCACACCGGCATACCGGCCACGTCCTGCACGTATACCAGCCCATCGATGCGCGCCGACGCCAACAGGGTCCGCCCGTCCATGTCGACCGTGCACAACGCGGTGATCCAGTCGGAGCCGTCCTCAAGGGCCCGGACGACGTCCCCCGTCCCTGGATCCCACAGTCGAATCGCGCCGTCGTTGCCTGCACTGGCCAACAGGACGCCCTGCCCGGTGGGCAACGGACACAACGCCCTGACCGCACCCGCATGAGCCTCCAAGACCCGCACTCCCTCGCCGGTCTCCGGGTCCCACAACCGCACGGTGCCGTCATTGCCCGCACTGGCCAACAGGGTCCGCCCATCCACGTCGATCGTGCACAGCGCAGTGATCCAGCCGACGTGGCCCTCAACGGCGCGTCGCGCGTCGCCGGTGTCCGGGTTCCACAGCCGAACGATGCCGTCGTTGCCTGCACTGGCCAACAGGACGCCCTGCCTGGTGGGCAACGGACACAACGCCCTGACCGCACCCGCATGAGCCTCCAAGACCCGCACTCCCTCGCCGGTCTCCGGGTCCCACAACCGCACGGTGCCGTCATTGCCCGCACTGGCCAGCACGACGCGGCCCTCCGCTGCAATCACGCAGACCGCGTTGACCCAGTCAGTGTGCCCCTCCAAAACGATCTCCTCCGTGTGAGGCGCCCCAACGGCCCACACGGCTCGATAAGGCGCCGGCACGGCACTGTCGCGATAGCTGCGTCCCAAGTGCTCACGTGCCTCGGTCACGCTGAAGAGCGCTACCCGATCCGCCGCCGATGCGTCCAACGCCTGAGGAGTTGTCCGCAGCAAACGGCCACGGGCACGCGCCGCCGCCGAAGCTGCCGTCTTCACTGCAGGAACGAGACGGCGCAGATCAGCATGGAGGGGGTATCCCTCGTCCTCCAGCAACTCGTCGAGAAGTCCCCCACGTACTGCATGACGCGGCAAAGAACGCAGTAGGTATTCGGGCGCATTGTGCCAACCGGACGACACCAGGCCCATCAGTGCTCTGGCGATGCGGCCCTCATCATCGGCGAGAGCTCCCGCGGCCGCCCGATCGCCAAGTAGCGCCTCGTTCAACGCCTGGTGGAACAGTCGAAAGCTACCGGTGACGGCATCGGGATCACTCGACTCCACCAAAAAACTGGCAGCGGACGTGCGGGCGAACTTGCTCAGTTCCCGCAGAGTAGGAGCAGACCCGTTCACCGCCTCGATCGTCGTATGCCACAAATCCACACTAAGCCCCGGGGAATCCGCATAGGCCAACGCGGTGAGTACGTCCGGCGCAGGCACCCCCTCCACATCCGGCAGACGGGCGAGGTAGTCGCGCAATGCCGCATCAACGGTCGTGGTGAACCGCAGCTCCGCAATGTCCACGGGGTGCTGATCGTGCAGGCCGTGGGTCCGCGCCACCAGACCCGCGATCAGGAAATTGCCCTGGGCCATCTCGGCGACCCGGTCAGCCACGGGCTTGGCGACTGCCCCGTCCGCGTAGGGACTGTCGCGTCGCTCGTCGCCCGACAACTGCAGCGTCGCCAACGCGTACCGAGCCAGATCCTCTTGTGCGAAGTAGTCGGGATCGTCGAGGTCGACGATCCGAAGTGCAGTCTGGAACGGTGCCAGGAGGTCGCCGCGGTCGTCGGTGCGTCTACTCCCGACGACGACCCGAACTCCGAGATCGGCGCAGGTCTCTGCCGTCGCGACGGCAATGTGCCGCATGATTGCCCGTGCATCGGCCGGCGTACGGGCCTCGTCCAAGGCATCGATGATGATCGAGAAACGGCTCGATACGCCATTTTCCAGGGCTCCCCGCAGCAAAGTGGGTAGTTGCTCGACCTCATCGGGGCGAGGTGCACAGGCCGCGGTGGCGATTTCCCGCGCCACTTCCAATGCCGTCTTGTGCCGGGCGTGCACCGCACAAGCCACCGTGCCGATCGGCGCGCGCTCCGCGTCGTCGTCGACCGGTAGCAGCGAGGCGATCTCCGGGTCGGCGGTGGTGACGATCCGTCCCAACACCGCCGACTTGCCCACACCTGGGGAGCCAGTGACGAGCAGGACTTGGCGATGGTCGTATGCCGAATCGGTGATCCACTCGACGATGACCTTCAACGCTGCAGTTCGGCCGCAAAAGCGGAACCCCCGCTCAGCATCCGAGCCCACTCCTCGGGCCCTGGGGTGCCAATGCTTCCCCGATTCCGGATCGTTGGACAGGGTCCAGCCCCATGCGGACAGAGCGACGTCGCCGGCGTCCTCGGTGGACCAGTCAGTGAGCAAGTGGAGCTGCTGATCCGGCAGACAAACATCGACGGCCCGCATGGTGACGGCCCGTGCATAGCCGTCCCTTCTTCGCCCTTGAGCAACCAGCCCGACCACGGCCCCATAGTCAGCCGACCAGAGAGCACCGCCGCTGTAGCCGCCCTGAACGCCGTCGCCCACACGGTTGTCCAACCGCACCCAGCCGTAGCCGAGGGATTCTCCGATCAGTCCGCCCGACGAGTCGCCCAGGATCCCGTCCGGAAAACCGAAGGCCCACCACCGCTTGTCCACCAACTCCCTCGATGGTGGACGGAGCAGAGGAGCGGCATACTCCGCGGATACCGACTCCTCGAGCACGAGGACTGCGACGTCCTGCCGGTCTTGAAGTTCTGCTGTGGGAGCCACGACCTCGCGCACCTTGATCCGTCGGTTCATCAGCTCCTCGGCCTTCGGGAACGCGACCCACAGTTCCGGACACACGACCGAGCCGGTGTGCACCACGTGCGCGCACGTCAGCACCCGGCGAGCGTCGATGAGGAACCCCGCGCCGCGGGGATTGGTATCTCCCTCGCTGAGGTGAACGGCCGTGACCCAGGTATCCGACGCGGGGCTCAGTCCGTGTCGGAGAGCAGCGTCATTCACTCAGGGTCTCTCCGCCCTCGCCTCCATCCGGCTCCGAGCCAGACCGCCAGGTCAGCTTCACACCGAAGTTCGCCTCCGTGGCAGCCTTGGCGACCAGCCAGTTCGCAGACCCATTGACCTTGATGCCAAAGGTCACCTCGACTTCATCGGGACGCAGACACACGAGTTGATCCAGTACTGTGCGTGCGGCCTCCACGGCCGGGCGAACCGAGTCCTGAACACGATTCAGCACAGGGCCCGTACCGACCGGTTGCCAATCGTCCGTCGGCTCGATCTCGAACTGGACCAGCGTCTTCGAGTCGAGCTCGTACGACACCACCTGGGACGTCACTCGTTCCCCCCTTGCCTCCATCGCGTTCCAAGACGGTACCGGCAAAGGCCGCCCGCGACGACGAGGGGTGGGCATCTACAGCGTCTGCCGTTTCTGCGACGCACTCGGCCGCACCAGCGGGTCGGCAGGGGCGTTCACGTCACGGTCCGCCTTTTCTGGGCACCCGGTTCCCTCCGTGAAAGGATCACACTCTCGCAAGGCATGGGGAGGGGTGTCATGGGTGAGATGCTGCGGGTCGGACAGGTGCTGCGCTATGCGAGTGCCAAGGATCCGAGTGACGCTGTGCTCGACGGATACGCGAACTTCCACTACGTCACGGACGCCCCAGGTCACAAGAAGGCGCTGCTCGAGGCAGGCATCAATGGCATGGCCAAGGTCACGGCAGACGGAAGGCAGCGTCGGCCGGCGATCCTGATCCGCTCCAGCCCATGGAAGGCCGGCAGCGAGCAGACTCCTTGGCACGACGTGTTCGACCTCGACAACGGCCACGTTCGGTACTTCGGGGACCACAAAGCCGGGATCACGAAGCCCCCGGGGACCACCACCGGGAACGCCGCACTCCTGGGTGCCTTCGATGAACACCAGGCTCCGACACCCGAAGCCCGCGCCGGCGCGGCCCCGTTGTTGTTGTTTCGTGCGGTGTCGCGTGACGGCAGGGTCAAGGGCTTCGTGGAGTTCTGCGGGGTCGGAGTCATAGAGCGTGCCGAGCGGATCGTTCAATGGGCAGGTCACGAGCACACCACGTTCACCAACTACGTGTACGACGTCGCCGTCATCGACCTGACCGCCGAGAACGATCAGGTCGATTGGGACTGGATCACAGCTCGCCGCTCCGCGACGGTTTCCGACCAAGAGGCGCTCGCCAAGGCCCCCCGCGCCTGGCGCGAGTGGGTCAAGCGAGGTCACTCGGCACTCCCCCGAGTTCGACGGCGCGTCGCTCGCGCACGCATCACCAAGGTGCGTGAGCAGCGTCCGCCGGCCGGAAGCATGCGCTACGAGGACCTCCAGCTCATCTACCGACAGTTCGACGGACGCAAGCACGACTTCGAAGCCGTTGCTTCCGCGGTCGCTGCTCGCGTACTCAGGGGGGCCGGTCACACCTACCGCGAGGGTTGGATCACCCGACGATCAGGGGACGGGGGAGCAGACTTCGTCGGGCGCATCGACCTGGGCGCAGGCCTTGCCGGTACCAGCCTCGTCGTCCTGGGCCAGGCCAAGTGCATCCGCCCGGACAGCCTCATATCCGCGGAACAGATCGCACGAGTCGTTGCCCGCCTGCGCCGCGGCTGGATCGGCGTCTACGTCACCACCGGGTCCTTCTCGGAGCCCGCTCAGCTCGAGATGGTGGAGGACCAGTATCCCGTCGTCCTGATCAGTGGGTCGGACCTGGCCCGTGAGTTGCGCAGCATGGCCCGCGACGATCACGGCGGCGACCTCGCCGCATGCCTGAACCACATCCTCTACGCGCAAGGCGTGCCGATCACCAGCCGGCGCCCCGAGGAAATCCTTTTGGAGTGAAGGGCACCCGGCTCACGTCTGCCCGAGTGATGAACTCACGGGTACGGAGCAGAGTCGGTCCCGTGGCGTGAATCCTGACGTGGCGGGGCTGGGTGGTGTTCCGTGGGGTGGGGGTGGGCTGGTGGGGGGTGGGGGTTTGGGGGCGTGTTGGATGGGGGTGGTGTTGTTCTGTGGGGAAGGGGTTGCATGTGGGTGAGTGGGTGCGGGGGTTTCATCCTGCGGGTGAGGCTGGGGTGCGGATGGTGTGTTTTCCGCATGCGGGGGGTTCGGCCAGTTCCTACCATGCGTGGTCGGCTGCCGTCTCCGGGGTCGTGGATCCGCTGGTGGTGCAGTATCCCGGGCGTCGGGAGCGGTTCAGTGAGCCGTTCGCCGAGCGGGCCGACGATGTGGTCGACGCCGTGCTCGCCGAGTTGCCGGGGTGGCGGGACGGTGTGCCGACGGCGTTGTTCGGGCACAGCATGGGGGCGGTGCTCGCCTTCGAGACCGCGCGGCGCATGGCCGGTGCGGGGCGTCCTCCCGTGGCCCTGTTCGTCTCCGGCCGGCAGGCGCCCACCTTGCCCGCCGTCGAGCGTCGGCCGGTGCGGGAGATGTCGGACCGTGAACTCGTCGACGAGATGCGGAAGTTGTCCGGTACCGCCGACGAACTCCTCGCCCACCCCGAGCTGCTGCCGATCATCCTGCCACCCATGCGCGCCGACTATCAGCTTCTGGACGAGCACGTCCACCGTGCCGGGCCGCCGCTGGACTGTCCGATCGTCGCGCTGGCCGGGGACGCCGACCCGCGCGTCACGGTGGAGGGCGTGCGGGGCTGGGAGAGCGAGACCCGGGGCGGCTTCTCCTGCCATGTGCTCGCCGGCGGGCACTTCTTCCTCGACGATCATCTGCCGTACGTCACCGAGCTCGTGGCCGCCTCGCTGCGGGGCCGGGGCGCCGTCGCGCCCTGACCCCGCGCGCCGGGTCCGTCACTCCGCCTCGAACTCCGACAGGAGCGCGTCGAGCGAGTCCTCCGCCGCGTCCGGCTCCTTCGCGCCGATGATGCGGTCGGCCAGTTCCCGCAGGGTCAGCTCCTCCAGGAACAGGGTGATCGGTACGTCGATGCCGAAGTCGTCCCTCAGCCTGCCGACCAGGTGGACGGCGGTCAGCGAGTCGCCGCCCGCGGCGAAGTAGGTCGTCTCCGGCGGGATGGTGCCGTCCGCGTTCAGGTCCAGGCCCAGTGCCTCCGCCAGGACCTCGGCGATCGCCCTGGGGAGGTTCTCGGTCTCCTCTGCCTTGGGGGAGGCATCGACGTCTGCAGCGATGTCGGTTGCGTTCCGCGTGAGCGTGGGCTCGGCGTGCTGCCTTGGCGTCAGAGTCAGTGCGCCGTAGCTGTCCCCCTCGAACGGGTACGTCGGCAGGCTCACCCTGCGGCCGGCTTCCGGGGCCTGGGGGCCTTCCGGCCACGTGACCGTGCCGCCCTTCAGCCATACGTCGCCGAGTTCGCGCAGCCCGTCAACCTCGGGGGCGGCAGCGGTGGCGTCCTCGTGGTTCGCGCGGCCCTCCGCCAGCGCGGTCAGGCGCTCCGCCGCCTCCGCCCGGTCCTTGGCCAGGACGTACGCGCGTACGTCCAGGGGGGTGCGGCCGGTGCGCAGCGTGTGTGCGACGTCGGCGAGGGACGGGGCGTCCGGTGCGCGCAGGGTCGCGGCGAGTCTGGCGGCCAGCGTGGTGAGGGCCGTCTCCGTGCGGGCAGAGAGGGGCAGGAGGTGGGTGCCTCCGGCGGGTGTGGCGGTGCCGCTGTGTGGCGTGCGGGGCGGGGCCTGTTCCACGACCACGTGGACGTTCGTGCCGCCTATGCCGAGCGAGCTCACGCCCGCGCGGCGCGGGGTTCCGGGCGGGCTCGGCCACTGCGCGGTGCGGTCCACGACCTCGAAAGGGGTGCTGTCCAGGGCGAGTTCGGGGTGCGGGCGGGTCACGTTGACCGTGGGTGCCAGCGTCCCGTGCTCCAGCATCAGCACCACCTTGATGAGCGACGCCACGCCCGCCGCCGCGTCCAGGTGGCCGATGTTGGACTTCACCGAGCCGATTCCTATACGGGAGGTTGGGTGCGGCGTGTCCGGGGTCGGGTGGGGGTGGGAGTGGGGTGTGAACGCCGCTTTTGCCGCCGCCAGTTCTACTCGGTCGCCCAGTTCCGTCGCCGTTCCGTGGGTCTCCAGGTACTGGGCCGCGGACGGTTCGAGGCCCGCCGCCGACCAGGCCTCGACCACGGCCGCCGTCTGCTGTTCCACGCCGGGCGCGGTGAAGCCGACCTTCGCCGAACCGTCGTTGGTCAGCGCGGTGCCGCGTACGACCGCGCGGATCGGGTCGCCGTCGGCGAGCGCGTCCGAGAGGCGGCGCAGGACGACGACGCCCACGCCGCTGCCGGGCACGGTGCCGCCCGCCTGTTCGTCGAAGGGCCGGCACCGGCCGTCCGCGGAGAAGATGCCGCCCTCGTAATGGACGTACCCCTGCCTGCGTACGGTGTCGACGCTGACGCCGCCCGCCAGCGCCATGTCGCACTCGCCGAGCAGCAGCGCCTGGGCGGCGAGGTGCACGGCCGTCAGCGAGGTCGAACAGGCCGTCTGCACGGTCATGCTCGGCCCTTCGAGGCCGAGGCGGTACGAGATCCAGGGGGCGAGGAACTCCCGGTCGGCGAGGATGCGGATCTGCAGCGCGCCGAGCTGGGCCGCGAGGCGGCGGTCGGTGTGGGCGGCCAGCATGTGCTCGGTCGGGCTGCCGCCGACGTACACGCCGGTGCGGGACGGCGCGGCGAGCGGGTCGTGGCCGGCGTCCTCCAGGGCGGCCCAGGCGGTCTCCAGGAGGAGCCGGTGCTGGGGGTCGAGCGCGGCGGCCTCCGTGCGGTTGAAGCCGAAGAGGCCGGCCTCGAAGCGGTCGGCGCCGGCGAGGTGGCCCCTGGCGGGCACGTACTCGGGGCCGCGAACTTCGGCCGGGTCCGCGCCGTCGGCCAGCAGCTCCTCTTCGGTGAAGTCGACGATGGAGCAGACGCCGTCGCGCAGGTTCGCCCAGTAGGCGTCCAGGTCGGGGGCGCCGGGGAACCGGCCGCTCATCCCGACGATCGCGATGGCGGACTCCAGGGCCGGGTCCAGCTCGGCGTCGGAGGCCGGGGAGAAGGGGGGCTCGGGGGCCCGGTGGGTCTCGGGGGCCCCGTCCGCGGTCGCCTCGGGCGTGGACGCGGCGGACGCGGCGGCGGTGTGCCGAGTGGCCGGCGTGGTGGGCTCGGTCATCGTGGCGTGCCTTTCCTGGAGCGGAGCCGTTGTGCGGCGGCGTTCTGGCGTGCGCGGCGGTCGTCGCCCCGGCGTTGTGCGTCGGAGGTGTCGACGACGGGTGTGCCGGAGGGGGCGTCGGCGGGGCCGCCGGAGGTCTCTGCGGCCCGGTCGATGTGTGCCGCGAGCGCGGCGACGGTGGGGAGGCGGAACAGGTCGACCAGCGAGAGGTCCGGCAGCCCGAAACCGTCGTCGTCGGTCCTGGGGGCCGGGCGATCTCCCACGGCTGCCTGCCCCCCGGAACCCGGCCGTTCCCCCGAGTACGCCTGCTCCCCGGAACCCGACCGCTCCCCCGAGCCCGCGTGCTCCGCCGGACCCGACCGCTCCCCCGTCCCCCCGGCCGACTCCCGCAGTGCGGTGAGTACTCCGAGCAAGCGGACCGAATTGCCGCCCAGGTCGAAGAAGTTGTCGTGGACGCCGACCCGGTCGAGGGTCAGTACGCGGGACCAGATGTCCGCCAGACGGCGTTCGGTGGCGGTGCGGGGCGCCACGTAGCTGCGGCCCGACTCCTGGCGCTCGCCCGGCGGTTCGGGCAGCCGGGCGCGGTCGATCTTGCCCGAGCGGTTGAGCGGGAGCTCGTCGAGGTGGACGTAGACCTCCGGCAGCATGTAGCCGGGGAGCCGCTCGGCGAGATGGGCGCGCAGGGACTCGTCGGAGGGTGTCGCGCCGTCCCGGTGCACGACGTACGCGACGAGCCGCTGTTCGGCGCCCTTGCCGCGTACGGCCGCCGCGGCGACCGCCACGTCCGGGGAGCCGGCCAACAGCGCCTCGATCTCGCCGAGTTCGATGCGGATGCCGCGCAGCTTGACCTGGGAGTCGGAGCGGCCGAGGTAGTGCAGGCGGCCCCGCGCGTCGATGCGGGCGAGGTCGCCGGTGCGGTACATGCGGGAGCCGGGCGGGCCGTACGGGTCGGCGACGAAGCGTTCGGCGGTCATGCCGGGCCGGTCGATGTAGCCGCGGGCCAGCGAGGCACCCCCGATGTAGACCTCGCCGGTGACGCCGGTCGGCACGGTGCGCAGCCGGTCGTCGAGGACGTGGACGCGTGCGCCGGGCACCGGGCGGCCGATCACCACGGGTTCGCCGGGGACGAGGTCGGCGGTGGTGGCGTAGACCGTCGCCTCGCTCGGGCCGTACGCGTTGAGGATCCTGCGGCCCGGCTCGCTCAGCCGCTCGACGAGTTCGGCGGGGCAGGCCTCGCCGCCGACGGCGAGCGTCCGCAGGTGGGGCAGGCGCCCGGTCACGTCGGGCAGCAGCATCGCGGCGGACGGCGGCAGGAAGACGTACGTGATGCGTGAGTCGCGCAGCCGGGCGTAGAGCGTCTCGCCGAGCCGTTCGTCGTCGCGCGCGATGTGCAGTTCGGCGCCGGCGACCCACGGGAAGAACAGGTCGGAGACGGCCACGTCGAAGCCGAACGAGACGAATTGCAGCACGCGGTCGTCGGCGGTGACGGGGAAGGCGGGGCGTACGGCCCGGGTCAGGTTGAGCAGCGCGCGGTGCTCGACGGCGACGCCCTTGGGCACGCCCGTGGAGCCGGAGGTGAACAGGACGTACGCGAGGTCCTGCGGAGACGGCCGACCGGCCGGCGGGACCGCTGCCCCGCCCCCCGGTTCCGCTTCTGCCCCGCCCACCGGCTCCGCGTCCGCCCGCACGCACCGTACGCCCAGCCCCGCCCCCTTGTCCGCCGTCTCCGCCGCCGTCACGAGCAGGGACGTACCGGACGTCTCGACCATGTGGGCGAGGCGCGCGTGCGGGTGGGCCTGGTCAAGGGGGACGTACGCACCGCCCGCGCGGAGCACCGCGAGCGCGGCGATGCCCATCTCCGGGGAGCGGGGCAGCAGCAGGCCGACCCGGACTCCGGGGCGTACTCCGGCCGCACGCAGCCGGGACGCCAACGCGTCGGCTGCGGCGAGGAGTTCGCGGTAGGTGAGCCGTACGTCTCCGCAGACGAGGGCGGTGGCGTCGGGGCGTGCCGCGGCGACGTCCGCGATGAGGTCGGGCACCAGGCGGTCCGTGGGTGCGGCCTCCGCGGTGCGGTCGGCGGCGGCGACGGCGCGGGCGCGCTCGTCGGCCGGTACGGGGTCGAGGGTGGAGAGCCGGGCGTCGGGGCGGGCGAGGGCCTCATCGAGGAGCGTCTCGAAGTTGCGCACCCAGCCGCGGACGGTGGCGGCCTCGAAGAGGTCACTGCGGTAGATGAACTGGGCGGCCAGCTCATCCCGGGCCCCGGCCCCGTCGCCCTCGGCGTCGCCTCCCCCGGTCCCGTCGCCCCACCGCTCGACGTGCAGGTGGAAGTCGAACTTCGCGGTGGGCAGGGCGAGTTCGAGGCGTTCGACGCGCGCGCCCGCCAGGTCGAGGGTGAGGTCCGTGTCGTCGTCGTAGGCGAAGACGAGCTGCACCACCGGGTCGTGACTGGTGTCGCGGGACGGGGCGACGGCGTCCACGACGGCCTCGAACGGCGCGTCCTGGTACGGCTGTCCGGCGAGCAGCGCGGCGCGGACGCGGCCGATCAGTTCGCCGTACGACGGGTCTCCGGAGAGGTCGACACGGAGGGCCAGGGTGTTGGTCAGCATGCCGACCATCTCCTGGAGTTCGGGACGGTCGCGTCCGGAGACGGGGTAGCCGATGACGAGGTCGTCGCGGCCGGTGAGCCGGCCGAGGAAGGCGGCGTACGCGGCGAACAGCGCCATGAACGGGGTGGCGGCGCGGTCCCGGGCGGCCGCGGCGAGGCGCGCGCGGACCGCGGCGGTCAGCAGGAAGCGTTCGCTGCCGCCCGCCGCCGAGCGGACGGCGGGACGCGGGCGGTCCGGCGGCGGCGAGACGACCTCGGGCGCCCCGCGCAGCCGGCCGGCCCAGTGGGCGACGGCGTCGGCGTAGCCGCCCTGGGCCCGGCGCTCGTGCTGCCAGGCGGCGAAGTCCGGGAACTGGAGGGGGAGTTCGGGGAGGAGGCCTTCGGCTCCCGCTGAGTCCGTCGATTCCGTCGAGTCCGTCGATCCTGTCGATTCCGTCGCGTACGCCGCGTACGCCGCGGAGAGGTCGCGCAGGATGACGCCGAGGGACCAGCCGTCGCAGATCAGGTGGTGGGCGACGAGCAGCACACGGTGGCTGCCGTCGTCGAGTGCGTACACCGTGCACCGCAGCAGCGGTCCGGCCGCCGGGTCGAAGGGCCGGGCGGCGTCGGCGCGCAGCCGCGCGTCGGCCTCGTGCGCGGCCACGTCCTTCTCGACGGTGAGGTGGGCGCGGCCGGTGGCGGCGACGATCTGCGTCTGCGTGCCGTCGGGCGCGGTGCGGAAGACGGTGCGCAGGGATTCGTGACGGGCGACCAGGGCGTCGAGCGCGTACGCGAACGCGCCGGCGTCGAAGGGGCCGTGCACGGCGAAGGCGGCCGGCACGTTGTACTGGGCGGTGCCGGGGTTCATCCGGTCGAGGACCAGGAGGCGGCTCTGGGCGTCGGAGACGGGGAACTCGTACTCCTCCGTGTCGTCCACGTCCCCCGCTCCCTGCACGTATTCCTCCACGGACTCCTTCACGTACTCCTTCGCGGACTCCTTCATGTCCCCCGCCCCCTCCACGTACTTCTCCGCGTCCTCGGCCGGGCCCGTCGTCCCGGGGCCCGTCGCCCCGGGGCCCGTCGGGTCCGCGTCCACCGGGCTCGCTGCGTCCACTGGGTTCACTCTCCCTGGAGGGTCTGTTCGATGACCGCGGCGATCCGGGCCGCGGGTGCCGCGTCGAGCACCTCGGCGTGGGCGCACGCGAGTTCGTGCGTGGTGACCGCGGCCGCGGCCCGCCGCCACGCCTCGGTCTTGGTCGCGGTGGGGATGGCCTCGGGGTCGCGGGTGGCGGCGAAGAGGGTCACGGTCCCGTCGTACGGGGACGGCTGCCAGGCGCGGCCCAGGACGACGTGTCCGGCAATGGCCCGGGGCAGGGCGGCCAGCCGGTCGTCGCCGATGCCGTCGAGGGCGGCGCCCTCCTCCCGCATGATGCGGCGGGCCTCCTCCTCGACGACGGGGGCCGGGAGCGGCGTGCGGGCCGTCTCCGGCGGTTTGGGCATGGCGTCGACCACGGCGAGCAGCGCGACCTCTTCGCCGGCCGCGCGCAGCCGTACCGCCATCTCGTGGGCGACGGGCCCGCCGAAGGACCTGCCGAGCAGGAGGTAGGGGCCGTGCGGCCGGACGGTCCGGACACGGTCGACGTACGCGTCCGCCAGCGCGGCCACGCTGTCGTAGGGCCGGTGGTCCTTCTCGGTCAGGGCCGGTGTCTGCAGGGCGTACACGGGGCGGTCGGGGTCCAGGTGGGGCAGCAGGGCGGTGTAGGCCCAGCTCACGCCGAGGCCCGGGTGCACGCAGAAGAGGGGGGTCCCCTCGCCCGCCGCGCGCAGGGTGATCAGCGGGGCCAGGCTGTCGGCGGTGTCCGGGTCTTCCGGCCCGTCGAGGCGGGCGATGAGGGCGGCGGGGGTCGGCGCCGCGAAGAGGGTGGCGACCGGTACCCGTACGCCCCAGGCCGCCTCGATGCGGCCGGCGAGGCGCAGCGCGCTCAGCGAGTGGCCGCCGGCCGCGAAGAAGTCGGTGTCGGGGCCGGCCTCGGCGATACCGAGCGCCTCACCGAAGAGCGCGCACAGCTCCTTCTCGCGGCCGGTGCGGGGCTCGCGCGAGGGGGCCGGGGCGGCGACGGGGTCGGGCAGGGCGGCCCGGTCGGTCTTGCCGTGCGGGGTCAACGGCACGGCGTCGATCCGGGCCCAGGCGGTGGGCAGGAGATGCCGGGGCAGAAGCCGGGCGGCGGCGTGCCGGACACGCTCCAGGGGGTCGGGGGCGTGGGTGGGTGCGGCGGGGCCGTTTTCGGGGGCGGCCGGGCCGTGGGCGTGTGCGGCGGAGCCCACCCCGGGTGCGGCCGGGCCACCGTGATGTGCAGCGGAGCCGTGGCCGTGCGCGGCGCGGCCGATACCGGGCGCGCCTGGGCCGCCCCCATGTGCGGCCGGGCCGTCCCCGTGTGCGGCGGAGTTGTCGTCGGTGAGGACCAGCCATGCCGCTAGTCGTTTGCCGCCGTTCGGGGCGGGGACGGCCGCTACGACCGCGCGGGTCACTCCGGGGCAGCCGGCCAGCGCCGCCTCGACCTCGGCCGGTTCGATGCGGAAGCCCCGGATCTTCAGCTGGTCGTCGGCGCGGCCCGCGAAGGCGAGGGCGCCCGAACGGGTCCAGCGGGCGAGGTCGCCGGTGCGGTACATGCGGGTGCCGGGCGGTCCGTACGGGTCGGCGACGAACCGTACGGCGGTGGCGCCGGGCCGGGCGAGGTAGCCGTGGGCGAGGCCCGCTCCGGCGATGTAGACCTCCCCGGTGCAGCCGTCCGGTACGAGGCGCAGGCGGGCGTCGAGCAGGTGGACGCGGGTGCCGTCGAGGGGGTGGCCGATCGGGACCGGGCCGGCCTGGGCCGATCCCGTGACGGGGTGGGCCGTGGCGAACACCGTCGTCTCGGTGGGGCCGTAGCCGTTCACGACGGTGGTACCCGGGCAGTGTGCGCGTACGCGGCGTACCGCCTCCGGGTCCACGACGTCACCCCCGGTCCACACCTCCCGCGCGCCGCGCAGTGCCTCGGGTGCCAGTTCGGCGACCGTGCGGAACAGTTCGGCGGTGAGCCAGAGCGCGGTGACGCGTCGCTCGGGCAGCAGCCGCGCCAACAGGGCGGGCGTGACCGGCTCGTCGGGGCAGACGACCACGGTGCCGCCGGTCAGGAGCGGCACCCACACCTCGTAGGTGGCGGCGTCGAAGGTGTGCGGGCTGTGCAGCAGCACGCGGCGGTGTGCCGTACCGGCGAAGCGGTGGTCGGCGGCGAGTTCGACGATGGCCCGCTGCGGTACGGCGACGCCCTTGGGCTCCCCGCTCGACCCGGACGTGTACATCACGCAGGCGGTTGATTCGGGGTGCGCGGGGTCGCGGAAGGGCGCGGCTTCCGGGGACGTGCCGCTTACCGTCAACCACCTCATGGACGCGGCGAGTTGGGCGGGCGGGCCGTCGTCCGTCAGGACCAGTCGCACGGCCGCCTGTGCCGTGAGCCGGGTCAGCCGCTCCCCCGGCTGTCCCGGGTCCAGGGGCAGCCAGCAGGCGCCCGCCTTGACCACCGCCAGCTGGGCGACGATCAGGGACGGCGACCGGCGGAGCAGCAGGGCGACGGTGTCGCCCGGGGCCACCCCGGCCGCGACGAGGCGTCGGGCGAGGCGGCCGGATTCCGCGTCCAGTCGCGCGTACGTGAGGACGTCGCCGTCGGACTCAACGGCGGGGGCATCGGGCGTCCGAGCGACCTGGGCGGCGAAACGGGCCGTGAGGGTGGCGGGGGCCGGGGTGGGATCGGTGGCCGAGGCCGGTCCCATCACCGAGGCCGGGTCAGCCGCCGTGGCCGGTTCGGTCGCCGACGTCGGAGCGCTCCCCTCGGCCGCCCGCCCGTCGTGCGGCGTCCCCGCCGCCCTGGCCAGTAGTTCCCGGTGCTCCGCCTCGGGGAGTACGTCGATCCTGTCGACCGGGGTTGCCGGGTCACCGGTGAGCTGGTCGAGGGCTCGGGCCATGCGGGCCGCTACGGCCGCCGCGGGGATGCCGTGGCGACAGCTCACCGCGAGGAGCATGCGCTCGCCCGCGACGACGGCGAGCGTCACGGGATAGTGCGTGGCGTCGTGGACGTCGACCACGCGCACCGTCTCCGGGCCGTCCCCGGCGTCCTCCGCGCCCCGCGGGAAGTTCTCGAACGCGAGGACGGAGTCGAAGAGTTCGCCGTTCGCCGGTCCGGCGGCCGCCGGTCCGGCGGCCGCCCGCTGCACCTCCGCGAGCCGCACGTGGTGGTGGGTGACGAGCCGCGCCTGCTCGCCCTGGACGCGGGTGAGCAGTTCGCCGACGGTCTCCCCGTCCCGCAGCCGGATCCGGACCGGCAGCGTGTTGATGAACAGGCCGACCATCTCGCCCGCCCCCGGCAGGTCGTGCGGGCGGCCCGACACGACGCCGCCGAAGACCACGTCGCGGGCGCCGGTCATCCGGGCGAGCACCAGGGCCCAGGCGGCCTGGGTGAGGGTGTTGAGGGTGACACCCGTCTCCGCGGCGCGCCGCACGAGGGCGGCGGTCAGCTCCGCGGTGAGCCGGAGCCGGACCGTGTCGGGCTCCCCGTCGGCGCTTCCCCTCGCGCCGTTCGGCCCGCCAGGCGGTACGAGACCATCACCCGGCGGTACGAGAGCATCGCCCGCCGGTACGAAAGCCCCGCCCGTCGGCACGAGAGCCGCACCCGCCGGCACGAGACCCTCACCCTCCGGCACGAGCGCCTCGCCCACCGGCACGAGACCCTCACCCGCCGGTACCAGCGGCACCGTGCGCTCCAGGCCCTCGAGTGCCTCGCGCCACGCCCGGAGGGCCCCGTCCCGGTCCTGGCGGCTCAGCCACTGGGCGTACTGCCGGTAGGGCACGGCGGGCGGCAGGCTCGCGCCGGTGACGAGTGCCGCGAGGTCCCGCTGGAGGACCGGGACGGACCAGCCGTCGAGCAGGATGTGGTGGAAGGAGAGGACGAGTTCGTGGCCCGCGTCGTGGCGAACGAGCGCGGCGCGCAGCAGCGGCGGGCGGGCCGGGTCGAAGCGGCGCGTGCGGTCCTCGGCGAGCAGCTCCGCCATGCCGGTCTCGACCTCCGCCGGGGGGCGGCCGGTCAGGTCGGTCTCGGTCCACGGCACGGTGACGGCGTGCGGGATCACCTGCACGGGACGGTCGAGGCGTTCGTGCCGGAAGCAGGCGCGCAGGTTGGGGTGGCGTTCGAGGAGGGCGTTGAGGGCACCCCGTACGCGTTCCGCGGTGACGGCGGGGCCGATGTGGAAGCGGGCCTGGACCAGGTACGGGTCGGGGCCCGTGCCGTCGCGCACCGTGTGGAAGAGCAGGCCCTCCTGGACGGGGGTGAGCGGCAGGACGTCCGCGATGCGGCCGCTCATCGGGCGTCCTCCGTCCCGGTGTCCCCGCCGAGGAGTCCGGCCATGTCACCTTCGAGCATGGCCAGTTGGTCGGCGGAGAGGTCCACGAGCGGGAAGTCGGACGGGGTCGCGCCGACGGGGCCGCCGCGCTCCGTCTCGCGCACCAGCGCGTCGAGCGCCTCCTGCCAGAGCCGGGCGAGTTCGCGCACCTCGCCCTCCTCCAGGACCCCTTCGGCGTACGAGAAGGTGGCTTCCAGGCGTGGCCGCCCTTCGGCGTCCTGCCGGGCGAGGGCGTCGATCTCGACGGCGTGGCCGAGGGGGACGGCTCCCGGTCCGCCGTCGAGGAGTTCGCCGCCGGCCGCGTCGTCGGCGGTGAACCTGCCGAGGTAGTTGAACCGGACGTCGGGGGCGGGCAGCCCGGCGAGGCGGGGGGCGGTCGCCGGGTTGAGGTGGCGCAGGAGGCCCCAGCCGATGCCGCCGCCGGGCACGGCCCGCAGCTGTTCCTTCACGGACTTCAGCGCCTCGCCGGTCACGGTGGCCCCGGACGCCCCGGGCTCCCCGTTCTCTCCTCTCTTCCCCCCCTCCCCGATGTCGAGCAGTACGGGGTACTGGGTGGTGAACCAGCCGACCGTGCGGGACACGTCCGCGGGGCGGGACAGCGCCTCCCGGCCGTGGCCCTCCAGGTGGACGAGGAGTGCGCCGCCCGAGCCCCGGCGGCGGGCGGCCGCGGCGGTCAGGGCGGTGAGCAGGACCGCGTCGGGGCCGCAGTTGTAGGCGGCGGGCAGCGTGGTGAGCGCGGCCGTGGTGAGGTCGGCGGGCAGGGTGACGGTGACGGTCGCCCGCCGCGCGCCCGCGCCCCGCCCGCCGGCGATCTGCACGTCCGCCGCAACCGCGTGCGTCAACTGGCGCTCCCAGTAAGGCAGTTCGGCCTCGGCCTCCGGGCGTACGGCTTCCTCGGCGAGCAGTTCGGCCCAGCGGGGGAAGGAGGTGCCGGGGGCCGTCGGCGCGGGTCCCGCGGGCTCCCCCGTCAGGGCGGCCGCCAGCTCGGGGCCGATGATCCGCCAGGAGACGCCGTCGACCGCGAGGTGGTGCAGGGTCAGGAGCAGCAGGCCCGCCTCCCGTGGTCCCGCGTCGAACCAGACGGCGCGCATCATCTCGCCGTCCTCCGGGGCGAGGCGGATCGCCGCGGCCCGCCCGCGCGCCAGGGCGAGGGCGTCGGCGCCGCTCTCCACGGTCTCGCGCACGAGGTGGGCGCCGGCCGGGAGCTCCTCGGCGACCTCGGCCGCCGAC
Organism: Streptomyces sp. NPDC037013; assembly: GCF_055607265.1. NCBI lineage: Bacteria > Bacillati > Actinomycetota > Actinomycetes > Kitasatosporales > Streptomycetaceae > Streptomyces > Streptomyces sp. NPDC037013. The sequence goes on along the minus strand of NZ_JBVJRV010000002.1, from coordinate 941,346 downwards.
TCGTCCCGCAGCAGCCGCATCCGCAGGGTGCCGTGTCGTTCGGCCAGGCCCAGGATGGCGCTCTCGACGCGGTGCGGGTCCGTGCCGGGCGGTACGGGGAAGACCATTGACTGGGTGAACGCCCAGGTGTCGCCGCCCTGTTCGAGCCACCAGCGCATCACCGGGGTGAGCGGGAACCGTCCCGTGCCGTCGTCGGGTCCGCCCGCGTCCACGGCGCTCTCGTCGACCGTGCGGGCGTGGAGGGCGAGTTGGGCGGGCGTCCGGAGCGTGAACACGTCGCGCGGGGCCACCACGAGACCGGCGGCCGACGCCTGGCCGGCCAGCTGGATGGCCATGATGCTGTCGCCGCCGAGGCGGAAGAAGTCGTCGTCGGCTCCGGCCTGTTCGACGCCGAGGATCCGCGTGAAGAGCGCGCACAGCTCCTTCTCGGCGGCGGAGGCGGGCGCCCGGGTCGCCGTCGCGGTCCGGGGCGCGGGCAGCGCGGCGCGGTCGAGCTTTCCGCTGTGGGTGAGCGGGAGTTCGGGCAGCTCCACGACGTCGGCGGGCACCATGTGGGCGGGCAGCCGGGTCGCGGCGTACGCGAGGAGCTCGTTCGGGTCGACGGCGCGGCCGGGGCCCGGTACCGCGTAGCCGATCAGCTGGGGCCGGCCCGCGGTGTCCTCGCGGACGACCGCGGCGGCGTGGGCGACCGCCGGATGATCGGCGAGGACGGCCGCGATCTCGCCGGGCTCGATGCGCAGCCCGCGCAGTTTCACCTGCTCGTCGGTGCGGCCCAGGTAGTGCAGGGTGCCGTCGTCGTCGCGGTGCACCAGGTCGCCGGTGCGGTACATGCGGGAGCCGGGCGGGCCGTACGGGTCGGCGACGAAGCGTTCGGCGGTGGCGCCGGGCCGGTTCAGGTAGCCGCGGGCGAGGCCCGCCGACGACAGGTACAGCTCGCCCGCGACCCCGGTGGGCACCGGGCGCAGCCGGGCGTCCAGGACGTGGGCCGTGGTGCCCGCGACGGGGGTGCCGATGGGCGGGGCCGTGCCGTCGCCGGTCAGCGGCGCGGAGAGGGTGGCGGCGACGGTGGCCTCGGTGGGCCCGTACGCGTTGTGGAAGCGGCGCCCGTCGACGGCCCAGCGGGCGACCAGGGCGGGCGGGCAGGCCTCCGCGCCGACCGCGAGGACGCGCAGCGCCGGGTAGGGGCCATCGGGCACGGTGGCGAGGACGGACGGCGGCACCATCGCGCAGGAGATCCGCCGCTCGGTGAGGACCCGGCCTAGCGCGTCGCCGGCGAGCGGGCCCGGCGGGGGTACGACCAGGGTGCCGCCGGGGCCGAAGGCCATGCACATCTCGGCGACCGAGATGTCGAACGCCGGTGAACCGAGCTGCAGGACACGGCAGTCGGCTTCGAGCGCGAAGCGGTCGGCGAGGCTGCGGGCGAGCGCGGCGACGCCCTGGTGGGTGACCACGACGCCCTTGGGGGTGCCGGTGGAGCCGGAGGTGTGGATGACGTAGGCGGCGTGCGCCGGGTCCGGGGCCGGGAGGCCGTCCGCCGCGGGCGGGAGCTCGCCCTCGTACGTCTCGCCGCACACGTCGTCGTCGAGGACGAGCCGCGGCAGGGCCGCCCCTGCCGGGTCGGGCAGTACGCCGGCGGCGGCCGTGCGCGCGTCGGTGACGAGCAGCGCGGGGGCGGCGTCGTCGAGGGTGCGGCGGACGCGTTCGGCGGGGTAGTCGGGGTCGACGGGCAGATAGGCGGCGCCCGCCCGCTGCACGGCGAGGGCGGCCAGGGGCAGGGCGGCACCCCGCCCGAGCGCGAGGGCGACGGTGCTGCCGGGGACCGCGCCGTGCCGGGCGAGAAGGCCGGCGAGGCGGTCGACGCGTTCGGACAGCGCGGCGTACGTCAGGCGCACGCCGTCGCCCTCGACGGCGACCGCGTCGGGGGTGCGGGCGGCGTGCCGGGCCACCGTGTCCGGCAGGGTCTCGGGGGCTGGCGCGGCGGGGCCGGCCGCCAGGGCGAGGACGCGGCGGCGCTCGGCGGCGGGCAGCATGTCGAGCTCCCGTACGAGCCGGGTCGGTTCCGCGGTGATCTGCCGGAGCAGTTCGAGGTAGCTGTCGGCCCAGCGGCGCACGGCCTGCGGGGAGAACAGGTCGGTGCGGATCTCGAAGCTGCCGTCCATGCCGTCGCCGCTGTCCCGCACCACGCCGACGAGGTCGTGCTCGCCCCCGGTGTGGATGCGTTCGGGCTCGGCGAACTCGCGTACGGCGGAGACGCTCGGCTGCTCCGTGAGGTGCATGAACACCCACTGGAAGAGCGGGGAGCGGCCCGCGCTGCGCTCCGGCGCGACGGCGGAGACGATGCGGCCCACCGGCAGGTCGGCGTGGGCCATCAGCGCGGCGAAGTCCGTGCCGAAGCGGGCGAGGACGTCGGCGAAGGAGTCGTCGTCGGCGATGCGCCAGCGGGTCGGCACCGCGTTCATCACGTACCCGATGACCTGGTCGAGGCCCTTGGCGGAGCGGTTGGCGACCGGGGTGCCGAGCACCAGGTCGTCGGCGCCGGTGACGCGGTGGGCGAGGATCGCGAAGGCGGTCATGAGGACGACGTACACGGAGGCGCCGCGGGCTCGGGCCAGCGCGCGCACGGCCTCGGCGGTGTCCGCGTCGACGCGGAAGCGGATCTGGACGATGCCGTCCTCGCCCGCTCCGGGGCTGCCGTGGCCGGGCACGGTCAGCGGGCCGGGCGGTCCGGCGAGGTAGCGGCGCCAGAAGTCGAGGCGGGCGTCGAAGACCCCGGCGGCCTCCAGCTCGCCCTGCCAGGCGGCGAAGTCGGCGTACTGGATCGCGGGGCGGCTCAGCCGGGGTTCGGTGCCGTCGCGGACCGCGCGGTACGCCTCGGCGAACTCCGTCTGCAGGACGTCGAAGGACCACCAGTCGGTGATGATGTGGTGCAGGCTCAGCATCAGCGTCGCGCGGTGCTCGTCGACGCGTACGAAACGGCCGCGGATCAGGCGGTCGGTGCCGAGGTCGAAGGGGCGGCGGCGGAAGGCGCGGAACGCCTCCTCGATGCCGGTGCCCGTGCCGCGCAGGTCGTCGCGTTCCAGGACGAAGGGGCCCTCGTCGGGGAAGTCGACGCGCAGGTCGTCGGCGGTGCCGGTGATCCGGGTGCGCAGGATGTCGTGGTGGCGCTGGATGAGGGTGAGCGCGGACTCCAGGTGGGCCGGGTCGACGGGCCCGTCGGAGCCGGGCGGCTCGTCGAAGTGGTAGGCGCAGCAGAGGTTGAGGGCCGGGGTGCCGGGATACAGCGACTCGTACACCCACAGGTCGCGCTGGGCGGAGCTGAGCCGCACGGGCGCGGCGGGGTCCCTGGGCGGTACGGCGGCGGGGATCTCGCGGGCGCGGCCGGCCTCGACGAGGCGGCGCATGAGCCGGATGCGCTGTTCGCCGCCGAGGGCGCTGAACCGGTCGGCCAGGGAGGGGTTCTTCGGGGTCACAGGGCGGCTTCTCTCAGTTCTGCGAGTCGGTGCAGTCCGGCGAGGACCTCGTCCCGTCCGATGCCGAAGTCGATGAAGCAGGCCACTTCGTCGCAGCCCAGGTCGCGCAGGTCGGCGAGCATCTTGGCGCAGGTGCCGGGCGAGCCGAGCAGGCTGCCCCAGGTCAGGTAGCGCTGGAAGGCGAACTCGGCGAGCAGGGCGGTCTGTTCGTCGGTCAGCGGCTCGCCGTCGGGGCCGCCCGCGGCGCGGTTGGCGGCGGTCTGGCGCAGGTACGAGGCGAGGTAGGTCTTGAGGGGCGCGGCGGCGAGGCGGCGCACCTCGGCGTCGTCGGCGCCGACGTAGGTGTGCGCCATGAGCGTCACGCGGCCGCGGGCGTCGGTGCCCGCCTGGTCGGGGGCGGCGGCGCAGGCGGCACGGTAGCGGGTGATCTTCTCGGCGAGTTCGTCCCTGCTCTGTCCGACGGTCGCACCGAGCACGCCGGCGCGCAGCTGTCCGGCCGCCTCCCACGTCCGCGGATTGCCGGAGGTGGTGACCCACAGCGGCAACTCGCTTTGTACGGGTCGAGGTTGCGGGACGACGCTGACGGGGCGGCCGGTGCCGTCGGGGTACCGGCCCGCTTCGCCCGCCCAGAGCCGCCGCAGTTCGGGGATGGTCCGCAGGGTGCGTTCCCTGCGGTCGTCGTAGTGGTCCGGGGCGAGCGCGAAGTCGGCGGAGTGCCAGCCGGTGGCGACGGAGAGGCCGACCCGGCCGTGCGAGAGGTTGTCGACGACCGCCCAGTCCTCCACGACCTTCAGCGGGTGGTGCAGGGGCAGGACGACGCTGCCCGCGCGGATGCCGATGCGCTCGGTGGCGACGGCGAGCGCCGCGCTGAGCACGGGAGGGCTGGGGAAGACCTGGCCCACCTGCTGGAAGTGGCGTTCGGGGGTCCACACGGCGTGGAAGCCGAGCCGGTCGGCGGTACGGGCGATGGTGAGGATGTCGTCGTAGGTGTCCGCGTGGCGGCTGCCGGGGCCAGCGGTGTCGCCGGTCCCCCGCGCGGGGGCGGCGCTGTCCGCGCCGAAGAACATCACGCTGAGGTCCACGGCTCCTCCTCCTGTTTCCTGCCGATTCGGCTCTGCTGGTTCTGCTGGCGGGGCACGCGCGGCCGCCGCGGGATGGGGGCCGGGGCGGGCCCGGCCCGGTCGGGGGTGCGCGCCAGTTCGGCGGCGAGGCCGGCGACGGTGGGCGCGGCGAAGAGCTGTGCGGCGGTCACGGGCCGGGTGTCGGTGGTGAGGCGGGCGGCGACCCGGACGGCGCGCAGCGAGTTGCCGCCGAGGGCGAAGAAGTCGTCGTGGCGCCCGATGCCGGGGCCCTCTCCGGTCGTGGCGGCGGTGGGGCCGAGCACGTCGCGCCAGACGGCGGCGATCTGCCGTTCCAGCGCGGTGGCGGGCGCCTCGCCGTCGCCTGCCGCGCCGTGTGTGCCGGGCGCGGTGGTCCTGTCCCGCTCGTCGGCGGTGCGCGGCGGGCCGGTGGCGACGAGTGCGGAGACCGGGGTGTCCGGGGCGGCGGCGGCCTTCTCCAGGGCCTGGGGCAGGGCGTCCGCGAGCCACGTCACGAAGCCCTCTTCCAGGGAGTCCGCGCGGTACTCGAAGGTGAGGGTCAGCCCTTCCGGTGTGCCGCCGGGGCCTGTGGCGCCGGTGACGTCCACGAGCAGTTCGAAGCGGGCGGCGCCGGTGCGGACGATCTCCACGCCCCGGTCGGCTCCGGGCAGGGCGACCTCGGCGCGGGCGTTGTTCTGCAGGGCGAGGACGACGTCGGTGAAGGGCTGCCTGCCGGGCATTCGTACGGGGTTGAGCTCGCCCACCACCTGCTCGAACGGCACGTCTTGGTGGGCGAAGGCGCCGAGGTCGGCGTCCCGGGTGCGGGCGAGGAGCTGCGCGGCGCTCGGGTCGCCCGAGACGTCGGTGCGCAGGACGAGCATGTTCACGAAGAACCCGACGACGTCCTCGACCCCGTCGTCGCCCGCGCGCGCGGCGACCGGCGCGCCGATCGCGAGGTCGGGCCCTGCGCCCGCCCGCACGAGGAGCGCGGCGAGCGCGGTGTGCAGGGCCATGAAGAGCGTGGCGCCCCGGGCGCGGGCGGCGGCCACGACGCGGGCGTGCGTGGCGGCGTCGACGTGCCGCACGACGGTCGCGGCGGCCGGGCCCGGCACAGCGGGCCGCTCCGGGCGCCTGGGCAGCAGCGGCCCGGCGCTGTCGAGACCGGCCAGTTCCTTGCGCCAGTACGTGAGTTGGCGGGCTGCGAGAGACTCGGGGTCGTCGGTCCCGCCGAGCCGGGCGGCCCGGTGGCGGGCGTGCTCGGCGTAGGAGAGGGCGAGGGGCGGCAGGACGGGCGCCGGGCCGGCTCCGCCCGGCGGCTCCCCCGTCCTGGCGGCGTAGGCGCGGGACAGGTCGCGGAAGAGCGGGGCGAGGGACCAGCCGTCGCCGGCGATGTGGTGGACCAGGACGAGCAGCGCGTGTTCGCCGGGGCGTTCGCGGAGGCTGAACAGCGTGGCGCGGACCGGGAGTTCGGCGCGCAGGTCGAAGGGGTGGCGGGCCGCCTCGTCGATCGCGGCGGCCAGGTCGCCCTCGCCCAGCGTGCGGTGGCGGAACGGCGGGTGGGCGTCGACCCCGCTCAGCACGCGGCGCGCCGGTGCGCCGTCCACCTCGTCGAAGAGGGTGCGGAGCACCTCGTGGCGGGCGACGACGTCCCCGAGGGCATCCGCGAGCGCGTCCGGGTCGACCGCGCCGCGCAGCCGTACCAGCATCGGCAGGTTGTACGCGACGCCGGAGCCGAGCCGGTCGAGGAACCACAGCCGGTGCTGGGCGTCCGAGACGGGCAGCGGGTCCGGGGCGGGGCCGGTGCCCGGGGCGGTCACGGAGACGGTGGCCTGGGCGGGCCGGGCCGTACGGGAGGCCGCCGCCCTGTCGACGTGCGGCGCGAGCCGGGCCGGGGTGGGCGCGGCGAAGAGGGTCCGCAGGTCGAGTTCGGCGCCCAGCGTCGCGTGCACGCGCCCGAGGACCCGCGCCGCCAGCAGGGAGTGACCGCCGAGCGCGAAGAAGTCGTCGTGCGCGCCGACCTCGCGGACCCCGAGCACACCCGCGAAGAGCGCGCAGAGCGCCCCTACGGTCTCGTCGGCCGGCTCCTCGGCCGCGCCGCTCCCGGCGCCGCGCGCCGTGCCGCCCGGTCCGCCGGTCGCGTCCGCGGGGGCGGGCAGCGCCGCCCTGTCCAGTTTTCCGCTGGCCGTCAGCGGCAGCTCGGCAAGTGGTACGAAGGCGGCGGGCACCAGGAAGTCAGCGAGCAGGCGCGTGGCGTGGGCCCGCAACTCGCTTTCGACAGGCGGCTGTTCGTGGCCCGTTGCGGGTACGACGTAGGCGATGAGCCGGCGTTCGCCGTCCGGCCCCGCGGGGGTGGCGACGACGGCCGCCCGGTCGACCCCGGGGTGGCGGGCCAGCACGTTCTCGACCTCGCCCGGCTCCACCCGGAAGCCGCGGATCTTCACCTGGCCGTCCGCGCGCCCCCGGTACTCGAAGGTGCCGTCGGGCCGCCGCACCACCAGGTCGCCGGTGCGGTACATGCGGGAGCCGGGCGGCCCGAACGGGTCGGCCACGAACCGCTCCGCCGTGAGCCCCGGCGCGCAGTAGCCGCGCGCGACGCCTTCCCCGGCGGCGTACAGTTCGCCAATCCCGCCGTCCGGGACGGGCGCGAGGCGCTCGTCGAGGACGTACAGCCGCTTGCCGCGCAGCGGGCGGCCGACCGGCACGGGGCGCCCGTCGCGGACGTCGGACGGCGCGATGGGGTGCACGGTGAGGAAGACCATGCATTCGACGGGTCCGTAGCCGTTGGTGAGCCGCAGCGCGGGCTGCCGCTCGAGGGCGCGGGCCACGTGCGGCGGCGACAACGCCTCGCCGCCGACGATGAGTTCGCGCAGACCCGACAGGGCGCGCGGGTACTCGTCGACGATCACGTTGAAGAGCGACCCGGACAGGTACATGGACGTGACGCCGTGCGCGGCGACGAGCCGCGCGATGACCACCGGGTCGGGCCAGCCGCCCGGGTGCAGCACACAGGTGCCGCCGCCCGTCAGCGGCCCCCACAGCTCCAGCGCGAAGGCGTCCCAGGAGACCGGTGCGCACTGCAGCCACACCGCGCCGGGCCCGAAGGAGGCGAAGTCCTGGCCGGTCAGGGTGGCGGCGACGGCGCGGTGCGGGGCGACGATGCCCTTGGGCCTGCCGGTGGAGCCGGACGTGAACATCACGCACGCGGTGTCGTCGGGCCGCACCCGCACCGACCCGCGCGCCAACGGCCGTGCCTGCGCGGCGTCCTCGGGGTGCAGGACCGCGGGGACGGCCGAGCGCAGGGGCTCCGGTACCGCGTCGTCCCGCCGGGACAGGAGGACGGCGACGGCCGCGTCCGCCGCCATGCCGCGCAGCCGTTCGGCGGGGAAGCCGGGGTCGAGCATCACATAGCCGGCGCCGGCCTTCAGCGTGCCGAGGACCGCGACGGCCAGTTCGGCGGTGCGCTCCAGGTGGACGCCGACGGTGTCGCCGCGCGTCACGCCGCGTGCCGCGAGCAGGCCCGCCAACCGGTCGGCGCGCGCCTCGAGTTCGGCGTAGCTCAGCCGTTCGCCGGCGTGGATGAGGGCCGTCGCGTCGGGGGCGCGGGACGCCTGCTCCTCGAACAGCTCATGCACGCACCGCGTCATCCTTCTCACCGCCCCCGTCCTCGGTGCGGGACGCCGCCACGGCGCCGGGGGCCGCCTTACCGGTCTCCGGTCCAGGGTCCGGCTCGGTCTCCGGTTCCGGGTCCGGCTCGATGTCCGGCAGGAGGGTGTCCATGTGCCGGATGGAGCGGCTCGCCAGGCCCCAGAGGGCGACCGCGACGCCCGCGACCCCGGCGAGGAAGAGCATCCCCGCCATGCCGCTGCCGGGCTCGTCGCCGAGGAGCGGGCCGAGGAGGACGAAGACACCGCTGCCATCGGCGGCCTGCGGCTCGAAGACGCCGTCGGCGAGCGGTCCGGAGAACGCCATGGCCAGCGGGCCGGAGATCTGGGACAGGAACATCACCGCGCCGAAGACCCGGCCCTGCCACTCCTGGGGAACCTTGGTCTGCACGATCGCCTGCATGGAGGCGTTGACGACCGTCATCAGCAGCGCGCCGACCAGCATGGCCGCGCACCAGCCGACGGCCCCGCCAACCAGGGACATGCCGATCTGCGCGGACAGGCACATGCCGAGGATGCCGAGCATCATGCCGCGGCCGCGGTTCTTCGGCCCGCCCCAGGCGGCCATCAGCAGGCCGCCGACGACTCCGCCGACGCCGATCGCGCTGTTCACCGCGGCGAGCGTGCCGTTGCCCGACTTGATCAGGACCATGGGCTGAACGACGGCGAAGCCGAAGACCATGACGAGGTTGACCACGCAGAAGTTCACGGTCATGTCGCGCAGGCTCGCCTGCCGGAAGAGGTAGCGCATGCCCTCGACGGCCTCGGCGGTGAGCTTGGTGCGCGGGGCGCCGGCCCCCTCGGGGACCTTATCGTTCCGCATCCGCACGATGCGGATGCCGATCAGCGCGAAGGCGTAGCTGGCGAGGTCGACGACGAGGATGGCGCCGATGCCGGACAGGGCGATCATGATGCCGCCGAGCGCCGGGCCGCAGATGCCCGCGGCGCTCCGGGCACCCGCCAACAGGCCGTTGGCGCGGCCCAGTTGGTCCTTGCGCACCAGCAGCGGCACGGCGGCGGTGAGCGCGGGGAGCTGGAAGGCGGCGCTGATGCCGAGCAGCACGGTGGCGGGATAGACCTGCCAGGGCTCCAGGCCGCCGCCGAAGAAGTGCACAAGGGTGAGCAGACCGACGGCCAGGATTCCGCCGGCGTCCGCGATCTGGAGCGCGGAACGTTTACGGATCCGGTCGATAATAGCGCCAGCAAATGGGCTGAAGAGCGCCTGCGGAAGCACGGCACAGAGGGACAGCGCGGTGACGGCCGAAGCCCGCTCCCCGGTGGACCACACCTCGATTATGAAAGCGAATCTCAGAACAGCGCTTCCGACCAGTGAGACGGCCTGTCCGGACCACACGAGCATCAACGGACCCGCGCCCGCGAAGCGCCCCGGCTGCCCCTTTCCCCCGCCCTTCACCCCCACCGCGCCCCGCTCCCCCGTTATTCCTTCTTCTCTTTTACCGTCGGCCACTTCAGGAGCCGGATATCAGGCTCGCGGGCCGCGGATCGGTCCAGTTCCGCTCGACATACGCCAGCGAATCGGCCCGTGAACTCGCCTCTTGCGCGACCGTCCAGCCGGAGGGGACATCGAGGCCGGCGGGCCAGAGCGTGTGCTGGTTCTCGTCGTTCACGAGCACCAGATAGTGCGCGCCGTCGTCCTCAAATGGATTACTGACCATGTACGTCAAACCCTCCGGAAATCCTAAAGAATCCCATTGTGTCCGCAGGGATCATTGCGCGGAGGATCTAATTCCATCAAGGATTTGTGACATTCATCACAGGTACAGAAAGGCGGAGACTGTTCGATATGACCGAATTCCGACGGTGGCGTTATCGACGCGCCTGTCCGGGGCGCCTGCGGCCCTCCCGCGCGGCCCGGCACCGTTGCTTTGCAATTTGCCGGGCCCTGTCAATGCGCCGGCGGGGGCCGCGCCTCAGGCGGATGCCCTCCGCTTTCCCGCCGTCGCCTTCTTCGCCGGGGCGGCCTTCTTTCCCGCGGCCGCCTTCTTGGCCGTCGCGGACTTTCCTGCCGTGGTCTTCGCGGCGGCTTTTGTCGCCGCCTTCGTCGCGGCCTTCGTCTCCGCCGGCTTGGCGGCAGCGGTCTTCGTCGTCCGCTTCTTGGCGGGGGCGGCCTTCTTCTTCGCCGCCGAGGCCGAGGCCGCGGTGGATTTCTTTCCGCCGACCTGTTTGGGCGTCGTACGGGACGACTTGCGGGCCAGCGGGGTCACTTCGGCCACCGTGTCGTCGTCCGAGGCCTCACCCCGGGCCGTACGCGCCGCGCGGACGCTGTTCTCGAGCGCGGCGATCAGGTCGATGACCTTGCCGCCGCCCGCGTCGCCCGCCGGGGCCCGCTCCACCGGGGCCGCGCCCTCCACCTTCGCGGCGATGAGCTCTTCGACCGCCTCGCGGTAGTCGTCGTGGAGCGTCGAGATGTCGACCTCGCCGAGGGTGTCCATCAGAGCGTCCGCCAGGTCGAGTTCGGCCTCGCGGACGGTGACGTGCGTCTCGGGGGCCACCCCTTCGGGGGTGCGGATCTCGTCCGGCCACAGCAGCCCGTGCATGGCGATCACATCGTCGACCACCCGCAGCATCCCGAGCCGCTCCCGGCCGCGCAGGGCGAACTTCGCGATGGCCACCTTCTGGCTCCGCTTCAGCGCCTCGCGCAGCAGGGTGTAGGGCTTGGCGGCGGGCGCGCCGCTGGCCGACAGGTAGTACGCGGCGTCCATCTGGAGTGGGTCGATGCGGTCCGCGGGGACGAAGGCGACGATCTCGATCGTCTTGGCCGTCGGGATCGGCAGCGAGGCCAGGTCCTCGTCCGTGATCGGGATGATCGAGCCGTCCGCGTCCTGGTACCCCTTGCCGATCTCCGCCGAGGAGACCTCGCGCTCCTCCAGCTCGCACACCTTGCGGTAGCGGATCCGGCCGCCGTCCTCGGTGTGGATCTGGCGGAAGGAGACCGAGTGGCTCTCGGTCGCGTTGACGAGCTTGATGGGGATGCTGACCAGTCCGAAGGAGATCGCACCGTTCCATATGGATCGCACGTCCGACACCTCACTGGGGGCGGGGAGAGGGGCAGGGCAGGGGAGGCGGATGCAGGGCGTACGGCGGAACCGTACGGTTCATGGCGATATAGGCGTTTTATGGGACTCTCATCGTATGACGCCTATCACAGAGGTGGAGGGGCGACGGCTCCCGCTCAGCAATCTGGAGAAGGTGCTGTACCCCGCGACCGGCTTCACCAAGGCCGAGGTCCTGCACTACTACGCGAGTACGGCCGAGGCCCTCCTGCCCCACCTCCGCGACAGGCCCGTCTCCTTCCTGCGCTATCCGGACGGGCCCGACGGCCAGAAGTTCTTCGCCAAGAACGTGCCGCCGGGCACCCCCGCCTGGGTGCACACGGCCGAGGTGCCACGCTCCGAGGGGGACGTGCGGCAGATCCTCGTACAGGACCTGCCCTCGCTGATGTGGGCCGCCAATCTGGTGACGGAGTTCCACGTGCCGCAGTGGCGGGCCGGGGCGCCCGCGCAGGCCGACAGGATGGTGTTCGACCTGGACCCGGGTCCGCCCGCCACCGTCGTGGAGTGCTGCCGGGCCGCCTGCTGGCTGCGGGAGCGGCTCGCGGCCGACGGTTTCCACGTCTGCGCCAAGACGTCGGGCAGCAAGGGGCTGCACCTCCTCGTACCGCTGGAGCCGACCCCCTCCGAACGGGTCACCGCGTACGCCAAAGGGCTGGCCGTGGAGGCCGAGCGCGAGCTGCCCGGCCTCGTCGTGCACCGCATGACGCGCAGCCTGCGGCCCGGCAAGGTCTTCGTCGACTTCAGCCAGAACGCGGCCGCCAAGACCACGGCCGCGCCCTACACCCTGCGCGCCCGCCCCGAGCCGACCGTCTCCGCGCCCGTGACCTGGGGCGAGGTCGAGAGCTGCGAGGAGCCGGGGCAGCTGGTCCTCACCGCGGACGACGTGGTGTCCCGGCTGGGCCGCGACGGCGATCTGCTGGCCCCCCTCCTCGACCCCAGCCTCGCCCGTCCGCTGCCGGAGTGACCGGCATCACGTCTATTCAAGTTTGACTAGTGGTCCGACGTGGCATACCTTCCCTGTCAGTAATCAAACTTGATGAGTGGAGACCGCGTGACCCTTCTTCCCGACACCGGATACGTCCCGACCGCCGAGGACCGGGCCAGCCTGGACGCCTGGTTCGCCGAGTACGACGCGCACAGCGCGCGGCGCGACGTCGAGAGCATGGCCGGCCTCGCCGTCTTCCCGCTCAACCTGGTCAGCGACGACGCGGCGGGAGACGGGCGGGCGGCGCAGTGGGACCGGGAGCAGTTCGTCCGGACCATGACGCACGTGATGGGCGACGGGAGCGAGGACATCACCTTCGAGTCCACGCGCACGCCCGTCTTCCTCTCCCCCGCGATGGCCGTCGTCTTCACCGACTCCGTGATGACGTCCGACGGCGGGACGCAGCGGCTGCGCTACGCCGACATCCTGATCCGGCGCGGCGGTTCCTGGGCCTTCCAGACCATGATCCAGGGCGGCTGGGGCGACAACCTCTGACGCGGCTCAGACCCGGTGCCAGGTGTGCCGGTCCCTGGCCAGGGCGTGCAGGGCCTCCACATCGGCCGGTTTCAGCACCCCGCCGAGGCGGGCCAGCCCCGGCAGGTCCGCCTCGCGCAGCACCCGCACGTCGCGCGGCGGCGCCGCCACGGCCAGCTCGGCGGCGCCGGTCCCGGCCAGCGCGAGCACCGGGCGGACCTCGGCCGTCAGCGCGAAGGAGGCGCGGCCGGCGTCGGAGCGGACCGAACGCAGCAGCGGCACCGGCTCGCCGCGGCCGACCGTGACCATCGGGTCGGCGATGCGCACCCGCTGCCTGCGGACGGCGAGGGCGTTCACGCAGAACAGGCCGCCGGGGCCGATCAGCAGATGATGGATGCGGGCGCCGCCGGGCAGCGGCACGGAGTGCAGCACCCGCCAGCCCGCGCCCTCAAGCTCCTCCAGCGCGCCGCCGACCGCCTGTTCGGCGGCGAGGGCGCGGTGCCGGGGGTCGGAGCGCAGCCTGCGGGCGGGCGGCGGTTCACGGTCGAGGGAGATCTGGAGGGCCTCGCCGGGACGGTTGGGCGCGAGGTCGTCGTCCGGGTGGAGCGTGAGGCGGGCCAGTTCGGCGGGGGTGGGCACGGGCGGCGGGCCCACCGTGAACGGCCCGGCGATGAAGGGGGCGAGGACCTCCAGGACGTCCGCCTCACGCTCCTCGCTGAGCAGATTGACGCGGGACGAGTCCCTGTCGTACCAGGCGACGTTCCTGCCGTCCGCGAGATACACGTACAAGCGCTCCTGCCCGTGCCGCCAGGCCGGTACGACGCGCAGTCCGGTCATGCGCCATCACCCCCTCGACCATGGGAACAGCCCGTGGGCTCCCGCGGCAAGAACCTGTCTGCGCCGGAGGCGGCCGGGGGCTCCTTCGCGCCGTCCGCGCACGGCCCGCGCCCGCCCCGCGCCGGGCCCCTCACCTCCCGTAACGGCACTGCCCGCACAGCTATGGCCGGCTGTTACATAGACGACGAACTGCCGCAATAGCGGACATCTAGCTTCGTAACTGTCCACCCGATCACCCCGGAGCGCCCAGCCGACCGAACCGACCGAACCGACCGTAAGGAACGTCCCGTGAGCACCGACCGCCGCCCCACCCTCCTCCGTACCGCCGCCGTCTCCGCGCTCCTCGGCGGGGCGCTGCTCCTGCCGACCGCCGGCGCCTACGCGGCCACGCCCGCCCCCGGCGGCACGCCCTCCCCGCAGGCGACGGAGAAACCCGGGCCGAAGAAGAGCGAGGTCTACGAGGTCACCCTCGGCAACGGCGCGCGGGCGAGGATCCAGGACCGCGGCGGCTCCTACGTGGCGACGGTCTCCCTCAAGGGCAAGGAGATCGCGACCCTCTCCGCCACACACCCGACGGTCACCCACGGCGGCGTCAAGTACGACCTGTACCCCTCCAACGGCCACATCGGCATCACGTACCTGAACGGCAAGGAGAGCGGCAAGAAGAGCGAGGAGAAGAGCGGGGAGAAGAGCGGCACCAAGGACAAGACCGTCACCCCCAGGGGCGGCGTCAAGGCCGGCGCGGAGCACGTGCGGGACGCCGGCGACCCCGCGTTCCTGGTGGCCGGGGGCGGCATGGCGGCGGCCGGTGCCGCGGGGCTCGGCTTCGCGATGATGCGCCGCGGCCGCTCGGACTCCTGACCACTCCTCCCCCTCCCCCCCCAGGAGCCACTCATGACCACCCCCACCCGCCACGAACCCGGCGTCCCCGACGAGACGCGGGCGGCCGACCGGCAGCGCCGCCGCACCACCCGCATCGCGGCCGCCGCGGCCCTGATCGCCGCGCTCGGCATCGGTCTGATCGCCTGCGGCCAGGGCGGCACGGGTGCCCCGGCCCCCGACGTCAAGGTGGACAACGCCGCCACCGCCCAGGCACGGCACGCCGTCGCCCCGCTCGAAAAGTCCAGGCCGACCGGGCTGCGGATCCCCGCGGCGGGCGTCGACACGACGTCGATGCTGGACCTGGGGATCGGCGCGGACCAGGAGCTCGAGGTGCCGCCCGCGGACAAGGCGGACGAGCCCGGCTGGTGGACCGGCGGGGTCACCCCCGGCGAGAAGGGCCCCGCCGTGATCGTCGCGCACTACGACACGGCGAACGGTCCCGCGCTGATGAAGAACGTGGCGAAGGTCAAGGTCGGCGACACTGTGGAGGTGCCCCGCGAGGACGGCAGCACGGCGACGTTCAAGGTGCGGGAGATCCAGCAGGTCGACAAGAAGGACTTCCCCACCAATAAGGTGTACGGGGCGACCGGCCGACCCGAGTTGCGCCTGCTGACCTGCGGCGGGCCGATCGTGGACGGCCACCGCTCGGACAACATCATTCTCTACGCCGACCTGGTGACGTGACAGCAGGCCTGGTGTCACGACAGGCCGCGCCCCGCGGCAGGCAGGAGTGCAGTGAACCGCAGCCGGCTCGCGGCCGCCGCTCTCGCCGTCCTCGCCGCGCTCGTCGTCGGCGGGTGCGGTGACCCGGGCGGGCTGCGGGGCGCCGGTGCGACGCCGACCGCGGAGGGGCCCACCCGCCTCTGGCCGGACCTGCCGTCCCCGTCGGTGCCCGCCGAGGACTACGGCGCCATAGAGAGCGTCAAGGTCAAGGGCGTCGCGGTGCCCGGGGGCGACCTGCACCGGGTGGACCCGGTCGACGTCGTCCGCGCGGACTTCGTCCAGAACCCGGGGACGTACGAACCCTCCGACCGGGCGTACAAGGACACCCTCGACCGGCTCAAGGACTGCGCCGAGGACGGCTCGGGCGAGCGCGGGCGCTGTCCCGTCCTCAAGGCGTACTACCGGGACCTGACCGGCGACGGCAAGGACGACCTGATCGCCGGCGTCTCGACGCCCGACGACAACCTCGACATCCGCGTCTACGCCGAGGAGGACCGCCGGCTGACGCAGATCATGGAGATGAGCGACGCCGTGCTCGGCGTCGAACTCGCCGGCCGCGACCTGATCATCCGCGCCATCTCCAGCCTGGCGGGGTACGAGTACCACACCGTCTGGTCCTGGGACTCGCACCAGAAGGCGATGCTGCCCACGAGCGACGAGATCGTCCGCTCCGCCCGCGGGCCCCACCCCAAGTCGCCCCACCCCTCCCCCGCGAAGCCCTCGCACGGCGCCTCCCCCTCCGCGGGCGGCGGGGCATGAGCCACCATCAGCCGCGCCGGCCGCGGCTCCCCGCCTGGACGGCGACCCTCACCTGGAAGGCCGCCGTCTTCATCACCGTCATGTGCTGTGCCCTCGCCGCGCTGCTCGGCGCGCTCGTGCACGTGTCGGTGACCGATCAGACGGTGGGCCAGGCCCGCGAACGGGCCCTCGGCCGCCTCAAGGAGGTCACCGAGCGGTACGAGGCGGGCGACCGGCTCGGCCCCGGCGCGGGCGTCGACCCGGCGGGCCTGCCCGCCCGGCTGCGGGAGCTCGCGGTGAACGGGGAGCGCGGCACGATGGTCGCCGCGCACGGGTCCCGGCCGACGATGTGGGCCGCGGGCCCCGCCGACGGGCACCGCGCCATCGCCGTCCAGGTCGACTACGCCCAGGGCGCCCGCACCATCGACGGCCTCGACCGGGCGATCCTCGGCTCCTCCGCGCTGGCGATCGGCGCCACGCTGCTGGTCGGCGCGTTCGCCGTGACGCGGGTGACGCGGCGGCTGCACCAGACGGCGCAGGTCGCCAGGAAGATCAGCGCCGGCGACCTGGACGCGCGCGTCCGGGACCCGCACTCCCGTCCGAGGGCCGGCGGGGTGCCGCGCCACCAGGACGAGGTGGCGGCGGTCGCCGGGGCCCTGGACACCATGGCCTCGACCCTGCAGGGCAAGCTCCTGAGCGAGCAGCGGTTCACCGCGGACGTGGCGCACGAGCTGCGCACCCCGCTGACCGGGCTGCACGCGGCGGCCGAGCTGCTGCCGCCGGGGCGGCCGACCGAGCTGGTGCGGGACCGGGTCGCCGCGCTGCGCACGCTGACCGAGGACCTCCTGGAGATCTCCCGGCTCGATGCGAAGAGCGAACGGGTGGACCTCGACGCCCACCAACTCGCTCCACTGGCGGAGCGGGTGGTGCGCTCTTCCGGGGACGGGACGGAACTGGTCGTCGTGCGCGACGTCTGCGTGGAGACCGACCGGCGGCGCCTGGAGCGGGTGGTCGGCAACCTCGTCGCCAACGCGCACAAGCACGGACGCCCGCCGGTCGTCGTGACCGTCGACGGGCCGGTCGTGACGGTGCGGGACCACGGCGAGGGCTACCCCGACTACCTGGTGGCCCACGGGCCGCAGCGCTTCCGCACCGAGGGCACGTCGTCCAAGGGGCACGGCCTGGGGCTGACCATCGCGCTCGGCCAGGCGGTGGTGCTCGGCGCGCGCCTGACGTTCTCCAACGCCTCCGACGGAGGAGCGCTGGCCACGTTGCGGCTGCCGTTCGAGGAGGTTCCGGAAGACTCGGCGTGAGGTTGCGTGCGCGCATGGTGCCGTTTTTAGTGTGGATTGCGGCTTCTGAGCATCCGCCAGGGCCGCCCCACCCCCTTCTGCCAAGGAGGCCCCATGCCCCTGCGCACCACCGCCACCCGGCTCGGCATACTCGCCGCCGGCGGCGCCCTCACCGCACTCACGATCGCCGGCCCGGCCGCCGCCCTGGACGGCACCGTGGACAATCCGCGCGTCTACAAGGGCCGCGTCACCGCCAAGAACGGGCTGCTGCTGCGCAACTCGCCGACCCGCGGCAGCAAGGTGGTCCGCACCGTCCCCCGCGGCAAGGTCGTCACGATCTTCTGCAAGTCGCGGGGCGACCGGGTGGTCAACAACAACATCTGGTACCTGCTGACCGACGGGACCTGGGCATGGGGCGCCGCGTACTACATCTCGAACATCGGTCCCGCGCCGCGCTGGTGCTGACAAAGGCGGCATAAGCGGACTTGAGGCTGATTGCTTGCTACGTTCCCGGCATGGCCGGAACGAGCACGGGCTCCGCACCCCCCGCGGTCCCCGCTGTCCGCGTCCCGCGCCGCCGCGGCACCGAACTGGCCCTGCTCGTCGTCGCCGTCCTGCTCTCCGTCTACGGCTACTGCGACGTCGGCCTCGCCAAGTACGGCACCGTTCCGCCCGGCGCCGCCGGTTACGGCGCCGGGCTCGGTGTGCTCGCCCTCCTCGCCCACGTGGCCGTCCGCTTCCGCGCCCCGTACGCCGATCCGCTGCTGCTGCCCATCGCGGTGCTCCTCAACGGCCTGGGCCTGGTGCTCATCTACCGCCTCGACCTGGAGACGCCGAACGACGAGGCCGCGCCGGCCCAGCTCATCTGGTCGACCATCGGCGTGGGCCTGTTCATCGCCGCCGTGCTCTTCCTGCGCGACCACCGCGTGCTCCAGCGCTACGCCTACCTCTCCGTCGTCGCCGCCCTGGTCCTGATGATCGTGCCGATCTTCTTCCCCGCCGTGAACGGCGCCCGGATCTGGATCAGGTTCGGCGCCTTCTCCTTCCAGCCCGGCGAGTTCGCCAAGATCCTGCTCGCCGTCTTCTTCGCCAGCCACCTCGCGGCCAACCGCAACGCCCTCGCCTTCACCGGCCGCACCATCTGGCGGTTCACCCGCCTCCAGCTGCCCACCGGACGTGTCCTCGGGCCCATCGTCGCGGTCTGGCTGCTCAGCGTCGGCGTGCTGATCCTGGAGCGCGACCTCGGCACCTCGCTGCTCTTCTTCGGCCTCTTCGTGATCCTGCTGTACGTGGCCACCGGCCGCACCGGGTGGATCGCGGTCGGCCTGCTGCTCGCCGCGCTCGGCGCGTTCGCCGTCGGCTCCCTCGAGCCGCACGTCCACAGCCGGGTGCAGGACTGGCTGCACCCCTTCGCCTCCATCGAGGCGGGCCAGGGCCCCAACCAACTCGCGCAGTCCCTCTTCGCGTTCGCCGCCGGCGGGATGCTCGGCGCCGGTCTCGGGCTCGGCCACTCCATCCTCATCGGCTTCGCCGCGAAGTCCGACTTCATCCTGGCGACCGCCGGCGAGGAGCTGGGACTCGCGGGGCTCTGCGCGATCTTCCTGCTCTACGCGCTGCTCGTGGAGCGCGGCTTCCGGGCCGGTCTCGCGCTGCGCGACCCCTTCGGGCGGCTGCTCGCGATCGGGCTCGCCTCCATCGTCGCGCTGCAGGTCTTCGTGATCGCGGGCGGTGTCACCGGCCTCATCCCGCTCACCGGGATGGCGATGCCCTTCCTCGCGCAGGGCGGCTCGTCGGTCGTCACCAACTGGATCATCGTGGCGCTGCTGATCCGCGTCAGCGACTCGGCGCGCAGCCAGCCGGGACCGGTCGCGGAGGCCGCCGGGTGACCGGGCACATCCGCCACGCCGCCGCCTTCTGCGCGCTGCTCCTGTTCGCGCTGCTCGTCAACGCCACCCGCGTCCAGGTCGTCCAGTCCGACTCCCTCGACCGCAACCAGGCCAACCGCCGCAACGCCATCGCCCGGTTCGACCAGCCGCGCGGCGACATCCTGGTCGACGGCCGGCCCGTCACCGGCTCCAAGGACACCGGCGAGCAGCTCCGCTACGAACGCACCTACAGAAACGGCCCGTTGTACGCGCCCGTGACCGGCTTCGCCTCCCAGGTGTACGGCACGACGTTCCTGGAGGACGCCGAGGACGGCATCCTCTCCGGCACCGACCCGATGCTCGCCCCGCTGCCCCTGTGGAACGACATCTCCCGCACGCAGAACCCCGGCGGCCGGGTGGAGACCACCATCAGGGCGGCGGCGCAGCGGGCCGCGTACGCGGGGCTCGGCGGCAAGCGGGGCGCGGTGGCCGCCCTCGAACCCTCGACGGGCGAGATCCTCGCCCTGGTCAGCACCCCCTCGTACGATCCGGAGCGGCTCTCCGGGACCAGCGCGCAGGTCGCGGACGCCTGGGCGGAGCTGAACGGCAGCCCGGTCAAGCCGATGCTGAACCGCGCGATCCGCCAGACCTATCCGCCCGGGTCGACGTTCAAGGTGGTCACGGCCGCCGCGGCGCTCGACGCGGGCACGGTGACGGATCCGGACGCGCCGACCAAATCCCCGAGCCCGTACACGCTGCCCGGTACCACCACCCAGCTGACCAACGAGGTGGAGGGCTGCGCCGACGCGTCGCTGCGCTACGCCTTCCGGTGGTCGTGCAACACGTTCTTCGCGAAGCTCGGGGTCGACACGGGGCTCGGCCGGATGTCCGACACGGCGCGGAACTTCGGCTTCAACGACCGGGGGCTGAAGATCCCCTCGTCCGTCGCGGCGAGCAACTTCGACACCTCGATGGACAAGGCGCAGCTCGCGCTCTCCTCCATCGGGCAGTACGACACCCGGGCGACCCCGTTGCAGATGGCGATGGTCGCGGCGGCCGTGGCCAACGGCGGGCAGGTCAAGTCGCCGCACCTGGTGGCCCGTACGACCACCGACGACGGCGATGTGATCGACACGGCGGGCACCAAGTCCCTGGCGCAGGCGATGAATCCGGCCACCGCGATGCAGCTGCGCGAGATGATGCGGCAGGTCGTCGACGAGGGAACCGGCACGAACGCGGCGATCCCCGGCGTGACCGTCGGCGGCAAGACGGGCACCGCCCAGCACGGCGTCGACAACACCGGCACGCCGTACGCGTGGTTCATCTCGTGGGCGCAGGCGCCGGGCGACGGGGAGCCTTCGGTGGCCGTCGCGGTGGTCGTCGAGGACGCGTCGGCGGACCGGGGCGACATCAGCGGGGGCGGGAGCGCGGCGCCGATCGCCCGCGCGGTGATGGAGGCGGTGCTCGGCCCCCGCTGACGCCGGACGTCAGCCGGCCTCGCCGGCCGCGATGGCGTCCCGCACCTCCGCCACGCGCGCCTGCTCCTCGGCCGCGAAGCGCTCGGCGTCCAGCTTCTCGGCGATCTCCTCGTCCTGGGCCATCAGCCGGTCGAGGTTGGCGTCGCCCATCTCGAAGACGCCCATGTCGACGTAGGCCTCCTGAAGGCGCTTGCCCCACAGCCCGATGTCCTTGACGCAGGGCACGATGCGGGAGAACAGCAGCTGGCGGAAGAGCGCGAGGAATTCGGACTGCTCGCTGTACTCCTCGGCCTGTGCCCTGGGGATGCCGAAGTTCTCCAGGACCTCGGTGCCGCGCAGCCGGTCGCGCATCAAGTAGCAGCCCTCGATGACGAATTCCTCGCGTTCGCGCAGTTCCGCGTCGGTGAGCTGGGTGTAGTAGTCGCGCAGCGCCATCCTGCCGAAGGCCACGTGCCGGGCCTCGTCCTGCATGACGTAGGCGAGGATCTGTTTGGGCAGGGGTTTGTCGGTGGTGTCGCGGATCATGCCGAACGCGGCGAGCGCGAGCCCCTCGATGAGGACCTGCATGCCGAGGTAGGGCATGTCCCAGCGGGAGTCGCGCAGGGTGTCGCCGAGCAGCGCCCGGAGGCTGTCGTTGATCGGGTAGAGCATCCCGATCTTGTCGTGCAGGAAGCGGCCGTAGACCTCCGCGTGGCGGGCCTCGTCCATGGTCTGGGTCGCGGAGTAGAACTTGGCGTCGAGGTCGGGGACGGACTCCACGATGCGGGCGGCGCAGACCATCGCGCCCTGCTCGCCGTGGAGGAACTGGCTGAACTGCCAGGAGGCGTAGTGCTTGCGCAGTTCGCCCTTGTCCTTGTCGGTCATCTTCGCCCAGTGGGGCGTGCCGTAGAGCGTCATGGACTCGTCGGGGGTGCCGAGGGGGTCGAGGGGGTCGACCTCCAGCTCCCAGTCGATGCGGCGTGCGCCGTCCCACTGTTTGTCCTTGCCCTTCTGGTAGAGGGCGAGGAGGCGCTCGCGGCCTTCGTCGTACTCCCAGCTGAAGCGGGCCGAACTGGCTGACGGTACTTGCCAGTTGAGACCAGCGGGTGGACTCGTGTAGAGCTCGTGCGTCGCCATGAGGGCAGGCTCACACGCTGCTGGACAAGCGGTCAACAAGTCGTGCGCAAGGGATTGACGGCCTTGCTGACAAGCAGTCTCATAAGTCCTGACCGCCGGTAACCCGCGACAAGGCAGGGACAGTCATGACGACCGTGACGGAAGACATTTCGCCGGAGGGCCTGCGGGACGCGCTCGGAGCGCTCAAGGACCGGGAACAGGTGGCCGTCCGGCTCCTGGAGTCGTCCGCCAAGCACTCCTTCGACCCCGACAAGGAGCTCGACTGGGACGCCCCGGTCGAGGAGGGCAAGTGGTTCTGGCCGCCGGAGCTCGTCTCCCTCTACGACACCCCGCTGTGGAAGCGGATGTCGCAGGAGCAGCGGCTCGACCTCGCCCGCCACGAGGCCGCCTCGCTCGCCTCGCTCGGCATCTGGTTCGAGATCATCCTGATGCAGCTGCTCGTCCGGCACATCTACGACAAGTCGGTGACCAGCGCCCACGTGCGGTACGCGCTCACCGAGATCGCCGACGAGTGCCGGCACTCCATGATGTTCGCGCGGATGATCCAGAAGGGCGGCGCCCCGACCTACCCGGTCACGCGCCTCAACCACAACCTCGCCCGCGTCCTCAAGACGGTCTCCACCACCCCCGGCTCGTTCGCCTGCACGCTGCTCGGTGAGGAGATCCTCGACTGGATGCAGCGCCTCACCTTCCCGGACGAGCGCGTCCAGACGCTGGTGCGCGGTGTGACCCGCATCCACGTCGTCGAGGAGGCCCGCCATGTGCGGTACGCCCGCGAGGAGTTGCGGCGCCAGATGGTGACCGCGCCCCGCTGGGAGCGGGGCCTTACGCGGGTCAGCTGCGGCGAGGCCGCCCGGGTCTTCTCGATCGCCTTCATCAACCCCGAGGTGTACACGAACGTCGGCCTCGACCGGCGCGAGGCCCTCGCCCAGGTCAAGGCGAGCGGCCACCGCCGCGAGGTCATGCAGACCGGGGCGAAGCGGCTGACGGACTTCCTCGACGACATCGGCGTCATGCGGGGCGTCGGGCGGCGGCTCTGGCGTAGTTCCGGGTTGCTGGCCTGACCTCCGCGGCGGTCTCCACGCCCCTGGCGCGGCGCTCCCCGAGTTACGCTGCTGGGATGACCTCGCCGGCCACCACCCCCGCGTACCGCCGCCTCAGCGTCGAGGCGCGGCGGCGGCAGCTCCTGGACTCCGCGCTCACCCTCTTCGCGCACCGCGCGCCGGAGGAGGTCAACCTCGACGACGTCGCCGAGGCGGCCGGGGTCTCGCGCCCCCTCGTCTACCGCTACTTCCCCGGCGGGAAGCAGCAGCTGTACGAGGCCGCGCTGCGCTCTGCCGCCGACGACCTGGAGCAGTGCTTCGACGAGCCGCCCCGGGGCCCGCTCACCCAGCGGCTCTCGCGGGCGCTCGACCGGTACCTGGCCTTCGTCGACCAGCACGACACCGGCTTCAGCGCGCTGCTGCAGGGCGGCAGCGTGGTGGAGACCTCGCGGACGACGGCCATCGTGGACGGCGTGCGCAGGGCCGCCGCCGAGCACATCCTCAGCCATCTGGACGTGCCTGAGCCCGGCCCCCGGCTGCGGATGACGGTCCGGATGTGGATCACCGCGGTCGAGGCGGCCTCGCTGATCTGGCTCGACGAGAACAAGCAGCCGCCGCTGGACGAGCTGCGGGACATGCTCGTCGAGCAGTTCATGGCGGTCCTCGTGGCGACCGCGGGACGCGACCCGCAGACGGCGGACGTCGTGCGGTGGGCGCTGACCCTGGAGACGCCCGAGGGACCCGTCGGCAGCCTCGCCCGGCACGTGCTGCCCGTGGTGGCCGACGCGGCCCACCTGCTCTGACGCCCGCGCGGCGGCGCCGCGGTGTGACACTGGGGGCGTGAAGAGCGAAGACACCCCCTTCGTGGGTGGCCCCCTGGACGGCCGGGTGCTCCCGGTGCTGCTCGGGCCGACGGGACACCCGCCGAAGGTGTACCGCGTGCCCGTCCCGGACGACGCGGGCGGGCCCCCGACCGTCCTCGTCTACCGCAGGACCGACGCCCGGCCGGACCGCCGCCTCTCGCTGACCCCGAAGTGGCGCTACGAGTTCGACGCCTCCGGCGACCAGGGCGGCGGCCTGAAGTGGCCGTGGTCGAAGCCCTCCCGGCCCGGCCCCGCCGACTAGGCCACGGCAAGGCGCCGCGCCGCCGCGCCCTGTACGAGTGACCTCATTGCGCCACCCGCCCGCCGCCCGCGAGCGGGACCCGCACCCCGGCCCGATGCTCGCGGTGCGTGCCGGAGGGGCCGGCGCGCACCGGAGGTGATGAGGTGTCAGGAACGTTGCTGCGGTGGGTCTGCACGGGTGCCGTGGCGGGCGCCCTGGTCATGGCGCCGGTGGGGGCGCACGCGGCGCCCGCGCCCGCGCCGGGCCCCGGCGAGCGCTCCGTCACCCAGCTCCTGTCGGACCTCCGGCGGCTGTACCGCTCGGCGGAGGAGGCCACGGAGACGTACAACGCCACCGCCGAGAAGCTGAAGAAGCAGCGCGCCGAGGCGGCGCGGCTCGCCGGGAAGCTGGCGAAGGCGCGCGCGTCGGTGCGCGACAGCCGGGGCGACGCGGGCCGGTTCGCCCGCCAGCAGTACCAGGGCGCCGGCGACCTCTCCCCCTACCTGCGCCTGCTCCTCGCCCGCGACCCGCAGCGCGCCCTCGACCAGGGGCACGTGATCCGGCGGGTGGCCGCGGGCCGGGCCGCGACGGTGGAGCGGCTCGTCGGCGGCGCGAAGAAAGCGGACGACCTCGCGGGCGCGGCGAAGAAGGCCCTGGCCGACCGGGCGGCCCTGGCGGCCCGGCAGAAGAAGCAGCGGGACAAGGTCGACGGGCGGCTGCGCGAGGTCGAGCGGATGCTCGCCGCGCTCACCCCCGAGCAGCTGGTCGCCCTGCGCGAGGCCGAGGAGAAGGGCTCGGCCGAGGCGCAGCGCGCGTTCATGGCGTCCGGCGCGCTCGGCGGCAGCCCCGCCGCCCGCGCCCCCTCCCGGCAGGGCGACAAGGCCCTCGACTACGCGGTACGGCAGATCGGGCGGCCCTACGAGTGGGGCGCCGAGGGACCCAAGGCGTTCGACTGCTCGGGGCTGACGCAGCGGGCCTGGGCGCACGCGGGCCGGGAGATCCCGCGCACCAGCCAGGAGCAGTGGGAGCGGCTGCGCCGCGTCCCGTTGGCGAAGCTGCGCCCCGGCGACCTGGTCGTCTACTTCCCCGGGGCCACGCACGTGGCGATCTACCTGGGCGACGGCAAGGTCGTGCAGGCGCCGCGCCCCGGCGCCCGCGTCAAGGTCTCGCCGATCGCGGCCAACCCGGTCCTCGGCGCGGTGCGGCCCGACCCCGGGGGCCGGGCCATGCACGGCTACGCGCCGCCCCGGCTGCCCGAGGGCGCCACCTCGGGCAGCGACCTCGGGTACGACGCCGGTCAGGCGCCGGGCGCCACGGACTCCAGGTAGGCGGCGGCCTTCTCCGGGTCGAAGAAGAAGTTCTCGAAGTCGGCCGGGTCGTTGAAGCCGTTGGCGAACCGGTCGGCGACGGGCTGGAGCTGCCCGGCCGCGCCGAGGATGTTCAGGACGTGCTCGGGCGGCGCGCCCAGCATGGCGTTGGTCCACTTGGTGACGTGCCGCGCGGTCTCCCAGTAGCGGTCGAACGCCGACTGCATCCATGCCTCGTCGAAGGGCCTGTCGCCGTGCTCGACGATGGAGGAGAGGTACGAGGCGGCGCACTTGGACGCCGAGTTGGAGCCCTGGCCGGTGATCGGGTCGTTGGCGACGACGACGTCGGCGACGCCGAGGACCAGACCGCCGCCGGGGAGCCGGCCGATGGGCTTGCGGACCGTGGGCGCGTACCGGCCGGCCAGCGTGCCGCCCGCGTCGGTCAGTTCGACCTTGGTGGCGCGCGCGTACTCCCAGGGCAGGAACTTCTCCAGGAGTTCGAGGGTCAGCGCGAGGTGCTCGCTCGGGTCCTTGACGCCCTGGAAGACGTCGAGGGGGCCGCCGGGGACGCCCTCCCAGAAGAGGATGTCCGCGCGGCCGGAGGTGGTGAGCGTCGGCATGACGAAGAGCTCGCCGACACCGGGCACCAGGTTGCAGCGCACCGCGTCGAACTCGGGGTGCTCGGGGCGCGGGCCGAGGCCGTGGACGTAGGCGACCGCGAGGGCGCGCTGCGGCTCGCTGAACGGGGAGCGCGAGGCGTCCCGCTCGAACATCGAGACCAGCTCGCCCTTGCCCGCGGAGACGAGGACCAGGTCGTAGCTGCGCGCGAAGTAGTCGAGGTCGGAGACGGCCGCGCCGTGGATGACCAGCTGGCCGCCGCGCTGCGCGAACGTCTCCATCCAGCCGGCCATCTTCACGCGCTGGTCGACGGATTGGGCGTACCCGTCGAGCCTGCCGACCCAGTCGATGACGCGGGAGGAGTCCGGCCCCGCGACCGAGACGCCGACGCCCTCGATCTTCGGGGCCTGCGACTCCCAGAAGTTCGCCTGGATGTCGCGCTCGTGCTGGAGCGCCGTGTGGAACATACACTGGGTGGACATGACCCGGCCGGACCGGATCTCGTCCGCCGTGCGGTTGGACATCAGGGTGACCTCGTACCCCTGCGCCTGGAGTCCGAGGGCGATCTGGAGCCCGGACTGGCCGGCTCCGACGACAAGTATCTTCCGCATGGGGGCACTTCTCCTACGTACGTTCTCTGGGGCTGAGGCCGTGGGGGGTGGCGTCGGCTATTCGGGGGTGGCGTCCAGCGCGTGCCCGACCAGGGCGAGCAGCGACTCGATCACCGAGATCCGCTGCCGGGCGTCCATGATCAGTACGGGGATGTGCGCGGGCACGGTCAGCGCCTCGCGCACGTCGGCCACCTCGAACCTCTCGCTGCCGTCGAAGTGGTTGACGGCCACGATGTACGGCAGGCCGCAGCTCTCGAAGTAGTCGAGCGCCGGGAAGCAGTCCGAGAGGCGGCGGGTGTCGGCGAGCACGACGGCGCCGATCGCGCCGCGCACCAGGTCGTCCCACATGAACCAGAAGCGCTGCTGGCCGGGCGTGCCGAACAGGTAGAGCACCAGGTCGTCGTCGAGCGTGATGCGGCCGAAGTCCATGGCGACCGTCGTGGTCGTCTTCTCCGGGGTGCCGCTCAGGTCGTCGGTGTCGGCGCTCGCCTGCGTCATCAGCGCCTCCGTCTGGAGCGGCGTGATCTCGGAGACGGCGGTGACCAGCGTCGTCTTGCCGACGCCGAAACCACCCGCCACCACTATCTTCGTGGCGATCGGGGCACGTGACCTGTCCGTCTGCCAGGCCTGCAACTGACCCTCGTTCTCGAGGAGTTCAGAGACGGCGGAGTCCACTCAGCACCCTTTCCAGCAGTGCGCGGTCGGGCTGTCCCGGGCCGTGCCCCGTTCCGTACACGCGGATCTTTCCCTGGTCGGCGAGGTCGCTGAGGAGGACGCGGACCACGCCGAGCGGCATCTTGAGGAGCGCCGAGATCTCCGCCACCGTCCGCATGCGGCGGCAGATCTCCACGATCGCCCGCATCTCCGGCATGACCCGCGCCAGCGTGCCCTTGGGCAGTTCGAGCCGCTCCTCGGGCGCCTCCAGCGCGGCGACGAACGTCTCGACGAGCAGGACGTGACCGAACCTGGTCCGGCCGCCGGTCAGCGAGTAGGGCCGCACCCGAGCGGGTTTGCGGTCACCGCCGCGCTGCGGCAGCTTCGGCGTCCTGCGGCTGCCGCCGCTGCTGCCGCTCATCGGGCGCTCTCCATCGACTGGCGCAGTTCGCTGCGGAGTTCGGGGGTGAGGACGTGCCCGGCGCGGCCGACGAAGAGCGCCATGTGGTACGCGACGACGCTCATGTCGCAGTCCGGGGTCGCGTGCACGCCGAGCAGCGAACCGTCGCTGATCGACATGACGAAGAGGCTGCCCTCCTCCATCGCGACCATGGTCTGCTTGACCGCGCCGCCGTCCATGAGCCTGGCGGCGCCGATGGTGAGGGAGCCGAGCCCCGACACGATGGTGGCGAGGTCGGCGCTGGAGCCCCTGGGGCCGGTGGGGTTGGCCGCGGGGCGCTCGGCGTTCCTGCCCGGGTCGGAGGAGAGCAGCAGGAGCCCGTCGGAGGAGACCACCGCGACGGAGAGCAGCCCGGGCACCTCCTCCACGAGGTTCGTCAGCAGCCAGTGCAGGTTGCGGGCTTCGCTGCTGAGCCCGTACGAGACGGAGCCACCGGATCCGGCGGCCTCGGCGGAGTTGCCGGGTTCGGCGGACTTGACGGGTTCAGTGGGCTTGGGTCCGGCGGAAGAACTGGGCGTGCGCATGGGCGCAGTCAACTGCTTGCCTCCTCGACTGAGTCCCCCATTACGTCTGCGGCTTGTGCGTTCTTTTCGTTACGTTGCGGCTGTTCTGCGTGGTCTGCCTGGTCTGCGCCGGCCGACGGGCCCGTCTCCGCGGCGAGTTCGGCCTCCACGTCCCGACGGCCGCTCTGCGCGCCCTGGTGGAAGCCGCCGAGACGGCGCCGGAGCGCCTCGGCGTCCACGGAACCGCTGCGGGGCCTGGGCGGCGCGGCGGGGGCCGTGATCTTCGGCGTCCGCTTCGGCAGCCCCTTGTCGGTGACACGCTCCCACTTGGGCGCGGGGGCGGGCTCGGGCTCTGGCTCCGGCTCGGGCTGCGGTGCCGGCTCCGGCTCGGGTGCCGGGGGCGGTACGAGCTCCATGGTGGTCTCCGCCGAGGGCGAAGGGGCCGGGGCGGGCTCGGGCGCCGTCCCGGGGGCCTCTTCGGGCTCAGGGGCGGGCTCCGGGGCGGGCTCCGAGGCCGGGAGCGCCGTTTCCAGGGTCCGCTCCGCCGCCGCTATCAGCGGGTCCTCCCCCTCGCCGGGGGCGGCGGCGGCCGCCACGCGTCCCGGGATGACGTTGGAGTTGGCCTCGGCCTCCGAGCCGGGCAGGTGGACGAGACCGGTGTCGCCGGGGCGGGGTGTCGTGCCCACGCCGGTGGGCGCCCCCGGCACGGACGGCGCCTGGGCCAGGATGCCGGACGGCAGCACCACGACCGCGGCGACCCCGCCCTGCTTCTGCTCCCGCAGCCGCACGCGGGCCCCGTGCCGCGCCGCGAGCCGCGCGACGACGTAGAGGCCGAGGCCGAGCCCGTCCCCGCTCTCCTGGTCGTACGCGTCGTCCGGGTCGAAGTCCGCGAGGCGGGCGTTGAGCTCGCGCATCCGGTCCTGGGCGACTCCGATGCCCTCGTCCTGGACGGAGAGCATGACCTCGCCGTTCTCCAGGAGCCAGCCGGACACCTCGACGGCCGCGTCGGGCGGCGAGAACGAGGTGGCGTTCTCCAGGAGTTCGGCGGTGAGGTGGCTGATGTCGTCCGCGGCGAACCCGGCGACGTGGGCGTGCGGCGGCAGCGTGGCGATGCGGACGCGTTCGTACCGCTCGATCTCGGAGACGGCCGCGCGCACCACGTCGACGAGCGGGACGGCACCGGGGTGCTGGTGGCCGTGTTCGGCACCGGCGAGGACGAGGAGGTTCTCGCTGTGCCGGCGCATGACCGTGGCCAGGTGGTCGAGTTTGAAGAGGGTGGCGAGCCGGTCCGGGTCCTGCTCGCGGTCCTCCAGGTTCTCGATGACGGCGAGCTGGCGCTCGACCAGGCCGAGGGTGCGCAGGGCGAGGTTGACGAAGGTGCCGTGGATGGACCGGCGGACCCGGTCCAGGTGCGCGGAGGCCTCGGCGAGCTCCTCGCGCAGCGCCGCGCGCTCGTCGGCCATGGACTGCCGCTGCCCGATGAGGTGCTTGCGGTCCGATTCGAGGGTGGCGAGCCGCTCGGTGAGGGCGGCGGCGTGGCCGTGCAGCGCGTTGACGGAGCGGACGACCTGCGCGAACTCGTCGTCGCGGCCGGTGAAGCGGATCGGCTCCTGCGGCGCGGGCTCGGTGGCGAGGCGGGCCGAGCCGAGCCGCAGGACGGCGAGCGGGCGGGTCAGCGAGCGGGCCGCGCCCATGGCGACGCCGACCGCGACGAGCAGGCAGACGCCGACGAGGGCGATCCGGATCTCCAGGGCCGTGACGTCGTCGTCGCGCAGCGCGGCGAGCTGCTTGGTGCGCTCGACGCCGAGCGCGGACTCGGCGCCGCGCATCGTCTCGATGCGGGCGGAGAGCGCGGCGTCGACCTTCTTCCTGTCGTAGCGCTGCTCGGCGGCGGAGAGCGTGGGCCGGTCGGTGAGGCTCTTGAGGTACTTCTCCGCGGCGGTGACCTCGGCGCCGGTCACGGTCGACTCGTACGTGGCGCGGGCGGGGTCGCCCGCCGCGTCCCGGAAGTCGGCGAGGGCGGCGAGCTCGCGGACGCGGGCCTGCTGGGCGGCGGTGCTGAGCTCGTCGCGGCGCCTGGTCTCGGCCGGGGACTCCTCGGTGCCGTTGGCCGGGAGGCCGGTGACCGGGTCGAGGGTGGTGGTGCCGTCGGCGGAGCGGGGCAGGGCGAGCGCGGCGAGGAGGAGGCCGCGGGCGGCGGCGGCCTGCTCGACGGCGTGGTCGAGGTCGGCGAGGGCGAGGGCGCCGTCGTTCGCCTCGGGGGGCAGCCGCTCGGCCAGGTCGCGGGTGAGCCCGTGGAGCTCGGCGATGACCTTGCTGTACGCCTCATGGGCTTCGAGAGCGGTGCTCTTGCCGGTGAGCGCCGCTCGGCGGACGGCGGCGATGTCCGCGAGGTCGTCGCGGAGCGCGGCGGGCGCGTCGGCGTCGCGGAGCTCGTCGATCTGCCGGTCCACGCGGGCGCTGCGGCTCTCGGAGAGCCCCTTGCCCTGGGGGCGGCCGGAGGCGATGAACGAGGTGACCTCGTCCCGCTCGTCGGCGAGTGAGTGGCCGAGGGAGACCGCCTGCTGGGTCTGCTCGGCGAGCGTCACGAGGCTCTGGGTGTCGTTCAGCCGTCCGGAGGCGGCGATGACAGCGGGCGCGCCCGCGCCCGCGACGGCGGCGGCCACCACGGCGACGGCGATGATCAGCCGATTGCGTACGCGCGCGGTGGGCGCCTTGTTGACCGGGGGCGCCGGAACGGGTGCTGCCGGGCCGGAGGAGGGGCCGGAGGAGGGCTGCGCGGCGGGCGGCGCCGCGGAGGCGTCAGCAGCGCCGGAGGTGGTGGCCCCGCCCGCTCCCGCGCCCGGGGAGGGGTCCGTGGCCGTGCGCTGCGGCGCACGGTCGGTCGGAGTGGTCGCGCCCGGCGTGGCCCCTTCCGGGGCCTTCTGCTTGCCTTTGCGCCCAGGCCGAATCTTCTGCACCGGTGCTCGCATTCCTGTTTTCGTCTGCCCTTGGGCCCGGGTGACGGTCTGTCAACACGAGCGCTCCCCCGGTACGGCTCCTGACCCTTCCAAGTGCCGGTGAGTGGCGGTCGTGCATCGCCTGCCTGGCCACCCGAAGGAGTGAACATCGGCGGGGAGTTGGCGGGCAAGTCCCGGCGGGGCGGCCGAATGGCCCGTGCGGTGCGCCGGTTGGACGTCGCTCAAAGGCTTTGGCAGGATGCGCCGCCACACCCCCGCCGGAGTTGATCATTCCGGTCGAATTCCGGCGCATGGGCCGCCGGTACGGGGCATTCCGCCTCCCCCGGACGACTTCCCTTCGCCCCTGTGAAGCCCTCGTGCAGACTGGCCGGATGCGTATCGAACTCGCCACCGAGCCCGGTGACCCCGCGCGCCCCAACGAGGACTACGCCTCGGTCTCGCTTCCCGCGTCCGGACAGGGCGGATCGCTGGTCCTCCTGGACGGCGTGACGCCACCCGAGGGGACGGTGGGCTGTCCGCATTCCGTTCCCTGGTTCACCGCACGGCTCGGCGGCGCCCTGGGCGAACTGTCCGTTTCACGGCGGGATATGACGCTCGCTGAGGTTCTGGCCGCGGCCATCACGCGTACGGCCGACGCCCATGGTTCAACCTGTGACCTTTCTCACCCTCGTACGCCTCAGGCAACGGTGGTGCTGGTGCGGTGGGACGCCGAACGCGTCGAGCACCTCGTCCTGTCCGACTCGGCGCTCCTCATCGGGGGCCCGGACGGCGAGGTCACCGCCATCCTCGACCGGCGCCTGGCGGAACTGCCGCCCGCCGTGCAGGCCCTGCGCGAGCAGGTGCGCGCCCTGCCGCGCGGCTCGGCCGAACGGGACGTGGCGGCCCGTGCGTACGGTGCCGCGGTCGAGGCCCTGCGCAACGCGGAGGACGGCTTCTTCACGGCCGCGGCCGACCCCACGGCCGCCCAGCGCGCGGTCACCGGGGAGCTGCCGCGGGCGGAGGTGACCGCGGTGGCGGCGCTCACCGACGGGGCCGGGCGGTGGGTCGAGACGTTCCGGGAGGGTGACTGGGCCGACTGCCTGACGCTGCTGCGCAAGCAGGGCCCGCAGCATCTGGTCGACCGGGTGCGGGCATTGGAACGCGCGGACCCGGACCGGCTCGCCTTCCCCCGCGGCAAACGACACGACGACGCGGCGGTCGTGTACGCGGAGTGGTGAGGGGGACGGTGCCGGTGCCGCCCGTACGGCGCCGGGGCTCAGCCACCCGTCGAGCCGGCACGGAAGGTCGCCGGGCACCCGGCGCCCGCGAAGGATGCGGCGACCTAAGCGCCCCGAAGCACCGCCGGCCCCCGGCGACCGCACGGCACCACCCGACCACCGACCACCCGACCGCACGGCACCACCCGACCGACCGGCTGACCGGCCGACCGCACGAGGCGCCACCCGACCGACCGCCGCACCACCCCACCGACCGACCGCCGCCCCCACCCTCAGCCGTCCGCGCCCTCGTTCAGTCGGCCGAGCAGGCGGGCCAGCTCGGCTACCTCTGTTCGCTCCCAGCCCGCGAGACGGCGCACGTACTGCGCGCGGCGCGCGGCCCGTACCGTGCGGAAGCGGGTGCGGCCGTCCGGGGTGAGCCGGATGAGCCAGGCCCGCCCGTCGGCCGGGTCGGGTTCGCGGGAGACCAGGCCGAGCTCCTCCAGCGCCCGCAGCTGGCGGCTCATCGTCGCCTTGCCGACACCGATGTAGGCCGCGAGCTCGGTGGCCCGCCGCGGCCCGGAGTCGTCCAGGCAGACGAGCAGCCCGTACGCGGCGGGCTCCAGATCGGGGTGGACCTGTCGCGCCATCTCGCCCGAGGAGGCCCGCGCCCGGCGCATCAGCAGCGACAACTCCCGCTCCAGGGCGAGGAACTCACGGTCCTCGCCCTGTTCCACGCCGTCCTGCGCGCCGCGCTCCACGCCCTCTTCTGCAGCACCCATGTCCCGCTTTCCCGATTCTGAAAGTTGTCGCCGGAAGGCTCTCGCGCCGCGGCCGTGGCGACAGCGGCCTGACCAGTATTTCGCAAGGTCGTGACCGTGCCGCCCCGATGGCGGCGTCACAGGAGTGGACCAACGGCAGAAGCCTGGACCCCTTCCCCGGCGGCGGTCTACGTGCGTAGCTTTTCAAGTGACATGTTCACACCACTGCATGTCGACAGGTCCCCACCGAGCACCACCGAGGCCTTCGGAGGCACGCCATGCCCGTGCACAGACCCGGACCGGCCCGCCGCTCGCGCTTGTCGCCGGCGGGGGTCCTCCTCGCAGCCCTTTCCGCCCTCTCCCTCCTCCTGGCGCTCCCCACGGCGGCCAGTGCGGACGACGTACCGCCGCGCGGCTCCGCCCGCCTCGGCCAGGGCGTCATCGAACACGACGGCCAGGGCGGTCTGCCCAGCGGCGGTGACGCCGTGCAGACCGAGGGCGTCGACGTCAGCAGCCACCAGGGCAACGTCGCCTGGTCGACCCTGTGGAACAGCGGGGTGAAGTGGGCCTACGTCAAGGCCACCGAGAGCACCTCGTACAAGAACCCCTACTTCGCGCAGCAGTACAACGGCGCCTACAACGTGGGCATGATCCGCGGCGCGTACCACTTCGCGACGCCCGACACCTCGAGCGGTGCCACCCAGGCCAACTACTTCGCGAGCAGTGGCGGGGGCTGGTCGCGTGACGGCAGGACGCTGCCGGGCGCGCTGGACATCGAGTGGAACCCCTACGGCGCGGCCTGCTACGGCAAGTCCCAGTCGGCGATGGTCAGCTGGATCGCGGACTTCCTGAACACCTACCGGGCGCGCACCGGCCGCGACGCCGTGATCTACACCGCCACCAGCTGGTGGAAGCAGTGCACCGGCAACTACGGCGGCTTCGGCGCGAGCAACCCGCTGTGGATCGCCCGTTACGACACGAGTCCGGGCGAACTCCCGGCCGGCTGGGACTTCCAGACGATGTGGCAGTACACGTCCTCAGGACCGACGGTCGGCGACCACAACAAGTTCAACGGCGCCTACGACAGGGTGCAGGCGCTCGCCAACGGCTGAGCGGGTCCCCCCGCGCACGCGAACGGCGGCCGTCCCGGTGCGGGTCGGCCGCCGTTCCCCTGTCCGCTACGCCGCGGCCGGGATCCTCACCTCGGCCTCGGTGAGGGCCAGTTCGAGCACCTGGCGGACATCCGTCACCGCGTGCACGTCGAGCTTCTCCAGGACCTCGGCGGGGACGTCGTCGAGGTCCGCCTCGTTGCGCTTCGGGATGATCACCGTGGTGATGCCGGCCCGGTGGGCGGCGAGCAGCTTCTGCTTGACGCCACCGATCGGCAGGACCCGGCCGGTCAGCGAGACCTCACCGGTCATCGCCACGTCCGTGCGGACGAGCCGCCCGCTGAGCAGCGAGGCGAGGGCGGTCGTCAGCGTGATGCCCGCGCTCGGCCCGTCCTTCGGCACGGCGCCCGCCGGGAAGTGGACGTGTACGCCGCGGTCCTTCAAGTCGCCGACGGGCAGCTCCAGTTCGGCGCCGTGCGAGCGCAGGAAGCTCAGCGCGATCTGCGCCGACTCCTTCATGACGTCGCCGAGCTGGCCGGTGAGCGTGAGCCCGGAGGCGCCGGTCTCCGGGTCGGCGAGCGACGCCTCCACGAACAGCACGTCGCCGCCGGCCCCGGTGACCGCGAGCCCGGTCGCCACGCCCGGCACCGCCGTGCGCCGCTCGGCCGGGTCCTGGGCGGACTCGGGCACGTGGTGCGGGCGCCCGATCAGGCCCCGCAGGTCCTCGTCCGTGACGGTGAACGGCAGTTCGCGCTCGCCCAGTTCGTGCTGGGCCGCCACCTTGCGGAGCAGCCGCGCGACGGACCGTTCGAGGTTGCGTACGCCCGCTTCGCGCGTGTACTCACCGGCGAGCTTGCGCAGCGCGCTCTCGTCGAGGGCGACCTCGTCCTTCTCCAGGCCCGCCCGCTCCAGCTGGCGCGGGAGCAGGTGGTCGCGGGCGATGACGATCTTCTCGTCCTCGGTGTAGCCGTCGAGGCGGACGAGCTCCATGCGGTCGAGCAGCGCCTCCGGGATGGCTTCCAGGACGTTGGCCGTGGCGAGGAACACCACGTCGCTCAGGTCGAGTTCGACCTCCAGGTAGTGGTCGCGGAAGGTGTGGTTCTGCGCCGGGTCGAGGACTTCGAGGAGGGCGGCGGCCGGGTCGCCCCGGAAGTCCGAGCCCACCTTGTCGATCTCGTCGAGGAGGACGACCGGGTTCATCGATCCGGCCTCCTTGATGGCCCGCACGATCCGTCCGGGCAGCGCCCCCACGTACGTACGGCGGTGGCCGCGGATCTCCGCCTCGTCGCGGACGCCGCCGAGCGCGACCCGCACGAACTTGCGGCCCATGGCGTGCGCGACGGACTCGCCGAGCGAGGTCTTGCCGACGCCGGGCGGGCCGACGAGGGCGAGCACGGCGCCGCCGCGGCGCCCGCCGACGACCCCGAGGCCGCGCTCGGAGCGGCGCTTGCGCACCGCGAGGTACTCGGTGATGCGCTCCTTGACGTCCTGCAGCCCGGAGTGTTCGGCGTCGAGGATCTCCTGGGCGCCCTTGATGTCGTACGCGTCCTCGGTGCGTTCGTTCCAGGGCAGTTCGAGGACGGTGTCGAGCCAGGTCCTGATCCAGGAGCCCTCGGGCGACTGGTCGCTGGCGCGCTCCAGCTTGTCGACCTCCTTGAGGGCGGCCTCGCGGACCTTCTCCGGCAGGTCGGCGGCCTCGACGCGGGCGCGGTAGTCGTCGGACTCCTCGGCCGCGTCCTTGCTGTCGCCGTTGAGCTCGCGCAGCTCCTTGCGGACCGCGTCGAGCTGGCGGCGGAGCAGGAACTCGCGCTGCTGCTTGTCCACGCCCTCCTGTACGTCCTTGGCGATGGACTCGGCGACGTCCTGCTCGGCGAGGTGCTCGCGCAGCTGCTCGGTGGCGAGCTTCAGGCGGGCGACCGCGTCCTCGGTCTCCAGGAGTTCGATCTTCTGCTGGGTGGTGAGGAACGGCGAGTATCCGGAGTTGTCGGCGAGCGCGGAGACGTCGTCGATCTGCGTGACGCGGTCGACGACCTGCCAGGCGCCGCGCTTCTTCAGCCAGCTGGTGGCGAGCGCCTTGTACTCCTTGACGAGCTCGGTCACATGGCCGGGCAGCGGCTCGGGGACGACGTCGTCGAGCTGCTGGCCCTCGACCCACAGGGCCGCCCCGGGCCCGGTCGTGCCGGCGCCGATCCGCACCCGGTCACGGCCGCGGATGAGGGCGCCGGGGTCGCCGTCGGAGAGGCGCCCGACCTGCTCGACGGTGCCGAGGACGCCGGTCGCGGCGTACGTCCCGTCGATGCGCGGAACAAGCAGCACCTTCGGCTTGCTGTCGCCACTGGAGCGCGCGGCGGCCTGGGCGGCCTCGACCGCGGCCCGCACGTCCGCGTCGGACAGATCGAAGGGCACCACCATGCCGGGCAGGACGACCTCGTCGTCGAGCGGCAGCACCGGCAGGGTGAGCGACGTGTACGTGGTGGACTCAGCAGCCATGATCTCCCCTTCGGCATTCAAGTTGAGCTATACCGGCTCAATGCTCATGAGCGCCGCGTTGTTCCCCCAACCGTGTTCGCTGTGAGCGATCAGGCGTGATGAAGCGGAGGGCGGGGAGGGGGCCGGGGTCCGGCTGCGGGCCCAGGGCTCATTTCCGGTCACGTATCCCGGGGGATGGCCTCCCGGTGGCGTTCCCTCGCGGCCGTTCCGTTGGGACCGTGGACGCTCCGACTCTCACGGAGGGCATCCATGGTCGACACACCCGGGATCGGCGGCGACGGCGGGCAGGACGTGGTCGGTCAGCTCGTGGAGCACGCGTTGGGGCACCTCTTCTCGGCGGCGCTGCGCACGGCGGCGCGCTGCCGGATGGCCGACCATCTGGCGGCGGGACCGCGCACCGCCGCCCAGCTGGCCGAGGCCACCGGCACGCACCCCGGACATCTGCGCCGCGTCCTGCGCCACCTCGCCACGCGCGGCATCTTCCGTGAGGACGCCGCGGGAGCGTTCCACCTC
Organism: Streptomyces sp. NPDC037013; assembly: GCF_055607265.1. Taxonomy (NCBI): domain Bacteria; kingdom Bacillati; phylum Actinomycetota; class Actinomycetes; order Kitasatosporales; family Streptomycetaceae; genus Streptomyces; species Streptomyces sp. NPDC037013. Next base: position 904,342 of record NZ_JBVJRV010000002.1, on the reverse strand, counting down.
ACGCCGGTCGGGGATGCGCTGCGCACGGACGTGCCGTACTCGCTGCACGCGGCGGTCCTCATGCTGACCGACCCGTCGTTCCAGCGGACCTCGGCCGCCCTGGAGGAGACGGTGCGCAAGGCGGGCCCGTCCTTCGAGCGGCTCTTCGGGAAGCCCTTCTTCGCCCACCTGGCCGAGGACCCCGCGCTGCGGGAGCTGTTCGACCACGGCATGAGCTCGCTCTCGGGCCCGGTCGACGTGGTGGTCGCCGGCACGTACCCCTTCCCGGAGAAGGGCACCGTGGTGGACGTCGGCGGAGGCCGGGGCGGGCTGCTGCGCGAGGTCCTGCGCGAGCGGCCCGGCCTGACGGGCGTCCTCTACGACCAGGCGCCGGCCGTGAGCACCCACGTGCTGGCCGGGGACGACGTGGTGCGGGGCCGGTGGCGGGCGGAGTCGGGGGACTTCTTCGCCTCGGTCCCCGACGGCGGCGACCTCTACGTGCTCAAGCACGTCCTGCACGACTGGCCCGACGACGCCTGTCTGCGGATCCTGCGCAACTGCCGGGCGGCGATGGCGCCGGACGCGCGCCTGGTGATCGTCGACTGCGTCCTGCCCACCGGCAACGCGCCCCACGTCGGCAAGACCCTGGACCTGGCGATGGCATCGGTCATCGACGGCCGGGAGCGGACGGAGGACGAGTTCTCCGCGCTGCTCACCGGGGCGGGGCTGCGGCTGACCCGGATCCTGCCGACGGAGACGTTCCCCTCGATCGTGGAGGCGGAGGCGGCGGGGTAGCGCGCGGAGCGGGGAGGGTCGACGCCACCCTCCCCGCCGGGACGAAGATCATCACGTGCAGAATGACGCTCATGTCGACAACGAACCCTCAGAGGCCGGGCCTTGCCGCCCCGCGTGCGGCGACGCCCGACGACGCCGAGACGATAGGCAACGCTCTGGCACGCGCCTTCGACGACGACCCGATGATGCGCTGGTTCTTCCCCGACGCCGCCACGCGTGAGAGCGGGCTCGGCCGCTACTTCGCCACCATCTTCACCCGGCAGTACGCCCGCCACGGCGTCTGCGAGCTCACCTCGGCGGCCGCCGCCTTCTGGGTGCCGCCGGGCGCCCAGGACAAGGCCGTCCCCGACGAGGAGACGCTCCAGGAGCTCGCGGGGATCCTGGGCGACCGCGCCCCGCTCTTCCGCGAGGCGGCCGCCGCGGCCGCGGGCCACGGCCCCCAGGAGCCCCACTGGTATCTGGCCGTGCTCGGCGCCGACCCGGCCGCGCAGGGCCTCGGTCACGGTGCCGCGCTGCTCCGCTCGGGCCTGGCCAAGGCCGACGCGGCCGGCCTCCCCGCCTACCTGGAGTCCTCCAAGCCGGAGAACCTCCCCTTCTACGAGCACTTCGGCTTCACGGTGCTCGGTGAGGTCAATCTCCCCGGGGGCGGACCGACCCTGTGGGCGATGCGCCGCGCACCGCTGCGGCCGGCCGGCACCGCCTGAGCAGCGGCCAGGTCGAGACGCCGATCACCAGCGCGAGCAGGTGGCCCCAGTTCGTCATCGGATCGGTGAACGCGATCAGGTCGTCGACCAGCATCCAGCCGAAGCCCGCGAGGACGGCCCAGCGCAGCCACGGCACGAGGAGCCCGGCGAGCGCGCCGACGCTGGCGGCCACGCCGAAGCTGATGCCGTAGTCGAGCCGGTGCAGCGAACTGTCGGGCAGCCGCCCCGCCAGCACCGAGAAGGCGACCGGGACCTCGGTCACGAGCGTGGCCACGACGTGACCGAGGAGGAAGACACCGGCGGTGCGCAGCCCCCCGATGCGGCGCTCCAGCGCGGTGAGCACCAGCAGGAAGCCCAGCGCGTACGGGGAGGTGATGCCGCCCGCGATCCACAGGGCACTGGCGACAAGGACGAGGACGGGACGGTGCGCGAGGTGCGCCACGTCCGTGCTGGAGCCCTGCAGGAGCGAGGAGACGAGGTCGGGGTCGGCGTACCGCGCGACCATCGAGGTGACGGCGAGGACGAGCGCGTACCCGAAGGTGAACGGCGTGCCGGTGGGCGTGGGCAGGAGCCGCCAGGGGCGCGCTCTGCCGATGACGCCCGGCAGGCGGTCCGCACGCGCGCGTGGCCCGCGGGACGCGTCGGGCAGGGGGTCGCCGGGCGAGGAGTCCCGCGGCGGGGAGCTTCTCGGCGGGGCCTGACGCGTGGTCTGTCTCGGTATTCCGTTCAGAGTGCCGGGCGTCTCGGGGCCGGGCACTCCAGGGCCGGCCGCACCCCCGCTCGACGGCGACCGTCCACCGGACGGCGCGTGTCTGCTGGACGGCTTCTCTCCGCCGGACGCCGCCTCGTCGCACGGCGGCCCTCCTGCCCGCGTCCCGGTGCCCGGCGTCTTCGTGCCGGACGTGTCCTCGGCGGGCTGCACGCTCTGGTTCACGGGTGAGGCGCTCCTTCCGTCCCGCCCAACCCTTTGCCCTCTTTTCCGGTGTTGTCTATGACCGGCGCCACGTGAGGTGCGTCTCACAACAGTTCCACGGCAACCCGGGGGGCGCGTTCTGCGTTGCGCGCTCCGGCCGGGCGGGGACGGCGGGAAAAACAGGGCGGGCCGGGCGGCGCCCCGAAATACGCTGGGCGCCATGCACACCCACACCACCGCCCCCGTCGTGCTCGACCGGCGCGAGGGTCCTCACGGCGAGGTCGTCCTGCGGCGCCACGGTGAGCTGCTGCAGATCATCGCCAACGGCTGTTTCCTCATGGACACCTCCGACGGCCGCTCCGAGCGACGGCTCGTCGACGCGGCCCGCGACGCCCTGGACGACCGCCCCGGCCCGGCCGTGCTCATCGGCGGCCTCGGCGTCGGCTTCTCCCTCGCACACGCCGCCGCCGACCCCCGGTGGGGACGCATCACCGTGGTGGAGCGCGAGCGCGCGATCATCGACTGGCACGGCGGCGGACCGCTCGCCGGACTGACCTCGACCGCGCTCGCCGACCCACGTACGCAGATTCTTCACACCGATCTCGTCACATACGTCGCCGAGGCCACGGAGACGTACGACGCGCTCTGTCTGGACATCGACAACGGCCCCGACTGGACGGTGACGGAGGGCAACAACTCCCTTTACTCACCTGCCGGTCTGACGGCCTGCAAAGCACGTCTGAACCCCGGCGGAGTGCTCGCCGTCTGGTCCGCACAGCCCTCGTCCGCTTTCGACGACGCTCTACGGAATGCCGGATTCCAGAGGGTACGGACGGAAGAGATCCCCGTTGCCCGAGGCGTCCCGGACGTGGTCCACCTCGGCGTCAGGGCTGCGTAGCCGAGGTGCCTTCGCGACCCGTACTCTGCTGACCGAACACAAGCGATCAGTGTCAGGGGCGGGCGATGGAGCAGACACACACCTCCCACAACAGCGCCACGGCGGCGACGCCGGGCGCACAGCGCCGGGTGCTGGTGGTCGAGGACGACCCGACGATCGTCGACGCCATCGCCGCCCGGCTGCGTGCCGAGGGTTTTGTCGTGCAAACGGCCGGCGACGGCCCTTCGGCGGTCGACACCGCCCAGGCGTGGCAGCCCGACCTGCTCATCCTCGACATCATGCTGCCGGGCTTCGACGGCCTCGAGGTGTGCCGCCGGGTCCAGGCCCAGCGTCCCGTCCCGGTGCTCATGCTCACCGCGCGTGACGACGAGACGGACATGCTGGTCGGGCTCGGCGTCGGCGCCGACGACTACATGACGAAGCCGTTCTCCATGCGGGAGCTGGCGGCCCGCGTGCACGTCCTGCTGCGCCGGGTCGAGCGGGCCGCGCTCGCCGCGACCACGCCCCGCAGCGGCATCCTCCGCCTCGGCGAGCTGGAGATCGACCACGCCCAGCGGCGTGTGCGGGTGCGCAGCGAGGACGTCCACCTCACCCCCACCGAGTTCGACCTGCTGGTATGCCTGGCCAACACCCCGCGTGCCGTCCTCTCCCGCGAGCAGCTGCTCGCGGAGGTGTGGGACTGGGCCGACGCCTCGGGCACCCGTACCGTCGACAGCCACATCAAGGCGCTGCGCCGGAAGATCGGTGCGGAGCGGATCCGTACCGTGCACGGCGTCGGGTACGCCCTGGAGACTCCCACCCCGTGAGGCGGGTCGTGCGATGAGCGGACCCTTCCAAGGACTGCGACCGTTCTCCATCAAGACCAAGCTCGGCGCCTTGGTGGTCGTCTCGGTGTTCATCACCACGGGCCTGCTCCTGGTGGCGATGGAGACCGAGACCGAGCTGCGCTTCATCACCGTCTTCTCGGTGATCGCCACCCTCCTCATCACCCAGTTCGTGGCGCACAGCCTCACCGCCCCGCTCGACGAGATGAACGCGGTGGCCCGCGCCGTCTCGCACGGCGACTACACGCGCCGGGTGCGCGGCGCCGACCGGCGCGACGAGCTGGGCGACGTGGCCTCCACGATCAACGCCATGGCGGACGACCTGGAGGCCCAGGACACCCAGCGCAAGGAGCTCGTCGCCAACGTCTCGCACGAGCTGCGCACCCCCATCGCGGCGCTGCGCGCGGTCCTGGAGAACGTCGTCGACGGCGTCTCGGCCGCCGACCCCGAGACGATGCGCACGGCCCTGAAGCAGACCGAGCGCCTGGGACGGCTCGTCGAGACCCTCCTGGACCTCTCCCGCCTGGACAACGGCGTGGTGCCGCTCAAGGCCCGCCGCTTCGAGGTGTGGCCCTATCTGTCGGGCGTCCTGAAGGAGGCCAACATGGTGGCCTCCGCGCGCGCGGGCATCGCGTCGGGCTCCGGCAGCCACACGCGTACGGACGTCCATCTGCACCTCGACGTCTCGCCGCCGGAGCTGACGGCCCACGCGGACGCGGAGCGGCTCCACCAGGTCGTGGCGAACCTCATCGACAACGCGGTCAAGCACAGCCCGCCGCACGGGCGCGTGACGGTACGGGCCCGGCGCGGCCCCTACCCCGAGTCCCTGGACCTGGAAGTGCTCGACGAGGGCCCCGGCATCCCGGAGTCGGAGTGGCACCGCGTCTTCGAGCGCTTCAACCGCGGCAGCCATGCGGGCGCCCCCGGGAAGGGCTCGGGGAACGACGGCGGCACGGGGCTCGGGCTCGCCATCGCGCGGTGGGCGGTCGATCTCCACGGAGGCCACATCGGGGTGGCCGAATCCCCTCGCGGCTGCCGGATCCAGGTCACTCTTCCGGGCCTGCCCGGAGCGTGAAGTTGACGTAGGGTTCGAGTGGAAGCGTTTCGCCGGTGCTGCTCAGGGGCACTCGGGAGCCGCTGCCGCGCGTAGACGCCCCACCGGCGTACCCGCGCGGCCATGTCGCGTTGCAGAACCTCGCTTGTTTCCCGCCATTTCACGCGCCGAAACCATTGATCCAGTGTGACTTACGCGACGGATGCCGGGCCCGGTCTGCATCTCGCGCCCTGGGAGGCGTAGCCTTTATTTCCGCTGTCCATCACCTTGTGAAGCGGAAGAGGGCGGTTACCGCCGTGTCGCCACAGTCCCCCAGTAACTCGAGCATCTCGACCGACCAAGACGGGCAGGGCAAGGACCCTGCTGCTGCCTTCGGTCCCAATGAGTGGCTCGTCGACGAGATCTATCAGCAGTACCTCCAGGACCCGAATTCGGTCGACCGAGCCTGGTGGGACTTCTTCGCCGACTACAAGCCAGGGGCGGGCGCTTCCGTAGCCGCCACCCCGGCGAAGCCGGCGGGTGACGCGGCCGCGGGGGCCGCGTCCACCAGTGCTCCCGCCGCCCAGGCCGCGCCCGCCGCTCCGGCGAAGCCCGCGGCCCAGGCCGCGCCCGCCGCCGCGGCTCCGGCCGCTCCCGCGAAGCCCGCGGCCACCGCTCCGGCCCCCGCCGCGAAGCCGGCCGCCAAGCCCGCGGAGGCCAAGCCGGCCGCGAAGCCCGCCGCCAAGGCGGAGCCTGCTGCCGACGCGGCCCCGGCCGGTCCCGAGTACGTGACGCTGCGCGGCCCCGCCGCCGCGGTCGCGAAGAACATGAACGCCTCGATCGAGGTCCCGACGGCGACGTCGGTCCGCGCGGTCCCGGTGAAGCTGCTCTTCGACAACCGCATCGTCATCAACAACCACCTCAAGCGCGCCCGCGGCGGGAAGATCTCCTTCACGCACCTCATCGGGTACGCGATGGTGCAGGCCATCAAGGCCATGCCGTCGATGAACTACTCCTTCCAGGAGAAGGACGGCAAGCCCACCCTGGTCAAGCCGGAGCACATCAACTTCGGCCTCGCCATCGACCTGGTGAAGCCCAACGGCGACCGCCAGCTGGTGGTCGCGGGCATCAAGAAGGCCGAGACGCTGAACTTCTTCGAGTTCTGGCAGGCCTACGAGGACATCGTCCGTCGCGCCCGCGACAACAAGCTGACGATGGAGGACTTCACCGGCGTCACGGTCTCCCTGACCAACCCCGGCGGCCTCGGCACCGTCCACTCGGTCCCGCGCCTGATGCCCGGCCAGTCGGTCATCATGGGCGTCGGCTCCATGGACTACCCCGCGGAGTTCCAGGGCACCTCCCAGGACACCCTGAACAAGCTCGGCATCTCGAAGGTCATGACGCTCACGTCGACCTACGACCACCGGGTCATCCAGGGCGCCGCCTCCGGCGAGTTCCTGCGGATCGTCGCCAACCTCCTCCTCGGCGAGAACGAGTTCTACGACGAGATCTTCAAGGCGCTCCGGATCCCCTACGAGCCGGTCCGCTGGCTCAAGGACATCGACGCCTCGCACGACGACGACGTCACGAAGGCCGCCCGCGTCTTCGAGCTGATCCACTCCTACCGCGTCCGCGGCCACGTCATGGCCGACACGGACCCGCTGGAGTACAAGCAGCGCAAGCACCCCGACCTGGACATCACCGAGCACGGCCTCACCCTGTGGGACCTGGAGCGGGAGTTCGCGGTCGGCGGCTTCGCCGGCAAGTCGATGATGAAGCTGCGCGACGTCCTCGGCGTGCTGCGCGACTCGTACTGCCGCACGACCGGCGTCGAGTTCATGCACATCCAGGACCCGAAGCAGCGCAAGTGGCTCCAGGACCGCATCGAGCGGACCCACGCCACCAAGCCCGAGCGCGAGGAGCAGCTGCGCATCCTGCGCCGGCTGAACTCCGCGGAGGCCTTCGAGACCTTCCTGCAGACGAAGTACGTCGGCCAGAAGCGCTTCTCCCTGGAGGGCGGCGAGTCCGTCATCCCGCTGCTCGACGCCGTGCTCGACAGCGCCGCCGAGGCGCGCCTGGACGAGGTCGTCATCGGCATGGCCCACCGCGGCCGCCTGAACGTCCTCGCCAACATCGTCGGCAAGTCGTACGCCCAGATCTTCCGCGAGTTCGAGGGCAACATGGACCCCAAGTCCATGCACGGCTCCGGCGACGTGAAGTACCACCTGGGCGCCGAGGGCACCTTCACCGGCCTGGACGGCGAGCAGATCAAGGTCTCGCTGGCCGCCAACCCGTCCCACCTGGAGACGGTCGACCCGGTCATCGAGGGCATCGTCCGCGCCAAGCAGGACATCATCAACAAGGGCGGCACGGACTTCACGGTCCTGCCCGTCGCCCTGCACGGTGACGCGGCCTTCGCGGGCCAGGGTGTGGTCGCCGAGACGCTCAACATGTCGCAGCTGCGCGGCTACCGCACGGGCGGCACGGTCCACATCGTCATCAACAACCAGGTCGGCTTCACCGCCGCCCCGGAGTCGTCGCGCTCCTCCATGTACGCCACCGACGTGGCCCGCATGATCGAGGCGCCGATCTTCCACGTGAACGGCGACGACCCCGAGGCCGTCGTCCGCGTCGCCCGGCTCGCCTTCGAGTTCCGCCAGGCGTTCAACAAGGATGTGGTGATCGACCTCATCTGCTACCGCCGCCGCGGTCACAACGAGTCGGACAACCCGGCGTTCACGCAGCCGCTGATGTACGACCTGATCGACAAGAAGCGCTCGGTGCGCAAGCTCTACACCGAGTCCCTCATCGGTCGCGGCGACATCACCCTGGAAGAGGCCGAGCAGGCGCTGCAGGACTTCCAGGGCCAGCTGGAGAAGGTCTTCACCGAGGTCCGCGAGGCCGTCTCGCAGCCGGCGCAGGCCGACGTGCCCGCCCCGCAGGCCGAGTTCCCGGTCCACGTCGACACCGCGATCTCCCAGGAGGTCGTCAAGCGGATCGCCGAGTCCCAGGTCAACATCCCCGACCGGGTCACCGTCCACCCGCGTCTGCTGCCCCAGTTGCAGCGCCGCGCGACGATGGTCGAAGAGGGCACGATCGACTGGGGCATGGGCGAGACCCTCGCCATCGGCTCGCTGCTCCTCGAGGGCACCCCGGTCCGCCTGTCGGGCCAGGACTCCCGCCGCGGCACGTTCGGCCAGCGCCACGCGGTCCTCATCGACCGCGCGACGGGCGAGGACTTCACGCCGCTGATGTACCTCTCCGAGGACCAGGCGCGCTACAACGTCTACGACTCGCTCCTCTCCGAGTACGCGGTGATGGGCTTCGAGTACGGCTACTCGCTGGCCCGTCCCGAGTCCCTCGTCATGTGGGAGGCGCAGTTCGGTGACTTCGTCAACGGCGCGCAGACGGTGGTGGACGAGTACATCTCCGCCGCCGAGCAGAAGTGGAACCAGCACTCGGGCGTCACGCTGCTGCTGCCGCACGGTTACGAGGGCCAGGGTCCGGACCACTCGTCCGCCCGCATCGAGCGCTTCCTCCAGCTGTGCGCGCAGAACAACATGACGGTCGCGATGCCGACCCTCCCGTCGAACTACTTCCACCTCCTGCGGTGGCAGGTGCACAACCCGCACCACAAGCCGCTGGTGGTCTTCACCCCGAAGTCGATGCTGCGCCTGAAGGCGGCGGCCTCGAAGACGGAGGAGTTCACGACGGGCGGCTTCCGTCCGGTCATCGGCGACGCGTCGGTCGAGGCGTCCGCCGTCCGCAAGGTCGTCTTCTGCGCGGGCAAGCTGTACTACGACCTGGAGGCCGAGCGTCAGAAGCGCGGCGCCACGGACACGGCGATCATCCGGATCGAGCGGCTGTACCCGCTGCCCGGTGCCGAGCTCCAGGCGGAGATCGCCAAGTACCCGAACGCCGAGAAGTACCTGTGGGCGCAGGAGGAGCCGGCGAACCAGGGCGCGTGGCCCTTCATCGCCCTCAACCTCATCGACCACCTGGACCTGGCGGTCGGCGCGGACATCCCGCACGGCGAGCGCCTGCGCCGCATCTCGCGGCCGCACAGCTCGTCCCCGGCGGTCGGTTCGGCCAAGCGCCACCAGGCCGAGCAGGAGCAGCTGATCAGCGAGGTCTTCGAGGCCTAGCCCCGGCTGTCGTACGTGGGTGGGCCCGGTCCCGAGCACTTGTCGCTCGGGACCGGGCCCACCGGCGTTCGCGGCCCTTTGAGCGCCTACCATGAACGGGTAGCAGCCGTCCGCACCAGGAGCATGAGTTGTACTTCACCGACCGTGGCATCGAGGAACTGGAGAAGCGGCGCGGCGAGGAGGAGGTCACCTTCGAGTGGCTCGCCGAACAGCTCCGCACCTTCGTCGACCTCAACCCCGACTTCGAGGTCCCGGTGGAACGCCTGGCGACGTGGCTGGCCCGCTTGGACGACGAGGACGAGGACGAGTAACGCGGGAGTGCTGCGCTGAGGGGGGTGGGGGGCTCCCGCCAGTGCGCGGCAGCGGACGAGGACGAGTAGCGGCGGCAGTGCTGCGCTGAGGAGGGTGGGGGGAGCTCCCCCGGTTTCCTGCCCGGCGTCGTCCAGGAGCACGGCGCCACTGCGGCAGAGGACGGCTAGCGGAGGCCGTCACCCGCCGAGCAGAGCGGGGACCGGCTCCCGCCAGTGCGGCAGCGGCAGGGTGCCCGGTTCTCTGGTGAGCACCTGTACGCAGACGTGGGTCGGCGCCGCGCCGGCGTCGAAGTGGGCGTGCACGCGCGCATGGAGGGTGTCCACGTCCCCGTGGGCGACCAGCGCGTCGACGAGACGGTGGCTCGGCCGCCCGCCCACGAGGCCCTCGCCACCGAAGCCCATACGGCGCGCGTTCGCCGCCTGATGGGGCGCCCGCGTGGCATAGCCGCGACGTGCCGCGCGGCACTCTCTCAGCCCCGCGCCCGCCTCCGGTGCGGCCGCACCCTTCATGCCGCGAGCGGGCCAGCCCCGCCCTCAGCGTGCTCTCAGCCTCGCGCCCGCCTCTGGTCGTACGCAAAGCCCGGCCGCGCCCTTCAAGCCGCGAGCGGGCCAGCCCCGCCCTCAGCCCCGTGCTCTCAGCCTCGCGCCCGCCTCCGGTCGTACGCGAGCCCAGCCACGCCCTGCGCCAGCAGCAGCGCCGCCGCCACACCCCACCCACCACTCCGCCGCCGAACCGCCCACACCCCAAGGGGCACCCCCACCGCGACATGAGCCGCAGGCGAGCCCCCGCGCGCGGGGCCCACACACCTACGGGCTCCTCACCCGCGACCCCACGTCTCGGAACCCGCCGAGCCGACCAGCCCCGCCCTCAACCCCGCGCCCGTCCCCGGTCGTACGCGAGCCCAGCCACGCCCTGCGCCAGCAGCAGCGCCGCCGCCACGTGAGCCGCAGCCAGCCCCCGCGCCCGGGGCCCACGCACCCACGGGTTCCTCACCCGCGACCCCACGCCTCAGAACCCGCCGAGCAGACCGGCCCGCTTAAGCCCCCGGCCCTCAGCCCCGCACCCGCCTCCGGTCATACGCGAACCCAGCCGCGCCCTGCGCCAGCAGCAGCGCTGCCGCCGCACCCCACCCACCACTCCGCCGCCGAACCGCCCACACCCCGAGCGGCAACCCCACCACCACGTGAGCCGCAGCCAGCCCCCGCGCCCGGGGCCCACGCACCCACGGGCCGAGCGGGCCTCTGTCGACCGCGCCGAAATCCACTCGCACCGCGTCCCGCCAGCCGGGCCAATCGACCTGACGTACGCCCTGCCGGGTCCGCGCGGCCTCGCGCAGGCGGTCGGCGGGTTGGCCGGGGGTGAGGCCGGGCGGCAGGGTGAGGCCCGTGCGGGAGAGGACGGCGAGGAGGCCGAGCATCCTCACGCGGGCGTCGGCCGCCGTGTCGGGGTGGGCGAGCGCGTCGAGGGACTGCATGTCCAGTACGGGGTCGAGGCCAAGCCGCGCGGCCAGCGTCCGCATCGCCTCGTCCTCCCCCACGGGCGTCCCGTTCGCGAGCCATTCGTAGCCGACGGTCCGCCGGAAGCCCACGGCGAGGGTGCAGCCGGACCAGTCGCGGTCCCACCACAGGGCGAGCGCGGGCCGGCCCGAGCCGACGGCGAGCGCGGTGGCCCACCCGGTGAGCACGCGGTCGACCGGCTCCTCGCCGTGCAACCACGGAGTGCCCTCGGGCACCAGCACGCTCCAGCCGGGGCCCGCCTCCGCCAGCAGCATCCGTTCGCGGAGGAGCCGGGCGGCGGGCTCGACGGCGTCGGGCTCGGCCCGGCAGAGCAGCAGCGCACCCGCGACATGGGAGGAACCTGCGGCGGCGCCGGCGGGTCCAGGGGTCTCGGGCGGGGAAGCGTCGGACGACATGGCCCCACGCTAGGACAGATCGGGGCATTCAGCGCATAGATCGCCATCCAGGCCACTCGGCCGCCCGGTCACCCGTTCGTGTGTCTTGACTTCCCGTATCCGCGATATATCGTGAATGGCATAGGACGCGATATGGCGCGTCGAACCCGGCCCGCCGAGGCCCGTCCAGGAGGTCAGCTCATGTCGGAGTGGTCCGTCGCCGAGCCCCGGAAGCTCACGTTCGACGCCCCCGTGACAGCACTCCACGTCCGCGTGGTGAACGGAACGGTCAACGTGGTGGGCACCGACGAAGGTTCCGCCCGCCTGGAAGTCACCGAGATCCAGGGCCCGCCCCTGACCGTGACGGAGAAGGGCGGCACCCTCACCGTCGCCTATGACGACCTGCCCTGGAAGGGCTTCCTGAAGTGGCTCGACCGCAAGGGCTGGCACCGCAGCGCGGTCGTCTCCCTCGCCGTCCCCGCAGGCACCCGCGTCGAGGTGGGCGTGGTCGGCGCGTCCGCGGTGATCTCCGGCATCGAAGGACGCGCGACGGTGAAGGGAGTCACCGGCGACACGACGCTGCTCGGCCTCGCGGGCAAGGTCCGCGCGGACACGGTCTCCGGCAGCCTGGAGGCGCAGGGCGTCACCGGCGACCTCCGTTTCAACTCCGTCTCCGGCAATCTCACGGTCGTCGAGGCCGCGGGCCCCTCCGTCCGGGCCGACTCGGTGAGCGGCTCGATGGTCGTGGACCTCACCCCGGCGGGCAGCCCGACCGACGTCGCGCTGACGAGCGTCTCGGGCGAGATCGCCATACGGCTCCCGCACCCGGCGGACGCCGAGGTCGAGGTCGACACGGCGAGCGGCGCGGTGTCGAACGCCTTCGAGGACCTGCGGGTGGGCGGCCAGTGGGGTGCCAAGCGGATCACGGGCCGGCTCGGCACCGGCCGCGGTCGGCTCAAGGCGACGACCGTCTCCGGCTCCATCGCGCTCCTGCGCAGGCCACCGACGGAGGAAGAGCCGTACGACGAGGTCCCCCTGGACCCCGCCCCGTCCGACGCCGCCCCCGCCACCCGGCACGACAGCCCGAGCGACCCGCAAGACGGCCCGACCGACAAGAAGGTGCTCTGACATGCCCCCCGTGTTCGCCCACGGCCGCCTGCGCCTGTATCTGCTCAAGCTGCTCGACGAAGCCCCCCGCCACGGCTATGAGGTGATCCGCCTCCTCGAAGAGCGCTTCCAGGGCCTGTACGCACCCTCCGCCGGCACGGTCTACCCCCGCCTCGCCAAGCTGGAGGCCGAGGGTCTGGTCACCCACACCACCGAAGGCGGCCGGAAGGTCTACGCCATCACGGACGCCGGCCGGGCCGAGCTGGCCGACCGCAGCGGCGAACTGGCCGACCTGGAGCTGGAGATCCGCGACTCGGTCGCCGAGCTCGCCGCCGAGATCCGCGACGGCGTCCAGGGCGCCGCCGGTGAGCTGCGCCGCGAGATGCGGGCCGCCGCCAGGGAGGCGCGCGCCACGGGCGGCCAGCCCCCGACGCATCCCTTCCCGGACCCGGGCGATTTCTTCGACGGTTCCCTGGGCGACAAGGAGAGCTGGCGCCAGGCGAAGGAGGAGTTCAAGCGGGCCAGGCAGGAGTGGAAGGAGCAGGCAAGGCGGGCGAAGGACGAGAGCCGCCGGGCCCGCGAGGAGGCCCAGCGCGCCCGCAGGCAGGCCAAGGACGCCCAGGAGAGGGCGCGCGCCCAGGCCCGTGAGGCGCAGGAGCAGGTCCAGCGCATCGCCCGGCGCGTGCAGGAGCAGGTCCAGGACCACTTCGCGCGGGGCGACTGGCCCACGGGTGTGGGCGAGGGCCTCTCCGAACTGGCCAAGGAGTTCGGCGAGTTCGGCATGGACCTCGGCAAGAGCTTCGGCACCCACCTCGGGAAGGAGGGCCCCGAGGGCAGCGTCAAGGACAGAGCCAAGGACAGCGCCGGGGCCGGCACCGAGGACAGCTCCGGCGAGGGCGCCGCGGACGGGGCCCGGACGCCCAAGTTCAGTACCGCCGCCGAGGATCTCCCCGTGGAGTACCTCCCCGACTGGGCCCGCGAGGACTCCACCGGCAATCCCGCCAGAGACCTCGACCGCCTCCTGGACCGCTTCCGCGACGACATCCGCGACGCGGCCCGGGACCACGGGGTGACGGAGGAGCAACTGCGGGATTCCAGGCGCCACTTGTCCGAGGCGGCGGCCCACATCGCGGCCACCCTGCGCGCCCCGGACCACAGCTCCTGACCGACCCGACCACCCGACCCGGCGGGGACGCGGCGCCACACCCCGCACACCCCGCACACCCCGCCGGGCCCCGTGACGGCGCCCTCGGTACGGCGGCTCAGGCAGGTGTGGGGTACAGGATCCGTTCCAGGTCCGCGTACGTGACGCCGTGGTCCGCGAGGATCTCCGAGACCATGCCGGGGCGGACCGTGAGCGCCAGGAGGAGGTGGTGGCCCCCGATGACCCGGTCGCGGCGGGCGGTCGCGATCCGCAGGGACTTCGTGAGGACCTCCTTGGCGTCCCGCCCGAAGGGACGCCGCCCGAGCCACGCCTTCCAGCCCTTGCGCGGCGCGCCCTCGTCGCCTCGGCCACTCTCGTCACCTCGACCGCCCTCGTGGCCGGCGCCGGCGACCGCGCCCGCCAGTACGCCGGTCCCGTGCGCCTCCTCGACCCGGGAGACGATCTCGTCGACGTCGATGCCGAGGCCGGCGAGCGCCTCCGCGTCGGCCTGCGAGAGCCCACCCCGGCGCCGCGCCTCGGCGAGGGCCCCTTCGACCGACCCGCGCCGCTCCGCGACCCCGAGGGCCGTCAGGGCGAACGCGGCACGACTGACGCCGGCGCCCTCGTCGAGCTGCGCGAGCAGGGCGAGCAACAGGTGTCCGTCATCGACCGACGGGGCGCCCTCCCGCTCCGCCTGCTCCACCGCGCCCACGACCACCGCGCGGGCCTCCTCGGTGAACTTCTCGAACATCACTGCCTCCCGTACTTCTTGTGCACGGCCTGCCTGCTCACCCCGAGCTCCGCGGCGATCTCCTGCCACGACCAGCCCTGCCGGCGCGCGCTGCGCACCTGCACGGCCTCCAGCTGCTCCACCAGCTTTCGCAGCGCGGTGACGGCTCGCAGCCCGATCCGTGGGTCGCGATCGCCCGCACGCTCGGCGAGATCCGTTGCTTCGGTCATACATGTCAACTTACGTTGACATGAGGTGAGCGTCAACCGTGGTTGACACGAAAGGAGGGAGGGCGCCCTGACGCCTCAGGGCTCAGGGCTCAGGGCTCCAGGACGATCTTTCCGAACTGCTCGCCCGACTCCAGCCGTTCGAAGCCCTCCCGGGCCCGGTCCAGGGGCAGCACCTCGTCGATCACCGGCCGTACGCCGGTCGCGGCACAGAAGGCCAGCAGGTCCTCCAGCTCGTCCTTGGTCCCCATGGTCGAGCCGACGACCTTCAGCTCAAGGAAGAAGATCCGGGTGAGTTCGGCGTGCGAGGGCCGGTCGCCGCTGGTGGCCCCGGAGATGACCAGCGTGCCGCCGGGCTTCAGCGACTTGACCGAGTGGGACCAGGTGGCCGCGCCCACCGTCTCGATGACGGCGTCCACCCGCTGCGGGAGCCGCGCGCCCGCCTCGACGGCCTCCACCGCGCCCAGTTCGAGCGCCCGCTTCCGCTTGGCCTCGTCCCGGCTCGTGGCGAAGACCCGCAGGCCGGCCGCCTTGCCGAGCACGATCGCGGCCGTGGCGACACCGCCGCCCGCGCCCTGCACGAGGACCGAATCCCCGGGGCGCACCCCGGCGTTGGTGAAGAGCATGCGGTACGCGGTCAGCCACGCCGTGGGGAGGCAGGCCGCCTCGGCGAAGGAGAGTTCCTTCGGCTTGGGCAGGACGTTCCAGGTGGGGACGGCGACGCGCTCGGCGAAGGTGCCCTGGTACTTCTCGGTGAGGATCGAGCGGCCCTCGCGCGGCCCGACGCCGTGGCCCGTCTGCCCGATGACGGAGTGGAGCACCACTTCGTTGCCGTCCTCGTCGATCCCGGCGGCGTCACAGCCGAGGATCATCGGCAGCTTGTCCTCGGCGAGGCCGACCCCGCGCAGCGACCAGAGGTCGTGGTGGTTGAGGGAGGCGGCCCTGACGTTCACGGTCGACCAGCCGGGGCGCGCCTCGGGGGCGGGCCGCTCCCCCAACTCGAGGCCGGTGAGCGGCTGGTCACGGTCGATACGAGCAGCGTAGGCAGCGAACATGAGGTGACCCTAGGCCTGACCTGCGCTCCGACGGAACCTCGTACGGCTGTGACACGCGCCGCTACAGGCCGTCGCCGCCGGGTGACCCCCGCGCACGTACCCGCGGGCGCACCGCCGCGCCCCCACCCGGCCCCGCATCCCGCCCAACGCACCGCGCCCCCTGCCGCACGAGGTGCACGGCAGGGGGCGCGAGAGGTACCGGGTCCGGCGTCAGCTCCGGGCCACGCCCTCGGCGCGGGCGGCGGCGGCGACCGCGGCCGTCACGGCCGGGGCGACCCGCTCGTCGAACGGCGAGGGGATCACGTAGTCCGCGGAGAGGTCGTCCCCGACGACGTCCGCGAGGGCGTCGGCCGCGGCGATCTTCATGCCCTCGGTGATGCGGGAGGCGCGCACCTGGAGCGCTCCGGCGAAGATGCCGGGGAAGGCGAGCACGTTGTTGATCTGGTTCGGGTAGTCCGAGCGGCCGGTCGCCACCACGGCCGCGTACTTGTGCGCGACGTCGGGGTGGACCTCGGGGTTCGGGTTGGCCATGGCGAACACGAAGGAGTTCGGCGCCATGGACGCGACGGCCGGCTCGGGGACGGTGCCGCCCGAGACGCCGATGAACACGTCGGCGCCCTCCAGGGCCGCCTCCAGCGAACCGCTGATGCCGGCCTTGTTGGTCAGCTCGGCGAGCTCGCGCTTGACCGGGGTGAGGTCGTCCCGGTCGCGGCTCACGACGCCCTTGCGATCGGCGACCGCCACGTCCCCGAGCCCCGCCTCCAGCAGGAACTTGGCGATGGCGACCCCGGCCGCGCCGGCGCCGGAGATCACGGCGCGCAGCTCGCCGAGCGTGCGCCCGGTCAGCTTCGCCGCGTTCCGCAGGGCGGCCAGCGTGACGACGGCGGTGCCGTGCTGGTCGTCGTGGAAGACGGGGATGTCGAGGCGCTCCTGCAGCTTGCGCTCGATCTCGAAGCACCGGGGTGCCGAGATGTCCTCCAGGTTGACGCCGCCGAACGACGGCGCGAGGCGCACGACGGTCTCGACGATCTCGTCGGCGTCCGTGGTCGCGAGCGCGATCGGCACCGCGTCCACGCCGCCGAACTGCTTGAACAGAATGGCCTTGCCCTCCATCACCGGGAGGGAGGCCTCGGCGCCGATGTCCCCGAGACCGAGCACCGCGGTCCCGTCGGTCACCACGGCGACGACATTCGATTTCCACGTGTAGTCGTGGACGAGCTCCGGCCGCTCGGCGATCGCGCTGCACACTTTCGCGACGCCGGGCGTGTAAGCCAGGGACAGGTCGTCCTTGTCGCGGACCGGCACGGTGGCCTGCACGGCCATCTTGCCGCCGCGGTGCAGCGCAAACGCCGGATCGAAGGGCTCGGCCGCACCAGCGGGGCCCTCGTGATCCGTACTGCTGTCGCTGCGAGGATTGACGATCTCCGCTGCCACTTGTCTGACCCCTTAAGTCTTATTCATCAGTTGAGGGTGTCCACTCCCGGTTGAGAAGTGGGCGGGCACCGCGTCCGTTCTCCGCCTGTCGGCGGAGGGAGGTACGGACACGCGAGCGCGCCGCACACGCGCCCTGGGCCCCGGATGAGGGGTGTAGCCAACCTTTGTACCCGAAGGGGGTGGGCACGGGCGAGTGACATTGGTTGCAGCCAGCTCCGCAGACGTCCCTAGAGGACGGGACGAATGTCGCTGAGCCCCGCAGGTGACCGGCCGGAAAAGGAGCACTCTTCACGGCACCGAACAGTGGATGTCCGAATTCTCCGAATAGTGACCGCAAGGGGTCCACATAGCGAGATCCACCGGATATCGCTTGGTTAACGACGATTCGCTCCGACCCCCATACACCCTTGGCGTACCGGGATGGCGGGATTCGAAGCGCGCCCGTTATCCGATTTTGACATCTCCGGCACCCGAAATCGGACGGTCCGAATGGCAAGATGCCGTCATCACACGAGGTCGCGACACCCGAAGGTGTGTGCCCGACCCATCGGCAACTCCCTCATCCGCCGGAGGACCCACCATGACCGCCAGCTCCATTTGTCGCAGGACCGCAGCCAAGTCCGTCAGGTCTCGGATCACGGCGGTCGGCACGATCGCGGTCGCCGGCACGCTGCTGCTCTCCGGCTGCGGCGACCAGACCAACGACAGGGGAAGCGATTCGGTCAGCAATGCCCCGCTCGCCGACAAGCTCCCCCAGGACATCCGCGACAAGGGCGTCATCAAGGTCGGGTCCGACATCGCCTACCCGCCGGTCGAGTTCAAGGACAAGTCCGGCAACACCGTCGGCATCGACCCCGATCTGGGCGAGGCGCTCGGCAAGCAGCTCGGCGTGAAGTTCGAGTTCGAGAACGGCACCTTCGACACCCTCCTCGGCGGCCTGCGCTCCAAGCGCTACCAGGTCGCGATGTCGGCCATGACCGACACCAAGAACCGCCAGGAGGGCATCGACGAGGAGACCGGCAAGAAGGTCGGTGACGGCGTCGACTTCATCGACTACTTCACCGCGGGCGTCTCGATCTACACCAAGAAGGGCGACACCCAGTCCATCGAGACCTGGGCGGACCTCTGCGGCAAGAAGATCGTCGTCCAGCGCGGCACCGTCTCGCACGACCTGGCCAAGGCCGAGTCGAAGAAGTGCAAGGGCGGCAAGAAGATCGCGATCGAGCAGTTCGACAACGACCAGCAGGCCCAGACCCGACTGCGCTCCGGCGGCGCCGACGCGGGTTCGTCCGACTTCCCCGTGGCCGCGTACGCGGTGAAGACCTCGGGCGGCGGCAAGGACTTCGAGCTGGTCGGCGAGCAGGTCGAGGCCGCCCCGTACGGCATCGCGGTCTCCAAGAAGAACCCCAAGCTGCGGGACGCCATCCAGGCCGCGCTCGACGCGATCATCAAGAACGGCGACTACGACAAGATCATCAAGAAGTGGGGCGTCGAGGACGGCGCTGTCAAGAAGGCCAAGGTCAACGGCGGCAAGTGATCCCCTCCCCCTCCCTCCCCGTCGCTGAAAGGCCACTCACGTGACCCCCGACATCTCCAAGAAGGGCCCGGCGGACGACGTCCCCACGGCCCGCCCGGCGGAGGCCATCAGGGCCATCCCGGTCCGGCACTTCGGCCGGTACGTCGCCGCCGTCCTCGCGATCGGCGTACTCGCCTCGATCGTCTACGCCTTCTCGCAGGGCGACATCAACTGGGGCGCCATCCCCGACAACTTCTTCGACGACCGCATCCTCAGGGGCGTCCGCGAGACCCTGATCCTCACCTTCCTCTCGATGCTGATCGGCGTGGTCGGCGGTGTGCTCCTGTCGATCATGCGGCTGTCGAAGAACCCGGTCACGCAGTCGATCGCCTGGTTCTACATCTGGTTCTTCCGCGGTACGCCGGTCCTGGTCCAGCTCTTCGTCTGGTTCAACCTCGGCTTCGTCTTCGACTACATCAACCTCGGTCCGATCTACAAGGACGAGTGGTCGGACTTCATGACGCCGATGCTGACGGCGCTGCTCGGCCTCGGCCTCAACGAGGCCGCGTACATGGCGGAGATCTGCCGTGCCGGTCTGCTCTCGGTCGACGAGGGCCAGACCGAGGCCGCGCACGCGCTCGGCATGAGCCACAACAAGACGCTGCGCCGCGTGGTGCTTCCACAGGCGATGCGCGTCGTCGTGCCGCCGACGGGCAACGAGTTCATCAACATGCTGAAGACGACGTCGCTGGTGGCCGCCGTCCAGTACTACGAGCTCCTCAAGTACGCGCAGGACATCGGCACCTCGTCGGGCGCCACGGTGGAGACGCTGCTGCTCGCCGCCTGCTGGTACCTGATCATGACGTCGATCCTCAGCGTCGGTCAGTTCTACCTGGAGCGTTACTACGCCCGCGGTTCGTCGCGCTCCCTGCCGGACACCCCCTTCCAGAAGATCAAGGCCAACATGCTGTCGCTGAGCAACCGCGGCGCCGGAGGTGTCCGCTGATGACCGCCATGGTGAAGGCCGAGGGCGTCCACAAGTCCTTCGGCAACGTAGAGGTCCTCAAGGGCATCGACCTGGAGGTGAAGTCGGGCGAGGTGTTCTGCCTCATCGGCCCGTCCGGCTCCGGCAAGTCGACGTTCCTGCGCTGCATCAACCACCTGGAGAAGATCAACGCCGGCCGGCTGTACGTCGACGGGAACCTCGTCGGCTACCGGCAGAAGGGCGACAAGCTCTACGAGCTGAGGGACAACGAGGTCGCCCTGCAGCGCCGGGACATCGGCATGGTCTTCCAGCGCTTCAACCTCTTCCCGCACATGACGGCGCTGGAGAACGTCATGGAGGCGCCGATCCAGGTCAAGGGCGTCGCCAAGGCCCAGGCCCGGGAGCGGGCCGGACAACTCCTGGAGCGGGTCGGCCTCGGCGACAAGGCGGGCAACTACCCCTCGCAGCTCTCCGGTGGCCAGCAGCAGCGCGTGGCCATCGCCCGCGCGCTGGCGATGGACCCGAAGCTGATGCTCTTCGACGAGCCGACCTCGGCGCTCGACCCCGAGCTCGTCGGTGACGTGCTCGACGTCATGCGCGACCTCGCGGAGTCCGGCATGACCATGGTCGTCGTCACGCACGAGATGGGCTTCGCCCGCGAGGTCGGCGACAGCCTCGTCTTCATGGACGAGGGCGTGGTGGTCGAGTCGGGCCACCCGCGCGAGGTCCTGACCAACCCGCAGCAGGAGCGGACGCAGTCGTTCCTGTCGAAGGTGCTGTAGCAGCACCCCGTAAGGGGCGCGGGGAACTGCGCGAGCAACCACGGCGGACCCGCACCCGGGAACGCGCGGAAGGGGCGGTACGGATCACGCATCCGTACCGCCCCTTCGCGCGCCGGTCACTTGAGCCCAAGAACCATCGCATCGGAGGGCGAGGCCCACACCGTCCGCGCCTCGCCGAACCCCGCCTCGCGCAGCGTCCGCGCGTGCCACTCGGGCGGCGGGGTGTCGCCGTCCGCGTGCTCGCCGTAGATCTCGAAGCGCTTGGCGGTGGGCTCGGCAAGCACCGGGTCCTTGGCGGCGAGCTGCCACCATTCCTTCCAGTCCACCGCGCCCTCGGCCTTGGCCCGGTCCATCCGGGCGTGGCGCTGGGCGCGGTCGGCCTCGTTCAGACGGGGCGTCGCGGGGTCGGGCATGTGGTCGGCGTTCATGAAGACGCCGCCGTCCCGTACGAGGCCTGCGACCTGGCCGTAGAGGGCGGCGAGCGGCTCGCTGTACAGCCAGTGCAGCGCGGTGGCGGTGAGCACGGCGTCGTAGCTGTCGTGCGGCAGCACGGCGGTCCAGTCGGGGTCCTTCAGGTCGGCGGTGACGAAGGTGACCCGGTCGTCCCCGGCGAAGGTGCCCTCGGCGATGGTGAGCAGGGCGGGGTCGAGGTCGACGCCGACGCTTGTCGCGTTCGGGAACCTCTTGAGGAGCCGGTCCGTAATACTTCCCGTACCGCACGCCAGGTCGAGGACGCGCGGTGCGGTGCCGACCACGGCCTCGACCATGTCCAGCATGATGCGGAACCGCTCCTCGCGGTCGGGCAGGTACCACTGCTGCTGCCGGTCCCAGCTGTCCTGCCAGGCGCGCCAGTCGGTGCCGAACGCGGCCCCCGCCTCGGTTCCGGTCCCCGTTTCCGTCATCAGAACCCCTCCACTCCGTAATACCCTGGTACCGCAATCGGCCATTACCGGCCGACGAGAATGACCATAGCCCGCCCTCGTAAGGACTACAAGTGGAACTGGCCTATTACTCGGACTACGCCGTACGCCTGGTCAACAGCGAGGAGCCGGGCCGCAACAAGGACACGCTGACGTCCGTCGAGGCGATCAAGGAGCTGTTCGGGCCGAGCACCCAGATGGCCCGTCGCGCGACCGACTCCGACGTCACCCGCTTCCGGTCCGTGCGGGGCAGGCTCCGGGCGGTCTTCGAGGCGGCGGACGCCGGCGACGAGACGCTCGCGGTCGACCTGCTGAACTCACTGCTCCTGGAGTTCCCCGTCAGCCCGCAGATCTCGGGCCACGACCACCGGGACGACGACGGCCGCCCCCTGTGGCACATGCACCTGGCGGACCACCCCTCGAACGCGACCGCGGGGTACGCCGCCATCGCCGCGATGGGCCTCGCCTTCCACCTCACCGAACACGGCGTGGAGCGCTTCGGGCTGTGCGAGGCGGCGCCGTGCCGCAACGCCTACCTGGACACCTCGACCAACCGCTCCCGGCGCTACTGCTCGGACCGCTGCGCGACCCGGGCCAACGTCGCCGCCTACCGCGCCCGCAAGCGCCTGGAGGCCGAGCGGTCCGCGGGCACCGGCCGTACGGCACCCAGCGCCCAGCGCACCAGCGCGAACGGCGAACGCCGGCCCGGCGTCGGCGGACGGTAGCGGAACCGCACCTTCCCCAGGACGAGTTCCTCGGGAACGACGCCGTAGTCCGTGCTGTCCCCACCCGCGAAGGCGTTGTCCCCGAGCACCCACCACCCGCCCTCGCGCCGCTCCTTGGCCCGCTTGACGACCAACAGGTCCTGCTGGAAGGGGTGGCACAGGATCACCACGTCACCCGGACGTACGCGCGCGCCCCACCGCACGAGCAACCGGTCCCCGTGGTGCAGCGTCGGCACCATCGAAGGCCCCGTCACCTCCGCCGCGCCCCACGGCACAAGGGCCTTTCCGCGCTCGCTCTCCTGCGACAGCTCCGGCATCACCGGCACCTCCCCGGTCCTATCCTCCACCAGTCCCAGTCTGACCCTGGACTTTTGACCTAAGCCCATGGGGGCACTCGCGAAAACCCGCCTCTCACGGAGTAATGTCCCACCTGAGAAGACGATCACGAGGAGGACAGCACCATGCTTTCCCGCCTGTTTGCCCCCAAGGTGAAGGTCAGCGCCCACTGCGACCTGCCCTGCGGTGTGTACGACCCGGCCCAGGCCCGCATCGAGGCGGAGTCGGTCAAGGCCGTGCAGGAGAAGATGGCCGGCAACGACGACGCGCACTTCCAGGCGCGCGCCACGGTCATCAAGGAGCAGCGCGCCGAGCTCGCGAAGCACCACGTCTCGGTGCTGTGGAGCGACTACTTCAAGCCCCCGCACTTCGAGAAGTACCCGGAGCTGCACCAGCTGGTCAACGACACCCTCAAGGCCCTCTCGGCCGCGAAGGGCTCGACGGACCCGGCCACGGGCCAGAAGGCGCTGGACTACATCGCCCAGATCGACAAGATCTTCTGGGAGACCAAGAAGGCCTGATTCTCCCCGGGTCGACGGCCCGCGCCCGCGCGGGCCACGTCACCCGTCCGACCGCACCCGGTCCGGGGCGCCGCGAGACCGGCGCCCGTGACGGACCGGGTGCGGTCGTCTGCGTGCCCCCACGCGTTGCTCGCCGGTCCTGCGGATTCCCGTACGGGTGGGCGGGGCCGAGAGGGCGTACGCGGCCCGCCGGCTGTGGGAAGGTGGCCTCAGATCACTGTCGGAGGTGGGTCGGCATGCTGGAGTCGCCGCGCGAGGAACAGCTGGCCGACGCCTTCGTCGACCTCGCCGACACCTTGGTGCGGCCCTTCGACGTCATCGGATTCCTGCACACCCTCGCCGAGCACTGCGTGGCCCTGCTCGACGTCGCGGCGGTCGGCGTACTCCTCGCCACCCCGGACGGCCACCTGGTGGACGCCGCGGCCTCCGACGAACGCACCCGGCAGCTGGAGCTCGCCGGCGTCGAGTGGGACGAAGGCCCCTCCCGGGACTGCTACCGGACCGGAGCACACGTTCCCGACGTACCGCTGGCGTCCTCGTCGGCCGGGAAACGGTGGCCGCGGTTCGCGCCGAGAGCCGCCGCCGCGGGCTTCACCTCGGTCGTGGCGGCGCCGCTGCGGCTGCACGACCAGGTGATCGGGGCGCTGGACCTGTTCCGGGACCGGCCCGGGCCCCTGGGCGAGTCCCAGCTGCGGCTCGGTCAGGCGCTCGCCGACACCGCCACCATCGGGGTCCTGCAACAGCGGGCGGTGAGCGAGCAGATGACGGTCTCCGCACAACTGCAGGCGGCGCTGGACAGCCGCATCGTCATCGAGCAGGCCAAGGGCTATCTGGCGCACCGCCGTGACACCGGTGTCGAGGAGGCCTTCACCCTCATGCGCCGCTACGCCCGCGACCACCAGACGCGGCTCACCGAGATCGCCCGTCAGGTCCTGGAGGGCACGGCCGACGCGACGCTCCTTCAGCGGCGCGATCCGTGAGCCGTCGGCCCCTCGGCGCCGCCCGGTGGGCCGGCCACCGACCGACCCGTACGCCGCCCGGAACGGAGCGTGTCCGGTGATCCACCCGGTGATGACCGGCTACTTGCGCGCCCTCAGTTCGCACCGGGGGCCGGGCCTGGCACCCCTGCCCCTGGAGGCCTGCGCCGGCATGCTGGGCCTCGACGGTCTCGGGCTGCTCCTGACGCCGGGGGACGGCCCGGGCGAACTGGTCCAGTCCTTCGGCACGCGCACGCTCGCCCTCGAGGACCTGCAACAGGTCCAGGGCCAGGGGCCCAGCCTGGACGCCGCCCGGCACGGAGCGCTGATCCTGCTGCCCGACGTGACCGACCCCTCGACGTTCGCGGCTCCAGCGCTGGCCCGGTCTGCCGGTCGCCGTCCAAGGGCTCGGCGTGCGTGCGGTGTTCGCCTTCCCGCTGCGCATCGGGGTCATCGCCCTCGGCGCGCTCACCGGCCATCGCACGCGCAGCGGCCCGATGACCACCGGTCAGCTCACCGAAGCCTTCCGGCTGACCGACACCATCGCCCAGATCGCCGTCACGACGGCCGCCGAGGGCGAGAACCCCTGGACCCCGCTGCTGGACGATCCCGGTCTGCACTTCGCCGAGGTCCACCAGGCCACGGGGATGCTCGCCGCCCAGCTGGGGACCGGGTGCGACCACGTCCTGGTCCGGCTGCGCGGATACGCCTTCAGCCACGACCTGCCCCTGCTGGACGCCGCCCGTGAGGTGCTGGCCCGCCGCCTGCGCCTGGACGACGACGGCGACGGGCGGGGTGTCACGTAAATCATTTGCCGCCCCCGGCCGCCGCCTGCTGCACTGACGGCAGCCGGCAAGAGCGGGCGGAATCTGCGGAGGAGACGGAAATGCGGCGTTCGTGCATGTCCCACACGAAAGGAATTTCCACTTCCGCAAAGGACATGACGGTACGTGCATTCATCTGCCCCGCACATTCTGAACCTGGGCATCCTGGCCCACATCGACGCCGGTAAGACCAGCCTCACCGAGCGGCTCCTGCACACCGCCGGAGTCATCGACGAGGTCGGCCGCGTCGACGACGGAAACACCCGGACCGACACCCTCGCCCTGGAGCGACGCCGCGGCATCACCATCAAGTCCGCGGTCGTCTCCTTCGTCATCCCCGCCCCGGCAGCCCAGGCGGGGGACGCGACGGGCCACGACGTCACGGTCAACCTCATCGACACCCCCGGCCACCCGGACTTCATCGCCGAGGTGGAGCGGGTCCTGAGCGTGCTCGACGGCGCCGTGCTCGTGGTCTCCGCCGTGGAGGGCGTCCAGGCGCAGACCCGCGTGCTGCTGCGGACCCTGCGGCGGCTGCGCATCCCCACGCTGATCTTCGTCAACAAGGCGGACCGCGGCGGCGCCCGGCACGAGGGCGTCCTGGACCACATCGCCGAGCGGCTGACCCCGGACATCGTCGCCATGGGCACGGTCGCCGGGCTCGGCACGCGTGCGGCCCGCTTCCTCCCGTTCGGCGCGGCGGACACGGACGGGTTCGTCACGCCGCTGACCGAGCTGCTCACCGCCCACGACGACGCGCTCCTCGCCGCGTACGTCGACGACCCGACGTCCCTCTCGTACGAGCGCCTCCGCGCCGAACTGGCCCGGCAGACCCATCGCTCGCTGGTGCATCCGGTGTTCTTCGGCTCGGCGGCGACCGGCGCGGGCGTCGCCGAACTCGTCGACGGGATGCGGGAGTTGCTGCCCGCACCGGTCGGGGACACGGAAGGACCCGTCTCCGGGACCGTGTTCAAGGTCGAGCGCGGCGCGGCCGGGGAGAAGGTCGCGTACGTACGGATGTTCTCGGGCACCGTCCGCACGCGCGACCGCGTGGACATCGAAACCGGCACCGGCACCGTTGGTGGCAGCGGTCGGGGCGAAGGCAAGGTCACCGCCATCAGCGTCTTCGACCGGGGCGATGACGTGCGCGCCACCGAGGTCGGAGCGGGGCGCATCGGCAGGCTCTGGGGGCTCGGCGACGTCCGGATCGGGGACGTGATCGGCGTACCGCCCAAGGGGGTCGAGCCCGGTGCCCATTTCTTCGCGCCGCCGACCCTGGAGACGGTCGTCTCCCCGCTGCGTCCCGCCGACCGCGGCGCCCTGCACCTCGCGCTCACCCGGCTCGCCGAGCAGGACCCGCTGATCGACCTGCGTCAGGACGGCATCCGCCGGGAGATCGCGGTCTCGCTCTACGGCGAGGTGCAGAAGGAGGTCATCCAGGCGACCCTCGCCGAGGAGTTCGGGCTCGACGTCCGCTTCCGGGAGACCACGACGATCTGCGTGGAGCGCGT
This sequence comes from Streptomyces sp. NPDC037013, assembly GCF_055607265.1. NCBI lineage: Bacteria > Bacillati > Actinomycetota > Actinomycetes > Kitasatosporales > Streptomycetaceae > Streptomyces > Streptomyces sp. NPDC037013. Next base: position 878,057 of record NZ_JBVJRV010000002.1, on the reverse strand, counting down.
GGCCGGGACCGGGTCGGCGTTCGAGATCATCGACAAGGATCCCAATCCGTTCCTCGCCACCGTCGGGCTGCGGGTGGAGCCCGCGCCGGTCGGCGCCGGGGTCGGGTTCCGGCTCGGGGTCGAACTCGGCTCGATGCCGTACGCGTTCTTCCGCGCCGTGGAGGAGACCGTCCACGAGACGCTGCACCAGGGGCTCTACGGCTGGCGTGTCCCCGACTGCACGGTGACCATGACGCACGCCGGGTACTGGCCGCGCCAGAGTCACGCCCACGGCACCTTCGACAAGAGCATGTCGAGCACCGCGGGCGACTTCCGGAACCTGACACCGCTGGTGCTGATGGACGCGCTGCGGAAGGCGGGCACGGTGGTGCACGAGCCGATGCACCGCTTCCGGATCGAGCTGCCCGCCGACACCGTCGGGGCGGTCCTGCCCGTCCTCGCGCGGCTGCGGGCCGTCCCGCACACGCCGACGGCGAGCGGCACCTCGTACCGTCTGGAGGGCGACATCCCTGCCCAGCAGGTGCACGCGCTGGAGCAGTTGCTGCCCGGACTCACGCGCGGCGAGGGCGAGTTGGAGACCGCCTTCGACCACTACGAGCCGGTGCGCGGCGGCACGGTCCCCACCCGGGATCGGACGGACCACGACCCCCTCGACCGCAAGGAGTATCTGCTGCGCGTGGTCCGCAGGACGGACGGCGGGGGCCGGGAGGAGGCCGCAGGGACGGGCGGGTACGAGGCGGGCGGTGTCAGCGGGGCGGCCGTGCGGTGACGTCGGCGCCGGCCGCGCCCGCCGCGCCGTCGGGGCGCGGTGTCGTGGCCCAGGAGGGCAGCCAGAGGGGCCCGGGCAGCGGCGCCAGGCCGGCGAAGTGGTCGATGACACCGCGCAGCCCCGGGTGCGGGTTGGCCGCGGGGAGCATGAGGGAGAGGGGGTAGACGGGCGTCGGATCCACCAGGGGGATGCGGCGCAGGTCGTGGTGGGTGGGCCAGACGTACCGGTCGCGCGCGCCGACGAAGGTGGCGAGGTCGGCGGAGTCGGCGAGGGCGTCGAGGAGCACCTCGTTGCCGAAGTTCGGGCCCGCCGCGTCGACTTCGAGGTCGAAGCGGGTGGTGAGCTGGTCGTAGAAGTCGGCCCATTCGCTGCCCGGTGCGATGCCCGGCACCCAGATGCGGAGTCCGCGCAGCCGGGACGGGGGCAGCGTGCGGGCGGAGGCGAGCGGGTGCCGGGGGCCGACGAGGAGTTCCAGCGGCGAGTCGAAGGCGTGGATCATCCGCACGTCGGGCGGCAGGGTGGCCGGGTCGGTGACGGACCGGAACGAGGCGTCGATGTCGCCGGCCGCCACGGCGGCCGCCGCGACGTGCGGGTCGTCGACCCTGAGGGTCACCACGTCGAGGTCGGTTCCGGGGTGCGAGCGCCAGTACTCGTGCAGGATGACGGCCTGGGCGCTGCGCAGGCCGAGCACGTCGATCCGCAGGGCCCGCGACCCGGGCCGCACCGCGGTGACGGCGCGGTCGACGCCCGCGACGATGCTCCGCGCGTGCGGGAGGAACGCCTGACCGTCGAGGGTCGGCGTGACCCCGCGGGCGGTACGGGTGAACAGGCGGACCCCGAGCTCACGCTCCAGGGCGGCGACCCGCTTCGAGACCGCCTGCTGGGTCACGCCCAGCTCGTCGGCGGCGTGCTGCAACTGTCCCAGCTCGGCCGCCCGCACGAACGATCGCACTGCCTCGGTGTCCATACGCCCCAGCCTAGGCACCCCCAACCGATGGTTGTGGCTCGCCCGAGGAGGGTTGTTTGATCCCTGGTCCGCTCGGCCGGTGTGATGCACGGACCCAAACATCGGTTGTCGCGGAGCAGGTGGGGAGGGCGGCGTGCGTCTGAGGTGGAGGCCCGGGGTGGGGTGGGGGCCGGAGGTGAGGTGGGGGCCGGATTTCGGCTGGCTGTGGGCGGCGTACGCCGTCAGCACGTACGGCACGTGGCTGGCCTTCGGAGCGTTTCCGCTCCTCGCGGTCCGGGTGCTGCACGCGTCGGCGTTCGCGGTGTCGCTGCTGCAGGCGGCCGGGCTGGCGGTCGCGGCGCTCGTGGCGTTCCCGCTCGGGCCGTGGGTCGAGCGGCGGGCCAAGCGTCCGGTGATGATCGCGATGGACCTGGTCCGGTTCCTCGCGCTGGCGAGCGTGCCGGCCGCGTACGTCCTCGGCCTCCTCTCGTACGCCCAGCTGCTGGTCGTCTCGGTCGTCACCGGCACGGCGGGCATCGCCTTCACCGCCGCGTCCGGCGCGTATCTGAAGCACCTCGTCCCCGGCGACCGCCTCCTCGCCGCGAACGGGAGGTTCGAGGGCACGAGCTGGGTGGCGACCGCCGCGGGCCCGCCCCTCGGCGGCGCGCTCGTCGGGCTGCTCGGCCCGGTCGTCACCGTCCTGGCCGACGCCGTCAGCCACCTGCTGTCCGCGCTCGCGGTCCTGCGCATCCGCGGCGGCGACGTCGCGGCGCCGCGCGAGCGGGCGGCCGGGGTGCGCGGCGCCGACCTCCTCGCCGGCTGGCGGCACATCGTCGGCGACGGCGCGCTGCGGCGCCTGTTCCTCAACTCGATCCTGGTCAGCGGCCTGATCACGGCCACCGTCCCGCTCCTGTCCGTGCTCCTCCTTGACACCTACCACTTCCCCGCGTGGCAGTACGGCCTCGCCTTCGGCCTCCCGGCGCTGGGCGGCTTCGTGGGCGCGCGGCTCTCCCCGCGCCTCGTGGACCGTTACGGCCGGGACCGGGTCATGACCGTCTCCGGCCGCCTGCGATCCTTCTTCCCGCTCGGCCTCGCGTTCCTGCGCCCCGGGACCTCCGGCCTGCTCATCGTGATCGTCGTCGAAGCGCTGCTGATCACCTGCATGGGCGTCTTCAACCCGATCCACGCCACGGAACGCCTGCGCCGGACCCCGCCCGGCCACGCCGCCCAGGTCCTCAGCGCCTGGAGCGTCAGCAGCAGACTCGTACAGGCCTCTCTCGTCGTGATCTGGGGCGTCCTCGCCACGCTCACCGGCCCGCTGCCCGCGATCACGGCATCCGGCGTGCTCCTGCTCGCCACCCCGCTCCTGCTGCCGAGCGCGGCACACATGGCGGCCCCACCAGGGGCCGCCGGGCCGTCCGGCCCTTCCCCTCCTAGAGGCCGAGCGCGGGAAGGTCGAGACGCTGGAGCCGCTCGCGGTCCGCGAGGATGTTGATCTCCGCGATCCTGCCGTCCACGACCGTGAAGGACGCGAGCGCGACCGCCTCGCCGCCGGGCACGCCGACCAGGCCGGGCATGCCGTTGACGAGCACCATGCGCTGGTACGGGGCGACCCGCGCGAACATCGCCGCCTGCCCGGCGACCACCGCGGCACCCCGCACCACCTTCGACAGGCCCGAGGACAGCTCCCCGGTGTCGGCGCGCAACACCACGTCCGGGTCGAGGAGTTCGAGCAGCGCGTCGAAGTCACCGGAGCGCGTGGCGGCCATCCACGCCTCGACGACCTCGCGCTGCTTGGCGATGTCGGTCTCCGCGGCGGGCGTCGAACCCTGCACCCGTCGGCGGGCCCGGCTGGCCAGCTGCCGGGTGGCGGCCGTCGTGCGCTCCACGATCGGCGCGATCTCGTCGAACGGCACGGCGAACATGTCGTGCAGCACGAACGCGAGCCGCTCCGCGGGTGCCAGCGTCTCCAGTACGACGAGGAGCGCGAGCCCCACCGAGTCGGCAAGCAGCACTTCCTGCTCGGGATCGACCGCGTCCACGCGGGTCACGATCGGGTCGGGGATGTGCGTCTCACCGAAGGTCTGCAGGGACGCGTCCAGGGAGTCCTCGCGGCGCGACTGCCGCGAGCGCAGCAGGTCGAGACAGATGCGGCCGACGACCGTGGTCAGCCAGCCGGCCAGATTCTGCACCTCGCCCGTCCCCGAGCCCACGCCCGTTCCCGAGCCCACGCCCGGGCCCACGCCCGTTCCCGAGCCCACGCCCGGGCCCACGTCCGTCCCTGAGCCCACGCCGGAACCGGCTTCCGCGCGGCTGAGCCGGAACCACGCCTCCTGCACCGCGTCCTCGGACTCGCTCAGCGAGCCGAGCATGCGGTACGCGACCGCGTTCAGCCGGGGCCTGTGCTCCTCGAACCTTGCCGCGAGCGCGACCTGCGCCGATCCGTTCTCGTCCATCTGTCACTTTCTCCCGTCGCGGTCCGTCATGGATATGACGTCCGGCCCCACCCATACGTGACAACCAAGGAGAACAGTAATGATCACTGGCAGGGGCGGAGTCAGCAGGTCGCGGCCCCCTGCGAAAAGGGCAGGTCAGAGCAGCGGGGCCAGCGCTTCCCTGAGGTCCGCCGGTTCGCGGTAGAGGAGGCCGGTCATGCCGAGCCCGACGGCGGCGTCCACGTTCTCCTCGCGGTCGTCGACGAAGAGGCAGCGGCGGGGCGCGACGCCGGCCCGCTCCGCCGCCGTCTCGTAGATACGGTGGTCCGGCTTGACGACGCCGAGATCCGCGCTGCCGACCACGTCGTCCAGGCAACCGTCGGGCCCGGTCAGGCCGAGCAGGGCGAGGTCCTCGGCGAGCCACGGCGTGGCATTCGTGACGAGCAGCACGGGCACTCCGGCCGCCCGGACCCGCCGCAGCAGGCCCACCACCTCGTCGTCCGCCCAGAACTTCGCCTCCGCCAGCGTCGTCCCCAGCTCGTGGCCGCGCGCCCACGGCACCCGGTCGGCGAGCCCGTCGGCGATGGCCCTGATCCACTGTTCGCGGGTGATCTCGCCACGCATCAACGGCATGTCGGTCTCGGGTTCGAACGCCACCTCGGCCGTACTGCCCCGGGGCAGGCCGATCGCGCTCTCCAGCTGTTCGAGTTCCGCCATGTCGTAGAAGCGGATCACGCCGTCGAGGTCACACAGGACGGCGTCGAACGCCCGGCCGCTGATGGTCATCACAGTTGTCTATCACGCCACTCGGTCACCATAGTCACCGAGCATTCACCGCACTTGGCACGCACCTGATCCTGGTACGTGCGGACGGCCTCGTACCTCGTACCTCGGAACGCCCGCCCCTTGGCTCTCCCCGGGGCCCCCTCAGTCGCCTTCGCCGCCTCCGGTGTCGTCCCGGGCGGCCCACCTCCTGCCGTGCCGGGACCGGAAACGCCTCGCGGCCGGCCCCTCGCCCGCCTTCTCGTCCTCATCGAGGACGCACGCCTCGCACTCCGCGTTGCGGCACGGCCCGGGACCCCATTCGGGGACGAACACCCCGAGCACCTTGCGCCGCCGGATCGCCGTGCCCACCGGGCCTCCGCAGACCCCGCACACGTTTCCCCGCGCGTCCTGCGGGACGGGGCCGGGCCGTGGCTCTTCGCTGCCCATACCTCCAGGCTATTCCGGGTCGGCCCGCCGGACACCCCTTCGACCTCGGTCTTTCAGGGGGCGACGCGGACCGCCCTCGGTTTGCGCCACATGGGCCACATGCGTGGCCCGTCGGGCAGGTCGAGGGTCGTCCCCGTGAAGTCGAACCCCAACCGCGCGTACAGGTCCCGGCTGCGCGCGTTGCTCGCCTCCAGATACGCGTGCAGGCCCTCGCGATCGCACCGTTCGAGCACGGCGGCGATCAGCTCCGTGCCGAGCCCCTCGCCCTGCCGGTCGGGGTGCACGGCGATGAGGTGCAGGTACTCGTGCGCCCTGTCGGTCGGATGGATCGCGTCCGTCAACCGCCCTATGAGCTCGACGCGTTCGTTCCCGGGGTCGACGGCCTGGCGCAGCAACGCCGGCCCGTCCTGGCCCTCGTCACCTCCCTCTCCCTCGTGTGCCGTCGCGGGCACGGACCACCACAGCGCCACGGCCGCGCCGTCCTCGGTGACGTCGACGTACCCCTCGCTGAGCGCGAGGTCGAAGAACGCCCGCATCAGCCCGCCGTGCAGACGCAGCCGACGCTCCTCGTCGGGGAAGACCCAGCTGCTCACCGGGTCCTGCATGAACGCCGCATCGAGCAACCGGACCACGTCCTCCCGGTCCCCCTCCCCGGCCCTCCGGATCGCCACACCCACAGCCCACCCCTTACCGCTCGCCCACTCCGGACGACGCACAGGCCACGGTCAACTCTTGGCCTCAGCACGCCGGTTGCAGCGTAAGTGATCGCCTGCGTGGGTTGGGTTGCGGGGGAAGGACCACTTCCCCCCGTGCCATGACCTCGCGGATGGGCGGGCTTTGGGTGGGGGGTACGGGCGGTCGGGCGGCTGGGGCTGGGCGGTGGGGGCCGGGGTGGGGCGGTTGGGGAGGCGTGGCGGTGGAGGCGGGAGCGGGGCGGTGCAGAAGGGGGGCGGTGGAGGGGACGGACGGGCCCATCCCACCCGTGACCACCCCTACCCCACCCAGCCCGGCTCCGCCCCGACACGCCCCGACACGACTCGACTCGACGACCCGACCCGACCCGACCCGATCGCTCCGGCTTCATCCCCGTCGTCTCACGCACACCTCCTCCAAGACGCCCCCCAGTCACATCTCCCCCAGTCTCACGCGCGTCTCTCCCCAGACCCGCACTCCGTGGGTCCCCCCGGCCCACGCTCCGTCGCTCCCCTAGGCCCGCATTCCCCCAGGCCCGCACCCGTCTCTCCCCAGACCCGGACTCCGTCGCCCCCCAGGCCCACGTTCCGTCGCTCCCCTAGGCCCGCACTCCCCCAGACCTGCGCTCAGTCGCTCCCTCGCACTCCCCCAGGCCCGCTCCGTCCCTCCCTCAGGCCCTCGCCCCCGCACTCCCTTGCTCCCCGACCCCCCGTTCCCTTCTTCTCCGCCCTCTCTCCCCCCAACCCGCTGCCCCTAGCCCCCCGGTACCCCCTGCCCCGACCCTCCGGCCCCCGCTCCCTTCTCCGCCCCTCCCCCCTGCTCCCCGGCCCCGGCCCCTTCTCTCTCCCCCTCAGTGCGTACGCCGAGTCACAAACTCGGCCAGCGCCAACAAACCCCCCGCCGCCTCCGGGTCCGGGATCGCCCTGGCCAGTTGGTCGACCGCCCGGGACATCCGGTCCGCCGCGTGCACCTGTGCCCAGTCCCGGCCGCCTGCCCTTTCCACGGCGCGGGCCGCGTGGGCCGCGCACTCCAGGACGTCTTCCGCCCCGGCGTCCCCCGCCTTGCCGGGCAGCCCTCCGTACAGCCCGGCGAGTTCGGTCGCGGCCGGTGTGCCCGAGGTCAGGGCCGCCACCACCGGCAGGGACTTCTTGCGGGCCGCCAGGTCCGCGCCGGCCGGCTTGCCGGTGTGGCCCGGGTCGCCCCAGATGCCGATGACGTCGTCGATGAGCTGGAAGGCGAGGCCCGCCTCCCGGCCGAAGCCGTCCAGCGCGTCCGTCTCGGCCCGGCCCGCGCCCGCGTACACCGCCCCGAGCGCACAGGCGCAGCCGAGCAGCGCTCCCGTCTTGGCCTCGGCCATGGCCAGGCACTCTTCCAGCGTCACCTCGCCCGGCGCGCGATCCTCCAGTTCGCAGTCCGCGAGCTGGCCCGCGCAGAGCTCCACGACGCAGGCGGCGAGGCGTGCGGCCGCCACCGAGGCCCCCGGGTGGGGATCCTCCGCGAGCCACCGCATCCCCAGCGCCTGCATGGCGTCGCCGGCCAGGATCGCGGCGGGCTCGCCGAACACGGTCCATGCGGTGGGCCGGTGTCTGCGCGTGGTGTCGCGGTCCATCACGTCGTCGTGCAGGAGCGTGAAGTTGTGGATCAACTCCACCGCGGCGGCCGCCCGCACGGCCGTCGCCGGTTCCCCGCCGAGCGCCCGTACCGCGGTGAGCACGAGCGCCGGCCTGATGGCCTTGCCCGCGTTCCCCGATGCCGGTGTGCCGTCCGCGTGTTCCCACCCGAAGTGGTAGAGCGCGATCCGGCGCAGTGAGCCGGGCAGCGAGTCGATCGCTCTGCGCAGCTCAGGATCGACGTACGCCCGCGCCGAGGCCAGGATCTCCGCTGCCTCGTGCCCTTCCCCGGGCCCGGTGCCGGCCCCGGGATCTCGGCCCGTCACGTTCGCCGCCCCTGCCCTGCCCGCCGCCGTGTCCGTCGTCGTGTCCGTCATGGACTCACCCCGTGAAGGATGCGGACGGTGGCTGTTCCTCGGTCTGTGGGCGCGTACGGAGGGGGTGTACCCCGCCCCGCGCCCCCAGACACGGGAGCCGGCTCACCCCCAGCGGCCGATCTCGACGTTCTCCAGGACGCCGAGCGCGTCGGGGACCAGCACGGCCGCCGAGTAGTAGGTCGAGACCAGGTACGAGATGATCGCCTGCTCGCTGATGCCCATGAACCGTACGGACAGGCTCGGTTCGATCTCGTCCGGGATGCCGCTCTGGCGGAGGCCGACGACGCCCTGTTCCTCCTCTCCCGTACGCATGCAGATGATGGATGTGGTGCGGGCCTCGGTGACCGGGATCTTGTTGCACGGGAAGATCGGCACACCGCGCCAGGTGGGGATCCTCGTGCCCGCCACGTCGATGGTCTCGGGGACGAGGCCGCGCTTGTTCAACTCCCGCCCGATCGCGGCGATCGCGCGCGGGTGGGCGAGGAAGAGCTTGGATCCGCGCCTGCGGCTGAGCAGTTCGTCCAGGTCGTCCGGGCCGGGAACGCCGTCGTGGGGCTGGAGCCGCTGGTCGTACTCGCAGTTGTTGAGGAGGCCGAACTCGCGGTTGTTGATGAGCTCGTGCTCCTGGCGCTCCTTGAGCGCCTCGACGGTCAGCCGCAACTGCTGCTCGGTCTGGTTCATCGGCTGGTTGTAGAGGTCGGCCACGCGCGTGTGGATGCGCAGGACGGTCTGGGCGACGCTCAGTTCATACTCGCGCGGTGCCGATTCGTAGTCCACGAAGGTGCCGGGCAGCACGGCCTCGCCGACGTGGCCGGCCGACAGGTCGATCGCCGCCTCGCCGTACTTGTTGGTGCGCTGGGCCGGGATCGACCGCAGCCGCTGGAGGTGGCCGCGCAGTGACTCGCTGCGCTCCGCGATCTGTTCGAGGTCCTGACGGGGCAGGGCGAGGACCGTGCAGGCGGTCACCGCGCGTGCGGTGTACTCCCAGATCGTCTCGGGGTCGATGAGTGCCTGCTCGCCGAAGTACGCACCGTCGGCGAGCGTTTCGAGCACCGTGTCGTCCCCGTAGGGCCCGGCGCCCACTTTTTCGACGCGGCCGTGCGCGATGAGGAACACCTCGTCCACGGGGCTGCCGAAGGAGGTCAGCACCTCGCCCGCGGCGAACTCCCGCTGCTGGCAGCGCTGTGCCAGCTGTCCCAGCACCTCCTGGTCCTCGAAGTCCCGCAGCGCCGGCAGCTCGCCGAGCTCGGCCGGGATGACCTGGACGCTGTCGCCCGTTTTCACGAAGGTCACCCGGCCGTCGCCGACCGAGTAGCTCAGCCTGCGGTTCACCCGGTACGTGCCGCCCTGCACCTGGACCCAGGGCAGCATCCGCAGCAGCCAGCGGGAGCTGATCTCCTGCATCTGCGGCGCGGACTTGGTGGTGGTGGCCAGATTCCGCGCGGCGGATGTGCCGAGACTCTGCTGCGGCTTCTCCGGCTCAGTACGGACCTCTTCGCCTACCGACATTGGCTTTGCCCTCCCGAATACCAAGATCTGCGGTGATCTGCTCCCCCAAGCCTTCCAGCACGGAGCGTGGCCGCGCCATTACACAAACGAGCGGGAATGGATCACGCTCCGACGGGGCAGGGAGGGGTGTTTCCACCCGTTCGGCCCAACTCGGGGTGTGCCGGGCGGGGCAGGCTGGTGGGCTCGGGAGATGACCACCTCCGAGGCCTCCGCCGACGCGGGCGCGCAGGAGCCGGCCCCGGCGGCACCGCTCGCGCCACCGGGCGAGCGCGGCCCGGCGCGCTGGCTGCACGCCGTCGGCCGGGCGTTCGAACCGGTCCGGCGTGCGCCGGTGACCGTCTTCGTCGTGGTGGCGCTGTGGGCCGTGGGCGCCTTGACCGGAAGCCTCGGCGCCGGCCCGTCCGGCACGCTCCTGGACGACGTCGGCGTAGGCGTGCCCGCGCTCGCCGACGGGCGCTGGTGGACGCCGCTCACCTCGATCCTGTGGTGTCCGGGCATCGGCAACTACATCGGCTCCACCCTGCTGTTGCTGCTCCTGGGCTCGGCGGCCGAGCAGCGCATGGGCTCCGTACGCACCGGCGTCGTCCTGGTCCTCGGACAGGTGCTCGGTTCGCTGCTCGGCACCGGTGTGGTCAAGCTGGGCGCGCTGGCCGGCGAGGACTGGCTGGACGACCTCTCGCACAACCTGACGGCGACGCCCGGGATCGGCGCCTGCGCCGTCGGCGCCTTCCTCAGCTTCCGCCTCAGCGCCCTGTGGCGGCGCAGGCTCCAGCTGTGCCTGACCGTCTTCCCGCTGATGCTCGCGCTGTACGTCGGCCATCTCCAGGGGGTGCTGCGGCTGGCCGGCGCGGTGGTGGGGCTGGGGCTCGGCGCCCTCGCGCACCGGCACACGCACCGTCTGCGCATGCCGCACGCCTCGCACTCGGAGGGCCGGGTCCTGGTCGCCCTCGTGGTGGCCGCGTCCGCCATAGGCCCCCTCATCGCCACGCTCTACAAGGACTCGCTCGGCCCGTTCAACGTCCTGGACCTGTACGTCTCCGGCGGGCCGAGCCCCCAGGACATCGCGGACGCCTGCGCGCAGGCGGACAGCACGGAGTGCGCCCGCATCCGCGCCCAGGACCACTTCTACGGCTCTCCGGCGATGCTCATGGGGATCGCCATCCCGCTGCTGCTGCTCGTCCTCGCCGAGGGGATGCGCCGCGGCCTGCGGCTGTCCTGGCGGATCACCGTGGCCGCGCAGCTGGTGTGGCTCGGGCTCATGGCGTACCTGCTCAGCGACATCGCCTCGCACCCGGACCGGTACGTCCTGGAGGGCAGCGACCTGGCCGACCAGAAGGCCGCGATGATCCAGGCGGTCGTCGAGCAGATGATGCTGCCGCTGCTCGTCCTGGTGTTGCTCTTCCTCACCCGGCGCCTCTTCGAGCAGCCGCTCTCGCGCACCACCGCCACCCGGCTCGCGGGGTTGGTCGGCGGCACGCTGCTGCTGTCCTGCCTCGCGTACGTGGGCATCGGGTACGCGGTGCGCGACCAGTTCACGCCCGACGCGACGTTCCCGAAGCTGGTCGCCGGCATCCCCGCCCAGTTCCTGCCGCCGAGCTACGAACCGTTCTTCTTCCAGGGCCGGGCCCCCGTCCCGGTCGGCGGCACCGCCCTGGCCCTGTACGAGTACTGCGGGATGCTCTTCTGGGTGGTCACGCTGATCGCGCTGTTCGTGGCGTTCCGGCGGCCCTTGATGCACGCCGACGCCGACGCGGCCACGCGCGCGCGTGCCCTGCTCGCCGCGCACGGCGGGTCCACGCTGTCGTATCTGACGACATGGCCCGGCAACCACTACTGGTTCTCGGCGGACGGCAGGGCCGCGGTCGCCTACCGGGTGCGTTCCACGGTCGCGCTCACCACGGGGGACCCCTTCGGGGAGCCGTCCGCGCGCGGGGAGGCGATCGGCGGCTTCGCCGAGTACTGCGACCGGCGCGGCTGGACGCCCTGCTTCTACAGCGTCACGGACGAGGTGAAGGCGCGGACCGCCGCCTTGGGCTGGAGCTCGGTGCAGGTCGCCGAGGACACCGTGGTGCCGCTTCCGGAGCTGGCCTTCACGGGCAAGAAGTGGCAGGACGTCCGCACGGCCCTGAACAAGGCCAAGAAGGAGGGCATCACCGCGGAGTGGCACACCTTCCCGGAGGCGCCCATCGCGCTCACCGACCAGATCCGCTCGATCTCCGAGGAGTGGGTCGCGGACAAGGGTCTTCCGGAGATGGGCTTCACGCTCAGCGGCCTCGACGAACTCGACGACCCGCACGTGCGCTGCCTCCTGGCCGTCGACGAGGACCGCACGGTGCACGGCATCACGAGCTGGATGCCCGTCTACGGAGACTCCCCAAAAGCCGCGGACGACTCCCCGGCGCCACCCGTGGGCTGGACCCTGGACTTCATGCGGCGCCGCTCCGACGGGTTCCGCGGCTCGATGGAGTTCCTGATCGCGTCCGCCGCACTCGGCTTCAAGGAGGAGGGCGCCCAGTTCCTCAGCCTCTCCGGAGCGCCGCTGGCCCGCTCCGACACCGGGGAGCCGCCCGCGGCGCTGCAACGACTGCTGGACTACGCCGGCCGGACGCTCGAGCCGGTCTACGGCTTCCGTTCGCTGCTCAACTTCAAGGCGAAGTTCCAGCCCCAGTACCGACCCATGTACATGTGCTACCCGGACCCTGCCGCGCTGCCCAACATCACGCGGGCGATCGGCAAGGCCTACTTGCCGCACATGAAGCCGTCCCAGGGCGTGCGCCTGATGCGCAAGCTGACCACCTAGACAGCAGAAGGAGGCCGGGAACCGCAAGATCCGCTCGACCGTTGAACCGCATGCGGGGCATTCGCACCACTCGCGCCTCGCACCGACCGGCAGGAGACAGCAATGGCAGGCTTCCTGGATCGCGCCAAGGAGCAGGCCCAGCGGGGCCTCACGCAGGGCAAGCAGAAGATCGACGAGGTCCAGGAGAAGCGCGCCGGCGACGCCCTCCTGAAGAAGCTCGGCGCCGCGTACTACGCGGAGCGCCGGGGCACCGGCTCCGCACAGGACACCCAGCAGGCGTTGCAGGCACTGGAGACGCACATCGCGACGCACGGGGACGGCTTCCTGCACGGCAGTTGACCGGATCGGCTCGCACGGTGCCCGAACAGTCCCCTGATCGCTTCCGAACAGCTGGTTCGGGCACCCCGGCTCCGGTACAAGCAGGGCATACGAGACGGTCCGCGAACGGCGGCCGTCGTGCCCTGCAAAGGAGGCGGTCATGGCCCCACCCATGTCCGCGGGCGCTTTTCTCCATGCCCTGCGAGACGAAGGCGTGACCGTCGTCGAGGTCGGCGACTGGGAGCACCACAACCGCAACCACAAAGGCCCCTGGGGGCCCGTGCACGGGGTGATGATCCACCACACCGTGACGTCGGGCAGCGACCGCACGGTGGAGATCTGCCGCGACGGTTTCCCCGCACTGCCGGGCCCGCTCTGCCACGGCGTCATCACCAAGGACGGCCGCGTCCACCTCGTCGGCTACGGCCGCGCCAACCACGCGGGCCTCGGCGATGACGAGGTGCTCCGCGCCGTCATCGCGGAGAAGCGGCTGCCTCCGGACAACGAGGCGAACACCGACGGGAACCGCCACTTCTACGGCTTCGAGTGCGAGAACCTCGGCGACGGCGAGGACCCCTGGCCCGACGCCCAGCTGGACGCCGTCGAGAGGGTCTCGGCGGCGATCTGCCGCGTCCACGGATGGACCCAGCGCTCGGTGATCGGCCACCTGGAGTGGCAGCCGGGCAAGATCGACCCGCGCGGCTTCACGATGCACTGGATGCGCGACCGCATCGAGGAACGCCTCAAGTAGCCCGCACGCACCCCACGAGACACACCCCACGAGAAGGACGCCCGGGGAGCCCCGTTCCAGGGCTCCCCTGCCGGACGGCACGCCACGGGAGACAATGGCGGGGTGTGTCCCCACCCGCCCGCCGGTCCGCGCCCCAGGCTGCCGTCCCCGTTGCAGCAGATCGAGGACGACCGCTTCGCCCGCCACGGAGTACGGCTGCTGCTCAAGCGGGACGACCTCATCCACCCCGACCTGCCGGGCAACAAGTACCGCAAGCTCGTCCTGAACCTGCGGGCCGCGGCCGACGCGGGCCACGACACCCTCCTGACCTTCGGCGGCGCCTACTCCAACCACCTGCGCGCGACCGCCGCGGCGGGCCGGCTCCTGGGCTTCGCCACGATCGGCGTGGTCCGCGGCGACGAACTCGCCGACCGCCCCCTGAACTTCTCCCTGACGCGCTGCGCGGCCGACGGCATGCGCCTGCACTTCGTCGACCGGGCGACGTACCGGCGCAAGGCCGAGCCCGACACCCTGGCGGACCTCCTGCGGGCCACGGACGCCCACAGCGCCTACGTGATCCCGGAGGGCGGCAGCAACACCCTCGCGGTGCGTGGCTGCACGGCCCTCGGCGAGGAGCTGCGCGAGCACACCGACGTGGCGGCCGTGGCGTGCGGCACCGGCGGCACGCTCGCCGGCCTGGCCGCCGGGCTCGGCCCGGACCGGCGGGCCCTCGGCATACCGGTCCTCAAGGGCGGCTTCCTGGGCACCGACATAGCGGCACTGCAGCGGCAGACCTTCGGCGAGCCCACCACCAACTGGCAGCTGGACGACCGTTTCCACGGCGGCGGCTACGCCCGTACCCCGCCCGAACTGCTCGCTTTCGCCGCGGACTTCGAGGACCGCCACGGCCGCGCGACCGGCCTCTCCGTGGAACGCCTCTACGTCGCCAAGCTCCTGTACGCCCTGACGGCCCTCTCCGAAGAGGGCGCCTTCCCGCCCGGCACCCGCCTCACCGCGGTGATCACCGGCGTACGCGAGGAACCACCGGCGGCCGCCACGGGCTAGGCCACCACGCGGCCCGTCACTCCCCCGGTCCGCCCCGCCCCCTCAGTCCTCGATCTCCCGGTGGGCGGCGGCCTCCTCCAGGTCCAGCTTGCGCAGCAGCGTCCGCATCATCTCGTCGTCGATGCGCCGCTCGTCCCGCATCCTCACGAACACCTCCCGCTCCGCGGCGATCGCCTCGCGCGCGAGACGCCGGTAGGTGTCGTCCGCCGACTCCCCCGTCACCGGGTTGGGTTGACCGAGCCGCTCCCAGACGGAGTTGCGGCGCCGCTCCAGAACGGTGCGCAAACGGTCCTGGAGGGGCTGTGGCAGGCCGTTGCGCTCGTCCCGCATGAGTTCCTCCACCCGGGCCTCCGCGGCCTGTGAGGCGGCATTCTGCGCCTGCGCCTCGGCGAGCGTCTGGGCCTGGGCGTCCCGGCCGGGCAGTTTCAGGACACGGATCAGCCACGGCAGCGAGAGCCCCTGCACGACGAGCGTGCCGATCACCGTGGTGAACGTCAGAAACAAGACAAGATTGCGCGCCGGGAAGGACTCGCCGTCCTCCGTCACGAGCGGGATCGAGAAGGCGATGGCCAGCGAGACCACCCCGCGCATCCCGGCCCAGCTGACGATCAAGGGCCGCCGCCAGTCCAGGTCGTCCTCGCGCTCCCTGATCCGCGCCGACACCGCGCGCGGCAGATAGGTCGCCGGATACGACCACACGAAGCGCGCCACCACGACGAAGACGAAGACCCCGACCGCGTACCAGACGGCCTCCCCCACGCCGTACTCCCCGAGTCCCTTGAGGACGACGGGCAGTTGGAGGCCGATGAGGGCGAAGACCGCCGACTCCAGGATGAACGCGACGACCTTCCACACCGCCGCCTCCTGCAGCCGCGTCTCGAAGTCGACCTGCCAGGAGCGGTGGCCCAGGTAGAGGGCGACGACGACCACGGCGAGCACTCCGGAGGCCCCCACCTGTTCCGCGGCGGCGTACGCGACGAAGGGGATGAGCAGCGACAGCGTGTTCTGCAGCATCGCCTCCTTCAGGTGGGTGCGCAGCCAGTGGATCGGCACCATGAGGAGCAGTCCCACCCCGACGCCGCCGACGGCGGCCACCAGGAACTCCCGGACCCCGCCGGCCCAGCTCGCGCCCTCGCCGACCGCCGCGGCGAGCGCCACCTTGTAGGCGGTGATCGCGGTCGCGTCGTTCACCAGGGACTCGCCCTGAAGGATCGTGGTGATGCGCGAAGGGAGCCCCACTCTGCGCGCGATGGCGGTCGCCGCCACCGCGTCCGGGGGCGCGATCACCGCGCCGAGGACGAGCGCGGCGGTCAGCGGCAGGTCGGGGATGAGCAGATACGCGAGCCAGCCGACCGCGACCGTGGCGAACAGGACATAGCCGACCGAAAGCAGCGCCACGGGCCTGATGTTGGCGCGCAGATCCAGGTAGGAGCTCTCCAGGGCGGCGGTGTGCAGCAGCGGGGGCAGGATCAGCGGCAGCACGATGTGCGGGTCGAGGTGGTAGTCGGGCACTCCGGGGACGTACGAGGCGATGAGCCCCACCCCGACCAGGAGCAGCGGCGCGGGCACGGGGGTCCTGCGCGCGGCCCCCGCCACCACGGCGCTCGCCGCGATCAGTGCCACCAGGGGCAATACATCCATCGCCAGATCCCTCCGCCCTGCGCGTTCCCGTCGTAACCTGGCAATCATGAACGAGTGCCCGCACGTCGCAGCGCTGCCGCACCCCGAGGTGGCCCCGCTGAGCGAGACGTGCCTCGAGTGCCAGGCGGCCGGCAGCCACCCCGTGCAGCTGAGGCTCTGCCTGGAGTGCGGCCACGTCGGCTGCTGCGACTCGTCGCCCTTCCAGCACGCGACGGCACACTTCAAGGAGACCTCACACGCTGTGATGAGGACCTTCGAGCCGGGCGAGAGCTGGCGCTGGTGCTTCGTGGACGGTTCGATCGTCTGACGCCTGGGTACGTCAACCCGGCGCCTGTTCTTTCCAATTGGGCCTGCGCGACCCCTAGCCACTGTCCGTACTCATAGGCTTACTATGAGTGACAGCATCGGGCGGGGTCCCCGGGACACGGAACTGGGGAGCGCGGTAGCGTCACCGCAGAAAGACGTGGTGCGTTACCCGTGTGACGCAGTCCGGACCACCGCTGGACGCGGTCCCGGAGCCCCGAAAGTGCTTGTACCACCTTGGAGGTGAGGGTGTCCCAGATCGCAGGCGAGCCCGGAAATCAGGACTTCGTGGAGGTCCGCCTTCCGGCTGCGGGTGCCTACCTGTCTGTGCTGCGGACGGCGACGGCCGGTCTCGCGGCGCGTTTGGACTTCACGCTCGACGAGATCGAGGACCTCCGCATCGCGGTGGACGAGGCCTGCGCGATCCTGCTCCAGCAGGCCGTGCCCGGCTCGGTGCTCAGCTGCGTCTTCCGCCTTGTCGACGACTCGTTGGAAGTGACGGTCTCGGCGCCCACGACCGACGGCCGGGCCCCGGAGCGGGACACCTTCGCCTGGACGGTGCTGTCGGCCCTGGCGGGCCAGGTCGACTCCGCCGTCGCCGAGGACAACACCGTCTCGATCAGCCTCTACAAGAAGCGCGGCGCGGGACCCGGGCCGGCGTGAGGAACGGGGACGGGCCCGTGCGGGACGAAGAGCGCGGCACACAAGGTCTGCCCGTCGGCGGCAGGGAGGGGGCGCGCCGTATGACCACCGGAATCCCCGAGCAGCAGGCCAAACCGCACCCGGAGGAGCCGGACCAGTCGGGTCCGCTGAGGGTGGCCGATGTGTCGGAGCAGGCAGAGCCGACCGCCAAGGACGAGCTCAAGCGGCTCTCCGGCCGGGGCGGCGGGCGACGGGTGGGAAACATGAGCGAGCACGAGCACAGCCGGCACGATCCCCAGGACCGCAGCGGCGCACGCGCGATGTTCATCGAGCTGCGCGCCCTGGACAACGCCAGTCGGGAGTACGCGGAGCTGCGCAACCAGCTGGTCCGCATGCACCTGCCGCTCGTCGAGCACCTGGCCCGCCGCTTCCGCAACCGCGGCGAGCCCCTCGACGACCTCACCCAGGTCGCCACGATCGGGCTGATCAAGTCCGTGGACCGCTTCGACCCGGAGCGCGGCGTGGAGTTCTCCACGTACGCGACACCGACGGTCGTCGGCGAGATCAAGCGGCACTTCCGCGACAAGGGGTGGGCGGTCCGCGTCCCGCGCCGTCTCCAGGAGCTGCGTCTGTCGCTGACGACGGCGACGGCCGAGCTCTCCCAGCTGCACGGCCGGTCCCCCACCGTGCACGAGCTGGCCGAGAAACTGGCCATCTCCGAAGAGGAGGTCCTGGAGGGCCTGGAGTCGGCCAACGCCTACTCCACGCTGTCCCTGGACGTCCCCGACACGGACGACGAGTCACCGGCCGTCGCGGACACCCTGGGCGCCGAGGACGAGGCCCTGGAGGGCGTGGAGTACCGCGAGTCGCTCAAGCCCCTCCTGGAGGACCTGCCCCCGCGCGAGAAGCGCATCCTGCTGCTCCGCTTCTTCGGGAACATGACCCAGTCGCAGATCGCGCAGGAGGTCGGCATCTCCCAGATGCACGTCTCGCGCCTGCTCGCGCGCACGCTCGCGCAGCTGCGGGAGAAGCTCCTCGTCGAGGAGTAGCCGACCGCCCCCCAGGCCTACTTCTCCCCCAGGCTTACTTCTTCTGTCCCTCCACGCTGCCGGGGCCCTGGATGCCGAGGGCCTCGGTGGTCGCCGGGTTGATCAGGAGCACCAGGGAGAGAACCGCCACAATGGCGAGGACGATGCCGGCCGGGATCGCCGCACTGTCGGCCTGCAGCATCTGCCAGGCCACCGGAAGCGCCATGATCTGCGTGATGATCGCGGGCCCGCGGCTCCACCGGCGCAGCTTCATCAGCCCGCGCGCGGCGAGCAGGGGCAGCAGCGCGAGGACGATCAGCGTGATGCCGCCCGTCTCGGCCTGGCGCGGGTCGTCGGGCGATCCCGCGAGCCCCAGCACGAGCATGTACACGCCCCCCACGAGGAGGGCGAGGCCCTCCAGGGCGACCAGGGCCGCGGCACCGGTCACCCGCGCGGGGCGCGGGCCGGACGCGGGCGGCTCCGGGGCTTCGGGGGTGGATTTCCGCTCAGTACTCACCCCTGCAGGGTAGCTCCGGGCGCCCGCGCCCCGGCACCTCGGTCTAGGCCGGTCAGAGACCGCTAGGTAGTCTGCTGCGCATGCGTGCACTCCTCGTGGTCAACCCGGCGGCAACCACCACCAGTGCGCGTACGCGTGACGTACTGGTCCACGCCCTGGCGAGTGAGATGAAGCTCGACGCGGTCACCACGGAGTACCGCGGGCACGCCAGAGACCTCGGCCGGCAGGCCGCGGAGAGCAAGGACATCGAGCTGGTCGTCGCCCTCGGCGGCGACGGCACGGTCAACGAGGTCGTCAACGGCCTGCTGCACCACGGCCCCGACCCGGACCGGCTGCCCCGCCTGGCCGTCGTCCCCGGCGGCTCCACCAACGTCTTCGCGCGCGCCCTCGGTCTGCCGAACGACGCCGTGGAGGCCACCGGCGCCCTCCTGGACGCCCTGCGCGAGGGCAGTGAGCGCACGGTGGGCCTCGGCATCGCGGGCGGCACGCCGGGCACGGAGGACGAGGCCGTGCCCTCGCGCTGGTTCACGTTCTGCGCGGGTCTCGGCTTCGACGGCGGCGTGGTCGGCAGGGTCGAACAGCAGCGTGAGCTCGGCCGGCGCTCGACCCACGCCCTTTATGTGCGCCAGGTGCTCCGCCAGTTCCTCGACGAGCCCCACCGCAGGCACGGAATGATCACCCTGGAGCGGCCCGGCGAGGACCCGGTGACCGACCTGGTGATGTCGATAGTCTGCAACACCTCCCCCTACTCCTACCTGGGCAATCGCCCCCTGTACGCGTCCCCGCAGGCCTCCTTCGACACGGGCCTCGACGTCCTGGGTCTGAAGAAGCTCTCCACCGCCGCGGTGGCCCGTTACGGCACCCAGCTCCTGACCTCCACGCCGGAGCGCGGACCGCACGGTAAGCACGCGGTTACGCTCCACGACCTCACGGACTTCACCTTGCAATCCAAGGTGCCCCTGCCCCTCCAGATGGACGGTGACCACTTGGGGCTGCGGACGAGCGTGACGTTCACAGGCGTACGCCGTGCACTGCGTGTGATTGTGTGAGTAGAAGGGCCTAAAGTCCTTTCACTCGAACGTTTAAACCAGGGTCCACCCCATGGAAGTACGGCTGTGACCCAGTCGACACTGAGGAATCAAAAAAAACTTTCCTGAAGGGGTTGTATCCGCCGCCGAGGTTTGCGAATCTCTACATGGCGATCGGGACGGCCCGCAACATCGGCCCCACAGAGAGCCAGAACCCCTCCTCCACCACAGGTCCACACCAGGCGACTGGGCGTCGGCCCTTCCCGTGCGGGGGGATTCGTGAAAGCGTTCACATTCACAAGCACCCGCAGTAATACCAAGGAGAGGTAGCAGCCATGGACTGGCGTCACAACGCCGTTTGCCGCGAGGAAGACCCCGAGCTCTTCTTCCCCATCGGCAACACCGGTCCTGCGCTGCTGCAGATCGAGGAAGCCAAGGCCGTCTGCCGCCGCTGCCCCGTCATGGAGCAGTGCCTGCAGTGGGCGCTCGAGTCCGGCCAGGACTCCGGCGTCTGGGGTGGCCTCAGCGAGGACGAGCGCCGCGCAATGAAGCGTCGCGCCGCTCGCAACCGTGCACGCCAGGCAAGCGCCTGACGGTCACGCCCCCAACGAGCCTGAGCTTGGCGGCGCGTACAGCGCGTACGCAACTCCCGCCCCCGAGCCGCAGCCGCGCAGTACCCCCGATGCGCATCGCAACGTGAGCAGTGAGCCCCGGACCACTCGGTCCGGGGCTCACTGCTTTCGTTGCGTTCGTTTACTTCCGGGTGTTCGTCCACTTCCCAAGCGCCCGGCCCGCCGCAGGCTCCGTCACGGAGAGCTACCAGGCGCTACCCGGCGGTTCGCGCCGAACGGTCGCCTACTTGTCGGCGCGCACCGGAATGTCAAGGATCACCCGCGTGCCGCGCTCGGGGGCGCGGACCATGTCGAAGGTGCCGCCCAGCTCGCCCTCGACCAGCGTGCGGACGATCTGCAGGCCGAGATTTCCGGAGCGGTGCGGGTCGAAGCCGTCGGGCAGACCGATGCCGTCGTCCTGGACGGTGATCAGCAGCCGCGCTTCCTTGGTGGTCCCGCCCCGCACGGCCGACACCTCGACCGTGCCGGTGTCCCCCTCCCGGAAGCCGTGCTCCAGCGCGTTCTGCAGGATCTCGGTGAGCACCATCGACAGGGGCGTCGCGACCTCCGCGTCGAGAATGCCGAAGCGGCCGGTGCGCCGGCCCGCGACCTTGCCCGGAGAGATCTCGGCGACCATCGCAAGGACCCGGTCGGCGATCTCGTCGAACTCCACGCGCTCGTCCAGGTTCTGGGAGAGCGTCTCGTGGACGATGGCGATGGAACCCACCCGGCGCACCGCCTCCTCCAGCGCTTCCCGGCCGGTGGCCGAGTCGATGCGGCGGGCCTGCAGCCGCAGCAGCGCGGCGACCGTCTGGAGGTTGTTCTTCACCCGGTGATGGATCTCCCGGATGGTGGCATCCTTGGTGATCAACTCCCGCTCGCGGCGGCGCAGTTCCGTGACGTCGCGCAGCAGTACGAGGGAACCGATGCGCGGGCCCTTGGGCTTGAGGGGGATCGCGCGCAGCTGGATCACGCCGTCACCGCCCTCGATCTCGAACTCCCGTGGCGCCCAGCCGCTCGCCAGCTTGGCGAGGGCCTCGTCCACCGGGCCGCGCGAGGGGGCGAGTTCCGCGGTCGCCGTGCCCAGGTGGTGGCCGACGAGGTCGGAGGCGAGGCCGAGGCGGTGGTACGCGGAGAGGGCGTTCGGCGAGGCGTACTGCACGATGCCGTCGGCGTCGAGACGCAGCAGTCCGTCCCCCACGCGCGGGGAGGCATCCATGTCGACCTGCTGCCCCTGGAAGGGGAACGAGCCGGCGGCGATCATCTGTGCGAGGTCGGACGCCGACTGGAGGTAGGTCAGCTCCAGCCGCGAGGGAGTGCGCACGGTCAGCAGGTTGGTGTTGCGGGCGATGACACCCAGAACGCGTCCCTCCCTGCGTACCGGGATGGACTCCACGCGCACCGGCACCTCCTCGCGCCACTCCGGGTCGCCCTCGCGCACGATGCGGCCCTCGTCCAGGGCGGCGTCCAGGAGGGGGCGGCGGCCGCGCGGGACGAGGTGGCCGACCATGTCGTCCTGGTAGGAGGTGGGGCCGGTGTTGGGCCTCATCTGCGCCACGGAGACATAGCGGGTCCCGTCGCGGGTGGGGACCCAGAGCACCAGGTCGGCGAAGGAGAGGTCGGAGAGCAGCTGCCACTCCGAGACCAGCAGGTGCAGCCACTCGAGGTCGGAGTCACCGAGGGCGGTGTGCTGGCGTACGAGGTCGTTCATGGAGGGCACGTGTGCGAGCGTACCTTTCGCGTCCGGCGGGTCAGCCGCGCGGAGTCACCGGCGCGAGGCCGGCGACGCGTGCGGGTCCCGGCGGATCCCGACGAGCCGCGGCGCCAGGGCGGGACCCTCAACCCGCCCACGGCACCGCAGCCCTTCAGGTGCATCGGCCGCCAGAATGTGCGGTACTGAACAGCCGATCGGGAGGATCCGACGCGGTCAGGGCAGAGAGCGCCGGTTCCTCGATCCGCTCTCCTGTGCGGGAAGAGCGGAGGCTTTACCCACGCATTGTGGACTAGACCATTCTCCCCTGTCTATGCGTGGACAGATGTTTGTCGTCGTCTCTTTCTCCGGTATCCGGACCGGGCGGTCAAGCCCCGTCCACCCCTGAATTCTCTCCCGGCCCGGCCTGCGGCCACGCCCGCATGGCGAGATCCGCCACGACTTCCAGATCCTCCCTGGTCGCACCGTCCCTGGCCTGCTGCGACATCCCCTGGAAGACCGCGGCCGTATAACGGGCGAGGGAGGCGGGGTCCGTGTCGGGCGGCAGCTCCCCCGTCGCGACGGCGGTACGGATGCGGGATTCGATCGCCGCGACGTTGGCGTTCCGCCGGTCCCGCAGGGCTTCCTCCACCTCCGGCGTCGTGCAGTTGACGGCGGCGGAGATGACGAGGCAGCCGCGCGGGCGTGAGGGGTCGGTGAATTCGGCGGCGGCCTCGTGCAGCATCCGCGACACGGCTCCGCGCACCGTCGGCTCCTCCGCGAAGGCGCGGTCGCCGAAGGAGCCGTGGGTGAGGCCGTACCTCATCACGACCTCGTCGAAGAGGCGCCGCTTGTCGCCGAAGGCCGCGTAGAGGCTGGGCGCCCCGATCCCCATGACGCGCGTCAGGTCCGAGACCGACGTCCCCTCGTACCCGTGCTCCCAGAAGGCGCGGATCGCTTGCTCCAGCGCCGTGTCGCGGTCGAAGGAGCGGGGCCGGCCGCGCTGTTTCGTCGCCATGGGGTGAATTGTATAGCGGGCGCTAGTAAATAGAGCGGCGGTCGGGTACGGTTCTTTCTGTAGCGACCACTAGAGAAAGAGGGGGCGCCTGACATGGGTGCTTTGGGGACGGGCACATCCGCAGGCAGGCTCGCGGGGAAGACCGCGCTGGTCACCGGTGGCAGCCGGGGCATCGGGCGGGGCATCGCCGAGCGGCTCGGGCGGGACGGCGCGCGGGTGGCCGTGCACTACGGCAGCAATGACGTGGCCGCGAAGGAGACCGTGGCCGCGATCGAGGCGGCGGGCGGCTCCGCCTTCGCCTTCGGCGCGGAGCTGGGGGTGCCCGGCGACGCCGAGGCGCTCTGGGCGGAGTTCGACCGGCACACGGACGGCCTGGACATCCTGGTGAACAACGCGGGCATCGGCCTGTACAGCCACGTGGGAGAGGTCCAGGAGGCGGAGTACGACCGGGTGTTCGCGGTCAACACCAAGGCGCTGTTCTTCGTAGTACAGAAGGGCCTCGACCGGCTCCGCGACGGCGGCCGGATCATCAACATCTCCTCCGGTGTCACCCGGATCGCCTTCCCGGTCACCATCGCGTACTCGATGACGAAGGGCGCGGTGAACGTCCTGACCCACACGCTCGCCCAGGAGCTGGGCCCCCGGGGCATCACGGTCAACGCGGTGGCGCCGGGGATCATCGAGACGGAGATGATGCACGGCATCCCCGCGGACCAGCAGGCACAGATGGCGGGGTATTCGACCTTCGACCGCATAGGACAGCCCGCCGACGTGGCGGACATCGTCTCCTTCGTCGCCTCGGACGACGCGCGCTGGATCACCGGTCAGTACATCGACGCGACGGGCGGCTCGGTGCTCGGGGTCTGACGGGGGCGGGCGGGGGGGGGCCGCTCGACGGGCGAGCGGGGTGGGGAGAGCCGAGCATGGACCCGAGGAATCGAATGTCCTGGCGGCGCGGCTCTGCTAGATTGGTCTATACCACCAATGGTTGCGAGTCTCCCCCAGCCCCCTCTCCAGATCGGCAGGCCCAGCGTGGAAGTTGTCATCGTCCCGGACGCCAAGGCAGGCGGCGAGCTCATCGCGGAGGCCATGGCCGCCCTGGTGCGTCGTAAGCCTGACGCCCTGCTCGGTGTCGCCACCGGTTCCACCCCGCTGCCCATCTACGAGGCGCTGGCCGCCAAGGTCGCGGCCGGTTCCGTGGATGCCTCGCGGGCGCGCATCTGCCAGCTCGACGAGTACGTGGGGCTGCCGGCCGGCCATCCCGAGTCGTACCGCTCCGTGGTCCTGCGCGAGGTCGTCGAGCCGCTCGGGCTGAGCGAGTCCTCCTTCATGGGCCCGGACGGCAGCGCCGATGACGTGCTGGCCGCGTGCGACGCGTACGACAAGGCGCTCGCCGAGGCCGGCGGCGTCGACCTGCAGCTGCTCGGGATCGGCACGGACGGGCACATCGGGTTCAACGAACCGTGCTCGTCGCTCGCCTCCCGTACGCGCATCAAGACGCTGACCGAGCAGACCCGCGTGGACAATGCCCGCTTCTTCGACGGCGACATCGAGCAGGTGCCGCACCACGTCATCACCCAGGGGATCGGCACGATCCTGGAGGCGCGGCACCTGGTGCTGCTCGCCACGGGTGAGGGCAAGGCGGACGCGGTGGCCGCCACCGTGGAGGGGCCGGTCGCCTCGGTCGTGCCCGCCTCCGCGCTGCAGCTGCACCCGCACGCCACGGTCGTCGTGGACGAGGCCGCGGCCTCCAAGCTGAAGCTCGCGGAGTACTTCCGGCACACGTACGCCAACAAGCCCGACTGGCAGGGGCTGTAAGAGAGTCTCTCTCGGCCGTACGCACGACGGAGGGGCGCCCCGGGTCAAGGGGCGCCCCTTTGTCGTGCGTTTTTGTCGTGCGTTTTTGTCGTGCTTTCGTCCGTGCCGACGGACGCGTCACGGAGCCGTGAGGGCCTCCGCCGCTGCCTGGCCGCACACCCGGGCGGCGCCGCGGGTGGCGACGTGGATCGCGCCGGTCGGGGCGGACTGGGGGACGCCCATCTCCACCACGACCGTGTTCGGGCGGGCGGTCACGAGGGTCTTCAGGGCGTCCGCCATCCACCCGTGGCGGTGCGCGTCGCGGACCACGGCGACGATGCGTCGTTCGCCGGCCGCCGCGAGGGCCCGGGCGCCCGCGCCGTCGCCGGAGAAGGCGCCGGACTCCGTGGCGGGGAAGCGGCGTTCCAGTTCGGCGGTCACGCCCCACGGGGTCTCGTCGCCGACCGCGATGTTCGGCAGGGGCGAGAAGGTGGCGACGTAGGGGGCCTCGGTGACCGGGGCCGCGTAGGTCTCGCCGCGGGTGACGGTCAGCGCGCGGCGGGCCGCGACCAGACCGATCCCGGTGTCGGGCGCGCCCCCCGAGCGATCGGCCGCGCCCGACACCTTCGCCGCCGCGGCCCAGCCCGCGAGGGCCCGTACGCGGTCGGCGGCCTCGGCGAGCCGCTCCTCGGGCAGCTCGCCGGAGCGCACCGCGGCGACGAAGGCGTCCCGCAGCCGCAGCACGGTCCCCTCGTCGGAGGGGCCGCCGCCCGTGCAGATCGCGTCGGCGCCGGCGGCGATGGCGAGGACGCAGCCGCGCTCGAAGCCGTACGGACCGGCGATCGCCTGCATGTCCATGCCGTCGGTGACGATGAGGCCCTCGTAGCCGAACTCCTCGCGGAGCAGGCCGGTGAGGATGCGGCGGGAGAGCGTGCCGGGGTTGTCCGGGTCCAGGGCCGGGGCCAGGACGTGGGCGCTCATCACGGCGCGGCTGCCGGCGGCGATGGCCGCGCGGAACGGCGCAAGGTCACGGGAGTTCAGCACGTCCCGGTCGACGTCGATGACCGGCACGGAGTGGTGCGAGTCGATCGCGGTGTCGCCGTGGCCCGGGAAGTGCTTGGCGGAGGTGGCGACGCCGGCCGACTGCATGCCCTCGACGTAGGCGGCGGTGTGCCGGGCCACCAGGAGGGGGTCCGAGCCGAAGGAGCGTACGCCGATGACGGGGTTGTCGGGGTTGGCGTTGACGTCGGCGGACGGCGCCCAGTTGAAGTTGATGCCGCAGGCGGCGAGGCGGCGGCCGAGGTCGGCGGCGACCTCGCGGGTCAGCTCCGTGTCGTCGACGGCGCCGAGCGCGTGGTTGCCCGGGTAGGAGGAGCCGGTGCGCACCTCCAGGCGGGTGACGTCGCCGCTCTCCTCGTCGATGGCGATCAGGAGGTCGTCGCGCTCGGCGCGCAGCTGCGCGGTGAGCGCGGCCACCTGCTCGGCGCTCTGGACGTTGCGGCCGAAGAGGCTGACGGAGGCGAGGCCTTCGCCGATCCGGCGGCGCAGCCAGTCGGGCGCCGCGGTGGTGCCGTCGAAGCCGGGCTGCAGGACGGCGAGGGCGTTGCGGGTGAGGGTGTCACCGGCGTGCGTGAGTGTCGTCATGTGCGGAGTTATCCCTTCACTGCGCCGTCGGTCAGGCCGGCGACGGCCCTGCGCTGCAGGAAGACGAAGAGGACGAGGATCGGGACGGCGAAGAGCGAGGCGGCGGCCATGGTGGCGCCCCAGTCGTCGCCGAAGGCGGTCTGGAAGCTGGAGAGCCAGATCGGCAGGGTCTTGGCGTCCGGTTCCTTGTTGAGCACGAGGGCCAGCGGGAACTCGTTCCAGGCGGTGATGAAGCCGAAGAGGGAGGTCGACATCAGGCCGGGGGCGAGCAGCGGCAGGATCACGCGGCGAAAGGCCTGCATGCGGGTGCAGCCGTCGACCATGGCGGACTCCTCGAGCTCCTTGGGCACGGCGGCGACGAAGCCGCGCAGCGTGAGGAGGGTGAAGGGGAGGATCATCACCATGTAGAAGAGGGTCAGCGGGATCAGGCTGTTCAGCATGTCCGCGTCGCGCACGATGATGTAGATGGCGATGACCATGACTTCCCAGGGCGCCATCTGCGCGAGCATGAAGCCGATGATGAAGCCGCGGCGGCCCTTGAAGCGCATCCGGGCGAGGGCGAAGGCCGCCGTCACGCCGATGATGAGCGAGAAGAGGACCGCGAGGATCGTCACGGTGAGGGAGTTGCCGACCATGGTCCAGAAGTGGTCGACGTCGATCGCCTTCTCGAAGTGCTCGAGGGTGGCGTCGGTCGGGAACCAGACCGGGTCCTCGGCGATGATGTCGCCGGTCGGCTTGAAGGCCGTGGCGAACATCCAGTACACGGGGAAGACGCAGAGGACGAAGATGACGACAGCGACCAGGTTGGGCCAGAGCCGGCCCATCAGCGAGCGCTTCACAGCTCGTCCTCCTCTTGCTTGAGCACGATCCGCAGGTAGTACGAGGTGATGGCCAGCAGGATGATGATGGTGAGCAGCGCGATCGCCGCGCCCATGCCGAAGTGCTGGTTGCCCATGCCCTCGATGTAGGCGTAGACGGGGAGGATCTCGGTGAGGCGGTCGGGGCCGCCCTCGTTGATCGTGAAGACCTGTACGAACGCCTTGAAGACCCAGATGATCTCCAGGAACGTCGTGGCGTAGAGGAAGGGCCGCAGGTACGGCAGCGTCACCTGGGTGAACTGCTTCCAGGCGCCCGCGCCGTCCAGCGCGGCGGCCTCGTACAGCTCCTTGGGGATGGTGGTCGTGGCGGCGTACAGGTTGATCGCCACGAAGGGGACCGACATCCAGACGATCAGCAGCAGGACGACGAAGAACGTCGAGTACTGCGTGGCCAGCCAGTCGTGGTCGGCCATCGACGTGAAGCCGATCTCGGCGAGCACCCAGTTGACGACGCCGAAGCGCTGCGCGAACAGCCACTGGTAGACCGTGCTCGCCGCGACGACGGGCATCGCCCAGGCGAGCACGAGGCCGAGCAGGAGGAACGTGCGCATCCGGCGGCCGAGACGTGCGAGCAGCAGTCCCACCAGCGTGCCGAGGACCATGATCAGCACGACGTTGACGGCGGTGAAGGCGACCGAGCGGCCGGTGACCCGCCAGAAGTCCTCGCCGGTGAGGACCTCCTTGTAGTTGTCGAACCCGTTCCACTCCGTGAGGTGGAGGATGAACTGCCTCATGTTGAGGTTCTGGAACGACAGGAGCCCGTTGTTGACCAGCGGCCAGCCGAGCAGCAGCAGGGTGGCGATGATCGCGGGCGCAAGGAGCAGATAGGGCGTCAGGCCGGCGAACCGCTTCGGTTCGTTGCGCGGGCCCTCCGGTCGTGGCCCGCCACCCGGGGTCTGCACCTCCGTCGGGCCGGAGGGCGGCCGTTCGGTCTTCTGCACGGTCATGCTCGCCATCTCTTTCGTGGGCATCGCGGTACGCAGAGGTGAGCCGGGGGCGGCGAGGGCGTGTCACCCGCCGCCCCCGGCAAGAGGGGCGTCCTTACTGCTTCTGCGACAGGCGCTTGTTGAGCTCGCCCTCGACCTGCTTGGCCGCGGCGGCCGGCGACTTACCGTTGAGCACCGCGGTCATGTAGTTCTTGATCGGGTTCGGCGGGTTCTCCACCGCGGCCCATTCGGGGATCAGCGGGGTGGTGCCGCCGCCGGCGGAGGCGGGAGCGGCGGCCTCGGCGGCCGGGTTGCCCTTGAGGTTGGACTCCAGCGCCTTCTTGTTCGGGATCGTGCCGCCTTCCTTGGCGAACTGACCCTCGAACTTGTCGGAGAGCGCGATCTTGAGGAACTCCTTGGCGAGCTCCTGCTTCTTGCTGGTCGCGGCGACGGCGAGGTTGGAGCCGCCCAGGAAGACGCCCTCGGGCTTGTCGGCGGTGGCGCCGGGGATCGTGAAGAAGCCGATGTCCTTCTCGATCTTCTTGTTGGCCTTGATCGCGGTCGCGGCCTCCCAGCTCATGCCGATGAAGGCGCCGGTCTTGCCCTTGGCGAAGACCTCGGCCTGCTGCGGGGTGGCCTCGTCCTTGTTCTTGGGGGCCTTGGAGAGGTCCGCGAACTGCTTGTACGTCTTCATCGCCTTGGCGACCTTCGGGTCGCTCAGGTTGGAGACGTACTTGTCGCCGTCCTTCTTGACCAGCTCGGCGCCCTCACCGATGGTCAGGCCGACGAAGTGGTACCAGTTCTGGCCGGGCAGGTAGATCGGCTCGGCGCCGGTCTTCGCGCCGATCTGCTTGAGGTCCTTGAGGAACTCGGCGCGGGTCTTGGGGGTGTCCTTGATGCCGGCCTCGGCCCAGATCTTCTTGTTGTAGACGACGACGCGGTTGAGGACGAACCACGGGGCGGCGTACTGCTTGCCGTCGATGACCGAGGCCTTGTTCATGGAGTCGGTCCAGTCGGAACCGATGGACTCCTTGAGGTCATCCAGCTCGGCGAGACCGCCGGTCTTGGCGTACGCCGGGGTCTGGGTGTTGCCGATCTCGAAGACGTCGGGCGGGTTCTCCTCGGAGAGCGCGGTGGTCAGCTTCTGCTGGATGCCGTTCCACTGCTGGACCTCGAACTTCAGCTTCGCGCCGGTCTTCTTCTCGAAGGCCGCCGTGACGTCCTTCTGCCACTGGTCCGGCGTCGAGCCGTCCATCGCCCAGAAGGTCAGCGTCTCGCCCTTGAAGCTGTCGGCTCCCCCGGCCTTCTTGTCGTCGTCGTCACTGCCGCACGCCGCGACCGAGACCAACATGCCCGCGACACCGATGGCCGCTATGAGCTTGCGCTTCACGTCACCCTCCTCAAGGGATGCCAGTCAACCCCCCACCCGCAGCGACCGAATGGACCGAGATCTGCCCGTGGGACTGGAACCTGGTCTTTAATGGTGTAGACCAGTACGGGGAGCTTGGCCTAGACCTTTAGGGGTGTCAAGGGTGTATAAGAAGGGCTGTCGCGTCCGTTATCGGACCGACACCTGAGCAGGCAGAGTCTGCTCGGCCCGTACCGTGCCACGATGTGAGCCGCGACAGACGGAGGAGCCGGTGACGGCAGCAGCACAGGAGCCGGGAAGGCAAGCCATGGGCACCGAAGCGGGTGGCACGGGGACCGATGTGGGCGCGCCCTCGGAGGGCCCGAGCGTCGGCCGCACCGCGCGCGTGCCCAAGTACTACCGCCTGAAGCGGCACTTGCTGGACATGACGGAGACACTGCCGCCGGGCACCCCCGTCCCGCCGGAGCGCACGCTCGCCGCCGAGTTCGACACCTCCCGCACGACCGTCCGCCAGGCGCTGCAGGAGCTGGTCGTCGAGGGGCGTCTGGAGCGGATCCAGGGCAAGGGCACGTTCGTCGCCAAGCCCAAGGTGTCGCAGGCCCTCCAACTCACCTCGTACACCGAGGACATGCGGGCCCAGGGCCTTGAGCCCACCTCGCAGCTCCTCGACATCGGCTACATCACCGCCGACGACACCCTCGCCGGTCTGCTCGACATCAGCGCGGGCGGCCGCGTCCTGCGCATCGAGCGACTCCGGCTCGCCAACGGCGAGGCGATGGCCATCGAGACCACCCACCTCTCGGCCAAGCGCTTCCCCGCCCTGCGCCGCTCCCTGGTGAAGTACACCTCGCTCTACACGGCGCTCGCCGAGGTGTACGACGTGCACCTCGCGGAGGCCGAGGAGACCATCGAGACCTCGCTCGCCACCCCGCGCGAAGCGGGCCTGCTCGGCACCGACGTCGGCCTGCCGATGCTGCTGCTCTCCCGCCACTCGCTGGACGGGAACGGCCGGCCGGTGGAGTGGGTGCGCTCGGTCTACCGCGGCGACCGGTACAAGTTCGTGGCCCGCCTGAAGAGACCCACCGACTGACGCCGCCGGGCCCCGTCGGCGCTCCACCCGTCCGAGGTCTGGCGCGGGTCACGCCGCTGCTCTACGGTCCTCCCGTCATCGCACGATGACCGTCATCGCATGACGAACGGGAGGACTACCCGGTGCGCAGCGCGAATCCCCGAACCATCGTCATCTGGTCCCTCGTCGCGCTGGTCGGCGCCGCGGGCTGGACCGTCCTCGCCCTCGCCCGCGGCGAGGAGGTGTCGGCCGCCTGGATGGTGGCGGCGGCCCTCGGCTCGTACGCCGTCGCCTACCGCTTCTACGCCAAGTTCATCGCGTACCGCGTGCTGAAGGTCGACGCGCGACGGGCCACCCCGGCCGAGCGGCTCGACAACGGCATCGACTTCCACCCGACCGACCGCCGGGTGCTGCTCGGCCACCACTTCGCGGCGATCGCGGGCGCCGGTCCCCTGGTGGGGCCGGTGCTCGCCGCCCAGATGGGATACCTGCCCGGCACCATCTGGATCATCGCCGGCGTGATCTTCGCGGGTGCCGTGCAGGACATGGTCGTGCTGTTCTTCTCGACGCGGCGCGACGGCAAGTCGCTCGGGCAGATGGCGCGCGAGGAGATCGGTCCGTTCGGCGGGGCCGCCGCGCTGCTCGCCACCTTCGCCATCATGATCATCCTGCTCGGGGTGCTCGCGCTGGTGATCGTCAACGCGCTCGCCGCGTCGCCGTGGGGCACGTTCTCCATCGCGATGACCGTGCCGATCGCCCTGCTGATGGGGTTCTACCTGCGGGTCCTGCGGCCCGGCCGGGTCAGCGAGGTCTCCCTGATCGGCATCGTGCTGCTGCTGCTCGCCCTCGTCGGCGGGCGGTGGGTCGCCGAGTCGTCGCTCGCGGACACCTTCACGCTCGCGCCGTCGACCCTGGTGATCTGGCTGGTCGCGTACGGGTTCATCGCCTCGATCCTGCCGGTGTGGATGCTGCTCGCGCCGCGCGACTACCTCTCCACGTTCATGAAGATCGGCACCATCCTGCTCCTCGCGCTCGGTGTCGTGATCGCGCTGCCGACGCTGAAGATGGACCCGGTGACCGACTTCGCCTCGCGCGGCGACGGGCCGGTCTTCGCGGGCTCGCTCTTCCCGTTCGTCTTCATCACCATCGCCTGCGGGGCGCTCTCCGGCTTCCACGCCCTGATCTCCTCCGGCACGACGCCGAAGATGATCCAGAAGGAGACGCAGATCCGGATGATCGGCTACGGCTCCATGCTGATGGAGTCGTCCGTGGCGGTCATGGCGCTCGTCGCCGCCTCGATCATCGACCCCGGCCTGTACTTCGCGATGAACGCGCCCGCGGGCGTGGTCGGCGACACCGTCCAGGAGGCGTCGAAGGCCGTCGCGGGGCTGGGCTACAGCATCTCGCCGGCCGACCTGGCCCACGCCGCCCGCCAGGTCGAGGAGACCTCGCTGCTCTCGCGCACCGGTGGCGCGCCCACGCTCGCCGTCGGTGTCTCGGAGATCTTCTCGAAGGTCACGGGCGGCTCGATGCGGGCCTTCTGGTATCACTTCGCGATCATGTTCGAGGCGCTCTTCATCCTGACCGCGCTCGACGCGGGCACCCGGGTGGGCCGCTTCATGCTCCAGGACATGCTCGGGAACGTCTACAAGCCGTTCAGGAACATGAGTTGGCGGCCCGGCCTGCTGCTGACCAGCGCCGCCGTCACCGGCCTGTGGGGGTACTTCCTCTGGGTGGGCGTGCACGAGCCGCTCGGCGGGATCAACCAGCTCTTCCCGATCTTCGGCATCGCCAACCAGCTCCTCGCCGCCGTCGCCCTCGCCGTCTGCACCACGCTCCTGGTGAAGTCCGGGCGCCTCAAGTGGGCCTGGATCACCGGTGTTCCGCTCGTCTGGGACGTTACGGTGACGCTCACCGCGAGCTGGCAGAAGGTGTTCTCCTCCGATCCGCGCGTCGGCTTCTTCCAGCAGCGCGCGAAGTACCGGGACGCCATCGACGACGGCACGATCCTGCCGCCCGCCAAGACCATGGACGACATGCACACCGTCGTCACCAACTCCACGGTGGACGGCGTCCTTTCGGCGGTCCTGGCCCTGCTCGTCGTCGTGGTGGTCCTGGACGCGGCCCGGGTCTGCGTCCGGCACATCCGCCACCCCGAGGCCGCCCCGCTGCGCGAAGCACCGTACGTGGAATCGGAGTTGAGGGCCCCGGCCGGGCTCGTCGCCACCCGGGAGGAGAAGCGGGCGGCCCTCAAACCATGACAGGAGGCCCTGACCATGACAGGAGGCCCTGAGCACATGACGGCACCACTGCTGCGCGGTCTGCGCTGGATGCGCTGGTACGTCAGGGAGCTGACCGACGAATCGGCGTACGAGCGGTACGTGGCTCATCTCCGCGCGGACCATCCGGCCGCAACCGTCCCCAGCCGGCGCGCATTTGAACGCATGCGGACAGACCAGCAGGAGTCGGACCCGAGCAAGGGGTTCCGCTGCTGCTGAGCAGGGACATTGACCCGTCCGTTATCCGGACGGGGGTTCCATGCAGCGAGACTGTGGCTTAGATTTCCCGCACGTTAAGCATGGGATAAGTGAGGGAACGGAGCCGCGATATGTCAGATGCGCCTGAAGTGAACAGACCGGTCGTCACGCCGGTCCGCGTGGTCATCGCCGTCTGCCTCGTCGCGCCCTTCGTGGCGATGCTGTGGGTGAGTTCCTACGCCAAGGTCGACCCGACCCTCATCGGCATCCCGTTCTTCTACTGGTACCAGATGCTGTGGGTGCTCATCTCCACGGCGCTGACGATGATCGCGTACAAGCTGTGGCAGCGCGACCAGCGCGCCCGCAAGGCCGAGCGGGTCCAGGGGGGTGCCGGACAGTGACCACACTCGCATCGGGCGGCGTGAACGGCGTCGCCCTCGGGGTCTTCATCTTCTTCTTCCTCGCGGTCACGGTCATGGGCTTCCTCGCCGCCCACTGGCGCAAGGCCGAGAACGAGCAGAGCCTGGACGAATGGGGCCTGGGCGGACGGTCGTTCGGCACCTGGGTCACCTGGTTCCTGCTCGGCGGCGACCTGTACACCGCGTACACCTTCGTGGCCGTCCCCGCGGCGATCTACGCGGCGGGCGCGGCCGGCTTCTTCGCCGTGCCGTACACGATCCTCGTCTACCCGCTCATCTTCACCTTCCTGCCGCGCCTGTGGTCGGTCTCGCACAAGCACGGCTATGTGACCACCTCCGACTTCGTGCGCGGCCGCTTCGGCTCCAAGGGCCTGTCCCTGGCGGTCGCGGTCACCGGCATCCTCGCCACGATGCCGTACATCGCGCTCCAACTGGTCGGCATCCAGGCCGTCCTCGACGTCATGGGCATCGGCGGCGGCCCCGACACCAACTGGTTCATCAAGGACCTGCCGCTGCTGATCGCCTTCGCGGTGCTCGCCGCGTACACCTACTCCTCGGGGCTGCGCGCGCCCGCGCTGATCGCGTTCGTGAAGGACGGGCTGATCTACCTCGTCATCGCCGTCGCGATCATCTACATCCCGATCAAGCTGGGCGGTTTCGACGACATCTTCGCCAAGGCCGGCGACGCGTTCGGCGTGGTCAACGAGAAGACCGGCAAGCCGCGCGGCGCGCTCGCGCCACCCGAGGCCGGTCAGTGGACGTACGCGACCCTGGCGCTCGGCTCCGCTCTCGCGCTCTTCATGTACCCGCACTCGATCACGGCGACGCTCTCCTCCAAGAGCCGCGACGTCATCCGCCGCAACACCACGATCCTGCCCCTGTACTCGCTGATGCTCGGCCTGCTCGCGCTGCTCGGCTTCATGGCGATCGCGGCCGGGGTCAAGGTCGACAACGGCCAACTGGCGATCCCGCAGCTCTTCGAGGACATGTTCCCCGACTGGTTCACCGGCGTCGCCTTCGCGGCGATCGGCATCGGCGCGCTCGTGCCGGCCGCCATCATGTCGATCGCGGCCGCGAACCTCTTCACCCGCAACATCTACAAGGACTTCATCAAGCCGGACGCGACGCCCGAGCAGGAGACCAAGGTCTCCAAGCTGGTCTCGCTCCTGGTGAAGGTGGGCGCCCTCGCCTTCGTCCTCACCATGGACAAGACCGTCGCGATCAACTTCCAGCTGCTCGGCGGCATCTGGATCCTGCAGACCATGCCCGCGCTGGTCGGCGGCCTGTTCACCCGGTGGTTCCACCGCTGGGCGCTGCTGGCCGGCTGGGCGGTCGGCATGGTCTACGGGACGGTCGCCGCGTACGGCGTCGCCTCGCCGACCCAGAAGCACTTCGGCGGCTCGTCGGACGAGATCCCCGGCATCGGCGAGATCGGCTACATCGGCCTGACCGCGTTCATCCTGAACGTGCTCGTGACCGTGGTCCTCACCTTCGTCCTGAAGGCGCTGAAGGCCCCCGAGGGCGTCGACGAGACGTCCCCGGAGGACTACACGGCGGACGCCGGCGACCCCGGTGTCGTACAGGAGCTGCCGAAGGCCACCGCGGGCTCCGGGCACTGACCCGCCCCCACAACCGCACCGCATCCGACAAGGGCCGCCGGAAAACCGGCGGCCCTTCGTCGTCTCCTGTTGCACACTGCGGCGCATGGACATCACGATCAGGCGGGCGAGGCCCGAGGAGTACGGGGCCGTGGGCGACCTCACCGCGCAGGCCTATCTCGACGACGGACACCTGGACTTCGGGACCGAGGACCCCTACCTGCCCGTGCTGCGGGACGTGGCCGGACGCGCGGCGCACGCCGAGATCCTGGTCGCCGTTGCGGACGACATGGCCGGGGAGCTGCTCGGCGGCGTGACCTTCGTGCCGGACGGCGGGCCCCTGGCGGACATCGCGCGGGACGGCGAGACCGAGATCCGCATGCTGGCGGTCGCGCACGCGGCGCGCGGCCGGGGCGTCGGCGAGCTCCTGGTGCGCTCGTGCGTCCAGCGGTCCAGGAACGCGGGCCGGAGCCGGCTCGTGCTCTCCTCCTCGCCCTCCATGCGCACCGCCCACCGGCTCTACGAACGCCTCGGCTTCCTGCGGACCCCGGAGCGCGACTGGTGCCCCCTCCCCGACCTGCCGCTGCGCACCTACGCCTTGACGCTCTAGACCCCACCTCCCTGACCCGACACAAGATGTGGGCCTGCTCCCGAAGCGCGACACAAGATGTATGCTCGTGCTCGCTGTCGCCGCAGGGGAATCCGGTGCAAGTCCGGAACTGTCCCGCAACGGTGGACGTGTACGCATTTGTCGTACGCGGAGTCCGAAGACCTGCCGGCAGCGCACCCGTGCCGTCCGGCCCGGGTGCCGACCGTCCGGGCCTCGTGGAATGGGCCGGTGGACGCGGTACGCCGCCCTGCCCGGGTGCGCCCGTGTGTGCCGACCCCTCCCCCAGGCCCAGAGCCGAGCGAGGGAGAGCTCCACGTGACCATCGCGCCTGCCGAACCTGCGTCAGCGCCGTCACCGACGACCGCCGAGGGCGCCGACGCGCCGGGGACCGCGCTGCTGCGCACCCTGACCGACCTCACCGCCGACCTCCCCGACGCCGACCCCGGGCGGGTCGCCGCCGCCGCGCTGCGGGGCCGGTCGGCGCGGGCCGACGAGGCGGAGCTGCGGACGCTCGCGACGGAGGCGGCCGCGGGGCTCATCTCCGAGGACCCGGCCTACTCCAAGCTCGCCGCCCGGCTGCTCTCCCTCTCCATCGCCGCCGAGGCCGCCACCCAGGGCGTGCGTTCCTTCACCGAGTCGATCGCGGTCGGCCGGCGCGAGGGCCTGATCGCCGACCGCACCGCCGCCTTCGTGACCTCGCACGCGGCCCGGCTCGACGCGCTCGTGGAGACCGCGCTCGCCGACGGCGCCGACTTCCGCTTCGGCTACTTCGGCCTGCGCACGCTGCACAGCCGCTATCTGCTGCGTCACCCCATCACCCGCCAGGTCATCGAGACCCCGCAGCACTTCATGCTGCGCGTCGCGAGCGGCCTGGCCGAGGACGACAGCACCCGCGCGCTCGACGAAGTCGCCGCGCTGT
The DNA here is from genome assembly GCF_055607265.1 of Streptomyces sp. NPDC037013. Lineage (NCBI taxonomy): Bacteria > Bacillati > Actinomycetota > Actinomycetes > Kitasatosporales > Streptomycetaceae > Streptomyces > Streptomyces sp. NPDC037013. The sequence continues at coordinate 841,409 of NZ_JBVJRV010000002.1, read as the reverse complement.
ACGGCCTGATGAGCCGCCTGGACTACCTGCCGTCCTCGCCGACGCTCTTCAACTCCGGCACCCGCCACCCCCAGATGTCGTCCTGCTACCTCCTCGACTCCCCGCTGGACGAGCTGGACTCGATCTACGACCGCTACCACCAGGTGGCGCGGCTCTCCAAGCACGCGGGCGGCATCGGACTCTCGTACTCGCGCATCCGCTCCCGGGGCTCGCTGATCCGCGGCACCAACGGGCACTCCAACGGCATCGTGCCGTTCCTGAAGACGCTGGACGCCTCGGTCGCCGCGGTCAACCAGGGCGGGCGCCGCAAGGGCGCGGCCGCGGTCTACCTGGAGACCTGGCACTTCGACATCGAGGAGTTCCTGGAGCTGCGCGACAACACCGGTGAGGACGCGCGCCGCACCCACAACCTCAACCTCGCGCACTGGATCCCGGACGAGTTCATGCGCCGGGTCGCCGCCGACCAGGAGTGGTCGCTCTTCTCGCCCTCGGACGTGCCCGACCTGGTCGACCTGTGGGGCGAGGAGTTCGACGCCGCCTACCGGGCGGCGGAGGCCGCGGGGCTCGCCAAGAAGACCCTGCCGGCCCGCGAGCTGTACGGCCGCATGATGCGCACCCTCGCGCAGACCGGCAACGGCTGGATGACCTTCAAGGACGCCGCCAACCGCACCGCCAACCAGACCGCCGAGCCCGGCCACACCGTGCACTCGTCGAACCTGTGCACGGAGATCCTGGAGGTCACGGACGACGGCGAGACCGCGGTCTGCAACCTCGGCTCGGTCAACCTCGGCGCCTTCGTGCGGGACGGGGACATCGACTGGGAGCGGCTCGACGAGGCCGTCCGCACCGCGGTGACCTTCCTCGACCGCGTCGTCGACATCAACTTCTACCCGACCGAGCAGGCCGGGCGCTCCAACGCCAAGTGGCGCCCGGTGGGGCTCGGCGCGATGGGGCTGCAGGACGTCTTCTTCCAGCTGAAGCTGCCCTTCGACGCCCCTGAGGCGCGCGCGCTCTCCACCCGGATCGCCGAGCGGATCATGCTCGCCGCGTACGAGGCCTCCGCCGACCTCGCCGAGCGCAACGGCCCCCTGCCCGCCTGGGAGAAGACCCGCACCGCGCGCGGGGTGCTGCACCCCGACCACTACGGCGTGCAATTGACGTGGCCCGAGCGGTGGGCGGCGCTGCGGGAACGTATCGCCACCACCGGGATGCGCAACTCGCTGCTGCTCGCCATCGCGCCGACCGCGACCATCGCGTCCATCGCGGGCGTCTACGAGTGCATCGAGCCGCAGGTCTCCAACCTCTTCAAGCGCGAGACGCTGTCCGGTGAGTTCCTCCAGGTCAACGCCTACCTGGTGGAGGAGTTGAAGCGGCTCGGCATGTGGGACGCGCAGACCCGCGAGGCACTGCGCGAGGCCAACGGCTCGGTCCAGGGCCTCGATTGGATCCCCGAGGACGTCCGCGCGCTGTACCGCACCGCGTGGGAGCTCCCGCAGCGCGGCCTGATCGACATGGCCGCCGCCCGCACCCCGTTCCTCGACCAGGCGCAGTCGCTCAACCTCTTCCTGGAGACACCGACCATCGGCAAGCTCTCCTCGATGTACGCGTACGCCTGGCAGCAGGGCCTGAAGACCACGTACTACCTGCGCTCGCGCCCCGCGACGCGCATCGCCCGCGCGGCCGGCGGCTCGAACACCGCGACCGCCGCACCCGCGCCCGAGACCGTCCCCGTCCCCGCCCAGGCCACGGCCGAAGAAGCCGTCGCCTGCTCCCTGGAAAACCCCGAGTCCTGCGAGGCCTGCCAGTAATGAGCACCACCACGAACAGCGCGAAGAACCTCCTCGACCCGGGCTTCGAGCTGACCCTGCGCCCCATGCGCTACCCGGACTTCTACGAGCGCTACCGGGACGCGATCAAGAACACCTGGACCGTCGAGGAGGTCGACCTCCACTCGGACGTCGCCGACCTGGCGAAGCTGACGCCCGAGGAGCAGCACCTGATCGGCCGCCTCGTCGCGTTCTTCGCGACCGGTGACTCGATCGTCTCCAACAACCTCGTGCTGACGCTCTACAAGCACATCAACTCCCCCGAGGCGCGGCTGTATCTGAGCCGGCAGCTCTTCGAGGAGGCCGTGCACGTCCAGTTCTATCTGACGCTGCTCGACACCTACCTGCCCGATCCACAGGACCGGGCGGCCGCCTTCGACGCGGTCGAGGAGATCCCCTCCATCCGCGAGAAGGCCCAGTTCTGCTTCAAGTGGATGGACTCGGTCGAGAAGCTGGACCGTCTGGAGACGCGCTCCGACCGCCGCCGCTTCCTGCTGAACCTGATCTGCTTCGCCGCCTGCATCGAGGGGCTCTTCTTCTACGGTGCCTTCGCCTACGTCTACTGGTTCCGCAGCCGCGGCCTCCTGCACGGCCTTGCGACCGGCACCAACTGGGTGTTCCGCGACGAGACGATGCACATGAGCTTCGCCTTCGACGTGGTCGACACCGTCCGCAAGGAGGAGCCGGACCTGTTCGACGACGCCTTGCAGCAGCAGGTCACGGACATGCTCAAGGAGGCCGTCGAGGCCGAGCTGCAGTTCGCCCGCGATCTGTGTGGCGACGGCCTGCCGGGCATGAACACCGACTCGATGCGCGACTACCTGCAGTGCGTCGCCGACCAGCGCCTGCAGCGCCTCGGCTTCGCGCCGGTCTACGGCTCGGAGAACCCCTTCTCCTTCATGGAGCTGCAGGGCGTCCAGGAGCTGACCAACTTCTTCGAGCGGCGGCCTTCCGCGTACCAGGTGGCGGTCGAGGGGTCGGTCTCCTTCGACGACGAGTTCTAGCCTGGCGCGCCCCTGGCCGGGGTGTCCGGGATGTGCCCGCCCCGTCCGCGCGCCGGCGGGGTGGGCACAGCTCTCCGCTCAGCGCGGCCGGGCCCGCAGGACGAGCCGCCGGGGGTGCAGGGTGATGCCGACGCGGGTTCCGGTGTCGGTCTCCGCGACCGGCTCCAGCCGCCACTTCGGGGTCACCGTCGCCAGGATCAGGGCGAGTTCGGCCAGGCTGAAGTGGTCGCCGGGGCACTTACGGTTGCCGACGCCGAACGGCATCATCGCGAACTCCGGTACGTCCGCGGCGCGTTCCGGATTCCAGCGGTCCGGGTCGAACTCGAGGTTCCGCTCGAAGGAACGCGGGTCGCGCTGCATCGCGTAGACGCTGTAGACGATGTCCGCGTCCGCCGGAATCGAATAGCCGCCCAGTTCGGTTTCGGCCACCGACCGGCGGGTGAATATCCAGGCCGCCGGTCGTATACGCATCGCCTCGGTGACGACATTGCGGGTGTGCGGCAGGTCCTTCAGATCGGCGAATGTGATCGCCCGATCCGGGGCCACGGAATTTACCTCTTCAACCAACCGCCTTTCCTGATCCGGGTGTTCGGTGAGCAGATGGAACGTCCACGCCAGCGTCGACGCCACATTCTCCGCGCCCGCCACGACGAGGGAAACGACGTTGTCGTGGATCTCCTGGTCGGCTATGGGCTCGCCGGTTTCGTCCCTGGCCCGCAGCAATTCGGCGAGCAGGTCGTCCGGACCACCGGGCCCGGCCGCGCGGCGTTCCGCGATGATCTCGTCGACGAGCGTGTGCAGGTCGGCGAGGGCGCGCTCGAAGCGCCGGTTGGCGGGGGTCGGCACGCGGTACAGCGGACCGACCGAGAGGATCATCCGGCGGTAGAGCCCCTCGAACACGGTGTGCAGCGAGTCGGCGATGAGGTCGGCCTTCTCGCCGATCGAGTCGACCTCCAGGAGCGAGCGCGAGACGATGCGCACGGCGGTGCGGAACATCTCCGCGCTGACGTCGACCGTGGCGCCCGGCTCCCACCGGGCCGCCGTGGCGCGCGCCTCCTCCTCCATCACCTTGGCGTAGTCGGCGATCCGTTCCGGCCGGAACGCGGGCTGCATCATGCGCCGCTGGCGCCGGTGCCGCCTGCCGTTGCTCGTCGCCACGCCCTTGCCGAGGAGGACCTCCAGGGTGTCCCAGAGCGGCCCGCCGACGATGTACCCGGGGTTCTTCAGGAGAGCGCCGACGAGTTCGGGGGCGCAGACCGCGTAGGCCGTTTTCGGTCCCAGCCTGATCCGTACGAGGTCCCCGTGGTCGCGCAGCGCGGCGAGGAAGCCGAGTGGGTCGCGCACCAGCTTCCAGGCATGGCCGAGCAGCGGCACACCGCCCCGGACGAGGGGCGGGGTGCGCAGCGGGTCCGGCCCCGAGGTGGCCGGCGCGGGTATCGCGGATTCGACGCTCATTCGTCACCTGCCGGTTCGTTTTCCGCCATGGCTTCTTCTGTCACATACGGGGGCATGGACCTGTCGTCCCAGCTGTCCACCCGATAGCGACCGGATTCGTGATGGAACCAGTACACGGAAGAGAACCAGTTCCGCATGTTGAAGACGCATGATTTCACCGCCTCCGACAGCTCCCTTCCCTGCTCGCTTCCGTCCGCCAATTCATCGGCGAACAAAAGCACTTCGTGCTCGGCTTCGAGGAATTCCGTGACGCATTTGGTGACGCGCCTGTGGACTTCCCGTACCGCCTGTTCGAGCGTCATTCCCTCGTGGTGGATGAGACTGATCCCGAGATTGTGCAGTTCGTCTCCCGCGAGTTCTTTCGGCAGGGAGCACAGGTCGTTGTACCAGGCGGAGAAATCCTGGGTCGCCAGTGCCGCCCGCCGGTATGCGGGGTGTCTGCGCACGGAGGCCGGCAGCTCGCGGCGGGCCGTGGGTTCGAGGAGGTCGATCCACGCCCAGTGCGCGAACGTGAGCCGGCGCAGTTCGATGTAGGCCTCGACCGACGGCACCGTGCCGCAGCGCCGGTTCCTGAACTCCTGGTCGTACGCGTCGATCACCGGGTGGAAGTGCCGGGCGAACCTGGCGTTCCAGCTGGGACCGAGGAAGGAGTACAGGCGCAGGACACAGTCGGCGAACCCCGCGACCAACGGGTCCTGGTGGTGCCGGTACCGCCTCGGGTCGTGCAGAGTGCCGTGCAGGCCCGTGCAGAGCCGCCGCCACTGTGCCGCCCTGCCGTGCACCGAGTCCCGGTCGTGCCGGTCGTCCCACGCGAAGAACCAGCTGCTGAGGTCCGCTATCGCGGTGAGCAACTCGTCCGGCGCGCCAATGTAGTAGCCCGCGACCAGGTCGGTGTAGCACAGGCTGTCCGCGTAGCGCTCGACCTTGTCCGGGGGCATCAGGCGCATTTCACGCAGCCAGGTCCTGGACTTCTCCTGAAGCTTTGGCCAATACGGGTGCAGACGGCGAGGGAACCCTGCTTCGATCACCGGAACGGCCAGTGCCGGCGGGATGGTTACCACCGGTGTGCGTGGCTGTGTGTGTGGTTGTGTCTGTGAAGTGCTTCCGGAATATGCAGGCACGAACAAACCCCTTTCAGCCGCCTGAGGACACGCGCCCCTTGCGCCGTGCCGGGCGCGCGCCGTTGCGTATCCCCGCGCTTTCCATTCAGCACCACAACTGACCGTTCAGGGAACAGATTTGCGCCATTCACTACCCCCCAGTGCCGAGAACCTCCCCTTACGTGACTGAATAAGGATCACCAGGAGCCTGTTTTGCTCGCACATGCGAGCGGCTCATGCCAACGGCCCCTGGTCAGGAGGGTGTTCCCGACCAGGGGCCGCTCGTGTCACGCGGTACCCACGCCTCTCAGGCGTCGCGTGGGTCAGTCATTCGCCACCACGGGGTAGCGCGGGGTGCCTTCTTCCATCTGCCGCAGCGCGTCCTTGCGCTCCCTCTTGGAGAGGCGGTCGATGTACAGGTACCCGTACAGGTGGTCCGTCTCGTGCTGGAGGCAGCGCGCGAAGTAACCGGTGCCCCGCACCTTGATGGGGTTGCCCTTCTCGTCCTGGCCGGTCACCTCGGCGTAGTCCGGGCGGGCCAGCGGGGCGTAGGCGGTCGGCACCGAGAGGCAGCCCTCGCCCGAGTCGTCCAGGCTGCGCTTCTCGGCGGGCAGCTCCACCAGCACCGGGTTGCAGACGACGCCGACGTGGCGCACGCCCTCGTCGTCCATGCAGTCGTAGACGAAGACCTTCAGGTCGACGCCGACCTGGTTGGCGGCCACGCCCACGCCCTGCGCGACGCGCTGGGTCGCGAACATGTCGTCGATCAGCTTGGCGAGCTCGTCGTCGAAGGCGGTGACGTCCTTGCACTCCTTGTGCAGCACGGGGTTGCCGACGACCGTGATCGGCCGGGACGTGCCGCGCTCGCGGTAGGCCGTCTCCCGCTCCTCGCAGTCCTCGGTGTCGATGACGAAGCCCTCGTCGTCGACGGGGAGGACCCCGCCCCCACCGATGGCCTGCTGCTCAGTGTCCTGCGCCATGTCCGCCGTACGCCTTCCTTGAAACCCTCAAGACTTTGTGCCGGTACAGCCTACGGCGAAGTGTCAGCAGACCTCTTCGAGATCCCGCCAGTCACGGGAATCCGGACTGTCCGCCACCCAGCCGTCGAGCAGGCCGCGGACCAGCGCCGCGGGAGCCGCGAGGCCGCACTCACGCTCCGGCACCCAGAGGGCGCCGGGACTGCGGTGGCCGAGCGGGCCGGGATGGCCCGGTTCGCTGTGGTCGTGCGGGTCGAGGTGCTCGCCGTCGCCCTCGTCGCTCGGCATCCGGGACTCGGAGCACATCCGGCAGAGCAGCCGCACCGAGGACGACCAGTCCTCGGCGGCGAAGCCCGCGTCGGCCGCCAGCCGCTCCAGGGCGTCCCGGTCCTCCTCGGTGGCGGCCTCCAGGAGGACCACCCAGGTCGGCACGGGTGAGGGCGCCCACAGCTCGATCTCGTCGAAGACGGGGTACGAGTGCCCGGCCGCCGTCGTGCGCTCGCCGTGCGGGACGCCGTCGTGCAGCACGACCTCGCCCCAGCGGCGCCCGGAGGAGGGCAGCGGGATGGACAGGACCTCCATGCGGGCCGGGTCGAGTCGCCGGCCCCAGACGACCTCGGCCTCGCCCTCCGGGGAGAGCCGCACGGCGGCGCTGCCGAGCTCCATGCCCGTCGGCTCGCCGGATGCGGCCACCCCGCCCGGCACCCGCAGGCCGTACGCCTGCCAGGCGCGGCGGGCCAGGGGCCAGTCCTGCAGCGCGGTAGCCGCGATGCCGACGTTCCACCAGTCGGGGGCGCCCGCGGAACGGTCGAGGAGCGCCACGGCGCGCAGCCCCGCGGCCCGCGCCTGCTCCCAGTCGTGCCGGAACTTGTGCAGCAGCGCGAGGTTGAACCAGGACTCGGACAGCCAGGGCTCGAGATCCGCCGCGCGCGTGAGCAGTGCCCCCGCGTCCTCGTACCGGCCGTCGCCGATCAGCGTGAACGCGCGGTCGGTCGCCTGCCGCCATGAGGCGGAGGGCCGGTGCCGTCCCTTGCCGAAGATCCTCACGATTCCCGCCTGATTCCCGCCTGCCACGTCATGCGTCGTAGGTCATTTCCCGATCGGGCGCAGCGTCGGGTCCGTACCCCCCGTGCACCCTCTTCTTCGCATCCAACCACGTACGGTCGGACGGCCGCTCATTACCCATGGGTTACCCAGCCGGACGCGAGGTAAGGCCCGCCTTCTCGCACGGTCGTCCCCGCCCGGGACCCTACGGGCCGGCCCCTCCTCCCCTGGACACCACCCTGGCCAGCGACTCCACGACCTCCGGCTGGTAGTCGTGGCCGGTGGCCAGGCGGAGTCTCTCCAGGGCCTGGAGGGGGCCGTCGAGCGCCCCTGAGGGTCCTTCTCCCCGCGCCATCTCGTCGTACGCGTTCGCGGTGCGCACAATACGGGCGGTGAGCGGCTGTTCGCGGTACGGGTCGGCCTGGCGCTCCACGACGACGGCGACGGCGGCGTCCACGCCGGTCTGGCGGACGACGGCGCCGCCGAGCAGGGCTATGCGGCGCTGCTCGGCCTCCGGGAGCGCGGCCGTGGCGCCCTCGGGGACCGGGTCGACGAGGGAGAGCTGGCCGATGTCGTGCATCAGGGCCGCGTGCTCAAGGACGGCGAGGTCAAAGGCGCAGAGCCCCAGGTCACGGCCGACGGCCCGGCTCAACCCCGCCACCCGGTGGGCGTGGCCCTGCGGGGTGTAGCCGGCGATCTCGGTGGCCCTGGCCAGGGAGGCGATGGTCTGCCGGTAGGTGGCCCGCACCGCCGCGTACCGCCGGAAGGCCAGCTGGGTGAGGAGCAGCGGCAGGCTGAAGACGGGCAGCGCCCACAGCCCCGCCACGGCCACCGCGAGCGCCATGACGGCGCCCGTCGCGCAGACGGCGGAGCCGATGCCGAGGGTCGCCCGCAGCTCCTCGCGCAGCAGCGGCCCGAACGGCCACCGGGTGCGGGCGCGTGCGGTCACGGCGCCCAGCACGGCGTCGCAGAGCGCGGTGAGGACGAGCAGGGTGACGATGACGAGCGCGAAGTACGGCCCCTGCCCCACCCACTCGCCCAACTTGCCGGAGTTGTACAGGGGTTGGAAGCAGGCGGCGGCGAAGGCGACGGTCAGCACGCGCCGCGCCAGGTGGTCGGGGGTGGGGCCGCGGCCGAGCGCCACCCGCGGCACGGCGCCGACCAGGGCCGCCGCGACGACCACCGAGACGACCTGGAAGACGCCGTGGTGCGTGGCCCGTCCGGAGTTCTCGCCGAGCAGCGCGTACGCGAGTGCTCCGGCGGCGCCGAGCGGCGCGGTCTCCCGGCGCCCGCTCCCCCACCGCGACAGCTCGCCGAGGGCGATGAGCACCCCGAAGGCGAGGGCGACGCGGCCCTCGGTGATGCCGTGCCACAGGGTCCAGGCGAGCGAGACGACGGCGAGCAGCCCGGCCGGCCAGGTGACCGTCGGCGGCAGCCGCGAGGGGGCCTTCACCGGACCCTCTGGCGGGACGCCTCGGGGGCGGGCGGGACGGGCCCCGCGGGCGGGCGCGCGCCCTGTCCCGGCACGTCCGCGGTGACCTCGGGGTGCCAGCCGTGCCGCTCGATGGCGCGGGCCAGGGCGGCGACCATCTCGGGGTCGAACTGGGCCCCGGCGCAGCGCGAGAGCTCGGCCACCGCGGCCTCGACGGGCCGGGCCCGCCGGTAGGAGCGGGTGGAGGTCATGGCGTCGAAGGCGTCGGCCACCGCCACCACCCGGGCGCACTGGGGGATCTGCGCGCCCACCAGGCCGTAGGGGTATCCGCTGCCGTCGATGCGTTCGTGGTGGTGGAGGATGGCCGCCCGCGCCTCGCCGAGGAAGCCGATGCCGCGCACCATCTCGTGCCCGTACTCGGGGTGGAGTTCGATGACGCGCCGCTCCTGGGGCGTCAGCGGTCCGTCCTTGCGCAACAGCCGGGTGGGCACGCCGAGTTTGCCGACGTCGTGCAGGATCCCGGCGAACCGGAGGACCTCCACCCGCTCGTCGTCCATGCCGAGTTCGCGGGCGATCAGGACGGAGGCCCGGCCGACGCGTTCGCTGTGCCCGCGGGTGTACTTGTCCTTGATGTCGACGGCCTGGACGAGGGCCCGGATGGTGGCCTGGTGGGCGGCGCGCTCCCGGTGGTACTGCGCGAAGACCCAGCAGGAGACGCCCATCGGGAGCAGGACGAGGAGGGCGGCCGCGGGGCCGTAGGGGCTGGCCCAGAGCACGGCCATCATCAGTCCGGCGAGCCCGTGCACGGTGACGGGTGCCAGCGAGCGCGGGAAGAGGCCCCGCCAGGCGGTCCTTGCGGGCACACGCTCGGCGGTGACCAGGATGCCGCCGTCCAGCACGGTGAGCACGGCGGTGAAGGCGAGCACGGCCGCGGCCGCGGGGGCCAGGACGTACGGGAAGTCGGGGGCGGCGCCGGCGGCGGGTCCGCCCAGCGCGGCGAAGACGCGGGCCGCGGCCCAGGCGGCCAGGGCGAGCCGGGCGGCGCGCCAGAGGCGGCGCAGGCCGTGGGGGTGCCGGTCGACGCGGGCGAGCAGGGCGCCGGGCACGGCGACGAGCGCGGCGGCCGACGGCGGCAGCAGGAAGACCGCGGCGAGCAGGACGGGGAAGAAGGTGCCGAGGCCGTGGCCCTCGGGGGCGCGGCGGCCGACGAAGCGGCACCGGGTGAGCTGCTCGCTGCCGGCGAAGAGCACGGCCAGGAGCAGTACGGCGGGCCACGAGGGGCGGGTGCCGGGGGCGGGTGCGGCGCAGGCGCCGCCGGCCAGGGCGACGCTCAGGACGTAGACGCGGGCCCGCGCCGGCACCGACCGCATGGAGCTCTCCTCCCCGTTCCAGGTCGGAGACTAGAACGGGGGTGGGCCTGGCGACGCCCGGCTGCCCTCGATTAGCACGTACGAGTGACGGGGGAGGAGAACGGGGCGCTCGCGCCGGAGGGCCCGGGGGCCGGGTGGTCAGGCCTCCGAGGCGGAGACGTCGCGCGGCACGTCCTGCGTGACGTCCTGGTCGGGCACGGTCTGTCCCGAGCGGATGAGGTCGATGCGGCCCATGACCTTGGCCCGCAGGTCGACGGGTACGTCGTCCTGGCCGCAGCAGCGCTTCACCAGCTTCTTGACCGCCTGCTCGAGGCCGTACTTCTCCAGGCACGGAGAGCACTCCTCGAAGTGCGTCTCGAACTTGGTGCAGTCACTGTCCGGCATCTCGTGGTCCAGGAACTCATAGAGATGGTCCAGGACTTCACTGCAGTCAGTCTCGTGCGGCTCTCCGCAGCTCATGAGCCCGAGCCTTTCGTTCCGTTCGACTCCCCGGCACCCGCCGGGACGAGCCCGCGCTCACGGGCGTAGTCCTCCAGCATGCCGCGCAGTTGGCGACGGCCACGGTGCAGCCGGGACATCACCGTACCGATGGGTGTCCCCATAATGTCCGCGATCTCCTTGTACGCAAAGCCCTCTACATCGGCCAGATAGACGGCGATGCGGAATTCCTCGGGGATCGCCTGCAGCGCTCTCTTCACGTCCGAGTCGGGCAGGTGGTCCAGCGCCTGCGACTCGGCGGAGCGCAGACCGGTGGACATGTGCGACTCGGCGCGCGCCAGCTGCCAGTCCTCGATCTCCTCGGCGGCACTGCGCTGGGGCTCGCGCTGCTTCTTGCGGTACGAGTTGATGAACGTGTTCGTGAGGATGCGGTAGAGCCACGCCTTGAGGTTGGTGCCCTCGCGGAACTGGTGGAACGACGCGTACGCCTTGGCGTAGGTCTCCTGCACCAGGTCCTCCGCGTCCGCCGGGTTGCGCGTCATGCGCAGCGCCGCCGAGTACATCTGGTCGAGGAAGGTCAGCGCGTCCCGCTCGAAGCGGGCCGTGCGCTCCGCGGCCGTCTCAGAACTCTGCGCACTCTCCCGGGGCTGCTCCGCCTGGCCGTGCTCGGTCCCTGCGTCGGTCCCAGTGACCGGACCCACCTCCTCCAACGACGTGGCGAGGCCGAAAGCAGCCCCACTCGAATCGGAGGATAGACGACGACCCGCTCCCCGCGCCGCCCGAATAGATGCGGTTTTGGGTGCGCTCAGCACCGTCCACTCCAGGTCAGAGGCGCTGGAGCGGTTCGGGCAGATGGTCGAACCCATGCGGCGGACTCCCTCTCGTACGAACAGCTGCTGACGGCGTTTACCGTCTGTCCGCCACAACAGAGGTCACGGGCCCAACATTCCCGTCCAGCGGGTGACCGCGTCCGTGATGCGCTTCACTGCCTCGTCCTGGCCGATGTCGGCGCGCTTGGGCACGGCGAATCCGTGGTCGCCGTATGGGATCTCCACGAGTTCGTACGTCCCTTCGGGGAACTCCGCGGGCCTGCCGAACGGATCGTTGCCGCCCTGGACGACGAGGGTGGGCACGCCGGCGCCGAGCAGTTCGGCGGCGCGGGACTTCTCGGGCTTGCCAGGGGGGTGCAGGGGAAAGCTGAGGGCGAGCACGGCGGCGGCGCCCAGCTCGGCCGCCGTGCGGCAGGCCACGCGGGCGCCCGCGCTGCGGCCTCCGGAGATCACCGGGAGCCCCTTCTTCTCCAGCGCGGGCCAGATCCCCCGCCACCCCGCGTCCAGCGTCTTCGGGGCGGGCGCCAGCTTCTTGCCCGCGACCCGCCAGGGCTGCTCGACGAGGGCGACGCTCACGCCGTGCGCGGGCAGGGCCTCGGCGAGGGCCCGCAGGTCGCGGGCCTCGATGCCGCCGCCTGCGCCGTGGCCGAGCGCCAGCACGTACCGGGCCTTCCTCGCCGGGTGCCAGGTGATCCGTGCCTCGCCGGCGTCGGTGGGGATGAGCTCGCTGCTGGGTGCGTCCTTGGTCACGTCAGAAGAGTGTGCCCTCTTCGGGGCCGTCGAGCTCCTTGAGCAGCTCCGGACCGTTGTTGCGGACGTTGCTGACGGCGGTGGAGACCGGATAGGCGCGCATCAGGCCGTGCGGGGGCGGTTCGAGAAGGGTGCGCAGCTCGTCGACGTCCGTGCGGGCCGGGTCGAGCCAGGCGTCCCAGCGATCCGGCGTCAGCATCAGCGGCATGCGCGGGTGGATGTCGGCGAGCGAGCGCGGGCCCTCCTCGGGGGCGACGGCCAGGGGCGCGGTCTCCGCCTCCGTGGTGATCACCGTGCACGTCACCCACCAGGCGAGGGGGTGCTCGTCGGGCAGGGTCTTGTCCCGCCAGAACTCGTAGAGCCCGGCCATGGCGAAGACCGAGCCGTCGGCGGGGGTCACGAAGTAGGGCTGCTTGCGCGGCCTCTTCTTCTTGCCCTCGACCTCCAGCTGCCGCTCCTCGGGCGCGGTCACCCACTCGTAATAGCCGTCGGCGGGCAGGATGCAGCGCCGCGAGGTGAAGGCGCGGCGGTAGGACGGCTTCTCGTGGACGGTCTCCGCGCGGGCGTTGATCATCCGGGCGGCGCCCTCCGGCGTCTTGGACCAGGAGGGGACCAGGCCCCACTTCAGGGTGCGCAGCTGGCGAACCGGACGCGGGTCGCCGGCGTCTTTCAGGGGACGGTCGAGGACGGCGTGGACCTCTTTCGTGGGCGCCACGTTGAAGTCGGGGGCGAACTCCTCCTCGGGTTCCTCCTCCCACTTCTCGATCTCGAAGATTCCTGCGAGATCCTCGGGCCTACGACTCGATGCATACCGTCCGCACATACGTGCCAGACTGCCAGACCGCGCACGACCCGAGGGAGCCCTTCCCGTCATGGAAAGCACCGCCAACGCCGACCCGGCCGACCTCTGGGACCGCGTCTTCGGCACCCAGCCCGCCCCGGAGCAGTGGCTCGTCATAGCCGCCGGTCTCGTCGCCCTCGCCGTGGTCGTCCCGCACGGCGTCTGGCGCCTGGCCCGCAACGCGATCACCATCGCGCACGAGGGCGGACACGGTCTGGTCGCCCTGCTCACCGGGCGCCGCCTCGACGGCATCCGGCTGCACTCCGACACCTCGGGCCTGACCGTCTCGCGCGGCCGGCCGACCGGGCCCGGCATGATCCTGACCGCGGCGGCGGGCTACACCGCGCCGCCGCTGCTCGGTCTCGGCGGGGCGGCGCTGCTCGCCTCCGGGCGCATCACGGCGTTCCTGTGGATCGCGACGGGGCTGCTCCTTGTGATGCTGGTGATGATCCGCAACGCGTACGGCGCCCTGACCGTGATCCTCACCGGTGGCACGTTCCTGGTCGTCTCCTGGCTGGCCGGCACCGACGTACAGGCGGCGTTCGCGTATGCGGTCGTGTGGTTCCTGCTCCTCGGCGGCGTACGTCCCGCCTTCGAGCTGCAGTCCAAGCGCCGGCGCGGGGGCGCGGGCGACTCGGACGCGGACCAGCTGGCGCGGCTGACGCACGTTCCGCCGGGGCTGTGGCTCTTCCTCTTCCACGCCGTGTCGCTCTGCTCGCTGATGGGCGGAGCGCGCTGGCTCCTCGGGGTCTGAGCGGGGCCCCGGCCAGCCACTAAAGTGAGGGCATGACCGAAACCCCGGCGCACACCGCCCTCTGGCCCGCCCCGCACGCAAGCGGAGCCGTCACCGCGACGGTCCACGTCCCCGGTTCGAAATCGGTCACCAACCGGGCGCTGGTGCTTGCCGCGCTGGCCGCCGAGCCCGGCTGGCTGCGCCGCCCGCTGCGCTCCCGCGACACGCTCCTGATGGCGGGCGCCCTGCGCGCGATGGGGGTCGGCATCGAGGAGACGGTGTCGTCGAGCTCGTCCGTCGCGGGGGGTGACGCCGGCTCCGGTGAGGCGTGGCGCGTGATCCCCTCGGGTCTGCACGGCCCGGCCACGGTCGACGTCGGCAACGCCGGTACGGTCATGCGGTTCCTGCCGCCGGTCGCGGCACTCGCCGACGGGCCGATCCGTTTCGACGGCGACCCCCGTTCGTACGAGCGCCCCCTGCACGGTGTCATCGACGCCCTGCGCGTGCTCGGCGCCCGCATCGACGACACGGAGGGCAGCCCCGGCGCGCTGCCGCTGATCGTGCACGGCGGTGGCGCCCTGGAGGGCGGCAGGGTCGAGATCGACGCCTCGTCCTCCTCCCAGTTCGTGAGCGCCCTGCTCCTCTCCGGCCCGCGCTTCAACCAGGGCGTGGAGGTACGGCACGTGGGCGGCCCCCTGCCCTCGATGCCGCACATCCGGATGACCGTCGACATGCTCCGCGCCGTCGGCGCCCAGGTGGACACCCCGGAGGCGGGCGGCGAGCCGAACGTGTGGCGGGTCGCCCCCGGCGCCCTGCTCGGCCGCGATCTGACCATCGAGCCCGACCTGTCGAACGCCCAGCCGTTCCTCGCCGCGGCCCTGGTCACCGGCGGCAAGGTCACCATCCCCGACTGGCCGGCCCACACCACGCAGCCCGGTGACGCGCTGCGCGAGATCTTCACCGAGATGGGTGGTTCCTGCGAACTGACCGAGCGGGGCCTGGTGTTCACCGGTTCCGGTTCGATCCACGGCATCGACGTGGACCTGAGCGAGGTCGGCGAGCTCACACCCGGCATCGCGGCGGTCGCGGCCCTCGCGGACTCCCCCTCGACGCTGCGCGGCGTCGCCCACCTGCGGCTGCACGAGACGGACCGGCTCGCCGCGCTCACCAAGGAGATCAACGGCCTGGGCGGCGACGTCACCGAGACCGCCGACGGCCTGCACATCCGCCCGCGCGGGCTGCGCGGCGGCGTCTTCCACACCTACGACGACCACCGCATGGCGACGGCCGGCGCGATCATCGGCCTGGCTGTGGAAGACGTACGGATCGAGAACGTCGCGACGACGGCGAAGACCCTCCCGGACTTCCCCGACCTCTGGACCGGGATGCTCGGGAACCACTGACGGGCGGATCGAGAACCATGCGCCGCTACGGCAAGAACCCCGACGAGGACGACATCCGCGTCCGCCCCAACCGCAAGGGCAACCGCCCCCGTACCCACATCAGGCCCAAGCACGAGGACGCGGCCGAGGGCATGGTCCTCACCGTCGACCGGGGCCGTCTGACCGTCCTGGTCGACGACCGGATCGTGATGGCCATGAAGGCCCGCGAGCTGGGCCGCAAGGCCGCGGTGGTCGGCGACCGGGTCGCGGTGGTCGGCGACCTGAGCGGCAAGAAGGACACGCTGGCGCGGATCGTGCGGATCGCGGAGCGCACCTCCGTGCTGCGGCGCACCGCCGACGACGACGATCCCTACGAGCGGGTGGTCGTCGCCAACGCCGACCAGCTCGCCATCGTGACGGCCCTCGCCGACCCCGAGCCGCGGCCGCGGCTGATCGACCGGTGCGTCGTGGCCGCGTACGACGGCGGTCTGGAGCCGGTGCTCGTCCTGACCAAGTCGGACCTGGCGCCCGCCGACAAGATCCTCGAGACGTACGCCACGCTCGACATCCCCTATGTGGTCACCAGCCGCGAGGAGTTCACCGACGGCGCGGAGCTCGCGCGCGTCCACGAGCTGCTCGACGGCAAGGTCACCGCGTTCGTCGGGCATTCGGGGGTCGGCAAGACCACGCTGGTGAACGCGCTCGTCCCCGAGGAGCGGCGGCGCACGACGGGGCACGTCAACGCGGTCACGGGCCGCGGCAGGCACACCACCACCTCCGCCCTCGCGCTTCCCCTTGAGGGCTCGGAGGGCTGGGTGATCGACACTCCCGGCGTGCGCTCGTTCGGCCTCAACCACGTCGACCCGTCCCGCGTCATCCTCGCCTTCCCCGATCTGGAGCCGGGGACGGCACAGTGCCCGCGCGGCTGCAGCCACGACGAGAAGGACTGTGCCCTGGACGCCTGGGTCGCCGAGGGGCACGCGGATCCGGCGCGCCTGTACTCGCTGCGCAGGCTGCTCGCGACCCGGGAGCGGCACGACGGGGACTGACCTCGCCGTTGTTTGCGCCGCGACGGCAAAGGTAAATGCATAATCGCACCAAGCGGGATTCAAGCCGGGTGATGCGGCCGCGGTTCGTGGACGGGTACGGGAGGCAAGGGCATGGCGTGGCTGCTGGTCATCGTCGCGGGGATCCTGGAGACCGGCTTCGCGGTCTGTCTGAAGCTGTCGCACGGGTTCACCAGGCTCTGGCCCACGATCGCGTTCGCCTCCTTCGCGCTCGGCAGCTTCGGTCTGCTGACCCTCGCGCTGCGGAAGCTGGACGTCGGTCCGGCGTACGCGGTGTGGACGGGCATCGGCGCCGCGGGCACGGCGATCTACGGCATGGTCTTCCTCGGTGACCTGGTCTCCACGCTCAAGATCGTCTCGATCTCGTTCGTCATCATCGGCGTGATCGGGTTGCAGCTTTCCGGCTCCGCGCACTGAGGCGCCGGCCGGTCACCGCCCGCCGGTCACCGCACGCCCACCCAGCGCCCGATGGCCCCGCGGACCAGTTCCGCGGGGTCGTCGTCGTTTCCGGCGGGCGCGACGACGTACGACAGGGCGAGGCGGACGGCGCTCTCGCAGGCGAGGGCGAGTTCGGGGTCCCTGGTCCTGGCCCGGCCGCCGAGCGCGAGCACCGCCCGGTCCCGTACGAGCGCGAGGAGCTCCGCGGCCGAGGGCACCCCCGCGTCGGCGCGGCGCTGGGCCGGCACCGGCGAGGTGGAGCCGGTGAGCCGGCTCGGCGCGGGCAGCCGCTCCCCCCAGCAGTCGGTGAGCGCGGCCCGCACGAGCGTGTTGGAGCGGGCGGCGCCGACGGTCCAGGCGGCCACAGCGGCGAGCCGGTCGGCGGGCTCGCGCTCCTCGGCGAGGGCCCGCTCGACGCCGTGCAGATAGCCGTCGGTCTCGCGGCGCAGCAGGGCGCGGGCCAGACCGTCCTTGCTGCCGAACTCGTTGTAGAGGGTCTGCCGGGAGACCCCGGCGGCGGCCGCGACATCGACCATGCGGACGCCGGGCCACGGCCGGCGCGCGAGCGCCGTGCAGGCCGCGTCCAGTAAGGATTCCCGTGCTGCAGGCATCGTCGCCTCCCCGGGCCGTGCGGCTCCTGTGCCAGCGTTGACGCGCCGCGCGGCACTGTCAATAGCTCCGGCGCGAGGACGGCCGGGCGCCCGCGACCCGGCGCTGTGGATCGCGCCGAACGGGATCGATACTGTTCACCCATGCCCGACTACCACGATGATCTGCGTCTCGCCCACGTCCTCGCGGACACCGCCGACGCCGCGACCATGGCCCGGTTCAAGGCCCTCGACCTGAAGGTCGAGACCAAGCCGGACATGACGCCGGTGAGCGAGGCCGACAAGGCCGCCGAGGAGCTGATCCGTGGCAACCTCCAGCGGGCCAGGCCGCGCGACGCGATCCTCGGTGAGGAGTACGGCGTGGAGGGCACGGGACCGCGCCGCTGGGTGATCGACCCGATCGACGGCACGAAGAACTATGTGCGCGGCGTGCCGGTGTGGGCGACGCTGATCTCGCTGATGGAGGCGGGCGAGGGCGGCTACCAGCCGGTGGTCGGTGTCGTCTCGGCGCCCGCGCTGGGCCGCCGCTGGTGGGCGGCGAAGGGCGGCGGCGCCTACACGGGGCGTTCGCTCAGCTCGGCGACGCGGCTGGAGGTCTCCAAGGTCTCGCGGCTCTCGGACGCCTCGCTCGCGTACTCCTCGCTCTCCGGGTGGGAGGAGCAGGGGCGCCTCGACGGGTTCCTCGACCTGACGCGTGCGGTCTGGCGCACCCGCGGCTACGGCGACTTCTGGCCGTACATGATGGTCGCCGAGGGGTCGGTCGACATCTGCGCGGAGCCGGAGCTCTCGCTCTGGGACATGGCGGCGACCGCGATCGTGGTGACGGAGGCGGGCGGCACCTTCACCGGCCTCGACGGCAGGCCCGGCCCGCACAGCGGCAACGCGGCGGCGTCGAACGGCCTCCTCCACGACGAGCTGCTCGGCTATCTCAACCAGCGCTACTGACGCCTCGGCCGGCGCGGCCACCGACGTGCGGCGGGTCCTGACGGTCCGTCCGGCGCCGGGCGACGGCGCGTCGTATGGCGCACGCGCCCTGAACTGACCGCACGCGCCCCCTTGCTGGCCTCCGGCGGGGCTGCGACTCTGGGACTCCCCCGCTTGTGAACTTGTGAAGCCGTTCTCCGAGCCGGTAGCGGAGGCAATCCTTCGCCCTCCGGGAGACCGCGCTTTCACCAAGGAGGTGGCTCACGCCCATGCTCGTCCGCGACGCCATGAGCTCGATGGTCCTCACCATCGGTCCCGCCCACACCCTGCGCCAGGCAGCCCGGCTGATGTCGGCGCGCCGCGTCGGCGCCGCCGTCGTCCTGGACCCCGATACCTGCGGAATCGGCATCCTGACCGAGCGCGACATCCTCATCTCCCTGGGCCTCGGGCAGGACCCGGACCAGGAGACCGCGAGTACGCACACGACGACGGACATCGTCTTCGCCTGCCCCTCGTGGACGTTGGAGGACGCCGCGGACGCCATGTCGCACGGCGGTTTCCGGCACCTGATCGTCATGGACGGCAACGAACCGACCGGGATCGTCTCGGTCCGCGACATCATCCGCTGCTGGGCGCCGTCCCGGCGCGCGGCGGCCGGCGTGGCGGGCTGAACACGGCGACGGGCCGGCCCCCCGAAGGGAGCCGGCCCGTCGCTCATCCACGACAAGTGGCCGGGTCAGCCGCGCAGGGCCTGGACCGCGGCGTCCAGCCGCTTGCCGAAGTCGCCGTCCGCCTGACGGAAGTTGTCGATCGCGCGCTCGACGATGTCCTCGCGCGAGACCTTGGCGATGAAGCCCGACAGGTTCTCGATCAGGCGGCTCTTCTCGTCCTCGGACATCAGGCGGTAGAGGTTGCCCGCCTGCACGAAGTCGTTGTCCTCGGCGTGGGTGGCCGCCGCGTGGTTGCCGGTGCCGCCGGTGACCGGGAGGGGCTGCCACAGCGGCCGGTCCGTCTGGTGCGGGCCGCCGAAGCTGTTCGGCTCGTAGTTCTTCGCGCCCTTGTGGCGGCCGTCGTACAGGAAGCCGTCACGGGAGTTGGTGCGCGCCTCGGTGGCGTGCGGGCGGTTCACCGGCAGGTGGTCGGCGTTGATGCCGACGCGGTAGCGGTGGGCGTCGCCGTACGCGAAGAGACGGCCCTGGAGCATCTTGTCCGGCGAGGGGCCGATGCCCGGCACGAAGTGCGCGGGGCTGAAGATGGCCTGCTCGACCTCGGCGAAGATGTTCTCCGGGTTGCGGTTGAGCTCCAGCTTGCCGATCTCGATCGGCGGGTAGTCCGCGTGCGGCCACACCTTGGTGAGGTCGAACGGGTTGAAGCGGTAGGTGGCCGCCTCCGCCGCCGGCATGATCTGCACCTGCACGGTCCAGGAGGGGAAGTCACCGCGCTCGATGGCCTCGCGCAGGTCGCGCTGGTGGGAGTCGGGGTCCTCACCGGCGAGCTTGTTGGCCTCCGCCTGGGTGAGGTTCTTGATCCCCTGGTCGGTCTTGAAGTGGTACTTGACCCAGAAGACCTCGCCGGCCTCGTTGTTCCACTGGAAGGTGTGCGAGCCGAAGCCGTCCATGTGGCGGTACGAGGCGGGGATGCCGCGGTCACCGAAGAGCCAGGTCACCTGGTGGGTGCTCTCGGGGCTGAGGCTCCAGAAGTCCCAGACGTTGTCCGCCTCGGTCGAGCCCGTGTAGGGGTCCCGCTTCTGGGTGTGGATGAAGTCGGGGAACTTGATGGCGTCCTTGATGAAGAAGACCGGGGTGTTGTTCCCGACGAGGTCGTAGTTGCCCTCTTCGGTGTAGAACTTCAGCGCCCAGCCGCGGGGGTCGCGCACCGCGTCCGCCGCGCCGAGGTTGCCCGCCACGGTGGAGAAGCGCAGGAAGGTCTCGGTCTCCTTGCCGACCTCGGAGAGGAACTTCGCACGCGTCCACTGCGAGACGTCCCGGGTCAGCGTGAAGGTGCCGTACGCACCCGCGCCGCGGGCGTGCACGATCCGCTCCGGGATCCGCTCGCGGTTGAAGTGGGCGAGCTTCTCCAGCAGCAGCTGGTCCTGGACGAGGACCGGTCCGCCGAGGCCCGCCGTCTCGCTGTTCTGGTTGTCGGCGACCGGCGCTCCGGCCTCCGTGGTGAGCGGTCCCTGCGTCACGTGCGCCTCCTGCGTCATTCCTGCAAGTCCTGTCCCTTGGCGTTTGCCGTACTTGATCCTACGATGGACTTTGTCTAAGTCAAGCGCCAATCCAAAGTCACACCCGTTCGGGACTTGGGTCCCCCGCCTGTTAGGCTGGTTTTCATGAGTGACCTGTTGGAACGACTGCGCACACGCGGCTGGCGCATGACAGCGCAGCGGCGCGTCGTGGCAGAGGTCCTCGACGGGGACCACGTCCACCTCACCGCGGACGAGGTGCACGCCCGCGCCGCGGACAAACTGCCCGAGATCTCCCGGGCGACCGTCTACAACACCCTGGGCGAGCTGGTGAGCCTCGGCGAGATCCTCGAGGTCTCCACCGACCGCCGCGCCAAGCGGTACGACCCGAACGCGCACCGCCCCCACCAGCACCTGGTCTGCGCCCGCTGCGGCGCGATCCGTGACGTCCACCCCACGGGCAACCCCCTGGCCAGCCTCCCCGACTCGGAACGCTTCGGCTTCACGGTCGAGGACGTCGAGGTCACCTACCGGGGCGTCTGCCCGAACTGCGCGTCGGCGTAAGCACTCCGTACGCCCACGAGGCCCCCGGCACCGCGAGGTGCCGGGGGCCTCGTCGTTCCGTACCCGGGTAGCGGATCCCGGCCACAACACACCCCTTCCAAGATCTGACGGGCCGTCATATTCTCTGCGGCGCCCGCCGACCGCCCGCCCTCCGCGAGGAGGGAACCCTCCGCAAGGAGACCCCGTGGCAGATCCGCACCCCAAACTCCAGGCCCGCGCAGTGACCAGAACCTTCGGCCGGCCCCCCAGGGCAGTACACGCCCTGGGCCCGGTGGACCTGACCGTCGCCAGAGGCGAGTTCACCTGCGTCGTCGGCCCCTCGGGGTGCGGAAAGTCGACGCTCCTGCGCATCGCCGCCGGCCTGCTGCGCCCCAGCACCGGCGAGCTGAGCATCCGCACGGCCGCCCGGCGGCCCGTGGCGATGATCTTCCAGGAGTACGGGATCCACGACTGGAAGACGGTCCGGGCCAACATCAGGTTCGGCCTGGACATCCAGCGCGTCCCCCGCAAGGAGGCGAACGCGCGGG
This sequence comes from Streptomyces sp. NPDC037013, assembly GCF_055607265.1. NCBI lineage: Bacteria > Bacillati > Actinomycetota > Actinomycetes > Kitasatosporales > Streptomycetaceae > Streptomyces > Streptomyces sp. NPDC037013. Next base: position 819,914 of record NZ_JBVJRV010000002.1, on the reverse strand, counting down.
CCACCCGCTGGCTGGACCGCACGGGTCTCACCGACTTCGCCGACGCCTATCCCGCCGCCCTCTCCGGGGGCATGCGCCAGCGCGTCGCGATCGCCCGCGCCCTGGCCGTGGAACCCGAGATCCTCCTCATGGACGAGCCGTTCGCCGCGCTCGACGCCCAGCTCCGCACGATCCTCCAGGACGAGCTGCTCGCCCTCACCCAGACCACCCGCACCACGACCCTGTTCATCACCCACAGCCTCGAAGAGGCGATCGTCCTGGGCGACCGCGTCCTGGTGATGTCGGCCAGGCCCGGCCGCGTCATCGCCGAGCGCCGCCCGCCGTTCCCGCGCCCCCGCAGCGCGGACGTGCGCGCCGCGCCCGAATTCGCAGCGCTCAAGAGCGAGTTGTGGGAACTCCTCCGCGACGAGGTCGGCACGGGGGCCACCGCATGACCACCACCACCGGCAAGAGCCCGGCGCCGCGCCCCGGCGAAAGCCCCGCCCCGCCCGAGGAGCTCCTGATCAGACGGCCCGGACCGCAGGAGCTGCACCCCGCCCGCACCCATCGCCGCCGTCGCGCCCTCGAACTGTCGCTCGCCGCGGGCGTGCCCCTCGCCCTGATCCTGCTGTGGCAGCTCGCCGCCGTGAGCGGCTGGATCGACGACCGCGTCTATCCGGCGCCGCAGACCATCCTGGAGGACGGCTGGCACCACGCCGCGGACGGCGACCTCTGGCCCGACGTGTGGGCCACGCTGAAGCGCGTGCTCGCCGGGTACGCGATCGGCACGGCCGCCGGATACGCGCTCGGCCTCCTGATGGGCTCGCTCTCCGTCGTGCGCGCCGCCCTCGAACCGACCCTCGACGCGCTGTACGTGGTCCCCAAACTGGCGCTCCTGCCCGTCTTTCTGAACATGTTCGGGCTCGGCGAGGGCCCGCAGATCGCGCTGGTCGCCGCCACGGTCTTCTTCTTCGTCTGGATCTCGACGATGGCGGCGGTCCTCGCGGTACCCTCCGGGCACCGCGACGCGGGCCAGGTCTTCGGCGCCTCGCCCTGGCAGATGTTCCGCCACGTACTGCTCCCCGCGTCCCTGCCCGCCGTCCTGGTCGGGGCGCGCATCGCCGCGGGGGTCGCGGTCCTGGTCATCGTCGCCTCGGAGCAGATCGCGGCGGCGGACGGCCTCGGCCACCTCATCTTCGACTCGCGTGCCCTCTTCCAGAACGACGTGATGTTCGTCGGCATCGTCTGCGTCGCGGTGCTCGGCGTCGTCTTCTCCGAAGTGGTGCGGATCGCGGGCCGGTTGCTCACCCCGTGGGCCCCGCGCGACCGCGGCCGGAGCCAGTCATGACCCGGACGGATCTCCGTACCCGAGCGCTCGGAGGCACCATGCGCACCCGCACCACCGCACGGCGCACCACCGCACTCGCCCTGCTCGTCGCGGGCTCGCTGCTCGCCGCCGCGGGGTGCGCGAAGAACGACGACGGTGACGCGGAGGCCCCCGCGAAGCCCCGGACCGTCACCCCCGTCTCCGGCTGCGGCAAGAACAGCTGGACCGACCCCGCCGGCCTGGCCCCCGACCGCGCCCCGGCCCGCTGCGCCCCGCACACCCCCGCCCCCGATCCCCTGCCCGGGCGGCGCAGGCTGACCATCGCGACCGGCACGCTCAGCGCCGAGTACGTCGCTCCCCTCCAGCTGGCGGTGGAGAAGGGCGAGTTCAAAAAGGAGGGGCTCGACGTTGAGCTGAAGGTGCTGCCGACCCCGGACGCCCTGCCCCTGCTCGCCAAGGGCGACATCGACGCCCAGTGGGCCGCGCCGGAGGCCGCCGTGCTGAACGGCATCAACGGCGGCTTCGACATCAAGTGGACGGCCGGGAACTTCTCCCCCGACCCGCGGTCGAAGAGCGGCCTGTGGGTGCGGCTCAAGAAGGGCGAGAGCGCCGCCCGCGTCCCCCTGGCCGGCCGCACGCTCGGCACCATGATCGGCAAGGGGTCCGTCATCGCGTACCCCATGAACAAGGTCCTGAAGAAGCACGGCGGAGGCCTTGACGAAATCCGGTTCCAGCAGCTGGGCTCCGCGGACGTCCTCACCGCGCTCCAGAACGGCGGCACCGACGCGGCCTGGCTGCTCGACCCGGTCTGGCGCAAGGTCGACGGCGACAAGAGGTACGCCTTCCTCGGCGGCCAGCCGCGGGGCGAGCCCCTGGGCGGCCTCCTCTTCGGCCCGAACCTCCTCACAAAGGACCCCGACGCGGGCGTCGCGCTGCTGCGCGCGTACATCCGGACGGTGAACACGTACTTCGCGGGTGATTACAAGGCCGACGAGGAGTTCACGAAGAAGCTCGCCGGGCTGCTCAACACGGACGAGCGGATCCTGCGCTCCACCCCGTCCCTCCGCATGGACTGGGAGATCCGGGCCGGCACGACGGACCGCCTCCAGGACGCCTACCGCGCGGCGGGGGTGCTCGACGGCGACGAGGTGCCGGAGAAGAAGGCGGTGGACCGCACGCTGTACGAGGAAGCCGTGGGGCATGCGCGGAACGCGGACCACACATGAATCGAGGGCCGGAAGCACATGGCTTCCGGCCCTCGATCGTCAGTAGCGGGGACAGGATTTGAACCTGCGACCTCTGGGTTATGAGCCCAGCGAGCTACCGAGCTGCTCCACCCCGCGTCGGTGAACACAACTCTACGTCACGGCTACGACCAGCGCAAATCTGTTCCCAGGGCCGCCCGGGGGCACGGGCGCCGAGGGCCCACACCCGCCCCGCTCCTACGCGGTGAGCTCCTGGCGCAGCGCCTCCCGCAGCCGCCCGGCACGCTCGGAGACCTCCGCGGGACCGAGATCGACGGCCCGCGAGGCCCACCGCTGCCCCTGCGCCAGCTGACCGCGGCGCGCGTAGAGCAGGGCGAGACGGAGCGCCGCCCGCCCGTGCCCCGCGTCGGCGGCCCGCGTCCACCAGAGCGCGGCCTCCGGCTCGCTGCCCTCGCGGGCGAGGAGCAGGCCGAGGTTGAACGCGCCGTTCCGGCTGCCCGCCTCCGCGGCCTTGCGGTACCACCGCGCGGCCTCGACGACGTCGCCCCGGCCCGAGGCCAGCATGCCGACCCGGACCTGGGCGCGCCGGTGCCCCTGCTCGGCCGCCCTCTCGTACCACTCCTCGCACTCGCTCTTCTCCGCCGCGGGCTCGCCGAGCGCGGGCGGCGCGGCCGCGGGTCGACGCGCGTCGAGCACCGTGCCGAGCCGGTAGGCCGCCTCGGCGCTGCCGCCGCCGGCCGCGCACCGCAGATACCGCTCGGCCTCCTGGTCGTCGCCCGCGCGCAGCCGCGCCGTGCCGACCTGGAGCGCCGCGTCGGTGTGTCCCGCCGCGGCCGCCCGCTCGTACCAGCGCAGGGCGGTGGCCTCGTCGCCCCGGCCCGCGTACAGGATCCCGAGGTTGAACGCGGCGTCGACGCTGCCCGCCTCCGCCGCCTTGGAGAACCACGGCTCGGCGCCCGCCGCGTCGCCGCCCTGGAGCAGCAGCACGGCGAGGGCGTTGGCCGCCTCGCGGTGGCCGGCGTAGGCGGCGCGGCGGTACCACTGGTCGGCCTGCGCGGTGCGGCCCTGCTCGGCGCAGAGCAGCCCGAGGTTGTACGCGCCGTTCACGTCGCCCGCGTCCATGGCGGCGCGGTACCAGCGCTCGGCGGTCTGGGTCTCGCCCCGCTCGGCGTGCAGGGCGCCCAGCGCGTTCGCGGCGTTCCCGTCGCCGTCCTGGGCGGCCTTGAGCCACCAGACGGCGGCGCTCTCCTCGTCGCCCGCGTCCCGCAGCAGGAACCCGAGCGCGCAGGCGGCCCTGGGCTCGCCGTCCTTGGCGGAGTTCAGGTACCAGCGGCCGGCCTCCTTCAGCTCGCCGCGCCGCTCCAGGATCGCGCCGAGGTGCAGCGCGGCTCTGCGGTGGCCGCGGGCGGCCGCCTGGCGGTACCACTGCTCGGCCTCGGCGGCGGCCGGGCGGGTGCCGTCGTCGGCGGCCTCGGCGCAGGCGGGGTGCTCGCCGCGCTCCGCGGCGGCCCGCCGGTCGAGGGCGCGGGCCAGGCGGTACGCGGCCTCGCGGTGGCCGCGCTCGGCGGCGACCCGCATCCAGCGCTCGGCGCCGACGTCGCCGCGGTGCTCCAGGAGGTCGGCGAGCGCGTACGCCCCGAGGGTGTGGCCGTCCTCTGCGGACTGGCGCAGCCAGTACTCGGCGGCGGGCTCGTCGCCGCGCTCGCGGTGGTGCCGGCCGAGCGCGTGCGCGGCCGCGGCGGAACCGGCGACGGCGGCCACCCGCCACCAGCCGGCCGCCTCGTCGGCGTAGCCGCGCTGGTGGAGCAGGACGCCCAGGTTGTTGGCCGCGGCGCGGTCGCCCTCGGCGGTCGCGGCGCGCAGCAGGGATTCGGCTCCGTCGAGATCACCGCGGCGCAGCAGAAGGCTTCCGAGAACGCTCATGGCGTCCACATCTCCGGCCTCGGCGGCCAGCCGATGGCGCATCTCCTCGGCGGCCGCCCCGGGATCCTCCCGGTCGGCCGGCTGCACAAACCGCCCTGTCTCCAACAGAGTTGCCTTGTCCCCCATAACGTCCATCGTCGCACCACCTGCAACCTGGGTACACCTGGTATACCGCAGCCAGTGAGGTCACTTCAGCGTTTTGTCGACATGCCCACAGAGAGATAAGTCAAACACAGATCTCCCAACTCTCCCCCGACCTCGCACCGTTCGCATGTCTTGGCATAGGACACCCGCACACGACGGTCACCGGTCACCGCACCGGCCCCGGAACCGCTCGCGACACCGGGGCCGGCACACACGACGAAGGCCCGGATCCGTAAGGATCCGGGCCTTCACCTTGCAGTAGCGGGGACAGGATTTGAACCTGCGACCTCTGGGTTATGAGCCCAGCGAGCTACCGAGCTGCTCCACCCCGCGCCGTTGTGTTCAAACCGTACCACGGCGCGGGGTGGCTCCTTGACCGCCCGCTAGTCGGCCTTGTCCCCGCTCTTGTCCCCCGCCTTGTCGGCGCCCTTGTCAGCGCCCTCGTCGGGGTTCTTGTCGCTCTTACCGGCCGCCTTCGACGAGGCCTTCTCGGCCCGCTCCAGCGCCTCCTGGAGCCGGTCCTGCGCCTCGCCGTACGCCTTCCAGTCGCCCTTCTTCATGGCCGTCTCGCCGTCGTCGAACGCCTGCTGGGCGTCGTCGAGCGCGGCCTGGACCGTCGGGTCGTTGGACTTCGGGGGCTTGGTCGGCTCGTCCTGGTCCTGGCCCGGTGGCTTGGTGGCGCCCTCGACGCTGAAGACCTGGTTGAGCCCCTCGCTGAGCGAGTCCGCGAAGAACGTCTCCGTGCCGTACGAGACGGCGACCTTCTTCAGGAGGGGATACGCCGACTTGCGCCCCTGCACGTAGACGGGCTCGACGTAGAGGAAGCCGTCGTCCAGTGGCACGGTCAGCAGATTGCCGTAGAGGACATCGGAGTCGGCGCCCTTCATGTCACGGACGAACGTACCGACCTCCTTCATGGAGTTCAGTTTGTTCTGGACCTGTTCGGGTCCGTCGACGTCGCCCTGGACTCTGAGCAGCTGCATCTGGCCGTAGTTCTTGCTTCTGGCGTCGGCGTCGACCGTCATGAACGCCCGCAGGTTGGGCCGCTCGCTCGGGGTGAACGTCGTCGTCAGGGAGAACTGCCGCTGTGTCTGGCCCGGCGACTTCAGGGACAGGTAGTACGGCGGGACCGCACTGTCGTCCTTCTTCGTCGGGTCGTTCGGCACCTGCCAGGCGTCACTCGCGTTGTAGAACTGGCCGGGGTCCGTGACGTGGTACTTCGTCAGGAGCTCGCGCTGGACCTTGAACATGTCCTGCGGGTAGCGCAGATGGTCCATCAGCTTGGGCGGGATCTCGCTCTTGTCCTTGACGGTGCCCGGGAACGCCTTCTTCCAGGTCTTCAGGACCGGGTCCTTCTCGTCCCAGGTGTAGAGCTTGACGTCGCCGGTGTACGCGTCGACGGTCGCCTTCACCGAGTTCCGGATGTAGTTGACCTGGTTCTGCTGGGCGATCACCGTGCGCTGGCTGTCGGCCTGCGACAGGGAGTCGGCCGTGGTGTCGCCGAGCGTGGTCCGCGAGGCGTACGGATAGCCGTTGCTCGTCGTGTAGGCGTCGACGACCCACTGGATGCGCCCGTCGACGACCGTCGGATAGACGTCGCCGTCGATGGTCAGCCAGGGGGCCACCGCCTCCACGCGCTCCTTGGGGGTGCGGTTGTAGAGGATCCGCGAGCCGTCGCCGATGGCTCCGGAGTAAAGGATCTGCGGCTCCCCGAACGAGACCGCGTACGCGGCGCGGTTGATCGGGTTGGAGAGGTTGACGCCGCTGTCGCCCTTGTAGCTGTACGTCTTCTGACCGCCGCCGTTCTCCTCGTAGTCGAGCTCCTTCTGGGGCCCGCCCACGATCGAGTACTGGGTGGTCTTCTCGCCGTAGTAGACCCGCTGCTCGTACTCACCCAGGTCGCCATTGGTGGGCAGACCGGACTCGGTGAACGCCGGGGCGCCCTTGGAGCCCTTCTTGGTCTCCGTGCCCTTGGCGGCGACCATGCCGTAGCCGTGGGTGTAGGCGAAGTGGTCGTTGATCCAGTTCCGCTTGTCGAGCTTGTTCACGTCGATCTCGCGCAGGCCGACGATGGTGTCCTGGCCGTTGTAGCGGTCGACGTCCAGCGTCTTCGGGAACTGGTAGTAGCTGCGCTCCTGCTCCAGCTGCTGGAAGGTCGGCGAGACGATGTTCGGGTCGTTCAGGCGGTAGTTGGCCGCCGTGTCCGCGTTCTCGCGCTTCTTCTTGGAGTCCTCGTCGACCCGGCCCGCGCCCTTGTACTCCTCGGGCTTCACGCCGTTGATCCCGTAGGCGTTGCGGGTCGCCTCGATGTTCTTCTCGATGTACGGGGCTTCCTTGGCCTGCTCGTTCGGCTGGACCTGGAACTTCTGGACGATCGCGGGGTAGAGCCCGCCGATGAGGATCGCCGAGAGCACCATCAGACCGAAGCCGATGACGGGCAGCTGCCAGGTGCGCCGCCAGAGCGTCGCGAAGAAGAGGATGGCGCAGATGACGGCGATGCAGAACAGGATCGTCTTGGCCGGCAGGTACGCGTTCGCGTCGACATACCTCAGGCCCGTCCAGTTGCCCGTCGCCTTGAAGTCACTGGACTTCACCGCGAGGCCGTACCGGTCGAGCCAGTACGCGACGGCCTTCAGTGACACGAAGACGCCGAGCAGCACCGAGAGGTGCCCGGTGGCCGCGGCGGTCGCGCGCGCGCCGGGGCTGGTGATCCGCAGCCCGCCGTACAGGTAGTGCGTCAGGGCGGCGGCGACCAGGGAGAGCACCGTGGCCGCGAAGCCGAAGCCGAGCAGGAAGCGGTACCAGGGCAGGTCGAACGCGAAGAACGACACGTCCATGTGGAACTGGGGGTCCTTCTGGCCGAAGGACACGCCGTTGACCCACAGGAGCCAGGTGCGCCACTGGCCGGCCGCGGACGCGCCCGCGATCAGCCCGACCAGGGCGGTGACCCCGATGAGGAGCCACTTCTTGTACGGGGCGATGCCCATGCGGTACCGGTCGAGGCTCTGCTGCTCCATCGACATGGCGCTCAGCGGCGGGCGCAGCCGGTGCGCCAGCCAGATGTTCACGCCGACGGCGGCCGCCATGAGCAGGCCGAAGACGAAGAACAGGCCGATCTTGGTCCACAGGGTCGTCGTGAAGACCGATGAGTAGTTGACCGATCGGTACCAGAGCCAGTCCGTCCAGAACCCCGCGAACATGACGAAGGCCATGGCCAGGACGGCCAGGACCCCCAAGGTCATGAGCAGGGTGCGGACACGCCGGGAGGGTCGGCCCACTCTGATCCGTGGCCCCGTCGGGCCTCCGCCGCGGTCCGGCATCTGGAAAGCCAAGGTGCGCACCTCGAAGTTCGCTGTTGATTCGCTGTTGGTCCGTCAGGCCCCCGAGATCGCGGACCCACACCTATGCAACTTACTCACGCTTTACTCGGTTCCCGTTTCCCGGGACTAACGAGGCAGGATTGTGACCATGTCCAACACTCCCATGGCAGCGAGCCCCCTCACTCGGGCGGTACTCGAGATCGACGAGTACGTATCCGGCCTCGGCTGGGACCGGCCCGCCCGCCTCTTCGCGCTGGTCGACACCGCGCGACTGCGCACCCAAGAACCCGGCCTCGCCTCACAGCTCGGCCTCGACGACGGCGTGGAACACGCCGGTTTCACCCCCATCGAGCAGGAGGAGATCCCCGCCGACAAGCCGCTGGACGAGTTCCTCGGCACCATCGCCTGGCCCGACGCCGTGGCGGGCTGCGCCCTCACGGTGGAGCGCCTGATGCTGCCGCCGTCCGCCGAGACGTCCGTCCCGGAGGGCCTCGGCGAGGCTCAGCTCGCGAAGTGGGTGGCCGAGCACCCGGACCGCCAGGAGGTCCGCATGACCGTGGCGGTGCTCCGTGACGGCGCGCGCGAGTCCGCGCTGCGGCTGCGCGAGAAGGACTCCCCCACCGAGGTCCTCACCGGCTCGGACCTGGTACCGGGGCTTGCGGAGGCGCTGGCGGCGACGTTCGCCTAAAGGCAGACGGCCGCGCGCGGGTGGGGGGCTTCCCCGCCCGCGTACGGCCCTCTATGGGCCCCGGCGCCGGCCTCAGCCGAAGGGGCGGGCGGGCGCTTCTCAGCCCGCGGTGCACTTCGGCAGGCCGGCGGTGTCACCCTTGCGGATCTTCTTAAGGGACTTCACCGCGTCGTGGATGGTGTCCACCTTGACGAGCTTAAGTCCGTCGGGGACGTCCTTCGCGGCGGCCGCGCAGTTGGCCTTCGGCGTGAGGAAGTACTCGGCGCCCTTGTCGCGGGCGCCGACGGTCTTCATCTCGATGCCGCCGATGGGGCCGACCTTGCCGTTGTCCTCGATGGTCCCGGTGCCGGCCACGAACGCGCCGCCGGTGAGGTCGTCCGGGGTGAGCTTGTCGACGATGCCGAGGGCGAACATGAGTCCGGCGCTGGGGCCGCCCACGTCGGCCAGCTTGATGTCGATCGTGAACGGGAACGTGTGGTCGGTGCCGGCCTTGATGCCGACGACCGCGCGGTCGTCGTCGCCCTCGGCGGCCTTCGTCGTGATCTTGACGTCGTCGGTCGCGGACGTCTCCTTGCCCGCCTTCTCGGCCGCGGCGGCCTCCTTGACCGGGACGACGGAGAACGTGACGGGCTCGCCGGGCTTGTGCTTGGTGACCAGCTTGGCGACGTCCTCCATCTGCTCCACGGGCTTGCCGTCGACCTTCTTGATGACGTCTCCGGCGTGCAGCTTGCCCTCGGCCGGGTCGCCCTTGAAGACGGTGGCGACGATGACCTGGGACTTCACCGGGATGTGCAGTTCCCTCAGCGCCGCCACCTTGGCGCTCTCCTGGGACTGGCTGAACTCCTCGGCGTTCTCCTGGGAGGACTGCTGCTCGGTCTTGCCGTTCGGGTAGAGCGTGTCGTGCGGCACCACGATGTTGTCGTGTGCCAGCCAGCCGTAGACGGCCTCCGCCAGGTTCATGTTGTAGTCGGCGCTGGTGACCCTGACCGTCGTCATGTTGAGGTTGCCGGTCGTGGGGTACGTCTTGCGCCCGGAGATCTGCAGAACCGGTTCGCCGTCGTGGTCGCCGAGGGTGTTCACCGTGGGGCCGGGAGACATCTCCGAGTACGGCACCTTGATGAGCACTCCGGCGCAGAGGAGCGCGATCAACATCAGGGTGGAGGCGAGCATCGTCGCGGTGCGGCGTGGCATGGAACGACAGTACGGGACCTGCCTGTGGGAGCACCCCCGGGGCCGGTCCGTACGGGGAATCGCGGAGGAGAGCGGTGCGAAGGCGGCTCACAGGCGGTAAAGGGCACCGGCGCGAGGGGGCCTGGCGCGGCCGGCGTCACCTCGCCGAGGGGGACTTCTCCATGGCCTCGTGCGTCTGCGCGGTCTCGTACGGCTGTTCGGTCTCGGGGGCCTGCGCCACCTCGGGGAGCCGCTCCGCCGCGGGGGCCCGCTCGGCCTCGTGGGGCGGTCCGGTCCGGGGGTCCTCGCCGGGCTCGTGCGGCTTCTGCGTGACCCCGCGGGACTTCTCCATGGCCTCGCGGAAGGCGGCGTAGCCATTGAGCTCGGAGGTGTCGCCCGTCCGTCCGGACCTGCGGTTACGGGCGGCCCAGCTGCCCCACAGACCCGCACCGACGGCTGCCAGGAGCGGAATCAGCAACCAGGCAAGTGATGCCATCTCGACCTCCCGAGCCCGTGATCCACCGCAACTGACTGATCAGCAGATTAACCATCCGCATGGTCAACGCTCACGGCAGGGGTCGGGTTACGCAACCGGAGCCACCCGGGGCAACCGGACCCACCGGGTGCGCGGCCCGGGGGTCAACAGGCGCCGACCCACTCTTCCTTGCCGTCCGAGAAGCGCTGGTGCTTCCAGATCGGCACCTCGTGCTTGAGGTCGTCGATCAGTTTGCGGCAGGCGTCGAAGGCCTCCGCGCGGTGCGGGCAGGAGACGGCCACGACCACCGCCAGGTCGCCGACGGCGAGGTCGCCGACGCGGTGCACGGCGGCCAGGGCGCGCACGGGGTACGCGGCGACGACCCGCTCGGCCACCCGGCGCATCTCGGCCTCGGCGGTGGGGTGGGTCGAGTACCCGAGCTCGTCGACGTCCGCGCCGCCGTCGTGGTTGCGCACGGTCCCCACGAAGAGCGCCGTGCCGCCCGCCGCGTCGTCGCCGACGGCCCGGAAGACCTCGTCCAGGGAGAGCGGCGTGTCACGGATCGCGAGGAGGCGGATCGGGTCCTGCGCGGCCTGCTCGCCGGGGTGGTCCATCGTGGTGCGTGCCATGCCGCCATGGTGCCGCACGGCGGGGCCGGCACGGAATAGATCTTTCGCCCGGCACGCACGCGTACCCCATTGGAGTTCCCTACAGGAGGGCTCTCGGCGGGGCGGGCCCGTGCGCACGGCGCTCCGCCCCGGTGCGTCAGATCCTGCGCCGCGCCTTGCGCGCCCTGCGCACCACCGCCGCCGCGCCCAGCAGGGCGACCGTCGCGCCGGCCGCGCCCGCGGCCGTGGCGTCCTTGCGTCCCAGGCGCCGCCCGGCCACCGTGCGCCGCCCGGATACCTCCTCCAGCAGCTCCGCGAGGACCTCCTCGTTGGTCCACTGCGGGCGCCACCCGGCATCGTGGAGCCTGCTGACACTGACCACCCAGGGGTACATCGTGTACGCGAGGTCACCCGCCGGAGAGGGCGTGAGCCCGATGCGGTGCAGCCGGGCCGCGGCGCCGAGCGCGACCGTCGAGGGCAGCTCCATGCGGCGGATCCCGCTGAGCTCCTCGACCTCCTCCTGCTCCAGCCAGCCGTCACAGCCGACGGCCAGCTCGCCGTCGACCTTCTCCAGAACGGCGTACTCCAGGGCGCTGCACAAGTCCTCGACGTGGCAGAACTGCCAGGCCGGACGCGAACCCGCCACGACCAGGAGCCGGGGCGACTCGAAGTACCGGGTGAGGGCCGTGTCCGTGCCGCCCACCAGGGTCGCGGGCCGTACGACGGTGACGTTGAGGCCGGGGTGCGCGCGGGGCGCGCGGCGGGCCAGCCGCTCGACCTCCAGGAGATCGCCGACGCCGGTGGCCTCGGCGGTGGCACGCAATTCGGCGTCTTCGGAGAGGGGCAGTTCGTTGTCGGACAGTGCTCCGTAGACCATCGCCGAGGTGCACAGCACGACGCGGTGGACGCCCGCGGCCGCGGCGGCGGTCAGGACGGTCTGGGTGCCGCGCACGTTGTAGGCGGTGCGGGCCGCGCCGTCCGTCTCCAGGTCGAGGTCGAGTGCCAGGTGCACCACGACGTCCGCGCCACGCAGCTTCTCGGCGATGGCGGGGTCCCGGACGTCCAGGATGTGCCACTGCGCCTGCGAGCAGTCGCCGCGGCGCTCGTCGATGGCGATGACCTGCTTGATCTCCTCCGAGGCCGCGAGGCGCTCGGTCAGCAGCGCGCCCACTCCGGAGGCCGCGCCGGTCACGGCGACGACGGGCCCTCGGAGGGGCGCCGGGGTTGACGGGTTTCGCGCTGCGCGAACCTGTGGATCTGGGGAACTCACCGGGCGTCTCCAGCGGTTGTCTTCAGTACGTACGCGAATGACGCGTACGTACCAGGTGGCATCCATCCTGCCGCAGGCCATCAGTCGGCGAAGCACCGAGGCCCGATCCCGTCACGGTGTCTACGCTGGGTGGTGTTGTAGGGCAGCCGCCGTCGGGACATTACCGGCGGCCTGACGAGCCGAGGAATCCCGTGAGTGACACCCCATTCGGATTCGGCCTTCCGCCGGAGGAGCCGGACGACGGCGACGAGGGCAAGAAGAAGGAATCCCCTGGAGAGGGCCAGAGCGGGGGACAAGGCGCAGGTGGCCCCGCGAACCCGTTCGGCTTCGGGGGGTTCCCGGGGGCCGGCGGCGCCGGCGGCGGGGACAATCCGTTCGCCGCGATGTTCGGCTCGATGAATCCGAACGACCTGGGAGCCGCGTTCCAGCAGCTCGGCCAGATGCTCTCGTACGAGGGCGGCCCGGTGAACTGGGACATGGCCAAGGACATCGCCCGCCAGACCGTCTCCCAGGGCACGGCGGACGGCACCAAGGACGCCAGCGTCGGCCCCGGCGAGCGCTCCGCCGTCGAGGAGGCCGTGCGCCTGGCCGACCTGTGGCTGGACGACGCGACGTCGCTGCCGTCCGGGTCCGGCACGGCCGTGGCGTGGAGCCGCGCCGAGTGGGTCGAGGCGACCCTGCCGGTCTGGAAGGAGCTCGTCGACCCCGTCGCCGAGCGCGTCGGCCTGGCCATGGGCGATGTGCTGCCCGAGGAGATGCAGGCCATGGCGGGCCCGCTGATCGGCATGATGCGCTCGATGGGCGGCGCCATGTTCGGCCAGCAGATCGGCCAGGCCGTGGGCGTGCTCGCGGGCGAGGTCGTCGGCTCCACCGACATCGGCCTGCCGCTCGGCCCGGCCGGCAAGGCCGCGCTGCTCCCGGTGAACATCGAGGCCTTCGGCAAGGACCTGGGCATCGACAAGAACGAGGTGCGGCTCTACCTGGCGCTGCGCGAGGCCGCCCACCAGCGACTCTTCGCCCACGTGCCGTGGCTGCGCTCGCACCTGTTCGGCGCCGTCGAGGGGTACGCGCGCGGGATCAAGGTCGACACGGCCAAGCTGGAGGACGTCGTCGGCCAGCTCGACCCGCAGAACCCCGAGCAGCTGCAGGAGGCGCTCCAGCAGGGCATGTTCCAGCCGGAGGACACCCCGGCCCAGAAGGCCGCCTTGGCGCGCCTGGAGACGGCTCTGGCGCTCGTGGAGGGCTGGGTGGACGCGGTGGTGCACGCCGCCGCCAAGCCGCGCCTGTCGTCCGCCGACGCGCTCCGGGAGACGCTGCGCCGCCGCCGCGCGACGGGCGGCCCCGCGGAGCAGACGTTCGCGACCCTGATCGGCCTCGAACTGCGTCCGCGCCGGTTGCGGGACGCCTCGCGCCTGTGGGCCTCGCTCACGGACGCCCGCGGCGTCGACGGCCGCGACGGCCTGTGGGAGCACCCGGACATGCTGCCGACCGCCTCCGACCTGGACGACCCCGACGGCTTCGTCCACCGCGAGCAGCTGGACTTCTCCGAGCTGGACAAGATGCTCGGCGAGGCGGCGAGCGGCGGCGGCGCCGCGAAGCCGGACCTCACCAAGGACGAGCCCGACGAGGACAAGGGCGAAGACGGCAAGTGAGTCTGTACGACGACACGGTCCTCGTCCTCAAGGGGTACGAGGACCAGCCCGAGCTGCGCCAGGCCTACCTGGACCACTTGGCCGCGCACGGCGACGCCGGCATGTGGAAGGCCTGTACGGCGGGCCATGTGACGGCGAGCGCGCTCGTCGTCGACCCCGCGCGCGGGCGGGTGCTCCTGACCCTGCACAAGAAGCTGCGGATGTGGCTGCAGATGGGCGGCCACTGCGAGCCGGGCGACGCCACACTCGCGGCCGCCGCGCTGCGCGAGGCGACCGAGGAGTCCGGCGTCCCGGGGCTGACGCTCCTCGCGGGCGGCCCGGTCCGCCTGGACCGGCACCCCATTCCGGGGCCGTGCACCCAGCACCTGGACGTGCAGTACGCGGCTCTGGCCCCTGAGGACGCCGTGGAGGCGATCAGCGACGAGTCCCTCGACCTGCGCTGGTTCGCGTACGACGAGGTGGCGGGGGTCGCGGACGAGTCGGTCGTACGGCTGGTGGAGGCGACGAGGGCACGCCTCTAGGGGCGCCCCAGAAAGGGACGCGGGGAACTGCGCGACCGGCCACAGCCGGCCCGCAGTTCCCCGCGACCTGTCCGCTGCTTCACCGAAGCGGAGCGCTCAGCTCCAGACGTTGCCCTGGTTCGCCCCCCGGGCGCCCTGCTGGCCCATTCCGAACTGTGCCTGGGCGCCCCGCCCGATCACCGCGTTCTGCGGCGGCAGCATCTCGCTCGGCTGGACGAGGGCGTATCCCTGCCCCATGAAGCTGAGCTCCCAGCCCTCACCGGTGTTGCCGCGGCGCCGCCAGACGCCCGAGGAGTGGGTCTGGGCCTGCATCTGGACGCGCAGGCCGTTGGACCAGGCGACGATCGCGTCGGCGTCGGCGTTCACGTACTGCTCCGGTGTCACCTGCAGCATCAGCGGCTGGCCCGACGTCATCAGGGCGACCTTGCCGCGCCCGGTGATGTTGAGCTGGTACTTGCCGGAGCCGGAGATGCCGTACTGGCTGTCCACGGCGATGACCTGGTGGGTCAGCGACGAGTCCATCGCGAGGACATAGCTGCTGTCCACGGTCAGGCCGTCCTGCTCCACGTCCACCACATGGATGTACTGGGCGAGGTTGGCGAGGTAGACGGTGCCCTGGCCGTGGCAGCGCATCATGTCGAGGCCCTCGCCGGTGTGCGCGCGTGCGCGCTGGTTGCCCCGGCTCTGGTACTCGGCGTCGAACTCCATCATCCCCTGGTAGGCGACCATGGCGCCCTTGCGGGCCAGGACGTCGTCGTGGCCCTCCAGGGCGACCCGCAGCATCTGCGGGTTCTGGACGGAGTAGCGCTCCTGCGTCTGCTGCTCGGCGTGCGCGAAAAGTGGGCTCTGCATGTTGTGTTGCTCCCCCTCAGCCCCGTGCTCGGAGACGGTCGGTGCTGTCCTCACTGGGCTGTACGACGACGATGCCTTCTCCGGAGAAGCCCATCTGGTAGGCCTCGCCGCTGCCGCGCCCGATGAGGGATCCGGCCTTGAAGCTGCGCTTGCCCTTCACCTTCAGGTTCGGGGACCAGGCGATCAGGGCGTCCGGGTCGACGTACGTCTCGTCGTCGCCGCGGCCGCAGTCGACGACGATCGGGGTGCCGCGGGAGGTCAGCGCGACCCAGCCCTGGCCGGAGATCGTGATGTTCCACAGGCCCTGTCCGGCGAACTTCGCCATGCCCTTGACCCGCTCGACACCCCACTGGAGGGACGCGTCGAAGGCCAGCAGGTTGGTGCCGTTCACCGAGAGGGAGTCACCCGCCAGATTGATGACGACGACGTCCGCCCCGTAGTCGGCGAGGTAGAGCAGGCCGTCTCCGGAGCACTTCATCAGGGGCGCGCCCTCACCGGTCATCCACTCGCGCGCGACCTGACGGACGGCGGGCGGATTCGGCTCGTACTGCACGAACCCTTCGTAGGCGACCATCGAGCCCACCCGCGCGAGGAGGTCGTTCCCGGTCTGCATGGCCACCTTGACCATGTGGTGGCCGTGGTTCTCCATGCGGGTGGCGACGGGTGCGGGAGCAAAGCCCGCGAGCTGCTGATTCATGACGGGCTCCCTCAGACCTCGTACGGCTGGACGACGATGAAATTGCCGGGCGCGCCACGGAACTGGAGATTCACGCTCTCCCCCGTGGAGCCCGCGTAGGCGTTGCTGCGCAGCCGCACCTGGCTGGAGACGATCGCCTGCGCGGCGGCCGACCAGGCGACCACGGCGTGGCAGTCGGCGAACGTCGTCGGCGTCACGGGCAGGACGACGGGCACGCCGTGGGTCTTCAGGATGACCGTGCCGGTGCCCTGGAACTGCATGACGAACAGCGCGCCGCCGGGGATGCCGTGGCCCTCGATCCTGCGCACCTCGTGCTGCAGCGTCTCGTCGAAGGCGAGGACGTTCTCCGCGGAGACGCAGATCGCGTCGCCCTGGAGTTCGATGGGGTGCAGGTGGGTGCCCTCCTCGGCGAGGAAGACCTGGCCGCGGCCGGAGCAGCGCATCAGCTGCATCTCCTGGCCGGTGGCGTTGCCCACGATGCGGCCGGCGAAGCCGGCGCCCTTGTAGCTGAACTCGACCTTGCCCTGGTAGAGCACCATGCTGCCCTGGCGGGCGAGGATCGGCTGGTCGGCGACGCCGAGGTCGACGCGGATCAGCTTCTCGTTCTGCTGCGTCCAGCGCTGGCCGGTGGGGGCTTCGCGGTACTTCTGGAGGGCCGCGGCGACTCCGGCGCCCTGCGGCGCCGCGCCCTGGGCGGCGGCCGTCGGGCCGGCGAACTGACCGCCCGGAGGCTGCTGGCCGTAGCCGGGGGGCAGGGGCGCGCCGGGCTGCTGGCCATAGCCGGGCGGCATCGGGGGCGGCGGCTGCTGGCCGTAGCCGGGCGGCAGGGGCGCGGTCTGGCCCGGCGCCGGCTGGCCGGGGACCTGGCCGAAGTGCGGCTGCTGCGGGGGCTGGCCGTACGGCGAAGGGGGCGGCGGGGGCGGGGTGGCGCCGCCCGGCGGCTGGTTCAGCGGGGCCACGACGGTCTGCGCGGCGTGCACCGACGGGTCGACCGGGGCGGGCGCGGGGGCCGGGGGCGGGGTGGCGCCCTGCGGGGGCGCGAAGTTCTGCGCGGGCGCCGGGGCAGGGGCCGGGGGCGGGGTGGCGGCGGCCGGGGCGCCGAACGCGGGCGGCGCCGCTGCCTGCGCGGGCGGCGCGAAAGAGGGCGCGCCGGCCTGCGGCTGCGGGGCGGCCGGCTCCTCCTCGGCGACCTCGCCGCCGAAGTTCTTCAGGAGGGCCTCGAGGCCGCCGTCGAAGCCCTGGCCGATCGCGGCGAACCGCCAGACGTCCTTCAGGTAGAAGTCGCCCAGCATGACGGCGCGCTCCGTGGAGAACTCCGCGCCGGTGAAGGCGTAGCGTGCGACTTCCTCGCCGCCGGCGACGATGCGCACGTACCCGGAGGCGACCTGTGACATCTGTCCCGCGCCGTCGATGGTCGCGGTGAACGACAGCCGCTGGATCTGCGGCGGGATGCGGTCGAGCGTGACGCGGAAGGACTCGGTGTCGCCCGCCTGCGCGCCCAGGAGCTGGATCGACTCCTCGGGCGACTTGGGCTGGTTGAAGAAGATGAAGTAACGGTCGTCCGAGAGCCGTTCGCTCGCGTCCAGGCCGAAGCAGCTGATGTCGAAGGTCAGCCCGGGGGCGGAGATCTGTACGCCGACGTACAGATCGGTGCCCGCAGTGAGGTCACTGATCTTGGCCTTGTGGCCGCGTTGGAATTCCCTGGCCATACGTAACGACCGTCCCCCATCCCGAATGTGAATGCGTCGCGTCAGGCTAACCGCAAAGTCCGACAGCGGGCGAAGCCGGTACAGACCCGCTACACAACCGCCGGATCCGGGCGACGGTCACTCTTCGCGGGCGGCGGGGAGGTGGGGCAGCCGGCTGGCGGCGACCACCCCTTCGAGGTACCCCCGGGCCCGCTCCGTACGGGGATAGGCCTCCAGCAGCCGCCAGAAGTCGGGGCCGTGACCGGGTACGAGCAGGTGGGCGAGCTCGTGGACGAGGACGTAGTCGACGACGTACTCGGGCATGCCCTGCAGCCGGTGCGAGAGGCGGATGCTGCCCTCCGCCGGGGTGCAGGAGCCCCACCGGGTGTTCTGGTTCGTGACCCAGCGAACCGATGCCGGCCTCGCGCGGCCGCCGAAGTACTGCTCGGAGAGCTGTCCGGCGCGCTCGGCGAGCTCCGTGTCCCCGAGGAGGCGCTTGCTCTCCTGGGCCGCGAGCTTGTCGAGCATGACGTTGACCCAGCGCTGCTCCTCCGCCTCGGACATGCGGGCGGGGATGAGGACGACGGTGCGGTCGCCCTCCCGGTACGCCGAGACCGTCCTGCGGCGGCGGGCGCTCCGTCTGACCTCGACCGAGGTGGCCGTCGGGCCGGACGGCGCCGGGCTGGTCGTGCTGCGCTGTGGAGCTCCGGCGCGACGCGCCGAGGTCTCCCCAGCGACGCGAGGGGACGGGTCGGCGGGCACGCCCCGACGTTACCCGCTGCGCATGGGGGAAGTCCCGCCTCCGGGGCGGTTCGGCGCCGTTCCACCCCCTGTGCGTCTGATTAGTACGACTGATTAGTACGACGAATGCCCCCTGCCTGTGGACAACGCGACGCGGCCGTCCGGCGGGGCGGGCATTCTGGCATTCGATCGACGCGGCGGACGGGACCGCGCCGGCCGGCTGACGGGGGACGACCATGCCTGTGACGCATCCGATCGTGAAGCCCGCGCTGCGGCGCGGCTGGCGGGACCTGAGCACCGTGCAGTTCGGGGTGGCGCCCGCGCACGCCTTGGTGCTCGGCCCGATGGACACGGCGACGAGCAGCTTCCTGACCCTCCTCGACGGCACCCGCGGGGTGCCGCTGCTGCGGGAGGAGGCCCAGCGGATGGGACTGCCCGACGGACACGTGGACAGACTGCTGACCGAGCTCTCGCGCGCCGGGCTCCTGGACGACTCGACGGGTGGCGGGCCCGCGGCCGATTCCCTGCGCGAGCGGCCCGAGGTCATGGACCGGCTCCGCGCCGACGTGGCCTCGTTGTCGCTGGTCTCCCCCGAGCCGGGCGGCGCGACGGCGAAGATGGCGGCGCGGCGCGCCATGCGCGTCCGGGTCCAGGGCGCGGGACGGGTGGGCGCCCTCGTGGCCTCGGTGCTCTCGGCGGCGGGCGTCGGCCGGGTCGACGTGCTGGACGGCGGACAGGTGCGGCCGTGGGACGTGGCGCCGGGAGGCCTGCCCGCGGAGTCCGTCGGGGAGCGCAGGGACGCGGCCGCGCGCCGGACCGTGCGGCAGGCCGCGCCCGGCCGCCCGCCCCGGCAGGCCGCCCGGCCGGAGGGCGAGGCGGGGCTCTCCCTCGTGGTCATCGCTCCCCGGGACGGCCTGGACGCCTATGCTCCGGCGCCCGCCGCGGCCGAGGAGTTTCTCGCCTCGGGCACACCCCATCTCTATGCCGGGGTGATCGAGGGGACGGGCGTGGTCGGGCCGCTGGTCCTGCCGGGGACGACGGCGTGCGCCGAATGTCTTTTCCGGCACCGCTCGGATCATGAGGCGACCTGGCCACGGATGCTGGCCCAGTGGCGCTCGGGCCACTCCCGTCACGTGCCCGCGTGCGACGTGGCACTCTCGACAGCGGTCGCCGGCCTCACGGCGGGGCACGCCCTCGCCTTTCTGGACGGGGAGCCCTCCGCCTGCGCGGGGGTGCGCTGGAAGGCCGCGGTGCCCGGATTCGAGTGGCGCTCGAGCTCGATTTGGCCCCATCCATCATGCTCTTGTGGGGCGGCGGCGTCCGTTAAGGGGGATCGGCCCACCGCTGACACGAAGCCGCACGCAACAATGGCCGGGTAACCGCCTGCGAGGGCGCGGCTGTCTGGGACTTGGAGGGGCGCATGTCTGATCTTCCCCGGAAGGCGGTCACCCGAACCGCCAAATTGGCCGCGCTGCCACTCGGCTTCGCGGGGCGCGCGACCTGGGGGCTCGGCAAGCGGATCGGGGGCAAGTCGGCGGAGATCGTCGGCCGCGAGCTGCAGCAGCGTACGGCCGAGCAGCTGTTCAAGGTCCTCGGCGAGCTGAAGGGCGGCGCCATGAAGTTCGGGCAGGCGCTGTCCGTCTTCGAGTCGGCGCTGCCGGAGGAGATCGCGGGGCCTTACCGCGCGGCGCTGACGAAGCTGCAGGAGGCGGCGCCGCCGATGCCGACCAGCACCGTCCACTCCGTGCTGGAGGAGCGCCTCGGTCCGCAGTGGCGTGAGCTGTTCCTGGAGTTCGAGGACAAGCCCGCGGCGGCCGCGTCCATCGGGCAGGTGCACCGGGCCGTCTGGGCTGACGGCCGCGAGGTCGCGGTCAAGGTCCAGTATCCGGGCGCGGGCGAGGCGCTCCTCTCCGACCTCACCCAGCTCGGCCGGTTCGCCCGGCTCCTGGGACCGCTGATCCCGGGGATGGACATCAAGCCGCTCATCGCCGAGCTGCGCGACCGCGTCTCGGAAGAGCTGGACTACGGCCTGGAGGCGCAGGCCCAGGAGGCGCACGCCGCGGAGTTCCTGGACGACCCGCATGTGGTGGTGCCCCAGGTGGTGCACCAGAGCGACCAGGTCCTGGTCACCGAGTGGATGGACGGGACGCCCCTGTCGAAGGTGATCTCGGACGGCACCCAGGAGCAGCGCGACCGCGCGGGGCAGTTGCTGGCCCACTTCCTCTTCTCGGGCCCGGCGCGTACGGGACTGCTGCACGCCGACCCGCACCCCGGCAACTTCCGTCTGCTGTCGGATGAGAAGGGCGGCCACCGCCTCGGGGTCCTCGACTTCGGCACGGTGGACCGGCTGCCCGATGGGCTGCCCCCGACCATCGGCACATCCCTGCGGATGACGCTGGAGGGCGAGGCCGACGCCGTCTACGACATGTTGCGCGCGGAGGGCTTCGTCAAGGAGTCCGTCGACCTCGATCCCGAGGGGGTGCTCGACTATCTGCTGCCGATCATCGAGCCCCTGTCGGTCGACGAGTACACGTTCACCCGCGCCTGGATGCGCAAGCAGGCGGCGCGGCTGGCCGATGTCCGCTCCCCCGCCTACCAGTTGGGCCGGTATCTGAACCTGCCCCCCGCCTATCTGCTGATACACCGCGTGACGGTGAGCACGATCGGCGTGCTCTGTCAGCTGGGTGCGACGGTGCGGATGCGGGACGAGCTGGAGGAGTGGCTGCCCGGCTTCGTGGAGGAGGCGGAAGAGCTGCTGGACGACGAGGAGTTCGCGGAGGTCGAAGAGCTCTTGGAGGCCGATGAACTGGTCCGGGCGCGGGAGGGCGGCGCCGCGGCGGAGGCCTGAGGCCGCGCCGGGGCGGGACGGGGCAGCGCGGGGCGGGGCCGCTCACCACCAGGCGGAGTCGAGGCGCCCTTCGATGGCTCTGATGTTGTCCCGCGCGCAGGTGTCGCAGATGTAGCGGCGCTCGCCGTTCTCCACGGAGCAGGTCCAGGTCGGTGGGGTGCCCTCGGCGACCGCGCCGCAGCGGCAGCACACGAGATTCTCGGTCTCCACGGGGTCGGGATTCTGCTGTTCCACCCGCCGACCCTATCGCCGTGCCGGGAGGATCGGTGGGCACAACGCACCTCGGGGGACGGTCCGTTCGGACCGCCCCCCCGAGGTCATCCGTCAGGGCGCCGAGCCGCGTCCGCGGCTCTTTCGGCGTGACTTCTGTGGTGTGGCTCTTACTGCATGACGGCGATGGCGAGCGCGCGCCGGGCACGCAGCGAGGCGCGCTCCGCGCGACGCTGCATACGGCGGGCCGCCACCAGGCGGTCGGCCGGGCGCCGTGCCTCGGCCTCGCGCAGGCGTTCGTGCATATGCGCACGAGCCATGGCTTCTGGGATGAGTTGCATCTCTCGGGTCCTGTTCTGGCGCGGGACGTGCGCGCCGGTGGTGGTGAAGTCTGGGATGGCGGAGCCGGCGGGCTCGCTGGTGGCTGCCTTCATCGGGGCCTGCTTCTTCGGGTCGTGCGTGAGGGGGCGATCGATGGTTCCGGCGGTGCTCATGCGACGACCGGGTTCTTGCGCGGGCGGCCACGCGGCCGCTTGCGGGCAACCACGACGCCCTGGACGAACAGCTCGCCGCCCCAGACGCCCCACGGCTCGCGCCGCTCCTTTGCGCCGGCGAGGCAGGCCTCCATCAGCGGGCAGGTACGGCAGAGGGACTTGGCGTACTCGACGTCGGCCGGGGACTCCGCGAAGAAGACCTCCGGGTCGTAGGCACGGCAGGGAACGGGTACGCCGAGGTTCTCGATGGCGTCGTCGAGCGCGGTGAGCGCGGTGAGGGGAGTCAAGGTCGGGTCCTCCGTGGGTGCGGGCGGGGGGAGCGTCTGTGAAGGCGGTACGGACGGGGCGTGCGCTTCGAGTTGCACGGTGGTGTTTTCCTCGTCTGGTCGTGCCGGCCTGGGTCGGCCGGTTGGCGGCTGGTACCGGGTCTTGCTGTCGGCCCCTTCGCTCTGTCTCCCTGTTCTGGGGAAAACAGAAGGGCCGCGGATCCCGGGTGGGGTTCCGCGGCCCTGAAGGCGCCTGTCTGATCGAGGATCAGACTGGATCACTCCAGGGTTCGAGCCCACGGAAGGCCCACATCGTGTGGTGCTGCGTCGTCTGCTTCCGGAATCCGGCACCGGCTGCCGCAAAGGCATAGGCCTGGGCCTGCGCCTCCGCTACTGCTGCTTCCGGTGCCTTGGTCGGTCGCTCATTGCCCTTGCCGGCCTCACGGACGGGAAGACCGGCCAGAGGCAGGGAGGCGGGCATCGGACGGAAGGCGGGGGTGCCGCCGGACAGACCGGTGCCCTGGTTCGAGAAGCCGAGCAGGCAGGAAGCGACGACCGAGCGATCGGTCATTTTCGCGGTGCTGATGAAGCTCTCGTTGATGCTGATCACTGGAATCGCCTCCTCTCGGCGTCTAGGGGATCGGCCGGAACCGATCCGCGGACTGTCAAGTACAGCACGGAAGGGGGGCTTCGGAGAAGCCCGCCGTTTCCGTGCTAAGAACCTATGGGTCTTCCTTGCGCATGCGCAAACTATTTTTTCGACGAGTTTGAATCATTCGTCATCGGCGCCCCTTACACGCTCCTGACCTGCACAAATGGCGAGCACATCGGCGCCGAACCGCTGAAACTTCCGGACCCCGACACCGGGGATCCGGGCCAGCTCGCCCTCGTCCTCGGGCACCGCCTCCGCGATGGCGATCAAGGTCTTATCCGTGAAGACGCAGTACGCGGGCTGCCCCAGTTCCCTCGCCTGACCGGAGCGCCACTCCCGCAACCGGTCGTAGAGACCCTCGTCCATGTCGGACGGGCACTCCTCGCACCGCATGAGCTTCATCTCACCCGCGTCGGTGAGGGTCCGGCCGCAGACCCGGCAGCGGGCCGGGGTGCGGCTCTTGCGCCGACGCCGCTCCGCCGCCACACCCGTCGCGCCGCCGCTGCCGCGCTCGACACCGCCGGGACCGCCGGCCGCGGCCCGGGCCGCGGAGCCCGCGCCCGACCCCGGACGCAGCCCGTCGAGGAACCGGCTGGGCCGACGATTGGGCCGGCCGCCCGGCGAACGGGAGAGGGCCCAGGAGAGCGAGAGATGCGCGCGGGCCCGGGTGACGCCCACATAGAGGAGGCGCCGCTCCTCCTCGATCTGCTCGTCGGTCTTGGCGTAGGTGATCGGCATCATGCCCTCGGCGAGCCCCACTAGGAACACGGCGTCCCACTCCAGGCCCTTGGCCGCGTGCAGTGACGCCAGCGTGACGCCCTCGACCGTGGGGGCATGCTGGGCGTTCGCCCGCTCGTCGAGCTCGGCCACCAGGTCGGCGAGGGTCGCCTCCGGTCTGGCCCGCGAGAAGTCCTCGGCGAGCCGCACCAGCGCGGCCAGGGACTCCCAGCGGTCGCGGACCGCGCCGGAGCCCGCGGGCGGCTCGCTCGTCCAGCCCTTGGTCGAGAGCACCGCCCGCACCTGGGAGGGCAGGTCGACGACGTCGTCGAGGAGGGCGTCGTTCCCGCCGAAGCGGGCCGCGCCGCGCAGGGCCGCGCCCGCCTCGCGCACCTCGGTGCGCTCGAAGAACCGCTCGGCGCCGCGCAGCTGGTAGGGCACGCCGGCGTCGGCGAGCGCCTGTTCGTAGATCTCCGACTGCGAGTTCGTACGGAAGAGGACCGCGATCTCGCTGGCCGGGACGCCGTCGGCGAGGAGGGCACGGATGCGGCGGGCGGCGCCTTCGGCCTCGGCGGGCTCGTCCGCGTACTCCGTGTAGACCGGGTCGGTGCCGGGCTCGCGCTGCGAGATCAGCTCCAGGCGGTGGTCGGCGGCGCGGCCGCGGGCCTGGGAGAGCAGGCCGTTGGCGAGGCGGACGACCTGGGGGGTGGAGCGGTAGTCGCGGACCAGCTTGACGACCGTCGCGCCCGGGTGGCGGGTGCGGAAGTTCAGCAGGTGGTCCGGGGTGGCGCCGGTGAAGGAGTAGATCGTCTGGCTGGCGTCGCCGACGACACAGAGGCTGTCGCGCTCGCCGAGCCACAGCTCGAGGAGGCGCTGCTGGAGCGGGCTCACGTCCTGGTACTCGTCGACGACGAAGTGCTGGTACTGGCTGCGGACCTGCTCGGCGATGTCGTGCCGGTCCTGGAGGATGCCGACGGCGAGCAGCAGCACGTCCTCGAAGTCGATGACGGCGCGGTCGCGCTTGAGGTCCTCGTACGCCGCGTAGAGCTGGGCGATCTCGGCGGGGTCGCGCGGGACGTCGCGGCCCGACTTGGCGGCGGCGGCCGCATAGTCCGCGGGGACGGTCTGGGTGACCTTGGACCACTCGATCTCGCTGGTGAGGTCGCGCAGCTCATTGCGGTCCAGGCGGATGCGGCAGGCGGCGGCCGCGTCCGCGACGAGCTTGATCTTGCGATCGACGATCCGGGGCAGCGGGCCGCCGACCGCCTTCGGCCAGAAGAACTGGAGCTGGCGCAGGGCCGCGGAGTGGAAGGTGCGGGCCTGGACGCCGGAGGCGCCGAGCTGGCGCAGGCGGCCGCGCATCTCGCCCGCGGCGCGGTTGGTGAACGTGACGGCAAGCACACTGGCGGGCTGCAGGATTCCGGCGCGCACTCCATAGGCGATCCGGTGGGTGATCGCCCGTGTCTTGCCGGTGCCGGCGCCCGCGAGGACGCACACCGGCCCGTGCAGGGCCGTGGCCACCTCGCGCTGCTCCGGGTCGAGCCCGTCGAGCACCGCGTCGGCAGAGTCCGGGACCTGCGGGAAGAGGGAGGAGTGCGTTGCTGATGTCACCCCGCCATGCTGCCAGGTCGTGGGAGGCGGATGAGCCGGTTGTCCACAGGGGAGCCGTGGCGGTCGTACTAATGCGGGAATGGTCGCCGGGTCGCGTACGTTCGCTCCATTGCGAACACCACCCCGAGCGACGAAGGAGCACGGAAGAGATGCCGGGCACTGTGACGATGTACAGCACGACGTGGTGCGGCTACTGCCGCCGCCTCAAGGGCCAGATGGACCGTGAGGGCATCGCCTACACCGAGATCAACATCGAGCAGGACCCGGACTCGGCGGCTTTCGTCGAGAAGGCGAACGGCGGAAACCAGACGGTTCCCACCGTTCTCTTCCCGGACGGCTCGACGCTCACCAACCCCTCGCTGGCGCAGGTCAAGCAGAAGCTCTCGGTCTGACGACCGGGCGACCGCTCAGCCGACGGTCCCCGGCTTCGGCAGGGGCTTGCCGTACCAGAGTTCGATCAGTCGGGCCGCAATCGAGATCCCGTAGGGAGGCAGGACCTCCCCGGACTCGAATGCGGCCCGCAGGTCTTCCCGGGAGAACCAGCGTGCCTCGTGGATCTCCTCGCCGTCGACGTTGATCTCCGAGGAGGTCGCGTCGGCCATGAAGCCCAGCATCAGGCTGGAAGGAAAGGGCCAGGGCTGGCTCGCCACGTACTCGACGTCGCCGACCGTGACGCCCGCCTCCTCGAAGACCTCGCGCCGCACCGACTGCTCGATGGACTCCCCCGGCTCGACGAAGCCCGCCAGGGTGGAGAAGCGCCCCTCGGGCCAGTGCACCTGGCGGCCGAGGAGGATGCGGTCCTCGCTGTCCCTGACCGCCATGATCACGGCCGGGTCCGTGCGCGGGTAATGCTCCGCGCCGCAGGCCTGGCAGCGGCGGATGTGACCGGCCGCCGCGATGACGGTGCGCTCGCCGCACCGGGAGCAGAAGCGGTGCAGGCGCTGCCAGTTCTCCAGGGCGACGGCGTGCACCATCAGGCCCGCGTCGCGTGGGGAGAGCAGGAGCCCCGCCTCGCGCAGGCCCGCGGCGCGTGCCGACTGGTCCATGCGGCCGGGCAGGGAGTCCTTCTGGAGAGCGAAGTAGCTGACGCCGTCGTCGTCCGTGCCCAGGAAGTAGCGGTGCTCCTCGGTGAGGGGCGCCTCGAAGGACGGCGTCATCACCAGTTCGGTGGTGCCCTCGGGGGTCTCGTCGATGAGTACCTGACCGCCGGAGACTACGAAGACCCGGGTCGACGGGTGGCTCCAGGCCGCGGCGAGCCACGCCTCGTCCATGCGGTGGTGGGCCGCGCGGTCGATGCCGCTGGCGGCGGTCAGCGAGACGGGGCGGTCTGCGGTGCTGTCGGTCCAGGTGGTCACAGGTGCTTCCAACTCCCCCGGTGGAATGGGTGGTTCAGCAGGGCGTGCGGCGGGACGCGCTGGGCGGCCGGTGGGGCGGCGGGGGCTTCAGTGTGCATCGCGCCAGTTCTCCGCGAGGTCGCCCCAGAGGTGGGCGGTCGTCTCGACGCCCTTGAGGAGCAGGTCGATCTCGACCTTCTCGTTCGGCGCGTGCCAGCCGTCGGACGGGACGGAGATGCCGAGGAAGAGCACGGGTGTGCCGAGGACGTCCTGGAGGTCGGCCGCCGGACCCGAGCCACCCTCACGCGTGAAGCGGATCTCCTGGCCGAAGGCGCGTCCCATCGCCCGTACGACGGACTGCAGGGCGGGGTGGTCGAGCGGGGTCAGGCACGGGCGGGTGGCGGCACTGAAGGTGATCGTGTGGCGGATGCCGACGGGGACGCGGGCGGCGGCCCACGCGCGTACGGCCTCCTCGACGCGGTCCGGGTCCTGGCCCGCGACGAGCCGGAACGTCAGCTTCACGAAGGCGGACGCCGGGATGATCGTCTTGCTGCCGGCGCCCTGGTAGCCGCCGCCGATGCCGTTGACCTCGGCGGTGGGGCGGGCCCAGATGCGCTCCAGGGTGGTGTGCCCGGCCTCTCCGTGGGTGCCGTGCGACTTGGCCGTACGCAGCCAGCGCGCCTCGTCGAAGGGCAGCTCGGCGAAGAGTTCGCGCTCGCGGTCGGTGAGTTCCGTGATGCCTTCGTAGAAGCCCGGGATGGCCACGCGCGCGTCCTCGTCGTGCAGGGCGGCGACGAGGCGGGCGATCTCGGTGGCGGGGTTCGGCACGGCGCCGCCGAACGAGCCGGAGTGGATGTCCTGGTCGGGCCCGTGCAGCTCGATCTCGCACTCGGCGAGGCCGCGCATGCCCGTGCAGACGGTCGGGGTCTCCTCCGACCACATGCCGGTGTCGGAGACGATCACCGCGTCGGCGGCGAGACGGTCCCGGTGGGCTTCGACGAGCGCGCGGAAGTGCGGGGAGCCGGACTCCTCCTCGCCCTCGACGAGCAGTTTGAGGTTGACCGCGGGCGCGGTGCGGCCGGTGGCGGCGAGGTGGGCGCGGACGCCGAGGGTGTGGAAGAAGACCTGTCCCTTGTCGTCGGCCGCCCCACGCGCGTGCAGGCGGTTTCCGCGCACGACCGGGTCGAAGGGGTCGGTGTCCCAGCCGTCCTCGCGGGCCGCGGGCTGCACGTCGTGGTGGCCGTAGACGAGCACCGTGGGGGCCTGCGGGTCACCGGAGGGCCACTCGGCGAAGACGGCGGGCGCCCCGGGCGTCTCCCAGATCTCCGTGACCGGGAAGCCGGTCTCCTCGAGCTGAGCGGCGAGCCACTCGGCGCTGGCGCGCACATCCCCGGCGTGGTCGGGCTGGGCCGACACGGACGGGATGCGCAGCCACTCGGCGAGGTCGTCGAGGAAGGCGGCACGGTGGTTCTCGATGTACGTGCGGACGGCGCTGTCCGGTGTCTCGCTCATGGTCACGAGCCTATCCGCCATCCGGGGCCGTCTCGTCCGGCGGCTCGTCGCCCGGGGCACCGGCCGGTTCCTCCAGGAGGAGGCGTTCCAGCCGGTCTCTCCCGGGGAGGTTCCCCGGGCGGGCGATCTCCCCGCTGCGCACGTAGAGGAAGGCGGCTTTCACCGATTCCAGGGGCACGCCCTGCTGCTCGGCCCAGGCGAGACGGTAGACGGCGAGCTGGAGGGGGTCGGCGGTGCGGGTGCGGCTGGTCTTCCAGTCGACGATCTCGTACGTCGTGTCGGCGCCGTCACCCTCCTTGTAGACCGCGTCGATGCGGCCCCGGATGACGCGGCCCGCGATCACGAACTGGAAGGGCACCTCGACGCGGTAGGGCGCCCGGTGGGCGTACTCGGTGCGCTCGAAGGCTTCCTTGAGGGCTTCCAGGTCGCGCTCGTCGGCGATCTCGGCCTCGTCGGGTCCGCCGCCCGGCAGCTCCTCGGGCGAGAGCATCGGCAGGGTCAGCTCTTCGAAGCGGGACTCGATCCAGGCGTGGAAGCGGGTGCCGCGGCGGGCCGCGGGCTGCGGTGGGCGCGGCATGGGGCGGGCCAGGTCGCGCGCGAAGCCCTCGGGGTCGGCGGCCAGGCGCATCAGCTCGGACGCGGTGAGCGAGGGCGGTACGGGGATGTCCCTGACGGCTTCGCGGGCGCGCAGCAGCTCGCCGGTGAGGGCGTCCAGGTCGCGGTCCCAGGAGGCGAGGGTGCGGGCTTCTTCCGGGGTGAGGCGGGGGCCGGGGTCGGTGCCGGGGTCCTCCGGGGCGGGGCGGCTCCCCGGGACGCGCTCCGCGGGGTGCGGGCGGGCGCTGTGCGCGGCCGGCGCGGGGTGCGGCACGCGCGCGTGGGCCGCTTCGTCCCTGCTGCCCCCACTGTCCGGGGTGTCCGCGGGATGCGGGATGGTCGGGCGCTCCCTCTCCAGCGAGTCCCAGTCCACCGGGTCCGTCGTCGGGGGCGCGTCGCCGAAACCGGCCTCTTCGTAGAGGACCTCTTCATAGGAGGCCTCTTCGTAGGGAGGCTCCTCGTCCTCCGGAGGCGGCGGCCATTCCGGGTCCTCGGCCGGGGGGACGTCGTCGTACGCCGACGGGTGGGCCTCCTCGTGGGAGCGGGCGTGCTCGGTGGTGCCCTCTTCCGTGAGGCGGTCCAGGTGGGCGAGGACCGTCTGCGCGGCGGCGCGGCGGCGGGCCATGGCGTCGTCGTCCAGCGGCAGCGGCCAGGCCTGCTCGGCGGCCGTCTCGCGCAGGGCGGGGTTCTCCTCGTCCTCGGCCGGTTCGTCCGCCCAGGCCTCGATCTCGCCGTGGCCGGCCGCGCAGTGGTCGTGCAGGGCCAGGAGGAAGTCCGAGGGGCCGCGCGGCTTCTTCTGGCTCGGGCCCCACCAGTGGCCCGAACCGAGGAGCAGGGAGCGGGGGCGGGTGAAGGTGACGTAGCCGAGGCGGAGTTCCTCGGTGCGCTGGTGGTCCTTCATCGCTTCGTGGAAGGCCTTCATGCCCTTGGCGTCCCACGCGTCGATGTCGGGCAGCGTGGCCGCGTCGCCGCGCAGCTCGTGCGGGACGACCTTGGCCTGCGAGGTCCACTTCTCGCGGCCCTGGGCGCTCGGGAACGTGCCGGTGACCAGGCCGGGGACGGCGACGACGTCCCACTCCAGGCCCTTGGACTTGTGGGCGGTGAGCACCTTGACGGTGTTCTCGCCGCCCGGCAGGGCGTTGTCGAGGCCCTTCTCGTACTGGGCGGCGGTGCGCAGGAAGCCGAGGAAGGCGAGGAGGGTCGCGCCGGAGTCGTTGGCGGCGAAGGAGGCGGCGACGTCCAGGAAGTTCGAGAGGGTCTCGCGGCGGCGGGCCGCGAGGGCGCCCGGGGAGGCGGAGAGCTCCACTTCGAGGCCGGTCACCGCGAGCACGCGGTGCAGCACGTCCATCAGCGGGTCGGACAGGGACCGGCGCAGCTCGCGCAGTTCCGCGGCGAGGCGGGCGAAGCGCACCCTGGCCTCCGCGGAGAAGGGCAGCCCGTCGTCGCCTCCGGAGGGGTCGTCCGGGTCGAGCGGTGACTCCAGGAAGGTGTCCAGCGCGTCCGCGAGGGATATCACCTCGGCCGGGTCGACGCCCTCGACGGCTTCGGCGAGGCGCCGGTCCGGGTCGTCGGGGGCGGCGTGTCCCGGGCGTACGAGGAGGCGGGCGCGGCGGCCGAGGAGGGCGAGGTCGCGGGGGCCGATGCGCCAGCGCGGGCCGGTCAGGAGCCGCACCAGGGAGGCGTTGGCCCCCGGGTCCTGGAGGACCTCGCAGACGGCGACGAGGTCGGCGACCTCGGGGAGGTGCAGGAGTCCGGAGAGGCCGACGACCTCGACGGGGATGTCCCGGGCGACGAGCGCGGCCTGGATCTCGGCGAAGTCCGTCGCCGTGCGGCACAGGACGGCGATCTCGCCGGGCGCCTTGCCGGTGCGGACGAGGTGGGCGATCGAGTCGCCGAGCCAGTCGATCTCTTCGGCGTGGGTGGGCAGCAGGGCGCAGCGCACCACACCGTCGCGCTCGGCGCCGGGGGCGGGCCGCAGGGCCTCCACGCCGGCGTGCATGGCGCGCAGGGGCTCCGCGAGGTCGTTGGCGAGGTCCAGGAGACGGCCGCCGCTGCGGCGGTTCTCGCTGAGGGCGTGGCGGGCGGCGGGGCGGCCGTCGGCGTACGCGAAGTGGTCGGGGAAGTCGTCGAGGTTGGCGACGGAGGCGCCGCGCCAGCCGTAGATGGCCTGGCAGGGGTCGCCGACGGCGGTCACCGGGTGTCCGGTGCCGCCTCCGAAGAGGCCGGACAGGAGGATGCGCTGGGCGACCGAGGTGTCCTGGTACTCGTCGAGGAGGACGACGCGGAACTCCTCGCGCAGGATCTCGCCGACCTCCGGGCGGGTGCGGGCCAGGGTCGCGGAGAGGGCGATCTGGTCGCCGAAGTCGAGCAGGTCGCGGGAGCGCTTGGCCGCGCGGTACCGCTCGACGAGCTCGGCCAGTTCGAGCCGGGCCGCCGCCGTCTCGGGGACCTTGCGCAGGTCGGCGTTGGAGAGCTTGGCGCCGTCCAGGGCCCGCAGCAGCCCGGTGTCGTACGCGCGGAGCCGCTCCGGGCGTACGAGGTGCTCGGCGAGCTCGCCGTCGAGGGCGAGGAGGTCGCTGACGAGGTCGGGGAAGGAGCGGGTGAGGGCGGGGTAGGGGCCGGGGGCCTCGCGCAGCACGCGGGCGGCGAGCTGGAAGCGGGTGGCGTCGGCGAGCAGGCGGGAGCTGGGCTCCAGGCCGATGCGCAGGCCGTGGTCGGTCAGGAGGCGGCCCGCGAACGCGTGGTACGTGGAGATGACCGGCTCGCCGGGCGGGTTGTCCGGGTCGACCGCGTCCGGGTCGGTGACGCCGGCCTTGACGAGGGCCTGGCGCACGCGCTCGGCGAGCTCGCCCGCCGCCTTGTTCGTGAACGTCAGGCCGAGGACCTGCTCGGGGGCGACCTGGCCGGTGCCGACCAGCCACACCACGCGGGCCGCCATCACCGTCGTCTTGCCCGAGCCGGCTCCGGCCACGATCACCTGCGGGGCGGGCGGCGCGGTGATGCAGGCCGTCTGCTCCGGGGTGAACGGGATGCCGAGGAGCTCTTTGAGCTGCTCGGGGTCGGTGAGGCGAGGTGACACGTCAGAGAGGCTAGCGGTGGCCACTGACAACCGGGACATGTCCGGCCCGGGGCGGCCACCGCACGCTCATGGGGTGCGTGGGGTCAAGAACCCGGGGTCAGGAACCCGACGCCAGCTTCTTCGGGTCGACGACCTGGTCGGCCGGCGGAGCCTTGACGTCGACGGCCTTGCCGTAGTCCTTGAAGGTCACGGTGCCGGGGCCGTCGCTGCCCTTGTTCACGACCTTCAGGAAGTACGGCTTGCCCTCCATGGCGACGTAGAAGGTGGTGGTCTCGCCACCCTTCTTGCGGGTCAGGACGGCCGCCTTCGCGCCGTCGACCTCGGCGTCGTCGCCGCGCTTCAGCTTCTTGAGGTTCTTGTTGCTGAACATGTCGTCCGGGTTGCAGACGGCCTTGCCGCCCTTGTTGGGCTGCTTCACCCAGCGGCCCTTGAGGAGCTCGGCCGTCGAGCTGCCGCCGTTGCCCTCCCAGAACTTGTCGTCGCCCTTCGAGTACGAGAACTCGCCGACGGACAGGAACTCGGCCTTGCCGGACTTGGCCGAACCCATGGTGCCCTTGCAGTCACCGGACTTGGCGACGGCGAACTCGATGTCGCTCACCTCGCCGCTCTGCTTCATCTGGCCCTTCATCGTGTAGGACCCGGCGTCCTTGGAGGCCTTGGACGCCTTCTCGGCGATCTTGTCGGCGCTCATGCCGTCGAAGGGGTCCTTGTCGCCGCTGTCGCTGCTGCAGCCCGTTACGCCGATGACGGCGGCGGCACAGGCGACGGCCACTGCCAGGAGCTTCCGATTGGCTGCCATATACGCGTACTCCTCAAAAAGGTGCGCCTTCTGGTCGGCGCACAGCAAGTTCTTACCCAGACTTTAATTCGGCCACATGGGTGCCCCGTCCCCCGGGGTTACTCCACGACGTGGCGGCCCTCGGGGCGGGCGCTACAGGAGGCGCGGAAGGCGCAGTGCGTGCAGTGCTGGCCCGTGGTGGGCGTGAACCGTTCGTCGAGGACCTTGCCCGCGGCCGTCGCGAGGAGGTCGCCGATCCACTCTCCGGAGAGGGCCTCCTGGGCCTGCACCTTCGGGAGGGCGTCGCCGCCGTTCTTCTTGGCGGCGCCCTGGCGCAACTGCACCAGTTCGGCGCCGCCCGGCTCGGGGCGTACGCCTTCGAAGAGGTCGTCCGCGGCGCCCTCGCGCACCGCCAGCTGGTAGATGGCGAGCTGCGGGTGGCGGGCGACCTCGGCGGAGGTCGGGGCGTGTTTGCCGGTCTTGAAGTCCACCACGTAGGCGCGGCCTTCCGCGTCCTGTTCGACACGGTCCATGGAGCCGCGCACCCGCACTTCGTAGGGGCCTGCCTCCAGGGTCACGTCGAAGCCGTGCTCGCTGGCGACGGGGGTGCGGCTCGCCCGGTCCATCACGTGCCACTGGAGGAAGCGCTCCAGCGCCACGCGCGCGTGCTCCTTCTCCTGCGCGGACTTCCAGGGGGCGTCGAAGGCGAGCGCGTCCCACACCGAGTCGAGGCGCTCCATGAGGACGGCGAGGTCGGCGGGGGTGCGCCCGGAGGCGACCTCGTCGGCCAGGACGTGCACCACGTTGCCGAAGCCCTGGGCGGCGGTCGAGGGAGCGTCCGCCTTCACCTCACGGCCGAGAAACCACTGCAGGGAGCACGTGTTGGCGAGCTGGTCGAGCGCGCTGCCGGAGAGCACGACGGGCTTGTCCCGGTCCCTCAAGGGGACCTCGCTCGCCGTCGGCTCGTACATGCCCCACCAGCGGTACGGGTGCGCCGCCGGCACGAGCGGGCGGCCGTCGGCGTCGCTGAGCGCGGCGAGGCGGGCCAGGCGCCGGGCCGCCGCCTCGCGCAGGGTGTCGGAGACGCGCGGGTCGACGGTGGTGGCGCGCAGCTCGGCGACGAGCGCGGCGACGGACAGGGGGCGGCGCGGGCGGCCCGTTATGTCCTTGGGCTCCACGCCGAGTTCGGTGAGGAAGCGGGACGGCTGGTCGCCGTCGTCCGCGGGCGCCTTCACCGCGGTCACCACGAGGCGTTCACGCGCGCGCGTGGCCGCCACGTAGAACAGGCGGCGCTCTTCGGAGAGGAGCGCTCCGGGGGTGAGCGGTTCGGCGAGGCCGTCGCGGCCGATGCGGTCGGCCTCCAGGAGGGAGCCGCGGCGGCGCAGGTCGGGCCAGAGCCCCTCCTGTACGCCCGCGATCACGACCAGTCGCCACTCCAGGCCCTTGGCGCGGTGCGCCGTCATGAGCCGTACGGCATCGGGACGGGCCGCCCGGCGCGTGAGCGTGTCCGCGGCGATGTCCTGTGCCTCGGTCTCCTCCAGGAAGTTGAGGGCGCCCCGGCCGCCCGTGCGCTCCTCCGCGCGAGCCGCGGCGGCGAACAGCGCGCACACCGCGTCGAGGTCGCGGTCGGCGTTGCGCCCGGCCGCGCCGCCGCGCCGCGCGGTGCGCTCCAGGCGCCTGGGCCACGGTGTGCCGTCCCACAGCTCCCACAGCGCCTCTTCGGCGGTGCCGCCGCCCGCGAGGCGCTCACGGGCCTTGCGCAGCAGCGCGCCGAGACGCTGGGCGCCCCGGGCGTACGTCGGGTCGTGCGCCACGAGCCGCTCCGGCTCGGCGAGGGCGCGGGCCAGCAGCTCGTCGGAGGGCGGCGGCACGTGGTTGCCCGCGGCGCGCTCCTCCTCGCGCAGGGCACGGCCGAGCCGGCGCAGGTCGGCGGCGTCCATGCCGGCCAGCGGCGAGGTGAGCAGGGTGAGCGCGGTCTCGGTGTCGAGCCAGCCGGGCGCGACGCTCCCCGCGCGCGGGACGGCCGCCGAGCGTGGTTCGGTCTCCGACGGGTCGGGGTCCTGGGGATCGGTGTTCGCCGGGTCACCGGCCGCGGTCTCGGCGCTCTCGGAGCCATCCGCTCCGGAGACGGTCCCTACGGAGACAGTCCCTCCGGAGCCCTCGGCACCAGCGCCACCGAATCCCCCCTCCGAGTCCACCGCCCCCGCATCAGTCGCCTCCGCGTCGACCGCCGTCGCCACCACCCGCAGGGCCGTCAGGAGCGGGGTCACCGCGGGCTCGTGGCGCAGGGCGATGTCGTCGCCGTCGATCTCCAGGGGGACGCCGGCCGCGCCGAGGCTGCGGCGGACCGCCGGGATCGTGCGGGCGCCCGCACGGACGAGGACCGCCATCTCGCCCCACGGAACGCCGTCCTCCAGGTGCGCGCGGCGCAGGATGTCGGCGATGTTGTCCAGCTCCGTGCCGGCCGTCGGGTACGTGTACACCTCGACGCGGCCGCCGTCCCTGACCGGCGCGGGCTCCCGGTGGACCCGTACCTTCTCCGCGGGCAGCCTGGTCAGCGGCATGCGCCGGGTGAGCAGCCGGGTGGCCGCCAGGAGCTGCGCGCCCGACCTGCGGGACGTCGTCAGGACCTCGACCGGCGCCGGGGTGCCGTCCGCGCGCGGGAAGTCGTGGGGGAACTCCAGGATGCCGTTCACGTCGGCGCCCCGGAACGCGTAGATGGACTGGTCGGGGTCGCCGAACGCGACGAGCGTGCGGCCGCCACCGGCGAGCGCGTGCAGCAGCCGCACCTGTGCCGGGTCGGTGTCCTGGTACTCGTCCACGTAGACCGCGTCGTACTGCGCGCCGAGGGTCCGCGCCACCTCCGGGCGGCGGGCGAGCAGCACCGCGCGGTGGACCAGTTCCGCGTAGTCCAGCACTCCCTGGAGGTCGAGTACGTCCAGGTACTCGGCGAGGAACGCCGCCGCCGCGCCCCAGTCGGGCCGTCCACTGCGGCGCGCGAAGGCGGCCAGGGAGTCCGGGCCGAGGCCCAGCTCGCGGCTGCGGGCGAGCACCGCGCGCACCTCGTCGGCGAAGCCGCGGGTGGTCAGGCAGGCGCGCAGCTCGTCCGGCCAGCGGATGTGCCCGTGGCCCTCCTGCGCGAGGTCGATCTGGCCCGCGAGCAGTTCGCGTACCGCCACGTCCTGTTCGGGGCCGGAGAGGAGCCTCAGGGGCTCCACGAACAGCTCGGCGTCCTGGTGGGCGCGGACGAGGGCGTAGCAGAAGGAGTGGAAGGTGGTGGCCTGCGGGGCGTGTGCCGCCCCGATGCGCAGCGCCATGCGGTCGCGCAGTTCCACCGCGGCCTTGCGGCTGAAGGTGAGCACCAGGATCCGCGCGGGGTCGGCGCCCCGGGCGACGCGGGCGGCGACGGCCTCCACGAGGGTGGTCGTCTTGCCCGTGCCGGGGCCGGCCAGGGCCAGCAGCGGTCCCCCCTTGTGGTCAACCACACGGCGCTGACCTGCGTCCAAGCGAGGGGGAGCGGACGGGGTCGGCGGTGTACGCACCAGTCGGTAGGCATCCCGGTCCCCCTGTCGTACCTGATGGTGCGACGGGTGCCCGATGTGCCGAGTGGAAGAAGGGGAACTCACGTGGGTCGCCGGTCCTGGTGGGTGTGCTGGTCTCAGAGCGGCCGCGCGATGGCCGCGGGGTGATGGGGATGTGTGCGGTCGACGCTACGCCAGTGGACGCGGCGGACGCGCCGCTTCCCCCGTACGGGCCACCGGTCCCCCGCCGGGCCGTCCGATGCCGGAAGCTGTCAGGTGTGAGCCTCCGGAGCCTGCGGGCGAGCGTCACCCGCGGCGTCGCCGTCCGCGCCGCCGCCCCCCGTGCCGTCTCGGGCACCGCCTTCCGCGACGGCGCGCGCCACGGCGTCCCGGGTGCCGGGTCCGGCCCCGCCGTCCCATCGCGCCCGGCGCATGTCGAGCTTCGGGAGGTGTCCCTGGGCGACGCGCGAGGCCTGCCGCAGGGGCGTGCCCTCGTCCCGGTAGCGCTCCAGGGCACGCAGTTCGTGGCCCGGCAGCAGGGCGCCGTCGGAACGGACCACCCGCCACCACGGAACGCCTCCTCCGTAGAGGGCCATCACGCGTCCGACCTGGCGCGGGCCGCCCTCCTCGAGCCATTCGGCGATGTCCCCGTAGGTCATCACCTTCCCCGGCGGGATCAGCTCGGCGACCTCGAGCACCCGTTCCGCGTACTCCGGCAGTGCCTGCGCGCCGGTGTCGGCCGCGGTCTGCCGCGTCCGGTTCTCCTGTCGGCTCTCCTCGCTCATCCGGTCCATCCTGCCGCACCCCGCCGACACCGTGACGGGCCCGGCACGGAGCGTGCCCCGGGCCGGTCCGCGGGGCGCAAAGTGTCGTTTCGTGACCACTTCGCGTCCTTGCGTTGCCCCCTGATGCCCCCCTCCGCGGGTCGGGCATGCCACCATCGTGCGGGCGGTGACTGGTGATACGAGATCAAGAAGAGACGACGGAGCGGCAGGGCGTGCATCCCGATGAGAAGGCGGGCACCTCTGCGTCCGAGTCACACCTGGACACCGGTGAGAACGCCCTGACGACCGAGAAGAACGACCACGACGACCCCATCGAGAAGGCCGGGGCCGACGGCCGGGAGACCGGACAGGGCTCCTCCGCCGG
This sequence comes from Streptomyces sp. NPDC037013, assembly GCF_055607265.1. Lineage (NCBI taxonomy): Bacteria > Bacillati > Actinomycetota > Actinomycetes > Kitasatosporales > Streptomycetaceae > Streptomyces > Streptomyces sp. NPDC037013. Next base: position 782,889 of record NZ_JBVJRV010000002.1, on the reverse strand, counting down.
CTGTCCGGACGGCGACGGCGACGAGGCGCACACCGACCGCGTCGCGGGCGACGAGCCGCTCCTCGCGGCCCGTGTGCACCGCCCCTCCGACCTCATGCGGCTCCTGGTGGGCGTGCTCGCCATCGCCGTGCTCCTCGCCATCGCCGCGTTCGCGCACGGCACGACCTCCGGGCTCGAACAGGACATCGACAAGGGCACGGAGCAGGCGCCCGACCTGCTGATCAAGGTGGCCGGTCTGGTCGCCAGCATCGGCGTGCTGCTCGTCCCCGTCGCGTTCGCGATCGAACGGCTGATCAAACGGGACGGGCTGCGGATCGCCGACGGCGTACTGGCCGCCGTCCTCGCGCACGGCGTGACACTGGCCACGGACCTCTGGGTCGCGAAGGGCGCCCCCGGCTCCATCCAGGACGCGCTGACCAAGCCGTCCCCGGCCGACGTGCACGCCTTCACCGATCCGGTGCACGGCTACCTCGCCCCCGTCATCGCGTACATGACGGCCGTCGGCATGTCGCGCAGGCCGCGCTGGCGGCTCGTGCTGTTCGTGGTGCTGCTGCTCGACGCGTTCACCATGCTGGTGACCGGCTACACGACACCGTTCTCGATCATCCTGACGGTCCTGATCGGCTGGGCGGTGGCGTACGGCACGCTCTACGCGGTCGGCTCGCCGAACGTACGGCCGACCGGTCAGACGCTCCTGGTGGGGCTGCGGCACGTCGGCTTCCACCCCGTGAGCGCCGCCCGCGAGGAGTCCCCGGACAGTGAGCACGGTGACCGCGGGCGCCGCTATTTCGTCACTCTGGAGGACGGCCCGCCGCTTGACGTCACGGTCATCGACCGCGAGCAGCAGGCGCAGGGCTTCTTCTACCGCGTCTGGCGCCGGCTCACCCTGCGGGGCATCACCCAGCGGCGCAGTCTGCAGTCGCTGCGGCAGGCCCTGGAGCAGGAGGCGCTCCTCGCCTACGCGGCCATCGCGGCCGGGGCGAACGCGCCCAAGCTGATCGCCACCTCCGAGCTCGGCCCCGACGCGGTGATGCTCGTCTACGAGCACACGGGCGGCCGCACCCTGGACTCGCTGCCGGACGACGCCCTCACCGACGAGCTGCTGAGCGACACCTGGCGGCAGGTGCAGGCCCTCCAGTCCCGCCGGATCGCGCACCGCAGGCTGGCGGGCGACGCGGTGCTGGTGGATCGTTCCGGCAAGGTGATCCTCACGGATCTGCGCGGCGGCGAGATCGCCGCGGGCGACCTGGTCCTGCGCATGGACATCGCCCAGCTCCTGACCGCCCTCGGGCTGCGGGTGGGCGCCGAACGCGCGGTCGCCGCCGCCGTGGCGGTCCTCGGCCCGGACGCGGTGGCCGACTGTCTGCCGCTGCTGCAGCCCATCGCCCTCACCCGCTCCACCCGCTCCACGCTGCGCAAACTGGCCCGGGAACGCTCCCAGCGCGAGCGTGAGGCGGTCCTCGAGGCCTCCCGCAGGTCCAAGCAGTCCGCGCACGCGCAGCTCGACGACGCGTCGGCGGAGAAGCCGTCGCAGAAGCAGGAGAAGCAGGCGGCCAAGCAGGAGCGGCAGGCCGAGAAGCAGGCCATAGACGACGCCCTGGAACAGGCCCGCGAGGAGGACCTGCTCACGCAGATCCGCCACCAGGTGCTGCTCATCCGCCCGACGGCGCCGGTCGAGCCGGCGCAGCTGGAGCGGATCAGGCCCCGCACGCTGATCAGTTTCATCGCCGGTGCCATCGGCGCGTACTTCCTGCTGTCGCAGCTCACCCACGTCGAGTTCGGCACGCTCTTCCAAGAGGCGGAGTGGGGCTGGGTGGCCGCCGCGGTGGGCTTCTCCGCACTGAGCTACTTCGCGGCGGCGATGAGCCTGCTCGGTTTCGTGCCGGAGCGGGTGCCGTTCCTGCGGGCGGTGGCGGCGCAGGTCGCCGGGTCCTTCGTGAAGATCGTGGCGCCCGCGGCGGTCGGTGGCGTGGCCCTGAACACCCGGTTCCTGCAGCGTTCCGGGGTGCGGTCCGGGCTCGCGGTGGCGAGCGTCGGCGCCTCGCAGCTCTTCGGGCTCGGCTCCCACATCCTGCTGCTGCTGGTCTTCGGCTATCTGACGGGGACGGAGAAGACGCCGTCCTTCACGCCGTCCCGCACGGTCATCGCCGGTCTGCTGTCGGTCGCGGTGCTCGTCCTCGTGGTGACCGCCATCCCGTTCCTGCGGAAATTCGTCGTCACGCGCGTGCGATCGCTTTTCGCCGGTGTCGTGCCGCGCATGCTGGACGTGCTGCAGCGCCCGCAGAAGCTGCTCACCGGCATCGGCGGGATGCTGCTGCTCACCCTGATGTTCGTGCTCTGTCTGGACGCCTCGGTACGAGCCTTCGGCAACGAGCAGATGACATCCCTGAGCCTCGCGAGCGTCGCGGTCGTCTTCCTCGCGGGCAATGCCCTGGGCTCGGCGGCTCCGACGCCGGGCGGTGTGGGCGCGGTCGAGGCGACGCTGACCTTCGGTCTGATCGCGGTGGGCGTGCCCAAGGACGTGGCGGCGCCCGCAGTGCTGCTCTACCGGCTGCTGACCCTGTGGCTCCCGGTGCTCCCCGGCTGGCTGTTCTTCAACCATCTGACGCGCAAGGGGCTGCTCTGACCCGGCGGGACAGCGGTCAGAACAGCAGCAGGAGAGCTGTCAGGAGCAGCACGGCTCCCAGCACCTCCACTGCCCCGACCACCGGCACCCGCACGCCCCTGCCGGGCAGCAGCGCCGCGCGCGCCAGGTAGGCCGCGAAGAGGAGCACGAGCCAGGGGCTCAGCGCGTACGCGGCGGCGACCGCGAGCACGTGGTACGTCACCGACGCCCGGTAGTACGCGCGTGAGTCCCGCTCGCGGATCATCGTCTTCACGTACGGCACCGTGCCCGCGAAGAACAGCAGGCAGGCGAGTGCGGGGCGCCAGCCGTCAATGAGCTCGCCGCCGCCCATGCGCAGCGTGACGAGGAGCATGCCGCAGGCCGGGACGACCGCGGCCAGGCCGTTGAGCAGGGCCCGCTCCCGGTTCCGCCAGGCGTACCAGGTGTTGACGGCGACGAAGGGCGCCGCGCAGAGGGCGACCGGCAGCAGCCAGGGGTGGGCGACCAGGAGGGGCACCCCGCAGAGCGCGCACACCGCCGCCGCCCACAGGGCGGGCCGCACATGGCGGCGCGGGGCCCTGGGGTTGCGCGACAGGCGCCGCAGCCGCAGCCACTGCTGGGCGTGGAAGGCGGCGACGTACCCGGCCAACCAGGCGGCGAACAGCGGCAGATGGGCCCAGCGGGGCCCCGCGTCCGGCCCGTGGCCGAGGAACACGCCCGCCGTGAAGGGCACCGCGAGCATCGCCCACGCGCCGTGCTGGTTCGGCAGCCACGCGTGGAGGCCGCCCCGTCTCCTGCCGCCCATGCGTCCACCCTCTCAGCCCGTCGGACAGGTACCCCCGCCGTTCCAGCCTCGCAGCAGCAGGGCCCGAACAATTCCTGCTATAGGTCACCCCTTCACGGGACCTAAGACCCCGGGGTCCCAACCATCCCCAGGCTTAGGGTCGTTGTGGGCGGTACGTGTGTGCGGCCTTTTCTTCGGGACGGCCAGGAGATGTGACGTTGCAGCAGAAGAAAGACATCGCTGAGACGCTCGTGAAGGCCGGGAGTTTCTTCACCCGCGCCGCGGAGACATCCGAGGACCTGCACCGGGTGGAACGCACCGGCGGCCGGGGCGGAGAGGCCTTCTATCGCGACCGGTGGAGCCACGACAAGGTCGTGCATTCCACGCACGGCGTGAACTGCACCGGTTCGTGCCGCTGGAAGGTCTACGTCAAGGACGGCATCATCACCTGGGAGACCCAGGCCACGGACTATCCCTCCGTGGGGCCCGACCGTCCCGAATACGAACCCCGCGGCTGCCCGCGCGGCGCCTCTTTCTCCTGGTACACGTATTCGCCCACGCGTGTGCGGTATCCGCATGTGCGCGGCGCCCTGCTGGAGATGTACCGGGAGGCGAAGGCGCGGCTGAAGGACCCGGTGCTCGCCTGGGCCGACATCCAGGGCGACCCCGAGCGCAGGCGGCGGTACCAGCGGGCGCGCGGCAAGGGCGGGCTGGTGCGGGCGAGTTGGGACGAGGCCCTCGAGATCGTCGCCGCCGCGCACGTGCACACGATCAAGGAGTACGGCCCCGACCGGGTCGCGGGTTTCTCCCCCATTCCCGCGATGTCGATGGCGTCGCACGCCGCCGGCGCCCGTTTCCACTCCCTCATCGGCGCCCCGATGCTCTCCTTCTACGACTGGTACGCGGATCTTCCGGTCGCCTCGCCGCAGGTGTTCGGCGATCAGACCGACGTACCGGAATCGGGTGACTGGTGGGACGCCGCGTATTTGATGATGTGGGGTTCCAATGTGCCGGTGACGCGGACGCCCGACGCGCACTGGATGACGGAGGCGCGTTACCGCGGGCAGAAAGTCGTCACCGTATCGCCGGATTTCGCGGACAACACGAAGTTCGCCGACGAGTGGATGCACCCGCACCCCGGAACGGACGGCGCTCTGGCCCTCGCGATGGGGCACGTCATTCTCCGCGAGTTCTTCGTCGAACGGCAGACGCCTTTCTTCCTGGATTACGTACGCCGTTACACGGACCTGCCTTTCCTGGTGACGCTCACCGAGAGCGGAAAAGGACTCGTACCGCACAAGTTCCTCACCGCCGCCGACCTCGAAAGCGACGGGAAGGAGACCGAGAACGCCCGCTGGAAGACCGTCCTGATCGACGACGCGACCGGCGAGCCGACCGTCCCGAACGGCACCCTCGGCCACCGATGGGGCACTACGGAGAGCCCCGACTGGAATCTGGACCTCGGTGACACCGTGCCCCGGCTCACCCTGTACGGCGAGGAGACCGCGGAGATCGCGCTGCCCCGCTTCGAGGAGACCGGGCGCGACGGTGACGACCTCGGTGTCGTACGCCGGGGAGTGCCCGTCCGGCGGATGGGCGGCCGGCTCGTCACGACCGTCTTCGACCTGATGCTCGCCCAGTACGGCGTCCCGCGCGCGGGGCTGCCCGGCGAGTGGCCCGGCTCCTACGAAGACGCCTGCCAGCCCGGCACCCCGGCCTGGCAGGAGACCCTCACCTCCGTGCCGGCGGCGCAGGCCGCGCGCGTGGCACGGGAGTTCGCCGAGACGGCCGAGGCCTCCCAAGGGCGCTGCATGATCCTCATGGGCGCGGGGACCAACCACTGGTTCCACGCGGAGACCACCTACCGCGCCTTCCTTGCGCTGCTCACGCTCACCGGCTGCCAGGGACGCAACGGCGGCGGATGGGGGCACTACGTGGGGCAGGAGAAGTGCCGCCCGGTGACCGGCTGGGCGACGCTGGCCGGCGCCTCCGACTGGGGCCGCCCGCCCCGGCACATGATCGGCGCGGGCTGGTTCTACCTCCACACCGACCAGTGGCGCTACGACAGCCTGCCCGCCGAGTCCCTCGCCTCCCCGCTGGGAGAGGGCCGTTTCGAGGGCATGACGGGCGCCGACTGCCTGGCGGCCGCCGCACGCATGGGCTGGATGCCCTCGTACCCCACGTTCGACCGCAACCCCCTGGATCTCGGCGAGGCCGACGATCCCGTGGCGAGCGCCGTCGGAGAGCTGGCGGCGGGCACGCTGGGGTACGCCGGCGAGGACCCCGACGCGCCGCGCAACTGGCCGCGCGTCCTCAACGTCTGGCGGGCCAACCTCCTCGGCTCGTCCTCCAAGGGCAACGAGTACTTCCTCAAGCACCTCCTCGGCACCCACTCCAACCTGCCCGACGACGGACCGCGTTGCGCGCCGCGCGACGTGCGGTGGCGCCCCGAGGACGTGGAGGGAAAACTCGATCTGCTGCTCTGCCTCGACTTCCGGATGACGTCCACGACGCTGCTCTCCGACGTCGTCCTGCCGGCCGCCACCTGGTACGAGAAGCACGACCTGTCCTCCACCGACATGCACCCCTTCCTGCACGCCTTCACGCCGGCCGTGGACCCGCCCTGGCAGGCCAGGAGCGACTACGACGCCTTCCTGGCGCTCGCGCGCCGGTTCGGCGAGCTGGCGGGCGAGCATCTGGGCGTGCGCCGCGACCTCGTCGCCACGGCGCTGCAGCACGACACCCCGGGCGGTGAGATGGCGCAGCCCGGCGGCGTCGCGCTGGACTGGTCGAAGGGCGAGTGCGAGCCCGTCCCGGGACGCACGATGTACAACCTCTCGGTCGTGGAGCGCGACTACGGGGCGGTCGGCGAGAAGTTCGCGGCGCTCGGCCCGCTGGTGGACCGCCTCGGGGTCACCACGAAGGCGGTCACGTACGACGTCGCCGAGGAAGTCGCGTACCTGACGGAGAAGAACGGCACGGTGCGGGGCGGCACCGCCGACGGCAGGCCCCGCCTTGACACCGCCCAGCGGGCCTGTGAGGCGATCCTGTCGCTCTCGGGGACCTCCAACGGCCGATTGGCCACCCAGGGCTTCGAGACGCTGGAGAAGCGCGTCGGCACCGAGATGGCGCACCTGGCCGCCGAGGCGGAGGGGAAACGGATCACGTTCGCCGACACCCAGGCCCGCCCGGTGCCGGTCATCACCTCCCCGGAGTGGTCGGGCAGCGAGTCCGGCGGGCGCCGCTACACGGCGTTCACCGTCAACACCGAACAGCTCAAGCCCTGGCACACGCTCACCGGACGCCAGCACTTCTTCCTCGACCACGACTGGATCCACGAGGTCGGCGAGGCCCTGCCCGTCTACAAGCCGCCGCTGAACATGCACCGCCTCTACGGAGAGCCCGAGTTGGGTTTCCGGACGGACGGCGCGGGCGGCCGCGAGGTCGCCGTGCGGTTCCTCACCCCGCACAACAAGTGGGCGATCCACTCCCAGTACCAGGACAACCTCTACATGATGACGCTCGGCCGCGGCGGTCAGACGGTGTGGATGTCCCCGCAGGACGCCGAGGCCATCGGCGTGCGCGACAACGAGTGGATCGAGGCGGTCAACCGCAACGGCGTCGTCACGGCCCGCGCGATCGTCTCCCACAAGATGCCGCCGGGGACCGTCTACATGAACCACGCCCAGGAGCGCACCGTCGGCGTCCCGAAGACGGAGAAGACCGGGCGGCGCGGCGGCATCCACAACTCCCTCACCCGGATCATGCTCAAACCCACCCATCTGGTGGGCGGCTACGCCCAGTTGACCTGGGCCTTCAACTACCTGGGGCCGACCGGCAACCAGCGCGACGAGGTGACGGTCATCCGCCGCCGCTCGCAGGATGTGGAGTACTGATCATGCGCGTCATGGCCCAGATCGCCATGGTCATGAACCTGGACAAGTGCATCGGCTGCCACACCTGTTCGGTCACCTGCAAGCAGGCGTGGACCAACCGCAAGGGCACCGAGTACGTCTGGTTCAACAACGTCGAGACGCTCCCCGGGCAGGGCTATCCGCTCCGCTGGGAGGACCAGGAGCGGTGGAAGGGCGGCTGGGAGCGGACCAGGTCCGGCCGGCTGCGGCTGCGGGCGGGAGGACGCCTCAAGCGGCTCGGGCAGCTCTTCGCCAACCCCGACCTGCCGGAGCTGACGGACTACTACCAGCCCTGGACGTACGAGTACAAGAACCTCACCGACGCCCCCGCGGGCGACGACATGCCCGTCGCCAAGCCGGTCTCCCAGGTCACCGGCGAGCCCCTGGGCACCATCGAATGGGGCCCGAACTGGGACGACAACCTCGGTGGCGCCCCCGAACACGCCCCCAAGGACCCCTTGGTGGAGAAGATCCGCGACGAGATCGGCGAGAAGATCCGCTTCGAGTTCGAGCAGAGCTTCATGTTCTACCTGCCGCGGATCTGCGAGCACTGCCTCAACCCCGCGTGCGTCTCGTCGTGCCCCTCCGGAGCGATGTACAAGCGCGTGGAGGACGGCATCGTCCTCGTCGACCAGGACGAGTGCCGCGGCTGGCGGATGTGCGTCACCGGCTGCCCGTACAAGAAGGTCTACTTCAACCACGCCACCGGCAAGGCCGAGAAGTGCACGTTCTGCTTCCCGCGCGTGGAGGCAGGGATGCCCACCATCTGCTCGGAGACGTGCGTCGGCCGCATGCGCTACCTCGGCGTGATGCTGTACGACGCCGACAAGGTCACCGAGGCGGCCTCCGTCGAAGACGAACAGGACCTCTACCCGGCGCAGTTGGAGTGCTTCCTCGACCCGCATGACCCGACGGTGGCGGCCGCCGCCCGCGCCTCGGGCATCACCGACGAGTGGCTCGACGCGGCCCGCCGCTCCCCCGTCCACGACCTCATCAGGACGTACCAGGTCGCCCTGCCGCTGCATCCGGAGTACCGCACGATGCCGATGGTCTGGTACGTGCCGCCGCTCTCCCCGGTCGTCGAGGCGGTCGCCGCCGCGGGCCACGACGGGGAGGACGCGGGCAACCTGTTCGGCGCCATCGACGCGCTGCGCATCCCGGTGGAGTACCTCGCCGAGCTGCTCACGGCGGGCGACACGTACGCCGTCGACGCGGTGCTGCGCCGCATGGCCGCCATGCGCGCCCACATGCGGCGCGTCAACCTCGGCCAGGAGCGCGACGAGTCCATCGCCGCCGCGGTCGGCCTGACCGGGCAGGAGATGGAGGACATGTTCCGCCTCCTCGCCGTCGCCAAGTACGAGGACCGGTACGTGGTCCCGAGCGCCGCGCGGGCGGACGCGGACGCCCTCGCCGACGCACACCCCCTCGACGGCGGCTGCCCGGTGGCCGAAGCGCCGCCCGCCGCCTCCGAAGAGCGCGTGCTGCTCAACCTCAGCCCCACCCGGAGGAGCGCATGAGCCCCGACGCCGTCGTCCGTCTCGTCGCCGGGCGGCTCCTCCAGTACCCCGACGAGCGGCTCCACGCCGATCTGGACGCCCTCCACGAGGCGAGCGACGACCCGCTGCTGCGCTCCTTCATCGCCCACGCGCGCGCGTGCCGCCCGCTGGATCTCGCCGCGCATTACACGGACGTCTTCGACACCCGCAACCGCCGCTGCCTGTACCTCACCTGGTGGTCGGACGGCGACACCCGCAACCGCGGGCTCTCCCTGGTGCGGATCAAGCAGGTGTACCGCGAGCACGGCCTGGAGTTCGCCTCCGAGGAGCTGCCCGACTTCCTGCCGGTGCTGCTCGAGTTCGCCGCCCGCGAGGAGGAGGCGGGCACCGCGCTCCTGGAGGAGCACCGGGCCGGGCTCGAACTTTTGCGGCTGGCCGTCACCGACGCGGACACCCCGTACGCGCGCGTGCTCGAAGCGGTCTGCGCGACGCTCCCCGGGCCCTCCCCGAGGACGCGGGCCGAGGCGAAGGCGCTCGCCCGCGTCGGGCCGCCCCGCGAGACCGTCGGGCTCGAACCCTTCGGGCCCGGCGTGGAACTCCCCTGGCCCACCCTCCCCGCCCGCCCCGACCGGGAAAGGACCCCGGCGTAATGGACCTCTTCCTGTGGGGCGTCATGCCCTATGTCGCCGTCACCCTCCTCATCGCGGGGCTCGCCTGGCGGGCCAGGTACGACCGGTTCGGCCTGACCACGCACTCCTCCCAGCTGCGGGAGTCACGGCTGCTGCGGATCGGCTCGCCGCTCTTCCACTTCGGGATGGCGTTCGTGGTGCTCGGCCATGTCGTGGGGCTGCTGATCCCGGACAGCTGGACCGACGCCGTGGGCGTCAGCGACCACACGTACCACCTGATGGCCGTCTCCACGGGTGCGGTCGCGGGGCTCGCCGCGGCCGCCGGCATCGGGATCCTCGTGTACCGGCGCCTGACGGTGCCCGCCGTCCGCAGGGCCACCCTCCGCAGCGACCACGTGATGTACACCGTGCTGCTCGGCGCGCTCCTGCTCGGCCTGATCGCGACCGTGCTCAACTCGTCCGGAGCGGTCGACTACAACTACCGCGAGGGCATCTCCGTCTGGTTCCGCAGCCTCTTCACGCTCCGGCCGCAGTACGCGCTGATGGGCGCCGCGCCCCTCGCCTTCAAACTGCACGTCGTCTTCGGCTTCGCGCTCTTCGCGCTGATCCCCTTCTCCCGGCTCGCGCACATCGTCAGCGCCCCCTTCAAGTACCTCTTCAGGCCGTACGTCGTCTACCGCCGCCGGGAGCCGCGGCAGCTCGCGGGCCGGGCGCCGCGCCGGGGCTGGGAGCGCGTCTCATGAGCCGCGTCGTCAGACGCCCCCGGCACGACGTCGCCGAACGCCCCTTCATCGTCATCTGGGAGGCCACGCGCGCGTGCCCGCTGGCCTGCCTGCACTGCCGGGCCGAGGCGCAGCCCGCACGGGACCCGCGCGAGCTGGACGGCGCCGACGCGCGCCGCCTCATGGACCAGATCGTCGCCTTCGGGCGGCCGAGCCCCCTCTTCGTCATCACGGGCGGCGACCCCTTCCAGCGCGCCGACCTCACCGACCTCGTCGCCCACGGCACCGCGCTCGGACTCCGCGTCGCCGTCTCCCCCTCGGGTACGCCGACGCTGGACCGGGCCAACCTGACGGCGGTGCGCGACGCGGGCGCCGTCGCCCTCTCGCTCAGCGTCGACGGATCCACCGCCGAGCGGCACGACGCCTTCCGAGGCGTGGACGGCGTCTTCGAATGGACCCTCGACGGCTGGCGTACCGCCCGCGAGCTGGGCCTGAAGGTGCAGATCAACACCACCGTCACGCGCGACAGCCTGGAGGACCTCGCCGACATCGCCGCCCTGGTGCGCCGCGAGGGCGCCATGCTGTGGAGCGGTTTCGTGCTCGTGCCCACCGGCCGCGGCGAACAGCTCTCCGCGCTCACCCCCGGCGAGGTGGAGGACGTCCTGCACTTCCTCTACGACACGGGCGCGGTCCTCGCCACCAAGACCACCGAGGGCCACCACTTCCGCCGCGTGGCGCTCCAGCGGACCATCCTGGAACGCCACGGCGAGACACCCGAAACAGGCCCCCTGTACGCGCGCCTGACGGCACGCGCGCGTGCCCTCGGGCTGCACGAGGGAGAGCGGCGCGCGGTGCGCAGGCCGCCCATGGACGTCGGCTCCGGACGCGGCTTCGTCTTCGTCTCGCACACCGGCGAGGTCCACCCCAGCGGCTTCCTGCCGCTGTCGGCCGGCAACGTGAGACACCATCCGCTCGTCGACATCTACCGCGGCTCCGCGCTGTTCACGACGTTGCGCGAACCCTCCCTGCTCGACGGCGCCTGCGGGCGCTGCGAGTTCGCCACCGTGTGTGGGGGCTCCCGCTCCCGCGCGTACGGGGCGACGGGACGCGTGCTCGGCGCCGACCCCTGGTGCGCGTACGAACCGGGGAGCTTCCCCCACCAGGACGAACTGCGGGAACTGCTGGCGCACACCGCGCCCGCCCGCGCGGAGAGGACCACGGCATGACACGCTCAGTGATCGTCGTCGGCGGCGGCATCAGCGGACTGACGGCCGCCTGGCGGCTGCGCGACGGCGCGGAGGTCACCGTCCTCGAGGGCGCCCCCGTCATCGGCGGCAAACTGCGCACCGGCACCCTCGCGGGCGTCCCCGTCGACGAGGGCGCCGAATCCCTGATGGCGCTGCGCCCCGAAGCCGTACGCCTCGCCGAGGAGGTCGGTCTCGGCGACGACCTGTGCGACCCGGCCCCGGCCCCCACCACCCTGTGGTCGAACGGCGCGCTGCGCCCGCTGCCGGCCGGCCACATCATGGGCATCCCCACCGACCCCGACACGTTGACGGGCACCGGGCTGCTCTCCGCGGAGGGCACGGCCCGGCTGCGGCTCGACGCGACGCTGCCCGCAGAGCCGCCGGCGGACGACGTCTCCGTCGCCGAGTACCTCGGCTGGCGGATCGGCCAGGAGGCCGTGGACCGGCTCGTGGAGCCGCTGCTCGGCGGGGTCTACGCGGGCCGCCCCGACCGGCTCTCACTGCGGGCCGTGCTGCCGCGGGTGGCGGCCGCCGCCGAGCGGGGCGAGCCGCTGCTTTCGGCGCTGGCACGGCTGCGGGGGAGCGAGGGCGGCGACGCCCCGCGCGCGGGGAGCCCTAGACCCGCGCCCGTGCGGGGCCTGCGCGGCGGCAACGGACGCCTCCCGCACGCCGTCGCCGCCGCGAGCGGCGCCCGCATCCTGACCGGCACGCGCGCGCGTGAACTGCAGCGGACCGCCGGAGGCAGGTGGCGGGTGCTCGCCGTGACGGGCGACGGGCCGCTGCTCCTCGAGGCGGACGCGGTGATCCTCGCCGTGCCCGCGTACGAGGCCGCCGAGCTGCTGCGGCCGCACGCGCCGCTGGCCGACGCCGACCTCGGGGCGATCCAGCACGCGAGCACCGCCGTGGTGACCATGGCGTTCCCCCGTTCGGAGGCCCTGCGCGGGCACAGCGGCAGGCGTGGCGAGGGGCTGCCCGAGGGCAACGGCTTCCTGGTACCGGCCGTCGACGGGCACACCCTCAAGGCCGCCACGTTCCTCGGCAACAAGTGGCGGTGGCAGAGCGAGGCGGCGCCCGACCTCTTCCTGCTGCGCACCTCGATCGGCCGTGTCGCCGAGGAGCACCGGCTCGCCACCCCGGACCGCCATCTGATCCGCACCTCCGTCCGCGAGCTGCACCAGGCCCTCGGCTCCATCGGTGAGCCCGTCGCGGCCCGCGTCACCCGCTGGGAGCGCGGCCTCCCGCAGTACGGCGTCGGCCACATCGACCGCGTGGCCCGCGTCCGCGAGGCCGTCGGCGAGCTGCCCGGCATCGCGCTGTGCGGCGCGGCGTACGACGGCGTGGGCGTCGCGGCGTGCGTGGCGACGGGGACGGCGGCGGCCCGCCGGATCGCCGAGGGCTGACGCCGGGCCCGGAGGGTGGCGCGCCGCCGGATCGCCGGGCGCGGGGGGCGGGATCCTCACCCACACGGCCCGCGCCCCGAGCGTCCCGTCGGGACCCCGCGCAGGATGGGCACATGCCCACACAGTCCCAGCCGCGCGTCACCGCGCTGGCCGCCGCCGCCCTGCTCCTGTCCGCGACGCTCTCGGCCTGCGGCGGAAGCGACTCCAAGGACGAGGACCTGTCGGCTCAGAAACTGAGCTGGAAGGAGTGCCCGGCCCCGGCGGCCTCCGAGGGCGGCGGCAGCGCCCCCTCGCCGCTGCCGGGCGGCGCCGAGTGGCAGTGCGCCACGATGAAGGCGCCCCTCGACTGGTCGAGGCCGAAGGGCGACACGATCGGCATCGCGCTGGTCAAGGCGGCGGCCGACGGCCCCGAGGACAAGCGCATCGGCTCCCTGGTCTTCAACTTCGGCGGCCCCGGCGGATCGGGCGTCACCACGCTGCCCGCCTTCGGGGAGGAGTACGCCAAGCTGCGCACCCGTTACGACCTGGTCAGCTTCGACCCGCGCGGCGTCGGCCGCAGCGCGGGCATCCGCTGCGAGGACGACGAACAGCTCGACACCTACTTCCAGCAGGACGCCACGCCCGACGACGACGCCGAGCGCAAGAAGCTCGTCGAGAACGTGAGGTCCTTCAACGACGGCTGCGAGAAGAACGCGGGCAAGACCCTCCCGCACGTCCGCACCACCGACGCGGCCCGCGACATGGACCTGATGCGCCAGGTCCTCGGCGACGACAAGCTGCACTACTTCGGGATCTCGTACGGCACCGAACTCGGCGGCGTCTACGCACACTTGTTCCCCAAGAAGGTGGGGCGGGCCGTCTTCGACGCGGTCGTCGACCCCACCGAGAACGCCGAACAGGGCTCCCTCGGCCAGGCCAAGGGGTTCCAGCTCGCCCTCGACAACTTCGCGAAGGACTGCACCTCCCAGGTGGACGACTGCCCGGTCGGCGACACGGAACAGCAGGTCAAGGAGAAGATCGCCAAGCTGCTCAAGGACCTCGACGAAAAGCCGATCCGCGGTCTTCCGCCCCGCGAACTGACGCAGACCGCCGCCACCAACGGCATCGCGCAGTCCCTCTACTCCAAGGACTTCTGGCCGTACCTCACCCAGGGCCTCGAAGAGGCGTACGAAGGCGACGGCAAGATCCTGATGGCGCTCTCCGACTCGATGAACGGGCGCAACGAGGACGGTGGGTACAGCAACATCCAGTCCGCCAACGTCGCGATCAACTGCGCCGACGACAAGGCGCGCTACACCCCGCAGTACGTCGACGGGAAACTCCCCGAGTTCCGCAAGGCGTCGCCGCTGTTCGGCGACTACCTGGCGTGGGGCATGGTCAGTTGCACCGACTGGGCGGTCGACGGGCAGGCCGACCACCCCGACGTGAGCGCCGAGGGCGCGCCGCCCATCGTCGTCATCGGCAACACCGGCGACCCGGCCACTCCGTACGAGGGCGCCCGCAAGATGGCGCGGGCCCTCGGCAAGGGCGTCGGCGTCGAGCTGACGTACAAGGGCCAGGGGCACGGGGCGTACGACAGCAAGAACGCGTGCGTGCGCGACGCCGTGAACGGCTATCTGCTCGACGGGAAGGTCCCGGAGGCGGACACGGTCTGCTCCTGATCCACCGAGGCCCCGACCGCCCGCGACGGTGCCCCGGCCCGCCGCGGGTGGCCCCTCCCGGCGCTGTCGGTGGCCCCGCCTACTATGGCCTGACTGTCTTCCGAGGGGGGAAGCGCCTTCATGCAGCGTTTCGTACGGTCCACGGCTCTGGCCGCCGCAGGAGTCCTGGTGGCGGGCCTGGCCGCCGGCTGCAGCTCGTCCGACGACGGGGACGCGGACGACGGGAAGGGCTCCTCGGCCTCGGCTCCGGGACCCGCCCCGAAGCCGGACCCCTCCTCGACCCTGCCCGCCTCGCTGACCTCCCAGAAGCTGGACTGGGGCCGCTGCAAGGCGCCCGAGGGAGGCAGCACGCCCGGTGCCGAGTGGCAGTGCTCGACGCTCAAGGTCCCGCTGGACTACGACAAGCCGGACGGCGACACCATCGGCATCGCCCTGATCCGTGCCAGGAGCACGGGCAAGGGCCACCGCATCGGCTCCCTCCTGTTCAACTTCGGCGGCCCCGGCGGCTCGGGCGTCTCCGGCCTGCCCTCCTTCGCCGACTCGTACGGCAAGCTGCGCGAGCGGTACGACCTGGTCAGCTTCGACCCGCGCGGGGTCGCCGCGAGCCAGGGCGTGCGCTGCCGGGACGACAGGGCGACGCAGGCCGCCGAGAAGACGGTCGACCTCACGCCGGACACCCCGGCCGAGGAGAAGGCGTACTTCAAGGACGCGGCGGAGTTCGGCGCGGGGTGCGCGCGGAACGCGAAGAAGGTCATCGGGCACATCTCGACGGTCGAGGCCGCCCGCGACATGGACGTCATGCGCCAGGTCCTCGGCGACGACAAGCTGCACTACTTCGGCGTCTCGTACGGCACCGAACTCGGCGGCACGTACGCCCACTTGTTCCCCCGGCGCGTAGGCCGTCTCATGTTCGACGCGGTCGTCGACCCGACCGCGGACTCGATCGCCCACGCGGAGAACCAGGCGAGGGGCTTCCAGCGCGCCCTCGACAACTACTTCAACTCCCGCGGCCAGGACCCGAAGGCCGGGACGGCGAAGCTGGCGAAGCTCTTCAAGCACCTGGACGCCGAGCCGATGCGCGCCTCCGGCGACCGCAAGCTGACCGAGTCCCTCGCCAGCACCGGCATCCTGGTCACGCTCTACAGCAAGCAGACCTGGCCCGCGCTGACCCGCGCCCTCGCGGACGCCGAGAAGGGCGACGGCTCCGCACTGCTCCAGCTCGCCGACGCGTACAACGAACGCGACCCCTCCGGGCACTACAGCACGCAGAGCCACTCCCAGCGGGCGATCTCCTGCCTGGACGCGAAGGCGCGGCCCACTCCGGAGGAGGCGAAGAAGCGCCTGGACCGGTTCCGCGGCATCTCGCCCGTCTTCGGGGAGTTCCTGGGCTGGGACACGGCGGGCTGGTGCCACGAGTGGCCGGTGCCCGGTCTTTACGACTCCCCGGACGTGAGCGCGCCGGGCGCGGCCCCCATCCTCGTCGTCGGCAACACGGGCGACCCGGCCACCCCCTACGAGGGCGCCCGCAAGATGGCGGACGAGCTCGGCAAGGACGTGGGCGTGCACCTCACCTGGAAGGGCGAGGGCCACGGGGCGTACGGCAACGGCAGCTCCTGCGTCGACGGCGCGATCAACACGTACCTGCTGGAGGGCAAGACCCCGAAGGACGGCACGGTCTGCTCGTCCTGACGGGCCCCCCGCCGACGGAGAAGGGGCCCGCACCGTGACGGTACGGGCCCCTTCTCCGTGTCGCGCTACGCCTAGTAGACCGGCTTCTCGGGCTCGATCTGGTTGACCCAGCCGATCACGCCGCCGCCCACGTGGACCGCGTCCGCGAAGCCCGCGGACTTCAGCACGGCCAGGACTTCCGCGGACCGGACACCCGTCTTGCAATGCAAGACGATCTTCTTGTCCTGCGGGAGGTCCTGGAGGGCGTTGCCCATCAGGAACTCGTTCTTGGGGATCAGCTTGGCGCCGGGGATCGAGACGATCTCGTACTCGTTCTGCTCCCGGACGTCGATGATCTCGATCTTCTCGTCCGCGTCGATCCACTCCTTGAGCTGCTTGGGAGTGATCGTCGAACCGGCCGCCGCCTCCTGGGCCTCCTCGGAGACGACGCCGCAGAAGGCCTCGTAGTCGATGAGCTCGGTGACGGTGGGGTTCTCGCCGCAGACCGCGCAGTCGGGGTCCTTGCGGACCTTGACCTGGCGGTACTGCATCTCCAGGGCGTCGTAGATCATCAGGCGGCCGACCAGCGGGTCGCCCACGCCGGCCAGGACCTTGATCGCCTCGGTGACCTGGATGGAGCCGATCGACGCGCAGAGCACGCCGAGCACGCCGCCCTCGGCGCAGGAGGGGACCATGCCGGGCGGCGGGGGCTCCGGGTAGAGGCAGCGGTAGCACGGGCCGTGCTCGCTCCAGAAGACGGAGGCCTGGCCGTCGAAGCGGTAGATGGAGCCCCAGACGTACGGCTTGTTGAGGAGCACGCACGCGTCGTTGACCAGGTACCGGGTGGCGAAGTTGTCCGTGCCGTCGACGATCAGGTCGTACTGGCCGAAGATCTCCATCACGTTGTCGGCCTCGAGCCGCTCTTCGTGGAGGATCACGTTGACGTACGGGTTGATGCCGAGGACCGAGTCCTTCGCGGACTCCGCCTTGGAGCGGCCGATGTCCGCCTGGCTGTGGATGATCTGGCGCTGCAGGTTGGACTCGTCGACCTCGTCGAACTCGACGATGCCGAGCGTGCCGACACCGGCCGCGGCCAGGTACATCAGCGCCGGCGACCCGAGGCCGCCGGCGCCCACACAGAGCACCTTGGCGTTCTTCAGCCGCTTCTGCCCGTCCATCCCGACGTCGGGGATGATCAGGTGGCGGGAGTACCTGCGGACCTCGTCGACGGTGAGCTCGGCGGCGGGCTCGACCAGGGGTGGCAGCGACACGGGGACTCCGTTGGTCGGTTGTGCGGAACGGTTGTTCTGCCTGTAACACTGCCACGCCCTTTTTCATTCCGAGATACCCGTCCCGACACGCGAGACGATGTCGTCCCAGTAGCCGGGCAGGGACTCCCAGGGGTCGTCCCCGTCGCCCGTGCCGGCGCGGTCGGTGAAGTAGATCGTCGAGGCGCCCTGCCAGCGGGCGACGCGCAGCGCCTCGTCCAGGTGGCCGCGCGGCACGCCGTGCACGAAGTGGCAGAAGCGCTCGGGCGGGTAATCGGCGGTCCACTCCGCCACCTGCGACCAGCGGTAATCGCTCCACGGCCCGGCGAAGGTCACCAACTGGTCGCCCGTCTCGGCGTATCCGGGGTACGGATGGGTGCCGTGGCCGAGCACGATGTGGGCGTCGTCGACGAGCGCCCGCAGCGTCGCCACCGTCCTGCGCACCTCCGGGAGCGCGGCCCGTTCGGTCGGGCAGCGGTCCAGCGAGAAGCCGTCGACCCGGTACCAGTCGAGGTAGCGGTGCGCGTCGGAGACCAGCTCGCCGAAGGAGCGGGCGCCGTACGCCGCGTCGAGGTGGCCGAGCACGCGGACTCCCCCGTTCCGCAGCCGTCCCGCCGCCTCCAGGCAGTGCGGATCGGGCCGCTCACCCGGGCCGTTCGCGACATTCAGGACAACCCACTTCAGGGGGGTGCCCGGCCGGGTGAGCTCGGCCCATTCGACGGGGGCGACGAGCGGGTGGGCGAAGCCGGGGACACCGAAGCCGACCCGCACCTCGGTGCTCGCGGCACTCCGCGCGGACCTGGTCAGATGCGGCATGCGGCCTCCATCCAGATGTCGGCGAGGGACTCCTCGAGATTGATCCGGGGCCGCCAGCCGAGGCGGTCGCGCGCGGTGCGCACGTCGGCCTGCTGCCAGCTGCCGCACCCGTCCGGATAGGGGTACGCGGCCGTCGGCACCCCGTGCTCGGACTCGCCGCGGGGGTGGCCGATCGCCGCCCGCACGGGCACCTGGTCGAGCTCGTGCAGCGCGCCGCCGTACCCCGCGACCCGGGCCAGTACGGCCGCCGCGTCGCGCAGCCGTACGGCACGGCCCGCGCCGATGTTGACCACGCCCTGGGCGGCGGAGAGCGAGGCGGCGTGCACGGCGCGCGCCACGTCGCGCACGTCGACGAAGTCCCGCTGCACCCCGAGCCCGCCGAGTTTGAGCTCGCCGTCCCCGGCCTGCATCGCGCGCCGCATGGCCTCCGCGAGCCGGCCGAGCGGTGAGCCGGCGGGCGTGCCGGGTCCGGCGGGCGAGAAGACGCGGAGGACGACGGCGTCGAGCCCGGAGCCCAGCACCAGTTCGGTGGCGGCCAGCTTGCTGACGCCGTAGGGCCCGCCGGGGCGCGGCACGGCGTCCTCGGCCGTGGAGGAGCCGGGCTGGCTCGGCCCGTACTCGGCGCCGCAGCCCAGCTGCACGAGGCGCGCCCCGCAGCCGCTGCGGCGCAGGGCCTCGCAGATGGTGGCGACGGCGACGGTGTTGTGCCGGGTCAGCTCGCGGGCGCCGCCACGGGTGGCGCCGGCGCAGTTGATGACGACGCCCGGGTGCACGGCGTCCAGGAAGCGGGTGAGCGCGCCGGGGCTTCCGCCCGCGAGGTCGAACCGTACGTCCGAGTCGTCGCTGCGGCCGAGCGCGGTGAGCTGCACGGCCGGGTCGGCGAGCAGCCGGTCGGCGACGAACCGGCCGAGGTATCCGTTGGCTCCGATCAGCAGCACCCTCATCGGGCACCTCCCGGAGTGGCCGCTCGGAGGCGGAGACGGCTGCTGGTGGTCATCTGTCTTTCTCCTTCGGGGTGTTGCCGTGGTGCACGGGGTGAGGCCCGCGGTGTCGGCCCCGCGGGAGAGTGGTCGGATGGTCTGCCGGCCGGCGGCTCACGGCGCGTCACGGGGGACGGCGTGGGCCGAGGCGAGGGCGAGGGTCCTGGCCGCGTGGACCAGGAGGGCGAGGGCGGCCGCGCCGCACGCGGCGGCCGGTACGACACCCGGTCCTCCCGCGTCGACGGCGGCCCTGACGGGCGCGGCCAGCGCGTCGCAGCCGGGCAGCCGGCCCGCGAAGACCAGGGCAAGGGCGGCGGCTTCGCAGGCGCCGGCCGCGCCGAGCAGCAGGGCGGGGGCACGGGTGAAGCCGTAGACGCCGAGGAGCCGGGCGAGCAGCAGCAGCGCGCCGAGGGCGGCGGCTCCCGCGAGCGCGGGCGGGCCGCCGGCCGGGTGGCCGCCCGCCCGGCCGGCCGCGTCGGGGACGAGCGCGTCCGCCAGGGCGAGCAGCACTGCGAGGGCGCCGAGGAACAGCGTGACCACGCCGAGCAGCAACGGCCTTACGGAGGCGGCGAACTCGTCGAGCCCGCGGCTGGCGGCGAGCCGGCCCCCGGCCCGTACCGCGAAGAGACGGGCGCACCAGATCGCGGGCGCGACGGCGAGGGCGAGACCGAGGACGGCGGCGACGGCGGGGTCCCACAGGTCGCCGGGCCCGCCGGGTGCGTCGGGGCCGTCCGCGAGGACGCCCCGCAGCAGGCCGTCGCCGAGCAGGGCGTACGCGAGGAGCCAGCAGACCCACGCGCGCGTGGCGGGCCAGGGCCGCGTGACGGCGCGCAACGGACCGCGCCGCAGGGCGACGCACAGCGCGAGGGCGACGGCGAGCGCTCCGGCGGGCGTGATCACGAGCCGCGCGGTGCCATGGGCGAGGCCGAGGCCGGCCACCGTGGCCGCGCAGGCGGCGCCGGGCAGCAGCGCGAACAGGGCCCAGCCCGGCGGTACTTCAGGTATGCCGCCGGGGCGGCCGGGACCGCTGCGTCCGCCGCGCGCCGGTGCCACCCCGTCGCGGTCTCCCGTGCGCGCACCCGCGCCGGGCGCCTCGTCGGAGGCGGTGCGGCGCGCGGTGTCGTCCTCGCCGCGGGGCACGCGCGCGTACATCTCCTCGGCGAGCGCGAACACGTCCCGGTGCCGGAAGCGCGCGGCCGTCCGGTCGGTGACGCCGTGCGCCTCCAGCCCCGCCGCGATCTCCAGCGGGTCGACGGCGCGCTCGCACAGCTCACGGTGGCGGTGCATGAGGGCCTTCACGGGGTCAGCGGCACCGCGCCGGGCGGGGGCGGGCCGGGCCGCGTGGGCGGGGGCGGTGTGGCAGGCGCGGGGTGCGCGATGCACCATCCCCTCCCCGGGGCGTGGCACCGTCCCCTCCCCCACCGGCGCGGCAGGCTCGGCAGACCCGGCACCGGGCACCCCCACCGGCTCCGGCCACTCCGCCCGCTCCCCCTGCTCCACCCGAACCGCACGCCCCTCACCCCCCGGCGTAAGCGCCGTCTCCGCGAGCAGTTCCTCGGAGCGGGTGTCCCAGCCCTCGGCGCCCCGTGGAGCGTGCGGCGCGTCTGCCGTGCCGAGCGTCTCCTGCCGCCGCTTCATACGGTGGCCCCCTCTTCCTCCGTCAGGGCCTCGTCCGCCGCGGCCTCGTCCGTCACGGCCCAGCTCGGCACTCCGGCGCCCTCGGCCCCCGGCTCCGCCCCGGACGGCACGGGGCCCACGGCCACCGCCCAGCGGCCGGGGAGATACGCCTCGGCCGGGTGGGCGAAGGGCACCGGCTCGCCCGTCTCGTCCACGGCGTCCCTGCGCACGGGACAGTGCGAGACGATCTCCAGATAAATGCTCCGGAAAGCCGCGACGTTCTGCTCGACGGTGAAGAGTTCGAGGGCGCGCGCCCGGGCCGCCGCGCCCAGGCGTGCGCGCCGGCCGGGGTCGCGCAGGAGCGCCACGCACGCCTCCGCGAGCGCCCGCGGATTGCGCGGCGGCACGACGAGCCCGGTGCCGCCGATGACCTCGACCACGGCACCGACGTCGGTCGAGACGGTCGCGCGTCCGCAGAACATGGCCTCGACCAGGCTGATCGGGAAGCCCTCGACGACGCTGGAGAGGACGACGACGCTCCCACAGGCATAGGCGTCGACGAGGTCGGGCACGTCGGGGCCGCCGATCTCCTCGAAGGAGACGGGGTTGTCGCCGACGGCGTGTGCGCCCTTCGCCTCGTCGGGGAAGAGCTGCGCGGCGAGGGCCCGGCAGTGCGCGAGGTACGCGCGGGCCTCGGGCCCCTCGGCGGGCGCCCCGACGATCCGCAGGCGGGCGCCGGGCACGTCCGCGCGGATCTCCGCGAAGGCGTGGAGCAGGGAGATCAGGTCCTTGGCCGGCTCGATGCGGCCGACCCAGAGGAGGGTGCCGGGGTCGCCGTCGGGTGCCTCGTCCCCCTCGCCTATCTCAGCGAAGCGGCCGGCCTCCATGCCGGGGTAGACCGTGCGGAGCTTGGCGCGGTCGGCGCCGCACCGCTCCTGCCAGCGCCGGACGTGGGTGTTGCCGGGGGTGATGAGGGCGGCCCTGCGGTAGACCTCGGCGGTGAGGAGGCCGTGGAAGGAGGCGAGCAGCGCCCGCGCCGGCGCGCTCAGGTCCAGCTCGCCCGCGGCGAGGTAGTGCGCCCGCAGCTGGACCCCGTACTCGGTCACGAGCAGCGGTACTCCGGCGAAGTGTCCGGCGAGCAGTCCGGGCAGCGCCGCGGGGCCGCCGGAGGTGGCGTGGCACAGGTCGACGGCGCCGAGCCCGTCGGAGCCGTACCAGTCGAGGGAGAGCGGCCGCAGCGCCCGCTCGATCAGGCCCACGGCGGCGAGCAGGTCGGGCACGCGGGCGGCGTGCGCGGCCCGCAGTGCGCCGGGCGCGCGGCAGGCGCGTTCCAGTGCGCGGACGGCGGACTCGGAGCGCAGCGCGCCGACCAGTCCGCCCTCGTCGCGGGCGAGTTCGGCGAGCCCGTACAGGGCGCTGCTGAAACGGTCCGCCACGTCGGCGCGGCCGTCCGGCGACCCGCCGTCCACGGCGCCGGAACCACCCCGGCACACCGCGTCCGCCAGCTCCCCGAAGCACTCGGCGAACCGGCGCCGGGCCCGCCGTCCGCGCCCGCCCCGGGGCCCGGCGGCACAGAGCGCGTCGTCGTCGACGGTCCACAGCGGCGCGGTCCGCACCCGGCCGATCTGGGGCGGCAGTTCGACCCAGCCCCGGGCCTCCTGGCACTCGCTGCGGCTGAGGGCGTAGACGTCGAACTCGTGCTGCCCGAGCCCGCGCACGAGCCGGTCGCACCAGAGCCTGGCCTCACCGTCCACATACGGGTAGCCACCCTCCGTAAGCAGTCCGACGCGCACGAGCGCACCCCCGATCTCCCGTCTGGGGAGCCGCCGTTGGTCCGACGGCTCGCAGCGGGACGAACGTATGCGGTCATGCGGGTGGCGCGACGGACGGTTGTCCATCGCGCCACCAGAAGGGGTGAACGGCAGTAACTTTCCCGGGCCGGTGGCGTTCTGTCGCGCTATAACGCCTCGGACGCCCCATTTCGCCACGGAGAGTCAGGCTGCGGCCACCTCTGGAGCCATGGCGTCCGCGTGCCGCCGCCGGTTTCTCAGGCCGCTTCCAGCTCCTTGCGGGCGTCGCGGCGCCTGGCCGCCGCCTCCGGGTCGAGCGCGGGAACCGCCGCGAGGAGCCGCCTGGTGTAGGGGTCCCGGGGCGTCCCGTAGACCTCGGCGACCGGGCCCTCCTCGACGATCCGGCCCCGGCGCATCACCGCGACACGGTCGCTGACCTGCCGGACCACCGCGAGGTCGTGCGCGATGAAGACCAGCGCGAGGCCGAGCTCGCGCTGCAACTCCGCGAGCAGCGCCGTCACCTGGGCCTGCGTCGTCACGTCGAGGGCGGAGACCGGCTCGTCGCAGACGATGAGCCGGGGCTCTGCCGCGAGCGCCCGCGCGATGCCCACGCGCTGGCGCTGTCCGCCGCTGAACTCGTGCGGGTAGCGGTCGTAGTGCGCCGGTTCGAGCCCCACGCGCCCCAGGAGTTCGCGCACCCGCCCCCGTACGAGGGAGTCGCTCTCGCCCCGCGCCCGCAGCGGGTCGGCGATGGACTCGCCGACGGAGCGCCGCGGATTGAGCGAGGAGACGGGGTCCTGGAACACCATCTGCACCCCGGGCACCACCCGCCCGCCGGGCGTCTGCGCGCCCGCGTGCCGCAGTCGTCCCGCGGTCGGCTCCAGGAGGCCCACCAGCATGCGGCCGAGCGTGGTCTTGCCGCTGCCGCTCTCGCCCACGATGCCGAGGGTCTCCCCGCGGCGGACGGTGAGCGAGACGTCGTCGACGGCGGTGACCGCGCGCCGGCCGCGCCCGAACTCCCGGCGCAGGCCGGTGGCTTCGAGCACGACCTCACCGCCTCCCCCCGCCTCCCGGAGCAGCGGCGCGTCCACGCGCGGTACGGCCTTCAGGAGCTGCCGGGTATACGCCCTCCCCGGCGCGCCGAGCACTTCTCGCACCGCCCCGCGCTCCACCGCGCGCCCGTTCCGCATGACCAGCACCTCGTCGACGCTCTCGGCGGCGACGCCCACGTCGTGGGTGACCAGGAGCAGCCCCATGCCCGTCTCATCGCGCAGCGTGTGCAGCAGGTCGAGGATCTGGGCCTGGACGGTGACGTCGAGCGCGGTGGTCGGTTCGTCGGCGACGAGCAGCGCGGGCTCGCAGGCCAGCGCCATGGCGATGAGGGCGCGTTGCCGCATGCCGCCGCTGAACTCGTGCGGACGCGAGCGGGAGCGGCGCGCGGCGTCGGGGATGCCGACCCGGTCGAGCACCGCCACGGCACGCGCGCGTGCCGCCCGCCGGGACGCCGCCGTGTGCACGCGGTACACCTCGGCGATCTGGTCGCCCACCGCGTAGTACGGGTCGAGGGAGGAGAGCGGGTCCTGGAAGACCATCGCGGCCGTCCCGCCGCGCAGCCGCCGCAGTTCGGCCTCACAGGCCCGCTGTACGTCGACGCCGTCGACCAGCACCGATCCGCCGACGCGCGCTCCCGTGCCCCGGTGCAGGCCGAGCAGCGCGGACGCCACGGTGGACTTTCCGGAGCCGGACTCACCGACGAGGGCGAGCGCGCCGCCCTTCTCCAGGGTGAAGGAGATGCCGTCGACGGCATGGACGGCATCCTTCCCGGACCCGAACTCGACGGTCAGATCGTCGACTTGGACGAGCGTCACGACAGCACCACCCTTCGGTCGGCCGCCGCGTACAGGAAGTCCGCGACGGCGTTGGCGAGCACCACGAAGAAGCCGGTGACCATGACCATCCCGACGACCACCGGCAGGTCGACGACCTTGACGGCGTGGACGAGTTCGCGGCCGAGGCCGGGCAGCCCGAACAGCGTCTCGGTGAGCACGGCACCCCCGAACATCGACCCGAAGTCGTTGGCGGTCAGGGCGATGACCGGCGCGACGGCACCCCGCAGCGCGTGCCTCCCGATGATCGTCCGCTCCCCCACCCCGTACGCGCGGAAGGTGCGCACGTGGTCGTCGGCGAGCGTCTCCAGCATCGAGGAGCGGGTCAGCCGCGCGTACTTGGCGGCCTCGATCAGCGCGAGCGAGAGCCAGGGCAGGAGCAGGTTCCACGCCCACTGCGTCGGGTCGTCGGCGAAGGGCACGTACTGCGGGAAGGGCAGCCACTGGAGCTGACCGCAGACGACGATCATGAGGAGCAGACCGATGACGAAGACGGGCGTGGCGGTGCCCGCGAGCGTCACGGCGGTCAGCACGCGCTCGCCGAGCCGGCCGCGCCGCCAGGCGGCGAGCACTCCGGTGCCGACGCCGAGGAGCAGCCACAGCACCATGGCGCCGAGGGCGAGCGACCCGGTGACCGGCAGCTTCGCCAGGATCAGCGCGGTGACCTGCTGGTCGCTCTGGTAGGAGATGCCGAGGCAGGGCGCGCCGCAGTGTTCGGTGCCCGTGCCGGTGGAGTGGTCGCGGCCGACGACCAGGCCCTGCAGGAAGTCCCAGTAGCGGACGTACAGCGGGTCGTCGAGCCGCAACTGCGCGGCGACCTGGTGCACTTGGGCGGGCGAGCAGCGCGGTCCGCAGGTGATCTGGGCGACGTCGCCGGGCGCGGCGTAGAACACCGCGTAGACGATCACGGAGATGATCAGGAGGGTGACCGCGGCGCCCACGACGCGCCGCGCGAGGAAGCCGGTCATGCGGCGGCCTCCCGCTTGCGGCCCGTGCCGATCTTCAGCCGCGAGGCGGTCCGCGGGTCGAGTGTGGTGCGCACGCCGTCGCCGAGGACGGTGAGCGCCAGGACGGTCACGAACAGCGCGCCGGCCGGGAACAGCAGGTACTGCGGGGCGGCCTGGTACCAGACGTCCGCGGCCGTGAGCATCTGTCCCCAGGACGGGGTGGGGGGCTTGACGCCCACCCCGAGGAAGGACAGCGCCGCCTCGGCGGTGATGTTGCCGGGGACGAGCAGCGCGGCGTAGGTGATGACGGGCGCGGCGAGCGCGGGCAGCAGTTCGCGTCGGGCGATCTGTACGCCGCCCCAGCCGCTGAGCCGGGCCGCGGCCACGTGGTCGAGCTCCTTGAGCGTGACGGTCTGCGCGCGCACGATCCTGGCGACGCCGCCCCAGGCGATGAGGCCGATGACGAGGGCGACGAGGACGGGCCGGGGGAAGCCGTCCGGCACCACGGCCATCAGCGCGAGCGCGAAGACCATCAGCGGCAGCGCCACGAACACGTCGGTGGCCCTGCTGAGGACCTGGTCCGCCCAGCGGCCGCCGAACCCGGCGGCGACGCCGACGGCGACCCCGATGACCAGCTGCACGACGGTGGCGGCGAGCGCGACGCCGAGCGAGACCCGCGCCCCGTACACCAGGCGCGCGAAGAGGTCCCGGCCGGTCTGCGGCTCGACGCCGAGCCAGTGCTCGCCGCTGATCCCGCCGAGCGGGCCGGTCGGGACGCCGCCGCGCGCCGAGTCGACGAGGTCGGGGTGGTACGTGGTGGGGTCCTGCCCCTCCAGGGCGGTGAGCAGCGGCGCCGCGAGCGCCACGACGACGAGCAGGGCGACGACGCCGGCCGCCGCGAGGGCGGCGCGCTGTGCGCGCAGCCGCCCCCAGAAGACGGAGCGGGCGGTCACGACGACTTCACCGCGACCTGGGAGACGTCGAGGACACCGGTCCAGTCGCTGATGACGACGTTGGTGACGTCCTTGCCGTACAGGCGCTTGTAGACCGGGTGGAAGAGCGGCACGGTGAGCGCCCGCCGGCCGATCTTCTCGTCGAGCGCGCCCCACCGCTTGGCGGCGGCCTTGAGGTCGGTCAGCTTGTTGATCTCGTCGATCTCGTGGTTGACCGAACTGTCGTCGAGCAAGGCGGAGTTGAAGTTGGAGCCGTCCTTCACGATCTGCCGGCCGTCGAAGATCGGGGCGAGGAAGGGGCCGCCGGAGGGCCAGTCGGCGCCCCAGTGGGCGAGGAAGAGGCCGGGCTCGTCCTTGGCGCTGTGGGTCTTTTCGTTGTAGTCGTTCTCTTCGAGGCCCCGCAGCTCGACGGTGAACCCGGCCTTCTTGAGGGCGTCCTGGATCGCGGTGGCGATCTCGGGGCCGGTCTCGAGGCCCTTGGCGTTGGAGTGGGTGAGCGTGATGGTCGGCCCGTTCTTGTACCCGGCCTTCTTCAAGAGCTCCCTGGCCTTCTTCGGGTCGCCGTTCGGGCCCGCCGGGAAGTGGTCGTACTTCGTGTATCCGAAGGACTTCTGGTTCGGCAGGTAGGTGGTGGCGGGTTCGGCGAGCGAGGAGCCGCCGGCGGCGTTGACGACCGAGGAGCGGTCCACGGCGTAGGCGACGGCCTGGCGCACCTTGGGGTCGTCGAACGGCTTCACCTTCGGGTTGAAGGCGAGGTAGTTGGTGTAGCCGAAGTGTCCGGTGCCGACGTGCGAGGCCAGTTCCTTGTCGCCGGTGACCTTGGCGAGCTCGGCCGGGCCGAGGTTGGTGTCGGTGGTGACGGCGGCGGCATCGGCGCCCCGGCCCGCGGCGAGCCGCTGGTTGATGACGGACGCGTCGAGTCCGGAGCGTACGTCGATGATGTCCGGGTAGGCCTTGCGCTCCGGGTCGGTCTTCGCGGACCAGTGCGGGTTGCGCTCCAGGCGGAGCCGCTCGCCGTCGTTCTCGTTCCTGACGACCTTGTACGGGCCGGACGAGAGGGGGTGCTCCTCGTACTTGGTGCCCTTGTCCTTGGCCTTCGGCACGGGCGTGAACTGCGTCTGCGTCGCCAGGTAGGGGAACTCGCCCTCGGGCTTGTTCAGATGAAAGACGATGGTGCGCGCGTCGGGCGTCTCGATGGAAGCGAGCCCCTTGCCGCTCTTGTCCTTGTACGGGCCCTGGTACGTGGCGCCACCGACGAGCCAGTCCCTCAAGTAGGGCGCCCCGCCGCTGAGTTCGGCGGCGAAGGACCGCTCGATGCCGTACTTCACGTCGGCCGAGGTGATCGGCGAGCCGTCCTCGTACTTGACGCCCTTCTTCAGGGTGTACGTCCACACCGTGGCGTTCCTGCTCGGCCTGCCCAGATCGGTGGCGAGGTCCGGCACGACCTCGGCGCCCTTGGCGCCGTTCTCGCGGTTGCGGGTGGTCAGGGTGCGGAAGACGAGGCTCGGCACGTTGCCGCCGCCGGAGGTGTAGAGCCGGGCGGGGTCGAAGTCGGTCTGCGGGGCGCGGTTGAGGACGGTGAGCGTGCCGCCCTCGGCCGGCGTCCCCCCGCCGCCGGTGCCGGAGCCGGTGCCGCCACCCTTGGGGCCGGCGCAGGCGACGGCGCCCGAGGCCAGGACCAGGCTGACGGATACCGCTGCCAAGCGGCGGACCATGACGGGCGATTGACGCATCGGAAAGAGACCTCTCGGGGGCGCTGCGGAAAGAGGGCAGCGGATTCATCGGAAAAGGGAGCGGATACCGAGCGGAGCTCGCCCCGGAGAAGGCGTGAGAACGCGGCACGGAGGCAGCGGAAAACGGCTGGGATGCGGTCACGGGCAGCCGGGAACGGCTACGGGCACACCGATACGAGTACAGCCGGGAAGAAGCGACGCATTCGCCGGGGCGGGCGTCAGCAACAGTGGATGTCGGCCACGCAGAGCGCGGTCACGCCGAACAGCGCCAGCTCAAGGGCGGCGCTCGACGAGGCGTGACGGTTCGACATGCGTGAAAATATGTACGACGTTTTGCCCGATGTCAAAGCGGCGACCGGCCCCGGACGGGCCGCCCGGCTCAACTCTTCGGGAACACCCAGGGGTTGGCCTTGCATTTGATGCCGTCGTGCTCGAGGAATTTCGTCTGCTGCTGCATGACGGGAGCGAGCTGTCCGCTCTTCGTGCAGTCCGTGTGATTGTGCCCGAGCCGGTGCCCGACCTCGTGATTGATGAGCATCTGACGGTACGGGTGAATGGCGTCGCCGTAGGTCTTGGCGCCCTGCGCCCACCGATAGGCGTTGATCATCACGCGGTCCGTCGCCGCGGAATCGCACGACACATTGTCCTGGGTGGTGTCCAGACCGGATTTGGCGCACCAGGCGGCGGTCGTCCCGGGACTCGCCAGCGTGACGACGAAATCGGGGCGCCCGGACGAGATCCGCTCGAAGGTACGGGCTCCGTCGTGGGCCCAACTCCGGTCGTCGTTCAGGGTTTTCTGCACGGCCTGCGCGAAGAGCTTCCCGTCGAGGCCGAGCCCCTTCTCGACGTCGACGCGGTAGCGGAACAGCTGTCCCTTGCCGGGCGCCTTCTCGAACCCCGGCATCGCCTCGAAGTCGCCGGACGCCTTCAGCTTCGGGTCCAGCGGGACCTTCTTGCCCATCTTCTGGTCGTACGTCTCCGGGGCCGCCGCCTCCGCGGGCGTGGGACGGCGGTCCGAGCGGGAGGCCGGGTCCTTGGTGTCGCGCGGGCCGCCGGGCGCCGCCTTCGTGCCCGTACCGGAGCCTTTCGCGCCGCCCGCGACCTGCCCCGCCACGACGACCGCGAGGAGCGTGGTCACGGCGGCGGCCGCGACACCGACGAGGGTGCGGCGCCCCCGCCCGCCCTTCTTGCCGCCGGGGCCCTCACCGTCGATGAAGTCGCCGTCCCGGTCGCCGAGTTGGGCCTCGGCGTCGCCCCAGTCGGTGACGGAGGCGTACGGGTCGCGGGGAGGCGGGGGCTGGGCGCCCGGGTGCGGCTCGGCGGGCTCGCACCCATCGGGCAGGGGCGCGGCCGGGGTGAAGCCCTCGGGGAGGTCGTCGGGGAAGGCGGCCACGTACTCCTGACGGGGTCCTGGCACGCCGCGCCCGCGCCGCCCGATCCGGGGACGGCCGCCGGTGTCGGCACCGCTTCCGGCACCCGTGTCGGCGCCGGTCCCGGGGGCCTCTCCCCAGCCGCCGCCGGACTCGCGCTGCTCCGGATGCCCGCCCCGCACCTGCGGTACGCCGTGGGGCGGGGTCGGCCGGGGCGTGCCGTGGGCCGGCGTGCCGTTCACGGGCGTCCCGTGAGCCGGTGTGCCGTGAGCGGGCGTCCCATGAGCGGGCGTGCCCTGCGCCGGTGTGCCGTCCGCCTCGGCGGACCGCCTGCGCCGCCCTGTGCCGGGCACGGGACCGGGCTGCGGGGCCGCCGCGCGCGACTTCGGTACCCCCGAGGTGCTGTTGTGGTCACTCGTGTCGGCCGGATCCCGGCGGCTGTGACGTCCCACGCCCCGCCTCAGCTCCCCGAACCCGTGTGCGGGTCGCGCCGGAGCGCGTCCTCGGACTCGCCCGTGTCGACCAGGAGTTCACGGAAGGCCGTGGCCACCGTCTCGGGGTACTCCATCATCGCGACGTGCCCCGCGTCGGGCAGCGTCAGGAGGCGGGAATCGCGGAACGCCGCGGCGGCCCTGCGGGCCATGCGGAACGAGACGAGCAGATCGCGCCCGCCGTACACGAGCAGGGTCGGCGCGAGCACGCGCTCGGCCTGCCGCCAGAGCCCGTGCTGACCGCCCAGCGTGTACGCGTTCACGATGCCGCGCGCCGAGCGGGCCATCGCGTCCCAGAAGTAGGGGAGCTGGAGCCTGCGCTCCATCTCCCGCACCGCCGCGCTGAACCCTTCCGGCGTCACCTTGGCCGGGTCGCCGTAACAGAGCCCCATCACGCCGCGCACCCGCTGCTCCGGCGTCCACTCCCTGGTGAGCCGCGTGAAGAGGGAGACGACGCCCGGCACCGCGAGCAGCCCGGTCGGCACCGCCGTGCGCTGAACCCGCAGCTCGGGCAGGGCGGGCGAGACCAGCGTCAGCGTCCGGACGAGGTCGGGGCGGACCGCGGCGACGCGGGTCGTGATGGCGCCGCCCAGCGAGTTCCCGACGAGGTGGACCGGGCCGCGGTCGCGCGCGTCGAGGTAGCGGATCACCGCGCGGGCGTGTCCGGTGACGGAGTAGTCCCCGTCGTCCGGCGGCGGGGAGTCCCCGAAGCCGGGCAGGTCCAGCGCCTCGCAGTCGACGACGTCCTCCAGATGCGGCATCAGGGCCGACCAGTTCTGCGAGGAGCCGCCGAGCCCGTGCACGAACAGCGCGGGCGGCAGTCCAGGGCGGACGGAGGGCCTGGAACGCACCGTCAGCGAGAGCCCGGGCAGACCGACCGAGTCGAGCCGCTCCCCCTCCGCGACCGCCACGGCACCCGGCTTGGGCGCGGCTGCGGTGGCCAGCAGGTTCGGCAGATCGGTCGAAGACATGCGGCAATGTTACGAGACGATCACGCGGTAGTTCACGTGTTCGGCGTCACAGACCGCACACGGATCGCGTAGCGCCTCGTCCGCGTCTCTTCTACGCTCGAAACAGCCGACGAAAAGAGTCATGGAAAGAGGGCGCAGGGGGCACTCGCTACCACCAGGGCAACCGAGTACCGCAAGGGAAGAGAGCCAATACATGAGTGTCGACCCCACCGATCCGGACACCTTCGAGGTGGAAGCCACCGAGGCCGAACCGGACGTCGAGGCCCCGGAGGCGGACGCGGCCGAGCAGCACACGGACCTCGCCCCCAGCAGGGACGAACCCCTGGAAGGGGCCGACCCCAGCGTCGCGAGCGAGGCCGACCTCGCCGAACAGGCCCGCGTCGTCACCCTCGACGAGGACGACTACCGCTAGGCCCTGTCCGGCCCGGCGACGGCGAGAGGGCACGGCGCGGTCCTGACCGTGTTTGCCCTGCTACGCACCGCCGCGCAGCACTTCTGCGGACGTCCAGTCCGTGAAATTCTGCGCTCGCACCGCGCACATCGCAGTTACCGAAAAGTACGATGGCGGCGCGGCGCTCACCGCACATCGGACGATTTGGGAGGCGGCGTGACAGCCATCGAGCAGACAGAGGCGGCGCGCCCGCGGGGCACACGGCTGCCGCGCCGTGCCCGACGCAACCAGCTCCTCGGGGCGGCACAGGAAGTATTCGTCGCGCAGGGTTACCACGCGGCGGCGATGGACGACATCGCCGAGCGCGCCGGCGTCAGCAAGCCGGTGCTCTACCAGCACTTCCCGGGCAAGCTCGACCTCTACCTGGCCCTGCTCGACCAGCACTGCGAGTCGCTGCTGCAGTCGGTGCGCACGGCTCTGGCGTCCACCACGGACAACAAGCTCCGCGTCGCCGCGACGATGGACGCCTATTTCGCGTACGTCGAGAACGAGGGCGGCGCCTTCCGCCTGGTCTTCGAGTCCGACCTGACGAACGAGTCGGCGGTGCGCGAGCGGGTCGACCGCGTCACGCTCCAGTGCGCGGAGGCGATCTGCGAGGTCATCGCGGAGGACACCGGCCTGCCCAGGGACGAGGCGATGCTCCTCGCCGTGGGCCTCGGCGGGTACTCCCAGGTGGTGGCCCGGTACTGGCTGGCCAGCGGCAGCACGGTGCCGCGCGCGAAGGCGGTGGAGCTGATCACCTCGCTCGCCTGGCGCGGCATCGCGGGGTTCCCGCTGCACGGCATCGAGGGTCACTGACCCCTCGCGCCCCTGTTCCCGCTCCGTGTTCGCTACCGGCGTGCACGGCCGCGGCCGTCCCCGTCCCCTCACCGGGCTAATGTGTGCTGGGTACGGCGCGGACGGCCGCGCACAGACTGACCGTCGGAGGGACAAAGCCGTGGAGGTCAAGATCGGCGTGCAGTACGCGCCCCGCGAGATCGTGCTGGAGAGCGGCCAGAGCGCCGAGGAAGTCGAGCACGCGGTGTCCGAGGCGCTGACCGGCAAGTCGCCGCTGCTGAGCCTCGTGGACGACCACGGCCGCAAGGTCCTGGTTCCGGCCGACCGCCTCGCGTACGTCGAGCTCGGCGAGCCAACGACGCGCAAGGTGGGCTTCAGCGCCCTGTAGGACGCTGTGGATGGAGCGTGACGGAACGGCCCGGTGGTACGAAACCACCGGGCCGTTCCGCTGCGTCGTACGGGGTTCCGCGGTGCCGCACGGGGTTCCGCGGCCCGGTACGGGGGTTCGTGGCCCGGCGCGGGATTCCGCGGAGTGGGGCGCAAGACGGTGGGGTCCGGCCGTTCATGGAGGGTTGCATTCCGGCCGCCTGGGGTACACCGGCTACGACCGATTTGCACCTGGCCGCAAGGGAGGGCACCACCGTGATTCTGGAAGCACTCGGCTCCACACTGCTCGGCCTCGCCCTGGCCTGGGCCACCGCGCACCGCCTCGGCCACCGGCTGCCCGCGCGCAGCCTCGTCCTGTCGACGGGCCCCGCGGGCGCACTCATCGGCGCCTTCATCACGCACATGGCGCTCGGCTCCGGCCACACACCCGCGACACTCCTGGGAGCGATGGCCGTCTCGGCCGCTCTGCTGTCGCTGCTGATCCGCCCGACCCGCGGCAGACTGCACCGCTCGGCGACGGCGTAGGCCCCGCACACGGGGCCGGGACCGCGCGGCGCGTGCCCGCGGGTCCTCGGGGGGCGCGCGGAACTCCAGGCGACCGACTCAGGGCCGACCCCCGGCTTCCGGACCCCGTACGGATTCCAAACGGACCCGGGCCAGATCCCGCGACCGGACCCCGTACAGCTTCCGAACGGACTCGGGCCACATCCCGCCCGGACCCCGTACAGATCCCGGACGGAATCCGGGCTGGAACCAGACCGCATACGAGCCGAACCCGAGCCGAACCCCGACGGAATCCGGGCTGGAACCGGACCGGACCGGATGCGAGCCGAACCCGAGGCGAACCCCGACGGAAACCCGGGCTGGAACCGGACCGAACCCGAGCCGAACCCCGACGGAGAACCCCCGGAACCCGGCCGTCCTGCCCCCGGCCGCCCGGCCGAAACCGCCCACCAGACAGCCCAGCTCGGCCGTCCGCCCAAACCGCCCACCAGACAGCCCCGCCAGACAGCCCGACCAGAAGGCCCGACCAAACCGCCCCGCTAAGCCGCCAGGCCCAGCGCCGCCATCCGCTTCGTGTGCGCCTCGGTGATCCGCGAGAACATCCGGCCGACCTCGGCCAGGTCGAAACCGTCGGCCACGCCCCCGACCAGCATCGTCGACAGCGCGTCCCGGTCCGCGACCACGCGCTGCGACTGCGAGAGGGCCTCGCCCATCAGACGCCGCGCCCAGAGCGCGAGCCGGCCGCCCACGCGCGGGTCCGCCTCGATCGCGGCGCGCACCTTCTCCACGGCGAAGCTCGCGTGCCCGGTGTCGTCGAGCACGCCGAGGACCAGGGCGCGGGTGTCGCCGTCAAGGCGGGCCGCGACCTCGCGGTAGAAGTCACTGGCGATCGAGTCGCCCACATACGCCTTGACCAGGCCCTCCAGCCAGTCGGACGGCGCGGTCTGGCGGTGGAAGCCGTCCAGGGCCGCGACGAACGGCTCCATCGCCGCGGTCGGGTCCGCGCCGATCGCCGAGAGCCGGTCCCTGAGCTGCTCGAAGTGGTGGAACTCGGCCGACGCCATCTTCGCCAGCTCCGCCTTGTCGCCGAGCGTCGGCGCCAGCTTCGCGTCCTCCGCGAGGCGCTCGAAGGCCGCGAGCTCCCCATAGGCGAGCGCGCCGAGGAGGTCCACGACGGCGGCGCGGTACTCGGGCTCGGCGGAAGCCTTCGCCCAGTCCTGGGCGGCGACTCCGGTGGGTTCGGGGGCGGATTCGGCAGAGGTGTCAGGCGTCTCCATGAAGCGCACAATAGCCCGCTTGCCGGAGCGCGTAAGGCCCTGGTCAGTGAGTGTGACGACGACCATGTGACGTATTCGCCGGACACGCATGCGAGATTCCGGGGTAGAGTGGTAATGCACCCGCCGAATATTCGTCGGGCCGTACGAATGAGGATGCCCGGTCGGTGGCCCGATCGGCTCCGACCCGACAGCCCTCCGGGCGGTACGCGCAGCTGCGTACGGCACGAGGAGGGAACCTCAGCGGTAAGAGCGCTCGAGCGCAGGCAGTGGTCCCGCGCCCCCGGCCCGCCCCCCAAGCAGCCGGCGGTAGTGGCACGGTCACGACCCCCATGCGTTCGCCTCACGCCGCGTCTCACAGAAGAGGCATAGCCCTGACTACGACTTTCCGAGAGCTCGGGATCCTTCCCGAGACAGCCGAAGCCCTTGAAGCCGTCGGCATCATCAATCCCTTCCCCATCCAGGAGATGACGCTCCCCGTCGCCCTCTCGGGCGCGGACGTCATCGGCCAGGCCAAGACCGGCACCGGCAAGACGCTCGGCTTCGGCCTCCCGCTCCTGGAGCGCGTGGTCGTCCCCGCCGACGTCGAGGCCGGGCGTGCCACGCCCGAGCAGCTCACCGAGGCACCGCAGGCCCTCATCGTCGTCCCCACCCGCGAGCTCTGCCAGCAGGTGACGAACGACCTCCTGACCGCCGGCAAGGCGCGCAACGTCCGCGTCCTCGCCATATACGGCGGCCGGGCCTACGAGCCGCAGGTCGAGGCCCTCAAGAAGGGCATCGACATCGTCGTCGGCACCCCGGGCCGTCTCCTGGACCTCGCCGGCCAGCGCAAGCTCGACCTCAAGCACGTCAAGTGCCTGGTCCTCGACGAGGCCGACGAGATGCTCGACCTGGGCTTCCTGCCCGACGTCGAGAAGATCATCAACATGCTTCCGGCGAAGCGCCAGACGATGCTGTTCTCGGCGACCATGCCGGGCGCCGTCATCGGCCTCGCCCGCCGCTACATGTCGCAGCCCACGCACATCCGCGCCACCGCGCCGGACGACGAGGGCCAGACCGTCGCGAACACCAAGCAGCACGTGTATCGCGCGCACAACATGGACAAGCCCGAGATGGTCTCGCGCATCCTGCAGGCCGAGGGCCGCGGGCTCGCGATGATCTTCTGCCGGACGAAGCGGACCGCCGCCGACATCGCGGAGCAGCTGGAGAAGCGCGGCTTCGCCTCGGGCGCCGTCCACGGCGACCTCGGCCAGGGCGCCCGCGAGCAGGCGCTGCGCGCGTTCCGCAACGGCAAGGTGGACGTGCTCGTCTGCACCGACGTCGCCGCGCGCGGCATCGACGTCGGCGGCGTGACGCACGTCATCAACTACCAGTCCCCCGAGGACGAGAAGACCTACCTGCACCGCATCGGCCGCACCGGCCGCGCGGGCGCCAAGGGCATCGCGATCACGCTGGTCGACTGGGACGACATCCCGCGCTGGCAGCTGATCAACAAGGCGCTCGACCTGGGCTTCAACGACCCGGTGGAGACGTACTCCAGCTCCCCGCACCTCTACGAGGAGCTGAACATCCCCGCGGGCACCAAGGGTGTCCTGCCGCGCGGCGAGCGGACCCGTGCGGGTCTGGGCGCGGAGGAGATCGAGGACCTCGGCGAGACCGGTGGACGCGGCCGTGGCGGCCGCTCCGGCGGGCGCGGCCAGGACCGCGACCGTGACCGGGACCGCGACCGGAACCAGGACCGCGGTGGTCCCGCCGCCGCGGAGCGCGAGCGTCCGGCGCGTACGCCGCGTCGTCGCCGCCGTACCCGGGCCGGCAGCCCGCTCGACGCCGCGACGACGGCTCCGGCCACTCCGGTGACCGAGGCCGCCGCTCCGGTGGCCGAGGCCGCCGCTCCGGTGGCCGAGGCCGCCCCGGCCGCCGTCGAGGCGACCGAGCCGCGCACCCCGCGCCGCCGCCGGCGGACGCGTGCCGGTTCGGCGTCGGAGGCCCAGGCCACGGCCGAGGGCACGACGATCGTCCAGGCCGAGATCCCCGCACCCGCGGCCGCCCCCGCGGTCGAGGAGACGGAGGCTGAGGCCACGGTCACGAAGCCGCGCCGCCGCACCCGCAAGACCGCGGAGAAGGTGGCCGAGGCCGCCGCCCCCGAGGCCACCGAGGCTGCCGCCCCCGAGGCGGAGGCCACGGTCACCAAGCCGCGCCGCCGCACCCGCAAGACGGCGGAGACCGCGGTCGCCACGGCTGAGGGCACCCCGGAGCCGGTCGAGACCGCCGAGAAGCCGAAGCGCCGCACCCGCAAGGCGGCGGAGAAGGTCGCCGAGGCAGCGGTCCCGGAGGTCACCGCACCCGACGCCGAGGCCGACAAGCCCAAGCGCCGCACCCGCAAGACCGCCGCCAAGGCCGCCGAGGCCCCGGAGGCCGAGGCCACGGTCACCAAGCCGCGCCGCCGTACCAGCAAGGCGGCGGAGAAGGTCGCCGAGGCAGCGATCCCGGAGGTCACCGCCCCCGACGCCGAGGCCGACAAGCCCAAGCGCCGCACGCGCAAGACCGCCGCCAAGGCCCTCGACACCACCGAGGCCCCGCAGGCAGAGACGACGCCGGAGACCGAGCAGGAGGCCGCGACCACCAAGCCGCGCCGCCGCACCCGCAAGGTCGCCGAGCAGGTCACCGACGCCGCCACCCCGGAGGTCACCGCACCCGACGCCGAGGCCGACAAGCCCAAGCGCCGCACCCGCAAGACCGCCGCCAAGGCCGTCGACACCGTTGAGGAGGCGACCATCCCGGCGCAGGCGACGGACGAGGCCAAGCCCCGTCGTCGTACGCGCAAGGCCGCGGCCGCCCCGGCCGAGGCCGCCGGGACGGAGGCGCCCGCCACGGCGCCGCGTCGCCGCACGCGCAAGAAGACCGAGCCCGCGGAGGCCCCGGAGAGCTGACGCTCGCCGGCCCGCCGTACCGAAGGCCCGCCCCCACCAGGGGCGGGCCTTCGCGCATCCACACCGAGCCGACTGCCCCTACGGGCGGCTACCCCGGCGCCGTGACATACGGCGACCCGTTAACGGGCCGAACCCGCCACCAGGAGCGGGCCTGCGCCCGTCCACACCGAGCCCCCTGCCTTTGCGGGCGGCTCCCCCGGCATCGTGACGTGCGGCGACCCGTTAGCGGGCCGAATGCGCGGAGGCCCCGGAGAGCTGACGCTCGCCGGCCCGCCGTACCGAAGGCCCGTCCCTACCGGGGGCGGGCCTTCGCGCGTCCGCGCCGAGCCCGCCGCCCCGCGCGTGGCTCCCCCAGCGTCGTGACATACGGCGACCCGTTAGCGGGCCGAGCCCGCCACCGGGGGGCGGGCCTTCGCGCATCCGCACCGAGCCCGCCGCCCCCGCACGCGGCTCCCCCGCCGTCGTGACATGCGGCGACCCGTTAGCCTCGGCTCATGAGCAGGCCGCCGACCTTCGTCCCGCCCCCGTGCGCGCGTGCGTACGCCCTCGGTACCGCCCGGGGGGGCTTCGCCGTCCTCGACGCGGTCCCCGGGGCCGGTGTCCCGCGCCGGGGAACCGTTCTTCTGGTCCCCGGCTTCACGGGCAGCAAGGAGGACTTCATCGCCCTCCTGGAACCGCTGGCCGACGCGGGGTACCGCGCGGTGTCCGTGGACGGCCGCGGCCAGTACGAGACTCCGGGCCCGGACGAACAATCTGCTTACGCCCAGGCGGAGTTGGCCCAAGACGTGCTGGCCCAGGCGGCGGCCCTGACCGAGGCCGAGACGACGGCACAGGGGGCACCGGCCCCCCGCCTCCACCTCCTCGGCCACTCCCTCGGCGGGCAGATCGCCCGCGCCGCGGTCCTCCTCGACCCCGGCCCCTTCTCCACCCTCACCCTCATGTCCTCGGGCCCCGCCGCGGTCGCTCCCGCCCAGCGGGCCCGCGCCAAGATGCTGGCGGACGCCCTCGCGACGCTGTCGATGGACGAGGTGTGGCAGGCGATGCAGGCCATGGAGCCGCCGCCCCCGCAGGACGCCGAGGACGCGCGGGCCACGGGGGCCGAGGCCGGCGAGACCAACGCCCTGCGCGCCCGCTGGCTGCTGCACAACCCCGCCCAGCTCATCGCCACCGGCGGACAGCTCTCCACGGAACCCGACCGCGTGGCCGAGCTGGCCGCCCTGCCGCTGCCCAAGCACGTGATCTCGGGTGAGCGCGACGACACCTGGGCCGTGCCGCTCCTGGACGAGATGGCGGAGCGCCTGGCCGCCCACCGCACGGTGATCCGCGGCGCCGAGCACTCCCCCAACACCGACCGCCCCGCCGAGACGGCGGCCGCCCTGATCGCCTTCTGGAACCGCCACTGAGTCCCCGCGGCGCCGCGGCCCGGCCGTCCGGTGTCAGCGCAGGGTGTAGCCGCCGTCGGGGTAGAGGGTCGAGCCGGTGGTGTATCCGTTCGTGAACAGGAACAGCACGGCGTGCGCCACCTCGTCCTCGCTGCCCAGCCGGTGCAGCACGGTGTCCCTGCGGTACTGCGCGAACGCCGCCTCCCGGTCCGCCGCGGGCCGCCCCGCCCAGAGGTTGCCGTCGATGGTCCCGGGTGAGACGACGTTGACGCGGACCGGCGCGAGTTCCACGGCGAGTCCGCGCCCGAGCCCTTCGAGCGCCGCGTTGCAGGCCGCGTAGGCGGGAGCGGGGCCCGGCGGGCGCGCGCCGGCGGCGCCCGCCATCAGCACCACCGACGCGTCGGACGACAGTTTCGGCGCCGCGTGCCGCACCGCGTGGTACTGGCCCCAGAACTTGGACGTGAAGGGGCTCGCCGCGTCCTGCGCGCTCAATTCCCGCAAAGGCCCGACGCGGTAGGTGCCGGCCGAGGTGAACAGGTGGTCCACGCGGTCGATGCCGTCGAAGAACGACGCCAGCGAGGCGTCGTCGGTGACGTCGACGGTCCGCCAGGTCGCGACGGCCTCGCCCAGTCGGCCCGCCGCGTCGGCGAGGCGCCGCTCGGAACGTCCGCCGAGGACGACGCGCGCGCCCGCGGCGACGGCCCGGTGGGCCACCCGCAGCCCGATGCCCGAGCCTCCGCCGATCAGGACGACCGTCCGGCCGTCGAGCGTCTCACCGTCGGGGGATGTCGTCATGGTGCGGGCTCCTCTGCGTACGACTCACGGCGGGAGCCCCTGACGGTCTCCCGATGATCTTCCAGGAGTGCAGAAGACGTGCGGGACCGCCGATATTCCTGGTGCGGCGGTACGCCTAGTACTGGGCCTGCAAGTGGTCCCAGAACCCGTCCCGCAGCGCCCTGCGCAGGTCGGCCTGGCCGCGCAGCGAGTACTGGAGCAGCCGCTCGGCCTCGACCAGGAGGTCCTGATCCACGGATCCGGGCAGATACGGGTGGCCGGGCAGCAGCCCCACCAGCGACTCCCGGCCCCGTGCCGCGAGCCATTGCGCGGCGATCTGCGCCCCGACGAAGCGGACGTCCTCGCGGCTGGGCCGGTGCGCCACGGCGGTCGCGCCCCCCTCGTACGCGGTGGCGGTGCGCCGTGTGACGTACGGCTTGAAGAAGTCGAGGTCGAAGGTGCGCTGGCTGTCGACCTCCCACAGCAGCGGCTCGGCCTGGTTGCGGCCGTCGGGCGCCTCGATGCCCCACAGGTGGACGCGCGCGCCGTACCCCTGCGCGGCCTCGACCGCCGAGACCAGGTCCTCGTCCCCGCCGATGAGCGCGGCGTCGCTGATGGCGCGGTGCCGCGCCAGGGACTCCAGATCGCTGCGGATCAGGGAGTCGACGCCCTTCTGCTGGTTGTTGGCGTTGAGGTTGCCGAGCCTGACCTTGACGTCGGGCAGCTCGGCGATCGACTGCTGCTCGGTGGTGTGGATGCGGCGCCTGGCCCCGTCGTACCAGTAGACGCGGAGCAGCCGGCTGTCCGCGAAGATCGTGCGGGCCTTGTCGATGAGGGCGTCGATGAGGCCCTCCGCGTCGAGGTCGAAGGCGCGGCGGTCCTCGGTCCCCGCCGCGAGCCGGCCCGCGGCCGCGTACAGATAGCCGGCGTCGACGAAGATCGCGTGGGTCGACGGGGTCTTGGCCACCTCGGCCAGGACGCGTTCGAGCAGCGCGTTGGTGCGCTCCAGCTGGGCACTGATGTCGGCGTCGTTCATGTCGTCCTCAAGTCTCCCGCCGGTCACACAGCGAACACAACCGCTCTCGCTACTCACAAGTAATTAGGTTCTCGAAAAATTTCTTTAGCGTAGGGAATGTTTGCACCGGGCAACTCGTTGTACCCATCAGGAACACAGCAGTTCTCCTTCAGGAGGATGACCAGACGAAGGGAGAAGCCCTATGCGCTTCGAAATCATGCGACTCGACGACGTCGATGGCTCGGCCGTGGACAGTACCGTCGTGGACGCCGCCTCCGTCAACCGGATCGTGCAGCAGGCCGCCTCGATCGGCCAGCGCATCTACATCCGCCCGGCCGACACCTCGGCCTCGTAACGCAGACGTCGCAGGGCCCCCGTACGACATCCGTACGGGGGCCCTTCGTGCGTCCGGGGCCGGGTTCAGCCGCCCCTGATCACCTGCGTCACGCCGTTGATGATCTGCTGCACCGCGATGGCGGAGAGCATCATGCCCGCGAGCCGGGTCACGAGCACCACGCCGCCGTCCTTGATGACGCGGATGATCAGCAGCGAGTACCGCATCACCAGCCACAGCACCACGTGCATGGCCACGATCGCCGCCCACACCGAGAGCTGCGTGCCGACGCTGTCGGCGTCCTGGACGGCCAGGATGACCGAGACGATCGCGCCGGGCCCGGCCAGCAGCGGCATGCCGAGCGGCACCAGCGCCACGTTGACGTCCTTGGTCTGCTTCGGCTCGTCCGTCTTGCCGGTGAGCAGGTCGAGCGCGATGAGGAGCAGCAGCAGCCCGCCCGCGATCATCAGCGCGGGCACGGAGACGTGCAGGTAGTCGAGGATCTGGTGGCCCACGACGCCGAAGACCGCGATGACGCCGAAGGCGACGCAGACGGCCTGGAAGGCCATCCGCTGCTGCACCTTGGCGGGCCGGCCCGCGGTGAGGCCGAGGAAGATCGGGGTGATCCCCGGAGGGTCCATGATCACGAACAGGGTGAGGAAGAGGGAGCCGAAGACGGCGACGTCGAACACAGTGATGGCCTTGCAGAGAGTCGT
Organism: Streptomyces sp. NPDC037013; assembly: GCF_055607265.1. Taxonomy (NCBI): domain Bacteria; kingdom Bacillati; phylum Actinomycetota; class Actinomycetes; order Kitasatosporales; family Streptomycetaceae; genus Streptomyces; species Streptomyces sp. NPDC037013. Next base: position 741,397 of record NZ_JBVJRV010000002.1, on the reverse strand, counting down.
ACGAAGGAGCCGCGCCGGGGCGGCACCGGGCGCGGGGGCGCGACGGCCGCCACCACGGAGCGGTGGTGCGGTGAAGGGGAAGTGCGGTGAAGGGGTGCGGCCGCGCGGAGGGCGGGCCGTTACGCGGCGGGGTGTCCGCCGGCGCCCGGCACGGGGAAGGCTCCCGTCGCCCGGCGCGTGATCTCGCCGTAGATCTCGGGGTCGGTGGTGAACTCCCCGAGCACACACGTCTTGCGGCTGCCGTGGTAGTCGCTGGAGCCGGTGACCAGGAGGCCGAGCTCCCCCGCGAGGCCGCGCAGCCGGGTGCGGACCTCGGGCGTGTGGTCCATGTGGTCGACCTCGATGCCGTCGAGGCCCGCCGCCGCCAGTTCCGCTATCGCCGCCTCGGGGACGAGGCTGCCGCGCTTTGCGGCGCCCGGGTGCGCGAAGACGGTGACGCCGCCCGCCGCCTTGACCAGGCGGATCGCGTCGAAGGGGTCAAGCTCGTGCTTCTCGGCGTAGGCGCGGCCGCCGTCGGCGAGCCACTCGGGCGTGAAGGCGTCCGAGACGGTGGGCACGACGCCGAGCTCGACGAGCGCCTCGGCGATGTGCGGGCGGCCGACCGAGCCGTCGCCCGCGATCCGCGCGACCCGCTCCCAGGTCACGGGCACACCGAGCTCCTGGAGCCTGCCGATCATCGTCTTCGCGCGTGGCACCCGGTCGTCGCGGACGAGCTCGCGCTCGCGGGCGAGCTCGGGCTCCTCGGGGTCGAAGAGGTACGCCAGCATGTGCAGGCCGGTGCCGTCGAGGCGGCAGGAGAGCTCGGCGCCGGTGACGAGGGTCGGCGCGTTCGCCAGTCCGGCCAGGGCGCGCTCGGCCTCCGCGTGGCCGCGGGTGGTGTCGTGGTCGGTCAGCGCGACGACGTCCAGGCCGACGGCGGCCGCGTTGCGGACCAGCTCGGCGGGGGTGTCGGTGCCGTCGGATGCGGTGGAGTGGGTGTGCAGATCGATGCGCACGACGCTGACTCCAGTGCTCCGACGGGCTGACGAGGGGACGCTCAAGGATAACGGGAACGAGATGCTCCGAGGCCCGCCCCGCACGAGGCGTCCCTCACGACATGAGCAGCCGCGGCGAGAGCGCCCCGCAGGGCAGCAGGTCGACCTCGGCGCCCGCGTCCCGCAGGTCGGTGAGGACCAGCTCGTCGTACATGAGCAGGCCCGACTGCTCCGGCCAGGCGATGGCCCACAGCCACAGGCCGCGCGCCTCTCCCGCGAAGACGGCCCGGTCGTCCGGTGTCCCGGAGACGTGCCACATCGGTGTCGGCCGTCCGGCGGCGAGCACCTTGGCCTGCGGCGGTTTCTCCACGCTCATGTGCGGGCCGGGGTCGGGGCCGTCGATGCCCGCGTACCGGGCGCCGAGGCCGACGCCCAGCTCCTCGGCGACGAGCACGAGCTCGCCGACCCCGCCGAGCGGCGCGGGACCCGAGCAGGCCACCGCCGTCGCGCGGCCGCCGCTGCGGTCGTCGCCCGCGCAGGCCACGCCCGTGAAGAGCCACCCGACCGGCAGCGGCCACGGCATCCACACCGGCACCTGGGCGCGGTGCACCACGACCTGGAGCGCCTCGACGCTGGGCGGGATCACGGGCTGCAGCGGATGCACGGTGCCGTGCACGTCACACTGCCAGGAGTCGGCAAAGAGACCGGGAGCCCTGACCCGGCCACCACACTTCGGGCAACTGGGTTCGCCCCTCATAGCGCCCAACGGTCCTCCCCGGTCGCCGCTCCGTCAAGGACGATCACCCGTCCGGTGGCCCTGTCACCAGGCGTAATTAGATGTAGCTTGCATCATTTAGCCTCGCTAACTTAATATGTGCATACGTCAACGACCTCGGTCGGGGGCGCACGGAACACACTCCGGAGCAGTGAAGGAGCGGCTGTATGCACAGCAGCACAGGGGGTCCCGCCGAAGGGGACCCGTTCGACGCCGGGGCGGGCGGCCTCCTGCGCCAGCCCAAGGCCGTCTGGGCCACGGCCGGCGCGTCCGTCGTGGCGTTCATGGGCATCGGGCTCGTCGACCCGATCCTGCCGTCCATCGCCAAGGGCCTGGACGCGAGCGCCAGCCAGGTCTCCCTCCTCTTCACCTCGTACTTCCTGATCACCGCGGTCGCCATGCTGGTCACCGGCTTCGTCTCCAGCCGCATCGGCGGCAAGAAGACCCTGCTGCTCGGCCTCGCGCTCGTGGTGGTCTTCGCGGGCCTCTCCGGCACCTCGGGCTCGGTCGGCGAGCTGGTCGGCTTCCGGGCGGGCTGGGGACTCGGCAACGCGCTCTTCGTCTCCACCGCGCTCGCCGTCATCGTCGGCGCCGCGGCCGGCGGCAGCGCGGCCGCGATCCTGCTGTACGAGTCGGCGCTCGGCCTCGGCATGGCGTGCGGGCCCCTGGTCGGCGCGCTGCTCGGCGACGCCAGCTGGCGCTACCCGTTCTTCGGCACCGCGGTCCTGATGGCGATCGGCTTCCTCTGCATCACGGCGTTCCTCAAGGAACAGCCGAAGCCCGCGCGGAAGACGTCACTGCTCGACCCGGTCAGGGCACTGGGCCACGGCGGGCTCGCCTCGGCGGCCGCCTCGGCGTTCTTCTACAACTACACGTTCTTCACCGTGCTGGCCTTCACGCCGTTCGTGCTCGACATGAGCCCCTACCGGTCCGGCGCCGTCTTCTTCGCCTGGGGCGTGCTGCTCGCGGTGTTCTCGGTGCTCGTCGCGCCCCGGCTGCAGGAACGCCTCGGCTCGCTCAAGGTGCTCGGCGGCTCGCTGATCCTGCTCGCCGTCGACGTCCTCGTGCTCGGCTACGGCGACCACACCACGGCAGTCGTCTGCACGATCCTCTCCGGCGCCTTCATCGGCGTGAACAACACCGTCTACACCGAGCTCGCCCTCGGGGTCTCCGACGCGCCGCGCCCGGTGGCCAGCGCCGGCTACAACTTCGTGCGCTGGTTCGCGGCGGCCGCCGCGCCGTTCTTCGCCCCGAAGATCGAGGAGTGGAGCGACATCCACATCCCGTTCGTGGTCGCCGCCGTCACGGCGGTGCTCGGCGCGGGCGTGGTGTGGGTGCGCCGGAACGCGCTCACGCACGAGGCCGCGGAGCTGGAGCCCCGGCACGCCACCGAGGACGGCGTCGGCGTCTTCGCCGGCTGATCCCTCGTCAGGGCACTTCGCCGGTACGGGGCTTCGGCCTCAGTCCAGGGGTACGGACGTGCGCAGCGGGTCGCGCAGGTCCGTACCGCTGTTCAGCCAGCGCTCCTGGAGGGCCGCCGCGCCGTGCACCCGCTTCCACGCCGCCTCGTTCGGCGTCATGGGCAGCAGCGGCAGGAACCGTACGGGCTCCATGGGTTCGTCGAGGTCGAGGTCCTCCACCAGGCCGCCGGACTCCGCCACGAGCACCGAGGTGAACGGCGCGCCGGGCCACAGCGGTTCGCCCACGTCCAGCGAGGCGCCGGGCGCCACGATCACGCCCTCGACCTGGGGCGAGGCGGCGAGGACGGCCAGCGGCCGCAGCACCTTGTCGGTGTCGGCGAGCCCTCCCCGTACCGAGAGCACCAGCTCGGCGCGCGGGCCCTTCACCGGGTCGGCGAGCGAGGCCGTGGGGTCGGCCATCGGCTGGACGGACATGCCGAGCGTGGCGTAGCGCACCACGTCGCCGTCCGTGAACCGCAGCACCTCGAAACGGTCGGTGCCGAGGAAGGTCACCGCGGCGCGCGCGTCCGGTTCACCGAGGCCGGTACGGAGACGGGCCTCGACCAGCGCAAGAACATCAGCCATGACGTGAGCATAGAACTCGTCAGGTACGGGCAAAGCGGGGGCTTGACACTTCAGTCGGCTGATAGTGTTGGCCGCTGGCTCAGGGCAGCACGCAGAAGCGTCGCTTTCAAGCCCTGCGGACAGACACTGACTTTGCGCCACTGGCGTGAAGGGCGCATGGGACTTCCCTTACGGGGGACCGGCCGGAGGAGGTGGGGCTGCAATGGACCGAAGTCGACCGTGCAGTACCACCCGCTCTTCCGCCCGGTGAATCACGCAGCCCGGTAGCTGCGCACGCACACACACGCACCACGAGCACTCTTCGTGCCGTGTGTGACGGAAGAGCACTTCGTTCCCACCTGATCTGTCTGAGTTCCCTGATCTGTGTCAGTAGCGAAGCTGCCACCGCGACAGTGCGGTGCTCCCCGCTTTGTGGACGTGCCAAACACCCCGCAGTAGGACGTCCTCATTCCGGGCAGTTCCAACCGTCGCAGGCGGCCTCCTTCGAAGGAGCCTGCCCATGTCGATGATCCGCGACCTCCGTGCCGCCGTCCGTCCCTCGCTGCGCAAGGACGGCACGTCCTACCCCTCCTCCCCGGCCTCGTACGACACCTACGACGCCACCCGCGACGCCGCGTCGGCCGTCGTCGACTGCGCCGTCTACCGCGACGGACGCCGCCTGGGGTGCGCCGACACCCTCACCCCGCACGAGGCGATGCTCGAGGTGCGCCGTCAGGGCGGCTTCGCCTGGATCGGCCTGCACGAGCCGACCGAGGCCGAATTCGCCGGTATCGCCGCCGAGTTCGGGCTCCACCCGCTCGCCGTCGAGGACGCCGTCCACGCGCACCAGCGCCCCAAGCTGGAGCGGTACGACGACACGCTCTTCACCGTCTTCAAGACCATCCACTACGTCGAGCACACCGAACTCACCGCCACCAGCGAGGTCGTGGAGACCGGCGAGGTGATGTGCTTCACCGGCCGGGACTTCTTCATCACCGTCCGGCACGGCGGCCACGGCTCGCTGCGCGCCCTGCGCCGCCGCCTCCAGGAGGACCCCGAGCTGCTCGCCAAGGGCCCGTCGGCCGTCCTGCACACCATCGCCGACCACGTCGTCGACGGGTACATCGCGGTCGCCGACGCCATGCAGGACGACATCGACGACGTGGAGAGCGAGGTCTTCTCCGCGCCGAGCAAGGGCAAGGGCACCTCGCGCGGCGTCGACGCCGGGCGGATCTACCAGCTCAAGCGCGAGGTCCTGGAGTTCAAGCGGGCCGTCTCGCCGCTGCTGCGGCCCATGCTGCTGCTCAGCGAGCGGCCCATGCGGCTCGTCGACCCCGACATCCAGAAGTACTTCCGTGACGTCGCCGACCACCTCACGCGCGTCCAGGAGCAGGTCATCGGCTTCGACGAACTGCTCAACTCGATCCTCCAGGCCAACCTCGCGCAGGCCGCCGTCGCGCAGAACGAGGACATGCGCAAGATCACCTCGTGGGCGGCGATCATCGCCGTGCCGACGGCCGTCTGCGGGGTCTACGGCATGAACTTCGACCACATGCCCGAACTCCACTGGCGGTACGGCTACCCGATGGTGCTCGCCCTCATCGGCGGCGTCTGCCTCGCGATCCACCGGACCCTGAAGCGCAACGGCTGGCTGTGACACGGCCCCGGCCGGCCCCGGGCACCACTCGATAGGCTGCCGCCATGACTGCTGACCCGCTGCTCGGCCGCGCCCTCGTCGAGGAGGCCACCAAGAAGTCCGGCCTCATCTGGGTGCAGGGCGTGGACGCGCCCGCCCGGGCGCTCTGGCACGTCTGGCACGAGGGCGCCGCGCACCTCGTCGGGGACGGCCCGGGCGAGCAGCCGCTGCCGGGACTCGTCGACGGGGGCTCGGCCGAGGTCACCGTGCGCAGCAAGGACAAGGGCGGGCGCGTCGTCGCCTGGACGGCGGCGGTGAGCGAGCTGGCCCCCGGCTCCCCCGAGTGGGAGGCGGCCGTCGGCGAGCTGAAGGGCAAGCGGCTGAACGCGCCGGACGCCGAGCGGGTCACCGAGCGGTGGGCCGAGCAGTGCCGGGTCGTCCGGCTCGCACCGGTGGACGCCGTCACCGAGCAGCCCTCGGGGTCCCTCGCGGCCGCGCCGCTGCCCACGGGGGCGACCACGCGTGAGCCACTGCCCGATGGGCTTCCTCGGTTGCTCTTCAAGCGCAAGCGCCGCTGAGGCTCGCCCCTTCGGGGCTCGCCTCACGCGGGCCTCGTCAGGACGTCGGGAGCTGCTTGCCGTAGTCGACCATCTCGTCCTTGCCCGGCTCCTGCAGCGGGAAGTCCTTGTTCCAGTCGGAGAGCCTGAGCGTGCCCGCGTGGCCGCCGCGCTCCAGGCGCAGCGGGTAGGGCCTGCCCTCCAGGGAGACGGAGAGGGTGCCGCCCGCGCCCTCGTCGCCGGTGATCTTGATGCTGCGCAGTGCGCCCGTCCTGCCGCGGTCGCCCTTGGCCAGCTCCCCGTGGAGCGTGAGCATGCCGGCGAGCAGCTCGTCCTTGTCGGTGAAGCCGCTCAGCTGCTGGTAGGCGGGGTCCCCCTGGGGGACCTTCACGTACTTGTCGTCCAGCTTCGCCGCGGCGGTCTCGTCCGCGCTCCCGGACGCGCCGTCGCTCCCGCCCTCATGGGACCAGAACTCCGAGCCGGCCTTCAGGTAGAGCTGCTCGCCGACCCGCAGCAGCTGGAAGGTCTGCCCCTTGGAGGTGACCGAACCGGTGCCGCCGTCGCCCTTGAGCCGCATGTCGAGGGTGTACGTGTGGTTCTTGCTCACCACCGTGCCGGAGAGCCGCACCGACGACGCGCCCTCCGCCGCCCTGCCCGCCTTGTCCTGGATCTTCGACGCGGAGAGCTTCCCGATCCCGTTGGTGCCCGCGTCGGGGTCCTCCCCGCCGCCGCAGCCCGTCAGACTCGTCGACGCCGCGACCAGACCCGCGCACATCGCACTCACGAACGCCGCCCTGCGGGCGCGGCTGGCCAGGGGAAGTAGGGTCACAGGTGGCGCTGCCTCTCGTGGACGACCTCTACGGCTACGGCAGTACGGCAGCGTACCCGGGACGGGGGGATCGATCGGAGGCAGTCCGTCCGGACCCTCCGCCGGGGCACACCGGACGGGGACGGGCTAGCCTGAAGCCCGTATTGACGGACCAAACGGCATGAACCCACCCGGCCGGAAGGAGGCGCACGCATGGCGGCAGGCGCCCCCAGGGTCTTCGTCTCGCATCTCTCCGGCACCGCCGTCTTCGATCCGAACGGCGACCAGGTGGGCCGGGTGCGGGACCTGGTGGCGATGGTCAGGGTCGGCAGGCGGCCGCCCCGGCTGCTCGGCCTCGTCGTCGAGCTCTCCACCCGGCGCCGCATCTTCCTGCCGATGACCCGCGTCACCGGCATCGAGTCGGGCCAGGTCATCACCACCGGCGTCCTGAACGTGCGCCGCTTCGAGCAGCGGCCCACCGAGCGGCTCGTCCTCGGCGAGATGCTGGACCGGCGGGTGCACCTCGTCGAGTCGGGCGAGGAGGTCACCGTCCTCGACGTGTCGGTGCAGCAGCTCCCGGCCCGCCGCGACTGGGAGATCGACAAGGTCTTCGTACGGAAGGGGAAGGGCGGCACCTTCCGGCGCAAGGGCGAGACCCTCACCGTCGACTGGTCGGCCGTCGACGGCTTCTCCCTGGAGGAGCACGGCCAGGGCGCCGAGAGCCTCCTCGCCACCTTCGAACAGCTGCGCCCCGCCGACCTCGCCAACGTCCTGCACCACCTCACGCCCAAGCGGCGCACCGAGGTGGCGGCCGCCCTCGACGACGACCGGCTCGCCGACGTCCTGGAGGAGCTGCCCGAGGACGACCAGATCGAGATCCTCGGCAAGCTGCAGGAGGAGCGCGCCGCCGACGTCCTGGAGGCCATGGACCCCGACGACGCGGCCGACCTCCTCGCCGAGCTGCCGGAGGACGACAAGGAGCGGCTGCTCACCCTGATGCAGCCGGACGACGCTGCCGACGTGCGGCGCCTGATGGCGTACGAGGAGCGCACGGCCGGCGGTCTGATGACGACCGAGCCGATCGTGCTGCGGCCCGACGCGACGGTCGCCGACGCGCTCGCGCGGGTGCGTCAGCAGGACCTCTCCCCCGCGCTCGCCGCGCAGGTGTACGTCTGCCGTCCGCCGGACGAGACGCCGACCGGCAAGTACCTGGGCACCGTCCACTTCCAGCGGCTGCTGCGCGACCCGCCGTACACGCTGGTCGGCTCGATCCTCGACGATGACCTGCAGCCGCTCGCGCCGGACGCAACACTGCCCGCCGTCGCCGGGTTCTTCGCGACGTACGACATGGTGGCGGCGCCCGTCGTCGACGAGGGCGGCTCGCTGCTCGGGGCGGTCACCGTGGACGACGTGCTCGACCACATGCTGCCGGACGACTGGCGCGAGACGGAGTTCCATCTGGAGGAGGAGGGAGCGGGCCATGGCGGCTGACCGTGAGCGCGAGAACCGCGCCGAGCCGCGGAGCCCGCGATTCCGGCTGGATCAGCCGAGGACCCCGCGCCCCAGGCTCCTGCCCGAATACGACCCGGAAGCCTTCGGGCGGCTCTCGGAGCGCATCGCGCGCTTCCTCGGCACCGGCAGGTTCATCGTCTGGATGACGGTCGTCATCATCTTGTGGGTGGTGTGGAACATCGCGGCCCCCGACCACCTCCGCTTCGACCAGTACCCGTTCATCTTCCTCACCCTGATGCTGTCGCTGCAGGCGTCCTACGCGGCCCCGCTGATCCTCCTCGCCCAGAACCGCCAGGACGACCGAGACCGCGTCAACCTGGAGCAGGACCGCAAGCAGAACGAGCGCTCCATCGCGGACACCGAATACCTCACCCGTGAGATCGCCTCGCTGCGCATGGGCCTCGGCGAAGTGGCCACCCGCGACTGGATCCGCTCCGAGCTGCAGGACCTGGTCAAGGAGCTGGAGGAACAGCGGATCGAGCAGCGCGCCGAGAACCGCGTCGTATTCCCCTCGGAGAGCACCCGCGGACGTGACGTAGGCGACCGCTGACAGCCCTTTCCCGGGCGGGGTTACCGCGCCGTACTATCGGTCCCATGGCTACGGAAGACGCGGTGCGTGAAGCACTGGCGACGGTGAACGACCCCGAGATCCAGCGACCCATCACCGAGCTGGGGATGGTCAAATCGGTGGATATCGCCGCTGATGGGGCGGTAGCGGTCACCGTGTACCTGACGGTCTCCGGCTGCCCGATGCGCGAGACCATCACCAAGAACGTGACCGACGCGGTCGCCGCCGTCGAGGGCGTCACGCGCGTCGACGTGACCCTGGACGTGATGAGCGACGACCAGCGCAAGGAACTGGCCGCCGCACTGCGCGGCGGCACCGCCGAGCGCGAGGTGCCCTTCGCCAAGCCCGGCTCGCTGACCCGTGTCTACGCGGTCGCGTCCGGCAAGGGCGGCGTCGGCAAGTCCTCGGTCACGGTGAACCTCGCGGCGGCGATGGCGGCGGACGGCTTGAAGGTCGGCGTCGTCGACGCCGACATCTACGGCCACTCGGTGCCGCGCATGCTGGGCGCCGACGGCAGGCCCACCCAGGTCGAGAACATGATCATGCCGCCGTCGGCGCACGGCGTGAAGGTCATCTCCATCGGCATGTTCACCCCGGGCAACGCCCCGGTCGTCTGGCGCGGCCCGATGCTGCACCGCGCGCTCCAGCAGTTCCTCGCGGACGTCTTCTGGGGCGACCTGGACGTCCTCCTCCTCGACCTGCCGCCGGGCACCGGCGACATCGCGATCTCGGTGGCCCAGCTGGTGCCCAACGCCGAGATCCTGGTGGTCACCACCCCGCAGCAGGCCGCAGCCGAGGTCGCCGAGCGGGCCGGCTCCATCGCCGTCCAGACCCACCAGAAGATCGTGGGCGTGGTGGAGAACATGTCCGGGCTGCCCTGCCCGCACTGCGGCGAGATGGTCGACGTGTTCGGCACCGGCGGCGGCCAGAAGGTCGCCGAGGGCCTGACGAAGACCACGGGCGCCACGGTGCCGGTCCTCGGCTCCATCCCGATCGACGTCCGCCTGCGCGAGGGCGGCGACGAGGGCAAGCCGGTCGTCCTGACCGACCCGGAGTCCCCGGCGGGCTCGGCGCTGCGCACGATCGCGGGCAAGCTGGGCGGCCGCCAGCGCGGCCTGTCGGGCCTCTCCCTGGGCATCACGCCCCGCAACAAGTTCTAGGGGCCGCGCCCCTTCAGGGGCGCGGGGAACTGCGCGACCGGCCACAACGGACCCGCAGACGCCCCACGAACACGTCCTACGGAGAAGGGGGCGCCGTCACACCGACGGCGCCCCCTTCACCCGTCCGGCCTGCCGCCTAGGCGTACGCGCCGATGTCCTTGATCACCGAGAAGCCCAACCCGTACGCGCTCATCCCCCGCCCGTACGCGCCCAGGTGCACGCCCTCCTTCGTGGAGCCGGCGAGGACCCAGCCGTATTCGGACTCGCGGTAGTGGAACGGCGTCGGCTCGCCGTCCACCGGCAGCGACAGCGACGACCAGTCGGAGCCGTCCAGGTCGTCGGCGAGCACCCAGGCCGTCTCCGTCTGCTGGTCGAGCCAGTCGTCGCGCAGGGTGTGGTCCATCTGGCCGGGCCAGGTGAAGGAGAGCAGTCCGACGCCGGCGAGCCAGGCCGCCGACGAGACCGACGTGGCCTCCAGGACGCCCGTGCCGTCCGCGCTGCGCCGCACCGGGTTGGCCGCGACGGTCACCACGACCGCGAAGCGCTCCTTGTCGCTGCTGCCGAAGCTCCCCTCGGCGCGGACGGACGGCTCGTCACCGTGTCCGATCGAACCGTGCTCGACCGCACCGTCCGCCGTCGCGCCGACCTGCATCAGCCAGCGCTGCCCCGTGAAGGCCTCGTCGAGGCCGTACCAGGGGAAGGGCGCCAGCAGGTAGCCGTCGACCGTACGTCGGGCGGAGGGCACCGCTTGTGCGCCGCCGTCCGCGGTCGGCGCCTGCGCGCCCATGCGACGTGTCGTCTCCATGTACCCGGCCGCCTCCTCGCTCTCGAGTGCCCGGAGCGGCCCGCCCCCCTCGGGCGTCCTCACGCCGGACAACAAGGCAGGATAGCCACACCTGTTGGCGACGGCAGTTCAGGCGATGCTCAGGTGGCGTCCGCGTCGAACGGCGGAGGGTCGCCGGCGTCGGGCTTCGCGGGCTCCGCGGCCTTCTTCCGCATGTCGATCCGGGCTCCGCCGGACGTGGCGGCCGAGGCCCCCGCGCCGTCGTCGAAGGAGTCGCTCTCGCGGCCGTGCACGGCGTCCGCGACCTCGTTCATCTCCTTCTTGAGGTCGAAGCCGTTACGGATCTCCTTGAGCCCGAGCTCGTCGTTGTCGAGATGCTTGCGGATGAACTTCTTGGGGTTCAGGTCCTCGAACTCGAAGTCCTTGAACTCCGGGCCGAGCTCGTCCCGGATGTCCGCCTTCGCGCTGTCCGAGAACTCGCGGATCTTGCGGATCGTGCGGGAGATGTCCTGGATGACCTTCGGCAGCTTGTCCGGTCCGAAAATGAGCACGGCGAGGACGACCAGCGCCACTATCTCGAGTGCGCCAATGTCATTGAACACCTTGAGCTCCTTGCGATGTCCTCAGCCCGCGGCAGGTCGTCCCTGCGTGTGTCGTCCGTGCGTGTGCCGTCCGTGCCTGTGTCGTCCGTTCCTGTCCGGCAGGTGGTACTCGGCAGGTTTTGCGTGGTCCGGACCGGGACAACGGTACCCGGCGCCCGTGTCCGTCCGGTAGCCGCTGCACGACAACGCGGGGCAGACCTGGCCAGTCCTTTACCCCGGCGCCCTCAGTCACCGCCCGCCGAGCCGAGCACGAGGGTCACCTCGCGGTCGCCGCCGTCGCGTTCGACCGTCAGCCGCAGGCGGTCCTTGGGGCGGTGCGCGCGGACCTTGACGATCAGCTCGTCGCTGGAGTGCACCGCGTGGCCGTCGACCTCGGTGATGACGTCGCCCGGCTTCAGGCCCGCCTTGTCGCCGGGCCCGTCCGTGTTGACCGAGGGGCCGCCGTTCCTGCCCTTGTCGGCTATGCGGGCGCCATCGCCGTTGAATTCGGTGTCGAGCGTGACGCCGATCACGGGGTGCGTGGCCCTGCCGAAGTTGATCAGCTCTTCGGCGACGCGCTTGCCCTGGTTGATGGGGATGGCGAAGCCGAGACCGATGGAGCCAGCCTGGCCACCGCTCGGCGCGGAACCGTCGTCCGCGGAACGGATGGCGCTGTTGATGCCGATGACGCGCGCCTTGGAGTCGACGAGCGGGCCGCCGGAGTTGCCCGGGTTGATGGGGGCGTCGGTCTGCAGGGCGTCCACGTACGAGATGTCGCTGCCGTCGCCCTTCTCGCCGCCCGCGGTGATGGGCCGCTCCTTGGCGCTGATGATCCCGGAGGTGACGGTGTTCTCCAGGTCGAAGGGGGCACCGATCGCCACGACCGGGTCGCCGACCTGGACGTTCTCGGAGTTGCCGAGGGGCAGGGGCTTCAGGCCGCGCACATGGGAGACCTTGACGACCGCGAGGTCGTAGCCGGAGTCGCGGCCGACGACCTCGGCCTCGGCGGTCTGGCCGCCGCTGAAGGTCACCGACACCTCGCCGCCGGTGCCCGCGGGCTCGACGACGTGGTTGTTGGTGAGGATGTGGCCCTTGGCGTCCAGCACGAAGCCCGTGCCGGTGCCCTGCGCGGAGTCGCCGCTGACGTGCAGCGTGACGACGCCGGGCAGAGCGGCCGATGCGATGCCCGCCACGCTGCCCTTGGGCCGGTCCGCGGACTCGGTGGACGCCTGCGGGAGCCGGATGTCGTCGGTGCCGTTGCGCTCCAGGTACGAGCCGATGGCGCCGCCGATGACACCGGCCACCAGAGCGATCGCGACGCCCCCCACGACGAGGACCCGACGCGCCCGCCTACGCCGCGCCGCCGCACTCTCCGGCGGCACCGACCCGACCTGCTGAAGCGGCACGTTCCACGGGTCGTAGGCGCGCCGGGGCTGCGCGGGGGCTTGGGGCGCCTGGGGTGCGTGGGGCGCTTGGGGTGCCTGGGGGTGGGGGACGGCGTTGTACGGGGGTGGGGTGGGGCCTGGGGCGCCGTGAGCGCCGCCGTGGGGGGCCGGGCTGGGCGGGACCGGCGTGGGGCCGGGGGTGTCGTGGGGCGGCGTACCGCCGTGCGCGCCGGGCGCGCCGGGCGGGAGCGGGGTGCCCTGTGCCGGAGTCGCGGCCGGGTGCTGCACCGGTGGGGCCGGGGCCCAGGGGCCCGGTTCGCCGTAGGGCGGGGTGCCGTACGGGTCCGGGTCGTGCAGGGGGCGGGGCCGGTCCGCGGAGGCGGGCGCGGGGGCCTGCGCCGGCGCGCTCTGTGCCGGGACCGGGGCGGTGGCGGACGTTCCGTCGACCGACACCCCATGCGGGGCAAGGGCGGGCGTGCCGTCAGCCGGGGTCCCGTGCGGGGCGTCGGCGGCCGGTATGGGGGCGGTGGCCGACATGGAGCTGGATCCTGTCGGCGTCACGCCGTGCGGAGCCTCGGCGGAGTGCGCGGAATCAGCCGACATGGAGCCTGTCGGCGTCACGCCCTGCGGAGCCTCAGCGATGTGCGCGGAGTCGGCAGAGCGCGGAGCCTCAGCGGAGTCCGATGCCTCGCCAGAGAGCGAAACGTCGGCAGTGTGCGGAGCCTCGGCGGTGTGTGCGGAGTCGGCCGACATGGAGTCGATCGGCGTCGCGCCGTGCGGAGCCTCGGCGATGTGCGAAGCGTCGGCAGAGTGCGGAGCCTCAGCGGAGTCCGATGCCTCGGCGGAGAGCTGCACCTCGGCGGTGGGCGAGGCGTCGGCAGTGTGCGGAGCCTCGGCGATGTACGCGGAATCGGCCGGCATGGAGTCGACCGGCGTCGTGCCGTGCGGAGCCTCGACGGAGTGCTGAGTCTTGGCGGTATGCGAGGCGTCGGCAGTGTACGGAGCCTCGGCGATGTGCGAGGCATCGGTCGGCATGGAGTCGACCGGCGTCACGCCCTGCGGAGCTCCGGCGCCGTGCTGAGCCTCGGCCGTGTGCGAAACGTCGGCAGCGTGCGGCGCCCCAGTGGAGTGCGAGGCGTCGGTGGTGTGCGAGGCGTCCGCAGTGTGCGGCGCCTCAGCGGAGTACGAGGCCTCGGCGGAGTGCTGAGCCTCGGCAGCGTGCGGAGCCTCAGCGGAGTGCGAGGGTTCTGCCGTGTGCTGTCCCTCGGCGACCAGGCCGGGCGGCGCCTCGGCGGGCTGCGGCCGTGGCCCCGCCTCCTGCGCGGACTGCGGCTCCGGGGCCGGGGCCGATGGCTGGGACGGCTCGTCGGTGCCGCCCGGCACTTTCGGTCGGGGCCGGCTCCACCAGTTCGCCTTCGTGGGCTTCCCCTCGTCCATGTTCTCCCCACAACTGGCCCGCGGCGGACGCCGTTTGCATGCTCAACCCCGTGCCCGCACGATCCCCGGCGGGCACGGCCCACCGAGGATTCAACCAGGTTCCCCCGCGTGAGCGCAGGGCACCGTCGTCTCAGCGCATACGGGTGGTGCCCTTCAGCGGGCTCCCGGCGGGGGACGACGCGGTGGCCCGCACCGGATTCGCTTCTCCCGCCACCACGGACTCGTCCGTCGGCGGCAGCTCAAGGCCGGGCAGGACGGCGGTGTGCCGGGCCGGCGCGACCGGGCGTATCAGCGGGGAGAGCGTGGCGGCGCCGGCGACCATGGGTGCCGTCAGCTCGTACACGGACGAGCCCTGGGGGCGCAGCGGCCGGGTGGGCGGACCGGGCAGCAGCGGTCCCGTGACCTCGGTCGGCGCGACCGGGGCCGCGAGGGCGCCGGGGCGCTGGCCCTGGACCGAGAGCGGATTGCCGCCGCTGCGGCGCCGCACGGAGTCGGGGGTGGCGGCGGTCCCCGCGCCCTGGCTGCGCTGCGGGGTCACATTGCTGCCCGCACCGCCGGCACGGGAGTCGCCGGTGTCGGTGGGGGCGCCCACGGTGACGCCGCCGAGCGCGATGGCGGCCAGGGAGACCGCGCCCGCGGCGGCGAAGGCGAAGCGGCGGCCGCGCCAGAGCGAGCGCTCGGCCTCGTGCCGGGGGACGTCGTGGATGCGGAAGCCGCGCGGCTCGCCGGGGAGGACGGCGGCGTGCGCGCCGGCGGGCACGTACTCCACGAAGGGGTCGGGGGGCACGCCGAAGACCCCGGTCCGCGGCAGGCCGGCGGAGTCAGTGGCTCCAGTGGCGAAGCCTTCTCCGTCGCCCGGCGCGCCGGGTCTTCCGGACGGTCCGGTACCGCCTCCCGGAAGGCCCTGGAGCCTGGCGAGGAAACTCTCCGACGGCGGCGGCGGGGCCGCCTGCGCGAAGACGTTCTTCAGGCGGCGCTGGGCGTCCGCCTCGGTCTTGCACATCGGACAGGTCGCCAGATGCGCGAGGACGCGCTCGCGCGCGTCATGGCCCAACTCACCGTCCACAAGGGCGGCGAGCCGGTCCCCCAGATGCTGCTCGGCCTCGGCTGGATGCCGTTCGGCAGGATTCGACCGTGATCCACTCACGCGGTCGCGCCCCCTCCTCCCAGCGCCATGGCTCCGGTCACCGCGAGCGAGCGGCGCTCCGCGCGGGCCTCGGGAGACCGGTGCTGGAGGGCCT
Organism: Streptomyces sp. NPDC037013; assembly: GCF_055607265.1. Taxonomy (NCBI): domain Bacteria; kingdom Bacillati; phylum Actinomycetota; class Actinomycetes; order Kitasatosporales; family Streptomycetaceae; genus Streptomyces; species Streptomyces sp. NPDC037013. Next base: position 725,955 of record NZ_JBVJRV010000002.1, on the reverse strand, counting down.
TGCGCAGCTGAGAGCGGCCCCGGTGGATACGGCTGCGGACCGTACCGAGCTTGACGCCGAGTGTTGCGGCGATTTCTTCGTACGAAAGGCCCTCGATGTCGCAGAGGACCACGGCGGCGCGGAATTCGGGCGCGAGGGTGTCGAGCGCCTGCTGGACGTCCGCGTCGAAGTGCGTGTCGTTGAACACCTGCTGCGGCGACGGCTCGCGGCTCGGCAGCCGCTCCGCGGCGTCGTCCCCGAGCGCGTCGAAGCGGATGCGCTGCTTTCGGCGCACCATGTCCAGGAAGAGGTTGGTGGTGATGCGGTGCAGCCAGCCCTCGAACGTGCCGGGGGTGTACGTGGACAAGGAGCGGAAGACACGGACGAAGACCTCTTGCGTGAGGTCCTCGGCGTCGTGTTGATTACCGGTCAGGCGGTACGCCAGGCGGTACACGCGGCCGCTGTGCGTGCTGACGATCTCCTCCCAGGTGGGCGGAGTCCACGCCTGCGATTCCGCGTCAGCGGCAAAGGTCGCGGTCTGAGCGGAGTCGTTGGCACGGATGCGGTCAGCGGTGTCGGTCACGGATTTCGGCTCACCCGCCAATCCGAGAAAGCGCCGCAGCGCTCCTCCCCGATCCGCGGACGCAGCCGCACCTCCCCTGTCGGCTCTGGTGGTGTCCAGTGGAGCCCCTACCATAACCACCTCGCCCGTTAGCTCCGGATAAGCGTTTTTACGTGAATTTGGTACGGGCTTCGCTGCAGGTGTCCTGCCCCTGCGAGCCACCCGCTTCAAGTCTTGATCCATCCGTTACCCCCGTCGCGCTCCCACCCCCTATAAACGCCCGGTCCCATCTGCGGGTTCCCGCCCCCAACGGATACAGTCACGGCCAGGCAACCACGGGGACAGGAGAGGGCCATTACCGGCAACCGGCAGACGAGCTGGGCGTTCGCCGACGCCTTTGTCGCCGAGGACGAGGCACTGCGCTGGGCCCGGGACCGGGCCCGGGAGGCAGGCCTGCCCTCGGTGTCGCCCGGCGCCGGAGCCGCGCTGCGCATGCTCGCCGCCACGGTTGACGCGAAAGCGGTGGCCGAAATCGGTACCGGGACCGGAGTGTCGGGCATCCACCTCCTGCACGGCATGCGGCCCGACGGGGTGCTGACCACGGTCGACCCCGAGCCGGAGCGGCAGGCCTTCGCCCGGCAGGCCTTCCGCGCGGCCGGCTTCGCGGGCAACCGCGCGCGGTTCATCCCGGGGCGGGCCCTCGACGTCCTGCCGCGTCTCGCCGACGGCGGCTACGACCTCGTCTTCTGCGACGGCGACCGCCTGGAGTCCCTCGAATATCTCGCTGAATCGTTGCGCCTGCTGCGGCCCGGCGGGCTCGTCTGCTTCGAGGGCGTCTTCGCGGACGGCAGGACCGTGGACTCGGGGCCGCAGCCGGTCGAGGTGCTGCACCTGCGCGAACTGCTGCGGGCCGTGCGGGAGAGCGCGGATCTCGTGCCGGCGTTGCTGCCGGTGGGGGACGGGCTGCTCTGCGCCGTCAAACGGTAGCGCCGCGCGGACCCGGGCGAACCCCGGCCTCCACCCCTGAGGTCTCCACCCCCGGAAGGGGCTCGCGGGGGTGAAGACAGCACTGCCCCGGCTCGTCGTACGATGCCGGGGCAGTGGAAAAAGTTTGGGCGCTATCCGCGTCAGCCGACGACCTTCTTCAGGGCGTCGCCGAGTGCGTCGGCCTCGTCCGGAGTCAGTTCGACGACAAGTCGTCCGCCGCCTTCGAGCGGAACGCGCATGACGATGCCCCGCCCCTCCTTGGTCACCTCGAGCGGGCCGTCGCCCGTCCGCGGCTTCATGGCCGCCATGCTCGTTCCCCTTCCTGAAACCAGCTCATCGCAGCCGACAACCCAGGTGTCACCGGCATCGAACACATTGCTTCCAGGCCATTATCCCGCATGGCAGGACCCGATGACCAACATCGGTCGGCATCGAGTGCGCAACGCGCGCCCGCAAAACCGCTCATTTCGCCGATGTGGCTGCGATACTTCGCCGCCCCCCGCGTCCCGAGGGCCCGGAATTCTTAGACGCAGGTCACATATCCGGGCTCATGCCGGACCCCGATGATCTCCGTCATGCTGAGTTCCTACCTACTGGACCAGCGGAGGGGACCACCATGGCCGACAGCGTGCTCTACGAGGTGAGCGACGGACTCGCGACGATCACGATCAACCGTCCCGAGGCGATGAACGCGATGAACACCGAGGCCAAGGTCGCGCTGCGGGAGGCCGTGCGGTCGGCCGCCGCGGACGACGCCGTACGGGCGGTGCTGCTCACCGCGAACGGCCGCGCCTTCTGTGTGGGCCAGGACCTCAAGGAGCACATCGGTTCCCTCACCGCCGACCGGGAGGCGGGCACCGGGCAGACGATGAGCACGGTCAAGGAGCACTACAACCCCATCGTGCGGGCCCTCACGGGCATGGCGAAGCCCGTCGTGGCCGGGGTCAACGGCGCCGCCGCGGGGGCCGGCCTCGGCTTCGCGCTCGCCGCCGACTACCGCGTGGTCGCGGACACCGCCAAGTTCAACACCTCGTTCGCGGGTGTCGCGCTGACCGCCGACTCCGGCGTCTCCTGGACCCTGCCGCGCCTGATCGGCCCGGGCCGCGCCGCGGACCTGCTGCTCTTCCCGCGGAACATCTCCGCGCAGGAGGCGTACGAGCTGGGCATCGCCAACAAGATCGTGCCGACGGCCGACCTCGCCGCCGAGGCCGAGCAGGTGGCCCGCGCCCTGGCCGAAGGGCCCACCCTGGCCTACGCGGCCCTCAAGGAGTCCCTCGCCCACGCGGCGAGCCACTCCCTGGACGAGGCGCTCGACAAGGAGGACGAGCTGCAGACCAGGGCCGGCGCCTCCGAGGACCACACGATCGCCGTGCGGGCCTTCATCGCCAAGGAGAAGCCGAAGTACCTCGGGCGCTGAGCTACCGCGCCGCCGCCTCGCGGGCCACGCAGTCCGCGAGGTGGTCGTCGACCAGGCCGCAGGCCTGCATCAGGGCGTACGCCGTGGTGGGGCCGACGAAGCGGATGCCGCGCTTCTTGAGGGTCTTGGACAGGGCCGTGGACTCGGCGGTGATCGCGGGCACGTCGGCGAGGCTCCGCGGGACCGCGCGGGTGGCGGGGTCCGGCGCGAAGGACCAGATCAGCTCGTCCAGTTCACCCTCGGGCCAGTCGGCGAGCACGCGCGCGTTGGCCAGGGTCGCGTCGATCTTGGCGCGGTTGCGGATGATGCCGGGGTCGGCGAGGAGCCGCGCGCGGTCCTCGTCGGTGAACTCCGCCACCGCGGCGATCTTGAAGTCGGCGAAGGCGGCGCGGAAGCCCTTGCGGCGGCGCAGGATGGTGATCCACGACAGGCCGGACTGGAAGGCCTCCAGGCAGAGCCTCTCGTACAGCGCGTCGTCGCCGTGGACCGGGCGGCCCCACTCCTCGTCGTGGTAGGCGACGTAATCCTCCGTGGACAGTCCCCACGGGCAGCGGAGCCGGCCGTCCGGTCCCGCCACCGCCCCGCTCCCGGTGCTCACTGGTCGTCGCCCTTCGTCTCCTCGGTCCTCGCCCTGTCCTCGGCGGCCTTGCGCGGCGCGTACCCCTCGAAGAGGGCCGGGCCCGCGACCGCCGTGGCCTGCGCGCCGGCCAGGGCCGCCTCCAGCTCGGCGATGCGGGCGTCCCGCTCGGCCAGCTCGGCGCCGAGCCGGCTGAGCACGTCGTCCACCTCGTCCATGTGGTAGCCGCGCAGCGTCATCGGGAAGCGCACAGCGTCCACGTCCGCGCGGCGCAGCGGCCGGTCGGGTGGCAGCGGGTCGGTGAAGCGCTCGGGCTCGGCGTCGGCGAGCGCCCCGCTCTCGCCGCCGCCGACCACGGCGAGGGAGACCGCGCCGACCACCACGACGAGGGCGATGACCAGGAACAAGAACAAGACCATCTCTTCAGGCCCCCACGCTCGACTGCCCGTGCTCAAACTGTCAGGGTCCGATCGTGCCATGCGGCTGTGACAGTTAAGGTCGCAGGCGGCCGAACCGCGACAAGGACCCAGGAGGGCCACAGGGGATGCTCAGGCTTGGCAGGCGCGAGTTCGACGCGCACGAGCCGGTGATCATGGCGATCGTCAACCGGACCCCGGACTCCTTCTACGACCAGGGCGCCACGTTCCGCGACGAGCCGGCGCTCGCCCGCGTGGAGCAGGCCGTGGCGGAGGGCGCCGCCGTCATCGACATCGGCGGGGTCAAGGCGGGGCCGGGCGAGGAGGTGACCGCCGCGGAAGAGGCGCGCCGAACGGTGGGCTTCGTCGCCGAGGTCCGCAGGCGGTTCCCCGACGTGGTGATCAGCGTCGACACCTGGCGGCACGACGTGGGCGAGGCGGTCTGCGAGGCGGGCGCCGATCTGCTCAACGACGCCTGGGGCGGCGTCGACCCGAAGCTCGCCGAGGTCGCCGCGCGGTACAAGGTGGGCCTGGTCTGCACGCACGCGGGCGGCGCGGAGCCGCGCACGAGGCCGCACCGCGTCACCTACGAGGACGTGATGGCCGACATCCTGCGGGTGACGGTCGGCCTGGCCGAGCGCGCCGTGGAGCTGGGGGTGGCGCGGGACGCCGTGCTGATCGACCCGGGGCACGACTTCGGCAAGAACACCCGGCACAGCCTGGAGGCCACCCGCAGGCTCGGCGAGATGGTCGACACGGGGTGGCCGGTGCTCGTCTCCCTGTCCAACAAGGACTTCGTGGGCGAGACCCTCGACAAGCCGGTCAAGGAGCGCGTCATCGGCACGCTGGCGACGACGGCGGTCTCGGCGTGGCTGGGCGCGCAGGTCTACCGCGTCCACGAGGTCGCGGAGACGCGGCAGGTCCTGGACATGGTGTCGACGATCGCCGGCCACCGGCCCCCGGCGGTCGCCCGCCGGGGACTCGCCTGAACTCCCGCGCGCGGAGGCCTACTTCCCGACTTCCTTGGTCACCAGGGAGATGGCCTCGTCGACGTCGTCGGTGACGTGGAAGAGGAGCAGGTCGGCCTCGGAGGCCTTGCCCTGGGCGATGACCGTGTTCTTCAGCCATTCGACCAGGCCGCCCCAGTACTCCGAGCCGAACAGGACGATCGGGAACCGCGTGACCTTGCGGGTCTGGACGAGCGTGAGCGCCTCGAAGAGCTCGTCCAGGGTGCCGAGGCCGCCGGGCAGGACCACGAACCCCTGCGCGTACTTCACGAACATCGTCTTGCGGACGAAGAAGTAGCGGAAGTTGACGCCGATGTCGACATAAGGGTTGAGGCCCTGTTCGAAGGGCAGCTCGATGCCGAGGCCGACCGAGGTGCCCTTCGCCTCGACGGCGCCCTGGTTGGCGGCCTGCATCGCGCCGGGCCCGCCGCCCGTGATCACCGCGAACCCGGCCTCGACGAGCGCCTTGCCGATCGCGACGCCCGCCGCGTACTCCGGCGAGCCCTCCGCCGTGCGCGCCGAGCCGAAGACGCTGATCGCGGGCGGGAGTTCGGCGAGGGTGCCGAAGCCCTCGATGAACTCGGACTGGATGCGCAGGACTCTCCAGGGGTCCGTGTGTACCCACTCGGACGGGCCGTCGGAGTCGAGGAGACGCTGATCGGTGGTGCCGGGCTGCACCTGGTCCCGCCGTCGCAGCACCGGGCCGAGCCGCTGCTCCTCGGGCCTCTTCCTCGCGGCGCGGGCAGCTCCGTCATCGGGGTGGCTCATCGTCTGCTCCCTCCATGCGTACGTGACTGACAGCGTAGGTCTACGCGGGTTACGGCAGAGGGACCTCGGGATGTCCGTCACCGGGAGCCCGCCACCGCTACGAGGTCAGCCAGGCCCGCAGCCTCTCCTCGGCCAGCGGGATCTGCGACGCCTGCACGCGCTCGTCGATCTTGTGCGCGAGCAGCGGCTCGCCGGGGCCGTAGTTGACCGCGGGCACGCCGAGCGCGCTGAAGCGGGAGACGTCCGTCCAGCCGAACTTGGGGCGGGCCTCGCCGCCGACGGCCGCCATGAACGCCGCGGCTGCGGGGTGGGTGAGGCCGGGCCTGGCCGCCCCCGTGTGGTCGTCGACGATGAACTCGTCCACGCCGCAGTCCGCGAAGTAGTCGCGCACGAAGGCGAGGGCCTGTTCCTCGGTGCGGTCCGGGGCGTAGCGGAAGTTGACGGTGACGGTGCACTCGTCGGGGATGACGTTGGTGGCGACCCCGCCCTCGATGCGGACGGCGTTGAGGCCCTCGTGGAACTGCAGCCCCTCCACCACCGGCTTGCGCGGCTCATACGCGGCGAGCCTCTGGAGGATCGGGGTGGCCGCGTGGATGGCGTTGGAGCCCATCCACGCGCGCGCGGAGTGCGCCCGTACGCCCTTGGTCCTCAGCAGGACCCGCAGGGTGCCCTGGCAGCCGCCCTCGACCTGTCCGTCGGTCGGCTCCAGGAGGACCGCGAAGTCGCCGGCCAGCCACTCCGGGTGGGCCTCGGCGACGTGTCCGAGGCCGTTGAGGTGCGCGGCCACCTCTTCGTTGTCGTAGAAGACGAAGGTGAGGTCGCGGTTGGGCTCGGTCACCGTCTGCGCGATGCGCAGCTGGACGGCGACGCCCGACTTCATGTCACAGGTGCCGCAGCCCCACAGGACACCGTCCTCGTCGAGCCGGGAGGGCACGTTGTCCGCGATCGGCACGGTGTCGATGTGCCCGGCGAGGATGACCCGCTCGCTGCGGCCGAGGTTCGTGCGGGCCACGACGTTGTTGCCGTGCCGGTCGACCGTGAGGTGCGAAAGGCCGCGCAGGGCCGTCTCGATGGCGTCGGCGAGTGCCGTCTCCTCGCCGCTCGGGGACGGGAAGTCGACCAGGCGCGCGGTCAGCTCCGCGGCGTCGAGCGTGAGGTCAAGCGGTGTGTGAGCCATGCGGACGACCCTAACGCCGGACGCCGGAACGGGTGGTCGGAGGACTCAAGTACCGTGGACGCGTGCCTGAGCCGCCCACCCCCGTCCGGCGCGGCCGTCTCCTCCGTCTCGGGGCCGCGGCCTGCGCGCTGCTCGCCGTCGCGGGCTATGTGGCCCTGCAGTGGATCTACGGCGGCAAGCCGGCCCCGCGGTGCACGGTCGTCTCCGGCAAGGGCGACGGCGCCTCGTACACCTTCACGGCCGAACAGGCGGAGAACGCCGCGACGGTCGCCGCGGCCGGCACCTCGCGCGGCATGCCCGAGCGTGCGGTGACCATCGCCCTGGCCACGGCCCTCCAGGAATCCGGCCTGCGCAACATCACGCACGGCGACCGGGATTCGCTCGGCCTCTTCCAGCAGCGCCCCTCGCAGGGCTGGGGCGACGCGCGGCACATCATGGACCCGGCGTACTCGGCGGGCCGGTTCTACGGGCACCTGGCCAGGATCCCCGGCTACTCCCGCCTGCCCCTGACGGTCGCCGCGCAGCGCGTGCAGCGCAGCGGCTACCCCCAGGCCTACGCCAAGCACGAGCCGGACGCGGTGCTGCTCGCCGCCGCGCTCACCGGCCGCGCGCCCGCCACCCTCAGCTGCGAGGGCCGCCCCGGCACGGATCCCGGCGGCCCCGCGAAGGTGCGGGCGGCGCTCGCCCGTGACTTCGGCCGCGAGGTGCGCCCCGACGCCGCCACGGGGCGCACGGTCCGGGTCCCGGTGCCCGCCGCCCCGCCCGGCGCCCGGACCCCGCAGCGGGGCTGGGAGCTGGCGCACTGGGCCGTGGCGCACTCCTCGGCGCTGCGCATCGAGCGGGTCTCGTACGGGGGCAGGGAGTGGCGCGCCGGGGGTGCGGGGACGTGGCGGAGGGCGGCCGGCGCGACCGCGGGGCCGGGCAGAGCCGCGGGGTCGGTCCGCATCGTCACCGGGCAGTAGTACGGGGCTTCACTCATACGTGCGGCGCGTCACCCGATCGGGGTCCTCCGAACACCGTGGGACGACACCGCGCACGCCTTTCCGTACCCCTGCGAACAATCCCCAAAACCCTTGGGAATCATGGGGATTAAGGATTCCGCGGCCAATCGGCCCACGATCCCTTTGACCGTTTTTATCCGCAGCTGATAATGCGACGCATTACCAATTCTTTACGTTGATCCACCGCAACCTTCGCGGGCTTCGAGCGGTAGTCACTGCGTCCGATCGCCGGAAGCCGTCCGGCGGAGCGCCGGGGCCGATCCGGCCGGACACCCCAACGTTCTCTCCCGTCTGAAGGAGCATCATGTCCCTCCCCCTGACCCGCCGGATCGCCCGTGCCGCGCTGCTCACCGCAGCAGGCGCAGCTTCCGTGGTCGGTGCGGCCGGCTCCGCGAGCGCCGTCGACCTGCCGGCCGGCCCCGACCTGGGCGGAGTGAGCGCCCTGGACGGAGATGACCTCGGCGACACCGTCGACGGAACGGCTCAGAACGTCGGCGACCTCGCCGGTGACGCCGGCGGCACGGCCGTGAAGCAGGCCGTGCCGGCCGCGACCAAGGCCGTCGGCCGGGCCGGCAAGACCGCCACGCCGGCAGCGCAGGAGACCGCGGGCGACGTCGCGGGCAGCACGGGCAAGGTGCTGGGCAAGACCGCCGACACGGCCACCGAGGGCGGCCTGCCCACCGACAACCTCCCCACCGACGCGCTGACCGGGGGCGGCCTGCCCACCGACCAGCTGCCGGTCGGCAGCCTGCCGCTCGGCTGATCCCGCCCGCGCCCGCGCGAAGGGCCCGCGGCCAGGTGGCCGCGGGCCCTTCGCCGTGCTCGTCCGCGGCTCACGCCAGGCGTTCGACCGCCGCCGCGATCCGCTCGTCCGTCGCGGTCAGCGCCACCCGTACGAAGCGGTCGCCCGCCGGGCCGTAGAAGTCGCCGGGCGCCACCAGGATGCCGAGCTGTGCGAGATGGCCGACGGTGTCCCAGCAGGACTCGTCGCGGGTGACCCACAGATACAGGCTCGCCTCGCTGTGCTCGATCCGGAAGCCGTGCTTCAGGAGGGCCGCGCGCAGGGCGGTGCGCCGGGCCGCGTACCGCTCGCGCTGCTCGCGCACGTGCTCGTCGTCGCCGAGCGCCGCCACGACGGCCGCCTGCGTCGGCGCGGAGGTCATCATGCCGCCGTGCTTGCGGATCTGCAGCAGCTCCCCGAGGACGGCCGCGTCACCGGCGAGGAACGCCGCGCGGTAGCCCGCGAGGTTGGACCGCTTCGACAGCGAGTGGACCGACACGATCCCCTCGTACGAGCCGCCGCACACGTCCGGGTGCAGCACCGAGACCGGCTCCGCCTCCCAGCCGAGCTCCAGGTAGCACTCGTCGCTGACGAGGAGCACGCCGTGCTCGCGCGCCCAGGCCACGGTGCGGGCCAGCTCGTCCTTGGACAGGACGCGGCCGGTGGGGTTCGAGGGCGAGTTGAGCCAGAGGAGCCTGAGGTTCGCCGGGTCCAGCTCGGTCGGGTCGTCGTACGCGACGTACTCGGCGCGGGCCAGCCGCGCGCCCACCTCGTACGTCGGGTAGGCGAGCCGCGGGTAGCCGACCACGTCGCCCGGGCCGAGGCCGAGCTGGGTCGGCAGCCAGGCCACCAGCTCCTTGGAGCCGACGATCGGCAGGACATCGCGGTGCGTGACGCCCCGGGCGCCGAGGCGCCGTTCGCACCAGCCGGTGATCGCGTCGCGCAGCTCCGGCGTGCCCCACACCGTGGGATAGCCCGGCGAGTCCGCGGCCGCGGTCAGCGCTTTCTGGATCAGCTCCGGCACCGGGTCCACGGGGGTGCCCACCGACAGGTCGACGATGCCGCCGGGGTGGGCGGACGCCGTGGCCTTGTACGGCTCGAGCTTGTCCCAGGGGAAGGTGGGAAGCCGGTCGGAGACTGCGGACACGTGTTGACTCCCGTGCTGGTGCTGGTCGTTGCAAATGCCTCGGTCCCGTGCGGCGGGATGCCGTACGGGACCGGGGCGACGCTCAGGCTGCCGTTACTGGTTCTGCGGCGGCAGGGCGGCGATGAAGGCGTGGTCGCGCTCGATGAGACCGAGCTTGCTCGCGCCACCGGGCGAACCGAGCTCGTCGAAGAACTCGACGTTCGCCTTGTAGTAGTCCTTCCACTCCTCAGGAGTGTCGTCCTCGTAGAAGATCGCCTCGACCGGGCAGACCGGTTCGCAGGCTCCACAGTCGACGCATTCGTCCGGGTGGATGTACAAGGACCGGGAGCCCTCGTAAATGCAGTCGACCGGGCACTCCTCGATGCACGCCTTGTCCTTGACGTCGACACAAGGCTGCGCGATGACGTAGGTCACGCTGTCGTTCCTCCTCGATACGGGCGTTGGCGGGCCGTCCTCAGGCTCCGCTCGCCTGGCGCGCGGGAGCGCGGCGTCGTCGATGCCCACCCCTAGTATCTCCGTTCCCGGGCATGATCCGAACAGGAGGGGCTTACAGAGCTGTGGAATTCACCGCCGGCGGACGTCTCGAGGTCCGCATCACCCCTGCTGACGTGGGCAAACGAGTCTCGGTACGGTGCTTGAGCGGCGCTTTGGCCACGGAAGAGAAGTTCACCGACACGGTGGGCGTTCTCGTATCGTGGAACGACGGTGTAATGCTCATCACACGACGGAACGGCGAGAGCGTCCGGATTCCGGAACGGTCGCTGGTCGCCGGGAAGGTCGTGCCGGCCGCTCCCGCGCGCCGGCGCGGGCCCGCCGCCTCCTACGCGGAGCTGGCGCGGGTCTCCGCGCGCGCCTGGCAGCCCGTGGAGAGCGAGCGGCTCGGCGAGTGGGAGCTGCGGGCCTCCGGCGGATTCACCAGGCGCGCCAACTCCGTGTCGCCGCTCGGCGATCCGGGACGCCCCCTGGACGAGGCACTTTCGTACGTCCGCCAGTGGTACGCGGCCCGCGGCCTGACCCCGTACGTCCAGACCGCGACCGGCGCCGAGGGCACGCAGGAACTGCTCTGCGCCGGCCTGGAGGAGCGCGGCTGGGAGCGCGAGGTGAGCGCCGAGCTCCACATCGGGGGGCTCGCGCCGGTCGGCGACCTGGCGGCGGACGTGGACCGCGTGCGGCTCTCCCGGTCCTTCGACGACGGATGGCTGCGGCGGTACCAGCGTTTCGGGGTACCCGGACCCCATGTGCGCAAGGTGCTGGCGAGCGGGCCCTCGGTATGGTTCGCTTCCGTGCCCGGGAACGGTGACGTCCCGGCCGCGATCGGACGGTGTGTGGTGGACGGTCGCTGGGCGGGTTTCCTGGCGGTCGAGGTCGACCCGGAACACCGGCGCCAGGGGCTCGCCACCGCGGTGATGGCAGCGCTCTCCCGGCAGGCCCTGGCCGAGGGCGCGTCGGCGGCCTGGCTGCAGGTCGAGGCCGACAACGACGCCGCGCGGGCGCTGTACGGCGGAATGGGTTTCGCCGCGCATCACGCCTACCACCACTACCGGTACGGGTCTGCCTGAGCACGAGCGGCGGCCCCGGCGGGACACGGCGCGGGCGGCGGGCACGGCACAGCGGCACGGCACGGCAGAGCACGGCACGGAAACAGCGCCCGGCGAGGGCAGACACGAGGCACGTATGCACGCGGAGTCCGGCGAATGGCGGCGGCGGTTCGCCGAAGAGGCGAGGTCGGAGCGGCCCGCTCTCGCGCTGCTGTGCCTGCTGATCGGCGCCGAGGCGGACCCCGCCCTCGACGAGGCGGGCATCGACGCCGCCGAGATCGAACTCGACCGGCTCGCGGGCCTGCTGCCGTTCCGGCCCGGCGGCCCCCGCGCCTGGGCGCTCGCGATGGCCGAACTCCTCGGTGAACAGTGCGGGTTCGAGGGAACGCCGGGCGATTACCAGCGCCTTGACTCCTCACTCCTCCACCAGGTCCTGCGGCGCCGCAGGGGGCTGCCGATCCTGCTCTCCGTGGTCTGGATGGAAGTGGCCCGGCGCGCGGGCGCGCCCGTCTACGGGGTCGCCCTGCCCGGCCACTTCGTCGTCGGCTTCGGCCCCCGGGACGACCAGGTGCTCGCCGACCCCTTCGACGGCGGACGGCTGCTCACCGGGGCCGACGCGGAGCTCCTCGTCGCCGGGACGGCGGGCACGGGCATCCAGCCGTCGATGCTGACGCCCGCCGATCCGCTCAACATCGTGCAGCGCATCCTCAACAACATCCGCGCCTGGGCCGCCGCCCGCCCCGAACGCTCCGACGTCGCGCTCTGGGCCCTCGACCTCTCCCTCCTCCTGCCCGCCCACCCGGCGCGGCTGCGCTACGAGCGGGCCCAACTCCTCGTCCAGCGGGGGGACTTCCTCGGCGGCGCGGACGAACTCGACGCGTACGCCGACGTGGTGTCGACGGTCGAGCCGACCACGGCGGACCGGGTGCGCCAGCAGGCACGGGCGGCACGGGCCATGCTGAACTGACCTCCACCCCGGGCCCGTACCGTCCCGGTCCGACGTATCGATCGACGCGACCGGGCACCAGGGACGTATGCACCCCCGACCCCCCGCACACGCCGAGCGGCGGCGGCTGTTCGCGGCCGAGGCGCGGTCCTCGCGGCCCGACCTCGCGCTGCTGTGCCTGTTGATCGGCGCCGAGGCGGACCCCGCGCTCGACGAGGCGGGCATCGACGCCGCGCGGCACCTGCTCGACCGGCTCGCGGCACGGGCCGCGCACGGCCGCCGCCCGCACGGCGACGACCCGCGCGCCTGGGCCACCGCCCTCGCCGAACTCCTCGGCGGACACTGCGGGTTCAAGGGCAGACCCGGCGACTACCAGCGCCTGGAATCCTCGCTCCTCCACCAGGTCCTGCGGCGCCGCAGGGGGCTGCCGATCCTGCTCTCCGTGGTCTGGATGGAAGTGGCCCGGCGCGCGGGCGCCCCGGTCCACGGGGTGGCGCTGCCGGGGCGCTTCGTCGTGGGCTTCGGGCCCCGGGACGACCAAGTGCTCGCCGACCCCTTCGACGGCGGTCGGCCGCTCACCGGCACGGACGTCGAGCTTCTGGTCGCCGCGGCCACCGGGGGCCCGCCCGCGCCGTCGATGCTCCGCCCCGCGGCCCCGCTGGACGTCGTGGGTCGCATCCTCGACAACATCCGCGCCTGGGCCGCCGCCCGCCCCGAACGCTCCGACGTCGCGCTCTGGGCCCTCGACCTCGCCCTGCTCCTGCCGTCGGCCCCCGCCCGCCTGCGCTACGAGCACGCCCGCCTCCTCGTCGACCGGGGCGAATTCCTGCTCGGCGCCGACGAACTCGACGGCTACGCACAGCAGATGGCGCCCCGCGACCCCGCCACGGCCGAGCTGGCGCGACGCCAGGCACGGGTGGCACGGGCGATGCTGAACTGAAGGCGGCGACGGAACGCCCCGGGGTGGGTGGGGCGGAAGGTCAGAGCCAGCCCTTGTCCCGCGCCGTCCTGACGGCCTCCGCGCGGTTGCGTACCGCGAGCTTCTGGATCGCCGTCGAGAGGTAGTTGCGGACCGTGCCCTGCGACAGGTGCAGCGCCGCGGCGAGCTCGGCGTTGGTGGCGCCGTCGGCCGCCGCGCGCAGGACCTCGCGCTCGCGTTCCGTCAGCGGGTTCGCGCCCTCCGCGAGGGCCGCCGCCGCCAGGGTGGGGTCGATGACCCGCTCCCCCGCGAGCACCTTGCGCACCGCCTCGGCGAGCTGCGCCGCGGGGGCGTCCTTGACCAGGAACGCGGCGGCGCCGGCCTCCATCGCGGTCCGCAGATAGCCGGGGCGGCCGAACGTCGTGAGGATGACCACCTTCAACGCCGGGAAGGCGGCGCGCAGTTCGGCGGCCGCCTCGATGCCGGTCATGCCGGGCATCTCGATGTCGAGCAGCGCGACGGCCACCGCGTGGGCGCGCACCGCCGCGAGCACCTCGTCCCCGCGGGCGACCTGGGCGACGACCTCGATGTCCGGCTCCAGGCCGAGCAGCGCGGCGAGGGCCTCACGGACCATCGCCTGGTCCTCCGCCAGCAGAATCCTGATGGCCCCGCCGCCGGCGCCCGCGCCGTCCGTACCGCCCGCGCCGCCCGTGCTGTTCCCGCTGCTCATGAGGGGGATCCTACGGCTGCCTCCGTCAGCGGCACGCGGGCCGCCAGCCGGAAGCCCCGGCGGGCCGCGGGACCCGTCTCCAGGACCCCGCCGACCGCCTCCACCCGTTCGCCGAGCCCCGTCAGACCGTTGCCGGCCACGCCGCCCGCGCCGCCCACCCCGTCGTCCTCCACCAGGAGTTCGAGGAGCGGCCCCGCGAGCGTCTGGCGGGCCGTGAACGCCACCGTGCAGTGCCGGGCCCCGCTGTGCCGCACCACATTGGTCACGGCCTCCCGCAGCGCCCACGCGAGCGCCGCCTCCGCCTCCTCGCCCGGCAGTTCGGCGGGCGGCTCCAGCGGGACGTCGGCCTCGATGCCCGCCGCGGTCAGCGCCGTACGGGCGCCGGCCAGTTCACCGGCGAGGGTGCGCCTGCGGTAGCCGGAGACGGCCTCGCGGACGTCGACCAGGGCCTGGCGGCTGACCTGCTCGATGTCGGCGACCTGCTGGGCGGCCCGCTCGGGGTGGTCGGGGAGCATCCGTCCGGCGAGCTCGCTCTTGAGCGTGATGAGGGAGAGCGAGTGGCCGAGCAGGTCGTGCAGGTCCCGGGCGAGCCGCAACCGCTCCTCGTTGGCGGCCAGTTCCGAGACGGTCGCCCGGGCCTGGCGGAGCTGGATCGTCGTACGGATCAGCTGGCGCACCCCGGCCATCGCGAACCCCACAAGGACGCTCAGGACGGCGAGGTTGCCCAGGAGGTCCTTGAGGCTGTCCGTGCGCAGGCCCACCCCGACCATCACGGCGGTGACCGCGGGGATGACCCACGCCGCGTACCGCATGGGCAGCACGGCGCCCGCGGAGACGGAGACGTAGACGAAGAGTCCGAGCCAGTTGCTGCCGAAGCCGAAGGTGAGGGCCACGGCGAGCGCGAACTGCACGGCGAACGACGCGTACACCGCACGCCAGTCGAGCACCTTCGTCGTGTACCGGAAGACCAGCGACAGGTAGCAGGTCACGAAGGCCGCGAGGCCCACCGAGCCGAGGGCCGTCGCCCCCGCGCTCCGGTCCGCCGTCGCGAGGTCGTGGACCGGGCCGGCGAGGAAGACCAGCCAGATGCCGATCCACAGGGCCTTCGTGAGGCGCTGGCGGGGGCCGAGCACCGGCTGGCCGAAGGTCTGCAGGGGATGGTCGTCGTCGCGTCTGCGCGCGCCGGGGGTCTCGCTCACGCCTTCAGGGTGTCCTTCCGGTACAGCCATGCCGCGCCGCCCGCGAAGAGGAGGAAGTAGGCCACCAGGAGGGTGATGTCCTTCGCGTGCGGCGCCTCGCCCAGTTCGATGGCCTGCCCGAGGGCAGCGTACGCGTGCGTCGGCAGCCACGAGGAGGCCTCCCGCAGCCAGTGCGGGAACGTCGTCACCGGCATCCACAGGCCGCCGAGCATGGAGAGCCCGAAGTAGACGATCATCGTGATCGGGCGCACGGCGTCACCCGTCGCGAGATAGCCGATGGCCACGCCGAGCGCGGCGAAGCAGAGGCTGCCCGCCCAGATCGCGCCGGTCAGCGCCAGCCACTGCCACGCGTCGAACCGGACGCCCTTGAAGATCGCCGCGACCGCGAACACCACGACGATGGACGGCAGGCTCACCACGGCCGCGCTGGCCGTCTTGGCGAGGACGTAGCCGCGCCCGGGCAGCGACGTCAGGCGCAGCTGCCGCACCCAGCCGCTCTCGCGCTCCTTGGCGATGCGCTCGCTGTTGCCCATGAGGACAGCGGTGAGGGCGCCGAAGGACGCCATCGAGACCATCATGAACGCGGGGACGGACAGGCCCGTGCCGGAGACCTGGTCGGCGCCGTCCTGGCTGCCCGCGATGATCACGAAGAGCACCGACGGGTAGATGACGGAGAAGAAGAGGAATTTGCGGTTGCGCAGGGAGCGGGTGATCTCCAGCTTGATGAGGCTGCGCGAGGCGAATGCGTTCGTCATCGGGTCCTGGCCTCCTCGGCCTCGGTGATCGCCACGAAGGCCTGCTCGAGTCCGAGCCCGGCGACCTCGAGGTTGCGGGGGTAGAGGCCGAGCCCGTACAGCGCGTGCACGGTGGCGTCGGCGTCGGTCGACTGGAGGCGGACCGTGTGGCCCGAGACGTCCAGCGCGGTGAGGCAGGGCAGCGAGCGGAGCCGCTCGGTCAGCGCGTCGTCGACGTCGGCGAGGTCGAAGGCGACCTTGCGGGCGCCGGCCTTCGCCTTGATCTCGGCCGCGGTGCCGTCCGCGAGGAGCCGGCCCCGGTGCAGGACCAGGACGCGGTCGGCGATGGCGTCGGCCTCCTCCAGGTAGTGCGTGGCGAACAGGACCGCGCGGCCCTGCTCCGCCTGCTCGCGCATGGTGGCCCAGAACGCCTGGCGGGCGGTGACGTCCATGCCGGTGGTCGGCTCGTCCAGGACGATCAGATCGTTGGCTCCCGCCGTGGCGAGGGCGAACCGCACGCGCTGTTCCTGGCCGCCGGAGAGCTTGTCGACCTTGCGGTCCGCGATCTGCGTGATGCCGGCGTGGGCGAGGACGTCGTTCACGCGGTGGGGCCTCGGGTGCAGGTCGCAGGCGAGCGTCACCAGCTCGCGCACGGTGACCTCGCCCATCAGGCCGCCGGACTGCAGCATGGCGCCGACCCGGCCCGCGGTGATCGCCTCGCGCGGCGAGCCCCCGAAGACCCGCACCGTGCCGCTGTCCGGGTGCCTGAGGCCGAGCAGCAGGTCGAGGGTGGAGGACTTGCCCGCGCCGTTCGGCCCGAGGAGCGCCACCGTCTCCCCCGGGTGGAGGTCGAGGGTCAGGCCGTCGACGGCGCGGACCTCGCCGTAGCTCTTGGTCACCCGCTCGAAGCTCACCGCGGTCGTCGTGACCGCGGCGGCGGGCGGTGCTGTGGTCGTCGTCATGTCCACCATCGTGACAAAACCGCAGGTGGTGGCGGCAGTGCCGGATGTGGTGTCTCGGGGATGACAGATGTCATGCCAGAGGCCGGACGGTTCTCCCGGTGAGGGTCACCGGGCGAGACCGTCCGGCCTCTTGATGCGTACGGGGGCTGCTCGCGTACGAGGCGGGCCGCTCGCGTACGAGGGTCAGTTCCCGTTCGTCTCGATCACGCCGATGCGCTCCGCCGGCGTCTTGCCGAGCAGCGCCTTGCCCATCGCCTGGGCGACGTCCGTCGGCTGGACCGGCGTCCTGTCGCCGTTCCCGCGCTGGATCAGGACGCCGTCGAAGACGTTGCCGTACAGCGTCTTGAGCTCCTCGAGGTCGTAGTGGACCTCGAGGGTGCCGTCCTTGAGGGCCCACGTCTCGAGGATCTTCGGCAGCGACTTCTCCGGGCCGAACGGGATCGACCTCGCGCCCGCCTTGATGGTGACGTTGGCGGACATGGCCGGCTTGGCGAAGTTCTTCATGAACTTGTCGACCTCGGCCTTGGACACCTTGGGGCTGCGCGTGGTGACCGGCACCTGGACCGTGCCCGCGCTGCCCGTCTCGACCTGCTTCTTGTACGCCTCGGCGACCGTCTTGGTCGAGGCCTGCGGGTCGATCCCCTTGCCGACCTTCCCGTAGACCGGAACGGCCTTGCCGGGCAGGAACTTGACCGTGCCCTCCTTCGCCGTGCCCGAGCCGCCCGCGGCGCGCTCCAGGGCGGCCGCGAGCTTCTCCTCGTCGACGGGCATGACGGGCTCGACGACCCGCTGGCCGCCGAAGAGCGAACCGATCACGGAGACGGGGTTGTAGTCGCTGCCCGCGGCCTCGCGGACGGTGGCCTGGCTGTCCAGGGTCAGGCCCGCCTGGTCCGGCTTGAGCGTGACCTGCGTGCCGTCCACCGACAGCTTCAGGGGCTTGGTGACGCGCGCGCCGATGGCGTCGTCGAGCTTCTTGACGGCCTCGTCACGGGTGCCGCCGCCGATGTCGACGCCGAGGACGGTGGTGCCCTTGGGGACGTCGGCGTGGTTCATCAGCAGGCCCGCGCCGTAGGCACCGCAGCCCACGACGATCACGGCGACCGCGAGGAGGACCAGCTTGTTGCGGCCCTTCTTCTTTTTCGGCGCGGGAGCGGCGGGCGGCACGTCCGAGCGCACCGGATCGGGCAGCTTCGGCGGCGTGTGCGGCACCGGTCCGTCGCCCTGCGGCCCGGCCGGGAAGGGGGAGTTGTCCTGCGTCGGCGGTACGACGGGGATGCCGCTGGTGAGGGTCTCACCGGAGACGTTGGCGCCGGGCGCGGAGGGACCGGGGGCGCCGGGGCCGCCCGGCACGGGACCGCCCGCGGCGGGCGGGCGCGGGCCGCCGGGCGGCGCGACCGGTCCGCCCTTCTGCGGGGTCAGGATCGCGGTGTCGTCACTCATCGCGCCGGAACGCGGCGGCCGGCCCGCGGAGTTGGCGGGACCACCGGGGGCGCCGGGACCGCCGGGACCACCGACACGCGGGCCACCCGGAGCGCCGGGGCCGGGGGCACCAGGAGCGCCGGGGCCGCCGGGGGTCGTGGGGCGGGGCACCGACGCGGGCGGCGCCACCGGGCTGTCGCCGGTGACGGGCCCGCCGGTGGGGCCGGTGGGGGTCCGGAAGTCCCCGGAGCCGGCCGCGCCGCCCGCACCCGCGGAGAAGTACGGCAGGTCGCCGCGGTGCGGCTCGCCCTGCGGTGCGCCCCCGCCGAGGGGGCCCGACGCCACTGCGCCCGACACGTCGAAGGAGCCGGAACCGGAGTCGTTCGAGCCCGAACCGGACGCGGCGGGACCGCCCTCGGCCCTGGCGGGCCTGCGCGGCGCGAACCAGTCGCTCGTCTTCTCCTCGGCCGCGCCGGAGGCACCGCCCGCACCCTCACCCGAACCGCTGCCGCCACCCGAGGCGGAAGCAGCACCGGACGAAGCAGAGCCGGAAGCGGAACCGGAACCGGAATGGGAGGCGGCCGGTCCGCCGGCCCCGGTCATCCCGCCCGCGTCTCCCGCGCCGGGGGCACCCGGCGCGGTGCCGTCGCGGCGGCCGTCGTCGTCCGTGTCCGAGGAGTCCCCGCGCGCGCCCTCGTCGCCGACGGGCGTGCGCATGACGACCGGCGGGATGGGCCGCGAACCGGGGATGTTGATCCGGATGCGGGTGGTCAGCGTGGTCTGGGTCTCGGGCTCGTCGGGCCGCTCGTCGGCGGCCTGCCGCCGCGCTCCGTCCGCGCCGCCTTCGGCGCCGACGCCCTGGGCCGGGGAGCCGTACGGCGGCGTCCCCGAGGGGTATGCGGCTCCACCGCGCCCCTGGGGGCCGGAGGACGAACTGTCAGTTTCACGACTCAAGGCAGGTTCTCCTGGTTGACTCCGCCGCCCGTCTCGACCTCATCCGGGGTCCCCCCGGCCGGAGGTTGGGGAGGCTCGGCGGCCGCACCACCATACTGGCCGCCGTCGGCACTCATCCCGTGACCGGCGTCGAACCCGTGCGGGGCACGGGCCGAAGTGGTACGTCACTTGCCAAGTCGGGCGGCGGGACCGCTCGGTTGCGACCCCTGCCCGAGGGTGGCGCACATCACAGCCACGGCCATGCCGCCGAGCAGGAAGCCGTACGAGCCGAGACCCGCGCCGAAGAGGAAGTCGCCCTCGGGTCTGCTGGCGATGAGCAGCATGACGGAGACGAACCAGCCGGCGGCGGGCGCCACCGCCCCCGCCTTGGTGCCGACCGCGCGCGCCCCGCCGTAGAAGAGTCCGGCGGCGCCGAGCAGCGCGAGCAGCAACCCGGCGGGGAAGAAGCCGCCTTGGACGAGCGCCCCCGCGACGCCGACGACGGCACCGAGCACGAATAGTCCGGCATAGGCGGCAAGTCGCCCCATTCTCAGGGGCTGTGCGAGATAGCTGCCCGCGGGCGCGGCGGCGGACGCGGCGGACGGCGTCCTGCCGGACCCCGGCCCGGGGGCGGCGGACTTCTTGGAGGCCCCGGAACCGGCCCCCGACGAGGCTCGGGATCGCGTGCTCACAGCGCGGTCACCTCAGTCACATCCGTCACCCTTTCGAGTCCCGCGAAGAGATCCGTCTCACGGGACGATTGCTCTGCGTGGGCTTCTCCCCGCACCAGCTCGTAGTACTCCACGTCGAAAACCGGCTGCGCCAGCTGGTTGGAGAGGACGAAGAGCGGCCCGCTCACGGTGATCTGGGTGGCATGGGCCGCCATCGCCGCCGCCTTGGCCGCCTTGAAGGCGCTGCCGTCGATCTCGGTGGTGATCCGCTCGTCGTCCGTGACGCCCGGCACGTCGTCGACGGCGGCGGCCACGCCGAACGGCGAGTGCCGCAGCGCCCCCGACATCCACCGGAACCGCTCCTCGACCACCGAGCGCGGGGCGCGGTTCCAGTAGATCTTGTCGATGGTGTGCGGCTCGCCGAGGTCGGCGCGGAACGCGGACTCGGAGGCGAGCTCGGCGGCGCGCATGGCGACGCGGTGCGCCTGGATGTGGTCGGGGTGGCCGTACCCGCCGTCGGGGTCGTACGTGACGAGGACCTGCGGGCGCACCTCGCGGATCACCTCGACGAGGTACGCGGCCGCCTCGTCGAGGTCGGCCGACCAGAAGGCGCCGGGCCGGTGGTTCTGCTCGACGCCCATCATCCCGGAGTCGCGGTAGCGCCCGGTGCCGCCGAGGAAGCGGTGGTCGGTGACGCCGAGCACCTTCATGGCGGCGGCCAGCTCCCCGATGCGCTGGGCGCCCAGGGAGTCCTCTCGGTCGGCGGCGAGATGGGCGAGCTCGGCCGGGATGACCTCGCCCTCCTCGCCCAGCGTGCAGGTGACCAACGTGACATGGGCGCCCTCGGCCGCGTACTTGGCCATGGTCGCGCCATTGTTGATCGACTCGTCGTCGGGGTGCGCGTGCACGAGCAGCAGGCGCCGGGCGGGCAGTTCCGTCATGGGACCACCCTACGAGCCCCGGGGTCAGAACTTGATGTCGCCGATCATCCCCGCCACGTTGGTCGTCAGCTCGTTGATGGTCGGCGCGACGGACGAGCTCGCCAGGTAGAAGCCGAGCAGCGTACAGACGACCGCATGCCCCGCTTTGAGACCGGACTTCTTGACCAACAGGAAGACGATGATCGCCAGCAGCACCACCGCCGAAATCGAGAGTGCCACGGCGGTCACCTCCAAGTCGTTGCCGTATGCCAGTGCGGACGCCAGCAGGTACATACCCACCAAGCGCTACGGATCATAACTATCCGTGTGGACGCATGACTCGGGGCACGGCAGCACAGGGGGGCGCATGCGCCATAGGCTCGGGGGATGACCACCGTGAACCCCGGAAATCCCAGGCCCGACGAGAGCCCGGCACCGCCGCTCTCCTTCCCGCGTCAGCACGCCAGGACCCAGCGTTTCACCCTCGGGGCGCCCCGTGCGTTCACCGTGGCGCCCGATGGGTCGCGGGTGGCGTTTCTCCGGTCGTCCTCCAGCACGGATCGAGCCAACCGCCTCTGGATCCTGGACATGTCGGACGGTTCCGAGCGCGTGGCGGCCGATCCGCAGCTGCTGCTCGGCGGCGCGGCCGAGGAGTTGTCCGCCGAGGAGCGCGCACGGCGCGAGCGGAGCCGTGAGGGCGGCGCGGGCATCGTGGGCTATGCGACGGACGCCGCCGTGGAGCTGGCGGCGTTCGCGCTGTCGGGCCGCCTCTTCGCCGCGGAGCTGCGGGCCGGCACCGCGCGTGAACTGCCCGCGCCGGGACCGGTGATCGACCCGCGCCCCTCGCCGGACGGCCGGCACGTCGCGTACGTCGCGCGGGGCGCCCTGCGCGTCACGGGCGCCGACGGCACGGGCGACCGGGCGCTCGCGGAGCCGGAGGCGGGCCAGGAGGCGACCGTCACGTACGGCCTCGCGGAATTCATCGCGGCCGAGGAGATGGGCCGTTCACGGGGCTTCTGGTGGTCCCCCGCGTCGGACCGGCTGCTCGTGGCACGGGTGGACGACGCCCCCGTCCAGCGGTGGTGGATCGCCGATCCCGCCCATCCGGGCCGCGAACCCCAGCGGGTGGCGTACCCGGCCGCGGGCACGCCCAACGCCGACGTGCGGCTCCTCGTGCTCGGCCTGGACGGCTCGCGCACCGAGGTGGTCTGGGACCGTGCGCGCTTCCCCTACCTGGCGCGGGTGCACTGGTCATCGGACGGCGCGCCGCTGCTGCTCGTGCAGTCGCGCGACCAGGGCAGCCAGCTGTATCTGGCGGTGGATCCGGACGACGGGTCGACGCGGATGGTGCACGCGGAGGAGGACGCGGACTGGCTGGAACTCTTCTCCGGCGTCCCCTGCTGGTCGCCCAGCGGCAAGCTGGTGCGGATCGTGGACGAGGGCGGCGCCCGCGTCCTGGCCTGGGGGGAACGGCCGCTGACGGGGCCGCAGTTGCACGTGCGGGCGGTCCTCGACGTGACCGAGGAGGATGTCCTGATCTCGGCGTCTGCGGGCTCCGCCGCGGCGGACCCCGAGACCGGTGAGATCCATGTCTACCGGGTCAACGAGCTGGGCGTGGAGCGCGTCTCGCAGGAGCCCGGCGTGCACTCGGCGGTCCGCGCGGGCGGCCTCACCGTCCTGGTGTCGGCCACCCTGGACCGTCCCGGCTCCCTGGTCCAGGTGCTGCGCGAGGGCAAGCAGGTGGCGACCGTGGCCTCACACGCCCAGCGCCCGGGGCTCACGCCGCGCGTGACGCTCACCGAAGGGGGCACGCGGAGGATTCCGTGCGCCGTCCTGCTCCCCACGGATTACAAGGAGACGGACGGGCCTCTTCCGGTGCTCCTGGATCCGTACGGCGGCCCGCACGGTCAGCGTGTCCAGCGTGCGCACAACATCTTCCTGACCTCGCAGTGGTTCGCCGACCAGGGGTTCGCGGTGCTCGTCGCGGACGGCCGCGGCACCCCCGGCCGCTCCCCCGGCTGGGAGAAGTCGATCAAGAACGACAAGACCCTGACCCTCGCCGACCAGGTCGACGCGCTCCACGCCCTCGCCGAACGGTTCCCCTTCGATCTGGAGCGGGTGGCGATCCGCGGCTGGTCCTACGGCGGCTACCTGGCCGGCATGGCCGCGCTGCGCCGCCCCGACGTCTTCCACGCGGCGGTGGTCGGCGCCCCGGTGACGGACCTGCGGCTCTACGACACGCACTACGAGGAGCGCTACCTCGGCGACCCGGCCGGCTCCCCCGAGACGTACCGGCACAACTCCCTGGTCTGGGACGACGGTCTGGTCGAGGCCGCCGAGCCGCACCGCCCGATGATGATCGTGCACGGCCTGGCCGACGACAACGTGGTGGTGGCGCACTCCCTGCGGCTCTCCTCCGCCCTGCTCGCCGCGGGCCGCCCGCACGAGGTCCTGCCCCTGTCCGGCGTCACCCACATGACGCCGCAGGAGGAGGTCGCCGAGAACCTGCTGCTGCTCCAGGTCGACTTCCTGAAGCGGTCGCTCGGGATGCCCCGGCCGTAGGACGCCGGGGGACCGGCGGGGGCGACGCCGCCCCCGCCGGTCACGGCACGACCTGCTTCTCCTCCGCGAAGTGGCAGGCCGAGTCGTGCGCGGCGGGCCCCTCGTGGAGCCGGAACTCCGCCGGCACGGCGAGGAGCGGCACTTCCAGCGCGCACCGCTCCCGCGCCTTCCAACAGCGGGTGCGGAAGCGGCAGCCCGAGGGCGGATTGGCCGGCGAGGGCACGTCGCCGGAGAGGATGATCCGCTCCCGGTGCTCGCGCGCGTCGGGGTCGGGGACGGGCACGGCGGAGAGCAGCGCCTGGGTGTAGGGGTGCGTCGGGTGCTCGTAGATCTCCTCGTCGGAGCCGATCTCGACGATCCGCCCGAGGTACATCACACCGACCCGGTCGGAGATGTGCCGCACGATCGAGAGGTCGTGGGCGATGAAGACGTAGGAGAGGTCGAACTCGTTCTGCAGCTTCTCCAGGAGGTTGATGACCTGTGCCTGGACGGAGACGTCGAGCGCGGAGACCGGCTCGTCGGCGACGATCACCTCGGGGCGCAGCGCGAGGCCGCGGGCGATGCCGATGCGCTGGCGCTGGCCGCCGGAGAACTGGTGCGGGTAGCGGTTGATGTACTCGGGGTTGAGCCCGACCACGTCCAGGAGGTCCTGGACCTTTTGCCGGCGCGAACCCTTCGGCGCGACCTCGGGGTGGATCTCGTACGGCTCGCCGATGATGTCGCCGACGGTCATCCGCGGGTTGAGCGAGGTGTAGGGGTCCTGGAACACCATCTGGATGTTGCGGCGGACCGCTTTCAGCGCGCGCCCGGAGAGCCTGGTGATGTCCTCGCCCTTGTAGCGGATCTCGCCGGCGGTCGGCCGCTCCAGGTTGACCAGCATCTTGGCGACCGTGGACTTGCCGCAGCCGGACTCCCCCACGATGCCGAGCGTCTCGCCCCGGCCGAGGTCGAAGTCGACGCCGTCCACCGCCTTGACCGCGCCGACCTGTTTGCGGATGACGATGCCCTGGGTCAGCGGATAGTGCTTCACCAAGCCGCGGACCTGGAGGATCGGTTCGCGGTCGGCGGGCGTGCCGACGCCGACGTGCTCACCTGGCAGCATCGAGCGTCTCCTTCCAGAAGTGGCAGGCGCTCCTGCGCTCGGCGGTCAGTCCCTCGTACGTGACTCTCGCGAGCGGTGGATCCTCGCGCACGCAGATGTCCTGGGCCATGGGGCAGCGCGGGTGGAAGGGGCAGCCGGGCGGGATGTTCAGGAGGTTGGGCGGCAGGCCCTTGATCGCGTAGAGGTCCTGGCCCTTCTGGTCAAGGCGCGGGATGGATTCGAGCAGGCCCAGGGTGTACGGGTGGGCGGGTGCCCGGTAGATCTCGTGGACGGGGGCCCGTTCGACGATGCGGCCCGCGTACATGACGGCGATGTTGTCGGCGACGTCCGCGACGACGCCGAGGTCGTGGGTGATGAGGATCAGGCCCATGTGCATCTCGCGCTGGAGCTCCGCGAGCAACTCCATGACCTGGGCCTGCACCGTCACGTCGAGGGCGGTGGTCGGCTCGTCGGCGATGATCAGCGAGGGTTCGAGCGCCATCGCCATGGCGATCATGATGCGCTGGCGCATGCCGCCGCTGAACTGGTGCGGATACTGCCCGACGCGCTCCCTGGCCGCCGGGATGCGCACCCGGTCCATCAGCTCGATGGCCTTGTTCTTCGCGTCCTTGCGGGACATGCCCCGGTGGACGACGTACATCTCGCCGAGCTGGTCGCCGACGCTGAGCACCGGGTTCAGCGAGGAGAGCGCGTCCTGGAAGATCATCGCCATGCCGGCGCCGCGGACCTTGCGCCGCTCGTCCTCCTTGAGCTTCAGCAGGTCCCGGCCGCGGAAGAGGATCTCGCCCTTGGTGATCTTCCCGGGCGGGATGTCGAGGATGCCCATGACGGCCTGGGCGGTCACGGACTTGCCGGAGCCGGACTCGCCGAGGACGGCGAGGGTCTCGCCCGCGGAGACGCTGTAGTCGACGCCGTTGACGGCCTTGGCGACGCCGTCCCTGGTACGGAACTCCACGTGCAGGTCGCGGACTTCGAGCAGCTTGTCCGTGCGGGACTCCCCGGCGGCGGACGGATCGGATGCCACGGTTGCCATGGGCGCCTACCTCAGCTTCGGGTCGAGGGCGTCGCGCACCGCGTCGCCGAGCATGATGAACGCGAGCACGGTGATCGCGAGGGCCCCGGCGGGCCAGAGCAGCATGTGCGGGGCGTTGCGGATGTACTGGGAGGCGGCCGAGATGTCGATGCCCCAGCTGACGGTCGGCGGCTTCAGGCCGACGCCGAGGTAGGAGAGCGTGGCCTCGAGGGCGATGTACGTGCCGAGCGCGATGGTCGCCACGACGATCACCGGGGCGACGGCGTTCGGGGTGATGTGGCGGAGCAGCATCCGGGAGTTGGAGGCGCCGAGTGCCCGCACCGCCTGGACGTAGTCGTTCTGTTTGGCGGTGATGACCGAGCCGCGCGCGATGCGGGAGATCTGCGGCCAGCCGAGCAGCACCATGAAGCCGACCACCGGCCAGACGGTGGAGCTGGTGACCACCGACAGGAGCACCAGGCCGCCGAGGACGACGGGGATGGCGAAGAAGATGTCGGTGATACGGGAGAGGATCGCGTCCCACGTCCCGCCGAAGAACCCGGCGAGCCCGCCGAGCACGCTGCCGATGAGGGCGACGCCGAGGGTGGCGCAGACGCCGACGGTGACCGAGACCCGGGTGCCGTAGACGACCCGCGTGTAGACGTCGCAGCCCTGCTCGTTGAAGCCGAAGGGGTGGCCGGGCGCCGAGCCCTTCTGCGCGTTGCCGAGGTCGCAGTCGAGCGGGTTGCGGGAGGCGATGAGCGAGGGCCAGAGGGAGATGACGACCAGGAAGAGGATGATCAGGCCCGAGATGATGAAGACCGGGTTGCGCCGCAGGTCCCGCCAGGCGTCGGACCAGAGGCTGCGGGCCGGTGCCGAGGGGCCGCCGCCCTCGGGGGCGCCCGGCGCCTTCTCGAGGGTCGTCGCCTCGCTCGTGGCGAGATCCATCGCGCCGCCCATGCCGGTCGCGGCAATGGCGCGCTCGGGCTGCTGGGGTTCAGGCATAGCGGATCCTCGGGTCGAGTACGGCGTACAGGAGGTCGACGATGAGGTTGGCCGCCAGGAAGACCAGGACGAGGACGGTCACGAAGCCGACGACGGTCTGGGTGCTCTGGCGGAGGATCCCCTGGTAGAGCTGGAAGCCGACGCCGTGGATGTTGAAGATCCGCTCGGTGACGATCGCGCCGCCCATCAGCGCGCCCACGTCGGTGCCGATGAAGGTGACCACCGGGATGAGCGAGTTGCGCAGCAGGTGCCGGGTGATGACGCGGCGCCGGGGCAGGCCCTTGGCGACGGCGGTGCGGACGTAGTCGGCGCGCCGGTTCTCCGCGATGGAGGTGCGGGTCAGCCGGGTCACGTACGCCAGGGAGACCGAGGCGAGGACGAGTCCGGGGATCAGCAGCTCGTTGAAGGGTGCCTCGCTGGAGACGGAGGGTTTGATGGTGCCCCACTGGACGCCGAGAAGCAGTTGCAGCACGAGGCCGGTGACGAAGGTGGGGATGGAGATCACGATGAGCGTGAGCAGCAGCACCACGGTGTCGATGGGCCGCCCGCGCCGCAGCCCGGTCAGCACGCCCAGCGAGATGCCGATGACGATCTCGAAGACGATGGCGACCAGGGTGAGGCGGATGGTGACCGGGAAGGCGGCCGACATCAGCTCGGTGACCTTCTGGCCGTTGAAGGCGGTGCCGAAGTCGCCGGTGAAGACGTTGCCCATGTACGTCAGGTACTGCTGCCACACGGGCTTATCGAGGCCGAACTCCTTCTTCAGCTGGGTGGCCGTGGCGGGGTCGCACCTGCGGTCGCCGCACAGGCCCGCGACGGGGTCGCCCATCACGTTCACCATCAGGAAGATCAGCAGAGTGGCGCCGAAGAAGACCGGGATCATCTGCAGCAGACGCCGGATCACATAACGTCCCATGGGGGCTCCGGAAATCGGGGGGAGCGGCCGCCGGGCGCCCTCGCGGGGCCGAACGGCCGCTCCCGGCGTCTCAGTCGACCTTGATCTCGTTGTAGACGGGCACGCTGAACTGGTTCAGCGCGACGTCGGAGACCTTGTCCGAGTAGCCGGCGCTGCCGTTCTGGTACCAGAGCGGGATGGCGGGCATCTTCTTGGCGAGGATCCTCTCGGCGTCCTGGAACTTGCCGACGGCCTTGCCGGTGTCCGTCTCGCCGTTGGCCTCGTTGACGAGCTTGTCGAATTCCTTGTCGGAGAACTTGCCGTCGTTGGAGGGGGCGTCGGTGAAGTAGACCGGCTCCAGGAAGTTCTGGATCAGCGGGTAGTCCATCTGCCAGCCCGCGCGCCAGGCGCCGTCCAGCTCCTGCTTGGAGGCCTTGCCGCGGAAGTCCGCGAAGGTGCCGACCGGGCTCGCGACGCAGGCCTTGTCCTTGCCGAGGGCCTTGTTGATGGAGTTGCAGACGGCGTCGACCCACTCCTTGTGCGAGCCGGTGTCCGCGTTGTACGAGATCTTGAGGGTGCCGCCGGGGATGCCGCCGCCCTCCTCGACCAGCTTCTTGGCCTTCGCGGCGTCGTATTCGCAGGCGTCGCCGCAGAGCCCGTCCTCGTACCCGCCGTCCTTGCCGAGCACCGGTGAGGTCCAGTCGGTGGCGGGGGTCCGCGTCTTCTGGAAGATCGTCTCGGTGATCTGCTCGCGGTTGATCGCCATGGACAGGCCCTGGCGGACCTTCTCCATCCCCGGCTTGGTCCACTTGCTGTCGTAGAAGGGGAAGGCGAGGGTCTGGATGATGCCGGCGGGGGTGTTGATGTAGCGGTCGCCGAGGTCGTTCTTGGCGTTCTTGAGCTGGGAGGCCGGGACGTCGTCGACGAGGTCGAGGTTGCCGGCCATCAGGTCGGTGTAGGCGGTGTTGTTGTCGGTGTAGACCTTCATGTCCACACCGCCGTTCCGCGCCTTGTCGTCCCCCGGGTACCCGTCCCACTTGCGCAGGGACATCTTGGAGCCCTTGGTGTACGAGTCCACGGTGTACGGGCCGTTGCCGACCGGCTTGGAGAGCCAGGCGTCGTGGTTGTCGTAGAAGGCCTTGGGCAGCGGCGCGAAGGCCGGGTAGCCGAGGGTGTCGGGCCAGGTGGAGAACTTCTGGCTGAGCTTGACGGTGAAGGTCGCGTCGTCGACGACCTTGAGCCCGGAGAGGGTCTTCGCGCTCGCGTCGCCCTTCTCGGGGTGGACCTTGTCGTAGCCGTCGATGTAGCCGAAGAAGTAGGCGTTCTTCTGGTTGTTCTTCAGGTGGGCGCCGTAGTTCCAGGCGTCCACGAAGGACTTGGCGGTGACCTTCTCGCCGTTGCTGAACGTCCAGTTCTTCTTGATCTTGACCGTGAAGTTCTGCGCGTCCTTGGTCTCGATCGACTCGGCGATCATGTTCTTGGCCTCGCCGGTCTTCGGGTCGTACCGCTTGAGACCCCGGAAGATCATGTCGAGGATCTTGCCGCCCTGGACCTCGTTGGTGTTCGCCGGTTCGAGCGGGTTCTGCGGGTCGCCCCAGGAAGAGCTCACGATGCCGGAGCCGTCGCCACCGCCGCCGCTGCTTCCCCCGCCACCACAGGCCGTCGCCGCGAGAGCGACCGCCACCGCACATGCGGCCCACTTGGCGTGCGTGGCTCCACGCATGGAGTCCTCCAGTCCTGGTGCTGTCCTGCCGTCCTTCTGTGCCGTGCGAGCTGACACACTTAACGGCAAATATCGCCGCATACGGCATGAACCGCACATTTACCCCACCCGTATGAGGCCGAGCCCATCCGGATGTACGCATTCCGAGACACTCGCGCCCGCATATCGGACTCATTGACAGGTTCACCCGGAACTGCCCGATCTTGTCCATCACGCTTGATTACGCCAAGGCAATGTTATGACCATGATTCAGTAAAGCTCTGATCAAGGATCTCAAGACCGGCCCAAAGCGCCTGACGATTCATTGACCGCATGGGAAACGCCTTGCGAAAGTCGCGCCTAGCCCGTAGGTGCTGGTTGTCCTGCGGATTCCTGATGACCCCTCCGGGCCTGGAGCGCCATGACCTCGCCAACTCCCGCCGCTGCCGCCACGCTTGAAGTGACGGACAAAACTGACGGCATCCCTCCCTCGCCCAAGGACCAGGGCAGCAAGGGCCGTTCGCCGGGGCGGCTCGCCTGGATTCGATTCAAGCGGGACAAGACAGGCGTGATCTCCGCCTGCGTGGTCATCTTCTTCTTCGTCGTGGCCCTGTGCGCGCCCTTGATCGCGAAGCTGTACGGGAAGGACCCCTACACGACATACGGGGTGGACGACCCGACCCTCCTCAACGAGTTCAGTTACCCGGTCAAGCCGAACGGCGGCATAGACGCGGACTTCTGGTTCGGCGTCGAACCCAGCCTCGGCCGTGACGTCTTCACGTTCCTGATCTACGGCATGCGCAACTCGCTGCTGATCGCCGCGGCCACGACGCTCCTGGTCACGTTCTTCGGCATCGTCATCGGCGTCACGGCGGGTTATATCGGCGGCAAGACGGACTACTTCATCGGGCGGGTCATCGACATCCTGCTCGCGTTCCCGTCCACGCTCTTCTTCATCGCCTTCTGGCCGGTGATGATCTCCATCCTCGTCTCGCCCGAGGAGAACACCCCGGTCTGGCTGACGGTCGTCAGCCTCATCACGGTGATGACCGCCTTCGGCTGGGCATCCATCGCCCGCCTGCTGCGCGGTGAGGTGCTCGCGCTGCGCGAGCGGGAGTTCGTGGAGGCGGCGAAGGTGACCGGCGCCTCACCGAGCCGGATCATCTTCAAGGAGCTGCTCCCCAACCTGTGGACGCCGATCCTCATCCAGTCCACGCTCGCGCTCCCCGCGTTCGTCACCGCCGAGGCCGGACTCGCCTTCCTCGGCGTGGGGTTGAGCGACCCGACGCCGGACTGGGGCGTGATGATCCAGAACGGCTCCAAGTACTACCAGGACGACATCACCTTCATGCTCTTCCCTGGCCTCTCCATGGTGATCTTCGTCGTCGCGTTCAACCTCCTGGGCGACTCCGTGCGCGACGCGCTGGACCCCAAGACCAAGCGCTGACACTCCCCAACTCCGGCACGGGCGACGGGGCCCACCGCCGCAACCATCCGCTGTCTCCAACGAACCAGGCAGGAAGCCATGTCCCTCTCTCGCAGAAACTTCATCATCGCCACGTCTGTCGCGGCCGGTGGCTCCATGGTCCTGTCCGCATGCAGCGGCGGCGGGGGAGGCGGCGAGGGCAAGGGCCCCGCCGGCGCCAAGGACTACACCAACGCCAAGGTCAGCGTCGGCACCGCCGAGGACTCCAAGGGCCCGGCCGCCGAGGTCAAGGGCGCCCGCAAGGGCGGCACCATCTACGGCGTCTCCCCCGACGACCTGTCGCACCTCGACCCGCAGCGCATCTACTACGCGCTGAACTCCACCGGTGCCATGCTCTTCGCGCGCTGCCTCACCGGTTACCAGACGGCCGAGGACGGCAGCCAGAAGCTCGTCGGTGACCTCGCCACGGACACCGGAAAGATGTCCGACGGCGGCAAGACCTGGACCTTCACGCTGAAGGACGGTCTGAAGTGGGAGGACGGCAGCGAGCTCACCGTCGAGGACGTCCGGCACGGCTTCGAGCGCTCCTGGGCCAAGTTCGTCACCGAGGGCGCCACGTACGCGCAGATCGCGCTCACCGGCAAGGACGACTGGCGCAAGGAGTACGAGGGTCCCTACGGCGGCAAGCACCTGGACGCCATCAAGATCGACAAGGCCAAGAAGACCATCACGTTCCACCTGGCCCAGCCGCGCTCGGACTTCAACTTCACCCTGGCCATGCACTCCTACGCCGCCAACCCGGTGAAGATGGACACCAAGGACAAGTACGACAAGAAGCCGGTCTCCTGCGGCCCGTACCGGCTCAAGCACCGCTCCATCGACAAGTCGATGACCTGGGTGCGCAACAAGCACTGGGACCCGAAGACCGACCCGATCCGCAACGCCTACCCGGACACCCACGAGTTCGAGTTCGGCACCGAGGGCCTCGACCTGGCGGACCGCCTCATCGCGGACCAGGGCAAGGACCAGTACACGATCAGCATCTACAACAACGTGCCCGCCGAGCGCATGCAGAAGGTCCTCACGGACCCCGACCTCAAGAAGCGCAGCTTCAACGGTCTGCTCACCGGCACCTACTACTACGCCATCAACTGCAGGCGCGTCACGGACCTCGACGTGCGCAAGGCGCTCAACCACGCCTGGCCGCTGGAGCAGATCCGCAAGATCTACGGTGGCCAGAACTCCGGCGACTACGCCACGACGATACTCAGCCCCGACATCCAGGGTCGCGAGAAGTACGACCTGTTCGGCAAGTTGAAGAAGCCGCAGGGCGACCCCGAGGCCGCGAAGAAGCTGCTCAAGAAGGCCGGCAAGCTCGGCATGAAGATCGTCTACGCCTTCCCGAAGAGCCCGACGTACGACAAGACCAAGGTCGTCATCGAGGCCGCGCTCAAGAAGGCGGGCTTCGACCCGGTCATCAAGGCCATCGACTCCACCACGTACTACGACCAGGCCCAGCAGGTCGACAACAACTTCGACGTGATGTGGTTCGGCTGGTCCCCCGACTGGCCGACCGGCTACACGCTGCTCCAGCCGCTCTTCGACGGCACCACCGTCGGCAACGGCTCGAACAACGTCTCCCAGCTGAACGTCGACTGGGTCACCGCGGCCATCAAGAAGAACGTGAAGATCTCCGACCCGAAGGCGGCCAACAAGGCCTGGGCCGAGCTGGACCGGCAGATCATGGAGAAGGAGGCGCCGATCATCCCCGAGATGTACCAGCGCCGCTTCTACCTGCACGGCTCCAAGGTCGGCGGCGCGCAGATGGACCCGCAGTTCTCCGCCACCCTGATCACCAAGGTGTACGTCAAGGCCTGACGCCCGGCCTCAGCGGCGGGGCGGCCGCAGCCGGCCGCCCCGCCCCCGCTCCCCCGTCGGCATCCGTCAGGAAACTTCCGCCATGTTCCGCTTCCTCATCCGTCGTATCTTCGGCGGCGCGGTGATTCTGCTGATCATCAGCGCCATCGTCTTCGTCCTCTTCTACGCCGCCCCGCGCGACCCCGCACGTCTCGCCTGCGGCAAGGTCTGCACGCCCGAGACCCTGGAGCTGGTGCGGAACAACCTGGGGATCTCCGACCCTCTTCCGGTGCAGTACTGGCACTGGTTCGAGGGACTGTTCGTGGGACGCGACTACGCGACCTTCGGGAACTGCCCAGCACCCTGCCTCGGGTACTCGTTCCGCAACAGCGAGCCGGTCCTCGGCACCATCCTGGACCGCTTCCCGACCACCGTCTCGCTCTCGCTCGGCAGTGCGGCCGTCTTCGTCGTCTTCGGCGTCGGCACCGGCATGCTCGCCGCGGTCAAGCAGGGCAAGGCCCTCGACAAGATCGCGTCCTCCGCGTCCCTGATCGGCTCCTCGCTGCAGATCTACATCGTCGGCGTCTTCGCCATCTATCTCTTCACCAACCAGCTCGGCTGGCTGGAGCGGCCCTCGTACACGCCGTTCACGGAGAATCCCGGCGCCTGGTTCTCGGGGCTGCTCCTCCCATGGCTCGTGCTCTCGGTCATCTTCACCGCGAACTACACGCGTATGACGCGCTCCCAGCTGGTCGAGACCCTCAGCGAGGACTACGTCCGCACCGCGAAGGCCAAGGGGCTCGCGGCTCGGACAGTCTTCTTCCGCTTCGCCTGGCGCGGCGCCATGGGACCGATCGTGACCATCTTCGGCCTCGACCTCGGCGTGCTGTTCGGCGGCGCGATCATCACCGAGAAGACGTTCAACCTGCACGGCATCGGCGAACTGTCGGTCAAGGCGGTCAGCACCAGCGACCTGCCGATGCTGCTCGGCGTCGTCCTGGTGGCCGCAGCGGCGATCCTCATCTTCAATGTCATCGTCGACGCGGTGTACGCCCTCATCGACCCGCGCGTGCGCCTCGCCTAGGAGCCGGAACCCATGAGTACCCCCTTCCTCTCCGTACGCGACCTGCGCGTCCACTTCTCCACCGAGGACGGCATGGTCAAGGCCGTCGACGGCCTCGACTTCGAGCTGGAGAAGGGCAAGACCCTCGGCATCGTGGGCGAGTCCGGGTCCGGCAAGTCGGTCACGAACCTCGCCATCCTGGGCCTGCACCACAAGGACAGCACCGCCATCGACGGCGAGATCCTGCTCGACGGCAAGGAGCTGCTCACCGCCACCGAGCGGGAGCTCGAGCAGCTGCGCGGCAACAAGATGGCGATGATCTTCCAGGACGCGCTCGCCTCCCTCTCGCCGTACCACACCATCGGCCGGCAGATCGGCGAGACGTTCCGCAAGCACACCGGCGCCTCCAAGAAGGAGGCCAGGGACCGCTCGATCGAGATGCTCACGAAGGTCGGCATCCCCCAGCCGGACCTGCGCGTGGACGACTACCCGCACCAGTTCTCCGGCGGCATGCGCCAGCGCGCGATGATCGCGATGTCGCTGGTCTGCAACCCGGCCCTGCTGATCGCCGACGAGCCGACCACGGCGCTCGACGTGACCGTCCAGGCGCAGATCATGGACCTCCTGAAGGACCTCCAGCAGGAGTTCGGCACGGCGATCATCTTCATCACCCACGATCTCGGCGTCATCGCCGACATCGCGGACGACGTCCTGGTGATGTACGGCGGGCGGTGCGTGGAGCGCGGCACCAAGAAGGAGGTCCTGCGGGCGCCCCAGCACCCGTACACCTGGGGCCTGTTGGGCTCGATGCCGTCGCTCGACGGCCCGGTCGACGTGCCGCTCTCGCCCATCCCGGGCACGCCGCCCAGCCTGCTGAACCCGCCCACCGGATGCCGCTTCCACCCGCGGTGCGCGTTCACCGAGCAGGTCGACGGCGACCGCTGCTCCGGCGAGCAGCCGCTCCTCGAACTGACCGACGGCCGGGGCGCGGCCTGCCACCTCACCGCCGAGCAGCGCGCGGAGTTCTTCGCGGACTTCGCGGGCACGCGAACCGACTGACGTACACGAGACGGGATTTCACGACGATGAGCAGCACCACACCCTCTCCTCTCCTGGACGTCAGCGGGCTGACCAAACACTTCCCGGTCATGGGCGGCTTCCCGTTCAAGCGGAAGATCGGCGCCGTGCAGGCGGTGGACGGTCTCGACTTCACCGTCGGCGAGGGCGAGAGCCTGGGCCTGGTCGGCGAGTCCGGCTGCGGCAAGTCGACGACGGGACGCCTGATCACGCGCCTCCTGGAGCCGACCGGCGGCAAGATCTCCTACCGGGGCCAGGACATCACGCACGCCTCGCGCAAGCAGCTGGCGCCGGTCCGCTCGGAGATCCAGATGATCTTCCAGGACCCGTACGCGTCGCTGAACCCGCGCCAGACGGTCGGCAAGATCATCTCGGGTCCGATGGAGGTCAACGGCATCAACCCGCCGGGCGGCCGCGAGGCACGCGTACGGGAACTGCTGGAGACCGTCGGCCTCAACCCCGAGCACTACAACCGCTTCCCGCACGAGTTCTCCGGCGGCCAGCGCCAGCGCATCGGGGTCGCCAGGGCACTGGCGCTTGAGCCGAAGCTGATCGTGGCGGACGAACCGGTGTCGGCACTCGACGTCTCCATCCAGGCGCAGGTGGTGAACCTGCTCCAGCAGCTCCAGAAAGACCTGGGCATCGCGTTCCTCTTCATCGCCCACGACCTGGCGGTGGTACGCCACTTCTCGCAGCGGGTCGCCGTGATGTACCTGGGCCGCATCGTGGAGATCGCCGACCGCGAGAGCCTGTACGGGAACCCGCGCCACCCCTACACCCGGGCCCTCCTCTCGGCGGTCCCCGAGGCGACGGCGGACGACGTCCCGCGCCGCGAGCGCATCCTGCTCACCGGCGACGTACCGTCCCCCGTCAACCCGCCCTCCGGCTGCCGCTTCCGCACCCGCTGCTGGAAGGCGACGGACAAGTGCGCGACGGACACGCCGCCGCTGATCCAGCTCGACGGCAACCGCGACGGCCACCTGACGGCCTGCCACTACCCGGAGGAATCGGCGGAACTGGCGGTGCCGGCGGCGCGTAAGTCGCTTTGAGGGGTGGGGGCAGGGGTGGGGTCTGCGGTTGGCAGAGGCCCCACAGGCAGACTCCACGCAGAGACCCACAGGCAGACGTGACCCACACCCTCGGGCCGGGGCCTCGCCCACCCCTCCGGGCATGGCCCCGCTCGCCGGAACCGGCCTCGCCCTCCCCCTTGACCCGAGCGGGGCGCGGCCGGTTCCGGCGCGGCGGAGGCGGGGCCGTCAGACGGGTACGGCCACGGCCCTTTTGCGGGCCAGCAGGCCCACGGCGACCGTGATGAGGGTGCAGCACAGGGCCAGACCGAACCAGACGGCCGACGCGCTGCCGGTAACGGCGAGAGCCACCCCGATCGAGGGGCCCGCGAAGTTGCCCACACCCATCATCGAGTTGGCCAGCGCGTTGGCCCGGGTCAGCTCCCGATCGGGGACCAACGAGATCAGCCACGGATGGAATGAGCAGGAGTAGGCGCACTCGCCGAGCGCGAACAGGCTCGCGTAGACGAGCAGTCCGGCCAGACGGAAGCCGTACGGCAGAAAGGCGAGCGCGCCCGCCGCCGCGTAACCCGCGGTCCACAGGACGACGGCGATCCGCAGGCCGTCGGTCTCCGGACGGCCCTCCAGTGCTCGGGTCACCCAGCGCTGAGTGGAGACGATCACCACCACGTTGACGGAGAGCAGGACGGAGACCACGAACAGGTCCATGTCCATGAGCCGTTCGGAGACGAGCGGTGCGGTGGCCTCGAACTGGCTGAAGCCGAAGAGGAAGACGGCGAGCTGCACCGCGGCGGCCGGCAACGCCAGTTTGACCAGACCGGCCATGGGCAGCAGCGGCCCGTCCACCTCCTCTGCCGTGTCCTTCTCCTCGTCGGCGGCCCTGGCGTGCTTCCCCGCGATCAGCATGGCGAGGGTGAGCGGCAGAATGCCCACCGCGTTCGCGACGAAGAAGTACGGGATGACGCCGCGTGGCAGCACCAGCGTGAGCGCGCCCGCCACCAGCGAACCGGCGGCCAGGGTGGCGTTGAGGACCGCGTAGCGGCGGGCGAAGACCTTACGGCGTTCGTCCGCGGTCACCAGGGAGTTGACGAGGGGCACGATCGCAGCGAGGAAGCCACCCTGGCCGGTGCCGATGGCCACGCCCGCGAGCAGTGCGGACGCCTGAGATCCGACGAACGGCATGGTCATGTAGCCGCAGAACCAGAGCACGGTGCCCAGAACCCCGAGGGTGACGCGGGGAAGTTTCAGGACACCACCGGTGAGCAGCAGGGCGACCACGAGGTTGGCGACCCCCGCCGCGCCGTAGAAGAGCGCGACGCCGCCGGTGCCGACGCCGGGCTCGTCGGCAAGGTAGATCGCGGTGTACGGGAAGACGAGCCCGAGGCAGAACGAGGACAGGCCGTGCGTGACGATCAGCCGGTCGACGGGGCGGAACCGGTCGAAGGCGCTCACCGGTGGGACTCTTCCGTCACAGGGACCACCTCGCTGGTGACCTCGGTCAGCGCCCGGTCCAGGATCCGGGCACAGCCCGCCTCGTCCTCGGCACGCGCGACGAGCACGGCCAGCCGGGGTATCGCCTGGCGGGGCGGGAGCAGCAGGGTG
The DNA here is from genome assembly GCF_055607265.1 of Streptomyces sp. NPDC037013. Lineage (NCBI taxonomy): Bacteria > Bacillati > Actinomycetota > Actinomycetes > Kitasatosporales > Streptomycetaceae > Streptomyces > Streptomyces sp. NPDC037013. The sequence goes on along the minus strand of NZ_JBVJRV010000002.1, from coordinate 688,834 downwards.
TCGCCCGGCGCGACGAGCGTGGCGGCGTGCACCACTCCGGGCAGCTCGGCGGCCCGGCCGACGGAGACGGACGACACCTTCCCGTCGTACGGGGGGTACACGAACCGCACCTCGGTGGTGAAGGAACGGCTCGGCGTCAGGTCGGGGCGCTCGCGCCGGGCCACCGAGGCGGCAGCCCGGACCAGGTCGACACCAGTGGCGAGCTGTCCCGCGTACGGGATGAGGTCGCCGCCGAGGCGTCCGTTGAGCTCGACCAGGCGGGGGCCCGAGCGGGTGAGGCGGACCTCGGCGTGCGTGACGCCCGCCTCCACGCCCAGCGCCCGGTGGGCGGCGGTGACCAGTGCGCGGACTCCGTCGGCCCACGGTTCGGTGCCGTCCCAGCCCTTGATCAGGTGGCCGGTCTCCTCGAAGTGCGGTGTGTAGCCGAGCCGTTTGGCGGCCACTTGGACACAGGTCACCTCGCCGTCGAGGACCACGCTGTCCACGCTGATCTCGGGGCCGTCGAGGAACTCCTCGACGAGGATGCCGTGACCGGTGGGCAGGGTCGAGTAGCCCGCGCCGCCCGCCAGTTCGTAGGCGGCGGCGACCTCGGCCGCGCCCTCGACCCGCACGACGCCGACACTGCCGGCCAGCGCGCGGGGCTTGACGACGACGGGGAAGCCGATCCGTCCGGCGATCTCCTGAGCCTCGCGCGCCGAGTGGGCGAGACCGTGCCGGACGGCGGGCAGGCCCGCCTCCGCCAGGAGACCGCGGGTCATGTGCTTGTCCCGGCAGCGCTGCGCGGAGCGCGCGCTCATGTGGTGCAGGCCCAGCGCCTCGGCCGCCTCGGCGGTGGCCTCGAGGACCGTCTCGTCCCAGGTGAGCACTGCCGAGTCGGGTCCGGCCAGCTCCTTCAGGGCGCCGACGACGGCCGCCGGGTCGGCCAGGTCGGCGCTGCGCCAGTCGTCGAGGTACGTCCGCTGCCAGGTGGGGTCCGCCGGCAGCAAGGCCGACAAGCGGTATTTCGCGGCCAGCGACCGGAAGGCGTAGTCGCGGTAAGGCCGGCCACCGCTCCCGACCAGGATGATGTGGTCTTGTTGCACGGCGTTCCCCTCCAGGGTTCGGACGTTGTCGGTGCGGTCGGTCAGGCGGAGGGCTCACGCAGCGGCCGGAGCGCCCCGGCGAACCGGGCGATCTCGTCCAGCATCCCGTCGGCCGCCTCGGCCATCTGGTCGGTGCCGCGGAAGGTGCCGTCATCGGCGATGTGGGTGCCGACGAAGTGGATCGCCACGGACTCGGTGATGGGCACCATCTTCAGCGTGGTGACAACCTGCTTGGTCATCTGCGCGGCGCGCAGACCTGCGGAGGTGTTGCCGTAGCTGACGATGCCGACCGGCTTGTACTGCCACTCGAAGTAGAGGTAGTCGATGGCGTTCTTGAGAGCCGCGTTGATCCCGTAGTTGTACTCGGGGGCGACGAAGACGAACGCGTCCGCGGCGTCGACGGAGGCACTCCAGTCCTTGGTGTGCTGCTTGGTGTAGGTGCGCTCCGACGGGTGGTGCGGCTCGTCCAGCAGGGGCAGGCCGACCTCGGCGAGGTCGATGACGTGGACGTCGAAGCCTCCGTGCTTCTCGGCGATCTTCGTGAACCAGTCGGCGACGGCCGGGCCGGTGCGGCCGGGGCGGGTGGAAGCGACGACGACGTGCAGGCGGGGCATGGGCGGGACTCCTCGGTTGGGGCGGGGCGGGGCGAACCCCGCCGCTTGCGGATGGAAAGGCTCAGGCGCCGGGGACCCAGCCGTAGCTGTGGTCGATGGTGAACCGGACGACCAGGCGAGCGTCGTCGACCATGGCCGCGCGGTACTCGTCCCAGTCGGGGTGCTCGCCCTGGACGGCGCGGAAGACGTCGATCAGCTCCTCGACCGCGTCGTCGTCGGGGGCCGCGGCCACCGCGGAGAGGGTGGCGGTCCCCTCGTACACCGCGTAGGCACCGCCGTCGGCGGTGGTGACGTGGAGGCTGATCCGCGGGTCGCGACGGAGGTTGCGCACCTTGGCACGGTCGTCGGTGGTGGAGAAGCGGATGAGGCCCTGCTCGGCGTCGTAGGTGAAGTCGACGTTGGAGAGCTGCGGCCTGCCGTCCTTCTTCAGGGTGACCAGCACCCCTCGGCGGTGGTCGTCGAGGAGCGAGAGGGTGCGGCTGCGGTCGTCGTCGTTCGGCACGTGCGGCCCTTCGGTCGGTTCGGTGGTGCGGTGACGGTGGTGAACACGTCGATTGTGCGGGCGATCACGCCCGCGTGAGCTCCCACATCTGAAACTCGATCACCACGGTGTCCAGATCCCGCCCTTGACTGCGGAGCAGTGTGAGCTTCTGTCCCGTTTCGGCGGCCAGTCGCCGCAGCAGTTCCACGTTGCCGATGCTGCTGAAGCCGAGCAGCACCCGGCCGTCGGCGGTGAGCCGGTCGGGCACCTCCCGCAGGAAGCGCCGGTGTGCGTCGTACCCCGGGTCGAAGAACGCGTGGTGCAGGTCGGTCTCGTTGACGAACCCCTCGGGCGGCTCCGCGAAGTTCGAGTTCCAGTAGATCAAGTCGAAGCGCTCGTCGGGCCCGAGCGCCGAGAACAGGTCGCTGTGCAGTACCCGCACCGTGTCCTCGACACCGTGCCGTGCCACGTTGAGCCGAGTGTTCTCCACCGCCGCCTCGCTGACGTCGAGGGCGGTCACCCTCGCGCAGCCCTCCTGGGCCGCGACCACGGCGGTGACACCGGTGCCGGAGCCGATCTCCAGGAAGGATCCGCCCGCGGGGAACGGCAACCACTCGGTGAACAGGCCGGTGACCGGCGTGTAGGTCGGGCTGAACACGCCGTCGAGAAGGTCCCATTGGCGTTCCAGCAGGGTGAACTCCGCCGGGCGCGCGGTGTCCTGGGTGTGCCGGTGCAGCAGGTCACTGCCGCGTTCGAACCCGATGCGTTCATCCATCGTCAGGCTCCTTCGGTGTGCTCGATGAGGGCCAGGACGCGGCTGGGGCTGCCGGAGCCGCCCACGATGGGCAGCGGCCCGGCGATCAGGACCGCGCCGGTGGGCGGCAGCAGCGCCAGGTTCCGCAGCTGCGTCAGCCCGTACTTGCCCGCACCGTGGAAGTACCAGTGGCAAGGGAAAGGCTGGTCGGGGAAGTCGGCCGCGAGCCCCGCGTCGGTGCCCACGGTCTCCACGCCGATGCCGGCAAGCGGGGTCTCCTCCGCGAGCCAGCGCGCGCACTCGGGGGCAACGCCCGGCGTGTGCCTGCCGTTGTGGAAGGCGGCCGGGTCGCCCTGCCGCTCGGCCCAGCCGCTGCGGTACAGGAGCCAGCCGTCCTCGGGCAGTGCGCCGTGCCGCTCCTGCCACGCCTCCACGTGCTCCCGGCGCATCAGGAAGTCCGGGTCGTCGGCGGCTTCCCGGGTGAGATCGATGACCGCCGCGGGACCGACCAACCGCCCGGCGGGCACCTGGGAGACATCGTGTCCGTCCTTGCCGGAGAGCCAGTGCACGGGGGCGTCGAAGTGGGTGCCGGTGTGCTCCGAGAGACGGATGTTGTTCCAGTAGACGGTGGGCCCGGCCGCGTCGTAGTGACTGATCACCTCACGGCCGAAGGGCCACGGCTGCCCTCGCTCGGGCGGCAGGTCGATGATCGGGGTCTCTTCGCTGAGCGGCGAGGTCAGGTCGACGACCCGGACACCGCCGGAGCGTACGGCAGCCACCAGATCGGTCAGCACGCTCATGCGGCACCGACCGTCCGGTGCGGGACCGGGGTGCACCACTCGGGGTGCTTCCCGAGTCCCCGGACCGCGTCGTCGTAGTGGTCCTGGAGGAGGCGGGTGAGCGCCCCCGGGGTGCCGTCGCCGACGGTCAGCCGGTCGACGCTGGTGACGGGCAGCAGCTCGGACATGGTGCCGCAGAGGAATATCTCGTCGGCCACGTAGAGCTCGGTGCGGTCGATCTCGCGGTGGCGCAGGGTCAGGCCGAGGTGCTCGTCGGCGAGGCGGGCCACCGTGTCGACGGTGATGCCCTCCAGGACACCGCTGGTCCCGGGCGGGGTGATCAGCTCGCCGTCGCGGACGATCACCACGCAGGAGCCGGGCGCCTCGGCGACCGTGCCGCGCTGGTTGAGCAGGAGCGTCGTGTCGTAGCCGTTGCGCAGCGCCTCGTGCTGGGCGAGCCGGCTGTTGTGGTAGTTCGCGCCGGTCTTGATGCGCGGGGGCATCGAGTCGTCGCTGATGCGGCGCCACGACGAGACCGCGGCGGCCACTCCGCTGCTGTGGGCGGCCGAGCGGGGCACCGCCGTGGAGGTGATGTGGACACCGGTCTCGGTGGTGTGCGCCATGGGGTCGAAGGTGGCTCCGAGCCCGAAGTAGGCGACCACGCAGACGTGGGCGTCCGCCTTGAAGTCGTTCGCGATGAGGAGGTCCATGCAGGCGCGCGTCAGGTCCTCGTCGGAGTACTCGATCTCCAGGTGCAGGCTCTTCATGGATCTGCGCAGCCGGTCCAGGTGGTCCTGTACGCGGAAGACCTGGCGCTCGCCGTCCGGGTCACGGTAGGCGCGCAGTCCCTCGAAGACGTTGGCCCCCCAGAACGCCCCCTGGCTGCGGGCGTGCAGGACGCACTGGTCCCAGGGCACGACGCTGCCGTTGAGCCATGCATACGGTGGCGCTTGCGAGGTCATGCCTGGGTTCCTTTCAGCAGGGGGGCGGCCGCGAGGCCGTCTTCCTCGGTGAGGTCGTGGTCTCCGGCCGGCCCGGCGGCACAGGCGCCGGCGGCGGTGGTCAGCGCGGCGGCGAAGGCGTCGCCACGGGCGGAGCGGGCGGCCAGGTGGCCGTCGGGCCGGACGAGCCACCACACGGGGCCGCCATCGGCGTACCCCTCGGGCAGGCCCTCGGGCCCGGTGTGCACGACCCGCACGTCGTCGGGGAGCGCGTCGGCAGGTGCACCGTCCGGCAGCACGGCGACGAGGTCGGCGGGAACGGCCCACGGGAGGGAACGGGCCTCGACGGCAAGCCGGGCGGCACCCGCCGCGTCGGGCGCGACGAGCAGCCCGACGAAGGTGTGCCCGAACAGGCGGCGCAGCCGCTCGGGGGTGCCGGTCAGCGGGGCGTCCGGGGCGAAGTGCCCGAGCAGCTCGTGACCCGCCGCCCCCGGGATCAGCGGCGACTCGCGGTAGACGTACGGCTCGGCCATACGGCCGCTGTTGACCCGACGCTCCGCGGAGGGCAGCACCTTGGACAGACGGAGCAGGACGGCGCGGGCCCAGCGACGCAGCGGATGCGGCGGCACCATGAAGCGGATGGTCGCCTCGGTGACCCGCAGGTTCTCGCGGGCCGCGGCGTACCGCTCCGTGTGGTAGCTCTCCAGCAAGTCCTCGCCGGCCAGGCCGCGTTCGATCTGGGCGAGCTTCCAGGCGAGGTTGTCGGCGTCCTGGATGCCGCTGTTCATGCCGCGGGAGCCGTACGGCGGCAGGGCGTGCGCCGCGTCACCCGCGAACAGCACCCGGCCTACCCGGAGCCGGGCGACGACCCGCTGGTGGAAGCGGTAGGTGCTGACCCAGTCGATCTCGTAGGGGATGTCCCCGATGACCGCGCGCACCCGCGCGTCGAACCGTCCGTCGGCGCGCTCGGCTTCGATGTCCGCGTCCGGCGGCAGCTGCCAGTCGATGCGCCAGATGTCGTGCGGCTGCGGGTGCATGACGAGCTGACGGCCCGGGTTGAACGAGGGGTTGTAATGGAAGTGCCGTTCCTTGGCGAGCGGCAGCTTCGCCTTGATGTCGGTGATGAGGAACCGATCCTTGTGGGTGTATCCGGTCCACTCCACTCCGAGCAGCTCGCGCAGGGTGCTGCGCACCCCGTCACAGGCCACCAGATGTCGTACGCGCAGCGCCTGTTCCGTGCCGCCGGTGCGCGCGGTGAGGGTGACTCCTTCGGAGTCCTGGACGACGTCCTCGACCTGGTGGTCCCAGCGCAGGTCGATGAGGGGCTCGGCCTCGGCGCGTTCGGCGAGCACCTGCTCGATGTAGTACTGCGAGACGTTCACGAACGGCCCGTAGCCGATCGGCTTGGGATGGGTGACCGCGCGGATCTCCTCATTCGCGACGTACGTCCGCGCGGTACGCCACGTCACGCCCTCGGCGTCGACAGGGTCGGCGCAGCCCGCCTTGTCGAGGATCTCCAGGACATCGCCCTGGATGAGGCAGGCCTTCGAACCCTGCTTGACCAGGGAGGGTTTGGCGTCCAGCACGACGCTGGCCACGCCGAGTCCGGCGAGCCGCAGCGCGGCCACCAGGCCGACCGGTCCCGCCCCGACGATCCCCACAGGTGCGACCACTGCTGTCATCGTGCCCTCACGGTTTCATCGCCCACGAGGGCGACATGGCGGAATACGGGTATGTCGCGCACCGACGCGAGGTACGGGGTGCCCTCGGTGTAGCCGGTGCCGGTCGCCTCGCCGAGCATGCGCACGGCGAGGCGGTAGTGCGTGCCGCGCCAGCGGTGCAGCGCCTGGGCGAAGCCGGTCATGGCCGACGCCACGGCCTCGGTCTGGCCCGGGTCGAGGTCACCGGAGTCACGGGCCTCGCGGTAGGCGTCGTCCAGGTTCGGATGGCCGTCCGCGAGGCGGGCGTGCAGGTCGGGCACGGAGTGGAAGGCGGGCGACTCGGCCCGCTCCTTGTCGGGCATTCGGCAGAGCGCCTCGACCAGCTTGTAACCGCGGGACTGGATGGCGCTCGCGCCCTCGGTGAATTCGCGGAAGGTACGGAACGAGTCGATCTGCATGGTGGCGAGCATGGAGAACAGCGGTGCGGACTCCCGCAGCGCGTCCTCGGCGCCCCGCACGAAGTGCACCGCTTCGTCGACCCGTCGCCCGCCCAGCGCGTCGATGGCGGCGCGCAGGTGCATGCCGAGCAGGACGAACGTCGTCTCGAAGGTCTGGAGCACGCGCAGGAACATGTACTCGTCGTGCGAGATGTACACCGGCAGGATGCTCAGTTGCATGGTGCGCCGTTCGGCGAGCGACATGTCGGCGCGCACGAGTCCTCGCACCTGCCGCGCCCGGTCGATGTGGCCGGTGGCGGTGACCCCCCGGTCGAGTGCCATGCGGGCGAGCGACGGCAGGACCGTGCGCAGCGCGTGCTTGCACCGCTTGAGGACCAGGTCCTCACCGGGGCGCAGCTCCGGCAGCCGTACGCTGAGACCGTCGAGCGCGGCAAGTTCAAAGTCGAGTGCGTCCGCCACCAGTTGGGCGATGAGCCGGTCGCACCGGGAGCGGGCGAACAGCGCCGTGGAGACCGGGTCGTCGGCGTTGGGCAGTTCGAGGACCGGCAGCGCCAGGTAGGTCGGGTAGTCGTAGCGGCCGTCGGGCTTGTCGAGGGCGGTGTCGAGGAAGGCCGCGAGGGCGCGTACCTCGGGCCATGGGCCGCGCATGGTCGGCAGCATGTCACGCACCCGCGCGAGCTCGTGGAGCAGTTCGGCGGGGACGAAGTGCTTGCCGACGCGCTGGTACTCGCGCACGACGGCGTCGTAGGGGAATCTTCCGGGATCCGGTTCGCGGGTCCAGGAGGCTAGTTCGGCTGTGAACATGATTCCTGCCACTGGTTGTGGGAGCGTGCTCGGCGGTGGTGCTCAGCGGGACCTGTGCTCACTCAGCGCCTCGCACAGCGAGGCGATGTCGTCGGCGTTGTTGTAGTAGTGGAAGGCGACGCGGACGACGTCGCCCCGGGCGCTCACTGCGACGCCCCGCCGCCCCAGCGCCTCGGCGAGGAGGGCCGGCCGGTCGTCGAGGATGCCGATGTGGGCACCGCGCCGCTCGGCGGGGATGTCCCGGACGCGTTCGCCCTGGTCGCGCAGCGCCTCGGCGGCGGTCGCGGTGAGGGTCTGGACGTGGGCGCGGATCCGAACGGGGTCGGTCCCGGCGAGCAGCCCGAGTCCGGCGGCGGCGGCGTAGCAGGCCGGCACCGGTGGGGTGCCGGTCTCGAAGCGCCGCGCCGAGTCCGCGAAGTCGAGGGTGCGTGGGTCGAAGGCGAACGGATCGCGTCGGCCGAACCAGCCGGTCAGCGTGGGCGGCAGGGCCTGCGCCGGGGCACGACGCGCGTAGAGGAACGCCACCCCGGGCAGGCCGAGCAGATACTTCGACGTACCGGCGACCAGGTAGTCGCAGCCGATCCTGTCCACATCGACGGGTTCGACTCCGGCCGCTTGGTAGGCGTCGACGAAGAGTTCGGCGCCGTGGGCGTGGGCGAGCCCCGCGAGTTCGGCGACGGGCATCCGCAGCGCGTCCTGATACCCCGTCATGGGGACCGAGACCAGCCGGGTCGTCCCGTCGACGGCTGTCGCGTACTCCTCGGCGTCCTCCGCGAAGACGACCTCTGCGCCCCGTGGCCGCTGAGCGAGCCAGACGTGGGCCAGCGAGGGGAACTCCAGCGGCGTGGTGACCAGGCGGGGCCGGGCGTCCCAGCCGACGGTGGAGGCGACCTGGTAGGCACCGACCGACGCGTTCGGGACGAGGGCGATCTGCTCGGGCGCGGCACCGATCAGGGTGGCGAACCGCTCCCGGGCCAGCGCCGTGCGCTCCTCGAAGAGGTGCCAGGGCGCACCGTGGGCGGACATCGCGTCGAGCATCTCGGTCAGCGCCTCGTCCAGCGCCGTGGACCGGGGGGCGAGACCGCAGCCCGCGAGGTGGGTGATGCGGTCGAGCACCGGAAAGGCGGCCCGGAACGCGGCGGGACTCAGGGACTTCTCGACGGCGGGCGCGCTCACAGCTCCTCCCGCACCGGCTGGTCGCCCATCGGGCCTGTCGCGGTGAGTTCGGTGCGCAGGTGCCACAGCTCCGGGAAGAGCTTGTGCGAGATCAGCTTGGCGAGCATGTCGACCGGGGTGCCCTGAGTCCCGACGGACTGGTGGCCGATGATGCGGGTGATGACCTTGAAGTGCTGGACGCGCCAGAGGGAGATCCGGTCGTCCCACTCGATCATCGCCTCGGCCAGCCGGTACTCGGGGGTGTCCTCCCCCGTCCGGTAGACCTCGGCGAGGTCGATGCCGCGGTCGGCCACGAGCTTGTCGAAGGCGGCTCCCACCACCCTGCTGTGGCTGCGGACCGCGCGCCAGCCGGGCGAGTCGGCACCGGAGCCGTGGCCGAGGATGGTGCGGATGGTCTGGAAGTCCCACGGCGAGAGCTGCCGCATCATCTCCAGCTGCTGGGTGACCAGGCGCCCGCCCAGCGCGGCCCGGCCCATGAGGCGGGTCGCGGTCTCCAGCTCGCCGGCCTCGATGTGCCGCGTCGCCTCCGCGACCTCCGCGCAGGCCAGCTTGAGCCAGAGCTCGGTGGACTGGTGGACGATCTGGAAGAGCATCTCGTCGCGGTGGACCCACTCCTCGGGGCGCCGCTGGAGGGAGAGCAGCGCGTCCGTGCGCATGTAGCGGGTGTAGTCGTTCTCGCCCTCGCCGTCGAGGATCTGCTCGGAGTAGTCCTTCGTCATCCGGTCACCTCCACGGGTGCGGTCTGTGCGGCGGGCACCAGGTCGTGACCGCCGGGCTCGGGGGCGCCGGGGACGGCGCGCAGGATGGGCTCGGCGCTGACGCGGAATCGGGTCGCCGTGTGGGTGAGGGCCTCGGCCACCTCGGTGCTGGTGCGGCCGCGGAAGCGGAACCGCCCGCCCACGTGCTCGTAGTAGGCGTCGGCCTCCGGCAGGATCCCGCCGGGGCTGAGCACCACCTCGGCGTACGGGCCGGGGGTCAGGCCCGTCATGGACGTGACGTCGGTGATGAGGCAGGGCCGCGCGGCCGGGGCGGGGATCAGCAGCCAGCCGCCGATCTCGCCGGTGGGGGCGGTGCCGTCGGCGGCCGGGACGCGGCCGAGCTGGATGTCGAAGGCGGCCCGCATCAGGTCGTAGCCGTGCAGGTCGCGCCAGATGAACGGGATCTCCGCGCCGCCCACCCGGGCGCCGACCTCGAGGAAGGAGCAGCGGGGGCCCTCAGGTCCGGTGGCGACGAAGAGTTCGAGGTGGAAGGGGGTGACGGAGCCGGTGAGCGCGGCGAGGTACGCGGTCGTGGCGGCCTCCACCGCCCGGATCACCGCCGGGTCGTCCACCTCGACGGAGCCGAGGAACGTGCCCTCGCGGAAGCCGAGGCAGGTGTTGAGGTACCGGGAGACGCGCAGCCGTGAGGTACGGGTGCCGTCGAAGATCCCGTCGACGTGGTGGATGGGGCGCGCGTCGAAGCTCTGCGCGAGCATCGGCTCACCGAACTCGGCTGCGCCGGGCAGGTCCTGGGGCCCTCCGAGCACCCGGACACCGGCGCTCGAACTGCCGATGCGGGGCTTCAGCACGACGGGCCAGCCCTCGCGGCGGGCGAAGTCCAGGACGTCGTCGGGCCGGTCGACGGCCGCGAAGGCGGGCACGGGCAGCCCCGCCTCGCGGATCGCGCGGCACATCAGGTACTTGTCACGGAACCGGAGCAGATCGTCGGGGCGCGGCCCCGGCAGTCCCCACTCGACGCGGAGTTCCGCGCCGACCAGCAGGTCGTCCTCCTTCAGCGCGACGAGGGCGCGTGGGTTGCCGTGCCGGTCGGCGAGCCGGGCGACGGCGGCGCGGACGGCCGGCAGGTCGTCGGTCGCTGCGACCAGCTCGATCCCCGCGGCCTCGGTGGGCACCGAGCCGAGCCCCACGTCGGTCGAGACGTAGGTGACGCGGTGGGTGGCATGGTCGAGGTACTCGACGTAGTCGGCGTAGTGCTCGCGCCACCGGTTGATGACGACTATGTGGGGGCGGTCTTCCCCGTCGACGGCGTACTCGGGCATCAGCAGTCCCTTCACGACAGCCCGCCCGCGCCTGTGACGCGGACCGGGCGGCTGGGTGCGTGAGGAAGCAGGGCGAGGGCGCCCTGGGTCGCGAATGAGCAGGGAGTGAGCAGGAGACGAGCAGGTGTGGGTGGCAGAAGGACGGCCCGGGGCCCGGGCGCCCGGGTCAGCCCGCGGTGAAGACGCAGCTGCTGCGCGTTCCGGGGTTGGAGAAGGAGATCACCGCGCCCTGTGTCGGCCGCAGGGCGCGCACGAAACAGCCCGCGTAGCCTTCGCCGTCGACGAAGACGCCCCAGTTGGCGGCCCAGTCCTCGGTGCGCCCGGTGGCCGCGTCGACGACCGGCTCGGGGGCGGGGCGGACCCGGCGCTGTACGACGGTGTCCTGACCGGCGGCGTCGAGCGCCTCGGCCCAGCGCGCGTCGTCCGCCTCGTGGCCGACGACCGTGCCCACGCCGCCGTAGCCGACGCCCGGCTTGATGACCAGTTCCTCGCGTTCGTCGCGACAGCGTCGCAGGAGGTCGGCGCGGTCGCCCGCGTACTGTTTGCCCGCGTCGAGGAGCCTCGTCCAGGGCACCGCGCGGTCGACGGTGGCCCGCTCCGCCTCGGTCAGCTCGGCGCGTACGGCCGGGTCGTGGAGGAGCGCGAGGCTGCCCTTGCTGGCGTAGACGCCGCTGTCCAAGGGCAGGAAGAGCGCGGTCCGCCGCTCGCGGTCGGCGCGGACGAGCGTGTCGAGGACGTCTTGGCCGGCAGGGTCGTCGAGGAGTTCACCGGCGACGAAGTAGCGCAGGATGACGTCCACCGGGGTGCCCCGGAGGGTGATCTTGCCGTTGCGGTCGGCGAGTTCGTGGATCTCGCCGAGAAGCAGGTCGATGCCCTGGGCGGCCATCGCTTCGCGGACGGCGGTGAACACGTGCTCGTGGGCGGCGAGTCCGCCGGTGCTCTCGATGAGGGCGACCACCGGTTCGCCGCCGTCGGTGACGGGCTCGGCGGCGCGGCGCAGCGCGTCGGCCACGCGGGGCGCCGTGTCGAGGTGGCGCAGTCCGTGCTCCTCGGCGAAGGCCGCGAACTCGGGGACGCGGAGCCAGGCGCGGTTCTGCTGGGCGGTGTCGGTGCCGCCCAGTTCGCTGCCCACGTTGAGTTCGAGCAGCTGGAAGCGGGTGCCGTCGTGGTAGGCGTCGGCCCGGGCATGCAGCACGGGGCGCGGCGAGGTGCTTCGGCACATCAGCTCGGCGAGCCGGTCGTCCATGCCGATGGCCGCGCAGTAGGCGCGCAGGTCACCCCCGTACAGGCGCTCGGGCAGCGACGTCATGATGCCGAAGAGGGACCGGAGGTCGTCGGCGAAGCCCTCGATCTCCGCCCGGTCGGCGAGGAGCGGCCGGTCGAGCAGGACCCGGCCGAACGACTGGGCGTACACGGCGGGGAGTTCGAGTTTCTGTGCGGCATTTCGCAGCGGCGAAAGCGCTTCGGTGCACTTTTCGACATAAAGCCTGGTGACAGTGTTGATCACGAGCATCCCCCTGAGCACGCTGCACCTGCCGCTCAGGGGTTCCCCGAGTGACTTGCAGACCTTTTACACAGACCCGCGTTCCGCCCGGTCGCCTTTAGCAACCTTTGCGGAACCCCCCGGAAGCTATAGCGCAGATCAGCCAAGCGTCAACTCTGCATACGCCGGGTACAGAAGTCCGCCCACTCCCGGCCCCGTATGCATCAATGCAGGTCAAAGCCTTGCGTTCACGATCGCTCCACGCCGCACGACGGCCGACGGACACATTCCGACTATGGCCATTCTTGAGGCTGCCACAATCGCCGTACGACCGGGTGCATCTCATCCACATCCCGCCGAACCCCAGGAAAACGATTTCCGCAATACGGCGAATCCGCATTCTCCGAGGTCAGCGGCGAACACGAATGGAATCAACCATTCCTTCAATTTCCCGCCGCCGCTGTCAACCGTGGAGAATCGGTCACCTTGAAAGGCTCCCGCCATCTGACCGGTCAGCCGGGGGTACGGGCCCGGGCACGGGCTCCTCTCGGGCCCCGGGCGCCACTGGAGCACGACGAAGGGCCCGGGACACTCGGTCCCGGGCCCTTCGTCCGTTCGCCTGCACACCGCTTCAGCGGGCGCACACCGCTACGCCGCGTGCACGACGTCCTTCTCCTCCGCGAAGTGGCACGCCGACTCGTGGGCCGCCGGGGTGTCCTGGCCCTTGAAGCGCTCGGGGACCGCGAGCAGCGGGGTCTCCTTCGCGCACTTGTCCTCCGCCTTCCAGCAGCGGGTGCGGAAGCGGCAGCCCGAGGGCGGGTTGGCCGGTGAGGGGACGTCGCCGGTGAGGATGATCCGTTCGCGGCCCTCGCGGGCCTCCGGGTCCGGGACCGGGACGGCCGACAGGAGTGCCTGCGTGTACGGGTGCGTCGGGTGCTCGTAGATCTGCTCGTCCGAGCCGATCTCCGCCATCTTGCCGAGGTACATCACGCCCACGCGGTCCGAGATGTGCCGGACGATCGACAGGTCGTGGGCGATGAAGAGGTAGGAGAGGTTGAACTCGTCCTGGAGCTTCTCCATCAGGTTGATGACCTGGGCCTGGACGGAGACGTCCAGGGCCGAGACCGGCTCGTCGCAGATGATGATCTCGGGGTTGAGCGCGAGGCCGCGGGCGATGCCGATGCGCTGGCGCTGGCCGCCGGAGAACTGGTGCGGGTAGCGGTTGATGTACTCGGGGTTGAGGCCGACGACGTCCAGGAGGTCCTGGACCTTCTGGCGGCGCGAACCCTTCGGGGCCACCTCGGGGTGGATCTCGAAGGGCTCCCCGATGATGTCGCCCACCGTCATGCGGGGGTTCAGGGACGTGTAGGGGTCCTGGAACACCATCTGGATGTTGCGGCGGACCGCCTTCAGCGCGCGCCCGGACAGCTTGGTGATGTCCTGGCCCTTGTAGAAGACCTCGCCGGCCGTGGCGCGTTCGAGGGTCATGAGGAGCTTGGCGACCGTGGACTTGCCGCAGCCGGATTCGCCCACGATGCCCAGCGTCTCGCCCTGGTACAGGTCGAAGGAGATGCCGTCGACCGCCTTGACCGCGCCGACCTGCTTCTTGATCAGGATTCCCTGGGTGAGAGGGAAGTGCTTGACCAGGTTGCGGACCTGGAGGATCGGCTCGCCGCGCTCGACCGGCGCCTCGATCGCCGCGACGGCCTCTTCGGGCGTGGCGGCGTCGACGGTCTCCACCTCGGAGACGTTCGGCATCGCGTCTTGCGGCTCGTCCGTCTTCGAGAGCTTCGAAGCCTTCGTCGGCTCAGCCATGGATCGTCTCCTTCCAGAAGTGGCACGCGCTGCCGCGGCCGGGCAGCTCCGTGCCGTCCTGCTCGGCGACCTGCATCAGCGGCGGGATCTCCGTGCGGCAGATGTCCTGCGCCTTGGGGCAGCGCGGGTTGAACGCGCAACCGCCGGGAATCTTGAGCAGGTTGGGCGGCAGGCCCTTGATCGCGTAGAGCTCCTGGCCCTTCTGGTCCAGACGCGGGATCGAGTCGAGCAGGCCGCGGGTGTACGGGTGCGCGGGGCGCTTGTACAGCTCGTGCACCGGGGCGGTCTCGACGATCCGGCCCGCGTACATGACCGCGATCTTGTCCGCGACGTCGGCGACGACGCCGAGGTCGTGGGTGATCAGGATCAGACCCATGTTGTACTCGCGCTGCAACTCCGCGAGCAGGTCCATGACCTGGGCCTGGACCGTCACGTCGAGTGCCGTGGTGGGCTCGTCCGCGATGATCAGGTCCGGTTCCAGGGCGAGCGCCATCGCGATCATGATGCGCTGGCGCATACCGCCGGAGAACTGGTGGGGGTAGTCGTTGACCCGCTCCTTGGCGGCCGGGATCTTGACCTTGTCCATCAGCTCGACGGCCTTGGCCTTGGCCTCCTTGCGGCCGAGCCCCTCGTGCACCCGGAACATCTCGCCGAGCTGGTAGCCCACCGAGAGCACGGGGTTGAGCGAGGAGAGCGCGTCCTGGAAGATCATGGCGATCTTGCGGCCGCGGATCTTCCTGCGCTCCTCGTTGGACATCTTCAGCATGTCCTGGCCGCGGAAGAGGATCTCGCCCTGCGGGATCTTTCCGGGCGGCATGTCGAGGATGCCCATGATGGCCTGCGCGGTCACGGACTTGCCGGAGCCCGACTCACCGAGGACGGCGAGCGTCTCGCCCGCGTCCACGCTGTAGTTGACGCCGTTGACCGCCTTGACCACACCGTCCCGGGTGTGGAATTCGACGTGCAGGTCCTTCACGTCGAGGAGCCTGCCGCTCTTCTCCTCGCCCGAGCGGGGGGCGGGGACTGAGTCTGTCTTCATGTCGATGCTGGTCACGTACGCCTCCCTCAGCGCAGCTTCGGGTCGAGGGCTTCGCGCACAGCGTCGCCGAGCATGATGAACGCCAGCACGGTCACGCTGAGCATTCCGGCGGGGAAGATCAGCGTGTGCGGGTTGTTCCGGATGTCGCTGAGGGCGTCGGAGATGTCGCCGCCCCAGGAGAGCGCGTCGTCGCCGAAACCGAGACCCAGGTACGACAGCGTCGACTCGGCGACGATGTAGGTGCCCAGCGAGATGGTCGCGATGACGATGACCGGGGCGAGGGCGTTCGGCAGGATGTGCCGGAACAGGATCCTCTTGGTGCCGGCGCCGAGCGCGCGTGCCGCCACCACGTAGTCCGAGTGCTTGGTCGTGATGACCGCGCCGCGCATGACGCGGGCGATCTGCGTCCAGCCGAGGAAGGCCAGCGCGCCGGTGATCACCCACACGTTGCGGTTGGTGAAGGCGTTGAGGACGACCATGGCGCCGAGCAGGAACGGGACGCCGAAGAACACGTCGACGATGCGGGAGAGCAGGCTGTCCCAGATGCCGCCGAAGTACCCCGCCAGCATGCCGATCAGGCCGCCGAACACGGTGACGAGGAGCGTCACGCCGAGGCCGACCATGACCGAGTTGCGCGTGCCGTAGACGACACGGGCGTAGATGCTGCGGCCCTGCCGGTCGTATCCGAACCAGTCGGCCTGGAAGAAGTGGCCGAGCTCGGGCTTCTGCAGGAAGTGGTGGGTCAGGTCGCCGTACTTGGGGTTCGCGTCCGAGAACAGCCCGGGGAAGGCGGCCACCACGAGCAGCAGCAGGATCAGCACGGCCGAGATGAGGAACAGCGGCCTGCGCCGCAGGTCCCGCCAGGCGTCGCCCCAGAGGCTGTGCGGCTTGCCGGGTGCCTCGACGGCGTCCACCAGGGTCGGCTCGTCGGGGTGGGCGATGCCGGCCGCCGCCTCTTGCGGCGTGGTCTTGGTGATGTCAGGCATAACGGATCCTCGGGTCCAGGACCGCGTAGAGCAGGTCGACGAGCAGGCTGGCGAGGAGGTACACGAGGACCAGGACCGTGACGATGCCGACGATGACCGTGCCCTCGTGCTGGCCCAGCGCGCGGTAGAGAAGGTTGCCGACGCCCTGGACGTTGAAGATGCCCTCGGTGATGACCGCGCCGCCCATGAGGGTGCCGATGTCGGTGCCCAGGTAGGTGACCACGGGGATCAGGGAGTTGCGCAGCAGGTGTCGCGAGATGATGCGGCGGCGCGGCAGGCCCTTGGCGACCGCCGTGCGGATGTAGTCCGCCTGCCGGTTCTCGGCGATGGAGGTGCGGGTCAGTCGCGCCACGTAGGCGAGGCCGACGAGACCCAGCACGAGGGCGGGCAGGATCAGTTCCCCGATGTTCTCGGAGTCCTGGACCGTCGGTGTCACCCAGCCCAGTTCGTTGCCGAAGATCAGCTGGAGGAAGAGACCGAAGACGAAGATCGGGACGGAGATCACGAGGAGCGTGAAGAGCGTCACGGTGTTGTCGAGAATGCGGCCGCGCTGCACACCGACGAGCACGCCCAGGGTGATGCCGACGACGAGCTCGAACGTCCACGCCAGAGCGGCGAGGCGCGCCGAGACCGGGAAGGCCTGGGTGATCTCGTCGAGGATCGGCCGGTTGCCGGCGATCGTGTGTCCGAAGTCGCCCTGCAGCAGTCCGCCCATGTAGTGGAAGTACTGCTGCCACAGGGGCAGATCCAGCCCGCGGTCGTGCTTGATCTGCGCCACCTGCGCGGGGTCCGGCGGCTTGTCTCCCCACAGTGCCGCGACCGGGTCACCCGGGAGCACGTTGACCATCAGGAAGATCAGAAGGGTTGTCCCGATGAAGACCGGGATCATCTGGAGCAGTCGCCTCGCGACGTAGCGCCCCATGGTGGTGCCTCCGTCCATTGCGGAGCCGCCCGCGAAGCGACGCCCGGGATCACCGGGCGTCGCCTCGCGGGAGCGGAACTCCGACGACTGCTACTTCTCGAAGACCTCGACGTCCGTGAGGACCGGGTCGCCGGCCTGGTCGAACTCGACCTTCTTCACGTTCTTCGAGTACGCGGAGAGCGTCTTGTTGTACCAGAGCGGGATGCCCGGGAAGGAGTTGACGAGCTCCTTCTCGGCCTGCTGGTACAGCTTCGCGGACTCTTCGATCGTCTTCGCCGAGTCGGCCTTCTTGGTCAGCTCGTCGAACTTCTTGTCCGAGAAGCCGCCCTTGTTGCCGTCGACGCCCGTGCCGTACAGGTCGGCGAGGAAGTTGCCGTTGAAGGGGTAGTCGAGCACCCAGCCGGAGCGGTACATCGACTTGACCTTCTTCTGGTCACGGATCTCCGTGTCCGCGGCGAAGTCGGTCACCGGGTCGCCGGAGCACTTGACCCCGGTGGCGTTGGTGATGGAGTTGCAGACCGCGACGACCCAGTCCTTGTGCGGCTGGTCGGCGTTGTACTGGATGGTGATCTTGTTGCCCGGAACGCCGCCGCCGTCCTTGATGGACTGCTTGGCCTTCTTGGCGTCGAACTTGCAGTACTCGCCGCAGGCGTTCTCCTGGTAGCCCTTGACGCCCTTGGCGACCCAGCCGGTGGCGGACTCACGGGTGCCGTGGAACACCGTCTTGGCGATGGTGTCGCGGTCGATCGCCATCGACAGGCCCTGGAGGACCTTGGGGTCGATGTCCTTCCACTGCTTGGTGTAGAAGGCGAAGTTGACCGTGTTGATCGCCGAGAAGTCCATGTCGATCGCGCGGTCGCCGAAGTCCTGCTTGAAGTTGGCGATCTCGCTGTTCGGCACCAGCGGCATGGTGTCGACGTTGTCCGACTTCAGGTCGGCGTAGGCCGCCGTGTCCTTGTTGTAGGCCTTGAAGTCGATGCCGCCGTTCTTCGGCTTGTTCGCGCCCTTGTAGCCACCCCAGGAGCGGACCGAGATGACCTTCTTGTGGTCCCACTTCTGGAACTTGTACGGGCCGTTGCCGACGGGGGCCTCGCCGTACTTCTTCGGGTCCTTCAGCGCGGCCGAGGGCAGCGGGTAGAAGGGCGCGTAGACCAGCTTGTACGCGTAGTACGGGATGCCGCTCTTCAGCGTGATGGTGAAGGTGTTGTCGTCGACGACCTTCAGACCGGACATGGCCTTCTTCTTGGCCTTGCCCTTCGCCGGGTGGACGGCGTCGTAGCCCTCGATGTCCCGGTACCAGGAGCTGTTCTGCTGGCCGTTGGCCGGGTCCGCGGCCCAGTTCCAGGCGTCCACGTACGACTTGGCGGTGACGGCCTCGCCGTTGTGGAACTTCCAGCCCGGCTTCAGCTTGACGGTCCACACCTTCGAGTCCTTGTCGGGGGTGACCGACTCGGCGTTCTCGTAGGTGATGTCGCCCTTCTTGTCGTAGTGGACCAGGCCCGTGAAGAGCGAGTCGATGACGACGCTGCCGTACGCCTCCATGGTGTTGGAAGGCTGCAGGGCGTTCTGCGGCTCACCGTTGGCGTAGCTGACGATCCCCTTCGGGTCGACCTTGCCGCTGCCCTTGTTGTCACTGTCGCCGCCGCCACAAGCGGTGGCCGTCAGCGCCACAACACCGGCTATCGCGACCCACTTGGCGCTCTTGGCACCACGCATGGGGTTCCTCCTCATGAGTCCACTTGTTCACTACAAGAGGGGGTACGTGCAACCGCGCCGACACCCCTGACGGCGAAGATCGAGTACCCCAGTGTGCTCGTGAGTCGGCGCTCCCCACAGCGCGTGACCCATTGACCCGAGCTATACGCGGTCAACTATTAGCCATGAGGTACCGGTCGACCACACCCTTTTGGTCTCGGTTCAATCACACCTGACGCGTACAACTTCCAAAATCCGGACAAACCGATCCGAGATAGATGGTTGCGAAACGGACGTGTTACGCATCTAACGGTCAGTGACGTCCGGATAGCGGACACGTGGCGGACAAAAACCGGTTGCCGGGAGAACCTCGACCGGCGGTGGCGACACCGTACCTGCCAGCGAAAACACACGAGGCCGACTCCCGCCGGATCCCCTGCGGGGACGGCGAAAATCGGCCTCGTACGCGACGGTGTGCCGCGACTGCCTACCTCAGTGGGGTCAGCCGTGCTTGGCGCGCGACGCCGAGCGGCCGCGCTCCTTCTGGTCCAGGACGACCTTGCGGATGCGCACGGCCTCCGGGGTCACCTCGACGCACTCGTCGTCGCGGCAGAACTCCAGGGACTGCTCGAGCGACAGCTTGCGCGGCGGGACGATCGCCTCGAAGGAGTCGGCGGAGGCGGAGCGCATGTTGGTGAGCTTCTTCTCCTTGGTGATGTTCACGTCCATGTCGTCGGCGCGGGAGTTCTCGCCGACGATCATGCCCTCGTACACCTCGGTGCCGGGCTCGGTGAACAGCACGCCGCGCTCCTGGAGGTTCGTCATCGCGAAGGCGGTGACGGCGCCGGCGCGGTCGGCGACCAGGGAGCCGTTGTTACGGGTCTTCAGCTCGCCGAACCACGGCTCGTGGCCCTCGTGGATGGAGTGCGCGATGCCCGTGCCGCGGGTCTGCGTCAGGAACTCCGTACGGAAGCCGATGAGGCCGCGGGAGGGCACGACGAACTCCAGGCGGACCCAGCCGGAGCCGTGGTTCGACATGTTGTCCATGCGGCCCTTGCGGACGCCCATGAGCTGCGTGACGGCGCCCATGTGCTCCTCGGGCACGTCGATCGTCATGCGCTCGACGGGCTCGTGGGTCTTGCCGTCGATCTGACGGGTGACCACCTGCGGCTTGCCGATGGTCATCTCGAAGCCCTCGCGGCGCATCTGCTCGACCAGGATGGCCAGCGCCAGCTCACCGCGGCCCTGCACCTCCCAGGCGTCGGGGCGCTCGGTGTCCAGGACGCGCAGCGAGACGTTACCGATCAGCTCGCGCTCCAGGCGGTCCTTGACCTGGCGGGCGGTGACCTTGCGGTCCTTGACCGCGGACTTGGCGTCCGCGCCCTTGCCGGTGCCGCCGCGGCCGACCAGCGGCGAGGTGTTGGTGCCGATGGTCATGGAGATCGCCGGCTCGTCGACCGTGATGAGCGGCAGCGCGATCGGGTTCTCCGGGTCGGCCAGGGTCTCGCCGATCATGATGTCGGGGATACCGGCGACCGCGCAGATGTCACCCGGGCCCGCCATCTCGGCCGGCTTGCGGGTGAGCGCCTCGGTCATCATCAGCTCGGTGATGCGGACGTTGGAGATGGTGCCGTCGCGCTTGATCCACGCGACGGTCTGGCCCTTGCGCAGCTCGCCCTGCTCGACGCGGAGCAGCGCGATGCGGCCGAGGAAGTTGTCCGCGTCGAGGTTGGTGACGTGGGCCTGGAGGGGCGCCGACTCGTCGTACGTCGGGGCGGGGACGTGCTCCAGGATGGTGGAGAAGAACGGCTCCAGGTTGGTGGAGTCCGCCGGGACCGTGCCGTCCTCCGGCTTGGTCAGCGAGGCGATGCCGTCGCGGCCGCAGGCGTAGACGATCGGGAACTCGATCTGGTCCTCGTCCGCGTCGAGATCGAGGAAGAGGTCGTACGTCTCGTTGACGACCTCGTCGATGCGCGAGTCGGGGCGGTCCGTCTTGTTGATGCACAGGATGACGGGCAGGCGCTGCTGGAGCGCCTTGCGGAGCACGAAGCGGGTCTGCGGCAGCGGGCCCTCGGAGGCGTCGACCAGCAGGACGACGGCGTCCACCATCGACAGACCGCGCTCGACCTCGCCACCGAAGTCGGCGTGGCCGGGGGTGTCGATGATGTTGATCGTGATCGGTTCCCCGCCGTCCTTGGGGTGATACTTCACCGCCGTGTTCTTGGCGAGGATCGTGATGCCCTTCTCACGTTCCAGGTCGTTCGAGTCCATCATGCGGTCGTCGAGGGACTCGGCGGCGTGCGCGGCGAAGGAACCGGCCTGCTTGAGCATGGCGTCGACGATGGTCGTCTTGCCATGGTCGACGTGAGCGACGATGGCGACGTTGCGGATGTCGTGGCGCGTGGCCATAGTGCGGCGTACTCCTGGAGTGAGTGGATGGTCACACGCACCTCTGAAGTACGCGAACCCTGCCGGGCTGGACACGCCACGGCCTCACCCCAGTCTACGTGTCTCGCGCGGAGGCAGCCTCCGCGGGGGCTGCGCGGGGGCCGCGAAAGGGTTCGGAACTTTGGGGAAACAGCAGGTCAATGGGTGGATACGAGCTTGCCCGCCGGGGTGGCCGGCGGGCAAGAGAGTTGAGCGGAATCTGAGCCGGGCCGCTCGCGCCGACCGGCCGGCCCGCTACGTGGCGTCGGGCTTGGCCGAGGGCTTCGCGCCCGGCTTCAGGAAGCCGATGTCCTCGTAGTGGGGGGCCTGGAAGCCGAAGGCTCCGGCGTTGGCCAGGTTCGGGCGGGCCGCCACCAGCTGGGGGCGCTGGTAGAGGGGGATGGAGCCCGCCTCGGCCCAGATGCGGGCGTCGGCCTTCTTGACCAGGGAGAGTGACGTTTCCTCATCCAGTTCCGAGGCCGCCTGGTCGAAGAGCTGGTCGATGTGGTCCGTGCCGACGCGCGTGTAATTCTGCTCGACGTTGAGCGAGCCGTCCGCGGCCGGGACCGGCTTGGCGAAGATCGGGCGGGCGTCGGTGGCGGGGAAGGCCGAGGCGGGCCACGAGTACAGCGCGAGGTCGTACTGGCCGGACGCGATGTGGTCCTTGAAGTAGCTCTCGTCGGCGACCTTCGCCGTCTCGGTGTGGACGCCGATCTTCTCCAGCATCCGCGTGATCCGGTCGGCCACCGCGCGCAGCGGCTCCGAGCCGTCCCCGGAGGGCAGCACGAAGCGCAGGGTGAGGGGCTTGCCGTCCTTGGCGAGCGGCGCGGCCGCGGTCCCGCCCGCGCCCTTGGGCGCCGGGGTCCCCTTGGGGGCGTACGCGCCGGGGGCGCCGCCCTGTGCCCGGTCCCTGGCGCCGTTGCCGGCCTTGGAGCGCTTGCGGTCGCCCGGCTCCTTCTTCTTCTCCTTGTCGGCCTCCTGGGGCAGGCCGACGACGTCGGCCTGCCGGTTCAGGACGGCCCGCTGGTAGGCGGCCGCGGGCGCCGGGGCGAGGACCGGGGCACCGGTGTCGGCGGGCTTGCCGTCGTCCTCGCCGACGATGTAGGTGCCGTCGTCCGCGGAGTCCTCCTCCGTCTTTGACCCGGCCTTCTTCGCGCCGGCCTCGCCGCCCGCCGTCTTCTCCTTGTCCTTGTCCTTCTTGCCCTTGAGGAGGGCGCCCGGCGTCCAGCCCGCGTCGGCGAGCAGTGCCCGTGCCTCGGCGGTGTCCTGCTCGCCGAGTGCGCCGCTGTTGTCCGCGTACGCCTGCTGTCCGGCGAGGGCGAGGTGGCTGCCGACCGGTTCGGCGGGCAGGCCGAGGGGTTTGAGTACGGTCTTCGCGAGCTCCTCGCGGTTGAGGGCGCGGGCCACCGCGCGGCGCACCCGGTCGTCGGCGAGCGGGCCCTCGGAGCCGTTGAGGGCGAGCTGGGTGTAGGCCGGTTCCAGGGATTTGCGGACCTCGTAGCCGCGCAGGCCCGACTGTTCCGTCTCGTACTTCTTGACGGCCTTGCGGGTCTTGGCGCGGGCCTTGGTCTCCGCGTCGGCGGCCTCCTCGTCGGAGCCGTGCGCGAGGGCCCAGGAGCGCAGCGCCCTGGCGGGGGTCAGCGCGGCGCCGGGGCCGTGGGCGAGCGGGCCCTGGGCGCCCTTGTCCTTGGCGGCCAGGCCGATCCGGCCGGCCTCCGCCGAGTCGATCGCGGCGAGGTCGACCTTGCCCTGGGCGAGCGCCGCGGCGCGCTCGGCCCGCGACACCTCGCGCAGCATCAGCTTGTCGAGCTTGGCGGGCCGGCCCCACCAGCGCGGGTTGCGCTCCAGCGTGATGTCGCCGGCCTTGCGGTCGACGTCGGCGAGGGCGAAGGGGCCCGCGGTCACCTTCAGCTTGCGGCGGGCGCCGTCGTTGAAGGCGTCGGGGCTGCCCATGATCTGCTTGGGGTAGAGCGGGGAGAACAGGGAGCGCCAGTCGGCGTACGGCTTGGCGAAGGTGACCCGCACCTCCAGGTTGTTCGCGCCGCGCTCGATCTTCTGGATGCGGTCGTAGCCGGCGTTGCGTGCCGTCCAGTACGCGGTGTCCTTGCCGGAGAGGGCGCGCCACTGGGCGGCGAAGTCGTCGGCGCCGATCTCGCGGCCGTCGCTCCAGACCGCCTGCTGGTTGAGCTTGTAGAGGACGACCTGCTGGGGTTCGCGCTCGACGACCTTCGCCGACTCGAGGAAGTCGGCGTTGCGCTGCGCCCTGCCCTGTTCGTCGAGGCGGAAGAGGGAGGGCAGGACGGCGGCGGCGACGCGTGTGGTGCCCTCGTCGGCGTCGGCCTGGAAGGAGTTGTACGTCTCGGGCAGGGCGTCGACCGCCCACTTCACGGTGCCTCCGTCGGCGACCAGGTCCCGGGCGGCGGGTGCGATGTCCTGGCCCGCGGTGGGCCGGCCGGCCTCGTCGTTCGAGCTGCAGCCGGCGAGGGCGGGCAGAGCCAGCACCCCCGTCGCGAGGAACACGACAGATCTGGCTCTGACGCGGTCGTGGGACATGACTGGTACCTCCGGGGTCCGGGGCTCGCCCGGCCGCCCGCTACCAGGACCGGGCCGGGTTTGATCACGTTTGGCGGTATATGGAGCTGATCACATCTATGGCCCCACTGAAGGGGACGGGACCCGTCCCGCGGCGGCGACACGGCGCGGCGGCGCCCATATCCCACTCGTGCGGCCCAACGGGGCGCGCGCCCCCGCGAGGGCGGCGCCGCCGGGGGCCCACCGGAGCGGTCCGGTCACCGAACAGTCGCCGTCGGTCGAGGTCGGCGCGATCCGCGCGTGATCCGGCGCATTCACCGCCCCTGATCCGGCAATCGACGCAGATCTCTTCACAAGCCGGGATGTGACGCGCGACACTCGCAGGCGCATGAGCGTTGCCGCCGCACCCCTGAAGTGAGGGCAAGTCATGGCTCTGCACGATGAATTGACGGATCTTCAACGATGCGTGGACGACCTGCTCGGCGCCGTCGGCAGGCTGGAACGGCAGGCCGATGGCCGGCTGGCGGGGGTCGACGTGCGCCGGGTGCGCACGGACACCGACCGGCTGAGCGAGAGCGTGGCCCTGCTGCGCGCCGCGGCTCCACTCCCCGCGCCCCGCCCCGAACCGCACCCGCGCGAATTCGTGACCATCCCGGACACGCCGTACGACAGCTCCCTGTGGACGGGCACCAAAGACCTCGACGACGAGGGCCTGGGCGGCTGCGACCGCCACGCGCCCTGACCCGCGGCCCCGGCCCGTGCCGGGGCCGCGCCCAGCACGCCGCACCCGCTCGCAGAGCCTCTTCCCGATCCTCGGACGAAGGAGTGGAGCCTCGTTGGCCACCGGCACGGAACCCCAACCGAAGAGCGGAACGGCCCCCGGCGGCGGCGTGCGCGACGGCACGCGCGCCGCCATCGCCGCTGCCCATCTGCGGACCGACCGCTGGTGGCTGGCGCCCGCGGCGACCGCCGCCGGGCTGCTCGCCTTCGTCGTCTACTCGACCTGGCGGGCGTTCGCGAACGCGGACTACTACCAGGCGCCCTACGTCTCGCCGTTCTACTCGCCGTGCCTGGCCGACAGCTGCCGGCCGATGCGGTCCGGGCCCAACTGGGAGATCTTCGGCAGCTGGTGGGGCCTGTCCCCCGCGCTGCTCATCCTGATCTTCCCGCTGGGCTTCCGGCTGACCTGCTACTACTACCGCAAGGCCTACTACCGGGGCTTCTGGGCGTCGCCGCCCGCCTGCGCGGTCGCCGAACCGCACAAGACGTACTCGGGCGAGACGCGGTTCCCGCTGATCCTGCAGAACCTCCACCGGTACTTCTTCTACGCCGCCGTACCGGTCGCGGGCATCCTCACCTACGACACCGTGCTGTCCTTCCGCGACGAGCACTACGCGTGGGGCCACATGGGGCTCGGCAGCCTCGTCTTCCTCGTCAACATCGTGCTGATCTGGGCGTACACGTTCTCCTGCCACTCCTGCCGGCACATCGTCGGGGGCAAGCTCAAGCACTTCTCCAAGCACCCGGTGCGCTACCGCATGTGGCAGTGGGTGGGGAAGCTGAATGCCCGTCACATGCTGCTCGCCTGGGCGTCGTTGGTGAGCGTCGCCCTCGCCGACTTCTACGTCTACCTGATCTCCAGCGGCGCCTTCGACGATCCGCGCTTCTTCTAATGGACGGGGCCTTCTGATGTCTCAAGTGGAGCGGCAGCAGTGGGATGTCGTCGTGGTGGGCGCGGGCGGCGCGGGACTGCGGGCCGCGATCGAGGCGCGCGAGCAGGGCGCCCGTACGGCCGTGATCTGCAAGTCGCTGTTCGGCAAGGCGCACACGGTGATGGCGGAGGGTGGCATCGCGGCCTCCATGGGCAATGTGAACTCCGGCGACAACTGGCAGGTCCACTTCCGCGACACGCTGCGCGGCGGGAAGTTCCTCAACCAGTGGCGCATGGCCGAGCTGCACGCCCGTGAAGCACCGGACCGGGTATGGGAGTTGGAGACCTGGGGCGCTCTGTTCGACCGCACTCCGGACGGCCGGATCTCGCAGCGCAACTTCGGCGGGCACGAGTACCCGCGCCTCGCGCACGTCGGCGACCGCACCGGCCTGGAGCTGATCCGCACCCTCCAGCAGAAGATCGTCTCGCTGCAGCAGGAGGACTTCAAGGAGTTCGGGGATTACGAGGCCCGTCTGAAGGTCTTCCAGGAGTGCACGGTCACCCGGGTGCTCAAGGAGGAGGACGGGGGCCTCGCCGAGGGCGGCCGGGTCTGCGGGACCTTCTGCTACGACCGCGAGTCGGGCCGGTTCTTCGTCCTTGAAGCGCCCTCCGTGGTCCTCGCGACCGGCGGCATCGGCAAGTCCTTCAAGGTGACGTCGAACTCGTGGGAGTACACGGGTGACGGGCACGCGCTCGCGCTACTCGCCGGGGCGCCGCTGCTGAACATGGAGTTCGTGCAGTTCCACCCGACGGGCATGGTCTGGCCGCCGTCGGTGAAGGGCATCCTCGTCACGGAGTCCGTGCGCGGCGACGGCGGGGTGCTCAGGAACTCCGAGGGCAAGCGGTTCATGTTCGACTACGTGCCCGACGTGTTCAAGGAGAAGTACGCGCAATCGGAGGAGGAGGGCGACCGCTGGTACGAGGACCCGGACCACAACCGCCGCCCCCCTGAGCTGCTGCCCCGCGACGAGGTCGCCCGCGCCATCAACGCCGAGGTGAAGGCGGGCCGCGGCTCCCCGCACGGCGGAGTGTTCCTTGACGTGTCGACGCGGATGCCCGCCGAGGTCATCAAGCGCCGGCTGCCGTCCATGTACCACCAGTTCAAGGAGCTCGCCGACGTCGACATCACGGCCGAGGCGATGGAGGTCGGGCCGACCTGCCACTACGTGATGGGCGGCATCGCCGTCGACTCCGACACCGCCGCGGCCCGCCGGGTGGCCGGCCTCTACGCGGCGGGTGAGGTCGCGGGCGGCATGCACGGCTCCAACCGTCTTGGCGGCAACTCACTCTCCGACCTGCTGGTCTTCGGCCGGCGGGCGGGCCTGCACGCGGCCAGGTACGCGGCGGGGCTCGCCGCGCGGCCGGTCGTGGACGAGGTGCAGGTCGACACGGCGGCCGCGGAGGCGCTGCGGCCGTTCAGCGCCGAGGGCCCCGAGGACGGCTCGACGCCCGAGAACCCGTACACGCTCCACCAGGAGCTGCAGCAGACGATGAACGACCTGGTCGGCATCATCCGCCGCGAGGCCGAGATGGAGCAGGCCCTGGAGAAACTCGCCGAGCTGCGGGTACGGGCGCGGCGGGCCGGGGTCGAGGGGCACCGCCAGTTCAACCCGGGCTGGCACCTCGCCCTCGACCTGCGGAACATGCTCCTGGTCAGCGAGTGCATCGCGCGGGCCGCCCTGGAGCGGACGGAGAGCCGCGGCGGCCACACCCGCGAGGACCACCCGTCGATGAACCGCGAGTGGCGCCGCGCCAATCTGCTGTGTCAACTCGCGGACCCCACCGAGGGGTTGGCGGCCACCGACCCCGTACGCGGCCAGATCGACCTGGTCCGCGTGGAGACCGAGCCCATCCGCCCGGACCTGCTCGCCCTCTTCGAGAAGGAAGAGCTGGTCAAGTACCTGGCTGAAGAGGAGCTGTACGAGTGAGTTCGTACGACGCGCAATTCAAGGTCTGGCGCGGGGACCTGGGGGGCGGCGGCCTTGAGGACTTCAAGGTCGAGGTCAACGAGGGCGAGGTGGTGCTCGACATCATCCACCGCCTCCAGGCGACCCAGGCGCCCGACCTGGCCGTCCGCTGGAACTGCAAGGCGGGCAAGTGCGGTTCGTGCTCGGCGGAGATCAACGGCAGGCCGCGGCTGATGTGCATGACGCGGATGTCGGTCTTCGACCCCGGCGAGGTCATCACGGTGACGCCGCTGCGGGCCTTCCCGGTGGTGCGCGATCTGGTGACGGACGTCGGCTTCAACTACACGAAGGCGCGCGAGGTCCCGGCGTTCGTGCCGCCCGCGGAGCTGGGGCCCGGCGAGTACCGCATGCGGCAGGAGGACGTGGACCGCTCGCAGGAGTTCCGCAAGTGCATCGAGTGCTTCCTCTGCCAGGACACGTGCCACGTGGTGCGTGACCACGAGGAGAACAAGGCCGCCTTCGCCGGGCCGCGCTTCCTGATGCGGGTGGCCGAGCTCGACATGCATCCGCTGGACGCGGCGGCGGAGTCCGGGCTCGACCGCAAGCGGACGGCGCAGGACGAACACGGGCTCGGCTACTGCAACATCACCAAGTGCTGCACGGAGGTCTGCCCCGAGGGCATCAAGATCACGGACAACGCCCTGATCCCGTTGAAGGAGCGCGCGGTGGACCGCAAGTACGATCCGCTGGTGTGGCTGGGCAACAAGATCCGGCGGCGGACGGAGTGAGGGGATAAGGGCTCCCAAGGGCGCTCCCAAGGGGGCGCTCGGGGGCGCGGGTCAGGGGCTCTGGGGGTAATCCCCCAGGCGGGATTTCCATGATTTCCCCCATGGTGGCGGGGGGCCGGTGGCGATCAGCATGGAGACATGACTTCTCGTGCCTTTCCGGCCCGTCGATCGGTCCTCGGGCTCGCCGCCGCGGGGCTCGCCGCCACCGCGCTCTCCTTCCCCGCGTCCGCGGCGCCGGCCGCGCGGACACCCGCCGACGCCGCCCCGGCCGCCGCCACGGCGTCGGCGGCCCGGCTGCCCGCGCCCACCGGTCCGTACGAGATCGGTACGGTCACGTCCCGCGTCGTCGACCGGACGCGCCATGACCCGTGGGTGCCCTCGCGGCCGTACCGCGAGCTGATGATCAGCGTCTGGTATCCGGCCGCGCCCGGCCCGCACCCCGGACACCGCACCGCCCGCTACATGGCGCCGGGCGCCGCCGCCCGCTGGGACGCCACGTCGCCGCACGGGATCCCCGGCGGCGCCATCGACTTCGCGGCCCTGCCCACGCATGCCCGCGAGGGCGTGCCGGCCGACACCCGCGGCGGCCCGCGCCCCGTCCTGGTGTACGCGGCGGGCGCGGGCGACCCGCGCACCTGGGGCACCTCCCTCGTCGAGGAGATGGCGAGCCGCGGCTATGTCGTGGTGACCGTCGACCACACGTACGAGAATCCGGGGGTGCAGTTCCCCGACGGCTCGGTCAAGGACGACGCGCCGCTGCGGAAGGCGCTGGCGGAGGCCCAGAAGAACCACACCATGTCGAAGCTGCTGAAGCGGACGCTCGGCGCCCGGGTCGCCGACTCCCGGTTCGTCCTGGACCGCCTCGGCTCCCTGCCGCACGGCCTGTCCCGGATCGTCGACCCGCGGCGCGTGGGCATGTTCGGCCACTCCGCGGGCGGCATCGCGGCGGCCGAGACGATGTACGAGGACCGGCGGGTCAGGGCCGGCATCGACCTGGACGGCACGCTGGAGTACAACCCCGAACCGAACGGCACCCATCTGATGCCGGTCGCGCGGCACGGCCTGGACCGGCCGTTCCTGCTGATGGGCCACGAGGGCAATGACCGTACGACGGAGCCGTCCTGGCGGTCGTTCTGGTCCCACGGCACCGGATGGAAGCGGAACCTCACGCTGCGGGGCTCGGCGCACCAGACGTACACGGACCTGGCCGCGCTGCTGCCGCAGACCGCGGTGGACCGCAAGACACTGGAGGAGAACATAGGAACGGTCGACCCGGCACGCGCGGTGGCGGCCCAACGCGCCTACGTGGCCTCGTTCTTCGACCGCTGGCTGAAGCAGCGGGACGACGGCCTCCTTGACGCCCCGTCCGGACGCTACCCCGAAGTGGAGTTCGCGGGCTGACATCTGCCGCTCCCCCGTGCCCGGCGGGCCCGCTGTGCCACACTGCCGCGCATGCGGACACCCCGACGCTCCGGCCCCTTCCCCGCCCTGCTGCTCGTCGGCGCGCTGGGCGTGGGGGCGGCGGGGGCCTGCTCCCTGCCCGGCGGCGACGGGGGCGGCGGTGGCGGTACGGGGCTGGAGCGGGCCCTGGACGTGGTGCCCGCCGCGGCGGCCGACCAGGGGCTGACCTACCGGGACGTGCGCGCCGGGCGCCGGCTCGCCCGGAAGAACCCCTCCCTCTACCGCGGCCAGGACGGCTTCGGCATCCTCGAGGTCGTCCAGCACGGTTACACCGGCGGGAGCGTCCGCGCGGACTGGGGGTTCGACACGAAGGACGTGGAGACCTCGGTCCTGGTGGGCAACAGCTCTTACCTCACCGGGTCGTTCGACACGGACGCGATCGGACGCGCCATGAAGAAGCAGGGCTACCGGGCCACCCGCACCGGCCACGGCGTCCGCTACCGGAAGCGCGGTGGGGACGAGACCTACGAGGTCTCCGGTTCCGCACGCGCCGCCAAGCGCTCGGAGATCGCGTTCGGCCTCTCCGGCTCCGGCAGGTCGCTGCGCGACGACGCGGCGTACGCGGCGGTGGCCGACTGCCTCGGCGACGTGTACGAGGCCTCGTACTCCGCGAAGCGTGAGGACGCCGACGTCGTGCTCTTCGCGATCGGCGGCCGGCTCGGCAAGCACGGCACGTCGTCCTCGGAGAAGCTCTGCGCCCGCACCGCCTCCCCGAGGGCGGCCGAGGCGACCGCGGCCCGGCTCCGCGAGAAGACGGCCGCCGGGCAGCGGTACGCGGGCTCGAAGGTGGACGTCGGCGAGGGCGCCGCCCCGATGGTCACCATGACCTGGAAGAACCGCCCCGAGTCCGGCCTGCGTCCCGGCGACAACGACAGGACCGCGGAGCTGCCTCGGGTGTTGTTGTGGGGCCGGGACTGAGACGACCGGCGCGGGGCGTCGCCGACGCCGCTGCTCTGGCCTAAAGGCCGATAGCGCGGCATACGCGGAATGTTGGCGTCCGGGGGGACCGCTCTCGGGTCGCGGTGCCCCGAGGGCCGCCATACGCTCCCCCTGTGATGCCGCCCTCGCACCTGGCCGCGCGGGCAGTGGCGGCCGCGGCCGCCGTGCTGCTCGCCTGGTGCTCGCCGCTGAGCCTTTCCCCCGCGGCAGCCGACGACCCGGTCACCCTCTCGCGCACCGGCCGGATCACCGACCGGAGCAACGCCCTCGGGGACCGCGGGGGCCGCCGGGGCGCCGTCGAGCAGGCCCTCGACCGGCTCCACGACGAGCGGGGCGTGCGGCTCTTCGTCGTCTACGTACGGGACTTCTCCGGCCGCCCCGCGCAGGAGTGGGCGGACACCACCGCCGAGCGCAACGGCCTCGGCCCCGACGACGTGCTGCTCGCCGTCGCCACGCACGACCGCCGGTTCGCCTGCTCCGTGGCCGCCTCCTCGCGGCTCACCGACGCGCGGCTCCGGTCGGTCGCCACCACCGCGATCGGGCCCGCCCTGCGCGAGAACGACTGGGCCGGGGCCGCCATCGGCGCCGCGGACGGGTACCGGGCCGTGCTCGCCGGCCGCCCGGTGCCCGCCCCGTCGCTCACCCCGGGACCGGCCGACCCCGGTGGCGGGGGCCGCCCCGTCACCGGTGACCTGGTGCTCCCCGTGGCGGCGGCGTGCGCGGCCGGGGTCGCGGCGACGGTCGCGTACAAGCGGCGCAGGAAGCGCGCCACGACCCGTACGACGCCGGGCGGCCGGGTCTGACGTCCCCGGTCAGAAGAGGCTGAGCAGGGCCTCCGCCGGGTCCACCGGTTCCGCGTCGCCGGGCAGCGCGAGTTCGAACCAGACCGTCTTGCCGTGCGGTGTCCTGCGCGAACCCCAGGCCGCGCTGAGCAGGCCGACCAGCTGGAGCCCGCGCCCGCCCTCGTCGGTGTCCCTGGCCCGGCGGCGGCGCGGCTGGACGAAGCCGCCGTCCCACACCTCGCACACCAGTGTCCGGTCGAGCAGCAGGCGCAGCCTGATGTCGCCCTCTCCGTACCGCAGGGCGTTGGTGACGAGCTCGCTGACCAGCAGTTCGGCGGTGTCGCAGAGCCGGTCGAGCTCCCAGGAGCGCAGTTGTTCGCAGGCCAGTTCGCGGGCGCGGCCGACCGACTTGGGGTCGCGCGGCAGCGTCCAGTCGCCGACGTGCTCGGCGGGCAGTCCCTGGACGCGCGCCATGAGGAGCGCGATGTCGTCCTCGCCGTGGTGGGTATCGAGCGTGTTCAGGACGTGGTCGCAGACGTCCTCCAGGGCGGGGGGCGCTTGGTTGAGTGCGCTCACCAGGGCGTTGAGTCCCTCGTCGAGCGGGTGGTGGCGGGATTCGACGAGGCCGTCGGTGTAGAGGGCGAGGAGGGCGTTCTCGGGGAGTTCGACCTGGACGTCCTCGAAGGGCTCGCCGCCGACGCCGAGCGGCATGCCCGGCGGCACGTCGAGCATCAGCGCGGATTCGCCGGGCTCGACGAGGACGGGCGGCAGGTGACCGGCGTTGGCGAAGGTACAGCGGCGGGTGACGGCGTCGTAGACCGCGTACACGCAGGTGGCGAGGTAGACCTCGCCGAGGTCCGCGTCGGCTCCCTTGCGGGCCGCGCGGGTGGACTGCTGGGGTCCCGCCGGGTTGCCGAGGCCGCGGGCGATCTCGTCGAGTGCGGAGAGCACCTCGGCGGGCTCCAGGTCGAGGAGGGCCAGGGTGCGGACTGCGGTCCGCAGTTCTCCCATGGCGACGGCGGCCCGCAGACCGCGGCCCATGACGTCGCCGACGACCAGGGCGGTGCGGTGGCCGGGCAGTTCGATGACGTCGAACCAGTCGCCGCCGACCTCCGTGGCGGCGTTGCCCGGCAGGTAGCGGCAGGCGATGTCGAGGCCGGACGCCTCGGGGTCGCCGGGGGGCAGCAGGGACCGTTGCAGTATCAGCGCGCGCTCGTGCTCGCGCCGGTACAGGCGGGCGTTGTCGATGCAGACGGCGGCGCGCGCGGCCAGTTCGACGGCGAGCGCCCGGTCGCGTTCGCCGAAGGGCTCGCTGCCCTTGGTACGGGAGAACTGGGCGAGGCCGACCACGGTGTCGTGGGCGACCATCGGCACGGCGAGCGTCGACTGGACGAGGCCGCCGGTGCGCCGGCTCGCGGAGTCGTCGTCGTCCCCGGTGATCAGCCGGGGGCGGGCCGCGCGCAGGGCGTCGGCGCAGGGCGAGGTGAACGCGAAGCGGTGCACGGCGCCGACGTCGACGGGTCCGGTGCCCGCCGGGAACGGGGCGTCGGCCACGGCGCTCGCGAAGGCCACGCGGCGCAGGTCCGCGCTGCCGTCGGCGAGTCCGGGCGGAGTCTCGTCGCCGTCGAGGAGGCCCTGGTAGAGGTCGACGGAGGCGAGGTCGCAGAAGCCGGGGACGGTGACGTCGAGCAGTTCTCTCGCGGTGGTCTCCAGGTCGAGGGAGTTGCCGATGCGGGCTCCCGCCTCGTTCAGGAGGGCCAGATTGCGCCGTGCGTGAGCGGCCTCACGGGCCGCCGCGTGGCGCCGGGTGACGTCGGTGCCGAGGCCGGCGACGCCGATGGGGCGGCCGGACGCGCTGTGCACGCGGTAGAGGTTGATCGACCAGTGGCGGCGGTCGCTGCTGCCGGGCGCGGGGCCCACTATCTGCAGGTCCGTCACGGATTCGCCGGTTTCCAGGACCCGTTTCAGGGCGGCGGCCATGCGGTCGGCCTCGTGGCGGGGCAGGTAGTCGTGGACGGTGCGGCCGCGCTGGTCCTCGATGCCGCCGCCGAAGACGTCGGCGAACCTGCGGTTGGCGCGCTGCACCTTCAGGTCCGGGCCGAAGAGCAGGAAGCCGAAGGGGGATTGGCCGAAAATGGCCTGTGAGGCGGCGAGGTCCGTCTCGATCTGCCGGAGCGCTCGGACGTCGACGACGATGCAGACCGCGCCCCGCTCGCCCTCCTCGGTCTCGGTCGGCATGACGTAGACCTCGGCGATGCCCTCCGTACCGCCGGCCCCGCCGCCGTCGGCGCTTCCCGGCACCGCCGTGCCCTCCGGGAGCCGGAAGGGGACCACGCCGGTCCACTCCCGCCCGTCGAGGATCTCGGTCATCTTGCGGTGGCCGCCGCCGCGCAGCTCGGGCGGCACGAAGGCCTCGATGGGGTCCTTGCCGACGGCGTCCCTGGCGGCCACGCCGAACAGCCGCTCGGCGCGCACGCTCCACTGGTCGATCAGGCCGTCGGCCCCGATGGAGAACGAGGCGACCTTGATGTAGTCGTATATCGAGCCGGGTGGGTTGCTCTGCCACGTCTCGCCGGACGGCGGGGTGCCGGGGGCGGTGTCGCCCGCCGTGTCGGCCGCCGCGTCGTCCGTCGCCTCGTCCGTGGCCCCGTGGGCCTTCGCGTCGCCCGACGGCCCCTCGGGCTCCGTCGCCTTCGCTGGTATCTCGCTCACGCGAACCGTCCCCTCCAGCTCACCGCGCCCGGCACCGGTCACCGCGTACGGCTGACCGCAGTATCCAGCACTACGGTGCAGCGGCACACGGCGTTCACGATCACGGCACGGACTCGACGCTTTCCGGCCCGCGCCGCCCGAGTGCCGGACGCCTGTCGCACACTGCCAGTCTTCTAACCCGGCAGGGCCAGCTCGAACCACACCGTCTTCCCCGTCCTGCCCGTGCGACCCGGCCGTGTGCCCCAGCGCCGCGAGGAGCGGGAGACCAGCTGGAGGCCGCGCCCGCCCTCGTCGTCGGGGGCGGCCATGCGCTCCAGGGGCGGGTCGGGGAGCGGGTCGGACACCTCCACGAGGAGGTCGCCCGCCGGGTCCGCGGGGCGTACGAGACGTACGCCGATGGGGCCGGAGGCGTGGCGCAGCGAGTTGGTCACCAACTCACTGACGAGCAGCACGGTGACATCGCCCAGGGGTGCGAGCCCCCAGTCGGCGAGCTGGGCGCGGACGACGGCGCGTGCCGTACGGACGGCGCCGGGGTCAGCGGGGAAGGCCCACTCGGCGCAGTCGCCTTGGGTGTCGATCACGCCGATCACTTCCAGACCAGTAGCTGAACCTGTCCGGTTTCATGGGGTTAATGGGCACATACCCGATATCCAGGTGGGTTTACCGCGTCTCGCGTCGCACTGTGGCACGAACGGCGTAGGCGGGGTCAGTGCGCGGCGTGCGGCAGGGCGAGCGCCGCCGTGACGGCGGGCACGTCGGCGGCCAGCCAGTCCACGGTCCAGACGCGGTCGGGGGTGAGCCAGCACAGGGCGTCGTGGTCCTGAAGGGGGCGCGGTTCGCCCGAGACGAGCCGGGCCGTCCACACCCGCAGGACATATCCCCTGGCCAGGGGCCATTCGCCGGGCACGCGGCCGGTCAGCGCGGCCTCGACGCCCAGTTCCTCGCGGAGCTCGCGCACGAGCGCGTCCTCGCACCGCTCGCCGGGCTCCACCTTGCCGCCGGGCAGCTCCCAGCCGCCCGCGAGCTCGGGGGGCGCGCTGCGCCGCGCGGCGAGCAGGCGTCCTTCGTCGTACAGGGCGGCGCCCACCACGATGCGTGTCATGCGCCGGAGCCTAAATGGTGCGGGGGCCGGTGCGGTTCAGCGGCCGCTGCCGTTCTGGCTCAGCTTCTCGACGGAGTACAGCTGCCGGTGCCCGCGGTCGTCGAGGCTGTCCGCCATCCGCTGGGCCTCGGCCTTCGTGGCGTACCTGCCCACGCGGTAGCGGTTGCCGTCGCTGTCCTGCCGTATCACGAACCAGGGCAGCAGACCCGTCCCGTCATTCATCGCGCCCCTCCGCTCGCCACCCCCGGCGCGCCCACGCCTCGATCCATAAGGAAACCGCAATCCGCATATGCCCGAGCCTACGCCCGACCTTTACGCAGCGGATACGGCTTTGCACAAAGAGATACGCAGGGGGGCCGCTATCGGCCACCGCCGCGCCACACCGGTGACATCAGGGGGCGCATCCATCGAATGCGCCCCCGTCGCCCGCCGCGCCGACCACCCCGGAGCCCGGTCCGCGCACACGCCCCGGCCCCCGCCCCGGCGGGACGGGGGCCGGCCCCGAAAAAGCCGAAACCCGCCCCCTCCGGCTCCCGGGAAGGCCGACGGGACGCGGGTGGGCGGGTGAGTGGGGTGAGCGGGGCGGGCGTTCGTGCGGCGGGCCCAAGGGGGCTGCCGCGGGGGTCACTTCACCGGCAGGTGGTACGCGATGTTGTAGCGGTCGGCGGGCACGACGATGTCGGCCGTCTCGACCGGGCGGCCCGAGGCGTAGTACGTGCGGTGGACGACGAGGACCACATGGCCGGGGACGCCGCCGAGCGCGGTGAGCTCCTCGGCGAGGCCGGGGCGGGCGCCGACCTCCTCCGCGACGTTGTCCACGATCACGTCGATGGCGGCCATCCGCTCCACCACCCCGCAGCCGCCGAGCGGCCCCTCCTCGGGGAGCATCACGGGGGTGCGGCCGGTGACGGCGAGGGGCTCCCAGGAGGTGGAGAGCATCATGGCCTCGCCGGCGTCCCGGAAGACGTACTTCGTGCACATCACGCGGTCGCCGGGGCGGATGTCGAGCCGCTCGGCGACCGCGACGCCCGCCTCCGTCTGCTCGCTGCGGGACTCCCAGGTGCCGCGCGCGCCGTCGGCGGCCTGCTCCTGGCGGAAGGGGGTCGTGCCGCCGTTCGCCGCGCGGTAGCCGGTGCGGGCGATCTTGCGGGGGACGGGGTGCTCCCGCACATACGTGCCCGATCCGGAGCGGCCCTCGACGAGACCCTCGGCCATCAGGACCTTGCGCGCCTCCAGGGCGACCGTGTCCGATACGCCGTACTCCTCGCGGATTCTCGCCTGCGAGGGGAGCCGGGTGTGCGGCGGCAGCGAACCGTCGACGATCTTCTTGCGGAGATCACCCGCGACACGCAGATACGCCGGCTGCTCACCGAAAGTCACTGGCCACTCCCATCAGGTTGACAGACAGCAACAGCCTGGCAACCGTGGGTTGTTGGCCGCAACCCTAGGCCAAGGAATCACCCGAAGTGATGATTTCTGGCGGCGCAGGTCTTTACGCAGGGCCTTTCCGCGGATATAGCGAACGATCAAGGGTACGGAGGAAGCGCTCGGTCGCGGCGCGGGCGATCTGGCTCCCCCACCCTCCCCAGTTGACGTCGAAACAGTGGTCGGCCCACGGGAGTTCGACGTACGTCGCCGGGGCGCCTGCCTCCTTCAACCGCCGGGCCAGCGCACGCGCCTGCGCCACCGGGACCGCGCGGTCCGCGCTGCCGTGCAGCAGGAGCGTGGGCGGCACGTCGCCCCGTACGAGCCGGACGGGTGAGCCGAGGCGGTAGCGGGCGGGCGCGCTGGTCGCCGAACCGCCCATCAGGCGCGGGATCATGGGGTCGCCGCGCAGGGCGGTACCGGCGATCAGGCGCCCCATGTCGGTGGGCCCGTAGAGCGAGATCACCCCGGCAACGGAGCTGTCCCGCACCGCGCAGGAGGCCGGGGCGAGACCGTCGCCCTCGGTGTAGGCGGCGGAGAGCGCGAGGTTGCCGCCGGCCGAACTGCCCGCGAGGAGCAGGCGGTCGGGGTCGACGCCGTACACGCGCGCGTGCCTGCGCACCCAGCCGACCGCGCACTTCACGTCGCCGATCTGGTCGAGCTGGGTGACCCGGGGCGCGAGACGGTAGTCGATGTCGAAGACCGACCAGCCGTGGGTGTTGAACCACCGGTTCCACTCGGGGGTCTGGCTGCGGTGACCCTTGTTCCAGCCGCCGCCGTGCACCCAGACGACGGCGG
The DNA here is from genome assembly GCF_055607265.1 of Streptomyces sp. NPDC037013. Lineage (NCBI taxonomy): Bacteria > Bacillati > Actinomycetota > Actinomycetes > Kitasatosporales > Streptomycetaceae > Streptomyces > Streptomyces sp. NPDC037013. Next base: position 651,522 of record NZ_JBVJRV010000002.1, on the reverse strand, counting down.
GCCGCCGCACCGCGCCGCGCTTGGGCAACGCCCACAGGTCGAGCCGCAGCTTCTGCCCCTCCGTCCGGCGCACGCCGCGACCGCGGCCCACGCGCGCGTACGTGAGGGTGCGGGCGCGGTCGGGCACCTTCGCGTAGTTGACGCCATCGAAGTACCGGGCGGGGGCCAGCCGTTGCCCCTGCCGCTGCGCGGTGCCGTACGCCGCCGCGTACGGCATGACTCCGTAGACGAGGGCGGCGAAGGAGGCGAGCGCGGCGAGCCCCGCGCACCAGGGGTGCCGCCGCCCGGCGAGCGCGGCGGCGGCCAGTCCGAGCGCCCCCGGGGGCAGCAGCACCAGACCCCAGGAGGTGATCGCGGCCGCGACGAGCACCAGGAGCGGCACGCGGGGCAGGGGGGCGGCGACGAGGACGGTGAGCGACGCGTTGAGGAGCCCCGTGGCGAGGAGCAGGGCCCTGGCCACGGCGGGCGGTGGCACGGCGGACGTCACACCGAAGAACTATCACAGAAGCGGACAAAATCCCCTTAGGTGACCGCTTCAACGGAGCCCGGGACCGCCCTCAGACAGCCTCGCCGTCTCAGACCGCCGCGCCCTCCCCGGGGTCCGCTCCGTGGTCCTCGTCGAGGCCCGACTCCGGACCGTCCCACGGCGTCGCGTCCCGCGGCGACGTCGTCGCGAGGCCGAGCGACTCGCGGACCGGGACGGCGCTCTTGTCGCCAAGCCCGCCCAGGGCCGCCTTGTAGTGGTCGTCATAGGTGTCGGCGTCAGCGGCCCGGGCCGCCTTCGCCCACTCCTTGCGCCCCTTGCCGATCTCGGTGAGGAGCGCGTCGACGTGCCCCTTGGCGCCCTTCGGCCACTCGTGCGCGCGCAGCTGCCGCGCGCGTTCGGCGAGGGCCTTGTCGACGCGGGCGGCCCACTTCTTGTAGCCCTCCAGGTCGTCCTCGAACCGCTCGGCGGCTGGTGTCGCGGCGTACACCGTCTCGAAGGCGCGGTCCGCCTTCACGTAGGCGAGCTGGTCGGCGTCGAGCGTGGTGGCGTCGCGGCGCAGGGAGCCCTTCAGGGGGTGCTCCTCGTCCATGGCGCCGAAGAGGCAGGTGACGTGGCGGTCGCCGCGGCGCCAGGTGGTCCGGTCGGGCGTGAAGTAGTAGATGTCGGCGTCGCCGAGGTCCGTCCAGCCGTCCATGACGTAATCGGAATGGAGGCGGGTGCACTTGGTCTCGGCGAGTTCGACGAGCGCGTCGTCGCCCGGGTAACGGGCGTCGGTCACGCGGAACGACGCGAACACCTCACCGTCGTGGGGTCCGGAGCACGGCACCTCGTCGACCTGGAACGCGTACTTCATGGAGTCGAGCTTCCCGCCCGGCGCGTCGAGGCAGCCGCCCTTGTCGACCGGGAAGGCGCCCTGCCGCGACTCGCGCGCCGCCTCCCGGAACCCCTCCGCGAACTCCCGCGCGCCGCCCGTGACGACGGCGAGGACGAGCAGCACGAGACCGAGCACGGAGAGGATGCTCCCCGCGACGGCCAGGCCCTTGCCGCGCTCACCCTTCCGCTTGATCTGCGCGAGGGCGACCAGACCGAGGATCAGGCCGACGGCGGGCAGAAAGCAGAGGATGCCGAGGACCAGGGAGGCGATGGCGAAGCCGTTCACCGGGGGCCGCGAGTACGGGGAGTACGCCCCGGGCCACTGCCGGTACGGAGCCTGCCCGGCCGGGGCCCACGGAGGCCCCTGCTGTCCCGGCTGACCCGGCGGAGGTGCGTACGGGCCGGGCGGCGGCGGTATGTCCACGGGTGGCGTTCTCCTGGGATTACGAGGGTGGTGCGCAAGGCTCGGCGCATCGTAATCGGGGGCAGGAGCGAAAGGGTAATGCGGCAGCAAACCTCGACATCTCGGCACCTCGCGCCTCGTCCTCGCGGCGGGCTGGGTCACCGACCCGGAGCCGTACCGCGAGGACGAGAATCAGAACCAGAAGCTGGCACTAGAACCTGGAACCTAGAACTGCAGGCCCCAGGAGTCGATCTTCCCGGTGTCCTGGGCCGCGTTGTCGCTGACCCGCAGCTTCCACGTGCCGTTGGCCGTCTCCGAGGAGGCGTTCACCGTGTACGTGGTGTTGATGTTGTCCGAACTGCCGCCGGTGCCGTAGCCCTTGAGGGTGTAGGCGGTCCCGTCGGGGGCGATCAGCTGGACCTGGAGGTCGCCGATGTAGGTGTGCTGGATGACGACCGGCACGGCGAGCGAGGCGGGGGCCGAGCCGTCGACGCCGGTGACGGTGATCGGCGACTCGGCGGTGGCGTTGTCGTTGATCGCGTAGTCGTCGGTGTTGGTGAACGTCTTGCCCGGCGGGTTGGTGGTGCCGCCGGTGACGTTCAGGAGGCGGTTGGGCGAGCCGGAGCCGGGGCTGCCGACGACGCCGGTCGAGGCGGCGGAGACCAGGGCGGCGGAGACCTGCGCCGGGGTCGACGAGGGGTTCTGGCCCAGGTAGACCGCGGCCGCGCCCGCCACGTGCGGGGATGCCATCGACGTACCGGAGATGGTGTTGGTCGCGGTGTCGCTCGAGTTCCACGTGGAGGTGATCGAGGAGCCCGGGGCGAAGATGTCGAGGATGCTGCCGTAGTTGGAGTAGCTCGCCCGCGCGTCGGTGCTGGTCGTGGCGCCGACGGTGATGGCCTCGGCCACGCGCGCGGGGGACTTGGTCGACGCGTCGGTCGACTCGTTGCCGGCCGCCACGGCGTAGGTGATGCCGGACGCGATGGAGTTGCGCACGGCGGTGTCGAGCGCGCTGTCGGCGCCGCCGCCGAGCGACATGTTGGCGACAGCGGGCTTGACCGCGTTCTTCGTCACCCAGTCGATGCCCGCGACGACCTGCGCGGTGGTGCCCGAGCCCTGGTTGTTCAGGACGCGGACGCCGACGATCTTGGCCTTCTTGGCGACGCCGTGCAGGGTGCCCGCGACGGTGCCGGCGACGTGGGTGCCGTGGCCGTGGCCGTCCTGGGCGGTGTTGTCGTTGTCGATGGCGTCGTAGCCGTAGGAGGCGCGGCCGCCGAAGTCGGTGTGGCTGATGCGGACACCGGTGTCGATGATGTACGCCGTGACGCCCTGCCCTGCGGAGTCCGGGTAGGTGTACTTCTGGTCGAGCGGCAGGTTCTTCTGGTCGATGCGGTCCAGGCCCCAGGACGGCGGGTTCGTCTGGGTCGCGGTGGCAGTGAACGTCCGGTTCTGGACGACCGCGTCGACCGCCGGGTCGGCCGCGAACTTCTTCGCCTCGGACTCGGAGAGCTGGACCGCGTAGCCGTTGAGGGCCTTGTCGTAGGTCCGCTCGATCTTCGCGCCGTACTCCTTGGCGAGGGCCCTGCCCTCGGCTGAGCGGGCCTTGGGCGCGTTCTTGTCGAGGCTCACGATGTAGCTGTTCTTGATCACTCCGGGGGCGCCGGCGTTCTCGATGGTGCCTTCCGCGCGGTCCGGCGATGCGGTCGCCGGGAGGGCGGAGACGACGCCGAGGGTGAGGGCCGCGACCGCTGTCGCGCTGATCCCGGCCAGTCTTCGGCGGTTGTGACGCGTCACTGCCATCTGAGGGGTCCTCCTCAATAGGTGGTGCGCTGGTGGGGGATTGGTGCCGTGGTGCCCACACTGACGGGACTGTGCGGCAGGGTCATGTCAAGACGACTCGCCCGCCCTTGCCTCCGTCGGGACGAAAGATTGGCGGATCCATGGGCAACCCACAAGAGCCAGGACCGGACGTAAGGCAGCGGCGGCGCACCACCATGACGCCCCCTCACCACCCGCGGGCGCCCCTGGGGTCACTCCGCGCACAACCGCCCCGGTTAGCCTGCGCGCATGAGACCCGCGACGGAGCCGCCCGCCCTGCCCGACTACGTGTGCCCGGCCGACGGGACGCGCGTCGCGCCGGGCTCGCTCACCTGGTCCTGCCCGGCCTGCCGCGGCCCCCTCGACCTGGACTTCTCCCCCGTACCCGCCCCTCTCGACGCGCTGACCGGGCGGGTGAACTCCCTGTGGCGGTACGCGGAATGCCTGCCGCTGCCCGCGCCCGCGCTCTCCCTCGGCGAGGGCCGCACGCCCCTGGTGGAGCTGGAGGGGCGAGTCTCGGCCAAGCTGGACTTCCTGATGCCGACGCTCTCCTTCAAGGACCGCGGGGCGGTCGTCCTCGCCGCCCTCGCGCGGCGCCTCGGCCCCGACCGCGTGATCGCCGACAGCAGCGGCAACGCGGGCACGGCCGTCGCCGCGTACTGCGCGCGGGCCGGACTGCCCTGCACCGTGTACGTGCCTGCCGGGACGTCGCCGAAGAAGCTGGAGCAGATCGGCGCGCACGGGGCGCGGCTCGAAGTGGTCGACGGTGACCGCGAGGCGACGGCCCGCGCGGCCCGTGCCGCCGCCGACGCGCCGGGCACGTTCTACGCCTCGCACGTCCACAACCCCTACTTCCTGCACGGCACCAAGACCTACGTCCACGAGCTGTGGGAGGACCTCGGCGGCCGGCTGCCCGACGCGCTCGTCGTCCCCGTCGGCAACGGCACGCTGCTGCTCGGCGCGGCGCTCGCGGTGCGCGAACTGCGGGCGGCGGGACTCGTCGCGCGGACGCCCGCGCTGTACGCGGTGCAGGCCGCGGCGGTCGCGCCGCTCGCCGGGGCGTGGCGGGCCGGCGCCGACGACCTGGTCGGCGAGACTCCGGCGGCGGCCACGTTCGCGGAGGGCATCGCCATCCCGCGCCCGCCCCGGGCCCGGCAGATCCTGCGGGCGGTACGCGACTCGGGCGGCGGTTTCCTCACGGTGTCGGAGGACCAGATCCGGGCGGCGCAGGCCGACTTGGCGGCCCGCGGTCTCTACGTCGAGTCGACCGGGGTGGCGTGCTGGGCCGCCGTACGGGAGGGAGCGCTCGGGGAGCGCACGGCGGTGGTGCCGCTGTGCGGGGCGGGGGCGAAGACGGGCCTGGCGCACGCCGGCTGAGGGCGGCGCCCGGGGTCAGGCCGGGAGCGGCGGGCGGTGGCGGCCGTGTCCCGTCGCGGCCTCAAGGGCGGCGCCCACCTCCAGCACGGTCCGCTCGGCGCGCGGCGGCCCGACGATCTGCAGGCCGACCGGCAGACCCTCGGGCGTGAAGCCGGCGGGTACGGAGAGGGCGGGGGCGCCGAGCACCGAGACGAGGTAGGCCGAGCGCATCCAGTCGATGTAGGTGTGCTGCGGCTGCCCGTCGACGACCTGGGGGTACTCCCACTCCACGGGGAACGGCGCGACCTGGCTGACGGGGGCGATCAGCACGTCGTACCGCTCGAAGAAGCGGACGGCGGCGAGGTGGATACGGGTGCGCTCGGCGGCGGCGCGGGCCAGGTCGTTCCCGGTCAGCCCGCGGCCCTCCTCGATGTTCCGGGCGATGGTGGGCCGCACCGCGTCGCGCGACGCGTCGAGGTAGGGCCCGAGCGACTGCTGGAAGGCCTGGGCGCGCAGGACGCGGAAGACGTCGTCGGCGCCGTCGAGGTCGGGGCAGGCCTCCTCGACGGTGCACCCCAGCCGTTCGAACACCGCGCCCTGCCCGGCCAGTACGGCGCGTACGTCCCGGTCGACCGGGACGCAGCCGCCCAGGTCGGGCGCCCAGGCGACCCGCAGCCCCCGAAGGTCCCGGTCCAGGGGCGCGCGGAACGTGGTGCCGGGTTCCTGGAGGGAGAGCGGGCAGCGCGGGTCGGGTCCGGCCATGACGGAGAGCAGCAGCGCGGCGTCGGCGACGGTGCGGGCCAGCGGGCCCGCGACGGTCAGGCTGTCCCAGGCGTCGATGGCCGGGTGGCGGGGGACGCGGCCCGGGGTGGTGCGCAACCCCACGACATTGCAGAAGGAGGCGGGGTTGCGCAGCGAGCCGCCCATGTCGCTGCCGTCGGCGAGGGGCTGGAGCCCCGCGGCGAGGGCGGCGGCCGCGCCCCCGCTGCTGCCGCCCGCGCTGCGGGTGAGGTCGTACGGGTTGCGCGTCGCGCCGAAGACGGGGTTGACGGTGTGTGAACCGGCCGCGAACTCGGGGACGTTGGTCTTGCCGAGGCGGATCGCGCCCGCCGCCTCGATCCGTGTGACGAGGAGCTCGTCCTCGCCGGGCACGAAGTCGGCGAGGAGCGGGGAGCCGTAGGTGGTGCGCATGCCGCGGGTGAGGTGGGTGTCCTTGAAGGCGATGGGCAGCCCGTGCAGGGGCCCGGGTTCCTGGCCGTGGGCGAGGCGTTCGTCGGCTGCCGCGGCGGCGGCGAGCGCACCGTCGGCGTCGAGCGTGACGATCGCGTTGACGGCGGGGTTGACCCGTTCGATCCGCTCCAGATGGGCCGTGACCACCTCGCGGGCGGCGAGCTCACGGCGACGGACCAGGCGTACGAGCTCGGTGGCGTCCAGCCGGCAGATGTCCATGGCGGCAGTGTGCCCCCGCGCCCCCGCCGCCGCTCAGGCTTTCGCGCCGCCGAACGCGTACCGCACGGAGGTCAGTTCCTCCGACACCTCCCACAGCCTGCGGCCGGTCGCGGGGTCCACCGCTCTCGGGGCCGGCGGCACCCTCTTCGGCGCGCCCCTCAGCTCGGCCAAGCCGTCGGGGCCGAAGAAGTCGCCGCCCGCCACGTCCGGGGCGCTCGCCGCGTACAGCTGGGGCAGGGCGCCCCGGTCCGGGGTCTGGGCGAGCGGCAGCAGGAGGCGGCCGAAGAGGAACTTCACCTTGGCGACCGGTGCGCTGGTCTGGAGGTTGGTCGCGGTGTAGCCGGGATGCGCGAGCACGCTGCGCACCCGGCTGCCGGCCGCGGTGAGGCGCCGGTGGAGCTCCTGGCCGAAGACGGTGTTGGCCAGCTTCGACTGGTTGTAGTACGCCATGGGCGCGTACGAGCGCTCGCCGGAGAGGTCGTCGAAGAAGAGCCGACCCTGCCGGTGGTTGGGCGAACTCACCGTGACCACGCGGGAGTCGGCGCCGCCCTCCAGCAGGTCGAGCAGGAGCCCGGTCAGCGCGAAGTGGCCGAGGTGGTTGGCGGCGAACTGCACCTCGTGGCCCTGGGGGTTGAGCGTGCGGGGCGGGGCCATGACGCCCGCGTTGTTGACGAGTACGTCCAGGCGGGCGTGGTCGGCCCGCACCTTGCCGGCGAAGGCGCGCACCGACTCCAGGTCGGCCAGGTCGACTTGGCGCACCTGTAGGCGCGCGGCTCCGTGCGCGGCGGTGATCGCGGCGGCCGCCCGCTCGCCCTTGGCCGGGTCCCGCACGGCGAGGATCACGTGCGCCCCCTTGCCCGCGAGGGCCCGCGCGGTCGCGAGGCCGAGGCCGCTGTTGGCACCGGTGACGAGGACGACGCGGTCGCTCTGGTCGGGAATCTGCTCTGCGGTCCAGCTCCGCTCACTCTTCATACGGCACAAGCTGCCGTAGCTGGCACTGAGTGTCAAGACGCACCTGCGTGCCAATCGGCGATTCGCCAGAAGCCGTGTCCATAAGCGCTTCCGCGACCAAATGCCATATGAGAAAGGCAACATGACGGAGCGTGATTCGCGCGTCGAGTCGCACTTGACCCGTGCTCGACCGCCTCGCGCCGGATGTAACATGATCTTGTTCGACTTTGGAAAGTGCGCGTGGGATGCGGCAAGTGCCCCTCGTGCCGGGGGGCCAGAGGCGCGAGAATTTCACCTGCCCCCGTTTATCCGTGGGGGATTCGCAGGGTGTTCGAGGGTACGCATTCCACCGGTCACGCGTTGTCGGCCGCGCAGCAGCGCATCTGGTTCGCCCAGGAACTGGCTCCGAACAGCCTCCTGTACAACATCAACGGCTATGTGGAGATCCGCGGGCCGCTCGACGAGGGCACATTCGAGAAGGCCCTGCGGCAGGCCGTCGACGAGGCCGAGGCGCTCCACGTCACCTTCGGCGAGACGGCCGGCGAGCCGTGGCAGGCGGTGCGCGCCGAACGCGACTGGCCGCTGCCCCTCATCGACGTGTCCACCACGGACGACCCGCACGCCGCGGCGCTCGCGGCGATGCAGGAGGACCTCGACCGGCCCTTCGACCTGCGCACAGGACCGCTGTTCGTACAGATGCTGTTCCGGATCGCCCCGGACCGCTTCTACTGGTACACGCGTGTGCACCACATCGTCTGCGACGCCTATGGATTCAGTCTTCTCGTCCAGCGCGTGGCCGACTGCTACACGGAACTCGTGTCGGGAGAGGACGGCGGCTTTTCCGCGAGTCCTTTCTCGTCGCTCGCCGAATTCACCGACGAACACGTGAAGTACACGGAGAGCGAGCGCAGCGACCGGGACCGCGAGTACTGGCTCGACCGATTCGGCGACGACTCCGAGATCCTCAACCTCCCCGACCGCGCCACCGGCCTGTGGGGCGAGTCCCCGCGGTACGAAGGCCGCCTGGACGCCGACTACTTCACCGAGATCAAGACGCTGGCGCGGCAGGCCCGTTCCACCTGGCAGGTCACCCTGACCGCGGCCGCCACCGCGTATCTGCGGCACTTCACCCGCACCGACGACGTCGTGCTCGGCTTCCCCGTCACCGGGCGCCTCACCCCGGTCACCAAGTCCACGCCGGGCATGGCGTCGAACGTGCTGCCGCTGCGGGTCGCGGTGGACCCCGCCCTCACCTTCGCCGAACTCCAGCGCCTCGTCGGCCAGGAGATGCGCGGCCTCCTGCGCCACCAGCGCTACCGCGGCGAGGACCTGCGCAAGGACCTCGGCCTCGGCGGCTTCTCACGCCGCATGTTCGGGCCCTCCATCAACTTCCTGCCGCTGGAGGAGGGGCTGCGGTTCGGCCCGTGCACGGGCGCGGCGCACGGCATGCCCAGCGGTCCCGTCGACGACCTGGTGCTCGTCTTCGAGGGCGGCAGCGGAGACGACGGCATCGGGGTGCGCATGGCGGGCAACACCGCCGCGTACGGCGAGGAGGACATCGCAGGTCACGGGCGCCGTTTCCTCGCCTACCTGCGGGCCCTGACCGCCGACCCCGACCGCCCGATCGGCACCGTCGACGTCATGGACCCGCGCGAACGCGACAGGGTCCTCACCGAGTGGAACCCCACCGCCACCGATCTGGACGCGGGCACCCTGCCCGCCCGGTTCGAGGAGCGCGCCCGGCACACGCCCGACGCCGTGGCCGTGGTCCACGAGGACACCACCCTCACGTACGCCCAGCTCAACACGTGGGCCAACCGGCTCGCCCACCGGCTGATCGCGCGCGGCGCCGGGCCGGAGAGCCTGGTCGGCCTGGTCCTGCCGCGCTCCGTGGAGCTGGTCGTCGCCGTCCTCGCCGTCCTCAAGAGCGGCGCCGGCTATCTGCCCGTCGACCCGGACGCGCCGGCCGCCCGGCGCGAGGCCGTCCTCGACGAGGCGCGCCCCGTCCTCGTCCTCGACGGCGTCGACTCGGTGCGCGACCTCGGGCCGGAGCCCGCGCACGATCCCACCGACGCCGACCGGTCCGCCCCGCTCCGCGCCGACCACCCCGCGTACACCATCTTCACGTCGGGTTCGACGGGCCGCCCCAAGGGCGTGGTCGTCACCCACCGCAACGTCACCCGGCTGTTCTCCGCCACCGAGGAGCAGTTCGGCTTCGGGCCCGACGATGTGTGGACGCTGTTCCACTCGTACGCCTTCGACTTCTCGGTGTGGGAACTGTGGGGCGCCCTGCTGTACGGCGGCCGGCTCGTCGTGGTGCCACACGCCGTGTCCCGCTCCCCCGAGGCGTTCCTCGGCCTCCTCGCCGAGCAGCGCGTCACCGTCCTCAACCAGACCCCGTCGGCGTTCTACCAGCTCATCCAGGCCGACCAGCGCAAGGCCGGCACCGAACTCGCCCTGCGCCACGTCGTGTTCGGCGGTGAGGCGCTGGTCCCGGGCCGGCTCGCCGAGTGGTACGAGCGGCATGCCGACGACGCCCCGACGCTCGTCAACATGTACGGCATCACCGAGACGACCGTGCACGTCACCCGGCAGGCCCTGACCCGCGAGAGCGCCGCCGCGGACAGCGGAAGCACCGTCGGGCCCGCCCTGCCCGACCTGCGTGCCTACGTCCTCGACGACCGGCTGCGGCCCGCGCCGCCCGGCGCGGTCGGCGAGCTGTACGTGGCGGGCGCCGGGCTGGCCCGCGGCTACCTGGGCCGCTTCGCGCTGACCGCCGAACGGTTCGTGGCCTGCCCCTTCGGCGGTCCCGGCGAGCGCATGTACCGCACCGGCGACCTGGCCCGCTGGACCGCCGACGGCCTCCTCTCCTACGAGGGCCGCGCCGACCAGCAGGTGAAGATCCGCGGCTTCCGCATCGAACTCGGCGAGATCGAGGCGGTCCTCGACCGCCACCCGGACGTCGCCGAGGTCGCCGTCGTCGTCCGCGAGGACCGGCCCGGCGACAAGCGTCTCGTCGCCTACGCGGTGCCGCGCGGCACCGCCCTGGACACCGCCGCGCTGCGGGCGCACGCGAGCGAGGCCCTGCCCTCGTACATGGTCCCGGCGGCCGTGGTGGCCCTGGACGCGCTGCCGTTGACGGTCAACGGCAAGCTGGACCGGCGCGCCCTGCCCGCGCCCCGGTTCGACGGCGGTGGCGGGCGCGCCCCGCGCGACGCCCGCGAGGAGACCCTGTGCCGGCTCTTCGCCGAGGTCCTCGGCGTGGCCGAGGTCGGCATCGACGACAACTTCTTCGACCTCGGCGGCCACTCGCTGCTCGCCACCCGGCTCGCCGTACGCGTCCGCGCCGAACTCGGCGCCGAGGTCCAGCTGGCCAGGCTCTTCGAGGCCCCGACCGTCGCCGGGCTCGCCGGCAGCCTCGGCGACGCGGCGCCCGCGCGCCCGGCCCTGGTGCCGCGGGAGCGGCCCGAGGTACTGCCGCTCTCCTTCGCCCAGCGGCGGCTGTGGTTCCTGCGCCGGGCCGGCGGCGCGGGATCGACGTACAACATGCCGCTGGCGCTGCGGCTCCGCGGCGACCTGGACCGGGGCGCCCTGCGCGCCGCCCTCCACGACGTCGTCGGCCGCCACGAATCGCTGCGCACGGTCTTCCCCGAGACCGACGGCGAGGCACGCCAGTCGGTCCTCGGCAGCTGGGACGTCCCGCTGCCGGTCACCGACACCGACGAGCGGGAACTGCCCGCGCTCCTCGAAGCCGCCGCCCGGACCGGCTTCGACCTGTCCCGCGAGATACCGGTGCGGGCCGCGCTGTTCGCCCTCGGCGCCCGCGACCACGTCCTCGCCCTCGTCATGCACCACATCGCCGGCGACGAATGGTCCATGGCACCGCTCGCCCGCGACCTGGGCGAGGCCTACGCGGCCCGCCTCGAAGGCCACGCCCCCGACTGGCGGCCACTGCCCGTTCAGTACGCCGACTACGCCCTGTGGCAGCGCGAACTCCTCGGCGACGAGGACGAGCCGGGCTCCCTCGTCCGTCAGCAGCTCGACCACTGGCGCGCCGCCCTCGCGGGGCTGCCCGATGAGCTGGCGCTCCCCACCGACCGGCCCCGCCCGGCCACCCCCGGCCACGAGGGCGGCGCCCTGCCCGTCTCCGTCGACGCCGGACTGCACCGCGCGCTCACCGCGCTCGCCGGGGCCCGCGGCGCGACCCTGCACATGGTGCTCCAGGCGGGCCTCGCCGCGCTTCTGAGCCGGCTGGGCGCCGGTGACGACATCCCCGTCGGCAGCCCCGTCGCGGGCCGCACCGACGAGGCGCTCGACGATCTCGTCGGGTTCTTCGTCAACACCCTCGTGCTGCGCACCGACACCTCGGGCAACCCCCGCTTCGGGGAGCTCGTGGACCGGGTCCGCACCGCCGACCTGGCCGCCTACGCCCACCAGGACCTGCCGTTCGAGCGGCTCGTCGAGGCACTCAACCCGGCCCGCGCCGCCGGCCGGCAGCCGCTGGTGCAGATCCTCCTCGCCCTGCAGAACACCCCCGCGTCCGCGATGACGCTGCCGGGCCTCGCCGTCGAACACCACGGCGTCCACCCGGGCGGCTCCAAGTTCGACCTGTCCCTGAGCCTGACGGAGACCCGGGACGCCGACGGCTCCCCCGCCGGGCTCGAAGGCTTCGTCGAGTTCAGCACCGACCTGTTCGACGCGTCCACCGTCGAACAGCTCACGGGGCGGCTGCTGCGGCTCCTGTCGGCCGCCGCGGCCGACCCCGGGCTCCGCATCGGCGACCTGGACCTCCTCACGGAGGCCGAGTACGACCGGCTCACCGCGGGCGTCAACGACACCGGCGCGGACCTCCCCGCCCGCACCGTCCCCGAGCTGTTCGAGGAGCGGGCCGCCCTCGACCCCGGCGCGCCCGCCGTCATATACGAGGACGTCACGCTCAGCTACGGCGAGCTGAACGCGCGCGCCAACCGGCTGGCCCGGCTGCTCGTACGGCGGGGCATCGGCCCCGAGGACACGGTGGCCCTCATGATGGCACGCTCGGCGGAGCTGCCCGTCGCGGTCCTCGCCGTCCTGAAGGCGGGCGCCGCCTACCTGCCGGTCGACCCCGCCTACCCGGCCGACCGCATCGCCTACATGCTGGCCGACGCGGCCCCGGCGCTCACCCTCGCCACCGGCGGCCTCGCCGCCGCCCTGCCGCCCGGCACCGCCCACCTCGACCCGGGCACGGCGGACCTGACCGGCCTCGCCGCGCACGACCTCACCGACGCGGAGCGCCGCACCCCGCTGTGCCGCTCGCACCCGGCGTACGTCATCTACACCTCGGGCTCCACGGGCCGCCCCAAGGGCGTCGTCGTCCCGCACACCGGCGTGGCCGGGCTCCTCGCCACGCGTGACGTGTGGCGGCTCGGGCCCGGCGACCGGGTGCTGCAGTTCGCCTCGTTCAGTTTCGACGCGGCGTTCTGGGAGCTGTCCATGGCGCTGCTCTCCGGGGCGGCGCTGGTGCTCGCCCCCGCGGACCGGCTGCGGCCCGGCGCCCCGCTGGTCGAGCTGGCCGCCCGGCAGCGGATCACCCACACGCTGCTGCCGCCGTCCGTGCTCGACGTCCTCGACCCGGGCGACCTGCCGTCGGTGCGCACGCTGCTCGTCGGCGGCGAGGCGTCGTCGGGCGAGCTGGTGGCCCGCTGGTCGGCGGGGCGGACGATGCTCAACGCGTACGGCCCCACCGAGATCACGGTCTGCGGCACGCTGAGCGGCCCCCTGTCGGGCTCCGCCCGCCCGTCCATCGGCTCACCCGTCCCCAACATGCGCGCCTACGTCCTCGACGCGTGGCTGCGCCCGGTCCCCACCGGTGTCGCGGGAGAGCTCTACCTCGCGGGCGACGGTGTCGCGCGCGGCTACCTGGGCCGGCCGGCCCTGACGGCGGAACGGTTCATCGCCTGCCCCTTCGGGGCGCCCGGCGAGCGCATGTACCGCACCGGCGACCTGGTGCGCAGGACCGCCGACGGCGAACTGGAGTACCTCGGCCGCGCCGACGAGCAGGTCAAGATCCGCGGTCTGCGCGTGGAGCTCGGCGAGATCGAGTCCGCGCTGGCCACCGCACCGGCGGTGGCACGGGCGACCGTGGTGGTACGGGAGGACCGGCCCGGCGACAAGCGCCTCGTCGGCTACGTCGTCCCGGCCGGCGAGGCGACCGGCGTCGACGTCGCGGAGGTGCGCGCCCACGTCGCCGCGCTGCTGCCCGCGTACATGGTCCCGGCCGCCCTGGTCACCCTGGACGCCCTGCCGCTGACCCCGAACGGCAAGCTCGACCGCCGCGCACTGCCCGCGCCGGAGTCCACCGCGCCGGCGGCGGGCCGTGCCCCGCGCACCCCGCGCGAGGAGGCCCTGTGCGCTCTGTTCGCGGAGGTCCTGGGGGTGGAGCGGGTCGGCGTCGACGACAGCTTCTTCGACCTCGGCGGCCACTCGCTGCTCGCCACCCGTCTGGTGAGCCGCATCCGGACGGTGCTGAGCGCCGAACTCCCGCTGGCCGCGCTGTTCGAGAGCCCCACCGTGGCCGGGCTCGCCGACCTGATCGCGGACGCGCGGGCGGAGGAGGCGCGGCCCGCGCTGGTGCGCTCTTCGGAGCGTCCCGCTTCGGTGCCGTTGTCGTTCGCCCAGCGCCGCCTGTGGTTCCTCAACCGCCTTGAGGACTCCGCGGCCCTCTACAACATGCCCGTCGTCCTGCGCCTGCGCGGCGACCTCGACCACGACGCCCTGCACGCCGCCCTCAACGACGTCGTCACACGCCACGAATCCCTCCGCACGGTCTTCCCCGAGATCGACGGCGAAGCACGCCAAGCCGTCCTCGACACCTGGGACCTCCCGCTGCCGGTCACCGACACCGACGAACAGCAGCTCCCGCAGCTGCTGACCGAGGCGGCCCGCGAAGGCTTCGACCTCGCGCGCGAACTGCCGCTGCGCGCACGTCTGTTCAAGGTCGGGGAGGATGAGCACGTCCTCGCCCTGTTGCTGCACCACATCGCGGGTGACGGCTGGTCGATGGGCCCCCTCGCCCGCGACCTGGGCGAGGCCTATACGGCCCGCCTCGGCGGCACCGCTCCCGCCTGGGCACCTCTCCCCGTCCAGTACGCCGACTACGCACTCTGGCAGCGCGAACTCCTCGGCGACGAGGACGAGCCGGGCTCCCTCGTCCGTCAGCAGCTCGACCACTGGCGCTCGGCGCTCGCCGGGCTGCCCGATGAGCTGGCGCTCCCCGCCGACCGGCCCCGCCCGACGGTCGGCAGCCACACCGGTGGGCGCGTCGCCGTGGACTGGGACGCCGAACTGCACGGGCGCATCGCCGAGTTCGCGCGCGAGTCGTCGTCCTCGGTGTTCATGGTCGTCCAGGCCGCCCTCGCCGCCCTCCTCAACCGGCTCGGCGCCGGAGACGACATCCCCATCGGCAGCCCCATCGCCGGACGCACCGACGAAGCCCTCGACGACCTCGTCGGCTTCTTCACCAACACCCTCGTGCTGCGTACGGATGTCTCCGGCCAGCCCACCTTCCGCGAGCTCGTCACCCGCGTACGGACCACCGACCTCGACGCCTACGCCCACCAGGACGTGCCCTTCGAACGGCTCGTCGAACTCCTCAACCCCACCCGCTCCCGCGCCCGCCACCCCCTCTTCCAAGTCCTCCTCGCCTTCCAGAACACCCCTGAAGCCGACCTCGAACTGCCCGGCCTGACCTTCGGGGTCGAGCCCGCGGACGTGGGGGTCGCCAAGTTCGACCTGTCGTTCAACGTCCAGGAGCGCCAGGGCGACCAGGGCCCCGGTGGCATCGCCGGAACCCTGGAGTACAACGGCGACCTGTTCGACCACCGCACCGCGGCGGCGCTCGCCGCCCGGCTCGAACGCCTCCTGCGGGCCCTCCTCGCCGACCCGGACGCCCCCGTCGCCGCGGCCGGCATCCTGGACGCCGACGAGCGGCACCGCGTCCTCACCGCGTGGAACGCCACCGCCACCGAGGTCCGCGGCACGACCCTGCCGGAACTCTTCGAGGCCCAGGCCGCCCGTACGCCCGAGGCGACCGCCGTCGCGCACGGCATCGAACGGCTGAGCTACGCGGAGCTGAACGCCCTCGCCAACGGCGTGGCCCGGCAGGTGACCGGGCGCGGTGCGGGCCCCGAGGACCTGGTCGCCGTCGCCCTGCCGCCGTCGCCGCTGCTGCTCGCCGCGCTCCTCGGCGTCCTGAAGGCGGGTGCCGCCTACCTGCCGGTCGACCCCGCCTACCCGGCCGACCGCATCGCGTACATGCTGGGCGACGCCGCCCCCGCGCTGCTCCTGACGACCGAGGACACGGTCCGCGGACGCGACGAGTTCACCAGCGTGCCGCGACTGGTCTGCGACACCATCGCGCCCGTGGCCGACGATCCGGACGACGCGCGGCGGACCGCTCCGCTGCGCCCGCACCACCCGGCGTACGTGATCTACACGTCGGGCTCCACGGGCACCCCCAAGGGCGTCGTCGTCGAACAGCGCAACCTCGTCGACTACTTGGCGTGGGCGGGCGCGAGCTACCCGAGCGCGGGCGGCTCCGCGCTGCTCCACTCCTCGGTGTCGTTCGACATGACGGTGACGGCGCTCCTCACGCCGCTGACGGTCGGCGGCCGCGTGACCGTGGGCAGTCTCGACGACGAGGGCCTGCCCGGCACCGCGCCGACCCTGCTGAAGGCGACCCCCAGCCATCTGCCGATCCTGGAGGCGCTGCCGGACCACGCCTCCCCCACCGGCGATCTCCTGCTTGCGGGCGAGGCCCTGACCGCCGGGGCGCTCGACACCTGGCGCGCCGCGCACCCGACGGTCGCCGTGCGGAACGTGTACGGCCCGACGGAGACCACCGTCAGCTGCGCCGAGCACCGTGTCGCGCCCGGCGAGGAACTCGCCCCCGGCCCGCTGCCGATCGGCCGCCCGCTCGCCAACACCCGTTTCTACGTGCTCGGTTCGGGGCTCCTTCCGGTCCCGGTCGGTGTGCCCGGTGAGCTGTACGTCGCGGGCAGCGGTGTGGCACGCGGCTACCTGGGACGGCCGGGTCTGACGGCCGAGCGGTTCGTGGCCTGCCCCTTCGGTGAGCCCGGCGAGCGCATGTACCGCACCGGGGACCTGGTGCGCTGGAACGCCGACGGCGAACTGGAGTACCTGGGCCGCGCCGACGACCAGGTCAAGATCCGCGGCTTCCGCATCGAGCCCGGCGAGATCGCCGCCGTACTCGACCGGCACCCCGCCGTCTCGCACTCCGCCGTCGTCGTCCGCGAGGACCGGCCCGGCGACAAGCGCCTCGTCGCGTACGCCGTCCCCGCCGACCCGGCGCACGGCATCGACCAGGCCGCGCTGCGTGCCCATGCCGCCGGTCTGCTGCCCGAGTACATGGTCCCGGCCGCCGTCGTCGCCCTCGACGCCCTGCCCCTGACCCCGAACGGCAAGCTCGACCGCCGCGCCCTGCCCGCGCCCGACTACGCCGCGACCGCCGTCGGCCGCGCCCCGCGTACCCCGCGCGAGGAGGTCCTGTGCGGCCTCTTCGCGGAGGTCCTGGGCGTCGAGACCGTCGGCATCGACGACAGCTTCTTCGACCTCGGCGGCCACTCCCTGCTCGCCACCCGCCTCGTCAGCCGCATCCGCGCCGCCCTCGGCACCGAACTCCCCCTCGCCGCACTCTTCGACACGCCCACCGTGGCCGGGCTCGCGGCACTCTCCGGAGCGGATGAGGCGCGGCCGGCACTCGTGCGCCCCTCGGAGCGTCCCGCTTCGGTGCCGCTGTCGTTCGCCCAGCGCCGCCTGTGGTTCCTCAACCGCCTTGAGGACTCCACGGCCCTCTACAACATGCCCGTCGTACTCCGACTGCGCGGCGACCTCGACCACGACGCCCTGCACACCGCCCTCAACGACGTCGTCACACGCCACGAATCCCTCCGCACGGTCTTCCCCGAGATCGACGGCGAAGCACGCCAAGCCGTCCTCGACACCTGGGACCTCCCGCTGCCGGTCACCGACACCGACGAACGGCGACTCCCGGAGCTGCTGACCGAGGCGGCCCGCGAAGGCTTCGACCTCGCGCGCGAACTGCCGCTGCGCGCACGGCTGTTCCGCCTCTCCGCGTCCGAGCACGTCCTTCTCGTCTCGCTCCACCACATCGCGGGCGACGGCTGGTCGATGGCCCCCTTCGCCCATGACCTCGGCACCGCGTACGCGGCCCGGCTCTGCGGCACCGCGCCCGACTGGGCACCTCTCCCCGTCCAGTACGCCGACTACGCCCTGTGGCAGCACGACCTCCTCGGCGACGAGGACGAGCCGGGCTCCCTCGCCCGGCGCCAGCTGGACCACTGGCAGAGCGCGCTCGCGGGGCTGCCCGAAGAGCTCGACCTGCCCACCGACCACCCCCGTCCGGCGACAGCGAGCCATCGGGGCGGCATGGTGCCGTTCGTGTGGGACGCCGAACTGTACGAGCGTGTCGCCGAGTTCGCGCGCGAGTCGTCGTCCTCCGTGTTCATGGTCGTCCAGGCCGCCCTCGCCGCCCTCCTCAACCGGCTCGGCGCCGGAGACGACATCCCCATCGGCAGCCCCATCGCCGGACGCACCGACGAAGCCCTCGACGACCTCGTCGGCTTCTTCACCAACACCCTCGTGCTGCGTACGGATGTCTCCGGCCAGCCCACCTTCCGCGAGCTCGTCACCCGCGTACGGACCACCGACCTCGACGCCTACGCCCACCAGGACGTGCCCTTCGAACGGCTCGTCGAACTCCTTAACCCCACCCGCTCCCGCGCCCGACACCCCCTCTTCCAGGTGATGCTGGTCCTCCAGAACACCCCCGAGGTCGGCCTCGAACTGCCCGGCCTCACCATCGGGGCCGAACCGGCCGCCACCGATGTCGCCAAGTTCGACCTGGTGTTCAGCGTGCGGGAACAGGGCGGCGCGGGCGGTGCCGTCGACGGGACGCTGGAGTTCAACCGCGACCTGTTCGAGCCCGGCACCGCGGCCGCCCTGGTGCGCCGCCTCGAGCACCTGCTGCGTGCCGCCGTCGCCGAGCCGGACGTGCCGGTCAGCCGGATCGACGTACTCGACGACGCCGAGCGGCAGCACGTCCTCACCGACTGGAACACCGCCGAGGGTGCCCGCGCGCAGGCGGCGACGCTGCCCGCGCTCTTCGAGGCCCAGGTCGCCCGGGCCCCCGGCGCGACCGCGGTCCTGCACGACGGCGAGAGCCTCGGCTACGCGGAACTGAACGCCCGCGCCAACCGCCTGGCCCGCCTGCTCGTCTCCCGCGGGGTGCGCCCCGACTCGGTGGTGGCCCTGGCCATGCCGCGCTCGGCGGAGCTCGTGATCGCGGCCCTCGCCGTGGTGAAGGCGGGCGCGGCCTACCTGAACATCGATCCGGAGTACCCGGCCGAGCGCGCCGCGTACATGTGCGCGGACGCCGCGCCCGTGGGGCTGCTCACGGTGGGCGACGCCGGGGACCGGGTGCCGGTGTCCGTGCCGCGCTGGCGGCTCGACGACCCCGGCACGGCCGCGGCCACCGCCGGCCTGTCCGGCGCCGACCTGACCGACGCGGACCGCGTCGTGCCGCTGCACGTGGGCCACCCCGCGTACGTCGTGTACACCTCGGGTTCGACCGGGACCCCGAAGGGCGTCCAGGTCACCCACCGGGGCCTGGCGAGCCTCGCGCTCTCCCACCAGGAGGCCCTGGGCGTGGACGGCGACTCGCGCGTCCTGCAGTTCGCCTCGCTCAGCTTCGACGCGTCCGCCGGTGAACTGGTGATGACCCTGCTGGCCGGCGCGACCCTGGTGGTGCCGCGTCCCGAGCAGGTCGCCGGGGACGCCGTGGTGCGGCTCATCGCGGAAGCGGGCGTCACGCACGCCATGCTGCCGCCCGCGTTCGTCGCCACCCTGGACCCGGCGAGCGTGCCCACGCTGCGCGGCCTGATCACCGGGGGCGAGGCGTGCCCGCCGGAGGTGACGGCCCGCTGGTCGTCCGGCCGCACGATGCTCAACGCGTACGGGCCCACCGAGTCGACCGTGTGCGCCACCCTCAGCAGCCCGCTGACCGGGGCGGTCTCCGCGCCGATCGGGCGTCCGGTGACGGGCACCCGCGCCTATGTGCTCGGTTCGGGTCTGCGGCCGGTTCCGGCCGGGGTGACGGGTGAGCTGTATCTGGCGGGTGACGGTGTCGCGCGGGGCTATCTGAACCGGTCGGGCCTGACGGCGGAACGGTTCGTGGCCTGCCCCTTCGGTGAGCCCGGCGAGCGCATGTACCGCACCGGCGACCTGGTGCGCTGGAACGCCGACGGCGAGCTGGAGTATCTCGGACGCGCCGACGACCAGGTCAAGGTGCGCGGCTTCCGCATCGAACCCGGTGAGATCGCCGCCGTACTCGACCGGCACCCGTCCGTCTCGCACTCCGCCGTCGTCGTACGCGAGGACCGGCCCGGCGACAAGCGCCTCGTCGCGTACGCCGTCCCCGCCGACCCGGCGCACGGCATCGACCCCGCGCTCCTGCGCTCCCACGTCGCGGAGCTGCTGCCGGAGTACATGGTCCCGGCGGCCGTCGTCGCCCTGGACGCGATACCTCTCTCCCCCACCGGCAAGGTGCACCGCGACGCGCTGCCCGTGCCGGACTACGCGGCGACCGCCGCGGGCCGCGCCCCGCGCACCCCGCGCGAGGAAGTCCTGTGCGGCCTCTTCGCCGAAGTGCTCGGCGTCGAGACCGTCGGCATCGACGACAGCTTCTTCGACCTCGGCGGCCACTCCCTGCTCGCCACCCGCCTCGTCAGCCGCATCCGCGCCGCCCTCGGCACCGAACTCCCCCTCGCCGCACTGTTCGAGACGCCCACCGTCGCCGGGCTCGCGGCGCTGGCCGGGGCGGAGGAGGCGCGGCCCGCCCTGGAGCCCCGCGAGCGGCCCGCTCCGCTGCCGCTCTCCTTCGCCCAGCACCGGCTGTGGATGCTCGGCAGGCTCCACGACGCGGACGCCCTCTACAACATGCCGGTGGTGCTGCGCCTGACGGGCACCGTCGACACCGGCGCCCTCGAAGCCGCGCTCGGCGACATCGTCGCCCGGCACGAGTCGCTGCGCACCGTCTTCCCCGAGCGCGACGGGCAGGCGGAGCAGCGCGTCCTGGCGCCCGCCGACGCCGCGTTCACCCTGTCCCTCGTACGGACCGACGAGGACGCGCTGCCGGGTCTGCTGACGGCTGCCGCGCGCCAGGGCTTCGATCTGGACCGCGAACTCCCGGTGCGGGCCGCGCTGTTCACGGTCGGCGAGACCGAGCACGTGCTGCTGATCTCGCTGCACCACATCGCGGGTGACGGCTGGTCGATGGGTCCCCTCGCCCGCGACCTGGGCGAGGCCTACACGGCCCGCCTCGAAGGCCACGCCCCCGACTGGGCGCCGCTGCCCGTCCAGTACGCCGACTACGCCCTGTGGCAGCGCGAACTCCTCGGTGACGAGGACGAGCCGGGCTCCCTCGCCCGGCGGCAGCTCGACCACTGGCGCACCGCCCTCGCGGGGCTGCCCGAGGAGCTCGACCTGCCCGCCGACCGGCCCCGGCCCGCCGAGCCCAGCCATGTCGGCGGGCGTGTGGCGGTGGACTGGGACGCCAAACTCCACGCCCAGATCGTCGAGTTCGCGCGCCGTTCCTCGTCCTCCGTGTTCATGGTCGTCCAAGCTGCCCTCGCCGCCCTCCTCAACCGGCTCGGCGCCGGAGACGACATCCCCATCGGCAGCCCCATCGCCGGCCGCACCGACGAAGCCCTCGACGACCTCATCGGCCTCTTCACCAACACCCTCGTGCTGCGTACGGATGTCTCCGGCCAGCCCACCTTCCGCGAGCTCGTCACCCGCGTACGGACCACCGACCTCGACGCCTACGCCCACCAGGACGTGCCCTTCGAACGGCTCGTCGAACTCCTCAACCCCACCCGCTCCCGCGCCCGCCACCCCCTCTTCCAAGTCCTCCTCGCCTTCCAGAACACCCCCGAAGCCGACCTCGAACTGCCCGGCCTGCGGATCGGCGGGGAGCCCGTCGACATCGGCGTCGCCAAGTTCGACCTGTCGCTGAGCCTGCGGGAGCGCACCGACGAGCAGGGCACCTCGTGCGGCATCGGGGGCATGCTGGAGTACAGCACCGACCTCTTCGACCACGAGAGCGCCGAGCTGATCGCCGTCCGGCTGCGACGGCTCCTCGGCGCGGCGCTCGCCGACCCCGACCTGCCGGTCGAAAGGATCGACATCCTCGGGACGGCCGAGCGCCACCGGGTCCTCACCGAGTGGAACGCCACCGACGTACCCGTCGACGGGCTCGACTCCACGGTGCACGCCACCTTCGCGTCCCTCGCGCGCACCTGCCCCGACACGGTCGCCGTGACCATCGGGGACCGGCACCTGACCTACGCCGAACTCGACCGGCGCGCCAACGGACTCGCGCACCGGCTCGCCGGACTCGGGGTGCGCCCCGAGGACCGCGTCGCCGTCCTGATGGAGCGGTCCGCGGAGCTCGTGGTCGCCCTCCTCGGCATCCTCAAGGCGGGCGCCGCCTACGCCCCGCTGCACGAGAGCTATCCGGACGAGCGCATGCGGGAGGTCCTCGCGGGCTCCGGCGCGCGCGTCCTGGTCACCGACCGTGTCTGGCGCGAGCGCGGGCTGCCCGCGAACGCCGCCGAGGTCGTCCTCGCCGAGGAGACCGGGTCCGCCGACGAGGGGCCCGCCGTGCCGGTGCGGCCCGACGGTCTCGCGTACGTCATGCACACCTCGGGATCGACCGGGAAGCCCAAGGGCATCGCGATCACCCACCGCTCCCTGTTGGAACTGGCGCTCGACCCGGCGTGGGCGGAGGGCGGCCACCACCGGCAGGTCCTGATGCACGCCCCGTACGCCTTCGACATCTCCGACTACGAGCTGTGGGTGCCGCTGCTCTCCGGCGGGCGCGTCGTGCTCGCGCCGCCCGGTGAACCCGACGTCGCCGAGCTCAAGCGGCTCATCGTCGCCGAGGGCGTCACCGGCGTGCACTTCACGGCAGGGCTCTTCCGGGTCGTCGCCGACGACCTCGGTGACGCGCTCGGCGGCGTGCGGGAGATCCTCACCGGCGGTGACGTCGTCTCCGTCGCGGCCGTCGAGAGCGTGCTGCGGGCGGCGCCGCACGTCGTGGTGCGGCACCTGTACGGGCCGACCGAGATCACCCTGTGCGCCACCACCCACACGGTGAGGGCCGCCGACGAGCCGGGCGACCGGCTGCCGATCGGCCGCCCGATGGCCAACACCCGCGTGTACGTGCTGGACGCGGCGCTCGCCCCGGTGCCGGTCGGCGGCGTCGGCGAGCTGTACATCGCCGGTGCCGGTCTTGCGCGCGGCTATCTCGACCGGGCCGCGCAGACCGGCGAACGGTTCGTCGCCGACCCGTACGGGCCCGCGGGCGGCCGCATGTACCGCACCGGTGACCTCGCGCGGTGGCGGCACGACGGCACGCTGGAGTTCGTGGGGCGCGCCGACGACCAGGTCAAGGTCCGCGGCTTCCGCATCGAACCCGGCGAGATCGAGGCGGCCTTGACCCGGCACGCCTCGGTGGCGCAGAGCGCCGTCGTGGTCCGCGAGGACCGGCCCGGCGACAAGCGCCTCGTCGCGTACGCCGTCCCCGCCGACCCGGCACACGGCGTCGACCCCGCGCTCCTGCGCTCCCATGTCGCCGAGTCGCTGCCCGACTACATGGTCCCGGCGGCCGTCGTCGCCCTGGACGCCCTGCCGCTGACCGCCAACGGCAAGCTGGACCGGGCGAAGCTGCCCGCTCCGGTGTTCCGGTCGACCGCGAAGACCGCCCCGCGCACCGAGCGCGAGCAGACCGTGTGCCGGCTCGTCGGGGAAGTCCTCGGCGTCGGTGAAGTCGGCGTCGACGACAACTTCTTCGAGCTCGGCGGCGACAGCATCGGCTCGATCCAGCTCGCCAGCCGGGCCCGTGCCGCGGGCCTCGAACTCGCCCCCAAGGACGTGTTCCAGGCCCGGACCCTGGCCCAGCTCGCCGCGGCCGCCGGCACCGTCACCGCGCAGCGCGACGCCTCCGCCGACGACGGCACCGGCGACATCCCGCTCACCCCGGTCGTGCACGACCTGCTGGCGCGCGGCGGCACCCTGGACGGCCTCCACCAGTCCGTGCTGCTCCAGGTGCCCGCCGCGGTGACCGAGACGACTCTGGCGACCGCCCTCCAGGCGCTGGCCGACCACCACGACCTGCTGCGCCTCGAAGTCCACGACGGTCAGGGCGACTTGAGGATGCGGGTGCGGCCCGTCGGCGCGGTCTCCGCCGCCGGCTGCCTGCGCCGCGTCGACCTGACGAACATGGACCGGGCCTCGGCCCGCTCCGTGCTCGCCAAGGAGGCCGCCGCCGCGGGCGAGCGGCTCTCCCCGGCGGACGGCGTGATGTTCCAGGCGGTCTGGTTCGACGCTGGCGCCGGCACCTCGGGGCGGCTGCTGCTCGCCCTGCACCACCTCGCGGTGGACGGCGTGTCCTGGCGGGTCCTGATGCACGACCTCGCCGCGGCGTGGAACGACGCCGCCGCGGGCCGCACCCCGCGCCCGGAGCCGGTCGGCACCTCCTTCCGGCGCTGGGCGACGCTCCTCGCCGAGGAGGCGGTCAGCCCGTCCCGCACCGCCGAACTCGCCTTCTGGCAGAGCCTGTACGCGCACTCCGGGCAGCCGCTCGGCGCGCGCGCCCTCGACCCGGCGCGGGACACCACCGCCACCGCGCGGTCCCTGGCGGTCTCGCTGCCCGCCCCGGTCACCGAGACGGTCCTGTCGCGGGTGCCCGCCGCCTTCAACGCGGGCGTCAACGACGTCCTGCTGACCGCGCTGGCCCTCGCCGTCCTCGCCGGCCGCGACCGGCCGGGGGACGAGCCGGTGCTCATCGAGGTCGAGGGCCACGGCCGCCACGAGGAGCTCGCCGCGGGGCTCGACCTGTCCCGCACCGTGGGCTGGTTCACCGGCGTCCACCCGGTGCGGATCGAACCCGGCGCGGTGGACTGGGACGACCTGTGGCGGGCCGGACCTGCCGTCGGGAACGTGCTCAAGCGCGCCAAGGAGCAGCTGCGCGCGGTGCCCGACCAGGGCATCGGCCACGGCCTGCTGCGCTACCTCAACCCGGAGACCGCGGACCGGCTCGCCGCGCTCGCGGCACCGGAGATCGGCTTCAACTACCTGGGCCGGTTCGACGGTCCGGGCCGTACCGCCGACTGGGCCCTGGCGCCCGAGGCGGCGGACGAGGAAGGCGCCGGGATGCCGCCGGGCGCGATGCCGCTGCGCACCGCGCTCACGGTCAACGCCGTGGCCCGGGCGGCGGCGGACGGCGCGGAGCTGCGTGCCGTGTGGACGTGGGCGGACGGCGTCCTGACCGAGGCCGAGGTGGCCGCGATGGCGGACGCCTGGCTGCGGGCGCTGACCGTGCTGGCCCGCCATGTGGAGCGGGACGACGCGGGCGGCGCGACGGCCTCCGACTTCGACCTGGTGGCGCTCGACCAGGACGAGATCGACGTATTCGAGGACGAGATCGACGGGTTCGGGGAGCCCGACGGGTTCGACGGCTCCGACGGGTTCGACGCCCCGGACGGGTTCGACGGATTCGACGGGCCCGACGGGTTCGGTGAACCCAGCACCGCCGGAGACGGCTTCGGCACCTTCACGGACGGCCACCCGGCCGAGGACGGGGATCAGGGATGACGCGCGCCAAGGCACGCATCGAGGACGTGCTGCCGCTGACGGCGCTGCAGGAGGGCTTCCTGTTCCACGCGCAGTACGACGAGCAGGGCGCCGACGTCTACCACCTGCAGTTCGTCTTCGACCTGCGCGGTGAACTGGACGCCGGCGCGCTGCGCCGCGCGGCCGACGGGCTGCTCGCCCGCCACGGCAACCTGCGCGGCGCCTTCCGCGAGCGGCGCGGCGGCGAGCCCGTCCAGGTCGTGCCGGACCGGGTGCGGATGCCGTGGCGGCTCCTCGACCTGGCGCCGGTGGCACCCGGCGAACGGCGGGAGCGGCTCGACGCCGC
Organism: Streptomyces sp. NPDC037013; assembly: GCF_055607265.1. Classification (NCBI taxonomy): domain Bacteria; kingdom Bacillati; phylum Actinomycetota; class Actinomycetes; order Kitasatosporales; family Streptomycetaceae; genus Streptomyces; species Streptomyces sp. NPDC037013. The sequence goes on along the minus strand of NZ_JBVJRV010000002.1, from coordinate 626,127 downwards.
GCTCGCCGACGACCGGGCGACCCGCTTCGACCTGCGCAAGCCACCGCTGGTGCGCTGCCTGCTCGTCCGCCTCGCGCCGGGCGAGTACCGGTTCGTGATGACCAGCCACCACATCCTGCTCGACGGCTGGTCCGTGCCGCTGATGCTGCACGAGCTGTTCACGATGTACGCGCACGACGGCGGCGACCACACCCTGCCGCCGCCCCGGCCCTACCGCGACTACCTGCGCTGGCTGGCCGGGCGTGACCGGACGGAGGCCGAGGCGGCCTGGCGCCGCCACCTGGAGGGGCTGCGGGAGCCGACCCTGCTCGGTCCGGCCGGCGCGGGGCGCGAGACCGTGGTGCCCGAGGAGACCGAGACCTCCCTGGGCGCCGCGCTCACCGCGGACCTCACGGAGCTGGCCCGGCGCCGCGGGCTGACCCTCAACTCCGTGGTGCAGGGCGCCTGGTCGCTGGTGCTCGCCGCGCTGACCGGCACGGACGACGTGGTCTTCGGCGCGACGGTCTCCGGGCGCCCGGCGGACCTGCCCGGCGTCGAGTCCATGATCGGGCTCTTCGCCAACACCCTTCCGGTACGGCTGCGGGTGGACCCGGCCGAGTCCGTGACGGCGATGATGGCGCGGCTCCAGACGGAGCGCGCCGCCCTCGCCGCCCACGAGTACCTCGGCCTCGGCGAGATCCAGCACCTCGCGGGACCGGGCGGTGAACTCTTCGACACGCTGTACGTGTTCGAGAACTACCCGGCGCCCGCCGGTGACGGCCCGCCCGCCTACCGCGGCATGGAGATCGCCGGTACGGAGGGCAGCGGAGCCGCCCACTACCCGCTGACCCTGACCGTGCTGCCCGGCGAGGCGATCCGGCTGCGCCTGACCTACCGCCCCGACCTGTTCACCGAGGAGACCGTGCTCGGCTGGGCCGCCCGCCTTGACCGCGTCCTGCGCGCCGTGGCGGCCGACCCGGACCTGCCGGCCGGGCGGGTCGACGTGCTCGGCGCTGCCGAGCGGCGGCGCGTCCTCACCGAGTGGAACGACACCGCCGCCGAGCCGTCCGAACGGTGCTGGCCCGCCCTCTTCGAGGAGCAGGCGCACCGCACCCCGGACGCCCTCGCCCTCTGGGAGGCGGACGGCGCCGGTCTCACGTACGCGGAGCTGAACGCCGAGGCCAACCGCGTCGCGCGCGCCCTGGTCGCGCGCGGGGTGGGACCGGAGAGCGTGGTCGCCCTCGCCGTGCCGCGCTCGCCGCTCCTGGTCGTCGCGCTCCTCGCCGTCCAGAAGGCGGGCGCCGCCTACCTGCCGGTGGACCTCGGCCATCCCCGCGACCGGGTCGCGGCCGTCCTCGCCGGCGCCCGGCCCGCGGCGGTCCTCACCACGCTCGACGGTGCCGCCCGGCTGCCCGACGCGGCCGGCGCGCTCCTCCTGGACGACGCGGGGTTCCGCGCGGAGGCCGCCGGGTACGACGGGCGGGACCTCACCGACGCGGAGCGGGTGGCCCCGCTGCGGCCCGACCACCCGGCGTACGTGATCTTCACGTCGGGCTCCACCGGGGCGCCCAAGGGTGTCGTGGTGCCGCACCGCAGCCTCCTCAACTTCCATACGGCGATGGGCGACCGGTTCCCCCTCACCGGCACGGACCGGATGCTCGCGGTGACGACGGTCGCCTTCGACATCCACGCCCTGGAACTGCATCTGCCGCTGCTGCACGGGGCGAGCGTCGTCGTCGCCGACCGGGCCGCCGTCGTCGACCCCGCGGCCCTCGCCGACCTCATCGGCGCCAGCGGTTCGACGATCATGCAGGCCACGCCCACGCTGTGGCACGCGCTGCTCACCGAGCGGGCCACCGCCGCCGAGGGCCTGCGCATGCTGGTCGGCGGCGAGGCGCTGCCGCCCGACGTCGCGGACCGGATGACGCGCACCGGCGCGGAGGTCACCAACCTCTACGGGCCGACGGAGACGACGGTCTGGTCGACGGCCGCGACCCTCACCGCGGACGACGGCGCACGGGACGGCACGGGGCGCTCGGCCACGGCGCAGGCGGGCCCCTCCATCGGGCGGCCCATCCGCAACACCCGCGCCTACGTCCTGGACGGCGCCCTGCGCCCGGTCCCGCCCGGCGTCCCCGGCGAGCTGTACCTCGCCGGAGAGGGGCTCGTACGCGGCTACCTGGCGCAGCCGGCGCTCACCGCGGACCGCTTCGTCGCCGACCCGCACGGGCCGGCCGGCGCCCGCATGTACCGGACGGGCGACGTGGCCCGCTGGAGGGCCGACGGCGAGCTCGAGTACCTGAGCCGCACCGACCACCAGGTGAAGATCCGCGGATACCGCATCGAACTCGGCGAGATCGAGGCGGTGCTGACCCGGCACGCCTCGGTCGCGCGGAGCGTGGCCGCCGTCCACGAGGACCGCTCCGGCGGCCACGGCATCAAGCGTCTCGTCGCGTACACCGTCCCCGCCGATCCGGCAAAGGGCGTCGACGTCGAGGAGCTGCGCGCGTACGTGCGCGGCCTGCTGCCGGACTACATGGTGCCCGCGGCCGTCGTGACGCTGCCCGCGCTGCCGCTCACCCCGAACGGCAAGGTGGACCGCAAGGCCCTGCCCGCGCCCGACGTGACGGCCGCGCGCGGCACCGCGGGCCGGGCGCCGCGCACCGCCCGGGAGACGGCGCTGTGCGCGCTCTTCGCCGAGGTGCTCGGGGTGACGGACGTCGGCATCGACGACGACTTCTTCGAACTCGGCGGCCACTCCCTGCTCGCCACCCGCCTGGTGAACCGCATCCGCGCCGAACTGGGCACCGCCGCCTCCATCCGCAGCGTCTTCGAGGCACCGACCGTGGCGGCCCTCGCCGGACGGCTCGGCCCGGACGGCGACGGCGGCGAGGGCGGCGGGGACGGGGCGGACGACGATCCGTTCGCGCCACTGCTGCGGCTGCGCGAAGGGCGGCGCGGCACCGGCGGCCCCGAGGGCGAGGCCCCGTACTTCCTCGTCCACCCGGTCGTCGGCATCGGCTGGTGCTACACCGGCTTCATCACCCGGCTCGGCCCGGACGCCACCGTGTACGCCCTCCAGGCGAGCGGCCTGAACCCCGCCGACGCCGTCGCGGCCGATCTGCCCGCGATGGCCGCCGAGTACGCGGCCCGGATCCGCGAGGTGCAGCCGACGGGCCCGTACCGGCTCGTGGGCTGGTCCTTCGGCGGTCTGGTGGCGCACGAGATCGCCGTCCGGCTGCAAAGCGAGGGCGCGGAGGTGGAGCTGCTCGCGCTCCTCGACTCCTACCCATCGGCCTGGGAGGCACCCCGGGAGACGGGCGGGGAGGAGGACGGCGGGGCGGACCTGCTGCAGGAGATCCTCTCCGTACTGGCGAACGCGGCCGCACCGCTGGACGCGACCGGACCCGCGGACACGGCCGGACCCGCGGGCGACGGCGGGACGGATGCTGCCCGGCGCGGCCCCTACACCACCGGCGAGGTCGCCGCGCTGCTGCGCGCGCACGACAGCCCGCTGGCCGGACTCGGCGAGGACGGCATCGAGGCCCTGCACCGGGTGGCAGCCAACAACCGACGGATCGCGGGGCGTTTCGTGCCCGGCGTCTTCCGCGGCGATGTGCTGGCCTTCCGCTCCGGCCGCGCGAACGACGCGCACCCCCACGCCGTCAAGGCGTGGGACGCCCACGTCACCGGGGAGATCCACGAACTCGAAGTGGACTGCACCCACCTGGGGATGACCTCCCCCGCGGCACTCGACGTGATCGCACCTGTGCTCAAATCCCGTACCAACAACGGCAATTAACTACGGCAATTAGGAGAGACCCCATGGCCACCAACCCTTTCGAGGACGAGAACGGCACCTACCTGGTCCTGGTCAACGCGGAGGGCCAGCACTCGCTCTGGCCGTCCTTCGTCGAGGTCCCCGCCGGCTGGGAGCGGGTCTTCGGCGAGGACACCCGGCAGGCCTGCCTGGACCACATCGAGCGGAACTGGACGGACATGCGGCCCAAGAGCCTGGTCGATGCCATGGGCGCGGACCGCGCCGAGGCGTGACCCGGCCGACGGGGAACGGGTGACAAGTGACTGGTGAATTGGTGAGAGCGTGAACATGACGGAGAAGACGCCGGTGGGGGGATCCGCCGACTTTCGCGAGGACGGGCAGATCGGCGTCGGCGGCAGGGCACTGGGGCACAGCTCCGGCGCGGGCCGCACACAAGCGCTGCGCGCGGCGGTCGACGCCGTGACCGCCTGGTCCCACCAGGTGCTCGGGGCGGGCCGGCCCGACTTCGCCGGCTTTCCGTACGAGCAGGTCGTGGGGTACTACCAGCAGGTGGGCAAGGCGGCCGCCGCGCCCGAGCTGGTGGCCCTGCTGCGCGGAACCCGGCTCGGCATCGAATGCGCGGGCCGCGCCCGGCCCTGGGCGTCACCGGACACCTGGCTGTTCGACACCTGGCTGCCGCTGACCTTCACCGACCGGCCGATGAGCTACGTCTCGTACGCGGGCAACGACGTCCTGCGCGTCGCGGAGTGGGGGTCGGACGGTACCCCCGATGCGGCGGAGCGGGCCGATGACCTGCTCACGGCCGTGCTCCTCGCCGACCTGGTGGTGCGCGAGAGCGACGCGCTCGCCGCGGTCCGCGACAGCGACCGGCAGCGGGCGAGGACCACCGCGGTGTGGCAGGCCCTCGCCCGGCTCCCGGAGTACGCGCCGCTCGCCCTCCCGGACACCGCGCCGCTCGACGCGGTGCGGACCGCGCTCGCCGGGGGCGGGCCCGACGCGGCGGCACCGGTCGCGCGCGAGGCGGTCGACGCCCTCCGCGCCCAGGCTCCGGCGGCGCTGCTGCGCGCGGTCGAGGTCGCGCTGCTGCCGGTCACCACCCTCCACGACGAGCGGATGTTCATCCGCTCCATCCAGCTGTTCGAGCGGCTCTTCGCGCGGGTGGCGAGGGCGTTGACGTTCGCCGTCGAGGCGGTGCGCACGGACCGTCCTGCCGACGCGGCGGCGTTCCTGGAGACGGCGGCCACCCGCCTCGCGGGCGCCACGTCCCCGCTCTACCGGGTCCTGACGACGATGCCGCCGGAGTCCTTCGCGGTGATACGCGACCACACGCACGGCGCCAGCGCGATACAGTCCCGGCCCTACCAGCTGGTCGAGACGGTGAGCGCGAAGCGTGCCGGTGAGGCGCACTCCCCGGAGAAGGGCCCGCTGTTCACGCTCGACGCCACGCTGCAGGAGCAGTTCCTGACGCGGGCCGGCGGCTGGCCGACCGAGGACGCGCGCCGCCTGGGAGAGGCCATGCGGACGCTGGACGCGGGCTGGCGCGGCATGAAGCGCACCCACTGGGGCGTCACGATGAAGATCATCGGCCGGGTGCCGGGCACCGGCGGCACAGCGGGCGCCGACTACCTCAAGGCGGCGGCCGACCTGGCGCTCTTCCCGCAGCTGACGGCGGTGTAACTCCCGCCCTGCGTAAGGGAGAAGACAGAAGGGAAGGGGGGCGGCCGGATTCGAGTCCGGCTGCCCCCCTTCCCTCTCTGGTCTTCTCTTTCTTTCCTTCGGCTCAGATACGTACGACGGCGAGGTCGCGCGTGGCCGCGAGGTCGGGGCAGCCCGACAGGACCAGCGCCTCCCTCAACTCGGTGTGCAGCAGGCGCAGTACATGCCGGACGCCGGCCTCGCCGTCCACGGCGAGCCCCCACAGCACGGGCCGCCCGCACAGCACGCCGTCGGCCCCGAGCGCGAGCGCGCGCAGGATGTCGGCGCCGGTGCGCACACCGCTGTCGAGCAGCACCGCGCAGCCGCCGCCGACCTCGTCGAGGACTGCGGGCAGCGCCGTGACGCTCGGCGGCGCGGCCGGGAACTGCCGGCCCCCGTGGTTGGAGACGATCACTCCGTCCGCGCCGATGCCGACGGCGCGCGCGGCGTCCCGCGGGTCGAGGATGCCCTTCAGGACCAGGGGCAGCGCGGTCTGTCCGCGCAGCCAGGCGAGGTCGTCCCAGCCGATCGCCGGGTCGAAGGCGAGCGCGGTGTGCGTGGCGACGGCGGAGGCCCCGGCCCGGCGGGCGTGCGCGGCGGTGGTCCCCGGCGCGTTCGTGCTCGTCGCGTCCGTGGCGGGCGCGTCGGTGGCCGTCGTGTCCGGTGCCGGGCCGAGGTTGGCCGCGCGCACGTGGTCCGGCAGGGAGAAGCCGTTGCGCACGTCGCGCAGCCTGCGGCCCATGTGGGGCACGTCGACGGTGACGACGAGCGCCTCGCAGCCGGCCACCTCCGCGCGCCTGACCAGGTCGAGGACGACGGCCCGGTCGCGCATCCAGTACAGCTGGAACCAGCAGACCCCGCCGACCGCGGTGATCTCCTCGATCGGATGGCTGCTCAGCGTGCTGATGACGTACGGCGCCCCGGCGTCGCGCGCGGCGCGTGCCGCGGCGAGCTCGCCTTCCGGATGGAACAGCCGCTGGTAGGCCATCGGCGCCACGGCGAGCGGCAGTTCGGCCGTGCTCCGCAGCAGCGTGCCCGCCGTGTCGGCCCCGTCCGAGCCGCCGAGCACCCTCGGCACCGGGCGGAGCGCGTCCAGGGCGGCCCGGTTGGCCGCCTGGGTGGACTCGTCGCCGCTGCCGCCGTCGACGAAGTCCCGTACGTCCGGGGGCAGCAGGCCGGCGGCGAGCCGCGCCATCTCGTCGACGCTCACGGCGGCGGCCCGCAGGTCCACCTCGTGCAGGGGCACGGTCATGCGCCCGCTTCCTCCTGCCGGGCCCGCTCCATCTCCAGCTCGACGGCGCTGTACAGGGCCTTGATGTTGCCGCTGCCGAAGGTGCGCGCGCCGAGCCGCTCGATGACCTCGAAGAAAAGGGTGCCGCGCGGGTGGACGGAGCGGGTGAAGATCTGCAGGAGCTGTCCGTCCTGGTCCTCGTCGACCAGGATGTTCAGCTCGCGCAGCGCGTCGACGGAGTGGCGCTGCAGTTCGAGCCGGTCGGGCACCTGCTCGTAGTACGTGCCGGGCGTGGTGAGGAAGGCCAGGCCGTTCTCGCCGAGCAGGCCCACGTCGCGGACGATGTCATCGGTGGCGAAGGCGATGTGCTGGACGCCGCCGCCCCCGTGCTCCTTGATGAACTTGTCGATCTGGCCCGGCTCGCGGGAGGTGTCCGGCTCGATCAGCGTGAGCGTCACCGCGCCGGAGCGGCTCTGCACGACCTTGGAGTCCATGGCCTGGCCGCCGACGATGATGCGCTCGGTGAAGACCATCTCGAAGTCGAGGACGTTCTCGTAGTACGCGACGGTCGCATCGAGCTGGCCGGCTTCGAGGCAGACGGCGAAGTGGTCGATGGTGTGCAGGCCGACCTGCGCTTGGGTGGTCTGCTCCCGCTCGGACACTGGTGTCAGGCCGGGGAGTTCTAGGGCGTCCCGGTCGGTCGCGCGCTGCACGAACGTGTGCGTGACGTCGGCGAACGCGCCGATGGTCGCGGTGACGACGCCGTCGTGCTCGCGCGGTCCGGCCACCGGGCGGGCCCCGCGCCGCACGGCCTCCTCGTAGGCGGCCGCGGCGTCGGCGGTGGCGAGGGCGATGTCCGAGACACCGTCTCCGTGCCGCTCGACGTAGGCGGCCGCCGGGTGGTCGCCGCCCCGCGCGTCGGTGAGCAGCAGGCGTATGCCCGCGCGGCCGACGGCGGTCATGTGGGCGGCGCCGTCCGGGACGTCGGTCCGTGCCGAGTGCGCGTACACGCCGAGGCCGTAGTGGTTCACGAAGAAGTTGGTGGCCTCGGCGAGATCACCGACCGCGAAACCGACGTGATCGATGCGCAGATCGCCCAAGGGACTCATGACATTCCTTCTCGATATGATGACGGGTTGTTCGTGACGGAGAATTCAGGCGGCGGCGCACTGTTCGCGGATGAATTCCGCGAGGCGGTCGATGCCGACCGTGATTTCTTCCGGTGAGAGATAGCTGAAGGAGAGCCGGATCTGGGGCCGCGGCTTTCCGTCGCCGTAGAAGTGGTGCATGGGCGTCCACAGGACGCGGTGGTGGCGGCCGGAGTGTTCGAGGAGCGCGTCGTCGACGGGAAACGGAACGGTGAGGACGACGAAGAATCCGCCGCCCGGCGTGTTCCACGTCACGCGCGGATCGCTGCCTTCGGGGAAATTGCGGGCCAGTTCGTTCAGTACGTGCCGCAGGTTGCCCTGGTACAGCTCCGTCTCCCGGACATTGGCCGCGCGCAGGCTGTAGCCGTTGGCCACGAGCTTGCCGCCGATGACGGCCTGGGCGACCGGTGACGTATTCACCGTGAGCATGCTCTTGAGCTTCGCCAGTTCGTCGGCGAGGAGCACCGTGTCGCTCGCGCCGGGCCGGCTCACCCGCTGATCGGCGACGACGAAGCCGATGCGGGCGCCGGGCAGTCCGGTCTTCGCGAACGAGCCGAGGTAGACGACGCGGCGCCGGTCGCCGTCGAGCGACTTGAGCGTGGGCGCCGGCTCGCTGCCGGGGGCGTGGAACAGGCCGTACGGGTTGTCCTCCAGGATGAGGAAGTCGTGCTCCTCGGCGAGCCGGATCAGCGCCTCACGCGTTTCGATGCCGAGGGTGACGCCCGAGGGGTTGGCGAAGTCCGCCACCACGTAGCAGGCGCGCGGGCGCAGCCCCGCCGCCCTGGCCTCCTCGACGACCCGCACCAGGTCGTCCAGGTCGATGCCGTCGGCGTTCTCCCGCACGGGCAGGACCCGCATGTCGGTGAGCTCGGCCGCGCCGGTGGCGCCCACGTAACAGGGCATCGGGGCGATCAGTACGTCCTTGTCGTCCCTGCGCAGCGCGCGCAGCGTGAGGAACATCGCCTCCTGGCAGCCGACGGTCACGACCACGCTCTCCGGGTCGACGTCGATGCCCTCGTCGACGGAGAGGTTCCTGGCGATCAGGTCGTGGATGATGCCCTTGGTACGGCCGTACTGGAGGATCGTGCGGCGCACCCGGGCCTCGTCGCCGCCGTGCGCGCTCCGCAGGTGGTCCTCGAAGACGCGGAGGTGGCGGTGGACGTCCTCGGTGTCGAAGAACCCCTCGTACGGCCGGCCCGCGGCCATCGAGAGGGCCTCCGGAAAGCGCTGCGAGATCTCGTTCAGGAAATTCATCGACTCGATCACGGGCGAATCGAGTGAGCCGTGCAGCCCGAACAGATCGAGTTCGGCGCCCCGCCGGACTCCGGCGCCGACGACATCGCGTACTTCCACGACATCGCTCGCGACTACGCCACTGCTGATTTCCGCGTCGCTGATGATTTCTGCGTCATTGATGGCTTCTGTGCGCATGACCTGGCACTCGGCACGGCGGCCGAATTCCTCCCCCTATAAAGCAGCACGGGGCATCGGCACATTGCTGGTGACTCACAGAAAAGGGAACCCGGCCCCCGCTGACGGGTCCCCGCGAAACACGACATGCGCGGCTAAGGTGCGCGCAACACATCTCGCTCGATTTTTGATCGAATCATGATCGATTCAATCATGGCCGCTGATTGACCGTCAACCTGCGCTTGGTGCGGGCGTGACGTGCGACACGCACACCCATCTCCCCTTTGCCCGCGCCCGGTTGTGTTCACGGCCGCGCTCCCGCCCTCCCCCATCAACTGCCCGTAATGTACGGGCCATTGCCGCGTCGGGCCCAGGACCCCGGATGCCCTCCCGTCAAGTGCGGAGGCTAGGCTCACCCACGGGTGCGGAGCGTGCCCGGCCCGCAGTCTGAATCCTCCAAAGGGGTCGAGAAATGAATCTGGCCGCCAACGAGAACTTGGCGCATATCAGTAACGTGCTGATCTATTCGGCAATGGCCGTCTACACGTTGGCCTTCCTCGCCCATATCACCGAATGGATTTTCGGCAGCCGCAGCAAGGTCGGGCGCACCGCCGCCGCGCTGGTGGCCGAGGAGGAGAGCCGCGGCGCGGCCGGGGCGACGGCCCGGGCACGGGCGGCCGAGGGCGGCGGCACCGCCGTGCTCGACCGGCCGAAGGTCGTCGAACGGTCGCGGTCCGACACCCGTGACATCCCCGACGGCCCCGGCGCGCACGGCGACGACGCGCAGGGCGACCTGTACGGCCGCATCGCCGTCTCCCTGACGACGCTGGCCTTCCTCATCGCGGCCGGCGGCGTGGTCAGCCGCGCGCTGTCCGTGAAGCGGGCGCCGTGGGGCAACATGTACGAGTTCTCCACCACCTTCGCGACGGTCGCCGTCGGCGTCTACCTCGCCCTGCTCTTCGCCAAGAAGAACGTGCGCTGGATCGGGCTGCCGCTGGTCACCACCGTCCTGCTCGACCTGGGCATCGCCGTCACCTGGCTCTACACCGACAGCGCCCCGCTCGTCCCCGCCCTGCACTCGTACTGGCTGTGGATCCACGTCTCGACCGCCATCTTCTGCGGCGCGACGCTCTACCTGGGCGCGCTCTCCGCGCTGGTCTACCTCTTCCGCGACCGCTACGAGGTACGGCTCACCGACGGCCGCGTCGCCGCCAACGAACGCGGCCTGGCCCTCGCCCTGCGCGACAAGAAGGGCCCGGCCGGGGCCCGCCTGATGCTGTGGGCCCGCGTCGCGGGCAACGACATCCTCTCCCGCCTGCCCGCCTCGACGACCCTGGACCGCTTCTCCTACCGCATCAACGCCGCGATCTTCCCGCTGTGGACGTTCACGATCGTGGCGGGCGCGATCTGGGCGGGCGACGCGTGGGGCCGCTACTGGGGCTGGGACCCCAAGGAGGTCTGGTCCTTCGTCACCTGGGTCGCGTACGCCTGCTACCTCCACGCCCGCGCCACGGCCGGCTGGAAGGGCCGCAAGGCGGCCTACATCGCCCTGTGCGCCTTCGCCGCCTACCTCTTCAACTACTACGGAGTGAACTTCCTCTTCGGCGGCAAGCACTCGTACTCGGGGGTCTGAGGACCATCGCGATCGGCTTCGGGGGGCTTTCCGGCCAGGAGGCCCCCCGAAGCGCGTCACCGGCTCAGTCGCTCGGCCCTTCGGCCACCGCCGTGGCGCGGACGGCCCCGATGACGGACGCCATCGCGGCGATGTCCGCCTCGGCGAACAGGTCCTCCGGGCCGCGCGGGGCCAGGGCCGTGAACGGCGGGTCGTACAGCACGGCGATGTCGGCCACGCCGTTGCGGGACATGTAGTCGACGAGCAGGTCGGCGTAGCGGCTCTGGGCCGTGGAGAAGGTACGGCCCTGCCGGAGGTCCTCGAAGGCCGCCCGGGCGGCCTCGCGGTCCAGGCCCGTCAAAGAACGCAGGAAGACACCGAACCCGCCGTCCGCGTGCCGGGCGCGGTCGAGGTCGGCCTCGGTGCCGATGCCCGCGTCGCAGAGGAGCCGCTCCAGATCGCTCAGCTCCGAGGCGGTGACCTGACGGTTCCGGCGGATCTTCCGGATCGTCGCGGAGTCCTCGTGCGTACGCAGATAGATCTTCAGCTTCTGCTCGAACCGGGTCAGGCCCGTGTCGCCCGCCGTGCCGTGCAGCCGCGCGACCGTCAGCTCGCCCAGCTCGTCCTCGAAGTCGGTGTAGACGATGTTGCGCCGGGTCTTCTCGATGAGCCTGACCAGGCCGCGCAGGCGCCGCCGCACCGTCTCCAGCATCGGCGGGGTCACGTCCTGCCACCAGGTGTCGCCGGCCAGTTCGTCGATCAGCTCCTGCTGGGCCCGCACCGCGGGAATCGTGTACTGGTCCTGGAGGGCGGAGGCGATCTCCTGGACCTGCGCACGCAGCCGGTCGCGACCGGGGTCCGCCGTCACGATCGCGAGCTGCAGGCGGAGGACGGCCAGATCGAAGCACTTGGCCTCCTCGGTGTCGTCGGCGTCGCGGAAGGCCGTGGGGAGACCGGCGAGGTGGTCCACGGCCCGGGCGTGGGTCTCCTGTGTCAGCGAGAGCCAGGCGTCGAGGCCGGAGAAGGCGTCGACGTACTCGCGCCGCGGGCGCACCAGGAAGTTGTCCGGGTTCATCGCCGTGACTTCCTGGCACAGCCGTTCGGCCAGCTCATGGCGGAGCCCCGCCGTACTCTTCGTGCCGTCACCGGCCGCCTGCTCCGCCGGGTCGCCGTCCAGGGCCAGCAGCAGGTCGGCGCGGCTGGTGAAGATGCGCTCGGTCAGCGACGGCGCGATCCTGCCCTCGGCCTTCATGAGGTTCTGGTCGAAGAACTCGAGGTTCTGGCAGACATCGAAGACGAGGAAGCCGTCCTTGTCGCGGTTCGGGCCGAACAGGTCCGGGCACAGGCGCGTGCCGCGGCCTGTCATCTGCCAGAACTTCGTTTTGGAGCGCACCAGTTTGAAGAAGACGAGGTTCACGATCTCCGGCACGTCCACGCCCGTGTCGAGCATGTCGACCGAGATGGCGATGTGCGGCGTCTTCGCCGCATCGGAGAACTGGTCGATCAGGCTCTGCGCGTACTCCTTGCGGTAAGTGATGACCTGGGCGAACTGCCCGCGCAAGTGGGGGTAGTTGACGTCGAACCGCTCGGCGATGAACTCCGCGTGGGCGCTGTTCGCCGCGAAGATGACGGTCTTGCCGAGCCGGTCCCCGCCCGCCACGCGCACGCCCCGCTCCATCAGCGTGGCGAGGACCTTGTCCACCGTGTCGGCGTTGAACAGGTACTTGTTGAGCTCGTCCGAGCTGATCTCGTCCGGGACGCTGCCGTCCTCGGCCCAGTCGAGCTCGTCCCAGCGCTCCTTCTCCTCCTCGGGCAGATCCGCGTACTTGATGCCGCCGCGCTGGAACTTCAGGGGCACGTCCACGGCCCTGGCCGGCACGAGATAACCGTCCGCGACGGCCTCCTCCAGGCCGTACACGGCGGTCGGCACACCGGACTCCAGCTGGAAGCGCCGGTAGGTGTTCCGGTCGATCTCGTCCTTGGGCGTCGCCGTCAGGCCGACGAGCAGGGCATCGAAGTAGTCGAAGATCGCCCCGTACTTCTGGTAGATCGAACGATGTGCCTCGTCCACCACGATCAGGTCGAAGTAGCCGGGTCCGAAGCGGCGCGTCCCCGACTCGTCCACCTCGTTGATGAGGTTCATCAACGTCGGGTACGTCGACACGTACACGCGCGCGTGGCTGTTCTTCTCTTCGAGGAGGTTCACGACGGGTGCGCCGGGGAGCTGGTTCTTGAACGCGTTCGTGGCCTGCCTGACCAGCACCTTGCGGTCGGCGAGGAAGAGGACGCGCTTGGCCCAGTTCGCCCGCATCATCAGGTCGGACAGCGCGACGACGGTCCGGGTCTTGCCCGAGCCGGTCGCCATCACCAGCAGAGCGTGCCGTGCCGCGTCCGACTCGAACGCCTCCGCCACCCGGCGGATGGCGTGCATCTGGTAGGGGCGGCCGGCGATCCGGTCGTCGATCGGCAGCTTAACGAGGCTCTGCCGCCCGGTCCGGCGCTGGACGAGGAGTCGCAGCTCGTCCTTGGTGTAGAAGCCCTGTACGGCGCGCGGCGGGTGGCGCAGGTCGTCCCAGAGATACGTGTGGTAGCCGTCGGTGTAGAAGATGACCGGCCGCTGCCCGAACCTCTCCTCCAGCGCGTCCGCGTACAGCTTGGCCTGGTGCTGGCCCGCGCGCGCGTCCCTCGTGGTGCGCTTGGCCTCGACGACCGCCAGAGGCTTTCCGTCGTCGTCCCACAGGACGTAATCGACCCTGCCGCGGCCCGACTTGGACGCCGCCTGCGGCAGCCCCGTGACGGGGAACTCCCGGTCGCTCTGCCGGTCCAGCGGCCAGCCCGCCTCCTTGAGGAGCAGGTCGATGATGAGCGTACGGGTCTCGGCCTCGTTGTAGTCGTGTGTGTCGACGCGGGCCTCGTTGGCGGCCTTCGCCGCCCTGATCCCGGAGCGGAGGGCCTGCAACTCGGCGTCGAGATCCTGGTTCTTGCGCCGCTCCGCCGCCAACTCCTCCTGCTGTGCGGCGAACCGCTCCGCCAGCTTCTTCAGCTCGGCCTGCTTCGCCACCCGTACGCCGGCCGGCTCCGGGCGCGGCACGAGCGCCGGGTCGAAGGTCAGTCCCGGAGCGGGCAGGTTCGCCCGGTCCACGGCGTAGGTGCGGGCCAGCCAGTACATGACGTGGAACAGCTCGCCCACGACCCGCATCGCGTCGTTCTCCGTCACGGGCGTCCTGCGGTGCACCGCGGCGTTCCCCTGGCGCCGGATGACGTCCATCTTCGTACGGATCGCGGGGCCCGCCACCCGTACGAACGTGGGTTCCGAGAGCATCGCCGCCAGGTCGTCCCGGAAGGGGCGTCGCAGGGTCTCGTCCACCTCGAACATCCAGGTGACGCCGAGCTCCACGACCCGGCGGGCGTAGAAGACGGCCGCGCGCGGGTCGGCCACGGCGAGCCTCTCCGCGCGCACCGCCTCGCCGCGGAGGTCGGGCCATTCGGCCCCGAGGAATAGGAAGTTGCTCACGTGGCGCCCCCTGGTGCTGACGTCGAACGGACAGAAGAAGGAGCCGCTCCCTCCACGGGGCGGCAAGCCGGTCAGGCGGCGAGGGCGTCCGCCCACAGCTCGCCCCGGAACGCCCGGTGCCGGATGGCGGCGAAGAGCGTGTCGAGTACGGCCAGTTGGTGCTCCTGCTCGGCCTTGAGCCGCCGTACGGCCCGGACCCGTCTCACGTAGGCGGCCTGCAGCTCGACCGGCGGGACGTCCAGGGGCAGTTCCTTGATGATCCCCATGTTCAGGCCGGACATGATCGCTCCCTTGGCGTGGCGTCCGAGGTAGGAGCGGGAGACCGGGTGCATGAGGAAATAGCTGTGCAGGAACTCCGGCAGGCAGCGCGACGGGTCGAGCGTGATGCAGCAGAGGTGCTTGGTGTTGATCGCCGGGGGGATGTCGTCGGGGACGACCGCGCAGCGCCCGCACGTACCCATGATGGTGATGAGGACATCACCGGGGCGCACGGTGTACCGCGCGAGCTTGGCGTACTTCTCCTCGGTGATGAACCGGCGCCCCTGCCACTTGAATTCGTTGTCGACGGCGTTGTCGATGCCGAGGACCGCGATTCCGGACTCCACGAACTCCTCGCGCAGCAGCTGGCTGCCGAACGGGCCCGTCCGGATCGCCCCCTTCTGCCCGAGCGCGAGCTCCGCGACCGTCGTGCGCGGCCACGCCGGATCGGGGTCGCCGAACATTTCCATGAAGACGGCCCGGGTGAGGTCGTCGAGGAGAGCGAGGGACGCGCGGCGCTTGGCCCGCAGCGCGTCCACCCGCTCCAGCACCACGGCGATCCTGCGCTGTTCGTCCAGCGGGGGAAGCGGGATGTCGATGTCGCGGAGCGTCTTCACCGAGAGGTGCTTCACCGTGGCGAAGGGCGTGGCCGCCTCGATCCTCTTGAGCACGGCGGGAAGGAACCAGGCGAGATAGTCCCGGTCCAGCCTCTCCGAAACGCCGTCGATCTTGCAGACGCGCTGGTTGAGCAGAGCCCGGGCGCCGCGCCACCGTGCGAGGTTGAACTCACCGTCCATACCGATGAGGTGGTCACCGCGCTCGACGACATAGCGGGGGTCGTAATCACCCTCGTAATACGTGCTGGTGGTGCCCGGCCTGACGTCCCGGATCCGCACGATGGGCATGCCCCGGCCATCTGTGTTGAAGGCGTCCGAGGCGAAGGCGTAACCGGAGAGGAAACCCGCCACGGAGCCGAGTTTGACGACTTCACGGCTCATCCCAGCAGCTCCTTCAGCTCACTCATGCCGTGCTGGATCTCCGCCTCGATCCCGGCGAGCTCGTCCATGATCTCGGCCGGGGATCGGTGCTCGGCCTCCTCGTGGACCAGCTCCTTGTAGCGGGCCATGCTCAGGTCGTATCCCTGTGCGGCGATGTCCGCCTTCGGGACGGTGAAGCTCTGCTCGGTCCGCGGGCGCTCCCGCTCACTGTCGTTGCGCCGGCGCCAACGGCGCAGTACGTCCGGGAGGTTGTTCTTCGCGTGCTCGGCCTCGGTCAGCTCGCCCGCCGCGGGGACCGGCCCGAGCTTCTCCTCGTCGAGCAGCGCGGTGCGCTTGTCGTCCAGGCTCCAGCCGTCCGCCGCGACCTCGTAGAACCAGACGTGATCCGTGCCGCCGCTGTTCGTCTTGGTGAAGAAGAGAATCGCGGTCGATACGCCGCTGTACGGCTTGAACACCCCGCTCGGCAGCTTGACCACCGCGTCCAGCTTGTGGTCCTCGACGAGGATCTTCCGCAGCTGCTTGTGCGCCTTCGACGCGCCGAAGAGCACACCGTCCGGCACGATGACCGCGGCGCGCCCGCCGGGCTTGAGCAGGCGAAGGAAGAGCGCGAGGAACAGCAGCTCGGTCTTCTTCGTCTTGACGACCGACTGGAGGTCCTTGGCGGTGGCGTCATGGTCGAGGCTGCCGGCGAACGGCGGGTTGGAGAGGATCAGCGAATAGCGCTCCGCCTCCGCGGCGGCGCTCTCGGCGAGCGAGTCCCGGTAGCGGATGTCGGGGCTCTCGACCTCGTGCAGGAGCATGTTCATCGACCCGATGCGGAGCATGGTGATGTCGAAGTCGAAGCCGTGGAACATGCTCTCGTTGAAGTGCCGGCGCTGGGCCGGTTCCAGCAGCGCCTCGTGGTGCGTCCGGCTGACGTACTCCGCGGCGGCCACGAGACAGCCGGCCGTGCCGCACGCCGGGTCACAGATTTCGTCCTTGGGCCCGGGCGCCGTCATCTCCACCATCAGCCGGATGATGTGCCGGGCCGTGCGGAACTGCCCGTTGTTACCGGCTGTTTCGATCTTGCCGAGCATGTACTCGTACAGGTCGCCCTTGACGTCCCGATCCACCAGCGGAATCTCGTCGAGCATGTCGACGACCTTGACCAGCAGGTTCGGCGTGGTGATCGTGAAGCGCGCGTCGTGCATGTGCCGGGAGTACGTCGAGCCCTCGCCGCCGAGGTCGCGCAGCCACGGGAAGACTTCGTCCCGGACCACGTCGAGCAGCTTCTCCGGCGCCTCATTGGTGAAGCGGGACCAGCGCAACCGGTCCGTCTCCGCGGTGTAGATCGGATTCTCGACGGGCCGGCCCGTGCGGTTGGCCCGGTTCTCCTTCGCCGTCTGCAGGTCGTCCAGGCGGCTGATGAACAGCAGGTAGGTGATCTGCTCGATGACCTCCAGCGAATGGGAGATACCACCCGAGGAGAAGGCCTCCCACACGCGGTCGATCTTGCTCTTCAGCTCACCCGTAATCACCCGCGAAGGCTAACGGACCCCACCGACACCAGCCCCCGACTCCGACGCCGCCCCTGCGGCCTCGATGCCGACGAGGGCTCCTCCTGGTCCTCGCAGGCGCACGGGCCGCGGATTTCGTCAGCCCTCCTCCTCCTGGGCATCCAGCCATTCCTTGGCTACCTGCCACAGATTGCGTCTGCCATCGAGTACCCAGCGCGCAGGTCCCTGTACCGCGATGGGTGCCTCCTCCCAGCCTGCGAGCTCCCAGATACGGATCACGAGCCCGCTGGCCGAGTACGCCACACCGTCGTAGGACCAGATGAGTGGTCTGGTCCGATCGTTCTGCCAGCGGACCTGCGCCCGGCGCTCGTCCGCCTCGATCCACTCCTTCGTCGCCCTTGTTTCCGGAGCGTTGTGCGGGACGTACACCAGCGGCGTCCCATCCGGAATGATGCCGGCGCTGACAAGAGTCGGAACGACGTTGGGGCGGCGGCGACGGCGCTTCTGCCGGGCGAGGGGCTGGTAGTCGTCCGGCAGCTGCGGCACCCCGGTTCCGCCCCGCACGTCCTGCGGCACGACCCGGGACAGCTCGCGGCAGCGTGTCTCATTGGTGAAGGTGCTCCCAAGGAACGAGGTGGTGCCGTAGGTCTCGTCCACCCGGTAAATCAGCCACGACAGCACTGATTCGGTCAGCTTCGGGATGGACTCCAGCACGGAGTCCAGCGGATAGCCCGGCTCATCGATGTCTGCCAGGTCGAGCAGCTGGAAGACCAGATGGGTGATCAGCAGGTCTCCGCGCTGAGCCGTGTCCTGGGCACGTCCCTGAAGGCGCTTACGCAGGGCGTCGAGCGCCTTGCCTACCTCTCTCTGGATCTGGACGCATCGCCAGACCCGGAAAGCGCTCGGAACCTCGCCGAAGAGTCGGGGGTACGCGCCTCCGTCTCCCCGCTCCCAGAGCAGATCGGTGTCCCGCTTGGCCCGTACGGCCAGCTCAGGCGTGCGGCGGGCGCATGCGAGAGCGATGGCCGCGTGTACCACCGAGCAACCGGAATCCGGTGCAGGATCGGCCTCGCCGCGTTTGAACACGTACGTCTTGTCCAGGGTGAGATCGAAGTCTTCCCGAATCAGCGCCTGGGTCTCGTCCAGTGCGATGAAGTCCCTTTGAGAAACGTCGTTCTGGGTGTTCGTAGTCTCGGTGATCTTTGATGCGTAGTCGACGCGCTCGTCACCCAGGGAGATCACGCGGACCATCACATCGGCATCTTCCACTGTCTCCGGCGTCACCTGCATCGCCTTGTGGATGGAGGTGACGGTCTGGGCCCCGTTGACCACGCTGACATGGGTGAGCCGGAGTTCCACCGGATAGGCGGGGTGCCGCCTGTCCGGGTAGTACGGCTCGATCCTGTCGCACAGGATCGTGATGCCGTTGTTGAAGTACCAGAAGTTCTCCGGCTCGTCCGTCAGGGTCTTCTCAATGCCGGAATTGATGCGGGTCAACCCGAGCGACTGGCGGATGTTCTGCGAGAAGAGACGGGCACCGTGATCCTCGTACCACCTGGCGATCTCCCTGGCCGCCACGCTGCCCTGGTAGGCAGGGAAAGGGATGTCACGGTAGATCCATTTCGGCATCTTCACCTTGACGTTGACGGGATCTGGCGTCCGGTCCTCACGCAGCTGCCGCAGCAGATCCCCGGTCCCCATGAGCTGGTAGCTCAGCATCGGCCCGTGCCCATGATGATCCTCGACGGCGCGGTCGAGGATGTTCACGGTGTGTGAGCTGAGCGGATCATTCCCGACGACCGCGATGACCAGGTTGATCTTGAGGTTGGTGTCCCCCATGGCCGAAGCGAGAAGAGGAGCGAACGGCTGGAGCTTGTCGTTGAATGCATCGAATTGCCGCTGCTCCAACAGTCGCAGTCCGTCCACGAAGCCACGAGCCGCATCTGTATGGAATCCAGCCGTCCCCTTGTCGCTCCACTTGGCTTGAACCAGCCACACCTGGGTACCGTCCACGACGGCAACCGCGTCGATCCCGTTGTCGTCGCTACCGTCGATCACAGCGTCGGCGCAGGCCTTATGCTCCCAACCTGTCACCCGCCGGACCGCCGTGGCCGCCACGGCCCGGGACAGGAAAGCCCGTTCCCGCTCCGCCTCGGAGTTTCGCTGCAGATCGCTCTCGTCGATGATCCCTCGGTAGGCCTGGATCAGCGCCGCCCGCATCTGATGCAGCTCCAGTGGCGTCGTCTTCACAGGTTTCTGCCCCGCCCCGCTCATCCCTCTCCCCGGTGATGCTCGTTCAGCTCAAATGTCCGCGCTGGTCAAGCCTAGCCCGGCCACCCCAGCACCCACCTGGGCAATGGCCAACGACCTGCGCATCAGCCAGACCTGGCGCCCCCCCACCTGCCAGCCCGATCAGCAGCGCCCGATCAGCTGTGGATCGTAGGCGGCACTCTGACCCCCGTTCGCGACCGGAATGCGGGGTACCCCGGCTCAACTATCGGTTCTCGGGGACCTGCAGGACATCAGGCCTCGTCGTCCCGCACCCCAGACGTCCCGGCCGGGCCCTATCGGCAGCAGACAACTTGGGATACACGCCTGTTCAACGCGAGCACCTCAGCCACACCCAGCACGGGGAAAAACCAAGGGGTTCGACTCCAAAGAGTCGAACCCCTTCTGAACTGCATGTTTGCTAGATCAGTGACGTAGTGGCATGTCACCTGCTACACGTTGAACCGGAACTCCACCACATCCCCGTCCTGCATCACATACTCCTTGCCCTCCATGCGGGCCTTGCCGGCCGCGCGGGCCTCGGTTACCGAGCCCGTTTCGACCAGGTCCTCGAAGGAGATGACCTCGGCCTTGATGAAGCCCTTCTGGAAGTCGGTGTGGATGACACCGGCCGCCTCGGGGGCCGTCGCGCCCTTCTTGATGGTCCAGGCGCGGGATTCCTTCGGGCCTGCCGTGAGGTAGGTCTGGAGGCCCAGCGTGCGGAAGCCGACGTGGGCGAGGGTGGCGAGGCCCGGCTCTTCCTGGCCGACGGACTGGAGGAGTTCGAGGGCCTCCTCGTCGTCGAGCTCGGCGAGGTCCGCCTCCAGCTTCGCGTTGAGGAAGATCGCCTCCGCGGGAGCGACCAGGGCGCGCTGCTCGGCCTTGAAGTCGTCGTCCGTCAGCTCGTCCTCGTCCACGTTGAAGACGTAGAGGAAGGGCTTGGTGGTGAGGAGGTGCAGGTCGTGCAGGAGCTCCTCCTTGCCGGAGCCCTGGACGATGCCGGCGGAGAAGAGCGTGTCGCCCTTCTCCAGGATCGCCTGGGCCTCCTCGACCGCCTTCACCTTCGGAGCGACGTCCTTCTTGATGCGCGACTCCTTCTGGAGGCGCGGCAGGACCTTCTCGATGGTCTGGAGGTCGGCGAGGATCAGCTCGGTGTTGATCGTCTCGATGTCGTCCTTGGGCGAGACCTTGCCGTCGACGTGGACGACGTTCTCGTCCTTGAAGGCGCGGATGACCTGGCAGATCGCGTCCGACTCGCGGATGTTCGCGAGGAACTTGTTGCCCAGGCCCTCGCCCTCGCTCGCGCCGCGCACGATGCCCGCGATGTCGACGAAGTCGACCGTCGCCGGGAGGATCTTCTGGGAGGAGAAGATCTCGGCCAGTTTCGTGAGGCGCGGGTCCGGGACGCCGACGACGCCCACGTTCGGCTCGATCGTGGCGAACGGGTAGTTGGCCGCAAGCACGTCGTTCTTGGTCAGGGCGTTGAACAGGGTCGACTTGCCGACATTGGGCAGACCGACGATTCCGATCGTGAGCGACACGTTGCGACTTCCCGTACGTGAGGGATGTGGATGGTGGGCGGCCCGGTGGGCCGGAGCGGCCTTGGGGCGATCCCCCAGTCTACGGCGTGCCGCCACCGCCCCGGCCGGCCCGTCGCCCGGCCGCCGTCCGCCCGCCCCGCGCCCTTCGAACGCATGGCCAAGGTCGGCTCAAGGGCGTGTCCCGCGACGGATTCCGCGCCGTGCCCCGCCTAGGTTGGTCCAGTGGAGCAACACAGGACGCGTCCCCCTCAGTCCGCCCCCAGGAGCACGTCGCCGGCCCGGCCCCGCCGGACCGCCCCGCTGCCCCCGCAGGGCCGGCCCGCCGGGTCGGGCACCGTGTACCGGGCCGCGCCACGCCCGCGCCGCCCCGCCCCGCCGTTCGTCCGTGCCCTGCGCAGGCACCCGGTCTACCGCGCCGTGCGCCGGCACCCCGTCTACCGCACGCTGCGGCGGATCCCGAACCCCCGCCTGACCGGTCTCGGCAGCGGGCTCTTCTGCACGGCGGTGATGTTCCTGCTCGCCTGCCTGCTGCGGCTGATCGCGGGCGGTTCCGTCGTCGCGTACGGCGTGCTCTTCGTGCCCGTCGCCGCGCTCACCGCCTTCTGGGTGCGCCCGGCCGACCTGATCACCGCGCCGGTGGGCGTGCCGATCGCCTTCGCCGCCGGGGTGCTGCCCGTCTCCGGGGGCTCGGAGGGGTTCGGCGGCCAGGTCATGGGGCTCGTGACGACCCTGGCCCTGCACGCGGGCTGGTTGTACGGGGGCACGCTCGTCGCCGCGCTCATCGTGACCGTACGCAGGGTCCGGCTCATGGCCCAGCGACGCGGCGCCCGCCCGCCGCAGCGCACGGCGGCGGGCGGGAAACGTCTGCCCTCGGTCCCGTAAGGCCTTACCCGAACGGCAGTGCCTCGGTTCCGTAGAGCGCGGCTACGACTCCGTCTCGCCCGCCGCCATCGCCCCTCCGACGATGCCCGCGTTGTTCTGCAGCTGGGCCGGGACGATCTCCGCCGTGATGCCCTCGATCAGCGGCAGGAACTTGTGCGCCTTGCGGCTCACGCCGCCGCCGATGATGAACAGCTCGGGCGAGAAGAGCATCTCCACGTGCGCGAGGTACTTCTGGACG
Source organism: Streptomyces sp. NPDC037013 (assembly GCF_055607265.1). Taxonomy (NCBI): domain Bacteria; kingdom Bacillati; phylum Actinomycetota; class Actinomycetes; order Kitasatosporales; family Streptomycetaceae; genus Streptomyces; species Streptomyces sp. NPDC037013. The sequence continues at coordinate 604,076 of NZ_JBVJRV010000002.1, read as the reverse complement.
CGGCGCGCCCAGTGCTCCCAGCTCAGGTCCTCGTCCTCGCGGGCCTTGGAGGAGGCCTTCTTCTCGGCGTCGTGGCCGTTCAGTTCGAGGTGGCCGAGTTCCGTGTTCGGGACGAGGCGGCCGCCGGTGAAGAGCGCGCTGCCGATGCCCGTGCCGAGGGTGAGCAGGATGACCGTGCCCGTACGGCCACGGCCCGCGCCGAAGTGCATCTCCGCGACGCCCGCCGCGTCCGCGTCGTTCAGGACGGTGACGGGGACGCCACCCAGCCGGTCCGAGACCAGTCTGCTGATGTCCGTACCGATCCAGCTCTTGTCGACGTTGGCGGCGGTGCGCGCCGTGCCGTGGGTGATCACGCCGGGGAAGGTCGCCCCGACGGGCCCCTTCCAGCCGAAGTGCTCCACCACCTCGCACACGCCGTCGACCACCGCTTCCGGGGTCGCCGGATGCGGGGTCAGCACCTTGTGCCGCTCTTGCGTCAGGTCTCCACGGTCCAGGTCCACGGGAGCGCCCTTGATACCTGATCCGCCGATGTCCACACCGAAGATCTGCATGGACTCCACCGTACGGCCCACTCAGCGCTGTGACAGCTCGGCCGCCTCGGCGCGCAGGTCCCTGCGGAGTTCCTTGGGGAGGGAGAAGGTGATGGACTCCTCGGCGGTCTTCACCGTCTCCACGTCGGCGTAACCCCGCTCGGCGAGCCACTCGATGACGCCGTCCACCAGGACGTCGGGCACGGAGGCGCCCGAGGTCAGGCCGACCGTGGTGACGCCCTCGAGCCAGGCCTCGTCGATCTCGTCGGCGTTGTCGACCAGGTGCGAGGCGGCGGCGCCCGCGTCCAGGGCGACCTCGACCATGCGGATGGAGTTGGAGGAGTTCTTGGAGCCGACGACGATGACCAGTTCGGCGTCCTCGGCGAGCTTCTTCACCGCGGTCTGGCGGTTCTGCGTGGCGTAGCAGATGTCGTCGCTGGGCGGCGAGAGGAGGTTCGGGAACTTGCCCTTGAGGGCGTCCACCGTCTCCATCGTCTCGTCGACGGAGAGCGTGGTCTGGGAGAGCCAGACGACCTTGTCCGGGTCACGGACCTCGACGTTCGCGACGTCTTCGGGGCCGTCGACCAGCGTGATGTGGTCGGGGGCCTCGCCGGAGGTGCCGATGACCTCCTCGTGGCCCTCGTGCCCGATGAGGAGGATGTCGTAGTCCTCCTTGGCGAACCTGACCGCTTCCTTGTGGACCTTGGTGACCAGCGGGCACGTCGCGTCGATCGTCGCCAGCTTGCGCTCGGCCGCCTCCGCGTGGACGGTCGGGGCGACGCCGTGCGCGGAGAACATCACGATGGACCCCTCGGGGACCTCAGCCGTCTGGTCGACGAAGATGGCGCCCTTCTTCTCCAGCGTCCGCACCACGTACTTGTTGTGGACGATCTCGTGGCGTACGTAGATCGGGGCCCCGTACTGCTCCAGGGCCTTCTCGACGGCGATCACGGCACGGTCCACGCCCGCGCAGTAGCCACGGGGAGCGGCGAGCAGGACACGGCGGGAGCCAGGCGTAGCAGTCATGCCCCCATCGTAAGGCCGCGTCCAGCGCGTCAAAGATCGCCCGGTTGGGGAGACTGGAGGCCCGCGTTGATCTACGGAGGCACCATGTCCGGTCAGTCCGCCAGTACGGGAGCCCACGCGGAGAGCGGCGAGCCCGCCGGGGGCGAGGGGCTGCGGCGCACCCTCGGCTTCCGTGACCTCGTCGTCTACGGGCTGCTCTTCATCGCCCCCATGGCGCCGGTCGGCGTCTTCGGGACGCTCGACGCGAAGTCGCACGGCGCGGTGGCCCTGGTCTATCTGGTCGCCACGGTCGCGATGGCGTTCACCGCATTCAGTTACGCACAGATGGTGCGGGTGGTCCCGCAGGCCGGCTCCGTCTTCGCCTACGCGCGCGTGGGGCTCGGCAAGGGGCCCGGATTCATCGCCGGGTGGATGGCGATGCTCGACTACCTCCTCATCCCGGCGGTCGCGTACCTCTTCTCCGGCATCGCCATGAACTCGCTGGTGCCGTCGGTGTCCCGGTGGGTGTGGACTGCGCTCGCGGTCCTGATCACGACGGCGCTCAACCTGTGGGGCGTGCGGGCGGCGGCGCGGGTGGGGTTCGCGGTGCTCGCCATGGAGATCGTGGTGCTGCTGGTCTTCGTGGTGGCGGCGGTGGTCGTCCTGGCCCGGGACGGTGCGCAGCGCGACTGGCTCTCGCCGCTCTCCGGCGACGGTTCGCAGGGCGCGTTCGCGCTGTCGGCGGTGGTGGGCGCGGTCTCGATCGCCGTCCTGTCGTACCTGGGCTTCGACGCGATCGCCGCCTTCGCCGAGGAGGTGACGGGCGGTTCGGCGAAGGTGGCGCGGGCGGTGCTGTTCTGTCTGGCGCTCGCGGGCGTGCTGTTCATCGCCCAGACGTATCTGGTGGCCCTCCTGGAGCCGATGTCCTCGGCGGAGCTGGCGGCGGATCCGGGCAAGCAGGGCACGGCGTTCTACGACGCGGTGGACTCGGCGGCCGGCAGCTGGCTGCACGATCTGGTGGCGGCGAGCAAGGCGATCGGCGCGGCCTTCGCGGCGCTCGCCGGGCAGGCCGCGGCGGGACGGCTGCTCTTCGCGATGGCCCGGGACCGGCGCCTGCCGAAGGCCCTGTCAAGGACGGACTCCGGCACGCCCCGGATCGCGCTGCTGTGCGCGGCCGTGGTGACGCTGGTGGCCGCGGTGTGGGCGGCCCGGCGGGACGACGGCATGGACCACCTGGTGTCGGTGGTGGACATCGGCGCGCTGACGGCGTTCCTGCTGCTGCACGCGAGCGTGGTGGGCTGGTTCGCGGTACGGCACCGGGAGGACGGCTTCAGCTGGTGGCGCCACCTTTTGGTCCCGGTGCTCGGGGCGGCGATCGTGGTGGCGGTCATCTGGGAGGCGTCGGGCTCCGCCCAGGTGGTCGGCGCGGTGTGGCTCGCGGTGGGCCTTGCGGTACTGGCGGCCCAGGGCACGGACCGCACGACGCCCACCGCCCGAGACGACCGACCGGCTCGGTAAGCCCCCGGCTCCGGATCACGCCCCAGGGGCGCGAGGAACGGCGCGCTCAACTCCCACCATCCCGCACACGACCGACCGCCCCCACCCCGCCGCACCTCCTACTCCACTCCCCCGACGCCAAGACACACCACCCCAAAAGGCCGACCCGCCCGACTACGCTCGGGCAACATGGCTCTCAACACGTCCCCGGACGCCCCCCTCCCCGTGGGCGAGGTCTCCCGGCTCATCGGCGGGTGGATCGACCGGCTCGGCGCCATCTGGGTCGAGGGGCAGATCACGCAGCTGTCCCGCAGACCCGGCGCGGGCGTCGTCTTCATGACGCTGCGCGACCCGTCCCACGACATCTCGGTGAGCGTCACCTGCTACCGGCAGGTGTTCGACGCGGTGGCGGACGTCGTCTCCGAGGGCGCCCGCGTCGTCGTACGGGCGAAGCCGGAGTGGTACGAGCGGCGGGGGCAGCTCTCGCTGCGGGCCGCCGAGATAAAGCCGGTCGGCGTCGGCGAGCTGCTCGCGCGGATCGAGCAGTTGAAGAAGAGCCTGGCCAGGGAGGGGCTCTTCGCGCCCGAGCGCAAGAAGACGCTGCCGTTCCTGCCGCAGCTCATCGGCCTGGTCACCGGCCGTGCCTCCGCCGCCGAGCGCGACGTCCTGGAGAACGCCCGGCACCGCTGGCCCGCCGTCCGCTTCGAGGTGCGCAACGTCCCCGTCCAGGGGGTGCACGCCGTGCCGCAGGTCGTCCAGGCCGTGAAGGAGCTCGACGCCCACGACGAGGTCGACGTGATCATCGTGGCGCGGGGCGGCGGCAGTGTGGAGGACCTGCTGCCGTTCTCGGACGAGCAGCTGGTGCGGGCGGTGGCGTCGTGCCGTACGCCGGTCGTCTCCGCGATCGGCCACGAGCCGGACAATCCCCTCCTTGACCACGTGGCGGACCTGCGCGCCTCCACCCCCACCGACGCCGCGAAGAAGGTCGTGCCGGACGTCGGTGAGGAGTACGAGCGCGTGCAGTGGCTCCGGGACCGCGCCCGGCGCAGCGTCGACGCCTTCCTCGACCGTGAGGCGCGCGGTCTTGCGCACGCCCTGGCCCGGCCCTGCATGGAGCACCCGCACCGCATGGTCGAGGAGCGCGAGGAGCAGGTCTCGGCGCTGGTCGACCGCAGCCGCCGTACGCTCGGGCACCTGCTCGACCGGGCGGGTTCGGAGCTGACGCACACGCACGCGCGCGTGGTGGCCCTCTCGCCGGCCGCGACCCTCCAGAGGGGGTACGCGGTGTTGCAGAAGCCTGACGGCACGGTGGTCCGGGCGCCTTCGGAGGTGGCCGTCGACGAGGAGTTGCGGGCGCGCGTCGCCGAGGGGGCCTTCACCGTGCGGACGGTGGAAACCGCAGACAATGACGACAATGCCGAGCATTAGGGTGGGCGCATGACCAGCATGACGGACGAGGCCGGCGAGGCCGGGGCCTCCACGGACGCGCTCGGTTACGAGCAGGCGCGGGACGAGCTGATCGAGGTCGTACGGCGCCTGGAGACGGGCGGGACGACCCTGGAGGAGTCGCTGGCGCTCTGGGAACGCGGCGAGGAGCTGGCGAAGGTCTGCCGCCGCTGGCTTGACGGCGCGCGGGCCCGGCTCGACGCGGCCCTGGCCGGCCCGGAGACCGACGACGGCACGGGCGACGCGACGGGCGACGCGGCGGAGTGAGCGGGGCCGGGCGCCCCTCGATCCAGGGCTTCCCCGGCAAAACCGTCCTGACCTGCGGTTTGTGAAGCGGATCACGCAGGTCCGGTTTTTGTTGAAAGTTGAACAGTAGCGGCGTACTGTCGTGTTCGCGAGCCCGGTGACGGGTTCGCCAGACACCCCCGTACGTTCAAGAAGGTTGATTCATGTCTCTCGTACTCGACCCCGCCGCCCAGGACCTGCTCTTCCGCGAGGCCCGCACCGCGAACACCTTCACCGACGAGCCGGTCACCGATGAGCAGGTCCAGGCGATCTACGACCTGGTCAAGTACGGCCCCACCGCCTTCAACCAGTCGCCGCTGCGCGTCACGCTGGTCCGCTCCCCCGAGGCCCGCGAGCGCCTGGTGCAGCACATGGCCGAGGGCAACCGCCCGAAGACGGCGACCGCGCCGCTCGTCGCGATCCTCTCCGCCGACAACGAGTTCCACGAGGAGCTCCCGGCGCTCTTCCCGCACTTCCCGCAGGCCAAGGACGCGTTCTTCGCCGAGCGCCCGGTCCGCGAGCAGGCCGCGCTGGTCAACGCCACCCTCCAGGCCGCCTACTTCATCGTCGGCGTCCGCGCCGCCGGCCTGGCCGCCGGCCCGATGACCGGCTTCGACTTCGCCGGCGTCCAGAAGGAGTTCCTGGACGACGACCACACCCCGCTGATGGTCGTCAACATCGGCAAGCCGGGCGAGGACGCCTGGTTCCCGCGCTCCCCGCGCCTGGCCTACGACGACGTCGTCACCACGGTCTGAGCGACCTCGCGGGCCCACACGCCCGCCCACGCGAAGGGCCCCCGGCACAACGCCGGGGGCCCCTTCGCGTACGCGGTGGAGGGTCCGTCAGGACATCTCGGAAACCGTCAGGACATCTTCGGAAACCGTCAGGACATCTTCAGGGATTCGGCCATCTTCGCCAGCCGCCCGAAGGACGCCGTGCCCGTGACCACCGTCGTGGCGCCCTGCTCGCTGATCACCAGGGCGTCGTACTTCGGGCCCTTGTACCGCTGCCAGGTGCGGCCGCCGATCTCCTCGGCGGCGTCGGTGCGCGACGCGTTCTGGGTGACGTCCTTGATGAACGTCGACGACTTCGCGGTGGACTGCTCGATCGCGACGTACTCCTCGTCCGGGTCGAGGAAACCGAGGTGCCAGGTGTCGTCCTTCGCGCCGTCGAACCGCACCGACGTGGGCGTCCACTTCTTCGACAGGCCCTCGGGCGCGGCCACGGGATAGGCCGCGGCACGCCGTGCCGTCAGGAGCTCCACCCGGTAGTCGACCCGCTTGGCGGGGTCCTTGGACTCGTCATGCGGGACGAAGATGTAGATCACGCCCGCGACGAGGGCGATCACCACCAGCGACCACAGCATGTTCTTGACGGTCTGAGTGCCTTGTCTTCCTGCCACGCACCCATGGTCTCAGGTGCCGGCCCCGCCCCTTCCCCCGGTACCGCCCCGGGCCCGGCCGGCCGCTCATGCGTGGGGCCCACTGCTCATTTTGTCGACCTACGGATAGAGTCATCCACAACCCTCGTCCGGCCGCCCTCCCGTCTCCGCCCCCGCCCTTCCAAGGACGCCCTACGGGCGCGCCACTTTTTTGTATCAGCAGAAAGGTGCTCTTCCGATGACCGAGCATCATCTCCCGTCCGAGCTCGAGGTCTCCCCCGAGGCCCCCGACCGCAACCTCGCCCTGGAGCTCGTCCGGGTCACCGAGGCGGCCGCCATGGCGGCGGGCCGCTGGGTCGGCCGCGGCGACAAGAACGGCGCGGACGGTGCCGCCGTCAGGGCCATGCGGACCCTCGTCCACACCGTCTCGATGAACGGCGTCGTCGTCATCGGTGAGGGCGAGAAGGACGAGGCCCCGATGCTCTTCAACGGGGAGCGCATCGGTGACGGCACCGGCGCCGAGGTCGACATCGCCGTCGACCCGATCGACGGCACGACGCTGACCGCCAAGGGCATGCCGAACGCCATCGCGGTGCTCGCCGCCGCCGACCGCGGCGCCATGTTCGACCCGTCCGCCGTCTTCTACATGGACAAGCTGGTCACCGGCCCCGAGGCCGCGGACTACGTGGACATCAACGCGCCGGCCTCGGTCAACATCCGCCGCGTCGCCAAGGCCAAGAACTCCTCGCCCGAGGACGTCACGGTCATGATCCTCGACCGCCCCCGCCACGAGGGCATCGTCAAGGAGATCCGCGAGACCGGCGCCCGCATCAAGTTCATCTCGGACGGCGACGTCGCCGGCTCGGTGATGGCCGTCCGCGAGGGCACCGGCGTCGACCTGCTCATGGGCATCGGCGGCACCCCCGAGGGCATCATCTCGGCCTGCGCGATCAAGTGCCTGGGCGGCGTGATCCAGGGCAAGCTGTGGCCCAAGGACGACGCCGAGCGCCAGCGCGCCATCGACGCGGGCCACGACCTGGACCGCACGCTCTCCACGGACGACCTGGTCAAGGGCGACAACGTCTTCTTCGTCGCGACCGGCATCACCGACGGCGAACTGCTGCAGGGCGTCCGTTACCGCGCGGCGACCGCTTCGACCTCGTCGCTGGTCATGCGCTCCAAGTCGGGCACGATCCGCAAGATCGACTCCGACCACCGGCTCTCGAAGCTGCGCGCGTACAGCGCGATCGACTTCGACCGCGCCAAGTAGGACCCCGGCCGCCCCGCGGGCGGCCGCGCACGCCGAAGGGGGCGTCCCGTGCGGGGGACGCCCCCTTCGGCGCGTGCTGGACCCGGGCCCGGGCGCCGCGCTAGCCGGCGGCCGCGATCCCCGTCGCGTGCGCCGCCTTCTGCAGTTCCAGGTCGCGCCGGCGGCGGCGGGCCAGGACGACGCGGCGCTCGGCGGCGGTGAGGCCGCCCCACACGCCGTACGGCTCGGGCTGCAGGAGCGCGTGTTCGCGGCACTCGACCATGACGGGGCAGCGGGCGCAGACGCGCTTGGCGGCCTCTTCCCGCGAGAGCCGCGCCGCGGTGGGCTCCTTGGAGGGGGCGAAGAACAGGCCCGCCTCGTCGCGACGGCAGACGGCCTCGGTGTGCCAGGGGGCGTCGTCGTCCCGGTCGCGCACTGGCGCCCCTCCCCAAGCGCCCGACTGCGCTCGCGCAGGGGCTGCCCCACCGCCCGGAACTGCGGCGACCTGCAGAGACTGATGCGACGGTTGCAGCACGGTCTACTCCTGACGACGGCTTCGCGAGCGAGAGACGATGCAGCAAGCTCTACCCGCTGTGTGCGCGCCTATGCACTGAGTTCCGATGTACGGACGTTCCGCTTCCTCATGGGCCGCCGGCGGAGCGTCCGGGCCCGTCAGTGCCTGAGGTGTTTGCGCGGCTGCCGGTACAGATCACGGACGCGCTTGCCGCGCCTCGGCCGTGCGTCGATGGAGCCGAGGACCGCGATGCCGTCCACGTAGACGACGGGGGCGTCCCGGTCCGGGGAGTCGAGCGTGTCCACCTCGAAGCTGCCGAGGACACCTCCACCGCTGCCGCGCAGCGAGATGTTCTCCGGGACGCGGATCTCGACCGAGCCGAAGATCGCGAACGCCTTGATGACCACATGGCGCTGCTCGAAGATCGCCTCGCTCAGGTCGATCTCGACGCTGCCGAACACGGCGTACGCGTGGGTGCGGCGCCCCACCCGCCAGCGCCCCCTGCGTGCGGAGCTGCTGAGCACCGCGACGAGGTTCTCGTCGGCGACCGGCGGGACGACGCCCGGGGACGGCCTGGCCGGGGCCGGGTCGGGGGCGGGCCCGAGGGCCGGCGCCGCGCCGCGGGCCGCGTCGTGGGCGGCGGGCAGGTCGCGGACGAGCGGCTCCAGCTCGGCCATGGTCTTGGCGCGGTAGACCCCTTCGACGCGCTCCGCGTGCTCCTCCGCGGTCAGGCGGCCCTCCGCCAGGGCCTCGCGCAGGATGTCCGCCGTGCGGTCCCGGTCGGCGTCGGAGGCACGGAGCGCTGAGGGCTGCTTTTCGAGGTCCACGGAAGCAGCGTACCCAGACGCGATAGATCGCGACCAGACCTGTATCGCGACTATCCGGTACGACCATTCGGCGCGACCGCCCGGTGAGCCACGCCCCCTTTACTGAGCCTTACCTCACAGGAGCGCTCCGCCGGACGCGTTCTACGCTGGTTGGCGCGTCGCCAATGGAGGCCGCGCCGCTGTCTGCCGAGTGAGGAATGGCCGTAATGCCAGAGTTTGAGTACTCCGATCTGCTCCCGCTGGGAGAGGACACCACCCCGTACCGGCTGGTGACCTCCGAGGGTGTCTCCACCTTCGAGGCCGACGGGCGGACGTTCCTCAAGGTCGACCCGGAGGCGCTGCGCAAGCTCGCCGCCGAGGCGATCCACGACATCCAGCACTACCTGCGCCCCGCGCACCTGGCGCAGCTGCGGCGCATCGTGGACGACCCGGAGGCGTCGTCCAACGACAAGTTCGTGGCGCTCGACCTCCTGAAGAACGCCAACATCGCGGCGGCCGGCGTGCTGCCCATGTGCCAGGACACCGGCACCGCGATCGTCATGGGCAAGCGCGGCCAGAACGTCCTCACCGAAGGTGAGGACGAGAAGGCGCTCTCCAAGGGCATCTACGACGCGTACACGAAGCTGAACCTGCGGTACTCGCAGATGGCTCCGCTGACCATGTGGGAGGAGAAGAACACCGGCTCCAACCTCCCCGCCCAGATCGAGCTGTACGCGACCGACGGCGGCGCCTACAAGTTCCTCTTCATGGCCAAGGGCGGCGGCTCGGCGAACAAGTCGTTCCTCTACCAGGAGACGAAGGCCGTCCTGAACGAGGCCTCCATGATGAAGTTCCTGGAGGAGAAGATCCGCTCCCTGGGCACGGCCGCGTGCCCGCCGTACCACCTGGCGATCGTCGTCGGCGGCACGTCCGCCGAGTTCGCCCTGAAGACCGCCAAGTACGCCTCCGCGCACTACCTGGACGAGCTGCCCTCCGAGGGCTCCCCGACCGGCCACGGCTTCCGGGACAAGGAGCTGGAGGAGAAGGTCTTCGAGCTGACCCAGAAGATCGGCATCGGCGCGCAGTTCGGCGGCAAGTACTTCTGCCACGACGTGCGCGTGGTGCGCCTGCCGCGGCACGGCGCCTCGCTGCCCGTCGCCATCGCCGTCTCCTGCTCGGCCGACCGGCAGGCCACCGCGAAGATCACCGCCGAGGGCGTCTTCCTGGAGCAGCTGGAGACCGACCCGGCGCGCTTCCTGCCGGAGACGACGGACGAGCACCTCGACGAGGCCTCGGACGTCGTGAAGATCGACCTGAACCAGCCGATGGACGCCATCCTCGCCGAGCTCACCAAGCACCCGGTGAAGACCCGTCTCTCGCTGACCGGCCCGCTGGTCGTGGCCCGCGACATCGCGCACGCCAAGATCAAGGAGCGGCTCGACGCGGGCGAGGAGATGCCGCAGTACCTGAAGGACCACCCGGTGTACTACGCCGGTCCCGCGAAGACGCCGGAGGGTTACGCGTCCGGCTCCTTCGGTCCGACGACGGCCGGCCGCATGGACTCCTACGTGGCGCAGTTCCAGGCGGCGGGCGGCTCCAAGGTGATGCTGGCCAAGGGCAACCGCTCCCAGCAGGTCACCGACGCGTGCGACGCGCACGGCGGCTTCTACCTCGGCTCGATCGGCGGCCCGGCGGCGCGTCTGGCGCAGGACTGCATCAAGAAGGTCGAGGTCGTCGAGTACGAGGAGCTCGGCATGGAGGCGGTCTGGAAGATCGAGGTGGAGGACTTCCCGGCCTTCATCGTGGTCGACGACAAGGGCAACGACTTCTTCCAGAACCCGGCCCCGGAGCCGACGTTCACGCACATTCCGGTACGGGGCCCGGGCCTGGCGTAGCTCTACGGAGGAGCCCTCTTACCGAAGAGGGCTCCTCCGTAGAGCTCAGGCGAACCGCTGGTTCGCCGCCCCCGTGCACTTCTGCAGCCGCACCGGCTCCTTCGCCCCCGCGAGGGTCAGGCAGAGCCCGTCGGCGGCGGCGGGCCGCACCGTCCCGGCCTGGCGGACGAACTTCTGGTTGGTGCCGCCGTGGCAGTTCCAGAGCGTGAGGGCGGTGCCTTCCTGGTACGAGCCGTCGGGCACGTCGAGGCAGCGGTCCTGGGTCAGCCCGGTGTGCAGCGACTGCCGGCCGCCGGGCGTGCCGTCGTACCACCAGGTCTGGTTGCGGTTGCCGGTGCACTCCCAGCCCTGGACCTTGGTGCCGTTGCGGCTCTTGGACGCGTCGACGTCCAGGCAGCTCCCGATCGCCTCGTTCTTCAGCGGCTTGTACGCGTCGTCCCAGGCCCCTTCGTACAGCTTCGGGCTGCCGGTGCTCGCCGGGTCGGCGCAACTGCCCTCGCGCTTGCCGGAGTCGTAGAGCTGGGTGAGGCAGGACGCGAAGGCGGCGTGGCCGCGGGCGTTCGGGTGGAAGGACTGGCGGACCGAATTGGAGTCCGGCGGGAACGGGTTGGACACGTCGACGTAGAGGCCGCGCGCCCAGGTGTCCTCCATGCAGACCTCGTGGCCGTGGAAGAGGCGGGAGTTGTCGAGGTAGGTGGCGCCGGCGTTCCGCGCGGCCCTGCGCATGCCGGTCTCGAAGGTGGGCACCGCGTAGTTGCGGCCCCACTCGGTGTCGGAGTCGTAGCCGAGTCCGCCGCAGGCCAGCTTGCCCGGGAAGGAGGGGTTGTCGCGGAAGTCGGGGCCGATCGGACTCGGATAGCCCATGGCGACGAGCTTGTAGTCGCTCTCCTGGTAGCCCGCGTCCTTCATGACGGTCTTCAGGTCGCGCAGGGACTGTTCGACCTTGGGCACGAGGGCGTCGACGCGCGCCTGCCAGCCGTCGGTGTACTTGCCCGCGCAGGGACCCTGGCTGAGCAGGTAGCGGGTCACGCAGTCCGTCATCACGGGGGCGAACTGGAGGTCGTCGTTGGCGCCGATGACGAGCAGGATCGTCTTGATCTTCGTGTTGCGCGCCTTGATGGCGAGGTTGTCGCTCTGGACCAGCTCGTCGGGGTACTGCTTCTGGCCGCCGATGCGGATGTTGACGGTCTGCGCCCCGGAGCAGGCCACGTTGTACGTCACGTCGGCGGGGATGCCGGTGCGGTGGATCGCGGCGTCCGGCGAGCGGTGGCACCAGTTGTCGGGGCCGTCGGTGCCCGGTTCGTACCGGCCGACGCCCTCGCCGGAGATCTCGCTGTCGCCGAGCGAGATCAGGCCGGTCTTGCGCTCGGCCATCGGGCGTTCGGCCGGGCTGCCGTACAGCTTCGTGGCCTCGTCCGCCCGGATCTTCTCCAGCTCGGGCGGGAGCGGCACCGCGTTCGGCAGCGCTCCTCCAGCGTCTTCTTCCGCCGCCTGGGCGGGTACGGCGGCTGCTGTGCCGAGCACGACGGCCATGGCGGCGGCCGCCGCGAACGAACATCGCAGCCGGCCCCGGCCGCTGCCTCTGATGCGCTTCATCGCGCCTCCCCGGTGTGGTGTTACCCAGGGTTTTTACTGGTGGGTAGCAGGCTTGGGAATACCTGGAACAAGACAAGTGCTCAACTTTTTACGGGGTTTGAACGGAGAGGTAGGTTCAGGGCATGACCAGCGACGCCAGCGACGACCGCACCGGCGAGTACCGGATCGAGCACGACTCCATGGGTGAGGTGCGGGTCCCCGCGCACGCCAAGTGGCGGGCCCAGACCCAGCGCGCGGTGGAGAACTTCCCCGTCTCCGGGCAGGTCCTCGAACGCGCCCACATCGCCGCCCTCGCCCGCATCAAGGCGGCCGCCGCCCAGGTCAACGCGGAGCTCGGGGTGCTCGACGCGGACATCGCCGAGGCCATCGTCTCCGCCGCCGCCGAGGTCGCCGACGGCCGCTGGGACGACCACTTCCCCGTCGACGTCTTCCAGACCGGCTCCGGCACCTCGTCCAACATGAACACCAACGAGGTCCTCGCCACCCTCGCCACCGAGCGGCTCGGCCGCGACGTCCACCCCAACGACCACGTCAACGCCTCGCAGTCGTCCAACGACGTCTTCCCGTCCTCGATCCACATCGCGGCGACCGACGCGGTCACCGGCGACCTGATCCCCGCCCTGGAGCACCTCGCCGCCGCCCTGGAGCGCAAGGCCGAGGAGTTCGCGGACGTCGTGAAGTCCGGCCGTACGCACCTCATGGACGCCACGCCCGTGACGCTGGGCCAGGAGTTCGCCGGGTACGCCGCCCAGATGCGGCACGGCGTCGAGCGGCTGCGGGCCTCGCTGCCCCGGCTGGCCGAACTCCCGCTCGGCGGCACCGCGGTGGGCACCGGCATCAACACCCCGCCCGGCTTCGCCGCCGCCGTCATCGCCGAGGTGGCACGGGCCACCGGGCTGCCGCTGACCGAGGCGCGCGACCACTTCGAGGCGCAGGGGGCGCGGGACGGCATCGTCGAGACCAGCGGGCAGCTGCGGACCATCGGCGTAGGCCTGACGAAGATCGCGAACGATCTGCGGTGGATGGCGTCCGGCCCGCGCACGGGGCTCGCCGAGATCAACCTGCCGGACCTCCAGCCCGGGTCGTCGATCATGCCCGGCAAGGTGAACCCGGTGATCCCGGAGGCCGCCCTGATGGTCGCCGCGCAGGTCACCGGCAACGACGCGACGGTCGCGGCGGCGGGCGCGGCCGGCAACTTCGAGCTGAACGTCATGCTCCCGGTCATCGCCAAGAACGTACTGGAGTCGATCCGGCTCCTCGCCAACGTCTCCCGGCTGCTCGCCGACCGGACCGTCGACGGCATCACCGCCAACCGCGAACGGGCCAGGGAGTACGCCGAGTCGTCGCCGTCCGTCGTGACGCCGCTGAACAAGTACATCGGGTACGAGGAGGCGGCGAAGGTGGCGAAGAAGTCCCTCGCCGAACGCAAGACGATCCGCGAGGTGGTCCTTGAGTCCGGGTACGTGGAGCGGGGTGACCTCACGCTGGAGCAGTTGGACGAGGCGCTGGATGTGCTGCGCATGACGCGGGCCTGACGGGGTCTTCCCCTGAGCGGGAGGGGGTACCCGGCACCGTCCGTCCAGGTCTGCCTGCGCCTTGCCTCGGTCCTGCCCCCTCCGGCTGGGGCCACACGCCGAGGCGCCCGGCACCGGGGGCTGTGCCCACCCGTTCCGCCGTGCGGAACGCCTGCCCACAGCGGCCGGCCCCGCCCCGTGGCCACAGCGGCAGGGGGGCGTGCAGGGGGCCCCGGGAGTTTGTCTCGGCCACAGGAGACTCGGTGACCGCCGTGCGGGGGGCGTCTAGTATCTGTCCATGACAGAGCTCGACGGGAAGACGGCGGCCGGTGGCGGGGCGGCTCGGTGGGCGCCGGGTGATCACATCCTGTGGCGCTACCGGGAGAACTCCGGTCCCCGCCTCCACATCTGCCGCCCCGTCACCGTCGTGCGGGACAGCGACGAGCTGCTCGCCGTGTGGATGGCGCCCGGCACCGAGTGCGTCAGACCGGTGATCGCCGACGGGACGCCGCTGCACCACGAGCCGCTCGCCACCCGCTACACCAAGCCGCGCACCGTCCACCGGGGCCACTGGGCCGGCACCGGCGTCCTCAAGCTCGCGCGGCCGGGCGACCCCTGGTCGGTCTGGCTCTTCTGGGACCCGGGCTGGAAGTTCAAGAACTGGTACGTCAACCTGGAAGAGCCGCGCGCCCGTTGGTCGGGCGGCGTGGACTCCGAGGATCACTTTCTGGACATCTCCGTGCGCCCGGACCGCAGCTGGCGCTGGCACGACGAGGACGAGTTCGAGCAGGCCCGCAGGGTGGGCCTGATGGACGCCGGGAAGGCCGCCGACGTACGCGCCGCGGGACAGGCCGCACTTGACGTGATCCGTGCCTGGGGGGCGCCGTTTTCGGACAACTGGCAGCACTGGCGCCCCGATCCGTCCTGGGTCGTACCGGCGCTCCCGGATGACTGGGACCGTACGCCCGCGCATGTGTCCTCATGAGACCCTTGATGCGCCCCCGTGGTTCAAACGTAGGATCGTCCTCCGCAAGGGCGCACAGCAGCAACTCCGTGCGTCCGCGCGGTGCCTGACAGGAAGTCATCGAGGGGCGGCAGAACGTGAGCGAGGACCGCAGAGGCCGGGCCGAGGCCTGTGACGCCATCGGGCAGCACGACGACGACGCCCTCCCGTACAAGAAGGACCGCCGGCTGTCCGGATCCGGTCACCCGGTCCCCGGCACGGGCCTCTCCGCGGGCATGCTGGCCCTGGCGGGAAAGAACGTCCCGGCAGCCGGCTTCCGGCGACGCGACGGGGCCGGCCCGGACGACGCGGCAATTCCGTTCCTGGGGCACACGATCCGGGTATCCGGTTACCTGCGGGACGAACTGCGGCAGGTCGTGCGTGGCGCGGGCCTCGAGATCACCGGCGAGGACACGTACGCGTACACCCCCGCGAGCACCGACGCGTCCCCAGGCTCTCAACTTCGTTCGAGCAGGGGAGGCCCCACCCCCGAGCACCAGGTCTTTCTGCACTGCCGACGCGGCTGAGCAACGTGCAACGCTGGACGGCGCGCACGGCGCGCAGCCCCGGACGGACGGATTCGAAACGCGTGACGGAGCACCTCACACCACACGAGGGTCGCAAGGCACCAGTTGCCCGGCCGACCGCCCCCGCGGATCCCCGCGGGGCGCTGCTGCGTTCCCCCGAACCCCCGGAGGGCCCCGGCGCCGGTGCCGGGACAGCGGCGCAGACATCCGCCGGCGACGTACGTCCGGACGCCCCCGTGCCGTCCGGCGAGCACTCCCAGTCCTCGGCCGCCGAGCCCGACCCGCACCGGCCGCGCCCCGCGCCCGAGGGCGGCGTACCGGCGCAGTCCGGGCCCCTGCCCGACCGGCTCCCCGGCCCGCCGGACGGCGAGGAACGGCGCTCGGGGCAGGCCAGACCGCCCGGTTCGGGGCCGACGGCGATGCGGCGCGACGGCGACCGGCTGCGCTTCGTGGGCGCCGCCACCCGGCGCATCGCGCGCGGCATCGACCTCGACGAGATCGTGATGGGGCTGTGCCGGGCGACGGTGCCGACGTTCTCCGACGCGATCCTGGTCTATCTGCGCGACCCGCTGCCCGTCGGCGACGAGCGGCCCACCGGCCCCCTCGTGCTGCGCCTGCGCCGCTCCGACCGGCTGCGCTCCATCGAGGAGGGCGCCGAGGAGCCGGACACCGACGGCGGCACCCAGCCCGCGCTGCAGGTGGTGCACTCCGACATCACGGATGTGCTGGGCAGCGCCGAGCTGTGCGAGGTGCGGCCGGGCGGCGCCCTCGCCGAGGTGCTGCGCGGGGTGCGCCCGGTCTTCGCGGACTCGGCCGCGGCGCGCGCCGCACTGCCCGAACTGCTCGGTGAGGGGCGCACCCTGCCGGGCGGGCAGCGGGCGATCCTCGCGCCGCTGCGGGGCCGGCGCCGGGTGATCGGCGCGGCCGTCTTCCTGCGCCGCCCGGACCGGCCCGCGTTCGAGGCGGACGACCTGCTGGTCGCCGCCCAGCTGGCCACGCACAGCGCGCTCGGCATCGACAAGGCGGTCCTGTACGGCCGCGAGGCGTACATCGCCGACGAGCTGCAGCGCACCATGCTCCCCGAGACGCTGCCGCGCCCGACGGGTGTGCGGCTCGCCTCGCGCTACCTGCCCGCGGCGGAGACGGCCCGGGTCGGCGGCGACTGGTACGACGCGATTCCGCTGCCCGGCAGCCGGGTCGCCCTGGTCGTCGGCGACGTCATGGGGCACTCCATGACCTCGGCCGCGATCATGGGCCAGCTGCGGACGACGGCGCAGACCCTCGCCGGGCTCGACCTGCCGCCCCAGGAGGTCCTGCACCACCTGGACGAGCAGGCCCAGCGGCTCGGCTCCGACCGCATGGCCACCTGCCTGTACGCGGTCTACGACCCGGTCTCGCACCGCATCACCATCGCCAACGCCGGCCACCCGCCGCCCGTCCTGCTGCACCTGGGCGGGCGCGCCGAGGTGCTGCGGGTGCCGCCGGGCGCCCCGATCGGCGTGGGCGGCGTGGACTTCGAGGCGGTGGAGCTGGACGCCCCGGCGGGCGCGACGCTGCTCCTGTACACGGACGGGCTCGTGGAGTCCCGGCTCAGGGACGTGTGGACCGGCATAGAGCAGCTGCGCGAACGGCTCGCCGCCACCGCCCAGTTGACCGGGCCGGACCATCCGCCGCCCCTTGAGGCGCTCTGCGACGAGGTGCTCGACATGCTCGGTCCGGGCGACCGGGACGACGACATCGCGCTGCTCGCGGCCCGCTTCGACGGGATCGCGCCGAGCGACGTCGCGTACTGGTTCCTGGAGCCGGAGAACGCGACGCCGTCCCGCGCCCGCCGGCTGGCGCGCAGCGCGCTGGTGCGCTGGGGCCTCGAGGAGCTGACCGACTCGGTTGAGCTGCTCGTCAGCGAGGTCGTGACCAACGCCGTGCGGTACGCGACGCGGCCGATCACGCTGCGGCTGCTCCGCACGGACGTGCTGCGCTGCGAGGTCGGCGACGACGTGCCGCAGCTGCCCCGGCTGCGGAACGCGCGCGCCACCGACGAGGGCGGCCGCGGCCTGTACCTGGTCAACAGGATGGCGCGGCGCTGGGGTGCCACCCGGCTGAGCACCGGCAAGGTGGTCTGGTTCGAGCTGAACCGGAACTGAGCGCCCCCCCGTACGTACGAGTGCGCCCCGGACCTTCGCGGTCCGGGGCGCACTCATCTGCGGGTCAGTCCCTGCCGAACAGGTCGTCCTCCGGGTCCGGGGGCAGCTCGGGCGAGGTCGTCGGATCGGGCTTGGTCGTCGGCGGCGGGGTCGTCGGCGTCTGCGTGGGTGTCTTGGACGGCGTCTGCGTGGGTGTCTTGGACGGCGTCTGCGACGGCTTCTGCGTCGGGGTCTTCTCCGGCTTCGACGGGGTGTCGGTCGGCTCCTCGGAGACCGACGGCGTCGGGTCCGGGGGCGGCGCGACGGCCGCGCCCATGTTCGTGTCGAGCTTGAACTCGCTCGGCGAGCCCATCGCGTCGAAGGTGTAGGCCGCCCAGATCTCGGCGGGGAAGCTGCCGCCGTCGACGCGCGGCTTGCCGCCCGCGCCCTTCATGGAGACCTGCTTGTTCTTCTCCGGGGTGCCCGGGGCGCCCTCGCCGAAGAGGCCGACGGAGGTGACCAGCTTCGGCGTGTAGCCGGTGAACCAGGCCGACTTGTTGTCGTCGGAGGTACCGGTCTTGCCCGCCACGTCCTGCACGGGGTTGCGCACCGCGTGGCCCGTACCGTCGTCGACCACGCCGGTGAGCACCGAGGTGATCGAGTCGGCCGTGCCGGGCTTGACGACCTGCTCGCCGATCGGGTCGGGCAGGTCGACGGTGCGGTCCTTGTGCTCGACGGAGCCGACGAGCGCCGGGGTGACCTTCTTGCCGTGGTTGTCGAGCGTGGCGTACACGCCCGCCATCTCCAGGGGGCTCGCGCCCATGGAGCCCAGGGTCTGCGCCGGCACGGCCGGCAGTCCCTTGACGTCCATGCCGAGCTTGCCCGCCGTCTCCATCACCTTGGGCATGCCGACGTCGACGCCCATCTGCGCGAAGACGGAGTTGATGGACTTGTTCATCGCCTTCTGGACGGTGACGGGACCGTAGCTGTGGCCGTCCTCGTTGGGCGGCGCGAAGCCGACCTCGCTGCCCTTGACCGGGCGCCTGCTGGTGCCGTCGTAGATCGTGCCGGCCGTGATCGGCTTGCCGTCCTGCGTGGTGGCGCCGTTCTCCAGGGCCGCGGCGAGGATCAGCGGCTTGAAGGTGGAGGCCGCCTGGTAGTCGCGGCGGGTGGCGTTGTTCGTGAAGTGCTTCACGTAGTCCTGGCCGCCGTACATGGCGAGGACCTTGCCGGTCCGCGGGTCGACGGAGGCGGCGCCCGCCTGGACCCGGGCGTCGGCCTTGTTCTTCTTGCGGTCGAGCTGGGAGTTGAGCTTCCTGTCGACGGCCTTCTCGAGCTGCTTCTGCTTCTTGGGGTCGATGTTGAGGGTGACGGTGTAGCCGCCGGCCTCGAACTCGGCCTCGCTGAGGCCGCTGTCGCGCAGCACCTCGCGCTTGGCCTCCTCGACGAGGTAGCCGATCTGGCCCTCGCGGCCGGGCGGGGCCTTGGGGTTCTCCGGCGTGGGGAACTTCAGGGCGTCGCGCTTGCCGGAGTCCAGCCAGTCCTCCTCGACCATGTTGTCGAGGACGTAGTTCCAGCGTGCCTTGACCAGCTTCCTGCCGGTCGGCGTCGCGGAGGTCCAGTCGTACTGGCTGGGGGCCTGGAGCAGCGCGGCGAGGTAGGCGCCCTGCGCGACGTCCAGCTTCTTGGCGTCGATGCCGTAGTAGGCCTGGGCGGCGGCCTGGATGCCGTAGGCGCCGCGGCCGTAGTAGCTGGTGTTGATGTAGCCCGCGAGGATGTCGTCCTTGCTCTTCTCGCGGTCCACCTTCAGCGAGATGACGAGTTCCTTCAGCTTGCGGCTGACGGTCTGGTCCTGGCTGAGGTAATAGTTCTTCACGTACTGCTGGGTGATGGTCGAGCCACCCTGCTTGCCCTTGCCGGTCACCGTGTTGAGGACGCCTCGGGCGGTCCCCTTGAAGTCGATGCCCTCGTCCTTGTAGAAGGACTTGTTCTCGGCGGCGACGAAGGTCTTCTGGACGTCCTCGGGGACCTTGTCCAGGTCGACGATCTCGCGGTTCACGTCGCCGGTCCGGGCGATGACCTCGCCGTTGCTGTACTTGTAGACGTTGCTCTGCATCTTCGCCGCGGGGTTGCCCTCGGGGACGTCCACCACGAGGTAGAGGATGACGAAGCCCAACATGCCCAGCAGGCAGAACCCGAGGAAGGTGCCGAGGATCTTCTTCCAGGTGAAGAAGCGGCGTATGCCGGTGCGCTTGGGCTTGCTCCCGCCTGACGGGCGCCCACGCGCTGCCCGGCGGGCACCGCGCTGCCGCGCTTGTCGTTCTTCGGCTCGGCCCATGACTGAGAGTGCTCCGCTTCCGTCTAGTTCCCGTGCGTACGTCGAGTCAGCTCATGAAGCTAACACCGCACCGTGGGACAAACTCCTGCCGATCCGGTCTTTTGCGGACGTGACAATGAGCACCTGCCCCTAAGGAACCGACGATCCCGGGGCCCATAAGGTTGCCCGCCTCTCACACAAATGATCACTACACCCTGCGTATACATGAGGCGTATACACGGCACGTATACACAGCATGTAGAGTGCTCCGCATGTCCATTGGCCACACCCTTCTGGGTCTCCTGGAGTCCGGCCCCCGGCACGGCTACGACCTCAAGCGCGCCTTCGACGAGAAGTTCGGGCACGACAAGCCCCTGCACTACGGGCAGGTCTACTCGACCATGTCCCGGCTGCTGAAGAACGGCCTCGTCGAGGTGGACGGCATAGAGGCGGGCGGCGGCCCCGAGCGCAAGCGGTACGCGATCACCGAGGCCGGCGTCACGGACGTCCAGCGGTGGCTCGCCACCCCGGAGAAGCCCGAGCCCTACCTCCAGTCGACCCTCTACACCAAGGTCGTCCTCGCGCTGCTCACCGGCCGCGACGCCGCCGAACTCCTCGACGTCCAGCGCGCCGAGCACCTGCGCCTGATGCGCATCCTCACCGACCGCAAGCGCAAGGGCGACCTCGCCGACCAGCTCATCTGCGACCACGCGCTCTTCCACCTCGAAGCCGATCTGCGCTGGCTGGAGCTGGCCGCCGCACGTCTCGGCAAGCTCGCCCAGGAGGTGCGCTCCGCATGACCCCCGCAGGTTCCCTTCTCGTGGCCCACGGACTCCGCAAGGCGTACGGCCCGACCACCGCGCTCGACGGCGCCGAATTCTCCATCCACCCCGGCGAGGTCGTCGCCGTCATGGGTCCCTCAGGCTCCGGCAAGTCGACCCTGCTGCACTGCCTCGCCGGGATCGTCCGTCCCGACGAGGGCTCCATCACGTACGCCGGCCGCGCGCTGACCGGCATGTCCGACGCCGAACTGAGCGCCCTGCGCCGCAGCGAGTTCGGCTTCGTCTTCCAGTTCGGCCAGCTCGTCCCCGAGCTGACCTGCGTCGAGAACGTCGCGCTCCCGCTCCGCCTCAACGGCGTCAAGCGCAAGCCGGCCGAGGCCACCGCCCGCTCCTGGATGGAGCGCCTTGAGGTCGACGACGTCACCGGCAAGCGGCCCGGCGAGGTCTCCGGCGGCCAGGGCCAGCGCGTCGCCGTGGCCCGCGCCCTCGCCACCGGACCGCGCGTCGTCTTCGCCGACGAGCCGACCGGCGCCCTCGACTCGCTCAACGGCGAACGCGTCATGGAGCTGCTGACCGACGCCGCCCGCACGACCAACGCGGCCGTCGTCCTCGTCACCCACGAGACCCGCGTCGCCGCCTACTCCGACCGCGAGATCGTCGTCCGCGACGGCAGGTCCCGCGACATGGAGCGGATCGCATGAGCGCCACCCGGGTGCGCCCCGAGGCGCCCGCGGCCCCCGCCCCCTCTCCCCCGTCCGGGCCCGCCGGCTGGATACGCGACCTCGGCATGGGCATGCGGTTCGCGGCCGGCGGCGGCCGCGAGGGCTGGATCCGCACCATCCTGACCGCCGTCGGCGTCGGCCTCGGCGTCGCCCTGCTGCTCGGCGCCGCCTCGGTGCCGAACATGCTGCAGAACCGCGACGACCGGGGAGTCGCCCGTACCCCGCAGTCCGCCGTGGACGGGAAGCCGCTCAAGGCGAGCGACGAGACCGTGATGCTGCGCAACACCGGCACCACCTTCCACGGGAAGACCGCCACCGGCACCTTCCTGCACGCCGACGGAAAGCACCCCGTGCTGCCGCCGGGACTCGAGAAGATCCCGGCCCCCGGCGAGATGGTCGTCTCGCCCGCCCTGCGCGACCTGCTGGACGACCCGGCCAACAAGCTCCTCAAGGAGCGCTTCGCCGACTTCCGGGTGACCGGCACCATCGGCGATGCGGGCCTCATCTCCCCCCTCGAGCTCTACTACTACGCGGGCAGCGCCGACCTC
The DNA here is from genome assembly GCF_055607265.1 of Streptomyces sp. NPDC037013. Classification (NCBI taxonomy): domain Bacteria; kingdom Bacillati; phylum Actinomycetota; class Actinomycetes; order Kitasatosporales; family Streptomycetaceae; genus Streptomyces; species Streptomyces sp. NPDC037013. The sequence goes on along the minus strand of NZ_JBVJRV010000002.1, from coordinate 582,336 downwards.
ACCCCCGCGCACGGCGCCTACCGCGTCGAACGGTTCGGGCAGGACAACTCGCTGCCCCTCGACCCGTTCCTGATGGCGCTCGTCGTGCTGATCTGCGTCGTGCTCCTCACCCCGGTGGCGATCTTCATCGGTACGGCCGTGCGGTTCGGCGGCGACCGGCGCGACCGGCGCCTCGCCGCGCTGCGGCTGGTCGGCGCGAGCGCCCGCTCGGTGCGCAGGATCGCGGCGGGCGAGGCGCTGTTCGGGGCGGTCCTCGGGCTCGTCGCCGGCGGCGTCCTCTTCCTGCTCCTGCGCGAACTGGTCGGCGTGGTCGACCTGACGAACGTCAGCGCCTACCCGTCCGACATGGTGCCCTCGCCCGCCCTGGTGGCGCTGGTCGTGGTGGCCGTGCCGGTCTCGGCGGTCCTGGTCACGCTGATCTCGCTGCGCTCGGTCGCCATCGAGCCGCTCGGCGTGTTCCGGGGCGCCAAGCAGCGCAAGCGGCGCCTGTGGTGGCGTCTGCTGCTGCCCGTCCTCGGCATCGGCATCCTGCTCTTCTCCGGCCGCATCGACCCCGACATGGGCAACGAAGCCGTCAACGTCACGGCCATCGCGGCGGGTTCGGCGCTCTCCCTCATCGGGCTCAGCGCGCTGCTGCCCTGGCTCGTCGAGGCCGTCGTGGGACGGCTGCGCGGCGGGCCCGTCCCCTGGCAGCTCGCCGTACGCAGGCTCCAGATGACGACCGGCACGGCCTCCCGCGCGGTCAGCGGGATCACCGTCGCGGTGGCCGGCGCGGTGGCGCTGCAGATGATGTTCGCGTCCATGCACGACGACTTCAACCGCGTCACCGGGCAGGACACCTCGCGCGCCCAGCTCATGGTCCGCAGCGGGACCGGCAGCGGCCCGCTCGCCCAGCGGATGATCGACGACTTCACGAAGACCGAGGGCGTCACCAAGGTCATGGGCCTGGTGCAGGCGTACGTCACCCGCCCCGGCGGCAGGACGGACGCCGGCATGACGCCGACCACGGAGCTGACCATCGGCAGCTGCGCCACCCTGCGCGAGCTGGCCCGCCTCGACTCCTGCGAGGACGGCGACACCTTCGTCTCCCACACGGGCAGCCGCGAGCAGAACGACTGGCTGGACAAGACCGCGCGCCCCGGCAAGCCGATCAACATCGGGCCCGACCCCGACTTCAACAAGGGCGCCAAGCCGGTCCTGTGGACGCTGCCGAAGGGCACCCCCACCGTCCAGGCCAGGACCAACCCCTACGGCAGCAAGATCAACGGCATCCTCGCCACGCCGGGCGCCGTCGACATCGAGAAGCTGGACGACGCGTCGACGACGGCCTGGGTCAAGGTCGACCCGAAGGTGCCGGACGTCGAGGAGTACGTACGCAACGCCGCCGCCCGCATCAGCCCGTTCCTCGGCGTGGACTCGCTGAAGGCGGTCGAGCGCGACAAGCAGTACGCGTCCATCGCGCGCGGCCTGCAGATCGGCGCGGGCGTCACGATGGCGCTGATCGCGGCGTCCATGCTGGTGTCGATGATCGAGCAACTGCGGGAGCGCAAGCGCCTGCTGGCGGCGCTCACCGCGTTCGGCACGCGCCGCTCGTCCATGGCGTGGTCACTGCTGTGGCAGACGGCGCTCCCCGTCGCCCTCGGCCTCGCGCTCGCGATCGGCGGCGGCCTCGGTCTCGGTGTGGTGATGACCCGCATGATCGACAAGAGCGTCACCGACTGGTGGTCGTTCGTGCCGCTGACGGCGGCGGGTGCGGCCATGGTGGCCGCCGTGACCCTGCTCAGCCTGCCGCCCCTGCGCCGCATGATGCGCCCGGACGGCCTGCGCACGGAGTGACCGCCGCGGTCCGCGGGCGCGCCGACGCTCCCGTACGGTGCCGGTGCGGGGTCACACGACCCGCACCGGCAGCGGCCGCACCGCCTCCTTCAGGGCCCGCGCCAGCTCCTCGTACTCCGCGGCCCGCGCCGCCCCCGTCCGCATCGCGAGGGCAATCCGCCGGGTCGGCGCGGGGTCGGCGAAGTACCCGGTGAGCAGCTGGTTGCTGCGGCTGGTCTCGACGCGGACGGCGGTGCGCGGCAGCAGCGTCACGCCGAGCCCGCCCGCGACCAGCTGGACCAGGGTGGAGAGCCCGGCGGCGGTCGTGGTGACGGGGGCGTCGGCGCGGCCCGCCTCGCGGCAGATGTCAAGGGCCTGGTCGCGCAGGCAGTGCCCCTCGTCGAGGAGCAGGAGGTTCAGCTCCTTCAGCGCCTCGCGCGGGATGCCCTCACGGCCGCCGAGCCAGTGGTCCAGCGGGGTGACGAGCACGAAGTCCTCGTCGAAGAGGGGAAGTTCGTCGACGCCCGGCATCCCGAGCGGGACGGCGAGCAGCAGCAGGTCGAGCCGTCCGGCGGTGAGCCCTTCGAGGAGCGAGGAGGTCTGCTCCTCGTGCACCTGGAGGTCCAGGTCCGGGTACTTCTCGTGGACGAGTGTGATCACGGCGGGCAGCAGGTAGGGCGCCACGGTGGGGATCACCCCGAGCCGCAGCGCGCCGGTGAACGGCGCCTTGACCGCCTCGGCCTCCTCCATGAGCGCCTCGACCTCGTCCAGGACGGCGCCGACCCGCGTGGCGAGGCGTTCGCCGGCCGGCGAGAGGAGCACCTTGCGGGTGGTCCGCTCCAGGAGCTTGACACCCAGTGCCTCCTCCAGTGCGGCCACGGCCCCGGAGAGCGCGGGCTGGCTCATCCCGATCGAGGTGGCGGCGTCCCGGAAGTGGAGATGCTCGGCCACGGCGGCGAAGGCGCGGAGCTGCGCCAGGCTGGGCTGTTTGCCGTTGGGCTGCTTGCCCCTATTTATGGCTCGCACTGATAACCACCTCCGATCAACATGACCCACTCTAGCTATTTCCCTAATCAATGCACCCTGTGCCACCATCGACATCAGTCCAACCCCACAGGAAACTCCCCAAAAGGGATTTTCTCTGCTGCAAGGAGTGCGTGTGCTCACTGTCGGTGACAAGTTCCCCGAGTTCGACCTGACCGCCTGTGTCTCGCTGGAGCAGGGCAAGGAGTTCGAGCAGATCAACCACAAGACCTACGAGGGCAAGTGGAAGATCGTCTTCGCGTGGCCCAAGGACTTCACCTTCGTGTGCCCCACCGAGATCGCCGCGTTCGGCAAGCTGAACGACGAGTTCGCCGACCGTGACGCCCAGATCCTCGGCTTCTCCGGCGACTCCGAGTTCGTGCACCACGCCTGGCGCAAGGACCACCCGGACCTGACCGACCTGCCCTTCCCGATGCTGGCCGACTCGAAGCACGAGCTCATGCGTGACCTCGGCATCGAGGGCGAGGACGGCTTCGCGCAGCGCGCCGTCTTCATCGTCGACCAGAACAACGAGATCCAGTTCACGATGGTGACCGCCGGTTCCGTGGGCCGTAACCCCAAGGAGGTCCTGCGGGTCCTCGACGCCCTGCAGACCGACGAGCTGTGCCCCTGCAACTGGACCAAGGGCGACGAGACCCTCGACCCGGTCGCGCTGCTCTCCGGCGAGTGAACAGGAGCCTCTGACATGGCACTCGACGAACTGAAGTCCGCCGTACCGGACTACGCCAAGGACCTCCGCCTGAACCTGGGCTCGGTCATCGGCAACAGCGACCTGCCGCAGCAGCAGCTGTGGGGCACCGTCCTCGCCTGCGCCATCGCGTCGCGGTCGCCGAAGGTGCTGCGCGAGCTGGAGCCCGAGGCGAAGGCGAACCTCTCCCCCGAGGCGTACACGGCCGCCAAGTCGGCCGCCGCCATCATGGCGATGAACAACGTCTTCTACCGCACGCGTCACCTGCTCTCCGACCCGGAGTACGGGACGATGCGCGCCGGTCTGCGGATGAACGTCATCGGCAACCCGGGCGTGGAGAAGGTCGACTTCGAGCTGTGGTCCCTCGCGGTCTCCGCGATCAACGGCTGCGGCCAGTGCCTGGACTCGCACGAGCAGGTCCTGCGCAAGGCCGGCGTCGACCGCGAGACGATCCAGGAGGCCTTCAAGATCGCCGCGGTCATCCAGGCCGTCGGCGTCACGCTGGACACCGAGGCGCACCTCGCGTAGTTCCGCCGACTCATACGGAAGCGGGGCCCGGAACCGAAAGGTTCCGGGCCCCGCTTTCGTGTGTACGGGCTACTCCCGCGGCTCCGCGGGAGCGGACGGGGAGGCCGGGGCGGGCGCCGACGGGGACGCCGGTTCCGGCGTGGACGCCGCCGGTGCCGAGTCCAGGGCGGTGGCACCGCGCGGCTGCGGGGCCTGCTTCAGAGCGGCCTCGTGCGCGTACGCCCGCAGATAGCCGACGACCGTGTTGGTGACGGCGACCAGCGGCACCGCCACGACCGCCCCGCCGACCCCGGCCACCATGCCGCCCGCGGCGACGGAGAGGATCACCGCGAGCGGATGCACGCGCACCGCGCGGCCGAGGATGAACGGCTGCAGGATGTGCCCCTCGATCTGCTGCACCGCGAGGACCACCACGAGCGCCATCACCGCGGTGAACACGCCCTGGGTGACCAGGGCGACGACCACCGCGAGGGCGCCGGAGACCACGGCGCCGACCAGCGGCACGAAGGCGGCGAGGAAGATGATGACGGCGAGCGGCACCGCCATCGGCACCCCGAGGAAGTAGATGCCGAGGCCGATGAAGATGGCGTCGATCAGGGCCACTATCACCGTGCCGCGCACATAGGCGGTGAGCGTGCGCCAGGCCCGCGGCCCCGCGCCGGCGATGCCGGGCCGCGCCTGGGCGGGCATCAGCTTCAAAAACCACTGCCAGATGCGCTTGCCGTCGTAGAGCAGGAAGAGCGTGGAGAACATCGCCAGCAGGATGCCGGTCAGCATCTCCACGATGACCGTGACGCCTTCCAGGCCCGCGGAGGTGAGCTCCTCCGTGTTGGAGCCGACCGCGTCCCGCAGGCTCTTGGCGATGTCGTTGATCTGGTCCTCGGTCACGTGGAACGGACTGTTGAGGAGCCACTTGCGCAGATCCTCGATGCCGTCCTGGACCTGCCGGGACAGTTCGTCGGCGTTCTCCATGACCTGCCAGACCACGAACCAGCCGACCAGACCCATGATGACGAAGCCGAGGATCGCGGTGACCGCCGTCGCCAGGCCCCGCGGCAGCCCGAGCCGTCTGAGGCGGGCCACCGTGGGCTGGAGCAGTGCGGTGATCAGGAGGGCGGCCACGAAGGCGAGCACCACCAGCTGCACCGCGCTGATGACCTTCATCAGCACCCAGAGGGTGCCCGCGAGGACGAGGAGGCGCCAGCCGGCCTCGGCCGCGACGCGCATGCCCCACGGGATGGAGGCCACCGGGTCGGGTCTGGCCGCTATGGCCGGCGCGTACGCGGGCGGTGGCGGAACGTGTTCACCGTCCTCGACGTAGGAGTCTCTCGGCTCGTCGGTCTCCGGATCGGCGTCGTCCTTGTCGCGGCGCTTCTCGTTCAACCGCTCGCCCATCTCGCTCAGTCCGGCGCCGAGCCGGCCGAGCCACCCTGGCACTCGCGACATGATCCGTCCTCTACCCCCGTCTTTACCCACCACTCCCCCCAGGAGCTGTCGCACCGACCGTACACGGGAGAGACCCCCCACCGTAGGACGGTGAGGGGCCTCTCGAGGTTGAGCTCCGGTACGGCCGGACGCGGCCTAGTACCAGCTGTTCGCCTGCCAGAAGCTCCATGCTCCGCACGGGCTGCCGTAGCGGTCGTTCATGTAGTTCAGGCCCCACTTGATCTGCGTGGCCGGGTTGGTCTGCCAGTCGGCGCCCGCCGAGGCCATCTTGGAACCGGGCAGCGCCTGGACGAGGCCGTACGCGCCCGAACCGGCGTTGGTCGCCTTGTAGTTCCACGTGGACTCGTGGTTGACGATGTTGCTGAAGCACTGGAACTGGTCACCGGGGACCATCTGCCGTGCCATCGCCTGGACCTGAGCGACCGTGTAAGAGCTCTGGGGCGTGAAGCTGGAGGCGTCCCGGGCGGAGGAGCGGCTGGCCTTGGTCTCGGCCTTCTCCTCACGCTCCTTCTTGGCGGCGGCCTTCTTGGCCGCCTCCTCCTTCTCCGCCGCCTTCTGCTTCTCGATCGCCGAGGCGGCGGCCTGCTTGCGGGCCTCCTCCGCAGCGGTCTTCTTCGCGGCGGTGTCGGCGGCCATGGCCTGCGCGTCGGCCTGCTGCGTCAGGGACGCGGTCTGGACCTGGGCCTGCTGACCCGCGGGGATATCTGCGAGGAGCGTCGCTTCGCTCGCCGCTGCCTCGAAGTCGTTCGAGTTCGCGGGCTGGGCGTTGCCCGAGGCAACACCCACGACAGCGCCGACGGTGGTGACCGCGGTGGCAGATGCCACGGCGAATCCCCGGACCGAAATCCGGCTCACACGGTTTCCTTCCAGCATCGCCCGCATAGGTGACCTCGCGGACGCAATCGTGCCCCTGGCGCTGGCCTCCGCTTGCGATCGGTCACGGGAGGCACGGGCCCGGTGGACAACTCCCGTTGGGGGAGCGTCGCGTGGTGCTTCGGGCGGCATGCGACGGCCACTATGAAGTTCTGGGGTGCGGTACCGCTGGGGGTACAGGTGTGTCGCATGCGGGGCCTGACAGGACCCAGACTCTGCCCCAGCCGGACACCGCAAGGCAATTCTCCGTTGCGTGGGAAAGCTCACACCCCGTTTGCCCCAGGAGTTTTCCGGAAAGAGGCGCACACCGAGACGCCGCCCGGCTAGGCTCACTCGCTTCGCCGGACGGCGCCAACTACGGCTGAACCGCCGTGAACTGACTCACAGGAGTCAGAACCGTCAGATCCCTCAGATGTGCCCGTCCTCCAGCATTTCGGTCACCAGCGCGGCGATCTGCGAACGCTCCGACCGGGTGAGCGTGACGTGCGCGAAGAGCGGATGCCCCTTCAGCTTCTCGACGACGGCGACCACTCCGTCGTACCGCCCCACGCGGAGGTTGTCGCGCTGGGCCACGTCATGGGTGAGTACGACACGGGAGTTCGCCCCGATGCGGGACAACACGGTCAGCAGGACGTTCCGTTCCAGCGACTGCGCCTCGTCCACGATCACGAACGCGTCGTGCAGCGAGCGCCCGCGGATGTGGGTGAGCGGCAGCACCTCGAGCATCCCGCGCGCCGTCACCTCCTCGATGACCTCTTTCCCCGCCACCGAGCCGAGCGTGTCGAAGACCGCCTGCGCCCAGGGACCCATCTTCTCGGCCTCGGTGCCGGGCAGATAGCCGAGCTCCTGCCCGCCCACCGCGTACAGCGGCCGGAAGACCATCACCTTCTGGTGCTGCCGGCGCTCCAGGACGGCCTCCAGGCCCGCGCAGAGCGCGAGCGCGGACTTGCCGGTGCCGGCCCGGCCGCCCATCGAGACGATGCCGACGTCCGGGTCGAGGAGCAGATCGAGCGCGATCCGCTGCTCGGCGCTGCGGCCCTTGATGCCGAAGGCCTCCCGATCGCCGCGCACCAGCCGGACGTTGCCCTCGGCGGTGACGCGGCCGAGGGCCTTGCCCCGCTCGGACTGGATGGTGAGCCCCGTGTGCACGGGCAGCTCCGCCGCCTCGGGGACGTACAGGGAGTCCTCTTCGAAGAGGAGGTCCACCTGTTCGCCCGAGAGCGTCAGCTCGGCCATCCCGGTCCAGCCGGAGTCCGTGATGGCGAGCTCGGCCCGGTACTCCTCGGCGAGCAGCCCCACCGACGAGGCCTTGATCCGCAGCGGCAGGTCCTTGGAGACGACGGTGACGTCGTACCCCTCCGCCTGAAGGTTGCGCGCCACGGCGAGAATCCGTGAGTCGTTGTCCCCCAACCGGTAGCCGGCCGGGAGCACGCCGGGATCGGAGTGGTTGAGCTCGACGCGCAGCGAACCGCCCAGGTCCCCGATCGGGATCGGGGCGTCCAGGCGGCCGTGCCGGATGCGGAAGTCGTCCAGCAGGCGCAGCGCCTGCCGGGCGAAGTAACCGAGCTCCGGATGGTGCCGCTTGGCCTCCAGCTCCGTCACCACGACGATCGGCAGCACGACTTCGTGCTCGTCGAAGCGGATCAGGGCGTTCGGGTCGGCCAGCAGGACGCTGGTGTCGAGAACATAGGTGCGCCTGTCGGGCATGCGGCGCTTTGTGCTGGTCACCACGGAAGGACGTACCCCCTCGGATGAGGTCGGGGAGCGACGGGAGGGATGCCGGGTGCGATCCGGCGGGTGTGAGCCGGACCGGTCACGGGCCGCGATGCGCGGGCCGAGCGCCGGCCCTCCACGTCGCCCGTGCTGCTCACACGGTCGTCCTGGTGCAAAGGGCCTCCCGGGCGGACGGCCCATGCCGTCCGCTGAGATACGACATCCGTGAATCGGACGTCGACCTGGAAGGCTTATTCCCTCGAACAAGCGCAGCCATGCCAGGGCATATGACGACGCGTTGGTTAACTCCGGGTTACCCCGACCTCAGGGGCGGAGGCGGATCAGCCGCCGTAGCGGCGGTGGCGTGCCGCGTAATCGCGCAGCGCACGCAGGAAGTCGACCTTGCGGAAGGCCGGCCAGAACACTTCGCAGAAGTAGTACTCGGAGTGAGCGGACTGCCAGAGCATGAAGCCGGAGAGACGCTGTTCACCACTCGTTCGGATCACCAGGTCGGGGTCGGGCTGGCCGCTGGTGTAGAGGTGCTTGGAGATCTGGTCGATGTCGACGCTCTCCGCGACCTCCTCCAGAGCGGTGCCCTTCTCCGCGTGTTCGAGGAGCAGCGAGCGGACGGCGTCGGCGATCTCCTGGCGGCCGCCGTAGCCGACGGCGACGTTGACCAGTATCCCGGTGTTGTGGTGGGTCGCCTCTTCGGCTTCCTTCATCACCATCTGGGTGTGGGCCGGCAGCAGGTCGAGGGCGCCGACGTGGTGCACGCGCCAGCGGCCGTCGGCGACGAGCGAGCGGACGGTGCCCTCGATGATGCCGAGGAGCGGGGTCAGCTCGTCCTCGGGGCGGTCGAAGTTGTCGGTGGAGAGCATCCACAACGTGACGACCTCGACGTCCGTCTCCGCGCACCAGCCGAGGAACTCCTCGATCTTGTGTGCGCCCGCCTGGTGGCCCTGTGCGGTGGTGCCGCCGGCGGCCTTGGCCCAGCGGCGGTTGCCGTCGAGGATGACTCCGATGTGCTTGGGCACCTGGTCGTGGTCGAGGCGGCCTTCCACCCGGCGTGCGTAAAGTCCGTACACCAGGTCGCGCAGGTTCACGTGTGTCAGCCTCCAGCAGATGGCGGTCCTCAAGGGGCGCGCCCAGAGCAACCCCGAGGGCGACACCCTACCGCCGCTCTAGTGTCCCTCCACAGTCGGGTGGCATGGCGCTCCAGTAGCTTCGTCCCCATGAACGACACGTCTACGTATCGCGCGGCACCGGACCGTTACGACTCGATGGAGTACCGGCGGACGGGCCGCAGCGGTCTGAAGCTGCCCGCCGTCTCGCTCGGTCTCTGGCACAACTTCGGTGACGACAAGCCCCTCGGCACGCAGCGCGAGATCCTGCGCCGCGCCTTCGACCTGGGCGTCACGCACTTCGACCTGGCCAACAACTACGGCCCGCCGGCCGGCTCCGCGGAGCTCAACTTCGGCAAGATCTTCGCGCAGGACTTCGCCCCCTACCGCGACGAGCTGGTCCTCTCGACGAAGGCCGGCTACCTCATGCACCCCGGGCCGTACGGCGAGTGGGGCAGCCGCAAGTACCTGCTGTCGTCCCTGGACGCGTCGCTCACGCGGATGGGTGTCGACTACGTGGACATCTTCTACTCCCACCGCTTCGACCCGGACACCCCGCTGGAAGAGACGATGGGCGCCCTCGCCTCGGCCGTCCAGCAGGGCAAGGCGCTCTACGTCGGCGTCTCCTCGTACAACAGCGAGCAGACCGCCGAAGCCGCGCGCCTGCTGCGGGAGATGGGCGTCCCGGCCCTCATCCACCAGCCGTCGTACTCGATGATCAACCGCTGGACCGAGGAGGACGGCCTGCTCGACACGCTGGAGGCGGCCGGCATGGGCTGCATCTCCTTCGTGCCGCTCGCCCAGGGCCTGCTCACCAACAAGTACCTGAAGGGCATCCCGGAGGGTTCGCGCGCGACGCAGGGCAAGTCCCTCGACCCGGGGCTGCTCAGCGACGAGGTGGTGCGCCGGCTCAACGGCCTGAACGACATCGCGGCCGCCCGCGGCCAGTCCCTCGCCCAGCTCGCCCTCAACTGGGTGCTCCGTGACGAGCGGATGACCTCCGCGCTGATCGGCGCCTCCAGCGTCGGGCAGCTGGAGGAGAACGTGGCGGCGCTCTCGGGTCCGAAGCTGACGGACGAGGAGCTGTCCGCGATCGACACGTTCGCCGTGTCGACGCCGGGCACCAACATCTGGGCCGGGCGGGGCTGACCCGGCAGGCAGACGCGGAGGAGCCCCGGACGGATCGATTCCGTCCGGGGCTCCCCCATGCGTCAGGCGCGCGGCCGCTTGAACCAGGCGCCCGCCGCGCCCTGCGAGAGCAGGATGACGACGGCTATGGAGCCGAGCAGCGGCAGCAGCCCGCCCGGGTTGCCCGCGGCCGTGCCGCCGAGGCCGAGCAGGATCTGGACGCTCATCAGGACGATGCACGTGACGCGGATGCCGTTGCCCGCGCTGCCGTACCGGAAGGCCATGCCGGCGGCGACCAGGAGGCAGAGGTTCACGCCGAGTGCGGCGCCGCCCGTCTCCGGGTTGACCAGGCCGATCAGGGCGACGCTGCCGATGAGGGCGAGGCCGCCGAGGACCCAGAGGACGATCTGCGCGGACCGGACGACGCCGGGCATGCTCTGCGGGGGCATGGGGCCGTATCCGGGGCCGTACCCGTATCCGTACCCCTGGCCGTAGCCGGGGTCCTGGGCGGGGCCGTTGTACGTGGGGAGTCCGGGCGGCGGGCCGGGCTGGGGAGGCTGCGGGGGGTACTGGTCGGACGGCGGCGCGGGGTACTGGTCCGACGGTGGCGGGGGGTTCTGGCCCGACGGCGGCGGGGGGTTCTGGTTCGACATGTCCCTGACGATAACCGGACGACGATCTTCAGCCGGTGGCCGGAACGGCGGGGGGCCGCGGGCGGGGCAGTGCACACGCCCACGCGCGTCGGGGCAGAAAAAACGGGCCGGTCCATGGGGGGGAGATGGACCGGCCCGAGGGGGGGTTTCCACCATAACCCTTCGTAAGTGCTGCTGGGTGCATCGGCGTGCCACAACTACTCTCCGAGACCGGCCGACGACTGCACGAACCCGTTCCACCGGCGGAATCCCGGGTTCTGAGACGGATTCCGGCCGGGCGCGGCGGTAACCCCCAAGAGGGACCCCCCGAGGGTTCGCGCCCTTGACGTTCCGGGCCACCGTGGCGCCAATACAGGGCATGGCGACGATGACGGTCTGCGCTCCCCCGCCGACCGACCGGACGACGACTCCCGCGCACGCCTCTGCGGGGATCCCGCTGGGGACGGAGATCCCTCTGGAGATCGCGGACTCGGCGCGGGCGCGGCGGCGGGGTCTGCTCGGGCGCGCGGGCGTGCAGGGGGCGCTCCTGCTGACACCGGCGAGCGGTGTGCACACCGTGCGGATGCGGTTCGCCGTCGACGTGGCGTACCTCGACCGCGAACTGCGGGTGCTCGCCGTCCGGACGATGCGCCCGGGACGGATCGGGCTGCCGCGACCACGGGCCAGGCATGTGCTGGAGGCGGAGGCCGGGGCGCTGGCCCGGTGGGGCGTGCGCCGGGGCGCGCGGATCGTCGTACGCGGGGAAGCGGAGAGCGCGGGCGGCGCGGACGTTGCGGATGATTCGATGTGACACCCCGCCGCACCGGGGGGCTCGCGGTGCCGCGCGGCCCCCTCCACCGCGCGGCACCGCCCCGCGTTGATTTGCTCACGCGAATTAGCCTTGGTCTGAACTTACGTGACGCCGAGGGGTGGATCGAGCCAGTATTGATAACGATGCGGAATCAAGGCTTCGATTACGGGTCGTACGTCACGGTCTGACGCAAGCGGGAGATATGCCCGGCTTGGCCAACTAGGCGGCGCTATCGGCGGTGTTGCCGGACCCCGGGGACCCCGCCCGCTCCTGCGCGCCCGCCTTGTACGCCAGCACCTGCTGCATGTGCTCGCTCCCCCACAATCCCAGGGGCACCAGGGCCTCGTTGAGGGAGAGGCCGAGTTCGGTCAGGGAGTACTCGACCTTCGGCGGGACCTCACGGTAGACCTCGCGGTGCACGATGCCGTCGGACTCCAGTTCGCGCAGCTGCTGGATCAGCACCTTCTCGCTGACCCCCTCGATGCTCCGCCTGAGCTCGCCGAAGCGCAGCGTCACGCCCGCGTTCAGCGCCCAGAGGATCATCGGCTTCCACTTGCCGCCGACGACATCCACCGCGGCGTCGAGCCCGCAGGCGTACGGTTTCCCGTCCCTCGGCACGGCCAACTCCTCTGCTCGTACGGCCCCTTACCGGGCCGACAGTACCGGCTTGCGCAGGTCGAAGAGGTGGCGCGTGCTGTGGGCCACGAAGGGGCCCTCCGCCTGGATCCGGTCGTGCAGCTCGCGCAGCCGCGGCCGGTACTCCGCCACGCTGAACCCGGGGACCATCCACACCACCTTGCGCAGGAAGTGGACGACCGCGCCGATGTCGTGGAACTCCATCCGCAGCCGCTCGGCCCGCAGGTCCACGACCTCGAGACCCGCGGCCTCGGCGGCCGCCCGCTCCAGGTCGGGGTGGCGGCCGTTCCTGACCTCCGCCGGCTGCGGACCGAGGAAGTACTCGACGAGCTCGAAGACGCTGGCGGGCCCCACGTGCTGCGCGAAGTACGTGCCGCCGGGGCGCAGGACGCGCGCGATCTCGTCGAAGTGCGCCGTCACCGGGTGCCGGCTGGTGACCAGGTCGAACGCCTCGTCGGCGAACGGCAGCGGCGCGTCCTCGGGCGAGGAGACGACGGCGACGCCGCGCGGGTGCAGCAGGGCCGTGGCCTTGGCGACGTTCGCGGGCCAGCCCTCCGTGGCAACGGCGAGCGGCGGCAGGGCGGCGGCGGAGGCCAGCACCTCGCCGCCGCCGGTCTGGATGTCGAGGCTCGCGGAGGCGGTGGCGAGGCGCCGCGCCATGGCCTCCGCGTACCGCCACGACGGCCGCTCCTCGGTGGCCCGGCCCTCGAACCACGAGAAGTCCCACCCTTCAGTGGGCGCGACCTCGGCCTCGGCCACGAGGTCGTCGAAGGTGCGGGGTGTGGTGGGGCGGGGGTCCTGGCTTCCGGCGGCGTGAGGGGCACGGCTCCCGGCGGAGCGAAGGTCATCGATCTCCGCGGAGCGGGGCTCCTGGCTCTCGGGGTGAATCATGGGGCAATCCTGACATCCACGACGGGGCTTGACGCGCGGGCGGGAGCCGTCAGACTTCCCCCGTGTGACAGTCACCCGCCACACCATGACGGACGAGCAGCGCAAGTCGGTCGCGCTCGCCTACCTCAAGGCCTTCGACCGGGGCGGCAGGACCCCCGACGGAGCGCCGCTCCTCGATCTCTTCGCGGACGACTCCCAGGTGTACTTCCCCAAGTGGGGCCTGGCCGACGGCAAGACGGAGATCGGGCGCATGTTCGGCGACCTGGGCTCCACGCTCCGTTCCATCACCCATCACTACGCCGACTTCAACTGGATCTTCTCCGGCACGGACACCGTGGTCTGCGAGGGCACGAGCCACGGCGAGCACCGGGACGGCGCCTGGCGCGCGGGGCTGCCCGCGTGGGGCGCGGGCCGCTTCTGCGACGTCTTCGAGATCCGGGACTGGCTGATCCACCGATGCTTCATCTACCTGGACCCGGACTACGCGGGCGGCGACGCGGGGCGGTACCCGTGGCTCAGCCCGTAGTGTCCTCGGTCTGTGTGCCGCCCCGCGGGAAGGAGACCTCCACCCGGCGGTTCTTCCGTCGGCCCTCCTCGGAGCCGTTGTCCGCGATGGGGTAGTCCTCGCTGTATCCGCGTACGGAGTAGGTGACCTCGGGGCCCAGGTAGGCGGCGAGTTTGTCGTGGACGGCCTCCGCGCGTTCCCGGGAGAGCTTCTTGCCGTGTGCGTAGGAGCCGAGGTTGTCCGTGAACCCGAACACCCTGACGTCCGTGGCCTTCTGCTTCTCGGCCTCCTCCGCGATCGCCTTGATGCGGGCGTTCGCCTCGGGGTTCAGCTTCGGGCTGTCCTTGGGGAACAGCACCTCGGCCTGGAGCGCGAACTTCACGTCCGTATTGGTGTCCTCGCGGCGCTCCTCGCCGCCGAGGTCCTCGACGACGGACTTGATGTCCAGCACCTTGGCCGGCGCGAGCGTGGCCCCGTCGGCGAGCTTCAGCCCCGGACTACTGGAGTCCACCTCGGGGGGCGGGGAGGTGGTGGTACTGCCGGGTGGCGCGGACGGATCATCGTCCGCCCAGGCCGGACCAGGCCCGAGCACGAGAAGCAGGGTGCTGAGCGCGACGGCGACGGTGGCGGCGAGGTGGCGGGCCATGGGTCTACTCGCCCTCGGAGATCTCTATGGGGGCGGGGGGCATCGATCCCACTTGGAAGGTGACGGTGCCCGTCCCCTCGGGGGGTGCGGGGAACTGAGCGAACCAGGTGGCGGTCTCCCCCTGCTTCACACGTCCGTTGAACTTGGTGCAGAGGCAACGTCCTGCTGTGTCCCTGAGGACGAGGTACTTCTTCTTGCCCTTGTCGTCCACGAGACTGGCGCCCGACAAGGACCCTCCGTTGGAGCGCAACTCGCGTTCATCACTCGCCCAGTTGGCACCCAGCCACGAGCGGCTCCCGTTGTTCGTTACAGTTCCCGAGACGGTCACGAATCCTCCGCCGTCACGGAGGGCCGACGTGATCTTGACTCCGATGTCGCCGTCCTTGGCCTCCGCCAGAAGTTTGTCACCCGAGGGAGTCTGGTCCTCCTCCGGCTCTTCATCGCCCTTGTCCTTCCCCGCCGACGGCGAAGAGGTCTTTTCCGGCTTGTCGTCGTCCCCTCCGCCACCGCCACAGCCGGCGACCGCGAGGACCAGCCCAGTCGTGATCGCCACAGCGGTCATTGCCCTGCGGGTCATCGTGGTGCGCCGAATGTCCATCGCTACGGCTTCCCTCTCTCGTCGATCGCTTGTCAGTCGGCCAGGTGAACTGAGAAGAGGACAGAAGCGTCCGGGAGATCGTCCGGCTCGAAGTCTTCGGGATCGATCTCGATGGGATCGCCACCGTCGCACTCGAATTCCACGGCCTTCTCCGGGTCGGCCGACGGATCGACGTCGCAGCGCGGTTTGATGACGGCGGTGGCATCCGCCTTGGCGTGCTTCGACTCCGTACCCGGGATGATCGAATCGCCCACGGTGTAGTTGGTCGTCACCTCTGCCCGAAAGCCCGGGTAGCCGTTCACTTCGGCGGGGCTGACGACCACGGTGGAGTCGTTCTCGGCGGCGAGCGCCTCCGCCGCGGCACTGGCACCGGCTCCCGTGAAGTTGTCTCCGGCGAGCCAGTCCGGCCAGTCGTCCCCCTCGCCGCGGATGGCCAGCCCCAGGCCCTGCATCAGCTCATCCCTGGCATCCTGAGCGGCGGCCAGAGCTGCGGCGTCCGCGGCGGTTTGAGCGCCGTTCCGAGCGGAGGCAGCCTGAGCGAAGGCGAAGAAAGCGAACGCGACGAAGAGCAGAATCCCCGTCATCCAGATATAGATGGGGAGAGTCTGCCCTCGGTCGCTGCGCAGGCCGCGAGCGGTCAGCCGCCCACCACGTCGTCGACCGCATCCCCGATGGCCCCGGAGATCGTGCCGTCCAGCCCCAGCTGGTCGATCAACGTGAAGATCCCCGCAATAAGAATCATCAACCCCGCATACTCCACGAACCCCGCCCCCGCGTCCCGCTCCTTCCCCCGGACCCGGGACGCCACGGCGACCGTCCACTCCACCCAGACTCTGAGCACGCGTTCCTTCAGCACGACGGCTCCTTCTCTCCCAGCCGATACCGAGCCCGTTGTGGTCAGAGGCAACGTACGCCACCACGCGTGCATCGGCAGCAACTCTGCGCAACGGATGCGGTAACCCGGGTGCCCGGTCCGCAAGTTGGCGGGTTCTCTTCCCTCTCGGTGAGATCACCATGCACGAAGTCCCCTCCCGCGAACCGTGAACCCAAAACTGACTGTCCCACATCGAGTTGCATCCGCGAAGGGCTTTCGCGGAGCCCGTTCCGGCCGACGGGAATTCACCCGGTACGCCACCTCGTACGCCACCCCGTACCCCATCGCCCGCTACCGTCCCAGGATCGAGCCGAAGTCCGAGCCCGAGCCGAGGAACATGCCCGCCGCGATGAGGATCATCGTGGCCGGGAGCATGAAGACCAGTGTCACCATCGTCGCCTTGGGGATCGTCTTCGCCGCTCTGCGGCGGGAGTTCTGCGCGTCCGTGCGGCGCATGTCCGTGGCGATCTGGATCAGCGTGTCCGCGATCGGGGAGCCCAGCTCCTCGCCCTGCTGGAGCGCGGAGACGAACTGGGCCACCTGTTCGGAGGCGTTGCGGCGCCGGAGTTCGTCGAAGGCCTGGCGGCGGCTGACGCCCATGTCCATCTGGCGCAGGGTGATGCGGAGTTCGTCCGCCCACGGCCCCTCGTACCGTTCCGCGACGCGGTCCAGTGCCTGGCGGAAGCCGAGGCCCGCCGAGACTACGACGGCGAGGACGTCCAGGAAGTCGGGGAGGGTGCGGTCGATGACCTCGCGGCGTTCGCGGATCGCCTGCCAGATCAGGGCGTCGGCGGCGACCGCGCCGAAGGCCAGGGTGAGCAGGCCGAAGAGCGGGGAGCCGTTGGTGAGGAAGACGAGGCCGAGGACGACGCCGAAGATGCCGTAGACCGCCCGGCGCGCGGCGTAGCGGTCGATGGTCAGGCCGCCCGGGTTGCCCGCCATGTCGATCCTGCGGCGCTTGGCGTCGACGCGTTTCGGGCCCATCAGGCGGAGTACGAAGGGGGCGAAGCGCATGCCGAGGCGGTCGACCGCGGAGCCCGCCACCGAGACGCGGGTCGCGCCGACCTCCAGGGCGACGGCGAGGTCGGTGGGGAGCTTGGCGTCCGCGCGGTACATGCGGATGCCCTGGCAGACGCCTGCCACGGCGAGGGCCATCGCGAGCGCTAGCAGCAGGCCGAGCACGTCAACTCTCCTTCCTGGCACGGCATTTCTAGACCTCGATCTTGCCCAGGCGCCGGATCACGAAGAACCCGACGCCGTACAGGCCCAGCGAGATGAGGATCAGGGTCTGGCCCAGCGGTGAGCCGGTCACGCGCTCCAGCGCGCCGTCGTTCGAGGAGTTGATGAGGAGCAAGGAGCCGAGGCCGAGCAGGGGGACCGTGAACGCCGTGGCGTGGACCTCCGAGAGCATCGTGCGGACCTCGCGCCGCGTCTCCTTCCTGTCCTCGAGGGTCTGGGTGAGGTTGCGCAGGGAGTTGACGACGGTGCCGCCCGCCTTGTTGGAGAGGACCAAGGTGGTGACGAGGACGATCAGTTCGCGGGATGGCAGGCGCGCGGCCAGTTCGCCGAGGGTGTCGTCGATCGAGCGGCCGAGGCTCAACTGGTCTGCCACATGGGAGAGTTCCTCGCCCGCCGGGGCCTCCAGTTCTTCCGCCGCCATCGCCAGGGAGGTGCGCAGCGCGAGGCCGGCCGCCGTGGCGTTGGCCAGGATGCGTGCCACGTCGGGGAGTTGGTTGATGAAGGCCTCGATGCGTTTCTGGCGCTGCCAGTTGAGGAAGGCGAGCGCGCTCCACACCGCCACCACTCCCGCGATCGGACCGAAGAAGGGGGCCAGGGTGGCCGCCGCCATCAGCCAGAGCGCGGCGACGACCGCGACGACGTACGTGAAGAACTCGCCGGGGGTCAGGTCCAGGCCCGTCGCCGAGAGCCGCAGGTGCAGGGAGCGGCCCAGGCGGGTGCGGCGCAGGCGCCGGTCGACTGCGGCGAAGCGGCGCACGCGGCCGTGCGGGCCGCCGTCGCCGGAGCCGGGGCCGGGGCCGAGCGCGAGGCGGTCGACCAGGGCCTGGCGCTGGGCGCGGCCCGACGCGTAGGTGTGGACCCCGGCGACGGCGAGGGTGCCGGTGAGGAGGGTGGCGCCGAGCGCGAGGACGGCCGGGTCGGTCATCCGATCGCCTCCCTCGCGTCCGGTACTGGGTCGGTCATCCGGTCGCCTCGCTCGTGTCCGGTACTGGGTCGGTCATCCGATCGCTTCCCTCGTGTCCAGTACGTCGATGGCCTGGGCCACGCCGAAGGCCGGCGGCACCGGTTCGTTGGCGACGTACAGCTTGTCGGCGACCTCGCGCGGCAGCGGCAGATGCTCGAAGTGGCCGTGCACGACGCGGTCGGCGCCGAGCGGGCGCGGCACGAAGCGGGTGACCGGCACGATGCGGAACTGCTGGCGGCCGTGGCTGACGAGCAGCACGATCTCGGCGACCTTGCGGGAGCCGTCGCCGTGCCTGGCCAGCTGGATGACGACGTCGACGGCGGAGTTGATCTGGTCCTTGAGCGCCTCGAAGGGGATCTGGACCTCCGACATGGAGCCGAGGGTCTGCAGCCGCATCAGGGCGTCCTCCGCGGTGTTCGCGTGGACGGTGGCGAGCGAGCCGTCGTGGCCCGTGGACATGGCCTGGAGCATGTCGAGGGTCTCGCCGCCGCGGACCTCGCCGACGATGATGCGGTCGGGGCGCATACGCAGGGAGTTGCGGACGAGGTCGCGGATGGTGATCTGGCCCTTGCCCTCGACGTTCGGGGGCCGGGATTCGAGGCGGATGACGTGCTCCTGCTGGAGCTGGAGCTCCGCGGAGTCCTCGATGGTGATGATGCGTTCGTGGGCGGGGATCAGGCCGGAGAGTGCGTTGAGGAGCGTCGTCTTGCCGGTGCCCGTGCCGCCGCTGACGATGAGGTTGAAGCGGGCGCGCACGAACGCGGCGAGCAGCATCAGCATGTGTTCGTCGAGGGAGCCGAGGCCGATGAGTTCGGGGAGCGTGTAGGCGCGCGGGAAGCGGCGGATGGTGAGGGTGGCGCCGGTGAGGGCGAGCGGCGGGATGATGACGTTGACGCGTTCGCCGGTGGGCAGGCGGGCGTCGACCATGGGGTTGGACTCGTCGACGCGGCGGTTGACCGTCGAGACGATGCGTTCGATCGTCTGCATCAGCTGGTCGTTCGAGGCGAAGCGGAGGGGCAGTTGCTCCACCCGGCCGGCGCGCTCGATGAAGATCGAGTCGGGGCCGTTGACCATGATCTCGGTGATGGAGGCGTCGGCGAGGAGCGGTTCGAGTACGCCGAGTCCGAGGGCCTCGTCGACGACGCGGCGGATCAGCTGGGCGCGCTCGGAGGTGGAGAGGACCGGGCCCTCGCGGCTGATGATGTGGCCGAGGACGCGCTCCAGGCGGACGCGGCGGTCGGCCGCCGCGAGCGACGACATCTCGGCGAGGTCGATCTCCTCCAGGAGCTTGGAGCGGTAGACGGCGACCAGGCCGTCGTCGCGGCTCGGCTCGGTCTGGCGGGTGGGGGCCACGCGGTGGCGCAGGCTCATGGCGTCCTCTCGACCTCCTTCGTACGTGCGTGGGCGTGGGTCAGTCGTCCGCGTCGTCGTCGTTCGGCATGGTGGCCTCCCTGGTGACGCTCCAGTCCGAGTCGACGAAGGGCAGCAGCGTCGGGACCTGCACCTCGACGGTGGCGGTCGTCGTGTCCCCACCCCGGCTGACGCCGACGGACGCGGTCAGGCCCCCGTCCATCGCCGCCGCGCCCGCCGCCTCCCCCGACTCGCCCTGCGAGGCCGCGCGGGCCGCGGCGCGGGCGCCGGAGCCGGCCTGGTTGGCGGCGTACCCCACCAGGCCGAGCTGGATGGCGGCGAGGCCGACGAGCAGCAGGATCGGCAGGAATCCGGCGAACTCCAGCATGGATACGCCGCGGTCGCCCCAGCGGCGACGGCGTCCGGTGGCCCGCGCCCGGCGGCCCCGGAGCCTCACGCGGAGCCCGGCCCGTGTCATCCGTCATCCCCCTCCTTCGCCGCGCCCGCCTCCCCGTCGACGTGCCATCCGGCGTCGAACCCGGGGAAGAAGACGGGCACCTCCACGGAGACGCGCGCCTTCCAGACGGCGCCCTCGTCCGTGCAGGAGACCGCCGCCCCCTGCCAGGCATCGGGCAGGTGTTCCTCGGCCGCGGCCGCGCACGCCCCGTCGGCGCCCTCCCCCGCCGCGTACGCCGCCGTGGCCGCCCGCGCCGCCTCGTCCGCCGCGTTCCCGGCCAGGGAGTACGAGTACCCGTACAGCGCGCACTGCCAGAGGATCGTCATGACGACGAGGAGCAGCGGGAACATCCCGGCGAATTCGAGGGTGACCGCGCCCCGGTCGCCGCTCGCCGCCTTTCTGCGCAGGGCCAGTGCCCCCCGCTTGGCACCGGTGCCGGCGGCGTCGGGGTCGACCAGGCCGAGTTCGCCCGCGAGGGCCCACAGCGCCTGTTTCACCGTGGAGCGGCTGTCGAGGTCCTGCATGCGGCCCGCGTCGACGACGGAGTGCAGTTCCTTGAAGCAGGCGGGCACGGTGGAGCGGGCCGTGCGGGTGCCGGTGACGCGCTCCACCAGGGAGGGCTGGATCTCCGCGGTCCTGCCGTAGCGGTTGACGACGGTGACGGTCTCCTCCGCCTTGCGGATCTGGAGGCGGTCCCAGAGGCGGACCATGCGCTTGGCGGCGCGGACGGCCACCACGTCGGGGGTGACGAGGAGGAGGGCCTGGTCGGCGAGTTCGACGGCTGTGGCGCTCGCTCCGGTGACGTAGGCACCGCAGTCGACGACCACGACGTCGTAGCGGGCGCGGAGCGCGCCGATGGTCTGGCGGGCGACGCGGTCGGTGACCTCTTCGCCGCGTTCGCCCTCGGCGGGGGCGAGGAGCAGGCCGATGCCGGTCTCGTGGGTGTAGATGGCGTCCTGCAGGACGCGGGGGGTGATGTCGTTGATGGCGGCGAGGTCGGCGACGGAGCGCCGGAACTGCACGTCGAGGTAGGAGGCGACGTCGCCGGATTGCAGGTCGAGGTCGAGGAGGGCGACGGAGCGGCCGGAGGCGCTCGCGGCGAGGGCGAGCTGCACGGCGGCGACGGTGGTGCCGACGCCGCCCTTGGCCCCGCTGACGGCGACGACGGTGCCCGCGCCGCCCGGCCCGGCGCCCCCCGCGTACAGCTCGAGGCCGCTGTTTCCGCTGCCGAGGTGGCGCCGCATGCCGGTGGACCAGGCGGCGGCGGCCTGGACGCGCTCGGCGAGGGCGTCGTAGGCGAGCGGGAGGCCGACGATGCCGCGCGCGCCGGAGTCCATGGCGGCGGTGAGGAGGCCGGGGCCGGTGTCGGCGGTGATGAGGACGACGCCGACGGCGGGGAAGCGCAGGACCAGGTCGCGGATGAGGTCGAGGGCGGGGACGGGGCCGATCCGCTCGTGGACGAGGACGACCTCGGGCAGTTCGTCGACGGATTCGGCGGCGAGCCGCGCGAGGGTGTCGAGCAGGGCCGTGGAGTCGCCGACGGGCGGCGCGGGTTCGGTGTCGGGCAGCTGGCCGGTGAGCGTGGACAGCGCGCGGGCCGCGTCGACGTCGCCGACGGCGGGGAGGATCCGAGTGGTCATACGTGACCTCCTACTTGTCCTCGTCGAGGGTGTACGTGCGGTCCCGCGGCGGTACGGTCGCGTCGCCGCCGGCGCCGACCAGGGCGAGCCGGACGTGGGTGGCGAACGACTCCGCGTAGGCGACGCGCTGGGCGTCGGCGGTGCCGAGGGCGAACGTGATGGGCACCGCCTCGGTGGCCCTGCGGCGGGTGCGGTCGTCCTGGTTCGGTTCGAGCGGGGTCAGCTTGCCGACGTCGAGCACCTTGGCGCCCTCCACGATGACTTTGGACTGGTCCTTCGCCTTGTCGGTCTCGCCCTTGAAGGTGGCGTAGATGTTGACCTTGGAGCCCGGGGTGATCTTGCCGGCGACGCCGGTCGCCGCGTCGATCATGATGGCGATCTCCTGCTGCCCGGGGCCGAGTTCGGGCCGCTCGACGATCATGTCGGACTGAAGCAGCGAGCCCTTGCGCAGCTGGGTGACGGCGATCTTGCCGCGGATCTCGCGCAGGTCGGTGACGGCGTTGTCGGAGAGCCACCGCTCGGGCATCTCGACCTTCTCGAACTGTTCGGCGGTCAGCTCCTTGTAGGGCGCGATGTCGCCCCTGAGCTTGTACGCGGCCACCTCGGGGCCCACCTTCGAGTTCACGTCGCGGATCACCGAGAGGACGCCCGCGAACGCACCGACCGCGCACAGGACCGACAGGACCAGCAGGATGACACCGCGGCGCTGGCGTGAGTTCATGGGCCGGACTACCTCGATCGGGTGCGGTTGGCTACGGACGGTGAGCGGGGTGGCGCGCGTGCGTTCGTCGGTCGCGTACGAGGTGCGGGGGCGGGGCGGGCGGGGCCGGTCCTAGGTCGCGCCGCGGGGCAGGGCGGTGGCGGCGCCGTGCCGGGCGGTACCCCGGCCGGTGCGGAGCCGCGGGCTCGGGGGGACGAGGTCGCGCACCGGCGGTGCGGGGCGGTCGGAGGGGGGCGGCAGGGGCGCGGCGCAGAACGCGCAGCGGTCACCGATGAGTTCGAGCCCGCACCAGTGGCAGTCGTCGCGGCGGACGGACGACACCAGCTGGTAGAGGACGGAGATGTCCGGGATGGCCGCGGCGAACTCGACGAGCCTGCCGGTGGCCCACCAGCGCTCGGACTCGTCGGGCAGCCGCGCCTCGCCGACCTCCTGGGAGTGCCAGGCGGGGGCGAGGGTGTCGGTGACCCAGTCGGGGGCGAGGCGGCCGGGGGCGTAGAGCAGCCGGGTGGCGAAGCCGGGTCCCGGCAGCTGTGTCCCGTCGCCGGCCGCCACCTTGACCAGCTCGGGCCGCGGGGTCGCGAGGACGGCGAACTGGCTGCCCGGCATCCAGGACTTGGCGTGCGACTGGAGGGTGACGGGCACCCGGTCGAGCCGGGCGACGGAGCCGAGCAGGGCGCCGGCGTAGATGTAGTGGGAGAGCAGCCGGGCGGCGCAGGCGAGGACGCCGGGGCTGAAGTCGCAGATGGACAACTGCCGCAGCTGGAGGGCGAGTACGGCGAGGCCGAGCGGCGGCAGGTCCGAGCGGACGACGGCGATGCGGTCGCTCTCCAGGACGGAGCGGACCGCGTGCAGCCGCCGTGCGACGGCGGTGGGCGCGGAGGCGGGGCAGAGCGCGATGACGTACCCGTGGTGCTCGATGAGGGTGTGCATCTCGGTGAGCGCCTGGTCCAGGGAGTACGCCCGCGGGGCCTGCACGGCCGCCTGGAGGACGGCGGCCGACGGGGTGTGCCGGTCGGGTGACGGCAGCACGAGGTCGGGGCCGGTGACGGCTATGGCGGTCGGCAATGCGTACACCCCCGGTCCTCGTGCACTCCTGCCTCAGCACCATATCCACGTCATGGTCGACTCGACACCCAACTTCCCACTGTTCATGCGGAGGTGGGCCGATCGGCGCTTCCGCCGCGACCGGCGCGCCGGAACGGGTGGCGGCGCCCCCGCTACCCCGGAGGCGCCGCCGCCGATCACCGTCGATCGCCGTTCGGGCCGGTCAGAAGGTGACCCCCGCCCACAGCAGCCGGTGGTCGGAGTGGATGGCGTGCGTGGCGTCGGCCCAGTCGACGTGCGCGGACATCGGCACGAAGATGTAGTCGATCTTCTTGTTCGAGTCCGCCATCGTGGCCTCGCCGTCCCGGCACCAGGAGAAGACCGGGAAGGGCGGCCCGCCGATCACGTCACCCAGGTGCGGATTGTTGCCGCAGTGGCTGTCGGCCTCCTTGAACCGGCCGTGCGCGCCCCGCCCGTAGGCGGAGTCGTAGAAGTTGTCCGGCGCCTGGTGCAGCGGCTCGGCGTTGAGGTCGCCGCCCACGAACTTCGTGTACCCGGCGTAGGTGGTGTCCAGGATCTCCTTCGCCCGTGCGGACTCCTTGCGCCGCTCGGCCTTGCTGTTGTGCGTCAGGTGCACGCTGCACAGGGCGAGCTGCCGGGTCGGGGAGGTGACGCAGAGCATCTCGCGCTGCTCCCGGTCGGCCGAGGTGCCGAGGCCGTGGCCGACGAGCGTGGCGGGGTCGAAGCCCATGTCGTTGCGGACGAGGAGGCCGTTGCCGAAGTCCGTGCGCTGCTCATCGGGTACGCCCACGGGGTGATAGCACTTGGTGTTGGGGCCGCCGGCTCTCGTCGTCACCGGGTCGAACAGGACCGTGTACTCGCCGCCCAGCCGGGTCTGCAGCCGGGCCGACCAGTCCGCGCAGGCCTCGTTCAGGGTCATGAAGGCGGGCTTGCGGTCCTGGACGCTGTCGTAGAGGGCGTCGGGCGCCTCGTCGCCGTCGTCGCCGTGCTGGGCGTTGCCGCCGGCCATGTTGAACTGGCCGATGGTGTACGACGCGGCGGCCGCGGGGGCCGGGGCGGGCGTCGCGGGTCCGGCCGGGGCCGCGGCGCCGCTGGGCGCGGCCCACAGCAGCCCGCCGGCGAGCAGGGCCGCCAGCGACGCGAAGGTGCGCGCGGGGCGGGACGCGAACGTACGCAACGTACGCGTGGGGCGGGACGCTAACGTACGCAACGTACGCGCGGGGCAGGTCGTCTTCCTGGGGCGTCTCGTGGTCATGGTCTCCCCCGTCCGCCCGGCCGTCCGGCGGCCGGGCTCGAATGGGCCACGACGGTACTGACGGAGAACGGAAAAAGGCCGCACGCGCCGAGGACCGGGCCAAAACTCGACGCCGCCGGAACCGGCACGTCCACGCCCCGCCAGCTCCGTGTTCGGGCCCGGGCGCCCCGGATCCAGGTTGGCCGAAGCCGTTCCCCGGAACCTCCGCGTCCTCAGAAGAAGCTGCCCCAGTCCTGGTCGGTGATCTGCTTGACGCACAGGATCAGGAAGAGCAGGCCCGCGATGGCCAGCATGGCGTTGCTGACCGGTCCGTTGCGCCACTCCCGGGGCGTACGCGTGGAGTTGAGCAGCCAGACCAGGGTGAGGGCGAGGAACGGCATGAAGGCCGCGCCGAGGACGCCGTAGATGATGATGAGGCGGAACGGCTGCCCCTGGAAGAGCAGGATCATGGGCGGGAAGGTCAGCCAGAGCAGGTAGGCGCGGAACGGCACGGACTTCTCGTGGCTGCCGGACGCCACCTCCTCGCCGGTCAGCGCCCGGTCGCCGGCCCCGACGCGCTGCTTGCGGTAGCGCTCGACGAAGTCGGCGAACATCAGGCTCACGCCGTGCCACACGCCGATCAGCGAGGTGAAGGACGTGGCGAAGAAGCCGACGAGGAACAACTTGGCGGTGGCGTTGCCGTACTCCTCCTCCAGGATGCCGGAGAGCTGGACGAGACCCTTGTCGCCGCTGGCGATGGCGACGTTGGCGGAGTGCAGCATCTCGGCGCCGACGAAGAGCATGGCGACGACGAAGATGCCGGTGGTGATGTACGCGACGCGGTTGTCGAGCCGCATCACCTTCATCCAGCCGGTGTCGGTCCAGCCCTTGGCGTTGACCCAGTAGCCGTACGCGGCCAGCGTGATGGTGCCGCCGACGCCGCCGATCAGGCCGAGGGTGTTGAGGATGGAGTCCTTCTCGTCGGGCAGGACGGGCAGCAGGCCCGCGAAGGCGTCGCCGAGGTGCGGGGTGACGCGGATGGCGAGGTAGACGGTCACCACGAACATCACGCCGACGAGGACCGTCATGACCTTCTCGAAGACGGCGTACTTGTTGAACCAGACGAAGACCAGCCCCACCACGCCGGTGAGGATGGCCCACCACTTGAGCGCCATGACGTCGGGGAAGAGGGCCTGGAGGGGCAGCCCGGACGACGACATCGCGGCCGCCCCGTAGACGTATCCCCAGATCACCACGTAGCCGACGAAGAACCACGTCGTCCAGCGGCCGAGGCTCGCCCAGCCGTCGAAGAGGGTGCGGCCGGTGGCCAGATGCCAGCGGCCAGCCGCCTCGGCGAGCGAGATCTTCACGACGCAGCCGATGACGGCCGCCCACAGCAGGGTGTAGCCGAAGTTGCTGCCCGCGATGAGCGTCGCGACGAGGTCGCCCGCGCCGACGCCGGTGGCGGCGACGACGATGCCGGGGCCGATGTATTTCCAGCTCGACTTGCGCGGCCGGGGGGCCGACGCGTCGGCGGTGGTGCCACTGCCCGTGGTTTCAGCCATGCCGATCAAGAAAGCGCATCGCCGCGCCCGGCACAAGGGGGTTGCACAAGGGGGTTGGCCGAAGAGAGCGTTGACGGGAGCATGCCACGGTTCGACGATGGGGCCGCGCAACCCGCATCGCACCGGGCGCACGAGCGGCGTGTACGCCGCGTACGGGGTGCGTCCACAGCACACGCAGCACGGCGCGCGCCCCCGCACGTGTCGTGTCGTGTCGTGTCGCACCGAACACCCCACACCCCCACAGGAGACTTCATGCGGCTCCGCATACGCGGCAGGAGATCCGCCGCCCTCGCGACCCTCCTCACCCTCGCCCTGGCGGCGCCCCTCACCGCCAACGCCGCACAGGCGCCGGACGACCGGGCCGACCGGCCCGCCACCGGCAAGACGGCGGCCGACCAGGAAACGCGCCAGTACGAGATCCCCCTGCGCGACGACCGCGCCGCGCGCACCGAACTCGCCCGCACCGGCGTCTCCATCGACGAGGTCGACGCCCGCACGGTCGTCGTCTCGGCCGACGCCGCCCAGGCCGCCGCGCTCCGGAAGTCGGGGTACGAGCTGAGGGCCCTGGCCGGGCCCCCGAAACGCACGAACGGGCAGGCGATCGAGCCCAAGGACTTCCCGTCCGCCGACGCGAAGTACCACAACTACGCCGAGATGAACGCCGAGATCGACCAGCGCATCGCCGCCCACCCCAACCTGATGAGCAAGCGCGTCATCGGCAAGTCCTACGGGGGACGCGACATCGTCGCCATCAAGGTCAGCGACAACGTCGCCACCGACGAGGCGGAGCCCGAGGTTCTCTTCACCCACCACCAGCACGCGCGCGAACACCTCACGGTGGAGATGGCGCTCTACCTGCTGCGCGAACTCGGCGACGACTACGCCACCGACGCGCGGATCAAGAAGATGGTCGACGAGCGCGAGATCTGGATCGTGCCCGACCTGAACCCCGACGGCGGCGAGTACGACATCGCCACCGGCCGCTACCGCAGCTGGCGCAAGAACCGCCAGCCCAACAGCGGCTCGTCGAACGTCGGCACCGACCTGAACCGCAACTGGGCCTACAAGTGGGGCTGCTGCGGCGGTTCGTCCGGCTCCACCGGATCCGAGACCTACCGCGGCCCGAGCGCCGAGTCGGCCCCCGAGGTGAAGGTCGTCTCCAACTTCGTCCGCAGCCGTGTGATCGGCGGCAAGCAGCAGATCAGGGCCGGCATCGACTTCCACACCTACAGCGAACTGGTCCTGTGGCCGTACGGCTACACGTACAACGACACCGCCCCCGGCCTCACCCAGGACGACCGTGACGCGCACGCCGCGGTCGGCCGCAAGATGGCCGCGAGCAACGGCTACACGCCCGAACAGTCCAGCGACCTCTACATCACGGACGGATCGATCGACGACTGGCTGTGGGGCGACCAGAAGATCTTCAGCTACACCTTCGAGATGTACCCGACGTCCTCCGGTGCCGGCGGCTTCTACCCGCCCGACGAGGTGATCGAACGGGAGACCTCCCGCAACCGGGACGCGGTCCTGCAACTCCTGGAGAACGCGGACTGCATGTACCGCTCCATCGGCAAGGAACAGCAGTACTGCACGGGCTGACGCCACGTCGGTACGGCGGGGCCCCGGCCGGGTGGAGGCCGGGGCCTGGTGTGGTGGGGCCTGGTGTGGTGGGGCGCTGAGGTGCCGGTGTGTGCTGTGGCGCTGTGCGGCTGTGCGGCTGAGGGACCAGCGGCGCTGCTGTGCCGGTGTGTGCCGTGCCGCTGTGCCGCTGTGCCGCTGTGCTGCTGAGGGACCAGGCTGGGCCGACCTCCGGGCCACGCCGCTCGGGCCATCGGCTTTCGTCGCCGGGTGCGGACCGGACCATCGTGGGCGGGCGTTACGGTGCGGGGCGAGGGAGGGCGGGGACTTCGGCGGGCCGGGACCTTCGAAAGTGACCGGGGCCGCCCGGGCGGGGGCGAGAGTGTGGCGGCTCCGGGCCGGAAGTAAAGGGCGCCCTACGGGCGTCGGCTCCGCCGATTCCGCTCCGCTCCACCCTTGACTCCCGCCCCTCCACCGCACGTCGACCTATGACCCGGACGGCCAGGGGCGAGGCGGCGGGCTCGGCTGGTGGGGTCATCGGCTTTCGCGGCCGGGTGCGGACCGGCCCATCGTGTGCGAGGGCCACGGCGCGAGCTCGGCCAGCCCGCCGGCTTCGCTGTCGGGCCATCCCCCTTCGTCACCGGGTGCGGACCGGCCCATCGTGTGCGAAGGCTACGGTGCGAGCTCGGCTAGCGGCCCGGCTTCGCCGCTCGGGCCATCAGCTTTCGGCGCTGGGTGCCGACCGGCTCATCGCGTGCGGGCGCCACGGTCGAGGCGAGGGAAGGCGGCACCTTCGGCGGGCCTGGACCTTCGAAAGTCACCGGGGCCGCCCGGATTTTTGCCTGAGTGTGGCGGTTCCGGGCCGGAAGTAAAGGGCGCTTCGCGTCGGCTTCGCCGATTCCGCTCCGCTCCACCCTTGACTCCCGTCCCTCCACCGCAGCTTGACCTTCGACCCGGACGGCCAGGAATGAGGCGGCGGGCTTCGCTGATTGGGTCATCGGCTTTCGCTGCCGGGTGCGGACCGGCCCATCGTGAGTGACGGCCCCGGTGCAAGCTCGGGCAGCCAGGCGGCCTCGCTGTTCGGGTCATCACCTTTCATCGCCGGGCGCGGACCGGCCCATCGTTGGCCGCTGCCACGGTGCGGGCTCGGTCGACCAGATGGCTTCGCTGCGCGGGCCATCACCTTTCGTCGCCGGGTGCGGACCGGCTCATCGTGTGCGGCTGCCCCGGTGCGGGCTCGGATAGCCGGGACGGCTTGGCGTGCCGGGTCATCGGCTCTCGTCGCCGGGTGCGGGCAGGTCCATCGTGGGTGGCTGCCACAGTCGGCGCTCGGGAGCGGCTCGGGAGGCCGTGGGCTTCGCTGTCGGCCGGGGGCCGCCGGCGGGGGCTGGGGTGAAGGGTGGGACGGGTGGGGCGTCCTGACGCGTCATCGCCGACCCGCATTTCGGTCATTTGGGTCTTGCGAGGGGTGGAGTGCTGGAAAGTCTCAGCGGAAAGGCCTGATGGGTGGGGTGTCGGGGAGACTTTCCTGCGAGCGGGACCAGGAGGGGCCTTGCGGGCTCGCTTCAGCGCTCCGCCACGACTCCCCGGGCGCGATGTCCGGAAGGCCCCACGTCCCAGCGCCTCAGTCGATCCGATGCGCGCGCCCCCGACCAAGCCCGGGCCCGCCCCGCGGCGGGCAGGCCCGCACCCAGCGACGACGTCCCCGCGCTGAGCGCCGACGCAGCCAGCCAGGCCGTGCCCGGCACCGAAAGGCGCACCTCCCCGAGCGGGCAAGCCGCGCGGCGAGCGGAGCTCACCCCTGCCGCCTGGCCGACCGAGCTCCCACCCTGACCCCGCCCACGATGGACCGGTCCACACCCGGCGACGAAAGGTGACGGACCAGGCGAGGAAGCCGGGCGGCTGACCGAGCACCTATCGAGGCCCCCCACGATGGGCTGCCAGACCGTACCTGGCCCCGCTCGCAGAAAAGTCCCCTCTACACCCCGCCAACCAGGCCCTCCCACTGAGACATTCCTGCACTCGATCCCTCACGAGACCCAAATGCCCGAAATGCGGACCGGGGATGGTGCGTCAGGACGCACCATCCGTCACACCCTTCACCCCAGCCCCCGTGGGCGGCCCCCACCAGCACTGAAGCCGACGGCCCACCCGAGCCGCGAAGCCCAGCGCCCCGACGATGGCAGCGACGCACGATGGACCAATCCGCACCCGGCGACGAGAGCCGATGACCCGACCAGCGGGGCCGCGTGGCTGGCTGAGCCCGCACCGTGGCGTCCGCACACGATGAGCCGCTCGGCACCCGGCGACGAAAGGTGATGGCCCGCGCAGCGAAGCCGCCTGGTCGACCTGGCCCACACCGTGGCAGCGGCCAACGATAAGCCGGTCCGCACCCGGCGATGAAAGCTGATGACCCGGCCAGCGAAGCCGCGCGGCTGGCCGAGCTCGCACCGTGGCAGCCACACACGATGGGCCGGTCGGCACCCGGCGACGAAAGCTGATGACCCGAGCAGCGAGGCCGCGCGTCTGACCGAGCTCGCACCGTGGCCCTCGCCCACGATGGGCCGGTCCGCACCCGGCAGCGAAAGGTGATGACCCCACCAGCCAGCCCCGCCGCCTCATCCCTGGCCGTCCGGGTCGAAGGTCAAGCTGCGGTGGAGGGACGGGAGTCAAGGGTGGAGCGCAGCGGAATCGGCGCAGCCGACGCCCGCAGGGCGCCCTTTACTCCCGGCCCGGAACCGCCACACTCAGGACCCCACCCGGGCGGCCCCGGTCACCGTCGAAGACCCCGGCCCGCCGAAGTCCCCGGCCATCCCTCGCCCCGACCGTGGCAGCCGCACACGATGAGCCGTTCCGCACCCGGCGACGAAAGCTGATGACCCGAGCAGCCAAGCCGCCTGGCTGGCCGAGCTCGCACCGTGGCCCTCGCCCACGATGAGCCGGTCCGCACCCGGCCACGAAAGCCGATGACCCCACCAGCCAAGCCCGCCGCCCCACCCCTGGCCGTCCGGGTCAAAGGTCAAGCTGCGGTGGAGGGGCGGGAGTCAAGGGTGGAGCGCAGCGCAATCGGCGAAGCCGACGCCCGCAGGGCGCCCTTTACTTCCGGCCCGGAGCCGCCACACTCTCGCCCCCGCCCGGGCGGCCCCGGTGACCATCGCAGATCCCGGCCCGCCGAAGTCCCCGCCCTCCCCCACCTCGGCCGTGGCCCCCCACTCACGATGAAGTAGGGCGCAGGAACGTACGAGCAGAGGAACGTAAGGGCGCACGTAACGGCGCAGGGAGCGAGCCGCAGATGGCGTGGGCGGCAGCCTTTTCTCGCCCCGCCCCCACCACCCCCCTACACAAACAAGCTGGCCCCACCCGCCACCGCAAACCCCGCCACCGAAAGCACCGACTCCAGCACCGTCCACGTCCTGAGCGTGTCCCGTTCGCTGATGCCGAAGTACTTCGCGACCATCCAGAAGCCGCCGTCGTTGACGTGTGAGGCGAAGATGGAGCCCGCCGAGATGGCCATGATGACCAGGGCCGTGAATGCCTGGGAGTAGTCGCCCTCGGAGAGCAGCGGGGCGACGATGCCCGCCGTCGTGACGATCGCGACCGTCGCCGAGCCCTGGGCGACGCGCAGGATCAGCGAGAGCAGGTACGCGAGGACGATGATCGGCAGGCCGACGTCCTGGAACGTGTCCGAGATGGCGTCGGCCACGCCGCTCGCCTTGAGGACCGCGCCGAAGATCCCGCCCGCGCCGACGACCAGGAGGATGTTGCCGACCGGCTTCAGGGAGGCGGTCGAGACGGTCTCCAGGGACTTGCGGGACCAGCCGCGCCTGATGCCCAGCAGGTAGTACGCCATGAGCAGGGCGATCGTCAGGGCGACGAAGGGGCTGCCGAAGAACTCGATGACCGACCGGAACGTCGAGGGGTCGAAGGCGATCGAGGAGAAGGTCGCCAGCAGGATCAGGACCAGCGGTGTGCCGATGATCGTGAAGACCGTGGCCAGAGCCACCGGGTTCTCCCGCGGGGCCACGCCCGCCGCACGCTGCTCGGCGACGACCGCGGCCTTCGCCTCTTCGGCGGCCTCGACCATGTCCTGCGGCACGGGCACGAAGATGCGCTTGCCGATCCACGCCGAGTACGCCCAGGCGGCGAGCACGGCGGGGATGCCGCAGACGATGCCCATCAGGATGACCCAGCCGAGGTCCACCTTAAGCAGGCCGGCGGCGGCCACAGGGCCGGGGTGCGGGGGCAGGAAGGCGTGGGTCATGGAGAGACCCGCGAGCAGGGGGAGGCAGTAGAGGAGGATCGACTTGCCGCTGCGCTTGGCGGCGGCGTAGACGATCGGCGCGAGGACGAAGATGCCGACGTCGAAGAAGACGGGGATGCCGAAGATCAGACCCGTCAGGCCCATCGCGAGCGGGGCGCGCTTCTCGCCGAAGAGGCCGAGGAGGCGGGAGGCGAGTACTTCCGCTCCGCCGGAGACCTCCAGGATCGCGCCGAGCATCGTGCCGAGCCCGATGATGATCGCCACGTGGCCGAGGATGCCGCCCATGCCCGATTCGACGACCGAGACGGCGTCGGACTTCTGGACGGTGCCGAAGAGTTCGGTGACGGAGAGGCCGGCCGCGAGGCCGACGGCTATGGAGACCGCGAGGAGCGCCACGAAGGGCTGCAGCCTGACCTTGATGATCAGGAAGAGCAGGAGCAGGATGCCGAGCGCGGCGACGGTCAGCAGACCGGCCGTGCCGTCGATCAGGGCGAGGAGACCACCGGTGTGCGGTGGCGTCTCGGCGGCGGGGGCGGCCGCGAGCACGGCGGTGTGGGACGGGGACATCGTTGACCTCGTAAGTGCATGGGGCTTTCGGGGCAGGGGGGATCGCGGCACGGCGCACCCTGCGAAAGGGGCGCCGTGCCGTGACGACGTACGGCTTGCGGGAGAGAGATGTGGGTCAGCCGAGGATGGCGAGCGCGTCGATCTCGATGAGCAGGCCCTTGGGCAGGCCCACGTAGACGGTGGTGCGGGCGGCGGCGGGGGCCTTGAGGCCCTGCTCCTCGAAGTACTCGTTGTAGATATGGTTCATCTCGGCGAAGTGGTCCACGTCCGTGAGGTAGACGCGCATCATCATCACGTCGTCCCAGGTCGCGCCGCCCTCTCCGAGGATCGCCTTGACGTTGGCGAAGGTCTGGAGGGTCTGCTCGCGCAGGGTGGGGCCGGCGGGGGTGGGGGCCTTGCCCTCTTCGGCCGGGAGGAAGCCGACCTGGCCGGCGACCTGAAGGATGTTGCCCTTCTTCACGCCGTGGGAGAACTTCGCGGGCGGGGTGGTGTGGGTGGCCGGGGTGAGGGCGGTCTTCTCGGTCATGGGCTGATCAGGCTTCCTTGAGTGGGGCGGTCTTGGCCTCCGGCGCGGCGCCGGAGTACTCCCTGCTGATGGCCTCCGCCGTGCGGCGGACCAGCG
Source organism: Streptomyces sp. NPDC037013 (assembly GCF_055607265.1). NCBI lineage: Bacteria > Bacillati > Actinomycetota > Actinomycetes > Kitasatosporales > Streptomycetaceae > Streptomyces > Streptomyces sp. NPDC037013. The sequence continues at coordinate 549,121 of NZ_JBVJRV010000002.1, read as the reverse complement.
GGAGCAGGGTGAGGAGTTCCTCGGCGGTCACCACGACGTTCGGTGCGGAGACCGACATGGCGGCGACGACGCGCCCGTCCGCGCCGCGGATGGGGGCGCCGATGCAGTTGATGGACTCCTCGTGGCCACCGAGGTCGGTGGCCCAGCCCTGTTCGCGCACCTTCTCCAACTCGCGCAGGAACGCGGTGGCGTTGGGCGTCGAACGGGACGTGTAGGTGGGGTAGTCGAGCTTCTCCGCGATGGCGCGGCGCTCGGCCTCGGGGAAGTCGGCGAGCAGCAGCTTGGCGACGGCGGCGACGGTGATCGCCACCGGCTTGCCGATGCGGGAGTACATCCGCACCGGGTAGCGGCTCTCGACCTTGTCGATGTAGAGGACTTCCTGTTCCTCGTAGACGGCGAGGTGGACCGTGTGGCCGCACTTCTCGTTGAGGTCGAGGAGGTGGGGGTGGGCGATCTCCCGCACGTCGAGGCTCTCGACGGCCTGCTGGGCGAGGGCGAAGAGGCGCGCGCCGAGGCGGTAGCGCTGGTCGGACTGGCGGAAGACCAGGCCGTGTTCGTGGAGGGTGCGCAGGAGCCGCAGGGCCGTGGACTTGTGCACGTCGAGCCGGTCGGCGACCTGGCCCAGGTCGGCGGGGCCCTCGGCGAGCAGCGGCAGGATCGACAGCGCGCGGTCGACGGTCTGGCTCATGGGGTACGTACCTCCTCCTCGGCCCCGGTGTCCTCCGGGACGCGGTCGGTCCAGCCGGGGCCGAGACGAAGTGTCTCCCAGGCGGCGTCGTCCAGGGCGGCGAGGCGGTCGGCGTGCGTGCGGGCGGGGGGCGTGGCGAGGTCGCCGGGGACGGTGAGGGCGGCGGCGGCCATCAGGTGGCCGTGGCGCAGGCAGCGGCCGGCGGGCAGGCCGCGCAGAGTGGCGGAGAGGAATCCGGCGGCGAAGGCGTCCCCGGCGCCGACGGGTGCGACGACGTCGACCCGCAGGGCGGCCCGGAAGACGGGGTCCTCGCCGTGGCGGAAGACGGTGGCGCCGTGGCCGCCCTGTTTCACGACGAGGGTGGCGGGCTCGGGCAGGGCGGCGCGGATGGCGTCGGCCCCGCCGGTCACGCCCCAGGCCGCCGCGGCCTCTTCCTCGCCGACGAAGACGAGGTCGGCGCCGCGGGCGAGGTCGAGGAGTACGCGGGGGCCGTCGCCGGTGTCCTTCCACAGCCCGGGGCGGTGGTTGACGTCGAAGGAGACGAGCGGGCCGCGCTCCGGGCGCCGGGCGCAGAGGTGGCGTACGAGGGCGAGGCAGTCGGCGGAGAGGGCAGGGGTGATGCCGGACAGGTGCAGGATGCGGGCGGAGGTGAGGGCGTCCTCGTCCACCGAGCCCGGGGACATGGCGGAGGCGGCGGAGCCCGCGCGGTAGTAGACGACCTCGTGGGCGTCGGTGTCGCGGTCGTCGGCGGTGCGGAAGTAGATGCCGGTGGGGCGGTGCGGGTCGCGGCCGACGGCGGAGGTGTCGACGCCGTATCCGCCGATCGTCTCGATCAGGTGGTCGCCGAAGCCGTCGGCGCCGACCCGGCTGACCCACCGGGTGGTGTGTCCGGCGGCGGCGAGCGCGCAGACCACGTTGGACTCGGCGCCGCCGATCCCGCGGTCGAAGGAGGGTACGTCGGCGAGGCGGCCGGGGCGCGCGGGCAGGAAGGTGACCATGGACTCGCCGAGCGCCACGACGTCCACTGCTGCCTGTGCGGCCGCCCCTGCGGCTGCCTGTGCGGTCACGATCTTCCAGCCCCTCAACCGACTCTCCGGATCCGTTGACCCGGCGTTGGTGCGGATGTTAGACAGCTGTAAGCGACATACGCAATGACTGTTGCACATGCTGCAACGCACTCCTGGAGGAGGCGCCCCATGGCCGCCGACAACGCCGTCGAACGTCCCGCCGATCCGCTGTCCGCACTCGCCGATGAGCGGATCGACCACCGCTTCAAGGGCCTGCCCCCGGACGCGGAGGGCCTCACCGTCGGCGAGCTCGCGGCCCAGCGCAGGAACCTCTTCACCGGCGGCTTCACCACCCCGGTCCTCGCGCTCTCCGCCGAGCGCCTGGAGCACAACCTCGCCCTCATGGAGACGTACTCCGAGCGGCACGGCCTCGCCTTCGCGCCGCACGGCAAGACGTCGATGGCCCCGCAGCTCTTCGCCCGCCAGCTGGAGCGCGGCGCCTGGGGCATCACCCTCGCCGTGCCCCACCAGGTGCGCGTGGCACGGGAGTTCGGCACCGAGCGGATCTTCCTCGCCAACGAACTCGTCGACGCGGCGGCCCTGCGGTGGCTCGCCGCCGAACTGGACGCCGACCCCTCCTTCCGCTTCATTTGTTACGTGGATTCCGTACGCGGCGTCGAGCTGATGCACGCCGCACTCGGCGCGGCGGGCGCGAGCCGTCCCGTGGACGTCGTCGTCGAGCTCGCGGCGGGCGACGGGGCGCGGACCGGCGTGCGGACCGAGGCCGAGTGCTTCGAGATCGCCCACGCCGTCGCGGCCGCGGACACGCTGCGGCTCGTGGGCGTCGCCGGGTACGAGGGCGAGGTGCCCGAGGCGTCGACCGCCACGGTCACGGCGTGGCTGCGCCGCCTCGTCGCGCTGCTCGGCGACTTCGACGCGTCGGGGCTCTTCGCGGACCTGCCGGAGGTCGTCGTCAGCGCGGGCGGCAGCGCGTGGTTCGACGCGGTGGCGTCGGTCTTCGCGGAGATCCCCGAACTGTCGCGCCCGCTGCTCAAGTTGCTGCGCTCCGGCGCGTACGTCTCGCACGACGACGGCCACTACAAGCATCTGACGCCGTTCAACCGGGTCCCCGATGAGGGCGCGCTCGAGCCCGCCTTCCGGCTCTGGGCCCAGGTGGTGTCCCGGCCCACCACCGAGCAGGCGTTCACCAACGCGGGCAAGCGGGACGCGGCGTACGACCTGGACCTGCCCGAGGCGCAGGTCGTACGCCGGGACGGGGTGGAGCGGCCCGCCACCGGGGTGACGGTCACCGGCCTCTCCGACCAGCACGGGTGGCTGCGGACGTCGCCGGAGGCGGACCTCGCGGTGGGCGACTGGGTCGGCATGGGGCTCTCGCACCCCTGCACGTCCTTCGACAAGTGGCAGCTGATTCCTCTGGTCGAGGGGGACGGGACGGTTTCGGACTACATCCGAACGTTCTTCTGACCCCTGGGTCTTGGGCGGGGCTCTGGGCCGCCGCTGCGCGGCGGATGCCTCCCACCCACCCACCCGTTTACCCCGCACCGCACAGCCCAGGTAGGGCCCGCAGCCGGGCGAGAAGAAGCGCTAAGAAGCCCACAGAGAGGCACCTCCATGGACCTGGTCATCCGGGACGCACGCGTCATAGACGGCACCGGAGGTGCCTCCTACCGCGCCGACCTCGCCGTACACGAGGGCAGGATCACCGAGATCCACCGGGAGGGACGGTCGAGCGGCCCCCGTCCCACGGGGCGGGCCACCCTGAACGCCCACGGCCTGGCGGTGGCGCCCGGCTTCATCGACATGCACGCCCACAGCGACCTCGCCCTCCTCCGCGACCCGGAGCACACCGCCAAGGCCGCCCAGGGCGTGACCCTGGAGGTGATCGGCCAGGACGGGCTGAGCTACGCCCCCGTGGACGACCGCACGCTCGCCCAGGTCCGCCAGGCCATCACCGGCTGGAACGGCGACGGCGGCGACATCGACTTCGACTGGCGGACGGTCGGCGAGTACCTGGACCGCCTGGACCGGCAGGGCACCGCCGTCAACGCCGCCTACCTCATCCCCCAGGGCACCGTCCGCATGTACGCGATGGGCTGGGACGACCGCCCGGCGACACCCGCCGAGGTCGAGCGGATGAAGCAGCTCGTCGCCGAGGGGATGCGGGAGGGTGCCGTCGGCATGTCATCCGGCCTCACCTACACGCCCGGCATGTACGCCGACGACTCCGAACTCACCGAGCTCTGCAAGGTGGTGGCGGCCCACAAGGGCTACTACTGCCCGCATCACCGCAGTTACGGCGCCGGGGCCCTCCAGGCGTACGAGGAGATGGTGAACCTCACCCGTACCGCGAACTGCCCCCTCCACCTCGCCCACGCCACCATGAACTTCGGCGTGAACAAGGGCAAGGCGCCGGATCTGCTCGCCCTCCTCGACGACGCCCTCGCCCAGGGCGCCGACATCAGCCTCGACACCTACCCCTACACCCCCGGCTGCACCACCCTCGTGGCGATGCTGCCCAGCTGGGCCGGTGAGGGCGGGCCCGACGCCGTCCTCGCCCGCCTGAGCGACGACGCGACCGCCGAGAAGATCCGGCACCACATGGAGGTCATCGGCGCCGACGGCTGCCACGGCGTGCCCATCGAGTGGGACACGATCGAGGTCTCGGGCGTGAGCGACCCCGGGCTCGCCTCCTGCGTCGGCAAGACGATCGCCGAGTCGGCGGCCCAGCGCGGCGAGGAGCCGTGGGTCACCGCCCGCCGTCTCCTCATCGCCGACCGGCTCGGCTCGACGATCCTCCAGCACGTCGGCCACGAGGAGAACGTCCGGGCGATCATGCGGCACCGCGTGCACACCGGCGGCAGCGACGGCATCCTGCAGGGCTATAAGCCGCACCCCCGCGCGTACGGCACGTTCCCGCAGTATCTCGGGCGCTACGCTCGGGAGTTGGGCGTCATGTCCCTGGAGGAGACCGTCGCCCACCTCACCTCGCGGCCCGCCGCCCGGCTGCGGCTGCCCGACCGGGGCCTGGTCCGCGAGGGCTACCGCGCCGACCTCGTCCTCTTCGACCCGGAGACGGTCGCGGCGGGGTCGACGTTCGAGGCGCCGCGCACCCTGCCGACCGGCATCCCGCACGTCCTGATCGACGGCAGGTTCGTGATGCGGGACGGCCGCCGCACGGACGTCCTCGCGGGCCGCGCGGTACGCCGCACCCCCTGACCCCGAGGACCCCGCCCGCCGCTACTCGCTCACTTCTTCTTGCCCTTGATGTCGATGTGGGCGTTGAACTTCGCGCCCATGATCGTCACGAACACGTTGCCCTGCCGCTCACGCGTGGCCAGGGTGTCCCCGACCTGCCCCTTGCCGAGGGCCTTCTTGTCCTGGATCTCGGTCGCGTAGAGGTTCGTGAACTGGCTGTAGCGCTCCGCGGCCAGCTGGGCGGCCTCCTCCCACTCCGCCCGGAAGGCGGCGTATTCGGGCTCCGTCATGCCCGAACCGAAGGTGAAATCGGGGTGGTTGGCCTCCTCGTAGTGGTGCCTGCACAGGTCGAGGAGCAGGCCGGCGTCGCTCTTCTCGCCGACCGCCTTCACCAGGGAGTCGGCCTGCTTCTGGATGGCCGCCCTGCGTTCCGCCACCCGTTCCGCGTGCCGCTGCTCGATCGCGTCATCCTCTAGGGTCTTCTTGGCCGCGGCGAGACCGTTGTTCTTGTCCTCGTAGGTCGCGATGCGGACGGAGGCGTCGCGTTTGCGCTGCGGGATCAGTCCCCAGGGAAGGCCGATCGACTTGCTGTACGCCGTGAGCAGTTCGGTCGCTTCCGCCTCGTCGTCCGCGTACTCCACGTGACCGATCATCTTGGTCATGGTGCCCCCTTCCTCCCACCGGCCCGTCCGGCGGCGAGTGCCCCAGGCAACGTCTCACCGGCACCGGACGCCGTCACCGGGTGGCGGGCAGTCCGGTTCCGTCCCGGACAACACCAGCTCGAACCAGACCGTCTTGCCGATCCCATACGGCCGGGGGCGCACCCCCCACGCGTCGGCCAGCAGCTCCACCAGGGCCAGACCCCGCCCCGACTCGTCGTCCGGCCCCGCCTTCCTCGGGCACGGCGGCACGTGACTCGCGTCCGCCACCTCGACCCGCAGGACGTTCCCGTCCAGCACACACCGCGCCCCGACCTCACGGCCCGCCGGCACCCGCCCGTGCCGTACGGCGTTGGTCATCAGCTCACTGAGCAGCAGTACGGCCGCCTCCGCCACGCCGTCCGGGACCTTCCAGGCCCGCGCCTGCTCGGCGAGCAGCGCCCGCGACCTGCCGACGCTGCGCGGATCGCGCGGCATCCGCCACTCAAGCTCGCCCGGCAGGGGGGAAGTTGTGCGTTCCATGCCTCATACGCTGCCGGGCCGGGCATAGCCTTCTGGAGTATCGACACGGGTACAGAACGTGACCGTACCCGGCGCGCATCAGAGGGGCGGGCCCGATGACCGAGGTGAACTCCCAGCCGCCGATGGCCTGGCGCTACTGCGGCAACCAGGTCAAACGGTGGCGGGAACAGGCGGGAGTCACCCGCGAGGAGCTGTGCAAGGAGGCCGGCTACCACTACGAGTACGTCAAGTCGATGGAGAACGGCCGCCGCAAACCGACGCTCCGGCTGCTCCAGCTGGCGGACGAGATGTGCGACGCGCACGGGCTGCTGCTGTCGGCCCAGGACTACCTGAAGCCGGAGCCGTTTCCGGCGCGGTCGCAGGAGTTCATGCAGGCGGAGGCCGAGGCCATCGCCATCCACTCGTACGAACCGCTGCTCATCCCCGGCCTGTTGCAGACCGAGGAGTACGCACGCACATTGATCAGCGAGAGCTGCCCGCCCCTGGACGACGAGACCGTCGAAGAGCGGGTGAACGCGCGACTGCGCAGACAGGAGGCGCTGCGGGCACGCCCGTCCGTGGTCTTCGGGTTCGTGGTGTACGAGGCCGCGTTGCGGACGATGGTGGGCGGCCGGGAGGCCATGAGACGGCAACTGCAACACCTGCTGGAGACGGCCGAGTTGCGGAACGTGTCGGTTCAGGTGCTGCCGATGGGGAGGTGCAGCGGGCTCGCCCTGACGGGGTCATTGGTTCTGCTGGAGAGCCCCGATCACGAGAAGTGCGCCTTCTGCGAGGGCCAGGAGACCAGCGCCTTCTACGCCGACCCCGGAAAGGTCAGCAGACTGACGCAGCGCCATGGCATGATCCGCACGCATGCCCTCAGCATTGAGGAATCGGCACAGCTCATCAGGAGACTGGCGGAGGAACTATGAGCGAGCAGCTTTCCTGGTTCAAGTCCAGCTACAGCGATGACCAAGGCAGTAACTGCATAGAAGTAGCCCTGTCCTGGCGCAAGTCCAGCCACAGCGACGACGAGGGCGGAAACTGCGTAGAGATAGCCACCTGCCCCCACACCATCCACATCCGTGACTCGAAGCTCGGCGAAGACGGTCCGACCTTCGCCGTGCCCGCCGCCGCGTGGTCCCGGTTCACCGCAGTGCTCCGGGACGACGCGGGAGCCGAGCGCCTTTCCTGAGGCCACGCGCCGGTTCGGGCGGGCCCGCCAAGCCCGCCGGGCCCGCCCGCTACCTCCGGGCGGCGGCCGGACGCGGCAGCTTGCAGCCCTTGCGGCGGAGGTCGATCTCGCTGTGCTTGCCGACGCACGGCACGATCCCGTACGTCTCCTGCGCGTAGTTGATGCCCTTGCGCACGGTGACGTTGCCGCGCCGGTCTATCTCGCAGGGGTTGTTGATGGTGCAGCGTTCGCCGTCCTCGTTGCCCGTGTTGTTGACGGCCGTGACCCTGCCGGTCTTCCTGTCGATCACCGGTGAGCCGGAGGTGCCGCCGATGGTCTGGCAGGCCGGGGTGTAGCGGACCGAGTCCTTCCAGGTCCACTCCCCCTCCTTCATGCGGTAGACGAACCCGTCGATGTTGCAGCTGTACGTCTTCTTCCAGTAGCCGGAGACGAGCGTGATCGCGCGGCCCTTCACCGGGTGGTCGTCCTCCAGCACCAGCGGCCTGATCCCGTACTTCTTGGTGATGTCGCGGTAGCTGGTGGTGAGCCGGTACAGCGTGATGTCGGTGTCCGTCATCGTCGAGTACGCCACCTTGGACGCCTTGAGTGTGCCGACCTCATCCGCCTTTGCGTCGAGCAGCTTGAAGGTGCGGGTGGACGGCTGGTCGACGATGACCTCGCCCGCGGCGGGGAAACCGGTCTCCAGGCAGTGGCCATTGGTGAGGACGAGCGCCGGGTCGCCCGCCGAGGACTTCGGCATGCGGACGACCGAGCCGGAACAGTTGCTGAGCGCCACCGTCCCCGCGAAGTCGACCGTCCTGGCCCGTGCCGGTGCCTGCCCGTCCGGCCGGACGGGTCCCGCGAGCGCGGGTGTCGCGCCGGCCCCGGCCAGCGCGAGGGCGAGCAGGCCGCCCGTGACTGCTTTGCTCGGCTTTCCCATCGGTGGAGCCCCCCTTGTGACGTACGCCTGTCGTGCGGATGTCAGGGGCATTCTTGGAGGCCCGGTCCGCGGCGGACAAGGGGCCGGGGCTCTTCCCTTTCACCCCCGCGGTGTGATGCGCACGGAGTGCGTGCCGGGGCCCGAACCGAGCGTGAGGACACGGGAGTCGGGGTCCCAGGAGCGCCGCTCGGCGCCCCGCGTGCGGCCGCCGTGCGGGAAGTGACGCGCCGGCAGATAGACCTCCGTGCCGCCCCGCACGCCCGCCTTGCCCCGCCAGCTCACCGTCAGCGTTTTCTTCGCCGCGTCCCAGCGATAGGCCACCGGGTCCCCCGCGATGGCCCGTGGGTAGGGCCGGTCGAGGACGGGCAGCAGCACGGTCGGCTTCATGTCGGCGTCCCACGGCGCCCAGGAGCCGGGGTCGTTGGACCAGTAGGCGAGGCCCGCGCCCATCTCGTCGGCCATGCGCTGCACCTTCTCGACGTACTCCATGGCACCCGGCAGCCCCACGTCGAGCCCGAACTCCCCGATGACCACGGGCGCCCCGAGCCGCCGCGCGGTCTTCTCGGTCTGCTCGCGCCAGGCCCGCAGGGAGCGGTCGACCTGCCCCTTGGTGTCGCCCGTGTAGCCGCCGCCGAGGTCCATGGGGAGGGGGTAGAGGTGGGGCGCGTACGCGATGCGGGCCCTGTCGCCGTCGCCGCGCGGGTCGGCCAGGCGCGGGAGTCCGGAGGCGAAGCCCCAGTTGGCGCCGATGGCGGACGGCTCGACGAAGAGCCAGTGGTCGCGGTCGACGGTGCGGATGGCGTCGATGGCGTCCCGGTAGAGGCGGGCGAGCGGCCCGGCCTCGAACGCGGGGCCCTGCACGCTGCCGCCCCAGGGCTCGTTCATCAGGTCGTAGCCGATGACGGTGTCGTCGTCGGCGAAGTGCCGGGCCACGGCGCGCAGGGCGCCGACGTAGTGGGCCCGCAGATCACGCCCGCCGCCTTCGACCGTCCCCCAGAAACGGTCGAAGGCGCGGACGGTCCCGGGCTCGGCGTAGCCGAGTTCCCAGGGGTCGGTGGCGGCGGAGGTCAGCCCGTCCGTCTCCGTGGCCCAGCCGGGCGCGCCGTTGCCGCCGGTCTTCGGCCCGTACAGGTCCTGGTGCATGTCGAGCAGGACGTGGTAGCCGCGCTCGCCGTACCAGCGGACCCGTTCGGCGACCTGCCGCAGATACGCCGTGTCGTACGTTCCCGGCGCCGGCTCGACCTTGCGCCACTGGAGGAGGAAGCGGACGAAGTCGGTGCCCAGCTCGCGGCGTTCGCGCGCCACGTCCTGCTCGCCGATCCACGGCATGCCGTCGGCGGCCTGCTTGGCGCTGCTCGCCGTGGACAGACCGCGCAGCACCAGCGCGCGGCCCTGCCGGTCGGTGATCCAGCGGTGGCCGGTGGCGGTGTCGGCCCGTGCGGCGCCCGCGCCGTCGGGGCCGACGGCGACCAGCAGCGCGGCGGCGACGGCGAGCACCACACCGCCGACCGCCCAAGTACGCCACGCGGCAAGGGACTTCATGGCCCGGATGGTAGGTGGGGGAAGCCCCGGCACAACAGACCTGAGCATTGTTCACTTTTTCCGGCCGGACCCTGTCCGTCAGGGTCGGCGCGGCCTACAGTGGCGCGCCATGCGGACGACGTTCGACGTGTTGCGGGCCCGGACGGATGCCACGGCCGTGGTCGCCGGGGTCTGCCTGCTGCTGGTCCTGGCCCACGGCAGCGCGACCCTGCTGACCGCGTTCACGGCGCGGGCTGGTCTGACGGTCGTGCCGGGCGCGCTCGGCGTGCCCTTCGCCCTGCCGGGTCTGCGGGCGACGCCCCTGGGCGCGACGGAGTGGAGCCGGCAGCTCTGCGAGGACTTCGCGGCGCTGCTCCTGATCGCCGGGGCGGCGGCACGGATGCGCCGCCATCTGCGGCTGCGCCCCGGGGCGGGCCGGGTCCGCCGGCTGTGCGCGGGGTGGACGGCGCTGATCGCGGGCGCGGCGCTCGCGGGCGTGTGGCGGGGCATGGTGGCGGCCCGCATGGTCGAGGCGGGGATGTGGGGCTGGCTGATCCTGCCGCTCGTCGGCGCACTCTTCGGCGCGGTGTGGGGCGCGGCGCTCGGCTGGCTGCCGGGGGCGGCGGCGCTCGCGGCGGCACGAACACCGCACGAGGCGCCACCGCCCCCGGGACGTGCTGGACGTCCTGGGGCCGGTCCGCCTGAGAGGCCCTAGACGAGAGCGAGAGGCCCTAGACGACCGAGGTCGGCCAGGGCGCCGGGGCCGGCTCCGGGGCGACGGGCTCGGGCGCCGTGCGGCAGGTGAAGCCGAGGCCGGTCAGCGCCCTGGTCACCTCGCGCGCCGAGAAGTCACGGCGGTCCTGCCGGGTGATGACCTCGCCGACCTGCTTGACGGGGTAGTGCCGGCGGCCGATGATCACGGACTCGCCGGTGACGGGCTCGGGCTTGACGCCCTTCATGGCCTGCTCGACCTCGCTCTTGAACAGGTCGAAGGGGAAACGGGCGATGACACAGCGCATGGTGCCTCACAGGTGGGGAGGAAGGGGACGGTGGACCGGTGCCGTACGGGCCCGGTTCAGGCCGCGGATTCGCTCCGCGTACGGGCGGCGTAGGCGCGTCGCGCGCGGCCGTCGCGGGGGCGGCGGCCGCCGGAGGAGGCGCCGCCGCGGCGGGAGCTCTCCTTGGGCGGCGCGGGGATGGTCACCGGGATGCCGGACGGGGTCTTCGCTCCGGTGATGCGGGTCAGCTCGGCCTCGCCGGAGCGCACCTGCGCCGTGTGCGGCCGGATGCCGGCGGCGATCATCAGCCGGTTCATGTCGCGCCGCTGTGCGGAGGTGACCAGGGTGACGACGCTGCCCGAGCCGCCCGCCCGCGCGGTGCGGCCGCCGCGGTGCAGGTAGTCCTTGTGGTCGGCGGGCGGGTCGACGTTGACGACGAGGTCGAGGTCGTCGACGTGGATGCCGCGGGCCGCGACGTTCGTGGCGACGAGCGCGGTGACCTGCCCGGACTTGAACTGGGCGAGGGTGCGGGTGCGCTGGGGCTGGGACTTGCCGCCGTGCAGTGCCGCCGCCCGTACACCGCTGCTCAGCAGGTGGGTGGTGAGCCGGTCGACCGCGTGCTTGGTGTCGAGGAAGAGGATCACGCGGCCGTCCCGGGCGGCGATCTCCGTGGTGGCGGCGTACTTGTCGGCGCCGTGCACGTGCAGCACGTGGTGCTCCATCGTGGTGACCGCGCCCGCGGAGGGGTCGACGGAGTGGACGACGGGGTCGCTGAGGTAGCGGCGGACCAGGAGGTCGACGTTGCGGTCCAGGGTGGCCGAGAACAGCATCCGCTGGCCGCCCGGCCGCACCTGGTCGAGCAATTCGGTGACCTGGGGCAGGAAGCCCATGTCGGCCATCTGGTCGGCCTCGTCGAGGACGGTGACGGCGACCTGGTCCAGGTGGCAGTCGCGGCGCTCGATGAGGTCCTTGAGCCGGCCCGGGGTGGCGACGACGACCTCGGCGCCGGTGCGCAGGGCACCGGCCTGCCGTCCGATCGACATGCCGCCGACGACGGTGGCCATGCGCAGCCTCAGCGTCCTGGCGTACGGGACGAGGGCGTCGGTCACCTGCTGGGCGAGCTCGCGGGTGGGGACGAGGATCAGGGCGAGCGGGCGGCGCGGTTCGGCGCGCTGTCCCGCGGTCCGGGCGAGCACCGCGAGGCCGAAGGCGAGGGTCTTGCCGGATCCGGTGCGGCCGCGGCCGAGGACGTCGCGGCCCGCGAGGGAGTTGGGCAGCGTGGCGGCCTGGATCGGGAAGGGGGCGGTGACGCCGAGCCCGGTGAGGGTCTTCAGGACGCCGTCCGGGAGGCCGAGGGCGGCGAAGTCCTCGACGGGCGGGAGCGCGGGCGTGACGGTGACCGGCAGCGCGAACTCGCCCTGGAGGGCCGCGGGGCGTCGGCCCGGACTCTTGGGGCGCCGGCTGTTCGTGCGAGTCGAACGGTTCATGGAGAACCTTCCTCGATGCGGCGCGTATCGAGGAATTCTGTCCGTCACCGACCGGTGTCGAGCGGTGCCGAGAATCGCAGGAACGGCCGGGGAAATTGAAACGTATTCCCGGCCACGGAGAATTTAATCCCCGAGAGCCGGTGGAAATCTAGAAGAAGCGCGCAACGCTTCCTGAAACACAACGGGCTGGGGCCCGCACCCAAGGTGCGGGCCCCAGCCACGAAGTACGCGTGAGCGTCAGCGTCAGGCGGGAACGATGTTCTCGGCCTGCGGGCCCTTCTGGCCCTGCGTGACGTCGAAGGTCACCTTCTGGCCCTCCTGCAGCTCACGGAAGCCCTGGGTGGCGATGTTCGAGTAGTGAGCGAAGACGTCGGCGCCGCCGCCCTCCTGCTCGATGAAGCCGAAGCCCTTTTCAGCGTTGAACCACTTCACGGTGCCGTTAGCCATGTCATATCTCCTTCGGGGCAGTGCCCGGAAGCCCACACTGTGCGGACTCCGCGTCGCCGCGATGATTACCCCGTCCGGAATGACCGGCAATACAAAGTGCCCCCGCCAGCACATAAAGCCGACGTGAGCACTTGGAGTCTCTGGGAACCACAACTGCAACTGAAATCGACAGTAGCACGCCATCGCCGACGGCGCGCGATTTTCCAAATCGCGCGTCGGCCGGAACTTATTCGGCGCCGGACCCGGCGCGAAATTCTGTATGTGCCGTCGTAGATATGCGGCGGTGCGTGACGCAACGTTTCGCGCCCGGCGCCTTCAGGACGGCGTCCGCCCGCTCGCGGCGGTGTCGCCCCGCAGCTGCTCGTTGAGCCGGAGCGCGTCTTCGAGCTGGTCCTCCAGGATGACGATGCGGCAGGCCGCGTCGACGGGGGTGCCCTGGTCGACGAGTTCCCTGGCCCGCGCGGCGATGCGCAGCTGGTAGCGGGAGTAGCGGCGGTGCCCGCCCTCGGACCGCAGGGGCGCGATCAGCCGGGCCTCGCCGACGGCCCGCAGGAAGGCGGGCGTGGCGCCGATCAGCTCGGCGGCCCGGCCCATCGTGTAGGCGGGGTAGTCGTCGTCATCGAGCCGGTCGGGGCCGTGCGAGGAGGTCACCGGCGGAACGCTACCAACGGCGTATGCGGATGTCTGCCTCGGCCGTGACAGGTATCGGGCGGGCCGCCGGACGCCGGGCCCTCTCCCGACCTTCCTTGAGTCGAGGCTTGTCAAGTTTCTGCCGCCGAGCTATATACATAAACCGTAGGGCATCGCACCCAACACCACCTGTGGAGAGGAGTGAGCCGTGATGCTCATGCGTACCGACCCGTTCCGCGACTTCGACCGTCTCACCCAGCAGGTCTTCGGCGGCAGCCGTCCGGCCGGCATGCAGCTGGACGCGTACCGCGCGGGGGACGACGTCGTCGTCCACTTCGATCTGCCGGGCGTCGACCCCGAGTCGATCGACCTGGACGTCGAGCGCAACGTGCTGAGCGTGAAGGCGGAGCGCCGCTCCCCCGCGCCGGAGAACGTGGAGATGCTCGCCGCCGAACGCCCCGTCGGCACCTTCACCCGCCAGCTGTTCCTCGGCGACACGCTCGACACCGAGCGGATCGACGCCTCGTACGACTCGGGTGTCCTGACGCTGCGCATCCCGGTCGCCGAACAGGCGAAGCCGCGCAAGATCCAGATCACCGGTGGCGGCGGCGGACCCCGGCAGATCAACGGCTGACGCACACGGTTCCGGCCGGTACCGGCGCGCCGAGCGCCGGTACCGGCCGGATGTGCGGGGCCTCGCGGGGGCCTGGCCGGGTTACTTCAGCCTGGCCGGCTTGGGCAGCGTGCAGCCCGCGCGGGTCAGGTCGATCTTGTTGCCCGGCCCGACACACGGCACGATCCAGTAGGTCTCCTGGGCGTAGTTGATGCCCTGGCGGACCGTGACCCTGCCGTTCTCGTCGACCTCGCACGGGTTGTTGTCCGTGCACCGCTCGCCGTCCTCATTGCCGGTGTTGTTGACGGCGACGACCTTGCCGGTCGCGTCGTCGATCACCGGGGAGCCCGAGGTGCCGCCGATGGTCTGGCAGGCGGAGGTGTAGCGGACCGAGTCCTTCCAGGTCCACTGCCCCTCCTTGAGGCGGTACGCGAAGCCGTCGATGTTGCACTTGTACAGCCTCTTCCAGTAACCGGAGGCGACGGTGATCGCCCGGCCCTGCTCGGGCCTGGACGCGTTCAGCTCCAGCGCCTTGATCCCGTACCGGCTCTCGATGTCGCGGTAGGTGCTGGTGAGTTGGTACAGCGACACGTCCGTGTCGGTCATCGTGCCGTACGCGATCTTGGAGGCCCGGACCGTCCCCGCGTTGCCGCCGGAGGCGTTGAGCAGCGTGAAGCTGCGGGACGACGGTTTGTCGACGATGACCTGGCCGGGCGCCGGGAAGCCGCCCTCCAGGCAGTGTCCGTTGGACAGGACGAGCGCCGGGTCGGCCGGCTGGGAGCCGGGTACGCGGACCACGGAGCCGGAGCAGTTGCTGAGCGCGACGGTTCCGGCGAAGTTGACCGCCTTGACCGTGGGTTTCGCGGGGCGCTCGTCGCTGACGGCCGCGGCCGGCGCCGCCGTCGCTCCCAGAAGGAGCGCGGCGAAGCAGACACCGGCGAGAGGCTTGTTCATGTGGGGGATCCCCTCTGATGACCATGTGACCGAAGTTCGTTCGGTTTTGTCATGCGCATTGTTGGGCCCACCGGCCGCCAGGACAAGACCGCGGACGGACACAACTCACCGCTGACAGAACACGCCGGCGGCCGCCCCTCGCGTCCCCCTTGTGTCCGAAAACACGGAGCGGCCCGTGCGACCCGGCCGTAAGCTCGCGGACATGCAGGTCATCCAGTCGACGAAGCTCTCCAACGTCTGTTACGAGATCCGGGGCCCGGTGCTCGAGGAGGCGATGCGGCTGGAGGCGGCCGGACACCGCATCCTCAAGCTCAACACCGGCAACCCCGCGGCCTTCGGCTTCGAGTGCCCGCCCGAGATCCTCGAGGACGTCCTCCGCAACGTCGGCACCGCCCACGGCTACGGCGACGCGAAGGGCCTGCTGGCCGCCCGCCGCGCGGTCGTCATGCACAACCAGACCCTGGGCATCGAGACCGACGTCGAGCACGTCTTCATCGGCAACGGCGTCTCCGAGCTGATCGTGATGGCCATGCAGGGCCTGCTCGACGACGGCGACGAGGTCCTCGTACCGGCGCCCGACTACCCCCTGTGGACCGCGGCCGTCTCCCTCTCCGGCGGCACCGCCGTGCACTACCGGTGCGACGAGCAGGCCGACTGGATGCCGGACCTCGCCGACATCGAGCGCAAGGTGACCGACCGCACCAAGGCGATCGTCGTCATCAACCCGAACAATCCGACCGGCGCCGTCTACAGCGACGAGATGCTGCGCGGCCTCACGGACATCGCGCGCCGCCACAACCTCCTGGTCTGTTCGGACGAGATCTACGACAAGATCCTCTACGACGGCGTGACGCACACGCCGACCGCCGCCATCGCCCCCGACCTCCTCACCCTCACCTTCAACGGCATGTCGAAGGCGTACCGGGTGGCTGGGTACCGCGTGGGCTGGATGGCGATCTCGGGCCCGAAGGCGCACGCCTCCTCGTACATCGAGGGGCTGACGATCCTCGCCAACATGCGCCTGTGCGCGAACATGCCCGGCCAGCACGGCGTGGTCGCGGCGCTCAGCGGACGCCAGACGATCAACGACCTGGTGCTGCCGGGCGGCCGGCTCCTGGAGCAGCGCGACACCGCGTACGACCTGCTGACGCAGATCCCCGGGGTGAGCTGCGTGAAGCCGAAGGGGTCGCTCTATCTCTTCCCGCGGCTCGACCCGAAGGTCTTCAAGATCAAGGACGACCGGCAGATGGTCCTCGACCTGCTGCGCGCCGAGAAGATCATGGTCGTGCACGGTACGGGGTTCAACTGGCCGGAGCCCGATCACTTCCGGGTCGTGACGCTGCCGACCGCGACGGATCTGGCGGAGGCGGTCACCCGGATCGGGAAGTTCCTGGACGGCTACGGCCAGCCGTGACCCAGCCCTCTTGGCCTCGGCTCAACTTTAGACAGGATCTAAGCTAGGATGGCTTTCAAGCAACCGTCTGGAGGCCATCCCATGTACGAGCCGATCCGCACCAAGTCGGTCCACACGATGGCCGACGACGCCGGTTTCCCGCACCGCTCCCGCGAGGAGGAGCTGGACATCCAGCTCGCCGGGCACCTCGCGGCGCTCCTCGCCGTCACCGACGAGCTGCGCGCCCTGGCCCCCTCGGCGGAACTGGACGGCGCCGCCGAGCAGTTGGCCCACCAGGTGGCGCGGCTGCGCGGCGGTGCGCACCCGCCCCGCTCCTCGGCCGCGGCCGCCGGTCCCGAGTCCCACCTCGCCGCCCTGCACCAGCGCGCCCACGCCCTCGCGGGCCGCGCCCTGGTGGTGGCGGCCTCCCGCGCCGACACCGCGGCGGCGATCCTCGCCGCGGAGCGCATGGACGCCCACGCGGGCGCCACGCGCCTGGTCGGCGCCTCCTGAACGGCCCCGGTCCGCGGCCGGTGAGGCCGCGGACCGGGTGCCACCAACGGCGACGGCACTGGGGGTGCGCGCCCTGCCGCCGGTGCTCCATGCACCGCCCAACTAGCTGATGCGCACCGTGGCCTGGGCGGACGAACCCTCGTGCAGGGCGTCACCCGCGTAGCTCACCTTGTAGAGCGTCTTGCCCCGCTTGCCCGGCAGATCCTTGATCCGGAACGTGCCGTCGGCCGCCACCTGCGCCGCCGTCAGCTCGCCGGTCGTGCCGAACCGGTCGGTGCGCGTGACCTTCAGGTCGATCCCGGAGGGCAGCGCGCGTCCCTGCCCGGTGAGCTTGCCGGTGATCTCGACGCCGCCCGCGCGGGTCGCCTCGGCCGGCGCGGTCAGCTCGATCGCCGTCGACGCCTTGGCCACGTCCACCGTGACCGTGACGTCCTCGGCCGGGCGGTGCGTGACTTCACCGAGGAAGCGCAGCGTGTACGTCGCCTCGCCGAGCCGGTCCGGCACGTCGAGCACCGTGAAGCTGCCGTCGGCCGCGACCTTGGCGGCCGCCACCTCCTGCGTGCCGTCGGCGTCCTTGCGGATGGCGGCGACCTTCACGGGCTCGGCGGGAGCCGGGCCGTCCAGCTCCAACTTGCCCCGGATGCCGAGCGGTTCACCGACGACGGGCTTGCTGGGCGTGGTGCTCAACGTGCCCGTGAAGCGGGAGTCGTACTGCGCGGCGGGCGGCTGGACGACGTGCAGCCAGTACTCGCCCCTCGCGTTGCCGGTGACAGCGAAGAGGCGCTTGCCGTCCTTGGACCATTCGAGCCCCTCGGGCACGACCCGCGTGCCGTCGAGCTCGCTCTCGAAGGCGAACTCCAGCGCCGTGGTGCCGTCCTTCGGGTCGGCGGGCTGGATCAGCAGGTCCGCGGTGCTCCCGGTGGCGAACGCGCCCCGGGCCACATACTTGCCGTCGCCGCTGAACGCCACCGCCGACGCCTTCGCGCCCTCCGGCAGCGGCTGGTAGCCGACCGGGGCGTCCGCGAGGTCGCCCGCTTCGAGCAGCCGGGTGCCGTACGCGGCGTCCGCCACGGCGATCCGCTTGCCGTCGGGGCTCTGGGCGATGTCCTGCAGGTCGAGCGCGCCCTTGCCCTCGGCGTCGGCGAACCGCCGCGAGGGTCCGCGCACCAGGGTGTCGCCGCTCGCGTCGAACGTGGTGACGAACGGGTTGGCGTCGGCGCCCGCGCCGGCCTGCCCCGCCACCAGCCGGTCGGGCGCCCCGGGGTTGGAGTCGAGCCGCAGCCGCCCCTGGCTGTTCCAGCCGGTGTTGACGTACGAGGTCCCGCTGACCCCGTACAGCAGCGCGAGGTTGTCGGGCCGGTCGCAGTAGGAGCTGCCGCTGTAGGGCGTCTCCGTGTACCACGTCTTGCCGCCCGCGACCGCCACCTCGCGGCCGCAGGTGACGTCGTAGTTGGTGTACGCCGCGCCCGTCTTCTCCTGCGTCGCCGTGTCGAACGTCAGCATGCGGTTGGACTGCGACACGTGCAGGGTCGCGCCGTCCGCGCTGAGCGCCATGCCGGACACCGGCTGGTCGGTGGGGAGCGAACCGACGCGCTGCCCCTGGAAGTTGTAGACGAGGACCGCGCTCGCCCCGCTGTCGGACCTGCGCCCGTCGGTGACGTACACGCGCTCGTGCGCGTCGTCGACCACCATGTCACCGAACGACGGGACCGGCAGCTTCGCCACCTCGTCGGACGGGGTCGCGGCGCTCGCGGCGGGCGTCGCAAGGCCGACGAGCCCGGCCGAGCCGAGGGCCACCGCGAGCGCGGTGCCCGTCATCCGCCGTAAACGCTGAGATCTCTTCAACTCGTCCCCCCACGGGATCGATCGACGGCCCTACTGATCAACGGGCCGACATGCGGGTCCATGAAACATGTGGGAGGACTGTGAAGGCAAGGTGTTCAAGATGCAACTGTGTCGCACGGCCGGGCCCCCGCACGCCGTTGTGCGGGGGCCCGGCCGGAAACGGAAGGCGGCGAGGGTCAGCCCAGACGCCGGACGAGCGCGCGGTACTCGTCCCACAGCTCCTTGGGCGCGTGGTCGCCGAAGGTGTTGAGGTGCTCGGGGACCAGCGAGGCCTCCTCGCGCCAGACCTCCTTGTCGACCGTGAGCAGGAACTCCAGGTCGGCCGGGGCGAGATCGAGGCCGTCCGTGTCGAGGGAGTCGACCGTCGGCAGGATGCCGATGGGGGTCTCCACACCCTCGGCCCGCCCGTCGAGGCGGTCCACGATCCACTTCAGGACACGGGAGTTCTCACCGAAGCCGGGCCACACGAACTTGCCGTCCGCGTTCTTCCGGAACCAGTTCACGTAGTAGATCTTCGGGAGCTTGGACTGGTCCTTGTCCGCGCCGACCTTGACCCAGTGGGCCATGTAGTCGCCCATGTTGTAGCCGCAGAAGGGCAGCATGGCGAACGGGTCGCGGCGCAGCTCGCCGACCTTGCCCTCGGCCGCGGCGGTCTTCTCGCTCGCCACGTTCGCGCCGAGGAAGACACCGTGCTGCCAGTCGAAGGACTCGGTGACCAGCGGGACCGCGCTGGCGCGGCGGCCGCCGAAGAGGATCGCCGAGATCGGCACGCCCTTGGGGTCCTCCCACTCGGGCGCGATGATCGGGCACTGCGAGGCGGGCGTGGTGAAGCGGGCGTTGGGGTGGGCCGCGGGGACGCCCGACTCCGGCGTCCAGTCGTTGCCCTTCCAGTCGGTGAGGTGGGCGGGGGTCTCCTCCGTCATGCCCTCCCACCAGACGTCGTTGTCGTCGGTGAGCGCGACGTTGGTGAAGACCGAGTTGCCCCACAGCGTCTTCATGGCGTTGGCGTTGGTGTGCTCGCCGGTGCCGGGCGCGACGCCGAAGAAGCCGGCCTCGGGGTTGATCGCGTAGAGGCGGCCGTCCTCGCCGAACCGCATCCAGGCGATGTCGTCGCCGATGGTCTCCACGGTCCAGCCGGAGATCGTGGGCTCCAGCATCGCCAGGTTGGTCTTGCCGCAGGCGGACGGGAAGGCGGCGGCGACGTACTTCGACTCGCCGTGCGGGGGCGTGAGCTTCAGGATCAGCATGTGCTCGGCGAGCCAGCCCTCGTCGCGCGCCATGACGGAGGCGATGCGCAGGGCGTAGCACTTCTTGCCGAGCAGGGCGTTGCCGCCGTAGCCCGAGCCGTACGACCAGATCTCGCGGTCCTCGGGGAAGTGCGAGATGTACTTGGTGGAGTTGCAGGGCCACGGGACGTCGGCCTGGCTCTCCTCCAGGGGGGCGCCGAGCGTGTGGACGGCCTTGACGAAGAAGCCGTCGTCGCCGAGCTCGTCCAGGACCTGCTGGCCCATGCGGGTCATGGTGCGCATGGAGACGGCGACGTACGCGGAGTCGGTGATCTCGACGCCGATCGCGGACAGCGGCGAGCCGAGCGGGCCCATGCAGAAGGGCACGACGTACATGGTGCGGCCGCGCATGGAGCCGCGGAAGAGGCCCTTCTCCCCCTGGAAGATCTCCCGCATCTCGGCGGGGGCCTTCCAGTGGTTGGTCGGGCCCGCGTCCTCCTCCTTCTCGGAGCAGATGAAGGTGCGGTCCTCGACGCGCGCGACGTCGGTCGGGTCGGAGGCCGCGTAGTAGGAGTTCGGGCGCTTGATGGGGTCGAGCTTCTTGAACGTGCCCTTGGCGACGAGCTCCTCGCACAGGCGCTCGTACTCGGCTTCGGAGCCGTCGCACCAGACCACGCGGTCCGGCTGCGTCAGCTCGGCGATCTCGTTCACCCAGGAGGCGAGCTCCCGGTGGTTGGTCGGGACGGTGCCCAAGGACAGGGGAGCCGCGATGTCGCGCGCCACGATTGCTCCTAATCGAGGGGTTTTTGGGATGTATGCCCCGTGGGGGCTGCGACCCGGACGCTTCACGTGTACTTCCTCTGGCGCTCATCCGGTGCCGACCGCACTCATTTGATCATCCGACGTGGGCGCCCATCTGTCCAGAGGGCTTCACAGTTGAGCGGAGTGAGTATCGCCACTTGTACGGGTACGCGTATGACGGCACGGGTCCGTCCGCATGTCGTGCGGATCGGCCCCTCATCAGCACGGATGTGTCCGACTGATGTGCGACTTACGGGCCCGTAGGTACGATGCCGACCATGACCGCGTCTGCATCCGAAGCGAACCCGCAGCCCGCGGGAGAGCCCTCGCTCGTTCCGCCTCCGGAGTCCGTACCGCTTCCCGTGAAGCCGAAGATGCGCGGCTGGCTGCACGCGGGAATGTTTCCCGCGGTGGTCGTCGCCGGCCTGGTGCTCACCGCGCTCGCCGACTCGCCGCGCGGCCGGCTCGCCTGCGGGATCTTCGCCCTGACGGCCTGTCTGCTGTTCGGCGTCAGCGCGCTCTACCACCGGGGGAACTGGAGCCCCAGAGCCGACCGTGTCCTGCGCAGGCTCGACCACTCCAACATCTTCCTGATCATCGCCGGCACCTACACACCGCTGACCATGCTGCTGCTCCCCGGCTCGCAGGGCCGGTGGCTGCTGTGGGGCATCTGGGGCGCGGCGCTGGCCGGCATCGCCTTCCGCGTCTTCTGGGTCGGCGCGCCCCGCTGGCTCTACACCCCGTGCTACATCGCGATGGGCTGGGCCGCGGTCTTCTTCCTGCCCGACTTCCTGCACAAGGGCGGCGTCGCGGTGCTGGTCCTCGTCGTCGTCGGCGGGCTGCTCTACAGCGCGGGCGGCGTGATCTACGGCATCAAGCGCCCGAACCCGTCGCCCCGCTTCTTCGGCTTCCACGAGGTCTTCCACTCGCTGACCCTCGCGGCCTTCGCCGTGCACTACGTGGGCATTTCTCTGGTGGCCTACCAACACGGCTGACCCATCCCCCCTCCACACCCGGTGGCCGCGGCTCTCCAGCCGCGGCCACTCTTTTGTGCGCCCGCCGGATGGATATTGACAGTCACTACCTTCTGAGAGTTACTGTCATTTCATGGTTACTGTCATCAGTTCACCTGCCGAGGCCCGGCAGGACCCCCGCCGCTGGTGGGCGCTGGCCGCCCTGGTCGCGAGCATGCTCGTCCTCGGTTTCGACACGACGATCCTCAACGTCGCGCTGCCCACGATGGCCGCGCGGCTCGGCGCCGACACCGGGGAACAGCAGTGGATGGCCGACGCGTACGTCGTCGTCTTCGCCGCGCTGATGCTCCCCGCCGGACTGCTCGGCGACCGGTTCGGCCGGCGCCGGATGCTGATGACCGGACTCGGGATCTTCCTCGCCGCCTCCGTCGCCGGAGCCCTCGCCGACGACGTGTCCCTCGTCGTCGCCGCCCGCGCGGTCATGGGCGTGGGCGGCGCCCTCGTCATGCCGCTCGCCCTGGCCGTCCTGCCCGCCCTCTTCGGACCGGGCGAGCGGACCAAGGCCGTCGGCATCGTCTCCGCCTCCGCCGCGCTCGGCGCGCCGCTCGGGCCGATCCTCGGCGGCTGGCTGCTCGACCACTTCTGGTGGGGCTCGATCTTCCTGATCAACGTCCCGATGGTCGCGATCGGCCTGCTCGCCTGCCTCTTCCTGCTGCCCGAGACCCGCGACCCCTCCTCCCCCGCGGTCGACGCGCTCTCCACGGCCCTGACCGCGGCCGGCCTCGGCGCGCTGATCTACGGGATCATCGAGGCCCCGGGCCGCGGCTGGGGCGACCCGCCGGTCGTCGCCGTGCTCGCCGCCTCCGCACTCCTCCTCACCGCCCTCGTCCTGCGCGAGCGCCGCATGACGCGCCCCATGCTCGACCTGACGCTCCTGCGCCACCGCGGCTTCTTCCTGAACACCCTTGCGGCGACCCTGGTGATGTTCGTGCTCTCCGGGCTGTTGTTCGTGCTGCCCCAGTACCTCCAGGCCGTCCTCGGCAACGACGCCTTCGGCACCGGCGTGCGGATGCTGCCCATGATGGGCGGACTCCTCGTCGCCGCCCGCGGCGCGGAACCCGTCGTACGGCGCTTCGGGCCCCGCGCGGTGATCAGCGGCGGGCTCGTGGTCCTCGCCTTCGCCGCGATCCTCGGCAGCCGCACCGACGCCGGCAGCGGCTACGGCTTCACCGCCCTGTGGCTCTCCGTGGCCGGAGTCGGCTTCGGCTTCGCCGTCGTGCCCGCGATGGACTCCGCGCTCGGCGCGCTGCCCGTCGACCGCGCCGGCTCGGGGACCGGACTGCTCATGACCGTACGGCAGGTGGGCAGCGCGCTCGGGATCGCGCTGCTCGGCTCGCTCCTCGCCGGCGCGTACGCCGACCGGCTGGACACCCGCGGACTGCCCGGCCCCGCGGCCGGCGCGGCGGACGGCTCGGTGGTCGCCGCGCACGCGGTCGCCGACCACCTCGCCGCGCCGCACATCGCCCACGCGGCGGACGCCGCCTACCTGCACGGCATGGGCCTCGTCCTGCTGGTCAGCGGCGTCGCGGCCCTGGTCGCCGCGCTGCTCGTCGCCGCGCTGCTGCCCCGGCCCGACGACGCGCCCCCGCACCCGGCCGACCTGGGCAAGGACCGGACGGATGCCCGACAATGAGCGTCATGACCCCAGCACGTACCACCGCCTCCGCCGGCGCGCCCGCCCTGGGCCTGCGCGAGCGGAAGAAGCTCAAGACCCGCATCGCCATCCGCGACGCGACGTACCGGCTGGTGCGGGAGCAGGGGTACGAGGCGACGACGGTCGACCAGATCGCGGAGGCCGCGGAGGTCTCCCCGTCCACCGTCTTCCGCTACTTCCCGACCAAGGAGGACATCGTCCTCACCGACGAGTACGACCCGTTCCTGGAGAGCGAGTTGCGGAGCCGGCCCGCCGACGAGCCCATCGTCCAGTCGCTGCGGCACGTGCTGCGGCGGGCCGTGGGCCACGGCTTCGCGGAGGAGCCCGAGGTCACGCGGCTGCGCACCAAACTGATGACCGAGGTGCCCGCCGTGCGGTCGCGGATGCTGGAGAGCATGTCGGTCACCGGTGACATCCTCTGCCGTGTCATCGCGGAACGCACCGGCCGCGACCCCGGCGACCTGGAGGTGCGGACCTTCTCCATGGGGCTGGTCGGGGCGCTCACCGAGACCACCGCGTACTGGGCGGAGCACGGCCACCGGGACGACCTGCCCACGCTGGTGGACCGGACCCTGGACATGCTGGTCAGCGGCTTCTCCGGCGAGGAAAAACCTCGGTAAGGCCCGCCCCGGCATGCCATCCTGACGGCATGAACGGTCCGGAGATCCTCATCGCCTTCGACCCCGAGCTGGAGCTCTTCGTCCCGCCCGGCCGACGGGGCGGCCCCACCGCGGCCGCCACCGACGGCGCCTCCACGCTCGGCCACGTCGTCGAGTCCCTCGGCGTCCCGCTGACGGAGGTCGGCGCGCTCCTCGTGGACGGCCGCGAGACCGCCGCCGGACACATCCCGGCGGCGGGCGAGACCGTCACCGTACGGGCGGTCACCCGCCCCCAGCACGTCCCAGGCGCCCCGCTCCGCTTCCTCCTCGACGTCCACCTCGGCACCCTCGCCCGCCGCCTGCGCCTCCTGGGCATCGACACGGCGTACGAGAGCACGGACATCGGCGACCCCGCCCTCGCCTCCCGCTCGGCGGCCGAACGGCGCGTCCTGCTCAGCCGCGACCGGGGCCTGCTGCGCCGCCGCGAACTGTGGGCGGGCGCATACGTCTACAGCGACCGCCCCGACGACCAACTCCGCGACGTCCTGGGCCGCTTCGCCCCCGAACTACACCCCTGGACCCGCTGCAGCGCCTGCAACGGCTCCCTGCGCCCCGCCACGAAGGAAGAGGTCGCGGACCGCCTGGAGGGCGGCACGAAGGGCACGTACGACGTCTTCGCCCAGTGCCCCGAATGCACCCGCGTCTTCTGGCGCGGCGCCCACCACGACCACCTCGAATCCATCGTGACCCGCGCGGTGGAGGAATTCGGCGGGGCGGGCGCACGGTCCACGGTGCCTTCGACGACGGGCAGTTGACGCCCACACGGCACGAGCGGACGCCGACCGCGCACCCTCGGGCCAGCCGCCCACCCCGGGCACCGCCTTGCCCTCAGGCGCCGCTCCCGGCCACGTACTCGCGGAGCCGGTCCTCGATCTGGCTCATCCACTGCCCTGCCGTCATCCCCTGCGGCGGCAGCAGACCGCAGCCCATACCTGTCAGGGCGTACTCCAGGTCCCCCTCGGCAGAAGCCAGGGACCGCAGGTCGGCGATGTCCCGCAGGATCTCGCCGGCGTACTCGCTCTGCCCGTACTCCAGGTAGTCCAGCATGATCGCGTCACGATCCGGGTGGTCGAGAAGTGCGTCCTGGTGGAACCCGCCGCTCATGAGCCCCGACAGGGCCGGATACCTCTCCCTCCATTCCCACCTGGACTCCGGAAGGGCGTCGGCGTCCTCGACCTGCTCACCGCCCGCGAGAAACGCCCGCAGATGCGGCAGCATCAAACCGAAGAACTCGTCCGGGTCCTTCCCATCCGACGACCTGAGACTTTCCGGCGGGACACCCGCCTCGTCAAGCGCGTCGAAGACCTCGTCCACCGGCCCGAGCTCCAGCAACAGCTCCAGCTCGGACACCACCCGTTCCACCCGCCCGGGATGCCGGACAGCCATCCGCAGATAAGCCCGCATGGCCCGGGAGGGAACGTCGACGCCATCGAGATCCCCTGCGGACATGGGCGACCCGTCGCGCGCCCGCCCCTTTGCCCGTGCCGAGTCATAGGCACTCAGGAGCCCCGGAAGCTCCCGGAAGACAACTCTCCCGCCTCCACCTTCACCGACTACGCATTGTTCGGATTCAGACATAAAGGATCCATTTCACTGAGCAAGGCTAAGCCGGCGGGCCCGGGTAAGATGTTATCACCAAGTACCCATCGGGAGCCTGCGGGTCTCGCTTCAGTACGACAGTCACTTCCTTCGATGGATGCGGCTTATCCCCTCGCCTCCCCTCATCTCTGTTCAATCGGCGACCGACAGAATCACCCGGGAAATTTGCCGTAAAGGTTTCAGTCTTACCCTTTCCACTCTTCAGCCATTCCTCAATTTTGCGCTTATTTTCCTGAGCGACCCTGTTCATGTAGGACTTCGCCTCAGTGAAGCTTTCATAAGTGGACGCCGCGGGAATTTCGGGCTCCTGCTTCAATCGATGACGCAGATCCTTGTCACTCTTGCCCACATGCTTTTCAATGGTGTGCCCCCCGAGACTTTCTTCCACGGCCGGGTCGAACTCTCGCAGTCTCGGTGGTTTAGGTCCTTTACGACTCCATTTCTGGTCGTAATTCTTCCAGTTTTTCTTAAGCCAGTACGAATCTAGCTTCTCGACCTCTACGCCATATTTCTTGTACGGGTTGACACCATACGCGTAGGCGCCGGCCAAACCTCCATAGGCGCTGCGGCTTCCCGCCAGTGCCCACGCGCCACCCGAGCTCATTCCGCCGGCGCCCGGCCCTCCGAGCATCATCATCGACTCGATGTCCATGCCTACCTGGGTCGCGCCATCCAATGTGTCGGCGGTGATTCCCGCCAACCCATAGACATCGACGATGACCTGTCTGAAGTAGCGGTCGACGAAGCTCGGTTCGGGCACAGAGTTTGAGTCGTTGGTGTGATTTATGTTATCGAAAAGAATATTCACCAAAGCCCGGCAAGAGCTCTCCAGCGCCTGCACCAGCTCATGGACGGCCGCACGGTGGTCGGAAGCCGCAATCTCCGCCGTCTCCCTGGCGCGATGCACGAGGTCCTCGCCCGTTCCATCATGGGCCTTGAACACAGCTTGAGCATTTCTCAGGGCTTTGTCCGCGTCACTCTGACATTCCCCGAGAGTCCGCCGGAATGCTTTGATCGCGTCCGCTGCTGTCTCGTGTGCGGTCACCTCAGGAAGAAGCTGGTCCTTGAGAAAGACAAGCCGCCCCCATACTGCGGTGAACCATGTGCTCTCGAGTCCGGCCGACGGGAGGTGGTCGACGACTTTCGACAACTGGTCCAGAGCGTCCTGAGCGTCGTGTTGGCGACGACGGAAGAATCGTTGCCAATCGAGAAGAACTTCTGCATCACCGGGCGTCGGATCCTTGGAAAGACCGATCAGTTCCCATTCTGTAGGTCTCCCCACCGCCGCGACCCCAATCCTCTACCGTCCCATCTGTTCGTATGCCAAGATACCCTCCTGCGGGGGCAGGCACAGCGAGTTCAAGACGAGTTCCGGGGGTTGCGTTCATGGCCGATAAGGGAAAGTTCAAGCACGACAGCGAAGCCGTGACACAGCTTCGCACATCGATCCGCAAGGCACGTCCGCGTCACATCGACAGGCCGACAGAGCCTACCGCCTCCGAGGTTGCCGGAGAGCGGGTGTCCGAGCCCATGGCGCGATTGACCTATCTCACAGAAGTAATTGTTGAAGGTCGCACCAAAGCGATCGAAGACCTGGCGAGAAATATGCATGACGCAAATATGCGCATTTGTATAACTGACCAGGCACTCGGTCGTTCGATAGCCCGTGCCGATTGAACGGTTTCGGTGTCGGCGGTTCCACGAGATATTTACGAAAGCAGCCCCGCCAGTACCGCCGGATCCGTGGTCGGGGCGTCGCAGACGAAGTTGCGGCAGACGTAGGCCGCCGGGCGGTCGTTGACCAGGGGGCGGTCGGTGAGCAGGGGGAGTTCTTCGCTGCCTTCCGGGCCCGCCGCCACCACCGCTCCCGGTGCGGTGCCCAGCAGTGCCGTGCGATGCAGGTCGCCGAGGAGTTCTCCGACGACCGCCACCTCGCGGGGGCCGTCCACCGCCGCCTCCGCGACCGCGAGGCCGTGGCCGATGAAGCGGGGGACCCGGGGGCCGAGCGCCTTGACGATGCCGAGGGCGCGTTCGGCCGCCGTGCGGTGCGGGGCGGCGCCCGTGTGGGCCGCGTACGTGAGGAGCGCCCCCGCGGCGGCCGTCCAGCCGGAGGGCGCCGCGTTGTCGGTGGGGTCCTGGGGGCGGCGGATGAGCCGCTCCGCGTCGGCCGCCGTGTCGTACAGCGCACCGGTCCGCGCGTCGACGAACTGGGCGAGGACGTGGTCCAGGAGGAAGCCGGCGAACTCCAGCCACACGCCCTCCCCGGTCACCGAGGCCAGCGCGAGGAAGCCCTCGGCGACGTCGGCGTAGTCCTCGAGGACCCCCGCGTTGGCGCCGGCATGCCCGTCCTTGGAGGTGCGGGCGAGCCGGGCCCGGTCGTCCATGTGGAGCCGTACGAGGAGATCCCCCGCGCCGACGGCGGCCGCGATGAGGTCCGGCCGGTCGAAGTAGGCGCCGACCTCGGCGAGCGCGGCGATCGCCAGGCCGTTCCACGCGGCGACCACCTTGTCGTCGCGCCCCGGCGCGGGCCGCTCGGCGCGCGCCGCGAGCAGCCGCTCCCGTACGGAGGCGAGCCGCGCGGCGTCGGCGAGCGGCCCGTCCGTCCGGGGCAGGCGCAGCACGGAGGCCCCCTCCTGGAAGGTGCCGTCCTCCGTCACCCCGAAGCAGGTCGCCGCCAGCTCCGCGTCGTCGTCCCCGAGGACCTCCCGCAACTGCTCCGGGGTCCACACGTAGTACGCGCCCTCGACGTGCTTGCCGGTCGCCGGGTCCTCGCTGTCCGCGTCCAGCGCGGAGGCGAACCCGCCCTCGTTGGTGCGCAGTTCGCGGACCATGAAGTCCGCGGTCTCCAGGGCGACCCGGCGGGCGAGCTCCGAGCCGGTGGCCCGCCACAGGTGGGCGTAGACGCGGCACAGCAGCGCGTTGTCGTACAGCATCTTCTCGAAGTGCGGCACGATCCACTCGCGGTCGACGGAGTACCGCGCGAAACCGCCGCCCAGCTGGTCGTAGATGCCGCCGCGCGCCATCTGCTCGCAGGTATCCGCGGCCATCTGCAGCGCGCCCTCGGCCCCGGTGCGGGCGTAGTGCCGCAGCAGGAACTCGACGGTCATGGACGGCGGAAACTTGGGCGCGCCGCCGAAACCGCCGTGCGTCGCGTCGTAGTCACGGGTCAGCCCCAGCAGGGCCTGCGCCAGGTCGTCCTCGGTGGGCCGCTCGTCGGTGCCCTGCGCGAGCTGCCGCTCACCGAGGTCCCGCACGATCTTGCCCGCGACCTCGGCGACCTCGCCGCGCCGGTCCGTCCACGCCCGGTGCACACCGTCGAGGACCTGCGCGAAGGACGGCATGCCGTGGCGCGGCGCGGGCGGGAAGTACGTACCGAAGTAGAAGGGCTCGGCGTCGGCGGTGAGGAAGACGGTCATGGGCCAGCCGCCCTGCCCCGTCGCGGCCTGCACGGCCTCCATGTAGACGGCGTCGACGTCGGGCCGCTCCTCGCGGTCGACCTTGATGTTCACGAACTTCTCGTTCATGAGCGCGGCCGTCGCCTCGTCCTCGAAGGATTCGTGCGCCATGACATGGCACCAGTGACAGCTGCTGTATCCGACGCTGAGCAGCACCGGCACGCCGCGTTCGCGTGCCTCCTCGAAGGCCTCGGCCGACCAGGGCCACCAGTCGACGGGGTTCTCGGCGTGCTGGAGGAGGTAGGGGGACGTCTCATGGGCCAGTCGGTTCGGCATACCCCCCATCCTCGCGCACACCCGGCCCCGATCCGCGGACGCCCTCGCGCGCGCGCCCCGTACGCAGGACACTTGTGACCGCAGGCAACTGGTGCTCTCGGAGGGGGAACCCATATGCGGGACAGCCATCGGGCCGAGGCCGAGCGGCTGTTGGCACGGGCCGTCGAGGAGGAGGTCCGGCGCTCCGGCGGGCGAGTCGACGGGAGCGTACTGCTCTCGCGGGCGCGCGGCGCGCTGGACGCCATGGCGCAGACGGCGGCCGAGGAGTACGACGCCTACACGGCGGCACTGGACGCGGCGGAGGCGGGCCGGCTCAGCTTCGGGCAGCGTTACGCGCGCGAGGGGGCCGGAACTCCCCTGCTGGTGGCGGTGGTTGCGGCGCTCGCCGCCGGGCTCTCCGACCTGTCGTTCGGCACGAGCGTCGGCACGGCGCTCGGCACCGGCGCGGTCGTCGCCGTGGCGGGTGCCGCGGCGACCGTCCTGAAGGTGACGGCCTCCCACGTCCCGGCGGAGAGCCGGCGCGCGGGCGAGCTCAGCCGGCCCGGCGGCCCCGAGCAGCTGCGGCTGCAGTGGCTGACGGCGCTGGAGGTGCGCGGCATCCGTCCCTTCCTCGACCAGCAGCGGGTCCTCGCCGCCTCGACCGGCACGCACGCGGCGAAGAAGGCCGCGCCGCAGCTGCGCGGCACGGACAAGAGCGCGGCGGCGCGCAGGCGCAACGTCCTGCAGCAGTCCTTCACCCAACTCACGGAGACCGCGGTGCCGTTCGTGGGCCGGCGAACCGAGCTGGGGCGGATCGCGCAGTGGGTGCACGCGGCGCGCGCGAGCACCGACACGCGGCCCACCGTCGTCGTGCTGCACGGCAGCCCCGGCTCGGGGCGGACCTCGCTCGCGGTGCGGGCCGCACACGAACTGCGGGACCAGTTCCGCGGCGCGTGCGTGGTGGACCTGCGTGGCGACGCCCCCGAGGACACCCCGCTCGCCACCCGCGACGCCCTGCTGCACCTGCTCAACCGGCTGGGCGCCCCGCGCGAACAACTGCTCTTCAGGGAGCGCTCCTCACCGGAACAGCAGGCCAAACGGCTCAGCGAGCTCTACCACCAGTACCTGACGGGCCTGCCGGTGACGATCGTGCTCGACGACGCGCGCGACGTCGAACAGATCCGCACCCTCGTCCCGGAGCGCTCGGACAGCCTCGTCCTGGTCACCGCCAGGGAGCCCCTGGAACTCCCCGGCGACCTGCCCGCCTGGGTGCACCAGCTGCCCGTCGAAGCGCTGGACGAGGCGGCCGCCGAACAACTGCTGCGCGAGTCCGCCGAGGATCTGTCGGGTCCCTACGACGCCGAAGCGGGCGACGCCGTACGGGAGTTGTGCGGCGGTCTGCCGCTGGCGCTGCGCGCCGCCGGCTCCTCGCTCGGCCCGCGGACACCGCGCACGCTCGCCGCCGACCTGGAGGCCTACGGGCCCGCCGAGAAGGTCGGCCCGGTCGAGCGCGTCCTGTGGCTGCGCTACAGCGACCAGTCGGAACAGGCACGGCGGCTGCTGCGCCGCCTCGCGCTCGCCGGACGGGCGTCGCTGGGCGTGGCCGCCGCGGCGGCGCTGCTCGGCACGGACGAGCGGGAGGCCGCCCGGCAGCTGACCGCGCTCGCCCGCGCGGGCCTGGTCGACCTGCCCCGGCCCCGGGCCGCCGCGGACGGCGCGACACCGTCCGCCGCCAGCCGCTACCGCCTGCACGACCTCGTGCGCTCCTTCGCCAGGGCCCGCCTCCTCGACGAGGAGGAGGCCGCCGAGCGCACGGCCGCGCAGGAACGCCTCATCGCCAGCTACGGCGAACTCGCCGACACGGTGATCCGCCTGGTCGACGGCAAGACGTCCACCCGGGCCGACCAGTTCGGACAGCACGGCTTCGCCTCGCTCGACGCGGCGCTGCGCTGGCTGGACGACGAGTCGACGTTCATCACGGCGGCCCTGCGGCACGCGGAGGGCGTCGACCAGCGGGCCGTGCTCAACCTCCTCGGCGCCCTGTGCGACTACTGCCTGCTGCGCGGCGACCTCTACCGCCTCGGTGAGATCAACGAACTCACCCAGGCCATCGACCAGGGTCTGCTCGGCCGCAGCGTGCAGTGGCGTACCGGCATCGCGGCCCGCCAGCTCGGCGAGCTCGACCAGTCGCGTACGACACTGAACTCCGTCGTCGACCTGTACTTCGAGGCCCACCAGGACGCGGCCGCGGCCCGCGCGCTCGGCTCCCTCGGCATCACCCTGCACCACCAGGGCAATCTGACGGAGGCCGCGGCCCGCCTCACGGAGGCGCTGGAGTTGCAGACCGCGGAGGAGCTGGCGGGCGACCGCGCCTGGACCCTGCACGCGCTGGCTGCCGTCGAACGGGACCGCGCCCACCTGGCGCACGCCCTCGACATGCTGCGGACCGCGCTCGACCTGCACCGCAGGAGCGGCTCCGTGCACGGCGAGGCGTGGACCCACTTCCAGCTGGGCCAGCTCTGCCTGCGCATGGGCGACGTACCGCGCGCGGAGCACGAGCTGCGGGAGGCGCTCGAGCTGTACGGCCGCACGCGCGACGGGCGCGGCGAGGCCTGGGCCCTCACCCAGCTGGCGCGCGCCCGGCTCGTGGACGGCGACCCCTCGCCCGCGGTCGACGGGCTGCGGCAGGCGGTGGCCCGGCACCGCGACAACGACGACGCGCGCGGCGAGGCCTGGTCCCTGTACTACCTCGGCCAGGCCCTTGAGGAGACCGGCGACCTGGACCAGGCGGTGCGCGAACTGGAACGGGCCCGCACGATGTTCTCCCGGATGCGGGACGTGTACGGGCTGGCCTGTGCCCGGCACCACTCGGCGCGCGTGACCCGCGACCAGCGCGCCGCCCAGACCGGCTCGCTGCGCAACTCCGGCTTCGCGCGCCAGCTCCTGGTGGACGCCCGCGCCGACTTCCAGCGCATCGGGGGCGCGCACGGCGAGGGGTGGACCTGTCTGGAGCTGGCGGTCGTGGACGCGGGCAACAACCGCACCCAGCAGGCGCTCGCCCTGTGCGACGAGGCGATCGCCCTCTTCACCTCGTACGGTGACCGCCGCGGCGAGGACTGGGCCCGCTTCCTGCGCTGCACCCTGCTGCCGTACGCCTCGCCGGGCGGCTGGGAGATCGGCACGGCCGTCGCCCAGGAGGAGCTCAACCAGCTCGCCCGCGCCGACCACCCCACCCGCGACGGGAAACTCGCCGACTACGTCCAGGCGTACGGCCTGCTCCTTGAGCGGGGCGCCGACCTGGAGACCGGGTGGCAGGCATGGCGCCTCGGCATGGTGCCGAACCGGCACGCACGCGAGGTGATGGGGGTGGAGGTGCCACAACCGCAGTGAGCCACCCGGAGCGTCCGGGCAGCTGCGGGAGCCTCATGACGTAGAGGAATTGGGCCTTCCCCTCACGCCCGGGGCCGCCCGTCGTGGAGGAGGGTGGAACCAGGGAATGCCGCCCGTGTCCAGCTCCCCTCCCCGGGCGGCGCGACCCGACCACGGGTCGCCGGCGCTGCGGGAATGCACCGGCACCCGTGGCCTCCCCTTGGCTGGACCGGCCCCCGGACGGTGCAGGTCTTGGCGTCCCCGCCAGTCTCGCCAGGCGCACGTGGGCTCACCATGCGCAGACGGCACCGCCCCCTCAGCCAACCCGCGCCGCCCCGTCCGCCCCCGCCGGCCCCCCCGCCCCCCAAGCCGCCTCGATCATGTGGAAGATTTCGTCGACCGCCGTCTCCGGGTCGGGTGCCTCGCGGGCCAGTGCGTGGGCGTCGACCACGAATCTGGCGATCGTCAGGCAGGCCGTCGTGGTCTGGGGGAGGCCGAGGTCGGTGGCGATGGCCGCTGCCAGCGACTCCGCGTGGCGCAGCCTCATCGACTCCTCGTACCGGCGCAGGTCGGGCGACGCGTCGATCATGCGCCAGACCGGGGCGGCACTGTCCGACGTGCAGTGCAGCACCATCGCCCGCATCGCCTCGCGCAGCGCGGGGATGAGCGGCTCGTGCGGGGCCCGCTCGGTGACCGCCCGCGCGAGGCCCTGCTCGAAGGTCTCGTCCTGCGCGAAGACCAGTGCCTCTTTGGCGGCGAAGTGGGAGAAGACCGTGGTGACGGCGACGTCGGCCTCGGCGGCCACGTCCCGGATGCCCACCGCCTCGTATCCGCGATCCAGGAAGAGCCGCAGGGCGGTCTCGGCGATCTTCTGGCGGGTCGCTGCCTTCTTGCGCTCACGGCGTCCGGACGGCTCGGTCATGAGTGAGACGCTATCAGGTGCGTAAAAGTAATCGTTCCGAAAAGCTAACCGTTAGTGTTACGTTCGCGGCATGAAGAGAGTGAGCTTCGCCGAGTTCGGCGGTCCCGATGTCCTGCGCCTCACCGATGCCGAGGAGCCCCACCCGGGCCCCGGCCAGATACGTGTCGCCGTACGAGCGGCAGGAGTGAACCCCGTCGACTGGCGGGTCCGTGAAGGGCAGGTCCTTCAGGCCCACCCACTCGAACTGCCCGCCGGCGTAGGCCTGGACGCCGCCGGAGTGGTGGACGAGGTCGGCGCGGGCGTCGAAGGGGTGCGGGTGGGCGATCACGTGTTCGGCGAGGGGGCGAGTACATACGCGGAGTTCGCCGTGTTGTCGGCCTGGGCCCGGATGCCGGAGGGGCTGACGTTCGAGGAGGCGGCCGGCTACCCCTCCGTGGTGGAGACGGCGCTGCGCGTCATCCGCGAGGTCGGTGTGCGGCCGGGGCAGACGCTGCTGGTCAGTGGCGCGTCCGGCGGTGTCGGGTCGGCGGTGCTGCAGGTCGCCCGCGACCGCGGCATCGCGGTGATCGGGACGGCGGGGGCCGCGAACCAGGAGTACCTGCGCGGCCTGGGCGCACTCGCCACCACCTACGGCGAGGGGTGGGTCGACCGGGTGCGGCGGCTCGGCCGCGTCGATGCGGCCCTCGACCTGGCCGGCTCGGGCGTGCTCCGCGAGCTCGTCGAACTGACCGGGGACCCGGAAAAGGTGGTCTCCATCGCCGACCTCAGTGCGCCGGAGCACGGCGTGCGGTTCTCCGGCGTGGCCGGAAGCGTGCCGGACGCGCTCGCCGAGGCCGTCGACCTCATCACACGGGGAAAGCTCCACATCCCCGTCGAGAGGTCATACGCGCTCGCCGACGCCGCCGCGGCCCACATCGACAGCCAGGCCGGTCATACGCGCGGGCGCCGCGTCATCGTCATCTGAGCGCCGGCTGAACGCCCGGACTCCCGACCGCCACCCGGGCCCCCGGGGCGCCGAAGGACCCGAGCCGTTCGTTCACCGCGGGCCCCGCGACACGCCGGGGCCCGCACCGCGCGCCGCGGCCGCGCACCCGCCCCCTGGCGCCGGACCGCGAGGTCACGCCCCGTCGCGGGGCGGCTCCGGGCGCCGGAGAGCTGTCATGCGGCTACTTGCCGGTGGCGGGGTCCTTCTTCCCGGAGGCGTCCTCGCCGCTCACCGAGCCGACCGACTCCTTCTCCGGCTCCTTGAAGTCGACCTTGCGCATGTGCTTGTTCATCGACTTCATCAGGCCCCAGACGGCCAGGGCCATCACCGCGAAGACGATGAAGCCCAGGACGCCGGGAGTCACCTTGTCGTCGTCGACCTCCTTGGCAAGAGGGACGAGATGCGTCATTGCCAGATGTGCGTTCACGCTAGGCATTGTCGCGGATGCCCGTAAAGAGGTCGTCCTCGGGGAGGGAGGTATCGACGAGCGACTTGGCGAGCTCGTACTCCTCCGTGGGCCAGACCTCCTTCTGGAGCTCCATCGGCACGCGGAACCAGCCGCCCTCGGGGTCGATCTGCGTGGCGTGCGCGATCAGGGCCCTGTCACGGACCTCGTAGAAGTCGGCACACGGAACGTGCGTGGTCAGCGTCCGCTCGACCCGATCGGACTCGTCCCAGCGCTTCAGCCAGTCCCCGTACGGCGACTCCATGCCGCGGTCGAGCATCGCCCGGTGCAGCGCCTCGGTGCGCGGACGGTTGAAGCCCTGGTTGTAGTAGAGCTTCTGCGGCTGGAAGACCGGGCCGAACTCGCTCTCCGGGTACTTCTCCGGGTCCCCCGCACCGTCGAAGGCCACCATCGAGATCTTGTGGGTCATGATGTGGTCGGGGTGCGGATACCCGCCGTTCTCGTCGTACGTCGTGATGACCTGCGGACGGAAGGCGCGGATCTGGCGGACCAGCTCGCCGGCGGCCTTGTCGACGTCCTCCAGGGCGAAACAGCCGTCCGGCAGCGGCGGCAGCGGGTCGCCCTCGGGCAGCCCGGAGTCGACGAAGCCGAGCCACTCCTGCTTGACGCCGAGGATCGCGCGGGCCTCGTCCATCTCCTTCCTGCGCACCTCGTGGATGTTCTCCTGGATGTAGCGGTCGCCCTGGAGCTTGGGGTTGAGGATGTCGCCGCGCTCCCCGCCCGTGCAGGTCACGACGAGCACGTCCACCCCCTCGGACACGTACTTGGCCATGGTGGCCGCGCCCTTGCTCGACTCGTCGTCGGGGTGGGCGTGAACGGCCATCAGTCGCAACTGCTCAGTCAAGACTCGATCCTCAGTTATCGGGCGCCCTCGTGATTCCGGCGCGATGAACGGGTGCCGCCCCGCCGGGGCGTCGTCGAGGGGCGGCGGTCGGGTGCCGGGCGGGAGGCTTCTATAGTGACGGAACCGGGGGGCGGAAAATTCCGGCATCCCCTGTTCCTGGAGGACGATCATGGCGGCGGTGGGCCCTCAGCTCCCCGAAGGTTCTCCCGGCGGGGTTCCTGGCCGGGTTCCCGAGGGGCGGTACGGCCGCACGCGTACGGCGGACGAAGCCGCCGACCGCAAGCTGAAGATCGTCGGCACCGTGCTCGGCGTGCTCCTGCTCGGCCTGATCGGCTGGTTCGGCTACGACTACATCGACGGCACGAAGGTCAGCGGCGAGGTCATCAAGTTCGACGTCGTCTCGGACCACGCCGTCGAGGCCCACCTGGAAGTGCGCAAGGACACCGACGCGCGCGGCTACTGCACCCTGCGCTCGCAGGCCGAGTCCGGTGCCGAGGTGGGGCGCGCCGACTTCCGCTTCGACCAGCGCACGGACCGCATCGACAAGGTCGTCACGCTCCGTACGACCGAGAAGGCCACCAACGTCGAGCTGCTCGGCTGCCACTCCGACTGACGTGGCCCGGCTTTACCGCGCTCACCTGCGTCGACGCAAATCTGACGGCTTATGTCCTCCCCCTTGGGCAGCTGAATTGTTAGGCTCGTGGTTTCGCCCACCCGTGAGGGAACATCCTTCTGGGTAGGGCGATGCTTTGTATTCCCAGTACCTACGAGGAGCACCTGTGACCCAGACCAGCGAGAACGTCACCTGGCTGACCCAGGAGGCGTACAACCAGCTCAAGGCCGAGCTGGAGTACCTGTCTGGTCCCGCGCGCACCGAGATCGCGGCGAAGATCGCGGCAGCGCGTGAGGAGGGCGACCTGCGCGAGAACGGCGGGTACCACGCGGCCAAGGAGGAGCAGGGCAAGCAGGAGCTCCGTGTCCGCCAGCTGACCCAGCTCCTGGAGACCGCGCGGGTCGGCGAGGCGCCGGCCGACGACGGCGTCGTGGAGCCCGGCATGGTCGTCACCATCGCCTTCGACGGCGACGAGGACGACACCCTCACCTTCCTGCTCGCCTCCCGTGAGTACGCGAGCGGCGACATCGAGACGTACTCGCCGCAGTCCCCGCTGGGCACCGGCGTGAACGGCAAGAAGATCGGCGAGAACGCGAAGTACGAACTGCCGAACGGCAAGTTCGCCTCCGTGAAGATCCTTGAGGCCAAGCCGTACAAGGCCTAGCGCTCACTTCGGGCTCCTAGAACGACCGGGCTCCCGGCACCCACGGTGCCGGGAGCCCGGTCGTTTCCGTCAGGCCGCCGCCGAGCGGTACTTGCGGACCGCCAGCGTGCGGAAGACGACCAGGATCAGCACCGACCAGATGACCGAAGCCCAGATCGGGTGCTGCATGGGCCAGGCGTCCGGGGTCTTGAAGCCGGGCGGCAGGTTCCCGAAGAGCTCGCGGCAGGCCTGGACCGTCGTGCTGAACGGGTTCCACTCGGCGATGTGCCGGAAGAAC
Source organism: Streptomyces sp. NPDC037013 (assembly GCF_055607265.1). Taxonomy (NCBI): domain Bacteria; kingdom Bacillati; phylum Actinomycetota; class Actinomycetes; order Kitasatosporales; family Streptomycetaceae; genus Streptomyces; species Streptomyces sp. NPDC037013. The sequence continues at coordinate 511,712 of NZ_JBVJRV010000002.1, read as the reverse complement.
GCCGGGAGGTTGTTGGAGTCCACGAAGGCGTTCGAGATGAACGTCAGCGGGAAGAGCCAGATCAGCCCGCCGGACGTGGCCGCCTCCGGGGTGCGCACCGAGAGCCCGATGAGGGCGCCGATCCACGAGAACGCGTACCCGAGCAGGAGCAGCAGGCCGAAGCCGGCGAGGACCTTGGCGAAGTTCTCGTGCGCGCGCCAGCCGATGAGGAGCGCGACCAGCGCCAGCACGACCAGGGTGAGCGCGGTCTGCGCGAGGTCGGCGATGGTGCGGCCGGTGAGGACGGCGCCGCGCGCCATGGGCAGTGACCGGAAGCGGTCGATGAGGCCCTTGTGCATGTCGTCGGCGATGCCCGCGCCGGCGCCCGCCGTGGCGAACGTGACGGTCTGGGCGAAGATGCCCGCCATCAGGAACTCGCGGTAGTCCTGCGAGGAGAGCGATCCGCCGACCTGGATCGAGCCGCCGAAGACGTACGTGAACAGGACCACGAACATGATCGGCTGCACGAGGCCAAATAGGATCATTTCGGGAATTCGGCTCATACGAATCAGGTTGCGGCGGGCTATGACCATGGAATCCCTGACGGACTGGCCGATGCCGCCGGCGGGCCTGGGGGACGCCGTGCGCACGGCGTCGGAGACGGTGCTCACTTGTCGGCCTCCTTCTTGGGCTCGGCCGGGGCGCCGGCCGTCTCTCCGTCGGTCGCTTCGCCATTGGTCGCCTGCTCGGCCGCGTGGCCGGTGAGGGAGATGAAGACGTCGTCGAGGGTGGGGCGGCGCAGGCCGATGTCGTCGATCTCGATGCCGCGGGTGTCGAGCTCGCGGATGACCTCGGCGAGGAGCTTGGCGCCACCGGTGACGGGGACGGTCAGCTTGCGGGTGTGCCGGGCGACGGCGACCTCGCCCTTGCCGAAGCCGCGCAGCACCTCGGACGCGGTCGCGATGTGGTCGTCGTCGTGCACGACGACCTCGACGCGCTCGCCGCCGGTCTGGGCCTTGAGCTGGTCGGAGGTGCCGCGGGCGATGACGCGGCCGTGGTCGACGACGCAGATGTCGTGCGCCAGGTGGTCCGCCTCTTCGAGGTACTGGGTGGTCAGGAGCAGGGTGGTGCCGCCCGCGACCAGCTCCTGGATGACCTCCCACAGTTGCTGGCGGTTGCGCGGGTCCAGGCCCGTGGTCGGCTCGTCCATGAACATCACGGGCGGCGACACGACGAGCGCGGCGGCGAGGTCGAGGCGCCGGCGCATGCCTCCGGAGTACGTCTTGGAGGGGCGGTCGGCGGCGTCGGCGAGGTTGAACCGGTCGAGCAGCTCGCCCGCCCTCGCCTTGGCCTCCTTGGCCTTCATCTGGTAGAGCTGGCCGACCATCTGCAGATTCTCACAGCCCGTCAGATACTCGTCCACGGCGGCGAATTGGCCGGAGAGGCCGATCGAGCGCCGCACCTCGTTCGGATGCTTGAGGACGTCGATGCCGGCGACGACCGCCTTGCCGCTGTCCGGCGTCAGGAGCGTCGTCAGACAGCGGACCGCGGTCGTCTTCCCCGCGCCGTTCGGACCCAAGAGGCCGAGTACGGTGCCTTCCGGGACATCCAGATCGACGCCGTCCAGAGCCTTTACGTCGCCGAAGGTCTTCACCAGACCTTCGGCGTAGATGGCGCCTGGCATGTGGTTCTCCCCCTGATGTGGGTGACTTCCTACGGAGAGCTTAAATTTGCCGGGACTCGCCCGCCCGGCGACCGGGTGACACAGGACACACCATAACGCGATACATCGCGTTCGCTCAGCTCTTTTTCGAAAGTCACCGGCGGGCCCCCTCAGCCGATGACCGTGTAACCCGCGGCCCGCAGCGCCGTGCCCACCTCGGCGCAGTGCTCGGGCCCCTTCGTCTCCAGATGCAGCTCGACCTCCGCCTCCGTGATCCCCAGCCGGGGATCGGTGCGCACGTGGCTCACGTCGAGGACGTTGGCGTCCACCTCGCACAGCACGCCGAGGAGCGTGGCGAGGGCGCCGGGGCGGTCGGTCAGGCGCAGCCGCAGCGAGAGGTAGCGACCCGCGGCGGACATGCCGTGGCGCAGGATGCGCTGCATCAGGAGCGGGTCCACGTTGCCGCCGGACAGCAGGGCGACCACCGGGCCCTCGAACCGCTCCGGATCGCTCAGCAGGGCCGCGACCGGACTGGCGCCGGCCGGCTCCACCACCATCTTGGCCCGCTCCAGGCAGAGCAGCAACGCACTGGAGAGCTCGTCCTCGGAGACCGTGACGACGTCGTCCACCAGCTCGCGGAAGAGCTGGAACGGCACGTCGCCGGGGCGCCCCACCTTGATGCCGTCGGCCATCGTCGCGGGGTTCGTGATCGACACCGGGTGCCCGGCGGCCAGCGAGGGCGGATAGGCCGCGGAGCCCGCCGCCTGCACGCCGATCACCCGCACGTCCGGGCGCAGCGCCTTGACCGCGACCGCGATGCCCGCCGCGAGACCGCCGCCCCCGACGCCGACGACGAGGGTGCGCACCTCCGGGCACTGCTCCAGGACCTCCAGGCCGACGGTGCCCTGCCCGGCGATGATGTCGGGGTGGTCGAAGGGGTGGATGAAGACGGCGCCCGTCTCGCGCGCGTACTCCTGCGCGGCGGCCAGCGTCTCGTCGACCACCTGGCCGTGCAGCCGGACCTCGGCGCCGTACTCCCGCGTCGCCGCGACCTTCGGCAGCGGTGCCCCGGCCGGCATGAAGACCGTGGCGCGCACGCCGAGCAGCGAGGAGGCCAGCGCGACGCCCTGGGCGTGGTTGCCGGCGCTGGCGGCGACGACACCGGCGGCGCGCTCCTCGGGGAGCAGGCCCGCGATGCGCACGTACGCGCCGCGCAGCTTGAAGGAGCCGGTCCGCTGGAGGTTCTCGCACTTGAGGTGCACCGGGGACCCGACCAGCGCGGACAGGTGCCTGCTGCCCTCCATCGCCGTCGTCCGGGCCACTCCGGAGAGCATCTTCTGCGCCCCGCGCACGTCGTCGAGGGTCACCGTCGGCAAGGAGTCAGGCGTGCGGTAGCTCATGACGTCAAGTCTTGCAGTCCGCGCTTAAGTCCTCCTGGGGCGACCAAGGGACGAGACCGTTCTCGTCGTGGGTTTGCGCAGCGCAGGTACGGTACGCGCCTCGGCCGCGTACCCTGTCCCCCAACCCATCGCCCTCGCATGAAGTGAGCCCCCGGCCATGCCCACAACTCCGGACATGACGACCGCCAGCGACCCCGGTCTCCTGGACAGCCTGCAGCACCAGGTCGCGGTCTTCGCACGCCGTGCGGAGCAGACCCGCCTCGGCGGCGTAGGCCAGGTCCGCAACTCCATGGACCGCGCCGCGTATCTGCTGCTCAACCGGCTCGACAAGGAAGGCCCGATGGGCGTCAAGGCGCTTGCCGCGAGCATGGGCATCGACTCCTCGACGGTCACCCGGCAGGTCGCCCCGCTGGTCGACACCGGGCTCGTCAAGCGCACCTCGCACCCCGAGGACGGCCGGGCCGTGGTGCTGCAGCTCTCGCCGCGCGGGCAGGCCAGGCTCGACGAGGTGCGCTCCTCGCGCCGCGAGCTGATGGCCGAGCTGACGCAGGACTGGGCCCCGCAGGAGCGCGAGAGCTTCTGCGCGCTCCTCACGCGCTTCAATACCGCCCTCTCGGCGCGGCAGACGTCCCAGGCGGCCCCCTCCGGAGAAGTTCCGGCCACTCCGGAGTCTTGACCCCGGCCCCGCGTCTGGCCTCATATGAGACCGGGATCCCCCTTCCTTCCGGCCGGGAGGCATGGTGCGAGAACGGCAGGCGCTGCAGAGCGCCCGCCGTGCCCGGGAGTTCGAGGCGTTCGTCGCGGGCGCGGCAGGGCGGCTCCTGCATGCCGCCACACTGCTCACCGCCGAGCCCCCGGACGACAACCCACGCGCGCGTGCCCTGCTGACCACGGCGCTCGCGCACACGTACGCGACGTGGGACCGGCTGCGCGGCGAGGACCCCTACGACCGCACCCGCCAGCAGGTCGCCCTCCGCTTCTCCCGCGCCGCCTGGCGCCGCCACCGCGGCCACGGCGGGGTCCTGGCCGGGCTCTCCCCCCAGGAGCGGCTGATCCTCGTCCTGCGGATGTACGAGGGGGTCGCCGAGGAGCAGACGGCGGCGCTCCTCGGGCTGCCCGCCGAACGGGTCTCTTCGGTCTGCGCCCGCGCGATGGCGACGGTCCTGCACCCGCCGCGCGGCCCCGCGCCGGCCCGGGCGCTGAGCGGGACGGCACCCTCATGAACGGGACGGTGCCGCCATGAGCCAGTACGAGCGCAAGGAAGCGGCCATCCGGCGCATCCTGGACGGCGTGCCGCCCGCCGTGCCGCCCGAGCTCTGCGGCGAGGCGGTGCGGCGGGGGAACCGGATGCTGCGGCGGCGCACGGCGGCGCGGCGGCTGTTCTGGGCGCTGCTGTTCGCCGCCGCGGTCGCGTTCATCGTGTGGGCGTCGATCGCCCGGCCGTGGGTGGAGCCGCCGTCGGACACGACCCCACCCCTGACCCGCTGGTGACGGCGGGCCGTCGGTTCCTAGCCGAGCGCCTGCTGCAGGTCGGCGAGGAGGTCGTCCGCCGACTCGATGCCCACGGAGAGGCGCACGAGGTCCGCGGGGACCTCCAGGGCCGAGCCCGCCACGGAGGCGTGCGTCATGCGGCCCGGGTGCTCGATCAGCGACTCGACGCCGCCCAGGGACTCGCCGAGGGTGAAGAGGCGGGCGCGGTTGCAGACCTCGACGGCCGCCTCCTCGCCGCCCTCGACGCGGAAGGACACCATGCCGCCGAACGCCTTCATCTGCTTGGCGGCGACCTCGTGGCCGGGGTGGTCCGCGAGGCCCGGGTAGAGGACCTGCGTCACGCGCGCGTGCCGGGTCAGCATCTCGGTGATCTTGGTGGCGTTCTCGCTGTGCCGGTCCATGCGCACCGCGAGGGTCTTGATGCCGCGCAGCACCAGCCAGGCGTCGAAGGGGCCCGCGACGGCGCCCATCGCGTTCTGGTGGTACGCCAGTTCCTCGCCCAGCTCCGCGTCGCCCACCACGAGCGCGCCGCCGACGACGTCGGAGTGGCCGCCCATGTACTTCGTCATGGAGTGCACGACGACGTCCGCGCCGAGCGCGAGGGGCTGCTGCAGGTAGGGGCTGGCGAAGGTGTTGTCGACGACGAGGCGCGCCCCGGCCTCGCGGGCGATCTGGGCGACCGCGGCGATGTCGGTGATGCCGAGCAGCGGGTTGGAGGGGGTCTCCACCCAGATCGCCTTGGTGCGGTCGGTCAGCGCGGCGCGCACCGCGTCCGGGTCGGAGGTGTCGGCCACCGACCACTCCACGCCCCAACGCGAGACGACCTTGGCGAAGAGGCGGAAGGTGCCGCCGTACGCGTCGTTGGGGATGACGACGTGGTCGCCGGGGGCGAGCAGCGTACGGAGCAGGCAGTCCTCGGCCGCCAGTCCGGACGCGAAGGCGAGTCCGCGGCGGCCGCCCTCCAGGGCGGCCAGGTTCTCTTCGAGGGCGGTCCTCGTCGGGTTGGCGCTGCGGCTGTACTCATAGCCGCCGCGCAGGCCCCCGACGCCGTCCTGCTTGTAGGTCGAGACCTGGTAGATGGGCGGGACGACGGCGCCGGTGAGGGGGTCGGCGGTGTTGCCCGCGTGGATCGCCACGGTCTCGAAGCTCTGCGTGCTGTGCGAGTCACTCATGCGGCCTGAGCGTAATGTGCGCGCGGGTCCTTCCGCCCGGGTCGGTCCGGGTACCTCCCGGCAGGTTGGCCAATTGTCGGACCCGTCTGGTTCGCTTGTGTCATGGAGATTCTCTGGTTCCTGTTCGCGGTGATCATGATCGGTGCGGTGCTCGGGCCCGTACTGCTGCGCAGGCGCGGCGGGATCCGGCAGGTGGCCCCCGGTTCGCCGGACGCCGCGGACCCGGCCGACTACGGCTTCCTGCGCCAGGAGGAGCTGGACATCCGCATGCCGGGACCGGACGCCGATCTCCTGGAAGTCCTCGACCTCGTGCAGCGCACACAGGAGTGGAAGGCGGCCTCGCAGCTCCTCGCGGGCACCGAGACGCACGGCGAGCGGCGATGGCAGCGCGTCCAGGCCTTCGCGGGCGCGGCCTCCCTGGAGCTCCAGCAGCGGCCCGGCGGCGTCAGCGACAGCCCCGGCGGGCAGTGGCTGCGGGTGTGGCGGGCCGAGGCGCCCAAGGACGCGGGCGGCGCGGCGGTGCACGCGGAGTTCCTGGTCCAGCAGGCGTGGCGCACGGCGGTCCAGGGGACGGACGAGTTCCGGATCATTCTGGAGGAGGCCAGGGAGGCGTGCGCGCAGGCGGCGCTGCTCGCCCCCGGCGACCCCGTCCCGTACATCGTGGAGCTCTCCATCGCGCGCGGACTGGCGTACTCCCGCGAGGAGTTCGAGCAGCTGTGGCTGAAGATCCTGGACCGCGCGCCCGCGCACATGGGCGCGCACCTGGCGGCGCTGCACTACTGGTGCGAGAAGTGGCACGGCTCGCGCGACCTGGCGTACGGCTTCGCGGAGGCCGCCGCGGCGCGCGCCCCGCGCGGCTCCCTGCTCGCCGCGCTCCCCCTCTTCGCGGTCTACGAACACCTCCCCGAGGTCAACCTCGTCCGCGGCTTCTACCAGAGCGAGGTCGTCACCAAGGCCGTCGAGGGCGCCCTCTTCGCGGTGCACGCCGCCCGCCAGGACGACCCGATGCTGGCCCACGTCCGCCACCTCCTCGTCTTCTTCCTCGTCCACAGCGAGCGCTGGGGCGAGGCCATGAACCAGCTGGTGCACGTGGACGGCCACGTGGGCGCGCTGCCCTGGACCCTCACCGAGGACCCCGCCGCGGGGTACGCCGTCTACCGCGCGCTCGCCGTCGCCGGTTACGAGGCGAACGGCGGCAGTCCGGCGACGCTCCACCACTGAGCACCGGAATGCGGCGGCGGCAGCCCGCGTTGACTCCGTAGACCCCTGTCACGCACGAGGAGAGACCCACATGATCTTCGGCCGCACGCCCGAGCTCCCCACCCCCGAGCAGGCCCTCAAGGGCCGGGCGACCCCGGAATTCGAGGTCCCCTCCCGCCACACGGTCCTCGGCAACCCGCTGCTCGGCCCCTACCCCGACGGCCTGGAGGTCGCCGACTTCGGCCTGGGCTGCTTCTGGGGCGCCGAGCGCAAGTTCTGGCAGACGGAAGGCGTCTGGACGACGTACGTCGGCTACCAGGGCGGCTTCACCGAGAACCCCTCCTACGAGGAGGTGTGCTCCGGCCTGACCGGCCACGCCGAAGTGGTCCGCGTCGTCTTCGACCCGTCCAAGGTGTCGTACGCCTCGCTCCTGAAGCTCTTCTGGGAGTCCCACAACCCCACGCAGGGCTTCCGCCAGGGCAACGACGTCGGCACCCAGTACCGCTCGGCGATCTACACCCACTCCCCCGCCCAGGCGGAGGCGGCCAACGCCTCCCTGGAGGCCTTCCAGCAGGTCCTGACGGCGGCGGGCCACGGCACGATCACGACGACGGTCCTGCCCGCGGAGAACCGCCCGTTCTGGCCGGCCGAGCCGTACCACCAGCAGTACCTGGACAAGAACCCCGACGGCTACTGCGGCATCGGCGGCACGGGCGCCACCCTGGACGCCCCCTCGGAAACGAACTGGGGCCGGGCGTGCCCGACGGGGATCGCGCCCGCCGGCGACTGAGGGCCCCGGAGCAGCACGGCCGTTCCGGTCCTCGCCCGCGACGTCAGGGGTGGCGTCCGCCCGCCCGTAGTTCCTCCGCGTGCCGGTTCAGGTCCTCGACCTGGGCGAGGGCGGTCTCCAGGCCGGCGAGCACGTCCCTGTACGTCCGTGCGTCCGCCGCATGCTCCAGGCACCGGGTCACCAGCGCGTGCAGGACCTTGAGCTTGGCGTCATAGGCCTCCACGTAGTCGGTGAGGGCCGTGCGCATCGGATGGGCGACGGCGTTGAAGAACACGCATACGCTTTCGCCGTCGCCGCCCTGAGCCAGCTCTCGGGCGCGTGCGGCGACCCGGGACAGCCGTTCCCTGATCTCATCCGGCGTCTCCCACGTCGGCAGGCCGTACGCCATGACGGTGAGGGGCTCCGAGACAGTCCGCCGCCGGCCCTTGCGCGTCCTGCCGGAGTCGAGGGACAGGGTCACTCGGTAGAAGTCCCGTCCCCGGGTCGCCTCTCGCGCGACGAGGGAGACGAGGAACCGGTCCGCATCCCCGGCGGCCACTTGCTGGTTGACGCCGTGCGCGTAACTTCCTTCCCGCAGCGGGATGTCCACTTGGTAGGAAGCGCTGGGACCGATCCTGCGCTCCTGCACGGGAAGGCGTGTCGTGACCGCCTCGGGCAGCTCGATCACGAAGGGCGTGTCGAGCGCGGGGACGTACAGCAGATGGGACAACTCGACGCGCACCCGCCGTACCAGCCCGGTCTGTCCTCCACCGTTGCGCACGGCGATGTCCAGCACGGGACGGTCCGGCGCCAGTTCGCCGACGATGAGCGCGTCGGCTCCTTGTTCGGCGGCCAACGCCCGCGCTTCGGCCACCAGGACGGTGTCCAGGGTGATCTCCCCGTCCAGTTTCCTTCTGGCCCGCAGCGTGGCCCATGCTCCGGCGCCCGCGGCCGCGAGACCGGCGACTCCCGCGATGACGGCATCCAGCACGCCTGTCCCCCCAGCTCTCGAACCGGCTCGGCAGCCTAACGGGCACCACTGACAGAGCCACGGGCTCCGTGGGGCCGCGCCCCTCTGCCCTCGGCGAATCTGCCGGCAGGCGAGATTTCTGACAATCGCCGGGGTGCGGGTCAACAGTGAAGTCATGGCGCGGCGTTGAGGTCGCCGCGGGACTTCTGGGAGGCGCGATGTCCGGGCTCGACAGTGGGTGGGACGCGGCGGTGCGGCCGCGGGCGGAGGACGGGGAGACCGTTCCTTCGCGGTTCGACGACCATCTGGCCGCGCAGTTGCTGAATCAGCGGATCGTGTTCCTCGGGACACAGGTCGACGAGGTGTCCGCCAACCGCGTCTGCGCGCAGATGCTGTTGCTGTCGGCGGAGGACCCCAAGACCGACATCAGTCTGTACATCAACAGCCCCGGCGGCTCCGTCACCGCCGGGCTCGCCATCTACGACACCATGCGGCTCATCCCGAACGACGTGGCGACCCTCGCCATGGGGTTCGCCGCGAGCATGGGGCAGTTCCTGCTGAGCGTCGGGACGGCCGGCAAGCGGTTCGCGCTGCCCAACGCGCGGATCATGATGCACCAGCCGTCGGCCGGCATCGGCGGCACCACCGCCGACATCGCCATCCAGGCGGAGAACCTGGAGTTCACGAAGCGGGCCATCGAGCGGATCACCGCCGAACACACCGGCCAGAGCGAGGAGACCATCTCGCGGGACGGCGACCGCGACCGCTGGTTCACCGCCGAGCAGGCCAGGGAGTACGGGATGGTCGACCGCGTCGTCGAGTCGCTGGAGGACGTGCGGCCCGCGGGGTCGAAGCGCCGCATCGGACTGGGAATCTGAGGGACGAGGGGAACGCACGCCATGAGCCAGTACACGATTCCGACCGTCGTCGAGCGCACTCCGCAGGGCGAGCGCGCGTACGACATCTACAGCCGGCTGCTCTCCGAGCGGATCATCTTCCTCGGCACCGAGATCGACGACGGCGTCGCCAACGTCGTCATCGCGCAACTGCTCCACCTGGAGTCGTCCGCACCGGACCGCGAGGTCGCCATCTACATCAACTCGCCCGGCGGCTCCTTCACCTCCCTCATGGCGATCTACGACACCATGAGCTTCGTGACCGCGCCGATCTCGACGTTCTGCGTCGGCCAGGCCGCCTCCACGGCCGCCGTGCTGCTCGCCGGCGGCGACCCGGGGCGCCGGTTCATCCTCGACCACGCGCGCGTGCTGCTCGGGCAGCCCGCGAGCCGCGGACAGCAGGGGACCGTCTCCGATCTGAGCCTCCAGGCCAAGGAGATGCTGCGGATCCGCTCCCAGGTCGAGGAGGTGCTGGCCCACCACACGCACCACGACGTGGCCACCCTGCGCGCCGACATGGACCGCGACAAGGTCTTCACGGCGCAGGAGGCCGTCGCGTACGGGCTCGCCGACCAGGTGCTCAGCCGGCGGGTGCTGCCCGTCGCCGCCTGAGACCGGGCGGCGACGAGCGGGGCGCGGCCGTCAGGCCGCCAGGCGGACCTCGCTCTGGTACGACATCCTGGCCGGCCTCGCACGGGGGAGGCCGGCCAGCCGGGTCTGGGCCAGGGAGAGCAGGTCGGGCAGGCCGAGGCCGAGCGCGCGGGCGGCGGCCGCGAGGACCTCGGACGAGGCCTCCTTGCGGCCGCGCTCCAGCTCCGAGAGGTAGGGCATGGAGATCCGGGCGGCATCCGCGACGTCCTTGAGGGTGCGCTCCTGGGCCAGGCGCTCGCGGCGCAGCACCTCACCGACTAGGTCCCGCCAGAGCGGCTCCTTCGCCTCCGCGGGCGCACCCGTCTGCCCGGGCGCTCCAGTCGCCGGCGCCCCGGCCCCGGCCGCCCTGCCCGGTGGGCGCAGCGGGATGACGCGGGCCTCTCCCTGCTTGAACTGCCCGGACTGCCCGGACTGGCCGGACTGCCTGGACTGGCCGGACCGCTCCGGCTGCACGGCCCGCTCGGGCCGCACGACCCGCTCAGGCTGCTCCGGCTGCTTCGACGTCTTCTGCGGCGCTTGCGCCTGGTGGCTGCTCACTCCCCCAGCCTAGGAGCCGTACCGCCGCCGGGGCAGCACGCGGCGTTCCGCCACCCGCGAAATCCCCTGGCCGCAGGGGGCCTTGCCGGCCGGTGTCACGTCGACGACGCGGAGCCCACCGACGACGCGTCCCGGCCCCAGCTGGCGAGCAGCCGCAGCCCCTGCGCGGAGGCCGACTGCGGTTCCGCGTGGTACATCATCAGCGACTGGTCGCAGTCGTCCGGCAGCCGCAGCGTCTCGAACGACAGGGTCAGCTCGCCCACCAGGGGATGGTGCATGCGCTTGACGCCGTGCCCCTTCTCACGGACGTCATGGGTGGCCCACAGCCCCCTGAACTCCTCGCTCTTCACGGAGAGTTCACCGACCAGCGAGGAGAGCTCGGGGTCGTTGGGATAGCAGCCCGCGTCCATGCGGAGGTAGCTGACGATGTCCGACGCCTTCTGCTCCCAGTCCACGAACAGCTCGCGCGAGCGCGGGTCGAGGAAGCAGATCCGCGCCCAGTTCCGGTCCTTGGGGGCCAGCTCGCCCCAGTCGCCGAAGAGCGCGGCGGCGAGCGCGTTCCAGCCCAGGATGTCCGTGCGCCGGCCCACCACGTAGGCGGGCACGCCGTCGATGGAGTCCAGGAGCTGCTGCAGCGCGGGCCGCATGTGCTGCTGGCGCACGGCCTTCTTCTTCTTGTGGGCCTTCGGCTTCGCGAGGTGGGTCAGATGCGCGTGCTCGGCGTCGGTCAGCCGCAGAGCGCGGGCGATGGCGTCGAGCACCTCGCCCGAGACGTTGCGGCCGTTTCCCTGTTCCAGACGGGTGTAGTACGCCACGGAGACACCGGCGAGCTGCGCGAGCTCCTCACGGCGCAGCCCCGGCACCCTGCGGTGCCGCCCGAAGTGCGGCAGGCCGACGTCCTGCGGCTGCAACCGCGCCCTGCGGGTGCGCAGGAACTCGCTCAGCTCGGCCCGGCCGTCCAGCGGCCGCCCCCCGGGCCCGGCGGGCAGGACGGGGCCCTGCGGGCGGGCCGCGGCGCCCTCGCGGCCCGCGACGCCCTCGCGGTCCTCGGCATCCGCACGGTTCCCGGCTTCCGCGGGGTTTCCGGCAGCCTCGGGGTTCTTGTCCATGACTTCCAGTATCCAGGGTCGTACGACCGTGAGCCTGACCCCGCCAGTGGTAGGCACAGTGGTCGTAGGCAGAACGGAGGCCTGGGTGACACCGCAGGTCAGTGGCAGCCTCGACACCATGACTGAGCAGATCACCACCGTTTCCGCCTACGCCGCTCCCGCCCCCGAGGCGCCCCTGGAGCGGACCACCGTGCCGCGCCGGGCCGTCGGCGAGCACGACGTCCTGATCGACATCAAGTACGCCGGTATCTGCCACTCGGACATCCACCAGGCCCGCGACGGCTGGGGCGAGGGCATCTACCCGATGGTGCCCGGCCACGAGATCGCCGGCATCGTCACGGAGGTCGGCCCCGGTGTCACGAAGTTCACCGTGGGTGACCGGGTCGGCGTCGGCTGCATGGTCGACTCCTGCCGCGAGTGCGAGAACTGCAAGGCGGGCCTGGAGCAGTACTGCGTCAAGGGCAACGTCCCGACGTACAACGGCATCGGCAAGGACGGTGAGCCGACCTACGGCGGCTACTCCACGCACATCGTCGTGGACGAGGCGTTCACCGTCCGCATCCCCGAGGGCATCTCGCTGGACGTCGCCGCGCCGCTGCTCTGCGCCGGCATCACCACGTACTCCCCGCTCAAGCGCTGGAACGCGGGCCCCGGCAAGAAGGTCGCCGTGGTCGGCCTCGGCGGGCTCGGCCACATGGCCGTCAAGATCGCGCACGCCATGGGCGCCGAGGTGACCGTCCTTTCGCAGTCCCTGCGCAAGAAGGACGACGGGCTGCGGCTCGGCGCCGAGCACTACTACGCGACCAGCGACGACGCCACCTTCGAGCAGCTCGCGGGCTCCTTCGACATGATCCTCTCGACGGTCTCCGCGCCGCTGCCGCTCGACAGGTACCTGGGCCTGCTGCGCTCCGAGGGCGCCTTCGTCAACGTCGGCGCCCCCGAGGAGCCGGTCTCCCTCAACCTCTTCTCGGTGATCGGCGGCGGCAAGACCCTCGCGGGATCGATGATCGGCGGCATCCAGGAGACGCAGGACATGCTGGACTTCTGCGCCGAGCACGGGCTCGGCTCGGAGATCGAGCTGATCCGCGCCGACCAGATCAACGAGGCGTACGAGCGCGTCCTCGCCAGCGACGTCCGCTACCGCTTCGTGATCGACACCGCGACGATCTGAGCCATCCGGCGGCCGTGGCCGGAATCCGTCTGCGCCGTGGGGCCTAGGCCCCACGGCGCACCGGCACGGTCCCCCCGACCGATACGGCATCCGTGGCCGCGCGCCTAGCGTTGTCCCCACCAGCGAAGGGCAGCAGGAGGTCACACCATGTCGATCGAGCTGAACCACACCATCGTCGCCGCCACGGACAAGAAGGCGTCCGCCCAGTTCCTCGCGGACATGCTGGGGCTCGAGGTCGGCCCCCAGTACGGCCCGTTCATCCCGGTGGAGATCCCCAACGGCGTGACCCTCGACTTCTACGACGGCGGCAGCGGCCCCGTGGTGCCGCAGCACTACGCCTTCCTCGTCTCCGAGGACGAGTTCGACACGATCTTCGGGCGCATCAGGAGCCGCGGCCTGACCTACTGGGCCGACCCGATGCACCGGCGCGTCAACGAGATCAACACGAACGACGGCGGCCGCGGGGTCTACTGGGACGACCCCGACGGCCACAGCCTGGAGATCATCACCAAGCCGTACGGCAGCGGCGGCTGACAGGCCACCGCGTCCCCTACGGCAGCGGGGCCCCGGCCAGGAAGTCGAGCACCGGCTCCGTGGCGACGTCCGCGAACTCCTCGAAGTACGCGTGCCGGGCCCCGGGCACGAGGAACGTCCGGGCGCCCGGGACGCGGGCGGCGATGAGCGGGGCGTTGGCGGTCGGGTTGAACGAGTCGTCCGTGCCGTGGACGACGAGCGTCGGCGCCGCGATCCGGGGCAGCGCGTCCCAGGCGTCGTGGCGGGCGCTCGCCAGGAGGTGCCGGCGGCGGGCGTACGCGGGCATCGTGGCGTCGCCCAGCGTGTGGAACTCCCGCCCGGGGTGGGCGCGTTCCTGTGCCGCGAGCCACTCGGGGGTGTACATGAGCTCCAGCAGCGCGCGGCGCACCGCCTCCGGGTCGGCCTGGGTGAGCGCCTTGCGGACCTCGGGCCCGCGCTCGACGCCGTGCGGCCCGCCGGGCGAGGTGCAGCCGAGGACGAGCCTGCCGACACGCCCCGGATGATCCGCGGCGAGCCACTGCGCGACGCGGCCGCCCATCGAGGTGCCGTAGACGTGGGCGCGGTCGATGCCCGCGTGGTCGAGGACGGCGAGCACGTCACGGGCGAACCCGGGCGTGCTGTACGTGTCGGTGTCGGGGCGGTCGCTCTTCCCGGTGCCGCGGTGGTCGAGGGCGACGGTGGTGAAGTGCGCGGCGAAGTCGGCGCGGACCGGGTCCCACCAGTGGTGGTCGTTGGACTGCCCGGCGATCAGCACCAGGGGCTCGCCGGAGCCGTGCAGCCGGTAGTGGAGGGCGGCGCCGTCGGCCGCCTCGGCGAAGGGCACGGCCGGGCACCTCCCCCGGACGGACGCGCTGACGCCCCAGTCCCAGAGCGCCTGCAGGACCGGCCCCAACTCCCGCCCGTGGGGCGTGAGTCGGTAGGTGACCGTGGTCGGCCAGCCGGGGGTGCGGGTGCGGTGGGCGACACCCGCCTCGACCAGCTGCGCGAGGCGCTCCGTCAGCACCTTGTCGGACAACTGCGGGAAGGCAGCGGCCAGTTCACCGTACGTGCACCTCTCGTGGCGAAGCAGCTCACGGACGACGAGTGTCGTCCAGCGGCCGCGGAGGGCGGCGAGAGTCAACTCGACGGGGCAGGCCGGGTCCGGGGCGGCCGTCTCGGCCAGCGCGTCGTCGGGAAGGCCCGGCCGCGCGCCGCTTACCGTTGGGTGAGTCACGAGGGGGCCTCCTACGGTTCAGCCATGACGACCGAGACCCTACCGACCCTGCCCACCCGCCCCGAGGACGTCCCCGCCGCGTTCGCCGCGCGCTTCAACAGCGGTGACGCAGCCGCCGTGCGCGAGATGTACGAGGAGCGGGCCGCCTTCGTGCCCGAGTCGGGCACCGCCGTGCACGGCGCCGCGGAGATCGCCGCCGCCAACGCGCCCTTCCTCGCCCTCGGCCTGCCGATCACCGTGCGCCCCCGCCACATCCACGTCTGCGGGGACCTCGCGCTGCTCGTCGTCGACTGGGAGATCGGCGACGGAGCGGCCCGCTCCACCGCCACGGACGTGGCACGACGCGGCGCCGACGGATTCTGGCGATACGTGATCGACAGCCCTTTCGGCGCCGCGCCCGTGCCGGTGAGTCGGCCTGCGGTTCAGCCGCGCGTCAACACGGCTGACTCAGCCGCTCACTTGCCGTAGTACGCGTTGTAGATCGACAGCGTCGACTTGTTGCCCTTCTTGTCCGCGATCTTGGCGTGGAACGAGATCGCCTTGTCCTTCGCCGGATTCTTCACGGAGATCTTCCCGTGGCTGACCGTGACCTTCTTCCAGGTCTGGCCGTAGTCGTAGGAGACGTACACGGCAAGGGACTTGAGGTTCGAGCCCGCCGCCGAGCCCTGGACCGTCACCGGCACGGACTGCACCTTGCCGGCCTCGGCCCTGCTCCACAGGTCGACCGCCGGGCTGAACCGGGCCGTGGAGACGGGGAGCCTCGCGTTCTCCGCCCGCTTGGAGCGGAACGAGAAGCTCGCGTCGACGCGCGTGGTGGCCGCGCCGATCTTGACGCTGCGCTTCACGGAGGTCGTCAGCCGGTACGCGGCGTCACCCGAGGAGACCTTGAACGGCTTCAGGCCGACCAGCGGGTCGTCGTTCTCGCCGACCTTGGTGCCGTTGCGGTACAGCGCCGTCTTCACCGACGAGTACAGGGAGTAGCCGGCGTGCGTCTTGCCGTCCGCGTAGACCGGGAGGTAGCCCGCGATCTCGTTGCCCTCCCGGTAGACGCCGAACTCGCCGCCGATGCGCGGGCCGAAGACGGCCGTGTTGAACGTCTTCTCGTAGCTCTTGCCCGCCCCGAAGGCCTGCGGGGCACCCAGCGAGTAGCCCGCCTCGGGCTCCGGCTCACGTCCCTCGACCGGCTCGCCGTACTGCGCGAACTCCAGACCCCACTTCACCTTGTCGTCGGTGGACACGTGGAACGTGCGGGTGGCCGGCAGCTTCACCGGGAAGGCGACGGACCAGGTGCCGTAGCCGTCGGGCAGTTCTGCGAGCGCCCGCAGCGAGCCCGTCTTGCCCCGCGTGGAGGCCCCGAGCCCGGCCTTGACCGCAGCCATGTCATCCGTCTTGTAGTGCTTGGTGTAGCCGGTGGCGAGCTGCCTCACCCGGCCGCCGACGAGGGTGTCGTACTCGTCCTTGTCGCCCTTGGTCCAGACGGCCGCCCACTGCTGGCTGAGCTTGATGCCGGTCGGGACGGCACCGATGGCGCCGCTGCGGAAGTTCTTGTACTCGTCGAGCAGCCAGCCGTAACCCACGGCCATGTCGGACGCCTCGACCGTGTAGTCGGGCGCCGCCAGCACGCCGGTGAGGCCGGCCTCCGGCCCGGTGATGTCGACCGGCGCCGCGGTGCGCGCGTCAACGGTCACCGTGGTGTCCTTGGTGACGTCGAGCTTCGGCTGGGCCAGCCAGTCGATGCCCTTGGTGGAGTCCTCCGGGTCGACCACGACGTCCGTGTCGAGGACGTAACCGCCCTTGGGCACCCGGACCTTGACGGTGCCGGACGCGTCGTAGGGCGCCCGCTCGACGCCCGTGGCGGTACCGGTGATGCCGCTGAGCGAGGCGTCGTAATTCTTGGTCGACTGCCCGTCACGCCCGATGAACTTCAGCGTCAGGTCGTACGACTCCACCTCGCGGTCGACCGCGGCCGCGGTGCGGACCGACTGGCCCGCGCCGGTCGCCACGACGTACGCGGAGTACGCGCCGTCGACCGTGCCGCCCAGCTTGGAGTCGGCCGTCAGGTCCACGGAGGCGGTGCCGCCCGCCGGGACGGTGACCTTCCGCGCGCCGAGCGTGAAGAACCCGGCCGGGGCCGGACGGCCCTTGGGGTCGGTGGCGGTCACCGCGAGAGTGAGGGTGACGTCGTCCTTGCCGAGGTTGCGGTACGTCACCTTCTTGGTGACCGGCTTGTCGTCGGTGTGCGGCCACTGCTGCGTGCCGAAGCTCACCGACGACGGGTCGGCGATCACGGTCTGCTTGATGGCCCGGTCGACGGCGATCCGGCCCGAACCCTGCTGGAACGCCGTGTACGGGCCACCCTTGGTGGAGCCGGTGAGGGCGCCCTTGAGCTCCGGCTGCTTCCAGTCGGGGTGCTGCTGCTTGAGCAGGGCGGCGGCGCCCGCGACGTGCGGGGTCGCCATCGACGTACCGGAGATCGTCAGATAGCCCTCGGGCTTCTGGCCGACCTCCTTGTCGATGACGGAGCCGTCCGCGGCGGCGGCCGTGATGTCCACGCCGGGCGCGGTCACGTCGGGCTTGACCGCGCCGTCGCCGACGCGCGGGCCCTGGCTGGAGAAGTCCGCGAGCTTGTCGTGGTCGTCGACGGCGCCGACGGTCAGGGCGGCGTCCGCGCTGCCGGGCGAGCCGACCGAACCGGGCGAGCCGTCGTTGCCCGCGGCGATGGCGAAGAGGATGCCCTTCTCCGCGGAGAGCTTGTTGACCTGCGCCTCCAGGGGGTCGACACCCGGGGTGTCGCCGCCGCCGAGGCTGAGGTTGACGACGTCGGCGCCCTGGGCGGCCGCCCAGTCCATGGCGGCGATGATGCCGGAGTCCTCGCCGTAGCCGTCGTCGCCGAGGACCTTGCCGTTGAGCAGCTTGGCGCCGGGCGCGACGCCCTTGAACTTCCCGCCGGACTTGGCGCCCGTACCGGCCGCGATGGACGCGACGTGGGTGCCGTGGCCGTAGCGGTCCTTGGCGTCGGCCGACTCCGTGAAGTTCTTCTCGGCGATCACCTGGTCCTTGAGGTCCTGGTGGCGGGAGTCGATGCCGGTGTCAAGGACGGCGATCTTGACGCCCTTGCCGTCGTACCCGGCGGCCCAGGCCTTGTCGGCGCCGATCTGCTTGACGCTCTTGTCGAGGCTCGCCTTGCGGACGCCGTCGAACCAGACGTGGCCGATGCCGGACGCCGCGGTGCGGTCGGCACCCTTGCCGCTGGTGAGGGCGGCCCACAGGTCGGACGCGTCCTGCTTGGGCGTGGTGACGGCGTCGGCGTTCAGCGACTTCAGGGTCCGGCGGACCGTGGTGTCGCCCGCGGCGCGGACGTCGGCCTTGGCGCTGGTCGCGGCGCCCTTGTAGCCGACGATGACCTTGAGGCCCTTCTTCTGGGCCGCACGGTTGCGCTTCTTGTTCAGCTCCGTGACGTCGAACAGGCGTCGGTCGACCTTGCCGTCCGCTATCAGGCGCCGCGCGTCGGCGGGTATCAGCAGCGTGTGGCCGCCGCTGCGCCGCACCTGCACGGGTATGTGCTCGCGCCCCTTGGCACGGTCGAGGCCGATGACGCGGCCCTTGGCGTCGAGGACGGCCTGGTCGCCGGTGATCAGGGTGACGTGGGTCGTGGCGTGGGTCGGGCCGGTGGTCGTGCCGGTGGCCCCGCCGCCCGCTCCCCCTGCTGCGGTGCTCGTGGTCGCGGTGGCCGGATCCGCGGCCGCGGGGCTGGTCATGCCCGCCGCGAGGGCCACGGCGACCGCCGCGGCGAGTCCGGCCCCGCACGCTCTCTTCACTTGTCTGTGCAAGTCTCCCCCTGGAGGTAAAGGGGCTCTCGCCCCTCGGAGGTCGAAGTATGCCGAGGGGCGATCATCTGCTCAATAGCGGGACAGGAGGGGGGAGTTGGTGCGGCCGAATTGCAATGTGCCGTCCTGCCGATTGGCCGGATCGGCTGGATCGGCGGCCGGATCTGCTGGATCGGCTGGATCGGACCAAATCCGGACGGCGGATTCCTCCATTCCCCATTTCTCGCTTTCCGGAGCCGCGCGGGCACGGGACTCCGGGCCCCGGGATCCCGGAAAGCGAGAAACGGCCCGCACCCCCGGGGAAGGGGATACGGGCCGTTCCGTTGCCGTCTTGGCTTGGCTGACGGTGCGGGGGGGGAGGGTCAGACGGCGGAGCCGGCCTTCCACTGCGCCCAGTCCATGTTCCAGCCGTTGAGGCCGTTGTCCGGGGCGATCACCTTGTCACCGGTGTTACGGACGTCGACGACGTCACCGGTGATGGAGTTCTCGTAGAACCAGGAGCCCGGGGTGCTCTTGTCGTTCGCGCCCTTGGCGTCCCGCAGGCCGATGCAGCCGTGGCTGGTGTTGGCGCCGCCGAAGATCGAGGGCGAGCCCCAGTAGTTGCCGTGGATGAACGTGCCGGAGTTCGACAGGCGCATGGCGTGCGGCACGTCCTTGATGTCGTACTCGCCCTTGCCGTCGCCACCCTTGAAGCCGACGGTGGCGCCGTCCATGCGGGTCTCCTTGAACTTCTCGGAGATCACCATCTTGCCGCTGTACGTCTTGTTCTCGGGCGAGCCCGCGGAGATCGGAATGGTCTTCACGACCTTCCCGTCCCGCATCACCTTCATCTGCTTCGTCTTGGCGTCGACGACGGAGACCTGATTGCGCCCGATCTTGAACTGCACGGTCTTCTGCTGCACGCCGTAGACACCGTCGGCGCCCTCGACGCCGTCGAGGTTCAGCTTCAGCGTGACCGTGGAGTTGCCCTTCCAGTAGTCCTCGGGCCGGAAGTCCAGGCGGTTGTTCCCGAACCAGTGCCCGACGATCTCCTGCCCGCTGTCGGAGGACACCTTGACCGCGGACTGGACCTCCTTCTTGTTGGTGATCCCCTTGTCGAAGTTGATCGACACGGGCATACCGACACCGACCGTGGAGCCGTTCTCAGGGGTGAAGTTCCCGATGAAGCTGTTGGCCTTCGAAACGGTCGTGAAGGAGGAGTTCTCGTGGGCCTTGCGGCCCTCGGAGTCCTGCGCGGTCGCCGTGATCTTGTACTTGGTGGCGCGCTCCAGCTGGCCGCTGGGCTTCCAGCTCTTCTTGTCCGCCGATATCTGGCCCTTGACGGCGGCACCGCCGTCGGCCGGCTGCATCGTCACGTCCGTGAGCGTGCCCTGGCTGACCGTGACCTTGGCCGCACTGTTGATGCTGGCGTTGTCGGAGCCGTTCTTCGGCGCGATCTCGATCCGGGCGGCGGAGGTCTTCTTGGCGGCCGCCTCGTCGACCTGGTTCTGCGACTCCTTGCCGCCCGAAGCCTTGTCGCCGTCGTCGCTGCTGCACGCCGAGAGCACGAGCACGCCGCCCACGAGGGCGGACACGGCCGTGAGGCCCTTGCGCCCGTGCCCGAGCTTGCGACGCCTACTGTCCGTCATCACACGCATCTCCATAGTTGCCGAATCCCCGGGGTCGACCCCGAGAGTCCCCGTATCCCCGCCCGCATAACGTCCTGCCCGGTTCGTCCCGTTCCATCGGCGGGACGAGTGTGGGGAACACCACGTTCGCGGTGCTGGACCGAGAGGGATGTATCACTCCTGCATCACCGTCCGGGCTCCTGTCGAGCCCACCAGTCTCGATCTCCGACCGAGCACGCCGGTCTCGACCTCCCGCGACCACAGTGCACGGGGAGACGAGTGAACCCCGGGCGGCGGTTGCTGCCCGGGGTTCCCGATTCCGGATTCTTCAATCCGGGCTACAACTCGTCGTCCTCGTCGTCATCATCCTCGTCCGACTCCCAATCCGGCGAATCGGGGTCGTAGTCGATCATCTCGCTGCTCCACGAGGCCTGCGTGAGCTCCGTGCCGGGCACCTGGCTGACCAGGTCAAAGGGGTCCACGAGGTAGGCGAGCGCCTCGGCGACGTCCTCCTGCACGGCCGTCTCCGCGTGCGCGCGCTCCTCGGTGGGCATCTGCTCGTCCTCGGCGATGCGGCCGAGGGCGGCTCCGGTCAGCTTCTCGGCGTCACCCACCTCGACGACCATTTCGACCCGCAGCCGTACAAACCGTGATGTCTCGTCTCCAGTCATACGACGGAGCGTACGGCCCTCTCCCCTCGCGACTTTCCCGCGACCCGCCCCTTTCATTAGCATCGCCCCACACGGCCAATTCGCCAGCTCCACAAGGGGGATCCGATTCCGTGTCCGCACGTCGTTCGTTGCTGACCACCGCCGCCGCCGGAGCCCTGCTCGGCGCCCTGTGCTTCGTCCCCTCCGCCAACGCGACCTCCCCCGCCTCGCACGACACGCCGCGCGACGACCGACCCGCGGCGTCCGCCCCGACGGGCCCCCACCACGAGACGACGACGGCCTCCGCCCACCTGGCGGAAACGGGCGGCTTCGACACGACCCCGTACGTGATCGGCGGCACGACATTCCTGAGCCTGGGCGCGGGTTTCGTGGTCCTCTCGGTCCGCAGGGAGCGCGGCGGTAGTACGGCTTGAGGGTGGGGGCCGGGGGCGGGGGCAGGCAGACTGACTGCAGGGCCAAAACGACCACCGCTCAATCACCGGACCCCCGAACGGGGTTGAGGTGGGCAGGCGACTTCGGCGAACCGGTACCGTCCGCTGAGCGGGACCGGGGCCACCCGCCCGGGTAGAGGCGTGAGCGTGGCAACGGGACCCCTGTTCGGGTCATTGGCTATCGGTGCCGGGTGCGACCCGGTCCATCGTGGGTGGCGGTCAGGGTCGAGGCGAGGGAAGGCGGGCGGCGACTTCGGCGGGCCGGGACCTTCGAAAGCCACCGGGGCCGCCCGGACATTGCCTGAGTGTGGCGGCTCCGGGCCGGAAGTAAAGGGCGCCCTACGGGCGTCGGCTCCGCCGATTCCGCTGCGCTCCACCCTTGACTCCCACCCCTCCACCGCACGTCGACTTTTGACCCGGACGGCCAGGAATGAGGCGGCGGGCTTGGCTGGTGGGGTCATCAGCTTTCGTGGCCGGGTGCGGTCCGGCCCATCGTGAGCTGGGGCCACGGTGTGAGCTCGGCTAGCCGCGCGGCTTCGCTGGCCGGGTCATCACCTGTCATCGCCGGGTGCGGACCGGCCCATCGTGGGCGGCTGCCACGGTGCGGGCTCAGCCAGCCAGGCGGCTTCGCCGCTCGGACCATCACCCTTCGTCGCCGGGTGCGGCCCGGCTCATCGTGAGTGACGGCCACGGTGCGGGCTCGGTTGACCGGGCGGCTTGGCGTGCCGGGCCATCAGCCTTCGTCGCCGGGTGCGGCCCGGTCCATCGTGAGTGACGGCCACGGTGCGGGCTCAGCCAGACGCGCCGCTTCGCTGCTCCAGCCATCACCTTTCGTCGCCGGGTGCGGACCGGTCCCTCGCGCGCCGCCGCCACGGCCGGCGCGCAGGGCTTCGCGGCCGGGCGGGCCGTCGGCTTCGGCCCCAGGGGGGTGATTGGAGTGGTCAGAGTGAGTGGTGCGGCGGAGAGGGCGTCCTGACGCACCAACCCCGGTCTGCATTACGGGCATTTGGGTCTCGCTAGGGGCAGGGTGCAGGAAAGTCTCAGCGGGAGGGCCTTATCGGCGGGGTGTCGGGGAGACTTTCCTGCGATCGGGAGCGGCCTTGCGGGCTCGCTCCAGCGCGCCGCCACGGCTCCCCGGGAGCGACGCCCGAAAGGCCTCAAGCCCCAGCGCCGCAGTCGATCCGATGCACGCGCCCCCGACCAAGCCCGAGCCCGCCCCGCCATGGGAGGCCCCGCACCAGGCGACAAGACCCCACGAGCTGAGCCCCCGCCGAGGCTCGCCCACGACAAGCCGGACCGCACCCAGCACCGAAAGCCACAACACCCCACGCGACAACGACGCGGACAGACTTCGCCCCTGCCTCCCCGATGAGCCCAAGCGCACCCGGCACCAAACGATGCCCCCCGGCAGCAGAGCCGCCCGTCGGCACCATGAACCGATCCGCCGGCAATGAGAGCTGATGACCCCGCACGCCTGGCCGCCCGCTTGACCGAGCCCCGATTATGGAGGCCGCACACGATGAACCGGCCGCCACCCGGCACCTTCAGCGGGCCGGGGTCTTCGAAAGTCACCGGGGCCGCCCGGGATTTTGCCTGAGTGTGGCGGTTCCGGGCCGGGAGTAAAGGGCGCTCCTGCGTCGCGTCGGCTTCGCCGATTCCGCTGCGCTCCACCCTTGACTCCCGTCTCTCCACCGCAGCTTCACCTTTGACCCGGACGGCCAGGGGTGAGGCGGCGGGCTTGGCTGGTCGGGTCATCGGCTTTCGCTGCCGGGTGCGATCCGGTCCATCGCGGGCGAAGGCCACGGTGCGGGCTCGGCCAGCGACCCGGCTTCGCCGCTCGGGCCATCAGCCTTCATCGCCGGGTGCGGACCGGCCCATCGTGGGTGGCGGCCGCCGTGCGGGCTCGGCCAGCCGGGCGGCTTCGCCGCTCGGGCCATCGGCTTTCGTCGCCGGGTGTAGTCCGGTCCATCGTGGGCGGGGGCAGGGTGGGAGCTCGGTCGGCCAGGTGACTTGGCGTGCCGGGTCGTCGGCTCTCGTCGCCGAGTGCGATGCGGCTCACCGCGCGCTGTCCGCTCGGGGGCGTGCGCCTTTCGGTGCCGGGCGCGGTCCGACCTGTCGTGGGCGAGCCCCAGTCGGCGTTCAGCTTGCGGGGTCTTGTCGCCGGGGGCTCGGTCAGCGGGGCACGCATCGAGGGCGCTGGGGTCTCCCGGGCCTTGATCGTAGGGAGCCGTGGGGGCGCGCTGGACCAGGTCCGCGAGACCGCTTCCGGGACCGATCGCAGGAAAGTCTCCCCGACACCCCACCAATCAGGCCCTCCCGCTGAGACTTCCCTGCACTCACCCCCTCGCGGGACCCAAATGCCCGGAATGAGGGCTGGGGATGGTGCGTCAGGACACACCACCCGGCACACTCTCCCCTCACACCACCCCAGCCACCTGACCGACCACCGCAGCTACCCGCGCGGCCTGGCACGCCCGACCGTGGCGGCGACGCACGATGGACCGGTCCGCACCCGGCGGCGAGAGCCGATGACCCGGCACGCCAGGCCTCCCCGCTGGCCGAGCCCGCACCGTGGCAGCCGCACACGATGGACCGGGCCGCACCCGGCGACGAAGGCTGACGGCCCGAGCAGCCAAGCCGCCTGGCTGGCCGCTCTCGCACCCTGACCCTCACCCACGATGGGCCGGTCTGCACTCGGCCGCGAAAGCTGATGACCCGACCAGCTAGACCCGCCGCCTCATTTCTGGCCGTCCGGGTCGAAGGTCAAGCTGCGGTGGAGGGGCGGGAGTCAAGGGTGGAGCGCAGCGGAATCGGCGAAGCCGACGCCCGCAGGGCGCCCTTTACTCCCGGCCCGGAGCCGCCACACTCAGGCAAAAATCCGGGCGGCCCCGGTGACTTTCGAAGATCCCGGCCTGCCGAAGGTGCCGCTTTCCCACGCCTCGACCGAGGCCCCGCGCACGATGAGCCGGGCCGCACCCGGCATCGAATGGTGATGGCCCGACCGGCGTGGCCGCCCGGCTGGCCGAGCTTGCACCGTAGCCTCCGCCCACGATGGGCCGGACCGCACCCGGTAGCGAAAGCCGATGGCCCCACCAGCGAAGCCCGCCGCCTCACCCCTGGCCGTCCGGGGCGGGAGTCAAGGGTGGGTGGAGCGGAATCGGCGGGGTCGGCGGGCGTAGGGCGGTCTTTGCTTTTGGGGCGGCGCGGTCACACTCAGGGCCCCACCCGGGGGCCTCGCCTCGCTCACGTATCCGCCCGGCGGGCTCGTCGCCGGTCGATCGGGTGACCCTGTCGCCCTTGCAACATGGGGTGGGCCGGTCGTGGCTAGGCATCCTGTTATGAGATTCGAGACCCGGCACATGAAGTCCGGCACAGCCCGCGCCCGCCACCTCCGTCTCGTCGGCACCGTCTGTGCCATCGTGGCCTCGGCCGCCCTGGTCGCCGGCTGTGGGGACGACGACAGCCAGACGTCCGCCGCGTCCGCCTCCGGCGCGGCGCACTCCGCCCCGAAGGAGGAGCCCACCTCTGCCGGCGCCTCCGACAGCGGCTCCCTCACCCAGGACCAGCGCGAGCGCAAGCAGCTCCTCGGCGCCACCAAAATCACCTACGACAAGGCCGCCGCCACCGCCCTGGACAAGGTCTCGGGCGGCAAGCTGACCGAACTCGACCTGGAAGGCATGGACGACGACGATCACGACGGTGACGGCGATGACGACGACACCAGCGCTTCGCCCAGCGCCAGCGGGAGTCCCAGCGGCAGTGCCAGTCCCAGCGGCCGTTCCGGTCCGCAGTGGGTCGCCGAGGTGGCCGAGAAGGACGGCACCGTCCAGAAGGTCCGCATCGACGCTGTCTCCGGCAAGGTGATCAGCTCCAACCCCGACAAGGACCAGGACGCCGACGACAAGCGCGAGACGGCCGACCGGCTCTCCCGCAGCAAGCAGACGGCACAGCAGGCCGCCAAGACGGCCACCGACAAGAAGCAGGGCACCGTCACCTCCGTCAGCCTGGACGGCAACGACAGCGGCGGCGTCATCTGGTCCGTCGACGTCGTCACCGACGACTGGAACAAGACCGACTTCGACATCGACGCCGTCAAGGGCGAGATCACCCGCGAGCACGTCGACCGCGACTAGCCAGTGGCCAGTAGCGACTAAGCGGCTAGCGGCTCCGGGCGACGGGGGTACGGGTAGGCGGTCCCCCGTACCCCCTCCCCCACTACGCCAACGCCCCCGTAACCCCCTCCACCGCCGCCACCAGCGCCCCCGTCCGTACGAACGTGTCCGCCGCCGCGAGGTCCGGTGCGAGGAAGCGGTCCGGGCCCGGGCCCTCTACGCCCGCCTTGCGGACCGCTTCGATGACCGCCCGGGTCGCGGGGGCCGGGGTGAGGCCCTCGCGGAGTTCGACCGCGCGTGTGGCGGCGTACAGCTCGATCGCGACGATGCGGGTGAGGTTGTCCACCGCGGTGCGCAGCTTGCGCGCCGCCGACCAGCCCATCGAGACGTGGTCCTCCTGCATGGCGGAGGAGGGGATCGAGTCGGCCGAGGCCGGGACGGCGAGCCGCTTCATCTCGCTGACCAGCGCCGCCTGCGTGTACTGCGCGATCATCAGGCCGGAGTCCACGCCCGCGTCGTCCGCGAGGAACGGCGGCAGGCCGTGCGAGCGGTTCTTGTCGAGGAGCCGGTCGGTGCGGCGCTCGGCGATCGAGCCGAGGTCGGCGGCGGCGATGGCGAGGAAGTCCAGGACGTACGCGACCGGGGCGCCGTGGAAGTTGCCGTTGGACTCGACGCGTCCGTCGGGAAGGACGACGGGATTGTCGACGGCGGCGGCCAGTTCGCGCTCGGCGACCAGGCGCGCGTGCGCCATCGTGTCCCGGCCCGCGCCCGCGACCTGCGGGGCGCAGCGCACCGAGTACGCGTCCTGTACGCGCGGCGCGTCGTCCTGGTGGTGGCCGGTGAGGCCCGAGCCGTCGAGGACGGCGAGCATGTTGGCGGCGGACGCGGCCTGGCCGGGGTGCGGCCGGATGGCATGCAGCTCGGGGGCGAGGACCTTGTCGGTGCCGAGCAGCGCCTCCAGCGTCAGCGCGGCAGTGATGTCCGCCGACTTGTAGAGGTTGTCCAGGTCGGCGAGGGCCATGACCAGCATGCCGAGCATGCCGTCGGTGCCGTTGAGGAGGGCGAGGCCCTCCTTCTCGCGGAGCTCGACGGGGGTGATGCCGTGCGCGGCGAGCAGTTCGCCCGCGGGCTTCAGCTCACCGTCGGGGCCCTCCGCGTCGCCCTCGCCCATCAGGGTCAGCGCACAGTGGCTGAGCGGCGCGAGGTCGCCGGAGCAGCCCAGCGAGCCGTACTCGTGGACGACCGGGGTGATGCCCGCGTTGAGGACGTCGGCCATGGTCTGCGCGACCTCGGGGCGCACGCCCGTGTGGCCGGAGCAGACCGTCTTCAGGCGCAGGAACATCAGCGCGCGGACCACCTCGCGCTCGACGCGCGGGCCCATGCCGGCGGCGTGCGAGCGGACGATGTTGCGCTGCAGCTGGGCGCGGAGGTCGGGGCCGATGTGGCGGCTGGCCAGGGCGCCGAAGCCGGTGGAGACGCCGTACACCGGGTCGGGCTTGGCGGCGAGCGCGTCGACGATCTCGCGGGAGGCGGCGAGGGCGTCCAGCGCCTCGGCCGTCAGTTCGATCCGTGCGTTCCCGCGTGCGACGGCGACGACGTCCGCCGCGGTCGTCCCGGAGGTCCCAAGGGCCACGGTGCCCACGCTGTGCATATCCATATTCAGCAGCGTACGGATTGAATCGCCGGGTGTCACGGGTGGGTTTGCTCCGGGCCACTTACACCCGGCCCCGACCCCAACCCATCGACATCACCCGCCCCACCCGCCCCACTCGCTCCCCGCCCTCCCTGCCCGCCCCGCCCCCGGAACTTCCGCCGCTCCCCCGCCCCCGGCGTCTCCGACGGCGGCGCGTCGGCGAGGCGGATCACCGGGTCGTTCTCCGGGCCGCGCTCCGGGTCGTACTCCCCCTGGCGGGCGCCCTCGCGCCCCGCCACCACCGGCTTCGCCGCGCGGGCGGCCTTCGCGCGGTACTGCGCCGCGTCGGCGAGGCGGAAGAGGCGGCGGGCCGAGCGCACCGGACCGATCGGGTCCCCGGTCGAGGCGACACCGCACGCTACGCCGTCGCCCAGCTCCAACTCGGCGGCGCGTACGCAGAGTTCGTCGGCGACCCGGACCACCTCGTCGGCGGTGGGCCCCACGGAGAGGAGGCAGAACTCGTCGCCGCCGAGCCGCGCCGCCAGCGTGCCCGGCAGCATCGCGCCGCAGAGGGAGAGGACCGAGCCGAAGCGTTCCAGGAGGCGGTCGCCGACGGCATGGCCCCGGGTGTCGTTGACCCGCTTGAGCCCGTTCACGTCGCAGACGGCCAGGCTCACCACGGTGCCCTCCGCGAGGTGCCGTTCCACCGCCGCGTCGAGCCGGAGGTCGACGGCGCGGCGGTTGGCGAGGCCGGTCAGCGCGTCCGTGAAGGCGAGCCGGCGGGCCTCCTCCAGGCGTTCGGTCTGCGCGATCCCGGCGGCGACCACCGCGGCGAGGACCGTCGCGAAGTCGGCGTCGCCCCGGTCGAAGACGGGCGCGCCGGGTGAGCGGGCCACGTACAGCTCGCCCCAGGCGCGGCCGTGCAGCACGATCGGCGCGATCACGCAGCAGCCGCGGCCGCGGCGCCGCAGCGCGGCCACCCGCTGGTGGCAGTAGCCGGCCGTACGGGCGCCCGCGGGGCCGTCGGCCGTCTCGACCCAGGCGTGCGGCTCGCCGCCGCCGGCCCAGTGTTCGTGCAGGAACTCGGCGATCTCCGGGAACTGGTGGACGGGGTACGCCTCGTTCTCCGGGAACTCCTCCTCCCCCCGGACGCGTTGGCCCGCGTTCACCAGGACCCGCAGCCGGCCCATGTCCCGCTCCCATACGGACAGCGCCGCGAAGTCCCCGGTCAGCGCGCGGCAGGTGCCGACGGCGGCCGCCCGCCAGGACTCACGCGGGGTGTGCGCCGCGGCCATTCCCTGCGCCAGCTCCACCACGGCCCGCAGCCGGACATCCTCTCCCATTTGCCCAGGTTAGGAGGTTTGCCGCATTTTGGAACTTCGGGACATGTCGTGGGACCCGTACGACGGACCCCGGATACGTGGCGCGAGGCCCGTACTACGGACCCCGATACATGTCACATGCCGTAGACCCGTACGACCCCGTCACTCACCGGGCCACTGCGGCTTGCGCTTCTCGTTGAAGGCCGCGACGCCCTCCGCCCGGTCGTCCGAGAACGCCACCGTGCGCCACGCCGCGTCCTCGACCTCCAGGCCGGCCCGCAGGTCGAGGCCGTGCCCGAGCCGCAGGGCACGCTTGGCCGCGCGCAGGCCGACGGGAGAGTTGGCGGCGATGCGGACGCCGAGCGCGAGCGCCTCCGTACGGGCCTCGCCCTCCCCCACGAGGAGGTCGACCAGGCCCAACTCCCGTGCCTCGGCGGCCTCCACGCGCCGCGCCGTGAAGATCAGCTCGGCGGCGCGGGCGGCCCCCACGCGGCGCGGCAGGAGCTGGGTGCCGCCACCGCCCGGGATGACGCCGACGGAGACCTCGGGGAGGCCGACGACCGCGGTGGAGTCGGCGACGATCATGTCGCAGGCGAGCGCGAGCTCGAAGCCGCCGCCGAGCGCGAAGCCGTGGACGGCGGCGACGGTGGGCATGGGCAGCTCGAGGACGCCGGTGTACGAGGCGCGGGTGGTGGGGCGCTGGCGGCGCAGCTCGGCGTCGCTGAAGGAGTTGCGCTCCTTGAGGTCGGCGCCCACGCAGAAGGCGCGCTCGTGGGTGGAGGTCAGGACGACGACGCGGGCGTCCCGGTCCTCGGTCAGGGCGGCGCAGGCGGCGGTGAGGGAGCGGGCCATCTCCGTGGAGACGGCGTTCATCGCCTTGGGCCGGTCAAGGACGAGCTCGACGACGTGGTCGTGCCGCCTGACCGCCACGTACTCCCCGTACCGCTGCTCGTCACCCATGACGCCTCGCTCCTCCACCTCGCGGTTAACGACCGTTACCCGGCGATCATGTCAGCCGGACCCGGGCACGGGGAAGGGGGCGGGGAGGGGGCGCGGGGAAGGGGGCCGGGCTCAGCCCCGGCGGGCCAGCAGCCACGGTTCGACGACGCCGAGCCCGCGCACGGGGCGCTGCCACATCGGCTGGAGGGCGAAACGGTACGAGGGCGGCTCCTGGCCCTCCTTCTCCGCGCGCGCGGCCTCCTCGGCGGCTTCCGCCTCCGAGGCGGGCGCCTCGCCCATCCGCGTCAGCTCCTCGGCGAGCGCGCCGTCGACGAGGACGGCGTCCCTGGGCGCTATCGACGTGAGGCGGCTCGCGAGGTTCACGGTGGTGCCGAAGACGTCGCCCATCCGGGTCGTCACGGTTCCGAAGGCGATGCCGACGCGCAGCTCGGGCATCGTCTCGTCGTTGGCCATGGTCTCGATGAGGCGCAGCGCGATCTCCGCGGCGACGCCCGCGTCGTCGGCGGCGTAGAGCACCTCGTCGCCGAGGGTCTTGATCAGCCGGCCGCCGTGCGCGGCGACCAGGTCGGCGGCGGTGGTCTCGAAGGCCTCGACGAGTTCGCCGAGCTCCTCCTCCTCCATGCGCCGGGTCAGCCGGGTGAAGCCGACGAGGTCGGCGAAGCCGACGGCGAGCCGCCGGTCGACCATCTCCTCGTCGTCCGCGGCCTGCACGACGCGGCCGGTGGCGGCGGCGAGCTGGCGCCGCCAGACGTAGACGAGGAACTCCTCCAGCTCGGGCAGGAGCAGCTCGATCAGGGGGTACGTGACCTCGGTGCGGGTCATGCCGGGCTCGGGCGGCTCGGTGAGGCCCTCCAGGAAGGAGTCGATCTGCCACTCGGCGAGCCGCGCGGTGGTCTGTCCGGTGGACCGCGCCACCTGCACGGCCATGGCCTCGCTGAGCAGGCCCGCCTCGACGAGACCGGCGAGCCGGCGCAGGGCCAGCACGTCCGCCTCGGTCAGCGCCTTGGCCTGGCCGATGTCGGGGAAGCCCATGGCCCGCCAGAAGCGGGAGGCCAGCTCCATGGAGACGCCCGCGCTGCGGGCGGCCTGGAAGGGGGTGTAGCGGCGGTCGGCACCGAGGATGAGCTGCTCGAGACGGAGAGCGAGCGGATCACGCTCGGCCTCCCCGTCACCGTCGACTTCGGGCACGCCGGGGGCTGCCGCGCCACCGGGGCCGCCGGACCCGCCGGGGGCTCGGGAATCGCCGGACGCGCCGGAGCCGCCGGGGACACCGTGAGCTCGGGAATCGCCGGACCTGCCGGACCCACCGGGGACACCGTGAGCTGGGGAATCGCCGGACCCATCGGACCCGCCAGAGACGCCGTGAGCTCGGGAATCGCCGGACCCACCGGACCCGCCAGAGACGCCGTGAGCCCGGGAATCGCCGGACCCGCCGGACCCGCCGGAGACCTCAGGAGCCCCGCCCCGGTCTGCCCCGCCCGAGACGCCCTCACGTCCGCCGCCCTCGCGGCCTCTCGGGCCCTCGCCGCCCGTGCCGTCCACATGCGCGGCGCCAGCTCCGACGGCCCCGGCCGACCCGGCGCTACGACCGGCCCCACCAGACCCAGCGGCCCCACCAGCCCCAGCACCCCCCACAGCCCCAGCGCCCCAGCCGGACCCGTCGTCGGGGGCGGGGTGTGCGCCCTCGCCGGAGCCCGTGTCGTCGACGGTCACGCCTGCTGCCCTTCCGATCTGCCGCGGTCAGGTATCGACCGGCGTCAACTTTACGGCAGGTGTGCCGCAGCTCACTCCCGACTCCCGCGACCGGCTTATTGACCCGGCCGGAAGTCCATGGGTCGGACCGCCGGGGCGATCCTCACTCCGCGCCCCTCAAGTGCACGATGTCGCCCGCCCCCACCGGTTGCTGCACGCCCTCCTCGGTGGCCAGGACCAGGCGGCCGTCGCCGTCCACCGCGACCGCCTCGCCCACGATGGAGCGGTCGCCGGGGAGCTCCGCGCGGACCCGGCGGCCGAGCGTGGCGCAGCCGGCGGCGTAGGCCTCCTGGAGCCGGCAGGCGCCCGGGTCGCCGCCCGCGGTGCGCCATTCCCCGTACCACTCCTCCAGGGAGCGCAGCACGGCCCGCAGCAGCGTGTCGCGGTCGGTGGTCCCCGCGCCGGCGAGGGCGAGGGAGCCCGCCGTGGGTACCGGCAGCTCGTCCTCGCGGAGGGTGACGTTGATGCCGACGCCGATGACGACACCGCCGCCGGACGCGGAGCCCGCACGCTCCGCGAGGATGCCGCCGGCCTTGCGCTCCTCGCCGCCGACGGTCACCAGGAGGTCGTTGGGCCACTTGAGTGCGGTGTCCACGCCGGCCACCCGGGAGAGCCCGGTGGCGACGGCGACCCCGGTGAGCAGCGGCAGCCACCCCCACCGCTCGACCGGCACCTCGTCGGGCTTGAGCAGGAAGGAGAAGAAGAGGCCGGAGCGGGCGGGCGCCGACCACTGGCGGTCGAGGCGGCCGCGTCCCGCGCTCTGCTCCTCGGCGACGAGCACCGCGCCCTCGGGGAGCTCGTCGGCGCGCGCCGCGAGGTCGGAATTGGTGGAGCCGGTGGCCGGCACCACGTCCAGGGAGGACCACAGGCCGCCGTCCCGCAGCAGGGCCCGCCGCAGGGAGGCGGCGCCGAGCGGCGGCCTTTCGAGGTCGGACCAGCGATTGTCTTCAGCATCTGACGGCGTCATGCAAGCCACCTTAGGTGTGGTAAACGCCGCACTGCCGAACGGTATGCGCGCCGATACGCTACGGGTCAGTAGCCAGCCGCACAGCCGTAGACAAGCCCCTTTGAGCAGGCAGGGAGCCGCATCCCGATGTCCGAGCCGGAAGAGCCCAACGTGCCCGCGTCAGACCGCAGCGCCGATGACGGCGCCATCGACATCCATACGACCGCGGGAAAGCTCGCCGACCTGCAGCGCCGCATCGAGGAGGCCAAGCACGCCGGTTCGGCCCGCGCGGTCGAGAAGCAGCACGCCAAGGGGAAGCTGACGGCCCGCGAGCGGATTGAACTCCTGCTCGACGAGGGCTCCTTCGTGGAGCTCGACGAGTTCGCCCAGCACCGTTCGACCAACTTCGGCCTGGAGAAGAACCGGCCGTACGGCGACGGCGTGGTGACCGGTTACGGCACGGTCGACGGCCGCCCGGTCGCCGTGTTCTCGCAGGACTTCACCGTCTTCGGCGGTGCGCTCGGCGAGGTCTTCGGCCAGAAGATCGTCAAGGTCATGGACTTCGCGCTGAAGACCGGCTGCCCGGTCATCGGCATCAACGACTCCGGCGGCGCCCGCATCCAGGAGGGCGTCATGGCCCTCGGGATGTACGGCGAGATCTTCCGCCGCAACACGCACGCCTCCGGGGTGATCCCGCAGATCAGCCTGATCGTGGGCCCCTGTGCGGGCGGCGCGGTCTACTCCCCCGCCATCACCGACTTCACCGTCATGGTCGACCAGACCTCGCACATGTTCATCACCGGACCCGACGTCATCAAGACCGTCACCGGCGAGGACGTCGGCTTCGAGGAGCTGGGCGGCGCCCGTACGCACAACTCCGCCTCGGGTGTGGCGCACCACATGGCGGGTGACGAGAAGGACGCGATCGAGTACGTCAAGTCCCTGCTGTCCTACCTGCCTTCGAACAACCTGAGCGAGCCGCCGGCCTTCCCCGAGGAGGCCGATCTGGCGCCGACGGAGGAGGATCTGGCGCTCGACACGCTGATCCCGGACAGCGCCAACCAGCCGTACGACATGCACGGTGTCATCGAACACGTCCTGGACGACGGGGAATTCTTCGAGACGCAGGCGCTGTTCGCGCCGAACATCCTCACCGGTTTCGGCCGGGTCGAGGGGCATCCGGTGGGCATCGTCGCCAACCAGCCGACGCAGTTCGCCGGCTGTCTGAACATCGACGCGTCCGAAAAGGGCGCCCGCTTCGTCCGCACCTGCGACGCGTTCAACATCCCGGTCATCACGTTCGTGGACGTGCCGGGCTTCCTGCCGGGTGTCGAGCAGGAGCACACGGGCATCATCCGCCGCGGCGCCAAGCTCATCTACGCGTACGCGGAGGCCACGGTCCCGCTGATCACCGTCATCACGCGCAAGGCCTTCGGCGGCGCGTACGACGTGATGGGCTCCAAGCACCTGGGCGCCGACCTGAACCTGGCGTGGCCGACCGCGCAGATCGCGGTGATGGGCGCGCAGGGCGCGGTGAACGTGCTGCACCGCCGCACCATCGCGGCGGCCGGTGACGAGGCGGCCCAGGAGGAGACCCGGGCGCGGCTGATCCAGGAGTACGAGGACGCCCTGCTCAACCCGTACACGGCGGCCGAGCGCGGCTACATCGACGCGGTGATCATGCCGTCGGAAACCCGGTCGCACCTGGTGCGCGGGCTGCGTCAGCTGCGGACGAAGCGGGAATCCCTGCCCCCGAAGAAGCACGGCAACATCCCCCTGTAAGCCGCGATCACGTAAGGAGCCCTCATGATCAAGGTCGTACGGGGCAATCCGACCCCGGAGGAGCTCGCCGCCGCCCTTGCGGTGGTCCAGGCGCGCGCCGCGGCGGTGGCCGGCCACCCGTCCGGCGCGCCGGTGCCGCCCGACTCGTGGGCCGACCCCGCGCGGGTGGCCCGCCACCGGCTGCCCGCGCCCTCGCCCACCGCGTGGGGCCGCACCTACTGGCCCGGCTAGGCGTCCCGTCCGGGCGGTCCGGGGAAGTTGAGTACGCGTACTCAGGCGTCCCGGTCCGCCCGGTCGCAGTATCGAATGCATGCTGTGGTCGGACCCGGAGAACAACCCGCCGAAGGACATGCGGGACCTGCAGGCGAAGATGCGCCGTGCGGGCCTTTTCCTCGCCCTGGCCATGGTCGTGGCGATGTTCGTGCTGGGCATCCACTAGCGCCCTCGCCTCACGCCCCCGCCGGGGACGGCGCTCGCTACCCTGGCCGCATGAGTGATCAGCCCCGCCGTCTCGTCCTCGCCTCCCAGTCACCGGCCCGCCTCGGTCTGCTCCGGCAGGCCGGACTCGCCCCCGAGGTGATCGTCAGCGGCGTCGACGAGGACAAGGTGTCCGCGCCGACCCCCGCCGAGCTCGCCCTCGCCCTCGCCGAGGCCAAGGCGTCCGTGGTCGCCGCACGGCCGGACGCCAAAGGCGCGCTGGTCATCGGCTGCGACTCGGTCCTGGAGCTCGACGGGCAGGCGCTCGGCAAGCCGGCCGACGCCGAGGAGGCCACCGCGCGCTGGAAGGCCATGCGCGGCCGCGCGGGCGTCCTGCAGACCGGCCACTGCGTCCACGACACCGTCTCCGGGCGGTACGCGTCGGCGACGGCGTCGACCGTGGTCCGCTTCGGCGAGCCCTCCGACGACGAGGTCGCCGCGTACGTCGCGAGCGGCGAACCGCTGCACGTGGCGGGGGCGTTCACGCTGGACGGCCGGTCGGCGCCGTTCATCGAGGGCATCGAGGGCGACCACGGCAACGTCATCGGCCTCTCGCTGCCGCTGCTGCGCCGGCTCCTGTCCGAACTGGGCGTCGGCATCACCGAGTTGTGGCAGCGCTAGGGCGTGTCCGCGAGGTCCCGTCCGGCCCGCGACGCCCGGCAGCGCGCTCGCCGCGTTGTCGGGCCCGCCCGAGTACGCCCGGCACGAGGGCGACCCTCCGCCCTGCGATCGCACGCACCAGACGCCGCGGGCCACGCCCTTCGGGCGAACAACGCTTCAGGTCAATACACCTAGGGCCTGCCGCCCGGTTCAGGCGGGCTGTGGGGCGCCGGTTTCGGGCGCTCCGCCGTCCGCCACTGCGCCGTCCCGCTGCGCCTTCTTCTCGTACGCCACGAGCGGCAGCACGATCAGGCCGAGCACGGCCATCATGAAGACGAACGCGGCCCAGCCCACCAGGCCGACGCAGAAGGCGCCGAGCAGGCCGTGGACGACCGCGCAGCTGATCAGCAGGATGCGTCCGAAGGTGCCGGGGGCGCGGTCGCGGGCGGCGGTGCGGGCCAGGACGACCGCGCAGAGCGCGAGGTAGCCGCCGAAGAGAAGGCCGGCGATCCAGGTCGACACGGTCATCGCGTGCGGGTCGAGGCCGGCCAGGGACATGTCCTGCTTGTCGACGACGAGGCCGAGGAACCAGTTGAGGAGCGCGATCCCGAGCGCCTCCGCGAGAAGAACGATCGCGCCCACCCAGGCCACCGGTCTGCGCGCCACGGCGCCCCACCCTCTTTCCGCTGCTGTTACCCCTAGTACGTCGATCCACCGCGCACGCTACTAACCGGTAAACCTCGGGACAAGAGGTGTGCCGCAGGCAAAGAATCATTGGGCCATTCGTAGGGACTCCACAAAGAAAGCCGCACCGGCGCAGCACGGGCGCACAGAGACCTTGACCACACCGGAGGGCTACGCTGCCGTGGAGGGACCCTGCGTACCGCGGTGCGACAAGGGATTTCGCGGACCTAGCCGGCCTCGAGTCACACTCCGTGTGGGCAAGCTCACCATTGGGGACGGGTCGTAAGCCCGTGTCGGCAGTCCCTAAACTCGGCTTGTTTCAAGGAGGGAGCCATCGTGCGCAAGGTGCTCATCGCCAACCGTGGCGAAATCGCTGTCCGCGTTGCCCGGGCATGCCGGGACGCAGGGATCGCGAGCGTAGCCGTCTACGCAGACCCGGACCGGGACGCTCTGCATGTACGGGCAGCCGATGAGGCGTTCGCGCTGGGCGGTGACACTCCGGCCACCAGCTACCTGGACATCTCCAAGGTGCTGGCCGCGGCCAAGGACGCGGGGGCGGACGCCATCCACCCCGGTTACGGCTTCCTTTCGGAGAACGCCGACTTCGCGCAGGCCGTCATCGACGCGGGCCTGAACTGGATCGGCCCGCCGCCGCAGGCCATCCGCGACCTGGGCGACAAGGTCGCCGCACGGCACATCGCGCAGCGCGCCGGTGCCCCGCTGGTCGCGGGCACGCCCGACCCGGTCTCCGGCGCCGACGAGGTCGTCGCCTTCGCCGAGGAGAACGGCCTGCCGATCGCGATCAAGGCGGCGTTCGGCGGCGGCGGCCGCGGCCTGAAGGTCGCCCGCACCCTCGAAGAGGTCCCGGAGCTGTACGACTCCGCGGTGCGCGAGGCCGTGGCGGCCTTCGGCCG
Organism: Streptomyces sp. NPDC037013; assembly: GCF_055607265.1. NCBI lineage: Bacteria > Bacillati > Actinomycetota > Actinomycetes > Kitasatosporales > Streptomycetaceae > Streptomyces > Streptomyces sp. NPDC037013. Next base: position 475,239 of record NZ_JBVJRV010000002.1, on the reverse strand, counting down.
CGGCGAGTGCTTCGTCGAGCGCTACCTCGACAAGCCGCGGCACGTGGAGACCCAGTGCCTGGCGGACAAGCACGGCAACGTGGTCGTCGTCTCGACCCGTGACTGCTCGCTGCAGCGCCGCCACCAGAAGCTCGTCGAGGAGGCCCCTGCGCCGTTCCTCTCCGACGCCCAGGTCGAGCAGTTGTACAGCGCCTCCAAGGCGATCCTCAAGGAGGCCGGCTACGTCGGCGCGGGCACCGTCGAGTTCCTCGTCGGCAACGACGGGACGATCTCCTTCCTGGAGGTCAACACCCGTCTGCAGGTGGAGCACCCGGTCACCGAAGAGGTCGCCGGCATCGACCTGGTCCGCGAGATGTTCCGCATCGCCGACGGCGAGGAGCTCGGCTACGGCGACCCCGAACTGCGCGGCCACTCCTTCGAGTTCCGCATCAACGGCGAGGACCCGGGCCGCAACTTCCTGCCCGCGCCCGGCACCGTCACCACGTTCACGCCCCCGTCGGGCCCCGGTGTCCGCCTGGACGCGGGCGTGGAGTCCGGCTCGGTCATCGGCCCGGCCTGGGACTCGCTCCTGGCCAAGCTGATCGTCACCGGTGCCACCCGCGAGCAGGCGCTGCAGCGTGCCGCCCGCGCGCTGGACGAGTTCACCGTCGAGGGCATGGCCACCGCCATCCCCTTCCACCGTGCCGTCGTCAGGGACCCCGCGTTCGCCCCCGAACTGACCGGCTCCGCCGACCCGTTCACGGTCCACACCCGCTGGATCGAGACCGAGTTCGTCAACGAGATCCCGCCGTTCACGGCCGCCGCGGACACCGAGACGGACGAGGAGCCGGGCCGCGAGACGGTCGTCGTCGAGGTCGGCGGCAAGCGCCTGGAGGTCTCGCTGCCGTCCTCGCTGGGCATGACGATCGCGCGCACCGCGGCGGCGGGCGGCGCCCGCCCCAAGCGGCGCGCGGCCAAGAAGTCCGGCCCCGCCGCCTCCGGTGACACCCTCGCCTCGCCCATGCAGGGCACGATCGTCAAGGTCGCGGTCGAGGAGGGCCAGGAGGTCAACGAGGGCGACCTGGTCGTCGTCCTCGAGGCCATGAAGATGGAACAGCCCCTGAACGCGCACCGCTCGGGCACCATCAAGGGCCTCACCGCGGAGGTCGGCGCGAGCCTGACCTCCGGCGCGGTCATCTGCGAGATCAAGGACTGACCCCGCACGGCCCGGTGGACCACCGGGCCAACGAGTTCACCCCGCGACGCCGGGCCCGCTGGGCCTCCAGCCGGCCCGGCGTTCGCGTGCGGGGGCTCGGATGGGCCCGCGCGGGCCGGACCGCGCAACCGAGCCGCTCCTCCCCCGCGTCCCTCTCCCCGTAGAACCGAAGACCACGGGGGGACTTCAGTGACACGCACGGGGGACTTACTCGGACTGCTCGCCGCGGCGGGCGTCAGCACGGCCTGCGGCTGGTTCGCGGTCACCGCGGACACCGGACAGCGTTACGAGGCGGGGCTCGTCCTGGGGCTGACCGTGGGCCTCTCCGTGGCGCTGCTGCGCCGCTTCACCGGGCTGCCGATGGGACGGCGACGCCCCTACACCTTCGCGCTGCCGCTGCCCGCGCCCGACTGGCGCGCCCCGGTCCCTGACCCGGGCTGCGACCCCGAGGCGCTGCGCCCGCACGCCGAGGAGCGCGCCGGACTGCTCAGCGACGCGGCGGCGCTCGGCGACTCCCTGCGCCACACCTGCGCGCTCTCGCCGCAACTCCGCACGGAACTGGCCTCGTTCGCCGTCACCGCGGCCATCCAGGCGAGCAACTCGGTGATCCGCCCGGTCTGCGACGGGCCGCAGAGCCCCGACCCCGCCTACGACGCCGCGCGGGCCCTCGGGGAGCTGGTGGCGGCGGTCGAGTTCAGCCGGATCGGGCTGCGCGCTCTCGAGGCGCTGGCGACGGAGCGGCCGCTGCGGCCCGACCCGCCCTGCTACTTCAACCCGCTGCACGAGCGCGGCCACGCGCGCGTGGCGCTGCCCGGCGCCGGTGCTGACGGCGCCGGGGCCGCCCACGAGGTCGCCGTCTGCGATGGCTGCGCGCGGCGGCCCGTGCCGCTCCTGGTGCCCTCGGCGGCCGGCCCGGTGCCGTACCACGAGAGCGATGCCGTCGACATCCGCTGGCGGCTGCTCGGTTACGGCGCGGTGGTCCCGGACAACGGCGCCACGATGATCGACACGGCCCGTGACGGCTTCGCTTCCGTCCGGGCTCGGGACACGACGCGAAGCGTCAGCGTACGAAGGTGAGTTGATGATCATGGGTGAACTGGTCACCGGTGTGCTGACCGGAGCGCTCGTCGGCACCTGCGTCACGTATCCGCTGGTCCTGTGGCTGACCCGGAACCTGCGCGGCGGCGCCCTGCCCCCGCACCGGCGCGAGCGCAGGGCCCGGGCGGAACTGGATGCCTTCTTCGCCCGCGAGGCGCCCTGAGCGCCCCCGCGCCGACCCGCGCACCAGCCCGTTCGCCGTCCCTGCGCCGCCCGTACGCCGCCCGCCCTCGCCCCGGTGGCCGGGGCGGGCAGTGGCATCCTTGAGGTACGCGTACGTTCACGAAGGGTGCGGGGATGACGACCGGCATGGGCCAGCAGGCGAGAGCGCACCGGCAGGCGGCACAGTCGGCGCGTGCCATGCGGGCCGACGCCCGCCGCAACTACGACCGGCTGCTCGCCGAGGCGCGCTCCGCCTTCGCCGAGCACGGCACCGGCACCTCCCTGGAGGACGTGGCGCGGCGCGCCGGGGTCGGCATCGGCACGCTCTACCGGCACTTCCCCAACCGGCACGCGCTGATGAGCGCCGTCTGGGAGGACGCGGTCAGTGATCTGCTCGCGCGCTCGCACGCCCTGCTCGACGACCCCCAGCCCTGTGCGGCACTGGTGGCGTGGCTGCGGGCCATCATCACTCATGCGGGTGAGTACCGCGGCCTGTCGAGCGCGCTCATGTCGGCGTCGCAGGACGACACTTCGGCGCTGGCCCGGTGCAGCAAGCCCATGCGGGAGGCGGGCGCGGCGCTGCTCGCCCGGGCGCAGGAGGCGGGGGCCGTGCGCCCCGACGTCTCCATCTCGGACCTGCTGCAGCTGACCAACGCGATCTCGCTGGCGGCCGAGGAGACCCCGGACGACCCGGAGTTGGCCGACCGCCTGCTCACGCTGACCCTGCGGGGCCTGAAGGCCGACGGGCAGACGGCGGCGTGACGGCCGCGCCGTCCCACCGGCCGTCCGGCTCAGCGGCGGCGCAGGTCCGCGACGCGCGCCGCCCGCTCCCCGGGCGGCTGCTCCCCGAGGATCGCGCTGCGCAGCTGCTGCCCCGGGCCCGCGCCGTGCGTGCGCCGCTGCCCCGGCAGGGGCACGTCCCGGCGTGACTGGCGCCCGGTCTGGACGGAGTCGCCTCCGGGGCCGGCACCGGGTCCCGCGGCGCCGCCCGCGACCGCGATCTGCACGCCCTGGTCGGCCAGGGCCTGCAGCTCCGTGGCCGCGCGGTCGTCGTGCCCCGGCGGTTCGTCGGTGACCAGGCGTGTGATGACGTCCGTCGGCACGGTCTGGAACATCGTGTCCGTGCCGAGCTTGGTGTGGTCGGCGAGGACCACCACCTCGGCCGCCGCCTGGACCAGCGCCCGGTCCACGCTCGCGGAGAGCATGTTGGACGTGGAGAGGCCGCGCTCCGCGGTCAGACCGCTGCCCGAGAGGAAGGCGCGCGTCACCCGCAGCCCCTGGAGGGACTGCTCGGCGCCGCTGCCCACGAGCGCGTAGTTCGAGCCGCGCAGGGTGCCGCCGGTCATGACGACTTCGACGCGGTTGGCGTGGGCCAGCGCCTGTGCCACCAGCAGGGAGTTGGTGACGACGGTCAGGCCGGGCACCCGCGCGAGCCGGCGGGCCAGCTCCTGCGTGGTCGTACCCGCCCCGACGACGATGGCTTCGCCCTCTTCGACGAGACCCGCCGCGAGATCGGCGATGGCCGTCTTCTCGGCGGTCGCGAGATGTGATTTCTGCGGAAAGCCGGACTCCCGCGTGAATCCGCCCGGCAATACCGCACCGCCATGTCGGCGGTCGAGGAGTCCTTCTGCCTCCAGCGCGCGCACGTCCCGCCGTACGGTCACTTCGGAGGTCTGGACGACGCGGGCGAGCTCACGGAGCGATACCGCCCCGTTGGCCCGCACCATTTCGAGGATCAATTGGCGACGTTCTGCAGCGAACACGAAACTGACAGTAACCCCAACGACCGTCTGCTTTCAGCAGTTTGCGCCGAATTACAGAAGTTGTTCGCACGGCAGGGTGGAAAGTGGTATAGGTGCTTACCCGCCGCGCCTATGCCGCGCGAATGGGCGACAACACTCCGTGACCTGCGGAGAGTTGTTCCGGCCCGGCTTCCCGGATCAGGCCTCGCCCGCCGTCTTCCGCGTGTGGAGTTGACGCGCCACCTCGGCGATCGACCCCGAAAGCGATGGGTACACGGTGAACGCATTCGCGATCTGCTCGACCGTCAGATTGTTGTCGACCGCGATCGAGATCGGATGGATCAGCTCCGAGGCGCGCGGCGCAACGACCACACCGCCGACCACGATCCCCGTACCGGGACGGCAGAAGATCTTGACGAAACCGTCCCGGATCCCCTGCATCTTCGCGCGCGGATTGCGCAGCAGCGGCAGCTTCACGACACGGGCGTCGATCTTGCCCGCGTCCACGTCGGACTGGCTGTAGCCGACGGTCGCGATCTCCGGGTCGGTGAAGACGTTCGCCGAGACGGCCTTCAGGTTCAGCGGCTGCACCGCGTCGCCCAGGAAGTGGTACATCGCGATGCGCCCCTGCATGGCGGCGACGGAGGCGAGCGCGAAGATCCCGGTGACGTCGCCCGCGGCGTAGACGCCCGGGGCCGAGGTCCGCGACACCTTGTCGGTCCAGATGTGCCCGGAGTCCTTCAGCCTGACCCCGGCCTCCTCCAGGCCCATGCCGCTGCTGTTCGGGATGGCGCCGACGGCCATCAGGCAGTGCGTGCCGGAGATGACGCGGCCGTCGTCGAGCGTGACCTCGACCCGGTCCCCGACCCGCTTGGCGGAAGCGGCGCGGGAGCGGGACATGACGTTCATGCCGCGGCGGCGGAAGACGTCCTCCAGGACGGCGGCGGCGTCCGGGTCCTCGCCGGGCAGCACCCGGTCACGGCTGGACACCAGGGTGACGTTGGATCCGAGGGCCTGGTAGGCACCGGCGAACTCGGCGCCGGTGACACCCGAGCCGACCACGATGAGCTCCTCGGGCAGCTCGTCGAGGTCGTACACCTGGGTCCAGTTCAGGATCCGCTCGCCGTCGGGCTGGGCGTCCGGCACCTCACGCGGGTGACCGCCCGTCGCGATCAGCACGGCGTCGGCGACGAGGGTCTCCTCGCTCCCGTCGGCGGCGCGCACCACGACCTTCCGCGAGCCGTCGGTGTCCTGCTGCCCCTCCAGGCGGCCGCGGCCGCGCAGCACGCGCGCGCCCGCACGCGTGACGGACGCGGTGATGTCGTGGGACTGGGCGAGCGCGAGACGCTTCACACGGCGGTTGACCTTGCCGAGGTCCACACCCACCACGCGCGCGGGGGTGTCGATGTGCGGGGTGTCGTCGGCGACGATGATGCCGAGCTCTTCGTACGACGAGTCGAAGGTGGTCATCACCTCGGCCGTCGCGATCAGGGTCTTCGACGGGACGCAGTCGGTGAGCACCGACGCCCCGCCCAGACCGTCGCAGTCGACGACGGTCACCTCCGCGCCGAGCTGGGCGGCCACAAGAGCCGCCTCGTATCCGCCGGGTCCGCCGCCAATGATCACGATCCGAGTCACGTACTCCATTGTCCCGCACGCTTCAAGGTGGTCACGCGCCGGGGCCCTCCGTCCGTGGCACCGCCCCCTCGTCCGGGCGGTCCTTCCGGTACGTGAGGGGCGTACGTGATTGCTGCCGTACCCTCGACCACATGTCGCTCTACGCCGCGTACGCCGGCAATCTGGATCCGCGGCTCATGTCACGCCGCGCCCCGCACTCACCGCTGCGCGCGACCGGCTGGCTGAACGGCTGGCGGCTCACGTTCGGCGGGGAGCACATGGGCTGGGAAGGCGCGCTCGCCACGCTCGTCGAGGCGCCCCGCTCCCAGGTCTTCGTCACGCTCTACGACATCGCCCCCATGGACGAGGACTCCATGGACCGGTGGGAGGGCGTGGGCATGGACATCTACCGGCGCATGCGGGTGCGCGTCCACACGCTGGAGGGCGAGGAGCCCGCGTGGGTCTACGTCCTCAACGGCTACGAGGGCGGCCTGCCCTCCGCGCGCTACCTGGGCGAACTGGCCGACGCCGCGGAATCCGCCGGGGCACCCCACGACTACGTGATGGAACTGCGCAAGCGCCCCTGCTGAGGCCTGCCCGCCCGGGCGCGGGCGGGGACTCGTCGGAAACGACAAGACAACGATCGGATTCCCGTAAGCATCGTCATCTACGCGCGTAGGCCGGGAGCGGCTACTCTCGTCCGCGTGAACGCTTCAGTTATTCCGGACGACATCCAGGGCGACCCCTACGCCGCCGCCGACGCCGCCGCCGCGCGGCTCCGCGAGCTGACGGGCGCCGAGACCCACGACGTCGCCCTCGTGATGGGCTCCGGCTGGGCGCCGGCCGTCGAGGCACTCGGCGCGCCCGAGGCCGACTTCCCCGTCACCGAGCTGCCCGGCTTCCCGCCGCCGGCCGTCGAGGGCCACGGAGGACGCATCCGCTCCTTCAAGGTCGGTGACAAGCGCGCGCTGGTCTTCCTGGGCCGCACCCACTACTACGAGGGCCGTGGCGTGGCCGCCGTCTCGCACGGCGTCCGCACCGCCGTGGCCGCCGGCTGCAAGACCATCGTGCTGACCAACGGCTGCGGCGGTCTGCGCGAGGGCATGCGCCCCGGTCAGCCGGTGCTGATCAGCGACCACCTCAACCTCACGGCGACGTCGCCGATCATCGGCGCGAACTTCGTGGACCTCACGGACCTGTACTCGCCGCGGCTGCGCGCCCTGTGCAAGGAGATCGACCCCTCCCTGGAGGAGGGCGTCTACGCGCAGTTCCCCGGCCCGCACTACGAGACCCCCGCGGAGATCCGCATGGCCCGCACCATCGGTGCGGACCTGGTCGGCATGTCCACGGTCCTCGAGGCGATCGCCGCGCGCGAGGCGGGCGCGGAGGTGCTCGGCATCTCCCTGGTCACCAACCTCGCCGCGGGCATGACGGGCGAGCCCCTCAACCACGAGGAGGTCCTCCAGGCGGGCCGCGACAGCGCGACGCGCATGGGAGAGCTGCTCGGCAAGGTGCTCGGCCGCATCTGACCGGCAGGGACGCCCTGGACGGCGGCCTCGCGGGGCCGCCGTCCTCCCGGGCGTCCGGGGCCGTCCCGGGCGTCCGGGGCCGTTTCGGTTGCGTGGGTGGTCCCCGGGGACGCCGGGGCGGGGCCGCCGGGGTGGGAGTTTCTCCCCGCCGCTCTTCCCGCCGTCCCCCGCGGGTACGAACGACCCTGGCCGCCTCTGCCCCACCGAGCCGCCACCGCCCCACCCCCGACAAGCGCAGCCGCACACGCCCCCGTACACGAGAGCCCGTACACGAGAGGCTGAAGAACCCGTGCAGGACACCTCCGAACTCATCGCGCGCGCCCAGGCCTGGCTGGCCGAGGACCCGGACCCCGAGACCCGCGAGGAGCTGGCCAAGCTCATCGACGCCGAGGACACCGCCGAGCTGACCGCACGCTTCGCCGGCACGCTCCAGTTCGGCACCGCCGGCCTCCGCGGCGAACTCGGCGCTGGCCCCATGCGCATGAACCGCTCCGTGGTCATCCGCGCCGCCGCCGGACTCGCCGCGTACCTGAAGGCCACCGGCCAGACCGACGGCCCGGTCGTCATCGGCTACGACGCCCGCCACAAGTCCGCCGACTTCGCCCGCGACACCGCCGCGGTGATGACCGGCGCGGGCCTGCGCGCCGCCGTCCTCCCCCGCCCGCTGCCCACCCCCGTGCTCGCCTTCGCCATAAGGCACCTCGGCGCGGTCGCGGGCGTGGAGGTCACCGCCAGCCACAACCCCCCGCGGGACAACGGCTACAAGGTCTACCTCGGCGACGGCTCGCAGATCGTGCCGCCCGCGGACGCGGAGATCGCGGCGCAGATCGACGCCATCGCGAGCCTGCACGACGTACCCCGCCCCGAGACCGGCTGGGAAACCCTCTCCGAGGACGTCCTGGAGGCCTACCTGGCGCGTACGGACGCCGTCCTGGCCCCTGGCTCCCCCCGCACCGCGCGCGCCGTCTACACGGCGATGCACGGCGTCGGCAAGGAGACCCTCCTCGCCGCCTTCGCCCGTGCCGGCTTCCCCGAGCCCGTCCTCGTCGCCGAGCAGGCCGAGCCGGACCCGGACTTCCCGACGGTCGCGTTCCCGAACCCGGAGGAGCCGGGCGCGATGGACCTGTCCTTCGCGACGGCGTCCCGCACCACGCCCGCCCCGGACCTGATCATCGCCAACGACCCGGACGCGGACCGTTGCGCCGCCGCCGTCAAGGACGGCGGCGAGTGGCGGATGCTCCGCGGCGACGAGGTGGGCGCCCTGCTCGCCGCGCACCTGGTCGCCCGCGGCGCCCGCGGCACCTTCGCCGAGTCGATCGTCTCCTCGTCCCTCCTCGGCCGGATCGCCGAGAAGGCGGGCCTGCCGTACGAGGAGACCCTGACGGGCTTCAAGTGGATCGCCCGCGTGGACGGCCTGCGCTACGGCTACGAAGAGGCGCTCGGCTACTGCGTGGACCCCGAGGGCGTGCGCGACAAGGACGGCATCACCGCCGCGCTCCTCCTCACCGAGCTCGCGTCCGAGCTGAAGGAGGAGGGCCGCACCTTCCTCGACCTCCTCGACGACCTCGCCGTGGAGCACGGCCTGCACGCCACCGACCAGCTGTCGGTCCGCGTGGAGGACCTGTCCCTGATCGCCGCGGCGATGCGCCGTCTGCGCGAGCAGCCCCCCACGGAACTCGCCGGGCTGCCGGTGACGAAGGCCGAGGACCTGACGCGGGGCACGGAGACCCTGCCGCCCACGGACGGCCTGCGCTACACGCTCGACGGCGCCCGCGTCATCGTCCGCCCGAGCGGCACGGAGCCGAAGCTCAAGTGCTACCTGGAAGTGGTGGTCCCGGTGGCGGCCAAGGCCGACCTGCCCGCGGCCCGCGCCAAGGCGACCCAGACGCTCGCCACGATCAAGCGGGACCTGTCCGCCGCAGCGGGCATCTGACGCGTACGGCAGGACGAGCGGCCACACGGGCGGGGGAACCGGCGAGCGGATCGTGACCGCCGCCGGGGGCGGGCGGGCGACCGCCGCTCCCCCGCCGCCCGCCACCCGTGCGAGTGGTTCCGCTAGCGCAGCTGCCCCAGTGCCCCGGGTGCGCTGCCGGTCCCCCAGGGAGGGTCGACCGGTAGCGCACCATCACGTTCCGGGAGCCGCCGCAGTGCCCTACGTCTCCGAGCCGTCGACCGCCACCGCCCCCTCCCGCGTACCCGCGTCCAGGGGCCCGGGCCGGGCCCTGCGCCCGCGCGCGGCCTTACCCGAACGCGCGCTCCGGGCCCTGCGCCACGCCTCCCCCGCGCTCCTCGCGTACGCGGCCGTGCGCGTCCTTGGCCTGCTGGTCCTCACCGCGTGGGCGCATCGCAAGGGCCGCGGGGTCCGGCACATGCTCATGGAGTCCTGGGACTGCGACTGGTACCTGAAGATCGCGGCACACGGTTACACGCACACGCTCGGCACCCAGGTCGACTCGAACAACCTCGCGTTCTTCCCGCTGTACCCCGCGCTCGTACGGGCGGGCGACACGCTGTTCCCCTGGCTGCCGCGCGGGGCGGTGGGCCTGGGCATCGCGGTGGGCTGCTCGTTCCTCGCGGCGTGGGGGATTTTCGCGGTGGGCAACCGGCTGTACGGCCGCCGGGCGGGGGCCGTCCTCGCCGCGCTCTGGGGGTGCCTGCCGGTCGCCCCGGTGCAGTGGATGGGCTACACCGAATCGCTCTTCACGGCGCTGACCGCGTGGTCCCTGTACGCCGTGCTCACCGGGCGCTGGCTGTGGGCCGGGGCCCTGGCGTCGCTCGCGGGACTCACCCGGCCCACGGGGGTGGCGCTGGCCGCGGCGGTCGCGGTGACGGCGCTGTGCTCGCTCCGCGGCCACCTCCCCCGTTTCCGGCGCGGCCCGGTGACCGGCTCCCCCCGCGTCCCGCCCCCCGGGCCGTCCGCGCTGTCCCCGCCACCCCCGCTCCGGCCGGTCCTCGGCGCGCTGCTGGCCCCGCTCGGCTGGCTCCTGTACGTCGGGTGGGTGGGGCTGCGCCTCGGCCGCTGGGACGGCTATTTCGCCGTGCAGAAGCTGTGGCGCAACGACTGGGACGGCGGTGTGGAAACGTTCCGCCGGATGTACGCCCAGTTCGAGGTCGAGCGGCCCTCGCTGTTCCTGGCGATGGTGACGGTGATGCTGCTGGGGGCGGTGGTCCTCTTCGTACTCTCCGTGAGCGACCGTCAGCCGCTGCCGCTGCTGCTCTTCACCGGTCTGCTGCTGCTGATCGTCCTGGGCAGCAGCGGGGTCTACTTCCCGCGGGCCCGCTTCCTGCTCCCCGGCTTCCCGCTGCTGCTGCCCCTCGCCGTCGCGCTGGCGCGCGCGAGGACGCGGGTGATGGTCACGCTCATGACGGCGGCGGCACTCTGCGGCGCCGCGTCCGGCGGCCACATGCTCCTGGGCTGGATGGGGCCTCCGTAGGACACGGGTGTCCCCGGCGACACACCACGAGGCCGCTCCGGCATGGACCCCCGGCGCCCGGACCCACGACACCCAGGCCCCCTGGCGCCCACACGCCCGGCACCCGGTTACTGGCTCCGGCGTCCGGCGTCCGGTCACTCGGATCCGGCGCCCTCCGCCGAGCCCCTCAGACCCCGCGAGCCCCGCGATCCCTCAGACCCCCGGCACTCACACGCCCGGCACCCGATCACCGGCTCCCGCGTCCGGCATCCGGCGCCCGGTCACCCGGACCCGGCGCCTCCGCCCAGCCCCTCAGGCCCCGCGAGCCACGTGACCCCTCAGACCCCGACACCTGGCCACCGGCTCCGGCGTCCGGCACCCGGCGCCTCCGCCCAGCCCTTCAGGCCCCGCGAGCCACGTGACCCCTCAGACCCCGACACCCGGCCACCGGCTCCAGCGCCCGGCATCCGGTCACCCGGACCCGGCGCCCCCGCCGAGCCCCCAGACCCCGCGAGCCCCGTGACCCCTCAGCCCCCCTCGGGCCCCGCGAGCCCACTGATCCCTCAGGCCCCCGCGAGCCCCGCGATCCCTCAAGCCCCCGCGCCCCCCGCGCCCCCTCAGCCCACCGCCAGCAGCACCGCGAGCAGTACCGCGCCCGCCGCGCACGGGGCGACGATCTCGTACGCCCAGCGCACCACCGGCTCGCCCTGCGCGGACTCGGCCGCGGCCCGCTGCTCGGCCAGGTCGCGGAGCTCGTCCATGGACTGGTCGCCCGAGGAGCGGGTGGGCGCGGCCGTCGGGTCGAGGAAGGGGCGGCCGCTCGTCGCCGGGTCGCCCGCCGCCGCGGCCTGCGACTGCCTGCGCGCCGCCTTCTTGCGGCCGCGCAGGGAGACGGGGATCGCCCACAGCTGGTACTTGTCGCCGTCGTTGGTCAGGACCTCGTTGGAGTATCCGGAGCGGAGCGTCGCGATGGACGCCCACGGCAGCGTGATGGTCCTGAACGGGTTGCGGACGCGGAGGCGGTCGTCGTTGGCGTAGACGACGGGCCGCACGGTGTACGCGACGACCAGGGGCACCGCGAACAGCAGTCCGGCGAGCGCGAGCCACGGCGTGCGGCCCTCGCCGTGGACGACGGCGTCGATGCCGAGCCAGAGGCCCAGGGCGAGCAGCAGGACGCCGCCGGCGATACCGGCGGGGGACCGGAAGGTGCGGTCCTTGTACGCGGGCTGCGCCACGGGGTTCTGGGGGTCGCTCATACCCTGATTCTGCCTGAAGTCCCGCGCGGCCCCCCGTGCCGGGCCCCGAGCCCGCCCCGCACCCCACCCCTGTACAGCAGCTACGCGCGTAGATATGCTCCCCTCGTGACCATGCCCACTGCATTCGCTGACGTGACAGCGTCCGACAGCACGCTCCGCCGCTTCCTTCACGGACTGCCCGGCGTCGACGCGGTCGGCCTGGAGGCGCGTGCCGCCTCGCTCGGTACCCGTTCGATCAAGACCACGGCGAAGGCGTACGCCATCGACCTGGCCATTTCGATGATCGACCTGACCACGCTGGAGGGCGCCGACACCCCGGGCAAGGTCCGGGCGCTCGGCGCGAAGGCCGTGAACCCCGATCCGACCGACCGGAAGACGCCGCGCACCGCCGCCGTCTGCGTCTACCCGGACATGGTCGCCACCGCCAAGGAGGCCGTCGCGGGCAGCGGCGTGAAGGTCGCGTCCGTCGCGACCGCCTTCCCTGCGGGCCGTGCCGCGATCGAGGTGAAGCTCGGCGACGTGCGGGAGGCCGTGGCCGCCGGGGCCGACGAGATCGACATGGTCATCGACCGGGGGGCCTTCCTCGCCGGGGACTACATGACGGTGTTCGAGCAGATCCGCGCCGTGAAGGAGGCCTGCGGCACCGCCCGCCTGAAGGTCATCTTCGAGACCGGTGAGCTCTCGACGTACGACAACATCAAGCGCGCCAGCTGGATCGGCATGATCGCGGGCGCGGACTTCATCAAGACCTCGACGGGCAAGGTCGGCGTCAACGCCACCCCGGCCAACACGCTCCTGATGCTGGAGGCCGTCCGCGACTTCCGCGCGCAGACCGGGGTACAGATCGGCGTGAAGCCGGCGGGCGGCATCCGCTCCACCAAGGACGCGGTGAAGTTCCTCGTCCTGGTGAACGAGACCGCGGGGCCCGACTGGCTGGACAACCACTGGTTCCGCTTCGGCGCCTCGTCGCTCCTCAACGACCTGCTGATGCAGCGCCAGAAGCTGGCCACAGGCCGCTACTCCGGCCCTGACTACGTGACGGTGGACTGACCCATGACTGCCACTCCTTTCGAGTACGCACCCGCGCCGGAGTCCCGCTCCGTCGTCGACATCGCGCCGAGCTACGGCCTGTTCATCGACGGCGAGTTCACCGAGGCCGCCGACGGCAAGGTCTTCAAGACCATCTCGCCGTCGACCGAAGAGGTCCTCTCCGAAGTCGCGCAGGCCTCCTCCGAAGACGTCGACCGCGCGGTGAAGGCCGCCCGCAGGGCCTTCGAGACGTGGTCGGCGCTGCCGGGCTCCGAGCGCGCCAAGTACCTCTTCCGCATCGCCCGGATCATCCAGGAGCGCAGCCGCGAGCTGGCCGTCCTGGAGACCCTCGACAACGGCAAGCCGATCAAGGAGACGCGCGACGCGGACCTCCCCCTGGTCGCCGCGCACTTCTTCTACTACGCCGGCTGGGCCGACAAGCTCGACCACGCCGGGTACGGCCCGAACCCCGCGCCGCTGGGCGTCGCGGGCCAGGTCATCCCGTGGAACTTCCCGCTCCTGATGCTGGCGTGGAAGATCGCCCCGGCGCTCGCGACGGGCAACACCGTCGTCCTGAAGCCCGCCGAGACCACCCCGCTCTCCGCCCTGTTCTTCGCGGACATCTGCCGCCAGGCGGGGCTGCCCAAGGGCGTCGTCAACATCCTTCCCGGGTACGGCGACGCGGGCGCGGCCCTGACCGCCCACCCGGACGTGAACAAGGTCGCCTTCACCGGCTCGACCGCCGTCGGCAAGGCGATCGCCCGCCAGGTCGCGGGCACCGGCAAGAAGGTCACGCTCGAACTGGGCGGCAAGGGCGCGAACATCGTCTTCGACGACGCCCCCATCGACCAGGCGGTCGAGGGCATCGTCACGGGCATCTTCTTCAACCAGGGCCAGGTCTGCTGCGCCGGTTCGCGCCTGCTGGTGCAGGAGTCGGTCCAGGAGGAGCTGCTCGACAGCCTGAAGCGGCGGCTCTCCACGCTCCGCCTGGGCGACCCGCTCGACAAGAACACCGACATCGGTGCCATCAACTCCGCCGAGCAGCTGGCCCGGATCACCGCGCTCGCCGAGACCGGCGAGGCGGAGGGCGCCGAGCGCTGGTCGCCCGCGTGCACACTGCCGACCTCCGGTTACTGGTTCGCGCCGACGCTGTTCACCAACGTCACGCAGGCGCACACCGTCGCCCGCGACGAGATCTTCGGCCCGGTCCTCTCGGTGCTGACGTTCCGTACGCCGGACGAGGCCGTGGCCAAGGCCAACAACACCCAGTACGGGCTCTCCGCCGGCATCTGGACGGAGAAGGGGTCGCGGATCCTCGCGGTCGCGAACAAGCTCCGGGCGGGCGTCGTCTGGGCCAACACTTTCAACAAGTTCGACCCGACCTCGCCGTTCGGCGGCTACAAGGAGTCGGGCTTCGGCCGCGAGGGCGGCCGGCACGGGCTGGAGGCGTACCTCGATGTCTGACCGACTCACGGTTCTCAAGACCTACAAGCTGTACGTCGGGGGCAAGTTCCCCCGCTCCGAGAGCGGCCGGGTGCACGAAGTGACGGACTCGAAGGGCAAGTGGCTCGCCAACGCGCCGCTGGCGTCCCGCAAGGACGCGCGCGACGCGGTCGTGGCGGCCCGCAAGGCGCAGGGCGGCTGGGCCGGTGCGACCGCGTACAACCGCGGTCAGGTGCTCTACCGCATCGCCGAGATGCTGGAGGGCCGCCGCGACCAGTTCATCGGTGAGGTGGCCGACGCGGAGGGCCTGTCCAAGGCGAAGGCGGCCGCGGTGGTGGACGCGGCGGTCGACCGCTGGGTCTGGTACGCGGGGTGGACCGACAAGATCGGCCAGATCGTGGGCGGGGCGAACCCGGTCGCGGGCCCGTTCCTGAACCTCTCGACCCCCGAGCCGACGGGCGTGGTCGCGGTCCTCGCGCCCCAGGACTCGTCGTTCCTCGGCCTCGTCTCGGTGCTCGCTCCGGTGATCGCCACGGGCAACACCGCCGTCGTGGTCGCCTCCGAGAAGTCCCCGCTGCCCGCGCTCTCGCTGGGCGAGGTCCTCGCGACCTCGGACGTCCCCGGCGGTGTGGTCAACATCCTCACCGGCAGGACCGCCGAGCTCGCGGCCCCGCTCGCCGCGCACCAGGACGTCAACGCGATCGACCTGACGGGCGCGGACGCGGAGCTGGCGCGGGACCTGGAGGTCGCGGCCGCCGACAACCTCAAGCGCGTGCTGCGTCCACAGCCTGTGGACTGGTCCGCCGACCCCGGCACGCACCGCCTGACGGCCTTCCTGGAGACCAAGACGGTCTGGCACCCGACGGGTTCGCTGGGCGCGTCCGGATCGGCGTACTAGCCGGTCCGCACCCCGAAGCCCCGGCCTCCTCCGTCCAGGAGGCCGGGGCTTCGTCTGTGCGCGGGGGCCGGCTAGCCCGGCAGCAGGGCCGCCACCTGGCCCACCGCGGGCAGGTCGGACAGGGTGCCGCCGCGGGCCAGCGGGCCGGTGGCGAAGGCCGTGCTGACCGGCTTGAAGTCCGCCACCTGCGTGCCGAGGGTGTTGTCGAGCGGGTCGGCGCTGGTGTTGGCCAGCGGGTCGAGCTGGAGGTTCTTGACCGGGCCGAGGCCTCCCTCCGTCGAGTGGTGCAGGGCAAGCCCCAGCGCCTTGAGCGGCGTGCCCGCGTCGACGTCGCCGAGCGGCGTGGCGACGGGGGCCACCGTCGGGGCCGGCTCCACCGCGCCGGCGACACCCGCGCCGCCCACCCCGAGGGCGGCGCCCGCGGCCGTGACGGTGAGACCGGCCCGCAGCAGTGCGCGCGCGGCGGGCCGGGGGGACTTGGACTTGTCTGCCGAGTGTCGTGCCATGGGTACCGCCCACATCCGTGCGTCGTTCCGGTAATCGACCGAGCACGTAGCGTAGTTGAGTGACGTCTCGGGGACCAAAGGCCGACTCGCCCGACGGGTCCGGCCGATCGGGGCCCACCCGATGGCCGAACGGCCGCATGGCGTCCCCCGAATGGCGGCGGCGCATCCGGGGGCCGGCCCCCGTCACGCACGGCGGCACCGGGGCTGGGCACCCTGCGCGGCTCGGTTGATAATGACTTCCGTCCACGCTGACGAGCCGTGTCGGGAGATGCGGTCCACCCCAGGTGAAGAGGTTCACAGAATTGGGTTCCCATCCCCCGATACCGACCCGCGTCGTGCTGCTCGCGGGCCCCTCCGGCTCGGGCAAGTCCTCCTTCGCCGCCCGCTCGGGACTGCCCGTGCTCTGCCTGGACGACTTCTACAAGGAGGCGGGCGACCCCACGTTGCCGCTGGTCCCGGGCAGTTCGGACATCGACTGGGACTCCGCGGACTCCTGGGACGCGGACGTGGCGGTCGCCGCCATCGAGCGGCTGTGCCGCACCGGCCGCACGATGGTGCCGGTGTACGACATCGCGACCAGCTCGCGCGTCGGCCAGGAGTCGCTGGACATCGAGCGCACCCCGCTCTTCATCGCGGAGGGCATCTTCGCCGCCGACATCGTGGAGAGGTGCCGCGAACTCGGTGTGCTCGCCGACGCGATCTGCCTGCGGGGCCGGCCCTCGACGACGTTCCGGCGGCGGCTGCTGCGGGATCTGCGCGAGGGCCGCAAGTCCGTGCCGTTCCTGCTGCGGCGGGGGTGGCGGCTGATGCGGGACGAGCGCGCCATCGTGAGCCGCCAGACCGCGCTGGGCGCGCACCCCTGCGGCAAGGAGGAGGCGTTGGGCCGCCTCGCCGCGGCCGCCGCGGGCCGGTGCGTGAAGGCGCGGGTCGAGGCCGCCTCGTAGCGGGGACAGGGGCAGCCATACGAGCGGACCGGAGCGCGAAAGCGGCCGGAAAAGCAGAAGGACCGGAAAGACCCCCCGGCCTTCCGGTCCCGCTACTTGATGCCCCCGTGTTTCCCCCCTGCGTTCCCCCGTGCTCGCGCCGCGTCCCCCCGGAGCGGCGCCCCCCGTGCTCCCCCGATCCTCAGGCGACCAACTCGCCGAAGGATTCCTCCTGGTCACGGCCGAAGCTGAGGACGTCGTCCTCGCGCAGCCGGCGGAGCGACCGCCAGATGCTGGACTTCACCGTGCCCACGCTGATGTCGAGGATGTCCGCGATCTCCGGGTCGGTGCGGCCCTCGTAGTAACGGAGGACCAGCATCGTGCGCTGGAGTTCGGGCAGCCGGGCCAGGGCCTGCCACAGCACGGCGCGCAGCTCGGTGCCGCGCATCGCGTCCGTGTCGCCCACCGTCTCCGGCAGCTCCTCGGTCGGGTACTCGTTCAGCTTGCGGCGGCGCCACGCGCTGATGTGCAGATTGGTCATGGTGCGGCGGAGGTAGCCCCCGACCGCGGCCTTGTCGCTGATCCTGTCCCAGGCCCGGTACGTCGAGAAGAGGGCGCTCTGCAGCAGGTCCTCGGCCTCGAAGCGGTCACCGGTCAGGTGGTAGGCGGTCGCGTACAGAGAGGCACGTCGTTCCTGGACGTAGGCGGTG
Organism: Streptomyces sp. NPDC037013; assembly: GCF_055607265.1. NCBI lineage: Bacteria > Bacillati > Actinomycetota > Actinomycetes > Kitasatosporales > Streptomycetaceae > Streptomyces > Streptomyces sp. NPDC037013. The sequence goes on along the minus strand of NZ_JBVJRV010000002.1, from coordinate 457,718 downwards.
AACTCCGCCTCCGACAGGGACTTCCGCTCCCCCGAGCCCTCCCCGTACGCCGCTCCCCCGTGAGCCTCGTTTCCCCCGTGGCTCCCCTGGAACGCGTCAACCACCGTCATGATCGCGGTGTGCTGACGTCCGGCGCCGCGAGCGCACCCCCGCCCGCTCACGGCACCGGACTTCTCAGAGCCCCGCCCGACGTCGTGGAGACGCGTGACAACTGCGCTTGAGCTGGTGCTGTGCAGCGTATTCATCTCGCGCCCCCCGTCGGTGGAGTCCGGCCTGTTCCGTCTTGCTTCCGTGCTTCTTGCGTATGACCAGAACTCTGCCCGAGCGACTTCATGACGGTGTCCGCCGACTGTCACAGGCCTGTCACAGGGGTCCGTGAGGTCTTCCACCTGTGAAGGTCACGTGTGGGTGCGGGCGCCTACCTGCTCTTTGAGGGGCCGGGGAAGGGCCAGCAGTCGTACTGGGGCCGTGACATGGGACAGAATGACGTCCGTGCCTTCCCTGTTGCTGATCGAGGACGACGACGCCATCCGGACGGCCCTGGAGCTTTCGCTCACGCGCCAGGGGCACCGGGTGGCCACTGCTGCCACCGGCGAGGACGGCCTGAAGCTGCTCGGAGAGCAGCGGCCGGACCTGATCGTGCTGGATGTGATGCTGCCGGGCATCGACGGGTTCGAGGTGTGCCGGCGCATCCGGCGCACCGACCAGCTGCCGATCATCCTGCTGACCGCGCGCAGCGACGACATCGACGTCGTCGTGGGGCTCGAGTCCGGCGCCGACGACTACGTCGTCAAACCCGTGCAGGGGCGGGTCCTGGACGCCCGGATCCGGGCCGTGCTGCGGCGCGGCGAGCGCGAGGCCAACGACGCGGCGACCTTCGGTTCGCTCGTCATCGACCGCGCCGCGATGACCGTGACGAAGAACGGCGAGGACCTCCAGCTGACCCCGACCGAGCTGCGGCTGCTCCTGGAGCTGAGCCGCAGGCCCGGCCAGGCGCTGTCGCGGCAGCAGTTGCTGCGTCTGGTGTGGGAGCACGACTACCTCGGTGACTCGCGGCTCGTCGACGCGTGCGTGCAGCGGCTGCGCGCCAAGGTCGAGGACGTGCCCTCGTCGCCGACCCTCATCCGTACGGTGCGCGGCGTCGGATACCGGCTGGACACCCCTCAGTGACCAAACCGCAGGACAAGCTCCGCGGCTGGGCCGCGGCGCGCAAGGCGATACTGGCGGGTCTGCGCTTCACGAGTCTGCGGCTGCGGCTCGTCGTGGTGTTCGGCCTGGTGGCGCTGACCGCCGCGGTCTCCGCGTCCGGCATCGCGTACTGGCTCAACCGCGAGGCCGTGCTGACGCGCGCCCAGGACGCGGCGCTCAAGGACTTCCGGCAGCAGATGCAGAGCCGGGCCGGCGCGCTGCCCGCCGACCCGTCGCAGGACGAACTGCAGTCCGCCGCCGAGCAGATGGCCAACAGCAGTCAGCGCTACAGCGTGCTCCTCGTCGCCGAGAAGAAGGGCGGCGGGCAGATCGTCGGCTACTCCGACCTGGACGCCTTCACGCTCGCCAAGGTGCCGCCTCCGCTGCAGAAGGCGGTGAACGACAAGCAGCCGCTCACCTCCGGCAACAAGAGCCCCTACCACCTGTACTGGCAGCGGATCGCCGACCACGGCACCCCGTACCTGGTGGGCGGCGCCACGGTGATCGGCGGCGGCCCGACGGGTTACATGCTCAAGTCCCTGGAACCGGAGGCGAAGGACCTCAGCTCGCTGGGCTGGTCCCTGGCCATCGCGACGGGGCTCGCCCTGATCGGCTCCGCGCTGCTCGCGCAGGCCGCGGCGACGACCGTGCTGAAGCCCGTGCACCGGCTGGGGGTGGCGGCGCGGCGGCTTGGCGAGGGCAAGCTCGACACGCGGCTGCGGGTCTCCGGCACCGATGAACTCGCGGATCTCTCCCGTACGTTCAACAGGACCGCCGAGAACCTGGAGAAGAAGGTCGCCGACATGAGCGCCCGCGACGAGGCGTCACGGCGCTTCGTCGCCGACATGTCGCACGAGCTGCGCACCCCGCTGACCGCCATCACCGCCGTGACGGAGGTCCTGGAGGAGGAGCTGGACGCGGAGACCGGCTCGGTGGACCCGATGATCGAGCCCGCCGTACGCCTTGTGGTGAGCGAGACCCGCCGCCTGAACGACCTGGTGGAGAACCTCATGGAGGTCACCCGCTTCGACGCGGGCACCGCACGCCTCGTCCTCGACGACGTCGACATCGCCGACCAGATCACCGCGTGCATCGACGCGCGCGCCTGGCTCGACGCGGTCGACCTGGACGCCGAGCGGGGCATCATGGTCCGGCTCGACCCGCGCCGCCTCGACGTGATCCTCGCCAACCTCATCGGCAACGCCCTGAAGCACGGCGGCTCTCCCGTGGAGGTGTCGGTGCGGCTGGAGGACGCGAAGCTGGTCATCTCCGTACGCGACCACGGTCCGGGCATCCCGGAAGAGGTGCTGCCGCACGTCTTCGACCGCTTCTACAAGGCGAGCGCCTCCCGGCCGCGCTCCGAGGGCAGCGGCCTCGGCCTCTCCATCGCCCTGGAGAACGCGCACATCCACGGCGGCGAGATCACCGCCGCCAACTCCGACGAGGGCGGCGCCGTCTTCACGCTGTGGCTGCCGCGCGACGGCGAGGGCGTCGACGGGGCCGGGGACGACGGCGCCGAAGGGGGCGAGGCATGAGCGGGCGACGGAGCATCCGTGCCGCGGCCGCCGCGGCGGCCCTCACCGCGGTGCTCGCCGGGTGCGGGATCAGGTCCACCGAGGTGCCGACCGACTACGGCGCGGCGCCGTCCCGGGTGCCGTGCGTGCTTTCGGGCTCGGGCATCGCCTCGCGGGCGGGCGGCGGGGTGCCGGTGGAGGTGTTCCTGGTCTGCGCCGCCCAGCTGGTCAACGTCGACCGGAACCTCCAGATCCGTACGGACAAGGCGACCACCGACCGGGTCCGCATCGCCCAGGCGCTCCTCGACGAGCTGGCCGCGCCGCCGTCGGAGCCGGAGAAGCAGGCCGGGTTCGCCACGGACGTCCGCGGCGGCACCACCGTCACCGGGCCGCGGAAGGGCGACCCGGAGGACGCGCTGCGTTTCAGCGCGCCGCCGGAGCGCCTGTCGGCGTTCGCGCTGGCGCAGATCGTGTGCACGCTCGCCGACAACGCCGCGTCGGACGGCCAGGCCGTGGTCCTCGGCGGCCCCGGCGACAGCCCGCTGCGGCGCTACGAGTGCACGCCGGAGGTCCGCTCCCGCCCCGGAACCGTGGCACCGCCCGCCCACACCGTCGACTAGCGGGCGGGACCGGCCGGGACAGCCGTCACCGGGTGCGCGGAACCGATCCTGCCGCCTCTGGCGTCTTGGGGGGCGTGCGTCAAGGCTCGGGCGGCCACGTTGCCGCCATCCGCTTCCGTGCGGCGGGGGGATTCCTCCTCGTCGCACATCTCCTGCTCGTCGGGTGGATCACGCTGCGTCCGCTGGACGTCCCCTGGGTGAGCGCCGCGAATCTGCGGCCACTCGCCGGGATCAAGGCGGATCTGGCGCTGGGCGGCCTCCAGGCGGCCCGCCGGATCGGCGAGAGCGTGCTGCTGCTCGCCCCGCTGGGGGTGCTGCTTCCGCTGGCCGGCGGCCGGCTGCTGGTCTCGCCGTGGGGTTCGCTGGTACGCACGGTCGCCGCCGGAGCACTGCTCTCGCTCGGCATCGAGCTGCTGCAGACCGGGGTCCCCGGCCAGGTCGTCGACATCGACTCGCTGCTCCTGAACACCCTCGGGGTGGCCGTCGCCCACCTGGCGATAGTGCCCGCGGTCCGGGGCCGGCTGCGGCGCGGCAGGGACGGGGAGCACCGGACGGCCCTCCTGCGGGAGGACGCGTCTCAGGGGTCGACCCCGACGATTCCCAGGGTCGGTATCGCACCGTAGATCGATGCTTTGCCCCGCTTCGTGGACGTACGGTCGAAGTATCGGGGCCCGGAGAGAGGCCTCGCACCGACGGTTCGCGAAGGAGCCCGACATGACCGCCCTTGCCCGCCCCACCCACGGCCGGATGATCGGCGGAGTGTGCGCAGCCCTGGCCCGGCGCTTCGGCACCTCCGCGTCGACGATGCGCGTGATCTTCGTCGTCTCGTGTCTGCTGCCCGGTCCGCAGTTCCTGCTCTACATCGCGCTGTGGATCCTGCTGCCCTCGGAGAGCAAGGCCGCCCGCCAGGCCTGGTGACCGCGGCGTGACGACGCGATGGGGCGCCCCCGAGTCGGGGGCGCCCCATCGGCGTGTGCGGTGGCGGGTCAGCCGAGCGGCAGGCCGTTGATGCCGGTGCCGCCCAGGGGCAGTCCGCCGAGCAGGCCCGAGACCGGGGAGGTGGGGCCGGTGGGCTTGGGGCGGGCAGCCGCCTTGTGGCCGACGGCGTCGGGGGCGGCCTTGCCGACCAGGGGCTTGGTGGCCTGCAGGCCGCTGCCGAGGGCGTTCTGCCCGGCGGCCAGGGACTCGGTGGCGCCGGCGAGACCGCCGGCGGGCAGCACCGAGGAGACGGGGCCCAGGGCGGCCGCGGGGTCGGCGACGGCGGGGGCCGCGTCGGCGGCACCGGCTCCGGCGGCGGCGAAGGCGGCGCCGAGAGCGGCGACACCGAGGGTCTTGGCGGCAGACTGCTTCATCTTCAATGCGTCCTTGCGTCTTTTGCGGCTGTGCTTGCGAAAGGGGGGTGTGCACGGTTCAACGACCGGAAGCAGCCCCGATCACGGGCGGCGGGCAGACGAAAGCGGCCGGGAGGCGAGGCTCCCGGCCGCCGACGCGTCACGCACAGCGGGACGCAGGTCGTCAGTTCCCGGCAGAAGTGCTGGTCGAGACGGTCTGACGGAACAGCCACTCGGACTTCAGCTCGGCGTAGCCGGGCTTGATCACGTCACTGATCATCGCCAGTCGTTCATCGAAAGGAATGAATGCTGATTTCATCGCATTGACCGTGAACCACTGCATGTCGTCGAGCGTGTAGCCGAACGTGCCGACCAGGTGCTCGAATTCGCGGCTCATGCTGGTGCCGGACATCAGGCGGTTGTCGGTGTTCACCGTCGCGCGGAAGTGCAGCTTGCGCAGCAGGCCGATGGGGTGCTCGGCGTAGGAGGTGGCGGCGCCGGTCTGGAGGTTGGAGCTGGGGCACATCTCCAGGGGGATGCGCTTGTCCCGTACGTAGCTGGCGAGGCGACCGAGCTTCACGGAGCCGTCCTCGGCGACCTCGATGTCGTCGATGATGCGCACGCCGTGGCCGAGGCGGTCGGCGCCGCACCACTGCAGGGCCTGCCAGATCGACGGCAGGCCGAAGGCCTCGCCCGCGTGGATCGTGAAGTGGTTGTTCTCACGCTTGAGGAACTCGAAGGCGTCGAGGTGGCGGGTGGGAGGGAAGCCCGCCTCCGCGCCCGCGATGTCGAAGCCGACGACGCCGAAGTCGCGGTAGCGGTTGGCGAGTTCGGCGATCTCCAGGGCGCGGGCGGCGTGCCGCATGGCGGTGAGCAGCGCGCCGACCCGGATGCGGTGGCCGTTCGCCTTCGCGCGGCGCTCGCCCTCGCGGAAGCCCTCGTTGACCGCCTCGACGACCTCTTCGAGGGTGAGGCCCTGCTCCAGGTGCTGCTCGGGGGCGTACCGGATCTCGGCGTAGACGACGCCGTCCTCGGCGAGGTCCTCGGCGCACTCGGCGGCGACGCGCTTGAGGGCGTCCTTCGTCTGCATCACCGCGCAGGTGTGGGCGAAGGTCTCCAGGTAGCGCTCGAGGGAGCCGGAGTCGGCCGCCTCGCGGAACCAGATCCCGAGCTTGTCGGGGTCGGTCTCGGGCAGGCCCTCGTAGCCGTTCTCCCGGGCGAGGTCGACGATCGTGCCGGGGCGCAGGCCGCCGTCGAGGTGGTCGTGCAGGAGCACCTTGGGGGCGCGGCGGATCTGTTCGGCGCTGGGTGTTTCACGGTCCGTGTGACCGGTCGTGTGTGTCTGGCTCGTCATTTCGGCACTCTAGCGCCTACGCGCGTAGAACTCACTGGTCGATACGTAACAGTGACCCTGCGGACGGGTGGCGTACACCGCGCCTTCTGACACTGTTCTGTCATGGCACAGCAACGGACCGCGGGGCCGGCGGACGCGGCCAGGCTCGGGCGCGCGATCGGCGCGGCGCCCTCGGCGGTGAGCGGAGCGGTGCTGCTGCTGCCCGGCGGCACCGAGACCTCCACCCGCAGGCCCTCGCCGCTGGCGGGCGCCTCGGTGCGGGCGCTGGGCCGCAGACTGGCCCACGACGGCCGCGCGGCGGGGCTCGCCACCCATGTCGTGCACTACCGCTGCCGGGGCTGGAACGGCGCGCAGGCCCAGCTCGCCCACGACACGGCCTGGGCCGTGGACGAGATCGTACGTCTCTACGGCGACGTCCCGGTCTGTCTGGCCGGAGTGGACATGGGCGGCCGGGCGGCGCTGCGCGCGGGCGGCCACGACGCGGTCAATTCAGTGCTGGCGCTGGCGCCTTGGCTGCCCGAGGAGGACGTGGCCGCGCCGCCGGAGCCGGTGAAGCAGCTCGCGGGGCGGCGGGTGCTCATCGTGCACGGCACGAACGACGAGCGGACCGATCCCGAGCTGTCGTTCCGGCTCGCGGAGCGGGCGAAGAAGGCCAACCGTGACGTGTGCCGGTTCGAGGTGCACTCCGACGGGCACCGGCTGCACCAGCACCAGTCGGAAGTGTTCGCGCTCGCCTCGGACTTCGTGATGGGCACGTTGTTCGGGACGGACTTCGCCCGGCCTCTGGAGGACGCGCTGGCGGCACCGCCGCCGCTGGGGCTCCGCATGCCGCTGGCCGCCGGCTTCGGCAAGTCCTTGCGCTGACCGCGTCCGGACGGCCGGGCCTCAGTCGCCGGACGGACCCACCCCCGCCCCCATGCCCATCCCCACCCCCGTCAGCAGATTCCCCTTCCTGCTGAGCAGGAACGCCTTGAACGCGGCGACCGGCGGGGTGTCGGGGTGGCCGTCCAGCCATGCCACGCCGATCTCCCGGACCGCCCGCTGCCCCGTCACCGTGAGCTCCACGACCCCCGGCCGCGGCACCGCCGGCGGCGGCAGCAGGGCGACCCCGAGACCCGCGGCGACCAAGCCGCGCAGCGTCTCCGCCTCCTCGCCCTCGAAGGCGACGCGCGGCTTGAAGCCCGCGTCCCGGCAGAGGTCGTCGGTGATCCGGCGCAGGCCGTACCCGGGTTCCAGCGTCACGAAGGCCTCCTCGGCCGCCTCCACGAGCCGGACCCGTTTGCGGGACGCCAGGCGGTGGTCGTCGGGGACCACCAGGCGCAGCCGCTGCTCGTCCAGGCGGCGGGCGACCAGGTCGGGGGCGTCGGGGACGGGTGAGGTGAGGCAGAGGTCCAGCTCGCCCGCGCGCAGCCGCTCGATCATCGCCTCGCCGTAGTTCTGGACGAGGCTGAACCGTACGCGCGGATGGTCGGCGCGGAAGGCGCGGAGCAGGCCGGGGACCGTCTCCGAGCCCATGGTGTGCAGGAAGCCGAAGGCGACCTTGCCGGACTCCGGGTCGGCGTCCGCGCGCACCGACTCGGCGGCGCGCTCCACCTCGCCGAGGGCGCGCTCGACGGAGGCGAGGAAGGTGCGGCCCGCCGGTGTCAGCGAGACGGTACGGCCGCGGCGGGCGAACAGGTCGACGCCGAGGTCGCGTTCGAGCCGGACGAGCGCGCGGGAGAGCGTCGACTGGGGGATGCGCAGCTGCTGGGCTGCGCGCGTCACGTGTTCGGTGCGGGCGGCCCCGGCGAAGTACGCGAGGCGGGGCGCGAGCAGCGCCACGATGTCCTCCGCGTCACTGTTCTGTGACAGCCGCGGCCCTGACCTCTGTTGATGCTCCACGGGAACGATTATGGGGTTTCCAAGCATTGGACGCATCAAAAGGAAGGTCCTACGTTCGTGGCATGCCTCCCGCCAGTAGCGGGGCGTCCGCCACCCATGCGGTCGCCCCCGCCCCGTCGTCCCCCGCCCCCTCCTCCCCGGCCGCCGGCTCCTCCCCTGCCGCCGCCGACTCCCGGATGACGCCCGGCGGGCCCGGCTACCGCCGGATGAGCCTCGCGCTCTTCCTCGCGGGTGTCGCCACCTTCGCCCTCCTCTACTCCACGCAGGCCCTCCTGCCGCTCGTCTCCGCGGACTTCGGCGTGAGCGCGAGCACGGCGAGCTGGACGGTGTCGGGCGCCACGGGCGCACTGGCCCTCTTCGTCCTGCCGCTGAGCGCGCTCAGTGAGCGCTTCGGGCGGCGCGCGGTGATGACCGCCTCGCTCGCCGTCGCCGTCGCCGTGGGGCTCGTCGTCCCGTTCGCCCCCTCGGTGGATGTGCTGATCGCGCTGCGCACCGTGCAGGGGGCGGCCCTCGCCGGGCTGCCCGCGTCCGCGATGGCGTTCCTCGCCGAAGAGGTGCGGCCCAAGGCACTGGTCGCCGCGATCGGGATGTTCGTCGCGGGCAATTCGATCGGCGGCATGAGCGGGCGCATCGTCACCGGCTGGGCCGCGCAGGCCTGGGGCTGGCGCGCGGCGGTCGGCGTGGTGGGGATCGTCGCGGTGCTCTGCGCGGTCGCCTTCCGCGTGCTGCTGCCCGCGCCGCGGCACTTCACCCCGGGCCCGCTCAGCCCCAAGTCCCTTGCCCGTACGGTCCGTACGCACCTTTCGAACCCGCTGCTGTGCAGGCTGTACGCGATCGGCGCGCTGTTCATGACCGTCTTCGGCGCGGTCTACACGGTGATCGGCTACCGCCTCACCGAGGCGCCGTTCTCCCTTCCGCAGGGCATCATCGGCTCGATCTTCCTGGTCTATCTCGTCGGCACGGTGTCGTCGGCGGCCGCGGGGAAGCTGGTGGGCCGGCTCGGGCGGCGCGGCGCGCTGTACCTGGCGGTGAGCACGACCGCCGGCGGGCTGCTGCTCTCCCTCTCCTCCTCGCTGGCCCCGGTCCTGCTCGGGCTGGTGCTGATCACCGCCGGGTTCTTCGCGGGACACGCGGTCGCCTCCTCCTCGGTGAGCCGTACGGCCACACAGGGGCGGGCGCAGGCATCCGCGCTCTACCAGTCCGCCTACTACCTGGGCTCCAGCGCGGGCGGCACGCTCGGCGCGGTCGCCTTCCACGCCGGGGGCTGGGCCGGGACCGTGGGCCTCGGCATCCTCGCCGTGCTCGGCGTCGTCTCGGTGACGGTGTGGGGCTCGCACGTGGCGCGGACGCGGGAGCGGCGCGGGCTGGTCGCGGCGCCCCGCTGAGAGGGGCTCCCCCGGGGTACCCCCTGTTTCACCTGCGGATTCGTCGACTCCGGGGGCCGTTGTCAGTGGGCTGCGGTAGCTTCCGATGTGTTGGGCCTCACATCGGGCCCTTCCCGGAAATGCCAGGGGTGGGTGGGGATGAGCGACAGCGCAGGGACGACGGCCGAGCTGGACGTCACGCTGGAGAAGCACCGGGTCGAGCTGACCGGGTACTGCTATCGGATGCTGGGCTCGGCCTTCGAGGCCGAGGACGCCGTGCAGGACACGATGGTGCGGGCCTGGCGCAGCTTCGAGAAGTTCGAGGGCCGCTCCAGCGTCCGCTCCTGGCTGTACCGCATCGCGACCAACGTCTGCCTGGACATGCTGAAGGCGGGCAACCGCCGCGCCCGCCCCATGGACCTGACGGCCGCCGCCCCGCTGGCCCGGGCCGCGCTCAACCCGCGCCCGGACAACACCTGGCTGGAGCCGGTGCCGGACGCCCGGGTGCTGCCGACGCCCGCCGACCCCGCCGAGGCCGCGGTCGCCAAGGAGTCGGTGCGGCTTGCGTTCGTCGCGGCCCTGCAGTCGCTGCCGCCCAAGCAGCGGGCGGTGCTGATCCTGCGCGAGGTCCTCGCGTGGAAGGCGAGCGAGGTCGCCGAGCTGATCGACACCTCCGTCGCCTCGGTGAACAGCGCGCTGCAGCGGGCCCGCGCCACCCTCGCCGAGCGGCCGGAGGACGACACGGCCGTCTCCGATCCGCTGGACGAGGAGCAGCAGAAGCTCCTGGACCGCTATGTCGCCGCCTTCGAGGGCTATGACATGACGGCGCTCACTGCGCTGCTCGCCGAGGACGCCGTCATGACGATGCCGCCGTTCGACCTGTGGCTGCGCGGCACCGAGGACATCACGGGCTTCATGACCACGATGGGCGCGGGGTGCGCCGACAGCCGTCTCTTCCCGGTCCAGGTGAACGGCACCCCGGGCTTCGCGCACTACAAGCCCGACCCGGACAACGGCGGGTACGCGCCCTGGGCGATCCAGGTCATCGAGATCTCAGGGGGCCGGATCGCCGGCTTCCACTGTTTCCTGGACACCGAGCGGTGGTTCCCGCTCTTCGGCCTCGCCCCCCATCTCGACGGCTGATCCGAGGAGTTCCACCAGACCGACCAGCCCGAGGAGGGCGAGCAGGGCCGGGGCGGGGTCCCTGAGCCGGATCCGGTACCCGGCTCTGCGGGCGGCGAGGTGCAGCCGGGCGATGGCGTCGACGGTGGCGAGGTCGGCGGTGGTGACGGCGGAGAGGTCACAGACGACGTCGGCCACCGGACCGCTCCCGGGCCCGTGCCGGGCGGCGGCCACCTGCTCGCACATGGACGGCACGTCTTCGGGACGCAGGGGCCCGACGACGCGGATGAGGTGCTCTCGAGAATCGACCACGCAGGGTGGACCGGCGGGGCGGGCGGAACTCATCGGTGAGCGCGCCCGGGGTGTGACCTGCTCGCGTCAGTCCACGGGGAAGGCGCTGGTGTCGATCTCCAGGGAGAAGGGGGCGGGAAGCGCGATGGGCTCCCCGAACTTGCAGGCGCGCAGAACGCGGTAGACGCCGCTCCGGGGTTCGCCGTAGAGGGTGACGGTGGGGCCGTCGGGGGCCCAGCGGTCGGCCAGCAGATAGAGGGGCACCCCACCGGCCGCGTAGCCTGCGGCCTTGCCGATGCGGTCATGGCCGGCATTGGACTGAGACGTGACCTCAAGGACCAGTTCGGCGGCAGCGGCAGGGATGTCCTGTTCGCCCTTGCCCACCACTTCCGCTCGTGGCGCGACCACCAGATCAGGAATGTAGGCACCTTCGCGCGACGGCACGAGGATTGACTGCTCGTGGTAGATGCCGAGCTCGAAAGGGATCGCGCCCAGCTGCCGATGGATCAACTCGGCGATCTCATTGTGGTTGTTCGACGGGCTGGGCGACACGGTGATGACCCCTTCGATGATCTCCACCTTGCTGCCCTCGGGCCACGTCATCTCCTCCCGGAACCGGAGAAGGGCTTCCCAGTCCTGGCCGGGCTCGTGGCTGGCGGTGAGTGCGCTCATGGCGGTCTCCTCTGCCGGTACGTCACCGATCCCAGCATGCCGAACGGGACCGGCGGCGGTCCACCGATCCCGTTCACCCGTACGAGTAAGCCCTGGCCAGAGCCCGCCGCCCGGAGGCCCGAGCCGCTAGCCGATCCGGTCCAGCACGATCGCCCCCGGCGTGAAGTCCGTGCCCGCCGGAGCGATGTCGTACGAGCCCTCCACCGACTCCAGCGCGTAGGCGAAGCGGTCCGGGGTGTTCGTGTGCAGGGTCATCAGGGGTGCGCCCGCCTCGACGGAGTCGCCCGGCTTGGCGTGGAGTTCCACGCCCGCGCCCGCCTGGACCACGTCCTCCTTGCGGGCGCGGCCCGCGCCGAGACGCCACGCGGCGACGCCGACGTCGTATGCGTCGAGGCGGGTCAGGACGCCGGACGCGGGGGCCTTGACCACGTGGGTCTCGCGGGCCACCGGGAGCGCCGCGTCCGGGTCGCCGCCCTGGGCCGCGATCATGCGGCGCCACACGTCCATCGCGGAGCCGTCGGCGAGGGCCTTCGCGGGGTCGGCGTCCTTCAGGCCCGCCGCGTCCAGCATCTCGCGGGCCAGCGCGAGGGTCAGCTCGACGACGTCGGCCGGGCCGCCGCCCGCGAGGACCTCGACCGACTCGCGGACCTCCAGCGCGTTGCCCGCCGTCAGGCCGAGCGGCGTCGACATGTCCGTGAGCAGGGCCACCGTACGGACGCCGCTGTCCGTGCCCAGCTCGACCATGGTGGAGGCGAGTTCGCGGGCGTCGTCGAGGTTCTTCATGAAGGCGCCGGTGCCGACCTTCACGTCCAGGACGAGCGAGCCGGTGCCCTCGGCGATCTTCTTCGACATGATGGAGGAGGCGATCAGCGGGATCGCCTCGACCGTGCCGGTGACGTCGCGCAGCGCGTAGAGCTTCTTGTCGGCGGGGGCCAGGCCGTCACCGGCCGCGCAGATCACCGAGCCGACGCCTTCGAGCACGTTCAGCATCTCCTCGTTGGAGAGCAGCGCGCGCCAGCCGGGGATGGCCTCCAGCTTGTCGAGGGTGCCGCCGGTGTGGCCGAGGCCGCGGCCCGACAGCTGCGGGACGGCCGCGCCGCAGGCGGCGACCAGCGGGGCGAGCGGCAGCGTGATCTTGTCGCCGACGCCGCCCGTGGAGTGCTTGTCGGCGGTGGGGCGGGAGAGCGAGGAGAAGTCCATGCGCTCGCCGGACGCGATCATCGCGGCGGTCCAGCGGGCGATCTCCTTGCGGTTCATGCCGTTGAGCAGGATCGCCATCGCGAGGGACGACATCTGCTCGTCGGCGACGGCGCCGCGGGTGTAGGCGTCGATGACCCAGTCGATCTGCTCGTCGCTGAGCTCGCCCCGGTCGCGCTTGGTGCGGATGACAGAGATGACGTCCATGGCGGTCCTTCCGGCAGTACAACGGCGTACGTAGGTGGATATACCGCGACTCTACGCGCATAGAGCCGGGAGATGAAGGCGGCCCCGCGCCCGGGACCGGAAGATCCCAAGGGCACGGGGCCCGCGGTCAGTTGAGGTGCTGCGGTCCGAACGCGTCCGGCAGCATGTCGCCCAGCGTCCGCACGCCCGACGACGTCTCCAGGAGCAGCTCCGCGCCCCCGAACTCGTACAGGAGCTGGCGGCAGCGGCCGCACGGCATCAGGATCTCGCCCTTGCCGTCCACGCAGGTGAAGTGCGTGAGGCGGCCGCCGCCGGTCAGCTGGAGCTGGGAGACGAGGCCGCACTCGGCGCACAGGCCGAGGCCGTAGGAGGCGTTCTCCACGTTGCAGCCGGAGACCGTCCTGCCGTCGTCGACCAGGGCCGCCGCGCCGACCGGGAACCCCGAATAGGGGGCGTACGCGCGGGACATGGCCTCGCGCGCGGCTTCCCGCAGGGCGTCCCAGTCGGCGTCGGCGGCGATGTACGTCACTTGCCCTGTCCCCTTCGGTACGGCATTCCGTCCGCCTTCGGCATCCGCAGCCGCTGGGCGGAGAGCGAGAGGACCAGCAGGGTCACCACGTACGGGGTGGCGGTGACGACCTGGTTGGGCACCTCGTCGGTCAAGCCGTACCACAGGAACATCAGCGCGGAGACGGCCGCGGTGATCACCGCGGGCACGTACCGCTTGCGCCAGGCGAGGTACGCCGCGCCGATGACCAGCAGGATCGCCAGGAGCAGCAGGAGCGCGTGGACGTTGGTGCCGCCGCCCCGGAGCTTCAGGCTGTCGGTGTAACCGAACAGGCCGGCACCGAGCGCGAGTCCGCCCGGCATCCAGTTGCCGAAGATCATCGCGGCGAGGCCGATGTAGCCGCGGCCGCCGGTCTGACCCTCCAGGTAGATGTTGGAGGCGACAAGCGAGAGGAACGCGCCGCCGAGACCGGCGAGTCCGCCGGAGATGACCACGGCCAGGTACTTGTACTTGTAGACGTTGACGCCGAGGGACTCGGCCGCGATCGGGTTCTCGCCGCAGGAGCGCAGGCGCAGGCCGAACGAGGTGCGCCAGAGCACCCACCAGCTCAGCGGCACCATCGCGACGGCGACCACGGTGAGCGGCGACAGGTTGGTGAAGAGACCGCCGAGCAGGCCCGCGAGGTCGGAGACGAGGAACCAGTGCTTGCCGTTGAGGTCCATCAGCCAGTCGGAGAGGCCCGGCACGGAGAAGTCCCCGAGGGATTCGACGGGCGGCGACTGCTTCGACGTACCGCCCTCCTCGCCCTCGAAGGCGAACGTCGCGAGGTAGCGCGTGACGCCCAGGGCGAGGATGTTCAGGGCCACACCGGAGACGATGTGGTTGACGTTGAAGGTGACCGTCACGATGGCGTGCAGCAGGCCGCCGAGGGCGCCGCCGAGGATGCCGAAGAGGACGCCCACCCACGGGCCCCACTGGAAGCCGGCCCAGGCGCCGAACCAGGTGCCGAGGATCAGCATGCCCTCGAGGCCGATGTTGACGACACCCGCGCGCTCGGCCCACAGGCCGCCGAGGCCGGCGAGGCCGATCGGCACGGCGAGCTTGAGGGCCGTCGACATCTGTCCGGTGGACGTGATGCCGTCGGCGCCGGTGACGATGCGGACCACGGAGGTCAGCACCAGGACACCCGCGATGATCAGCAGGAGGACGGGGAGCGAGACGCGGCGGCGGCCCGGCGCGGGCTGCTTGGCCGGGGGCTTGGCGACGGTTGCCGTGCTCATCGGGCAGCCACCTCCTTCACGGAGTCGTTGTTGCCGTTGTTGCCGTTCGCCCGGGCGGCGGCGGCCAGTTCCTCACCGACGCGCCGCTGCTGGCGGCGCAGGCCCCAGCGGCGTACGGACTCGGAGGAGACGACGACCGCGATCACGATGAGGCCCTGCATGATCACCGCGATCTCCTTGTCGTACGCGACCGGGGTGGCGTAGTCCAGGGCGGGCGAGGCCTTGTCGAGGAAGGCCCACAGCAGCGCGGCGAGCGCGATGCCGACGGGGTTGTTGCGGCCGAGCAGCGCGATGCCGATGGCGGTGAAGCCGAGGCCGGCGGGGAAGCTGAGACTGTAGGTGTGGGTGTCGCCGAGCAGGATCGGCAGGCCCGAGAGGCCCGCGACGCCGCCGGAGATCAGCATGGCCGTGAGCACCATGCGCCTGGCGTTCACGCCGGAGGCCGCGGCGGCCGACTCGGAGGCGCCGGTGGCGCGCAGGTCGAAGCCGAAGCGGGTGCGGTTGAGGACCAGCCAGTACAGGACGCCGGCGAGGACGGCGATGAAGACGAAGCCGTAGACCTCGCCGCCCGCCAGCTTGATGCCGGGGAACCAGCCGGACTTCTCCATCACGCCGGTGGTCTGGTTGTTGCCGACCGGGACGCCGAAGTTGTCGGTGAGGGTGAGGTAGCCGATGACGCTCGTCGCGATGGAGTTGAGCATGATCGTGGCGACCACCTCGCTGACCCCGCGGGTGGTCTTCAGCAGGCCCGCGATGCCGGCCCAGAAGGCACCGGTGAGCATGGCGACCGCCATGAGCAGCGGGATCTGCAGGGGGGCCGGGAGCGCGATGTGCGCGCCGACGACCGCGGTGATCATCGCGGCGAGACGGTACTGGCCGTCCACGCCGATGTTGAACAGGTTCATGCGGAAGCCGATGGCCACCGCGAGCGCGGCCAGGTAGTACATGCCGGCCTGGTTGATGGTCAGGACCTGCACGTCGGAATAGGAGATCTGCTCCAGCATGAGGGTGTACGGCTCGATCGGGCTCTTGCCCGACGCCAGCAGCACGACCGAGGTCAGCGCCACGGCCACGATCAGGGCGATGACCGGTCCGGCCACCGCGAGGAGCACCCGCTCCTTGTCGAACTTCTTCATCGGGTCTCGTTCTCCTCGATGGCGTCACCGGACTCGGGGTGTTCCAGGTGACCGGAGGCGGCGCCCGTCATCGCCGACCCCAGCTCCTCCGGCGTGATGGTGGCCGGGTCGGCGTCCGCGACGAGCCGGCCGCGGTAGATGACGCGCAGGGTGTCGGAGAGGCCGATCAGCTCGTCCAGGTCCGCGGAGATCAGCAGGACGGCGAGACCCTCGCGGCGCGCCTCGCGGATCTGGTCCCAGATCTGCGCCTGCGCGCCGACGTCCACACCGCGGGTGGGGTGGGCGGCGATCAGGAAGCGCGGCCGGTGGCTCATCTCGCGGCCGACGATCAGCTTCTGCTGGTTGCCGCCGGAGAGCGAGGCCGCCGTCACGTCGATGCCGGGCGTACGGACGTCGTACTGCTCGACGATGCGGCGGGTGTCGGCCTGCGCGGCCTTGGGGTCGAGCCAGAAGCCGCGCGCGTTGGGCTTCTCGGTGACGTGGCCGAGGATGCGGTTCTCCCACAGCGGGGACTCCAGGAGGAGGCCGTGGCGGTGGCGGTCCTCGGGGATGTAACCGATGCCGTCCTCGCGGCGCTTGCGGGTGGGGACGGCGGTGATGTCCTCGCCGGCCATGCGGATCACGCCGGAGTCGGCGTGCTTGAGGCCGATGAGCGCGTCGATCAGCTCGGTCTGGCCGTTGCCCTCGACGCCCGCGATGCCGAGGACCTCGCCCTCGTGGATGGTGAAGGAGATGTCGTCGAGCAGCGCGCGGCCCGAGTCGCCCCCGGCGAGCAGCTTGAGGCCCTCGACCTGGATCATCGGCCGGTCGGTGACCGTCGACTCCGCCGTCTCGGGGGTGGGCAGCTCGCTGCCGACCATCAGCTCGGCGAGCTGGCGCGGCGTCGTCTCGGAGGGGATCGCCGTGCCGACCGTCGTGCCGCGCCGGATGACGGTGATGTCGTCGGCGACGGAGAGGACTTCGCCCAGCTTGTGGGAGATGAAGATGACGGAGAGGCCCTCGGACTTGAGCTCGCGGAGGTTGTCGAAGAGCGCGTCGACCTCCTGCGGCACGAGGACGGCCGTGGGCTCGTCGAGGATCAGCGTGGTGGCGCCGCGGTAGAGGACCTTGAGGATCTCCACGCGCTGCCGGTCGGCGACGCCGAGGTCCTCCACGTACGCGTCGGGGCGCACCCCGAGGCCGTAACGCTCGGAGATCTCGGCGATCTTGCGACGGGCCGCGCCGCCGATCCCGTGCAGCTTCTCGCTGCCGAGAACGATGTTCTCCAGGACGGTGAGCTGGTCGGCGAGCATGAAGTGCTGGTGGACCATACCGATGCCGCGGGCGATGGCGTCGGCGGGGCTGTTGAAGGCGACCTGCTCGCCGTCGACGGCGATGGTTCCCTCGTCCGGCTTCTGCATGCCGTAGAGGATCTTCATCAGGGTCGACTTGCCCGCGCCGTTCTCGCCGACGAGGGCGTGCACGGTGCCCTTGTGGACGGTCAGGTGGATGTCGTGGTTGGCCACGACGCCCGGGAAGCGCTTGGTGATGCCGCTGAGCTCAACGGCGGTGCCACCGGGGCGGTTCGACGCCTTGTCGGTGGGCGGAGGGCTGGTGGACGCGTCGATGGCGCACTCTCCTCGGGGGCCGGAAGGCCTAAAAGGGCCTGAGGGAAAGGGGCCGCCTACGCGCGCAGTGCCCCTGCTCCCGGGAACTTCCCTGGTCTGAAGTGTCCCGGCCCCAACCTCCGCGTCACCGCGGGGGGTTGGGGATTGGTCCGCGCGAACGGGGCGCGGGTGAACCATCGTCCCCCACACCCCGTCGCACGAGAATCACGCTGCCGTCACGGCAGTCGGTACGGCGGCCGCGCCTTACGGCGTGGTCTTGACCTTGATCTTGCCGTCCTTGATGCCGGCCTCGGCCTTCTTCAGCGCCGCCTGGACGTCCTTCATCTTCTGGAACTCGGGGTTCGAGCCGGCGAGCGCGACGCCGCCGGACTTCAGGTCGGCGCGGACGACGCCGCCCTTCGCGCTGCCGTCCTCGACGGCCTTCGCGAGGTTGTAGACCGAACCCGCGACGTCCTTGGTCGCCGAGGTCAGGATGTACTTCTTGTACTTGGCGAGGGCGTCCTGCTTGTACTGGTCGGAGTCGACGCCGATCGCCCAGACCTTCTTGGCGGCGGCGGCCTCGATGACACCCTGACCGGAGAGGCCCGCGGCGTGGTAGACCACGTCGGCGCCCTTCTCGATCTGGCCCTGGGCGGCGGTCTTGCCCTTGTCGGGGCTGGAGAAGCCGCCGTCCTCGGCCTTCTCCGTCAGGTACTGCTTGACGACCTTGACCTTGGGGTCGGTGTCCTTGACGCCCTGCGCGAAGCCCGCCTCGAACTTGTGGATGAGGGGGACGTCCACGCCGCCGACGAAGCCGACGGTCTTGGACTTGGTGGCCTTGGCGGCCGTGACGCCCGCGAGGTAGGACGCCTCCTGCTCGCTGAAGACCAGGTCGGAGACGTTGTCGGTCTTGACGGTCTCGTCGTCGACGATGCCGAAGGTGGTCTTCGGGAACTTCGCCGCGACCTCCTTGATGGCCGGCGCGTACGCGTAGCCGACGCCGATGACCGGGTTGTAGCCCTGCTTGGCGAGCTGCGTCAGGCGCTGCGCCTTGTCGGCGTCCGACTCGCCGTCGACCGGCTCGACGGCCTTCTCGCCGGTCTTGAACTCCTTGGCGGCCTTCTTCATGCCGACGGTCGCGGCGTCGTTGAAGGACTGGTCGCCGGCGCCGCCGACGTCGTAGGCGATGGCGATGCCCTTGTTCTTGTCGTCCTTGCTCGCGGCGGCGTCGCTGGACGTGCCACCACAGGCGGAGACGGTTACGGCAAGCGCGGCGGTCGCGGCGCCCGCGACAGCTATTCGAGACACCCGGCGCATAGAGACGAACTCCTTGAGTCAAGCAAGCACAAGAACGTACGAGCGCCACCCGGCGCTGATTTCGCCGCAGCGTAACGCGCGTAGACCTGACATAAGAACCCTTCTGTCCGGTCCGTTATCGAGCTGTGGCCACCGGGTGTCGGGCGTCCGAACGACGGGTGGGCGCCCCCTTCGAGGGGAGCGCCCAGTAGCCGCAGGAGGTACTACGTAAAACGTATCCAGATCACGCACTACGGGGTGATCTTGACTTTGACCTTCCCGCCGATGATGTCGTCCTTGGCCTTCTCCACCGCGGCGACGACGTCCTTCATCTCCCGGTACTTCGGGTTCGAGTCGGAGAAGCCGACGCGGCCCGACTTGAGGTCGTAGCGCTGCTCGCCCTTCATCGGATCGCCCTGGACGACCGACTTCGTCAGGTCGTAGACCGCACCGCCGACGTCCTTGAAGGCGGAGCCGAGGATGTACCGCTTGTACTTGGCGAGCGCCTTCTGCTTGTACTGGTCGGAGTCGACACCGATCGCCCACTTCTTCTGCGAGCCGGCTTCCTGGATGACGCCCTGCCCGGAAAGTCCCGCGGCGTGGTAGATCACGTCCGCGCCGGCCTCGATCTGGCCGCTCGCGGCATTCTGTCCCCGGTCCGGACTGGAGAATCCCCCTTCTTCGGGCTTTTCGGTCAGATACCGCTTCTCGATTTCGATCTTGGGATCCACGGACTTCACGCCCTGCACGAATCCGGCCTCGAATTTGTGGATGAGCGGAATGTCCACGCCGCCCACGAATCCCACGTGTTTGGCCTTGCTCGCCTTGGCGGCGGCGACGCCCGCCAGATAGGAGCCCTGCTCCTCGTGGAAGACCAGGTCGACGACGTTGTCCGCCTTCACGGTGTTGTCGTCGATGATCCCGAAGGTGGTCTTCGGGTACTTCTTCGCGGCCGCCTCCACCGCGGGCGCGTAGACGAACCCGACGCCGATGACCGGGTCGTACCCCTGCCTGGCCAGCTGTTCGAGGCGCTGGACCTTGTCGGCGCTGGACTCGCCGTCGCCCGGCTCCATGTCCACGCCGCCGATCTTCAACTCCTTGCGGGCTTTCGTATAGCCCGCGTAGGCGGCGTCGTTGAAGGACTGGTCGCCCTGCCCGCCGATGTCGTACGCGAGCCCGATGCCCTTGCCCTTGTACGACGAGTGGGCGGAGCCCCCGCCCTTGCCGTCGTCCTGCGATGCCTCGTCGCTGGTCTTTCCGCAGCCGGCCGCGGCGAGGGCGAGGACGGCGAGGGTGGCGGTGATGTGAGTGGCGCGAGATGTCCGGGCGCGAGCTGGTCGCGACCGGCGGGATTTCGAAGAGGGACGACGCACAGGAAACACCCCTTGATCGCCAACGCGCCGCGTACGGCGCTGATTTCGGCGCACATTAACGCGCGTAGAAAGGGAGGGGAACGGGTTTTCGCGGTGCTGTTACCTCTTCGTGCTTTTCGCGCCGAGGGCCGGTTACGTCCGCGCGGACGCGCTGGAACGCGCGCGTCCACGCGGACGGCCGGTACGCCGCCGCTAGCGGGCCGCGTCCAACAGGGCGGCGGCCGTGAAGAGCTCGACGCCCGCCGTGATCGCGTACTCATCGACGTCGAAGTCGCCCTGGTGGAGGTCCCGGATGACCCGCTCCCCCGGCGTGCGCACGCCCAGCCGCGCCATGGCGCCGGGCACCCGCTCCAGGTACCAGGAGAAGTCCTCGCCGCCCAGGCTCTGCTCGGTGTCCTCCACGGACTGCCGGCCCCGCCGTGCCGCCATGGCATCGCCCAACAGGTCGGTGACCTCAGGGTCGTTGACGACGGGTGGCACACCGCGGATGTAGTTGATCTCGGACTTGGCGCGGTAGAGGTCGGCGATCTCCTGGACGGCGCCGTGCACCAGATCCGGCGCGTCCCGCCAGGCCCTCAGGTCGAGACAGCGCACGGTGCCGGAGAGCTCGGCGCGCTGCGGGATGACGTTCGGCGCGTGGCCCGACTCGATGCGGCCCCAGGTCAGCGAGAGCCCCGAACGCGCGTCCACCCGCTTGCCGACCAGCGCGGGAACCTCGACGGCCACCTTGGCGGCGGCGGTGATGAGGTCGGTGGTGAGGTGCGGCCGCGCGGTGTGCCCGCCGGGCCCGGCGAGCGAGACCTCCAGGCGGTCGCAGGCGGAGGTGATGGGCCCGTGCCGCAGCCCGATGCGGCCCGCGTCGACGCGGGGGTCGCAGTGCACGGCGATGATCCTGCCGACGCCGTCCAGGGCGCCCGACTCGATGGCGTCGGTCGCGCCGCCCGGCAGCACCTCCTCGGCGGGCTGGAAGATCAGCCGCACGGGGTGCGGCAGCTCCCCCGCCGCGGCGAGCCCGGCGAGGACGAGGCCGGCGCCGAGGACCACGGTGGTGTGCACGTCGTGCCCGCAGGCGTGGGCGCGGTCGGGCACGGTGGAGCGGTACTCCACACCCAGCTTGGTGTCCGGGATGGGCAGCGCGTCGATGTCGGCGCGCAGGGCCAGCATCGGCCGTACGCCGTCCCACGTCCCGATGTCGCAGATCAGCCCCGTGCCCCCGGCGAGCACATGGGGCGCGAGGCCCGCCTCCTCCAGCCGGGCCTTGAGGGCCGCGGTGGTACGGAACTCCTGGTTGCCGAGCTCGGGGTGCATGTGCAAGTCGCGTCGGAAGGCGACAAGTTCGGCGCGCAGCTCTTCGGGCAGCGCGCCGGGGAGCATGTCCGCCGACGCGGACTCCGATCCGGACACGTCGTCGGACACCTCTTCGGACGCACGGGACATCAGTTGGTTCACCCTTTGAAGGGTAAGGCGACACATCGGCCAACTGACCCACGATCAACAAAAGTTCAGCCCGATAGGGGAAGAATTTGTGGCCGCGTGGCGCATGACCGTTGGTCGCGGTGGGTAAACTTTTACGCCGCCACGGAGGATGCGGATGCCGTGCGGCGCCTGTAAGGGGCGAGGGCCACTGCCGTGAGCAGGGGCGGTCAGGGCGGTCAGGGCGGTCAGGGCGGTCAGGGCGGTCAGGGCGGTCAGGGCGGTCAGGGCGGTCAGGGCGGTCAGTGGGGCATAGCACGCGACGAGGACGGCGGTCTGTGGGTGCTTGCGGTACTTGCGGTACTTGCGGCAACACCTCCCTCTCCGGATTCTCCTGCCTTACCCCCCTCCCCGAGGCCACTGGTCTGAGCAATCTGAGCGATCTGAGCGTAGAACGCCCACGGCAGGAGGCCGGACAGCGCGGCGGCTCCGAGCAGCGCGGGCACGACGGCGGCGAACGGCCGCACGGGCCGCCCCCCCCCGGTCACGGGTATCCACTCCGGCACGGTCTCACCCCACTTGGATGGGGACTGATCGGGGGTTAGCCCCACCGGGACCGGGCGGGTAGCCGGATCGTGCAGGGGGGAGGGCGGGGGCGAGGGTGGGGCCGGGGCTGGGGCTTCGACTTCCCCCTCCCCTTCCGTCCCCTCCCCTTCCCTTCCAGGAGTTGGCTCGTGCGTGATCAGGCATCGCAGAAGTCCCGTTCGCCCCGTCGGCGGAGCGGATGGCGCAGGGCCGTCCCGGTCGCGGTCGTGGTGGCCGCGGGCGTCATGGCGACGGGTGCCCTGGCACCCGTCGGGTCGGCGGTGGCCGCCACCGACCGGCCGGACGCCGTGCAGCGGGGCGTGAACGCGCTGGTGGGCGCCGGTGACGGTCCCGGTGCGCTGGCTCCCGGCGCACTGGCCGGGACCCTGGACGCCGACGGCCGCACCCGTGACTACACGGCCGGGGTCGGCGACGTGGCCACCGGGGCGAAGGTGCCGAGGGACGGCCGGGTGCGGGTCGGCAGCAACACCAAGGCGTTCACCGCGGTGGTCGTCCTGCAACTGGTCGCCGAGGGGAAGGTCCACCTCGACACCCCGGTCAACCACTACCTGCGCGGTCTCGTCCGGGGCAACGGCAACGACGGCGACCGCATCACCGTCCGCCACCTCCTCCAGCAGACCAGCGGGCTGCCCAACTACAGCAAGTACCTGGGCGAGGAGGTCCGGTACTTCACACCCCGCGAGCTCGTCGACATCGCGCTGCGGCACCGGTCCGAATCCGAACCCGGGGAGGAGTGGAAGTACAGCAACACGAATTACGTGCTGGCCGGCATGATCGTCGAGAAGGTCACCGGCCACTCCCTGGCCGAGGAAATGGACCGGCGGATCATCCGGCGCATCGGCCTGCGCCACACCTATTTCCCGGCGCCGCGCGACGCGACGATCCGGGGCCCTCACCCGAAGGGCTACTACCGGGTGTCGCCGAACGAGCCCCTGCTCGACGTCACGGAGACGGACCCGTCCTGGGGCTGGGCGGCAGGCCAGTTGATCTCCACCAACTCCGACCTCAACCGCTTCTTCACCGCTCTCCTCGACGGTGACCTCCTGCGGCGTGCGGAACTCACGCAGATGCGCAGGACGGTCCCGGCCGAAAGCACGTTCGGCCCCGGCGCCCGCTACGGCCTGGGCCTCGTGAGCAAGCCGCTGCCGTGCGGCGGGCTGTACTGGGGCCACGGCGGCAGCTTCCCGGGTTACGAGACCCGAGGCGGCGCCACGGAGGACGGCCGAGCGGCGAATGTAGCGGTGACGACACAACTGGACGACGAGCCCGCGAGGGAACGAGCGGACGAGGTCGTGGTGTCGGCGCTGTGTGAGGGGTGAGGGGTGAGGGGGCCGGGGACGCTGACAGTCACCGGGGCCGCCCGGATGGGGTCCTGAGTGTGGCGGCGGGTCTAGCTGGTCGGGTCATCAGCTTTCACTGCCGGGTTCGGACCGGTCCATCGTGTGCGGCGGCCACGGAGCGAGCTCGGCCAGCCACGCGGCCTCGCCGGCCGGGTCATCACCTTTCATCGCCGGGTGCGGACCGGCTCATCGTGGACGGACGCCACGGTGCGAGCTCGGTCAACCACCCGGCCACGCCGCTCGGGCCATCACCTCTCGTGGCCGGGTGCGGACCGGACCATCGTGGATGGCCGCCACGGTCGGCGCGAGCGAGGGCGGCACCTTCGGCGGGCCGGGATCTTCGAAGGTCACCGGGGCCGCCCGGGTGGGGTCCTGAGTGTGGCGGTTCCGGGCCGAAAGTAAAGGGCGCCCTACGGGCGTCGGCTCCGCCGATTCCGCTCCGCTCCACCCTTGACTCCCGCCCCTCCACCGCACGTCGACCTTCGACCCGGACGGCCAGGGATGAGGCGGCGGACTTCGCCAGTCGGGTCATCACCTTTCGCTGCCGGGTGCGGACCGGCTCATCGTGGGCGAGGGCCACGGTGCGAGCTCGGTCAGACGCGCGGCCTCGCTGCTCGGGTCATCAGCTTTCATCGCCGGGTGCCGACCGGCCCATCGTGTGTGGCTGCCACGGTGCGAGCTCGGCCAGCCGCGCGGCTTCGCTGGCCGGGTCATCAGCTTTCATCGCCGGGTGCGGACCGGCTTATCGTTGGCCGCTGCCACGGTGTGGGCCAGGTCGACCAGGCGGCTTCGCCGCTCGGGACATCACCTCTCATCGCCGGGTGCGGACCGGCCCCTCGTGGGCGGCTGCCACCGTACGGGCTCGCCTGGCCGGGCGGCTTGGCGTGCCGGGCCATCGGCTCTCATCGCCGGGTGCGGACCGGCCCATCGTGGGTGGCGGCCATGGTCAGGGCTCGATCGGCCGGGGCCTTAGGTGGCGGTGGCTGCGGTGGTGGGGGTGAGGGGCGTGACGGATGGGGCTCCTCGGCGGGTCATCCCAGGCCCGCATTTCGGGCATTTGCATCTCGCGAGGAGTGGAGTGCGGGAAAGTCTCAGGGGGAGGCCCTGAATGGTGGGGTGTCGGGGAGACTTTCCTGCGATCGGGCCCGGGAGTGGCCTTGCGGGCCTGGTCCAGCGCGACGCGACGTATCCCGGCGCGCGACGCTCGGAAGGCCTCCCGCCCCAGCGCCGTGATCGACCCGAGGCACCCCGCTGACCGAGCCCCCGGCCCTGCACCCGGCGACGAGACCCCACAACCTGATCGCTAGCCGGGGCTCGCCCGCGACCGACCAGACCGCGCCCGGCACCGAAAGATGCACGGTCGCGAGCGGTCAGTCGCATCGCGTGCGACGACGCGAGCTCGGCCAGTCGGGCGGCTTCGCTGCTCGGGCCATCAGCCTTCATCGCCGGGTGCGGAGCGGCTCATCGTTGGCCGCTGCCACGGTGCGGGCTCGGTTGACCGGGCGGCTTGGCGTGCCGGGTCATCGGCTCTCGCCGCCGAGTGCGACGCGGCTCGCCGCAGGGCGTGGTCGCTCGAGGTCGTGCGCCTTTCGGTGCCGGGTGCGCTCCGGTCTGTCGTGGGCGAGCCCCGGTCGGTGCTCAGCTCGTGAGGTCTCGCCGCCGGGTGCGGGTCCGGGCTCGGTCAGCGGCGCGCGCATCGGGTCGACTGGGACGCTGGGATGCGGCTGCCTTCCGGGCATCGCGCGCGGGAAGCCATGCGGGCGCGCTGGACCAGGTCCGCGAGGCCACTCCCGGGCCCGATCGCAGGAAAGTCTCCCCGACACCCCGCCAATTAGGCCCTCCCCCTGAGACTTCCCTGCACTCCACCCCTCGCGAGATGCAAATGCTCGAAATGCGGGCCGGGGATGGCGCCTCAGAACGCACCACCCGACACACCCTCACCCCACACCACCCAAGCCACCAGCACCACGGCCCAGGGCCGCCGGCCCGCGAGGCCCGGCGCGCTCGACCGTGGCGGCGACGCGCCATGGACCGGTCCGCACCCGGCGACGAGAGCCGATGACCAGGCACGCCAAGCCACCCCTGCTAGCCGAGCCCGCACCGTGGCAGCCGCACACGATGGACCGGGCCGCACCCGGCGATGAAAGGTGATGACCCGAACAGCGAAGCCGGGTCGATGGCCGAGCCCGCACCGAGGCAGCGGCCCACGATGGGCCGGTCCGCACCCGGCAACGAAAGGTGATGACCCGAGCGGCGTGGCCGCGCGGTGGGCCGAGCTCCCACCTTGCCCCCGCCCACGATGGACCGGTCGGCACCCGGCGACGAGAGCCGATGACCCGACCAGCCAGACCCGCCGCCTCATCCCTGGCCGTCCGGGTCGAAGGTGAAGCTGCGGTGGAGGGACGGGAGTCAAGGGTGGAGCGCAGCGGAATCGGCGGAGCCGACGCCCGCAGGGCGCCCTTTACTCCCGGCCCGGAACCGCCACACTCAGGCAAAATCCGGGCGGCCCCGGTGACCTTCGAAGACCCCGGCCCGCCGAAGGTGCCGCTTTCCCTCGCCTCGACCGTGGCGGCCACCCACGATGAGCCGGTCGGCACCCGGCGATGAAAGCTGATGGCCCGAGCGGCGTGGCCGCTCGGCTGGCCGAGTTCGCACCGTGGCCTTCGCTCACGATGGGCCGGACCGCACCCGGCCACGAAAGCCGATGACCCGAGCAGCCAGACCCGTCGGCCCCACCCCTGGCCGTCCGGGTTAAAGCTCAACCTGCGGTGCTGGGAGGGGAGGCAAGGGTGGGTGGAGTGCCCTCTACTCCGGCCCGGCCCCCCCCACCCACGCAACGATGGCGTCGTCCTATCTATCTCTTGCCTGTGCCTGTGCCTGTGTCTGTGTCTAGGAGTCGCGTCCGTCATGAACGATGAACTTCGCTCCGATACATGGTCGGCCGGGGCCGACGGTGTGTTGCGGTTGCCCTCCGGGCGGCTTGTTCGGGGGCGGGGGTTGCGGCGGCCCTTGCCCGAGGGCCCCGTACCGCACCTTGGGGTCTACCTCCTGGGGAAGGAGCCGCCGAAGCTGCCCTGGGAGGCGCGGTGGGTGCGGTGGCCCGACTTCCGGTTGCCCGCTGACCGGGGCGCGGCCCGTGCGACGCTGCGGGAGGCGTGGGAACGGGCCGGCGAGGAACGGGTCGAGGTCGCCTGTGGGGGCGGGCGCGGACGTACCGGCACCGCCCTCGCCTGCATCGCCGTCCTCGACGGAGTGCCCGCCGGGGACGCCGTCGACTTCGTGCGCCGCCACTACGACCGGCGCGCCGTGGAGACTCCGTGGCAGCGGCGGTACGTGGAGAGGTTCCTCTCGTAGGTCATAGAGCGCCCGCCCCCCGAGTCCCCAAACCCCAAGCCCCCCCGGTCCCCAAAAGCCTCCCCCCCCACCCCCTACGCCAACACCCCCTCCCCCACCGACCTCAAGCGATGTACGTCCCGTGCCGTGCCCGTGACGCCGGAGAGGAAGCCCTGGGCGCGCGGGGACGCCGATTCCGTGAGCCAGGTCGGGTCTATGTCGCAGACCGCCACCCGCACCTCCGTACCGGCCAGTGCCAGCGGCAGTGTGTGGACGACCGTCGAGGGGAAGCTGAGGATCGTACGGCCGATGGGGCCGCGGCGGGCGATGAGTTCCAGGGGGAGGTCCGGGCGGACCACCTGGAGGCCCGTTTCCACGGCGAGGCGGTGGAGTTTCTCGGAGCTCTCGCGGCGGTGGGCGAAGTAGCGGGTGGCGCCGTGGGTGAGGGAGAGCGCGCGGACCGCCTCCACGTACCGGTCGGGGTCGACGACGCCGGTCTCCACCAGTGAGGTGCCGACGAGGTCGGCGCCCTTGCCGACGCGGGGCGGGCCGAAGCGTTCCCTGGTCCAGGCGAAGGCGTTGGGGGTGACCCGTACGCCGTCCGGGGCGCTGTCGATCGGCATGGAGGAGAAGACCTCCACGGTCCGGGCGGCGCCGGGGGTGAGGCGGCGCCGTGCCGATGCCGAGACCGGGGCGAAGACCAGGTCGCGGGGGCCGGGGCGGCCGCCCTTGCGGTGCCAGCGCTGGAGGCGTTCGCCGCGGGCCAGTTGGGAGATGAACTCCATGGTCGCCGTGCCGTCGTCGACGACGACCAGGGAGCGCGCCCGGGTGATGGTGAGGAGGAGTTGTACGTAGCGGGAGAACGGGTCGCCGATGACGATCCGGTCGGCCCCGCGCAGGGGGCCGGCGAGCCCGCCGATGGTCTGGAAGGGTGCCGTCGCGCCGCCGCGCGCCTCTTCCCAGCGCACCTCCACGCCCTCGTCGCGGGCGAGTTGCGCCATGCGGCGCAGCTGGCCGCGCGTCATCGGGTCGTTCGGGGAGAGGACGACGACGGTGAGGCCCCCGGCCGGGCCGGTCGCGGCCGCGGCGTGTGCCCACTCCAGGACGTTCAGGAGCTGGACGGGGCTCTCCACGAAGGCGAGTGTGGAGGGCGGGGTGGCGCCTGTGTCGTGGTGGGCGCCGGTGTCGGCGGCGCGGCCGGCTCGGGGGCTCATCGTCGTGGGTCCGTCTCCCGTCGTGTCGGGTCGCCGGCTCAGACGGCGACCGGCTCGGCGTCGGCGGACTCCGCCTCGGCGACGACGCCAGCGACGCGGCGGAGCTTCTTCATCGGGCCGAGCTCCGACTCGTAGACCTTCTTGACGCCGTCACCGAGGGACGCCTCGATGGTGCGGATGTCGCGGACGAGGCGGGTGAGGCCCTGCGGCTCGACGGAGGCGGCCTGGTCGGAGCCCCACATGGCGCGGTCGAGGGTGATGTGGCGCTCGACGAAGGTGGCGCCGAGGGCGACGGCGGCGAGGGTGGTCTGCAGGCCGGTCTCGTGGCCGGAGTAGCCGATCGGGACGTTCGGGTACTCCTGCTGGAGGGTGTTGATGACGCGGAGGTTGAGCTCTTCGGCCTTGGCCGGGTACGTCGAAGTGGCGTGGCACAGCAGGATGTTGTCGCTGCCGAGGACCTCGACGGCGTGGCGGATCTGCTTCGGCGTCGACATGCCCGTGGAGAGGATGATCGTGCGGCCGGTGGCGCGCAGGGCGCGCAGGAGTTCGTCGTCGGTGAGCGAGGCGGAGGCGACCTTGTGGGCGGGGAGGTCGAACTTCTCCAGGAAGGCGACGGCCTCGGTGTCCCACGGGGAGGCGAACCAGTCGATGCCGCGCTTGGCGCAGTGCTCGCTGATGGCCTGGTACTCGGCCTCGCCGAACTCCACGCGGTGGCGGTAGTCGATGTACGTCATGCGGCCCCAGGGGGTGTCGCGCTCGATGTCCCACTGGTCGCGCGGCGTGCAGATCTCCGGGGTGCGCTTCTGGAACTTCACCGCGTCGCAGCCGGCGTCGGCGGCCACGTCGATCAGCGCGAACGCGTTCTCCAGGTCACCGTTGTGGTTGATGCCGATCTCGCCGGTGATGTAGACGGGCCGGCCGGGGCCGGCCGTCTTCGAGCCGAAGCGGCGGAGGCGGGAGTCGGCGCCGATGGAGGTGACAGTGGTGTGGGAGCTCATGACAGGAACGGTCCTTAACTGTGGAGGGAGTCGAGAGAGGGGCCGAGGATCCAGGTGGCGATCTCTCGGATCGCGCCTTCACCGCCGGGGAGGGTGGTGACCGCGCGGGCTGCGCCGCGTACGACGTCGTGGGCGCTTGCGACCGCCACGGGCCAGCCCACGAGGGCGAAGCACGGGAGGTCGTTGACGTCGTTTCCGACGTAGAGCACGCGCTCGGGAGCGATGCCCTGCTCCTCGCACCACTGCTTGAGTGCGAGGTCCTTGCGGTCGATGCCGTGCAGGACGGGAAGCCTGAGCTTCCTGGCGCGCGCGGCGACGACCGGGTTCTGTTCCGTGGACAGGATCAGCATGTTCAGGCCGCTCCTGCGGAGGGCCGCGATGCCGAGTCCGTCGCCGCGGTGCACGGAGACGAACTCCCTTCCTTCGGAGTCGATCAGCACCCTGTCGTCGGTCTGGGTGCCGTCGAAGTCGAGGACGACCGCGTCGATGTCGGCGGCGGTCGGGAGGGCGGCCGTGTCGCCCGGGAGGGCCGTGTCGAAGAGGGGCGCGAGCGCGCGGGCGCGGGCGAGGTCGTGCGGGTCGTCGATCTCCAGGACGCGGGCGGGGTCGGTGCGGACGGGTTCGGTGCGGCCGAAGAAGCGGTGCTTCTCGGCGCGGAAGCCGGCCGCGTCCATCGCGTAGGCGGCGCCGGTCTCCAGGAGGTCCTGGGGCCGGTCCTGGCGGCGCGGGCGGAACGACTTGTCGTGGTTGACGCCGTAACCGCCGCGCGTACGGGTGGAGTTGGCCAGCGTCGCCGTACCGCCCACCGCGTCGGTGCGCCGGGCGGGGACCTCGTCGGAGCCGTCGGTGGCGTCGTCCGCCGCGTCGCGCCAGATGAAGCCGTGGAAGGGCGCCACGGTCATGGCCGTGTCGGCGCCGTTCTCGGCGACGGCCGCGGTCACCCCGTCGATGTCCTCGCGGGTGAGGAAGGGGCTGGTGCACTGGACGAGCAGGACGACGTCGACGGGCGTGCCGTGCAGCGCCTCGTGGGCGTCCATGGCGTGCAGGACGGCGGCTTCGCTGGTGGCGGTGTCGCCGGCGATGGCGGCGGGGCGCAGGACCACTTCGGCGCCGGCGGCGCGGGCGGCCTCGGCGATCACGTGGTCGTCGGTGGAGACGACGACGTCGGTGACGAGCCGGGCGGCCCGGCAGGCGCGGACGGCGCGGGCGACCAGGGGCACACCGCCGACCGGGGCGAGGTTCTTGGCCGGTACGCCCTTGGAGCCGCCGCGGGCGGGTATGACGGCGAGCACGCGGCGGGGCTGCGGGTCCGCTGGGCCGGGGTGGGACATGGGGGCTCCTTGGAGGGGGTGGGTGCTCACAGCTCGCCCATCCGCCGGATGACGGGGGCCACGCGCTGCACGCCGTGGCGGTAGGCCCCGCGGGCCGCACGGCGCACGATCTGCCGTACGGGTCCGGGGTCCTTGTCGGCCGCGGGGGCGCCCGGCAGCGGGGCGCCGTCGGGGCCGAGGTGGTGGCGGGCGAGGATGCCGGGGAGGTAGCCGCGGGCCGTGCTGAGGCGGTAGTAGGGCCGCAGCGGTGCGAGGCCGCCCGTGGCCGCGGTGCCGAGCAGTTCCGCGACGCGTTCCCGTGCCGCGTCGAAGGCGTTCTCGTACGTCCCGTCGGCGGCGACGCCCTGCCGTGCCAGCCACCTCTCGTCGGGCTCGGGCAGGTGGCCCGCGTCCAGCTGGTCCCAGGAGGCGAGGCATCCGGAGCCGGTGAAGTGGTGGTTGCCGAGTGCTTCGCGCACCCCGAGGTCGGTGAGGACGGCGGTGGGGATGCGGCGGTGCAGGGATTCGAGCGCGGCGGTGGACGAGACGGTGACCAGCAGGTCGGTGCGGTCCAGGACCTCGCCCATGTGCCCGTAGACGAGGCGGCAGTTGGCGGGCAGTCCGCCGTCGACGCGCTGCGCCAGCTTCTGGTAGGGCAGTTCCTCGATGTGCGTGGTGTGTTCGCCGGGCTTGCTGCGGAGTTTGAGCAGGACCTCGCGGTCGGGGTGGCGGCGGGCGTGTTCGGCGAGGCGGCGCAGCAGGTAGGTGCGGTGTGCGGCACTCTCGGGGACGGAGGGCTGGGCGGCGAAGACGACGGTGTACGGGCGGTCCGTCCGGGACGGGTCGTGCTTTTCGTACGGGGCGCCGCCGAGGAAGGGCAGCGCGGCCTCCGTCACCGCCGAGGCGTCGGCGCCCACTCCTTCGTACACGGCGCGGAAACGTTCGGCGTCCTGGCGGGAGTTGGCGAGGACGACGTCCGCGCCGTGCCGCAGGAGGAGGCCGTCGGCGAGTTTCTCGTAGACGACGCCGACGTAGCCGGTGACGACGACGGGGCGGCGTGCCGGGCCGCCGGTGAGGCGGGCGTCGTCGGTGACGCGGACGAGGCCGTGCAGCAGCGCCTGGACCGCCCCGCCCACCAGGGCGAGCACGATGACGTCGGGCGCGTCCCGCTCCACCTCGCGCAGGAACTCGACGGCGGTGACCTCGCGCAGGGAGTCCGCGCGCACGCCGACCTCGTCGAGCTGCCGGGGGGTGGGTGTGGCCCGGCCGCGGAGCAGGTACCCGCTGAGCCGGTGGCCTTCGGGGCCGCCGGTACCGGGCCGGGCGCCCGATACGATGCGGTGCGCGGTGAGGGCGCCCCATTTCCATCGCGTATCGGAGTCGGCGAGTACGGCGACCCGCAGCGGGTTCTGGTTGCTTGCTGGCACGTCCCAGACGCTAGGAAGGCATTTCGATTCCCGGCCCAACTCAGGTGCAACAAACGGTTAACAGCGCGCCGACGAACGGCGAATCGGCCCCGGGAAGGCTTTTCCGGCGGCCCGGTTAACCATTCCGCCACGCGTCGTTCACCTGCCATCCCACCGCGGGTCGACACGAATGACGGGCCGACACCTAACGTCACCCTCGTGGTTAAGCTCTCGGTCATCGTGCCGTTCTACAACGTGCAGCAATACGCGCCCGACACCCTGCGGAGTCTGCGCGCGAACGCACGTGACGACTTCGAATTCATTCTTGTCGACGACTGCTCGCGCGACGGGACTCCGGACCTTCTGGAGCGTGCGGCGCGCGAGCTTCCCGGCGCCGTCCACCTCAGACACGAGGTGAACGGCGGCCTCGCGACCGCCCGTAACACCGGTCTGGACGCGGCGCGCGGCGAGTACCTCACCTTCCTGGACGGCGACGACTGGCTCGCACCCGGCTACTTCGGTCAACTGGTCGCTGCCATCGAGGAGTTGGGGTGCGACTTCGTGCGCACCGATCATGTGCAGTGCACCGCGCGGGCCCGCTCCGTGCACCGTGTCCCGCACGGCAGGCGCGGCGTCGTGATGAGCCCGCGCGAGGTGATCCTGCCCGCCGACCGCTCGACCTCCGTCGACTACGCGTACGCCTGGGCCGGCATCTACCACCGCAGGCTCGCCGACCGCGGACTGCTGCACTTCACCGACGGTCTGCGCACCGCGGAGGACCGCCCGTGGATCTGGCGGCTGCACCGCGAGGCGGAATCCTTCGCGGCGGTGGGGCTGCTCGGTGTGTTCTACCGGCGCGGTGTCGCCTCGTCGCTGACGCAGATCGGTGACGTGCGGCAACTCGATTTCATCAAGGCATTCGACCAGGTGGTACGGGAAACGGCCGCCGACAGGGACGCGGCGGAACTCCTGCCGAAAGCCGTGCGCACCTACTGCGCGATCATCTCCCACCATCTGGGATCCATCGAAAGGTTCGAGCCGTCCGTGGCGCGGAAATTGAAGTCAATGAGTGCGGCAGCGCTGAAGCGGATGCCGCAGGGCGTTCTCGACGACGCGCTCGACTCCATGGACCTCCAGCGGGCCACCCGGCTGCGCAGGCTGCGGCGGCGCCCGGTGCCGGCGGAGGTGGCCGCGTAATGGCGACCCCAGAGGCGTCGGAGACGGCACACGTGACAGAAGCGGCAATGGGGTCAGGGGCCTCGCGCCGTACGACGCAGGTCTTCCTCGCGTCCACGCTGTACGGCGTCGCGACGCTCGCCGCGGCCCTGGATTCCGGCCGCTTCGGCCCCGCCGACCGGCGCATCCTCCTGGTCAGCAACAACGCGGCGACGCCCGAGACGACGACGCCACTGGACGAGATGCCGGGGTTCGCTCGGCTGCGCGGCCGGTTCGACGACGTGCGGTCCTGGAACGAGACCATCTCCCCCTTCCACCCCGGGGGTTGGGCGCCGCGCGGCGACGACGTCGTGCTGTGGGAGCGTTACGTCCGGCTGCTGTGGGGGCTCGGCGACGACGACGTCGAGCTGGCCGTCGAGTCCATCCAGGTCAACCCCGCGCTCGCCCTCGCGCAGATCTTCACCGGCGTCCCCGTGGACGTCTACGCCGACGGCCTGATGAGTTACGGCCCCACCCGCAACAAGATCGACCCGCTGGTCGGCACCCGGGTGCGGCGCCTGCTCCACCTGGACCTGGTGCCGGGCCTGACCCCGCTGCTGCTCACCGAGTTCGGGGTCGCCGCCGAGGTCGTGCCGACCGAGGCGTTCGTCCGAGTTCTGGCCGAACTCGCGGACGGCGAGGCGGAGTCGGCGGTCCCGCTCCCCGAACTCGACAGCCCCGCGCTCATCCTCGGCCAGTACCTCTCCGCGCTCTCCATCCTCACCGCCGAGGAAGAGGAGAAGCTGCACATCCGCATGGTGCGCGGCGCGGCCGAACTCGGCCACACGCAGGTGGTGTTCAAGCCGCACCCGACGGCGCCGGCCCGCTGGTCGCGCGCCCTGGAGAAGGAGGCACGGGCGATCGGCGTCGAGCTGACGGTGCTCGACACCCCGGTGCTCGCCGAGGTCCTCTACCAGCGGATGCGGCCCGCGCTCGTCATCGGCTGCTTCTCCACGGCGCTGATCACGGCCTCCGCGCTCTACGGCCTGCCCGCCGCCCGCACCGGCACAGACCTCCTTCTGGAGCGGCTCGCGCCCTACCAGAACAGCAACCGCGTCCCGGTCACCATCGTCGACGCGCTGCTGCCCGAGCTCACCGATCCGGTGGCCGTCCGGGCGCAGGAAACCGGCCTGGGAACCGGCGAGTTGACGCAGCTCCTGAAGGCCGTCGGCTTCGCGATGCAGCCGCAGATCTACCCGAGGCTGCGCCCCGACGCCGAGCGGTACCTCGCGCGGAACCTCACCGCGGCGACCTGGCGCTACTTCAAGCGGCGCCGCCTCACCGCGCTCGCACTGCCCGGCGCCGTACCCGCGCAGCTCGCCTTCATACCGCGCAACGCTGCCGTCCGGCGCGTGGCCCGCCGTGCGCGTTCGGTGCAGCGCTCGCTCAAGCGGACCGCACTCGGATGACCTCTCCCGACGCCACGCTCTCGCCGGGGACGGAACGTACCGGGGACGCCGAGAGAGACGCCGAGGGGGGCGTCGCCGCGCGGACCTCCGCTCTGTCCGCCGCGCCCGCGGCCCCCGCCGTCCGGACCGCCCGCGCGAAGCCACGGTTGCGCGCGCTGGACGGGCTGCGGCTCGTCGCCGCGCTCATGGTCGCCGCCTACCACTACGGCGGCCGGGACGGCGAGATCGCGCGGGCCTGGGGCAGTTCGCCCAAGGTGCAGTTCCCGACGGCCTCCGAGTGGTTCGCGTACGGCTGTCTCGGTGTGCAGATCTTCTTCGTGATCAGCGGCTTCGTCATCTGCATGAGCGGCTGGGGCAGACCCCTGCGGGCGTTCTTCGCCTCCCGCGCGTCGCGGCTGCTGCCCGCCTACTGGGCGGCGATCCTCCTGGTGACGGCGGTCTTCGCGCTGCCCGCCGTGGCGTACGCGGCGGTCTCGCCCAGTGACGCGCTGGTGAACCTGACCATGCTGCAGCAGCCGCTCGGCGCGGACCGGGTGCTCGGCGTGTGCTGGACGCTCTGGGCGGAGCTGCGCTTCTACGCCCTGTTCGCGCTCTGCGTGGTCATGCCGGGCGCCACCCGCGCCCGCGTGGTGCTGTTCTGCGCGGTGTGGACGCTGGCCGCGGCCGTCACGGAGGCCGCCGGCGAGCCGCTGCTCGAACTGGTCCTGATGCCGGAGTACGCGCCCTTCTTCATCGGCGGCATCGGCATCCACCTGATCCACCGCGACCGTCGCGACCTGACGGCGTGGGGCATCACGGCGGTGAGCTGGCTGATCGGCCAGCACTACGCGGTGCGGCAGCTGTGGCACGCGCCGAACCCGGACTTCTTCTCCTACCGCTCCGCCTCGGTGATCATCGCGGTGGTCACGGCCGGCTTCGCGGCGGTGCTGCTGATCGCCCTCGGCCACCTGGACCGGGCGAACTGGCGCTGGCTGACCGTGGCCGGCGCGCTGACCTACCCGTTCTACCTGGTGCACGAGCACCTGGGCTGGGTGACGGTGGGCGCGCTGCACCAGCGCCTCGGCCTGCCGTCGTACGCGACCTTCGGCCTGACCATCACGGCGATGCTGGTCCTCGCCTGGCTTTTGAACCGGTACGTGGAGGAGCGGCTGACCCCGCTGATCCGCAGGGGACTCGGCCGGGGCCCCGCGCCCCGGACCGTCACTCCCCCGAGCTGACGAGCGTCGCCCCGATCCCGGCCACGACCGCGGCGAGTCCCGTCTCGAAGCCGCGGTCGTGCGCGCCGAACATCTCCTCGCCGGCCGCCGCGATCAGCGGGTACGCGGCGAGGCGTTCGGCGCGCGCGGCGAGGTCGTAGCCGGTGTCGCCGCGGACCGGGTGGGGCGCCGTGAACTGCTCCTCGATGACGTATCCGATCGTGTAGCTGTACACGGTGAACCAGGCGCGTGCGGCCGGGCCCGGCGCGAACCCGGCCTCGACGAGCGTCCGCAGCATGGTCTCCATGGGGGCCGCGTACGACAGGTCCGTGTAGCGCGTGCCGCTGAAGACCTTGGCGCCGTCGCGGTAGCGCAGCAGGTGCTCGCGCAGGCCCCGCATCGCGCCGGTGAGCGCCACCCGCCAGTCGGGGTCGGGCGTGCTCAGGAATTCGTCCGCCATCCGGCGCATCATCTCGGTGGCCATCTCGTCCAGCAGCGCCTGCTTGTCCTTGAAGTGCCAGTACAGGGCGGGTGCCTTGACGTCGAGGCGCTGCGCGATGGCGCGCAGGGTGAGCCCGTCGAGTCCGGTCTCGTTCAGCAGGTCGAGGGCGGTGCGTGCCACCAGGGCGCGGTCCAGTTTCGTCGCGGTCACCTTGACAATTTAACACCGTTAAGCGCAGGGTTGCGCCATGGCACTTAACAACGTTAAGGAAACCGATGTCCTCGTCGTCGGGGCCGGTCCGACCGGCCTCGCCCTCGCCTGCGACCTGACGCGGCGCGGCGTGCGCGCCCTCGTCGTCGAACAGGCGCCCTCCCTCTTCCGTGGCTCGCGCGGCAAGGGCCTCCAGCCCCGCACCATGGAGGTCTTCGACGACCTCGGCGTCATCGGCGCGGTCCTCGCGGCGGGCGGCCCGGCCCCGGTCGGGATGGTGTGGCGGGACGGCGAACGGCAGGGCGAGCACCGGATGTTCGACCCGCCGGAGCCGACGGCGACCGCCCCGTACACCGGGCCCTGGCTGATCCCCCAGTGGCGCACCCAGGAAATCCTCCTCGCGCGCCTGCGGGAGCTCGGCGGCGACGTCGTCTTCGAGGCGGCGGTCACGGAGCTCGCGCAGGCCCCCGACGGGGTCACCGCGCGTCTCGCGACGGGCGCCACGGTGCGCACGGCGTACGCGGTGGCGGCGGACGGCGGCCGCTCCACCCTGCGCCGGGCGCTGGGCATCACGATGACGGGCGAGACCGTCGACCCGAACCCGATCCTGGTGGCCGACGTCCGCGTGGCCGCGCTCGACCGGGACAACTGGCACATGTTCCCGACCACCGACGGCCTGTACACGGCGATCTGCCCGCTGCCCGGCACCGAGGACTTCCAGCTGACCGCCCAGTTCCCCGCGGGGACCACGCCCGACCTGTCCCTGCGGGGCATACGGGAACTCGTCGCCGCCCGCACCCACCTGGCCGCCGACGCCGTGACCGAGGTGCGCTGGGCCTCCGACTTCCGGCCGCGCGCGGCGCTGGCCGACCGGTTCCGCGAGGGCCGTGTCTTCCTGGCCGGCGACGCCGCGCACGTCCACTCGCCCGCGGGCGGCCAGGGGCTGAACACCAGCGTCCAGGACGCCTACAACCTGGGCTGGAAGCTCGGCGCGGTCCTGCGGCACGGCGCGCCCGACGCGCTGCTCGACACCTACGAACAGGAGCGGCTGCCCAACGCCGCGCAGATGCTCGGCCTGTCCACCCGCATCCACCGCGGCGAGGCGCGGCGCGGGGCGGCCACGCGGCAGCTCGGCATCGGCTACCGCGAGTCGTCACTGGCGGTGGAGACCCGCGAGGGCCTCGCGGAGGACGAACTGCGGGCGGGCGACCGGGCGCCGGACGGCCCGTACGGGTCCGGGACGCTGTTCGACGCGTTCCGGGGCCCGCACTTCACGCTCCTGGCGGTGGGCACGGACGCGGAACTTCCGCCGCTGGACGGGGAGTCGGTGCGGATCCACCGCGTCCCCGCGTACGAGCCCTACGGGAAGGGCCTGTTCCTGGTCCGGCCGGACGGCTACGTGGGGTGGGCGGGCACGGACGCGCGGGACGGGCTCACGGAGTACCTGGCGCGGTGCGCGGGGAGCGAGGGAAACCGTTTGACCTGAAGTCGACTTGAGGTTCTACGTTCGGGCACATGACGAACACGACGCTTTCCACGAACCCCACGCCCTTCACGTACTCGCACAGCGACCAGGAGCTCGTCAACCAGCCGGTCGGCTACTGGAGTTCGGCGGCGGGCGCGGCCGTCGTCCACCACATCCGCACCACGCTCGCCGGGATGGGGCTCACCCAGCCCCAGTGGTGGATCCTCAACCAGCTCCTCTCGGCCCCCGACGGCCGCACCCCGGATGAGGTCGTGGCGGTCCTGAAGGGGTACCTGGAGGTCGGCGAGGGCGCCCTGCACCACGACATCGGGGCCCTGCGCGACCGCGGTCTGATCAGGGAGACCCCCACGGGCGCGATCGCCCTCACGGACGAGGGGAACGCGCTGCGGGTCCGCGTGGCCGAACGCCAGCGGGAGCTGCGCGCGCAGATCCACGAGGGCATCACGGACGAGGACTACGTCCGCACGCTGAAGGTCCTCCAGCGGATGATCCACAACGCGGGCGGTTCCGCCTGGCACCACTGAGGGGAGCGGCGCCGCACGCGGGCCCGTCGTGCCGCGTGCGCCTCAGACGCTGCTGAGCGACAACTTCACCGCGAACCCGAGGAACAGCGCGCCCGCCGCCGACGAGGCCCCCGCCGAGAGACGCTTGCGGCGACGGAAGGCGGCGGCGAGCCGGGTCCCGCCGAATATCAGCGCCGTGAGGTAGAGGAAGCTCGCGAGCTGCGCGAAGGCGCCGAGTACGACGAAGGAGAGCGCCGGATAGGCGTAGCCGGGGTCGACGAACTGCACGAAGAAGGCGATGAAGAACAGGATCGCCTTCGGGTTGAGCAGGCTGATCACCAGCGCCCTGCGGAACGGCCGCTCGGCGGCGACCCCGGCTCCGGCGCCCTCGTCCGCCGCGCCCGCGGACGTGTCGTGCCGCGCCCGCCACATGCCGAGGGCGGTCCGCAGCATCCCGGCCGCGAGCCAGGCCAGATAGCCGGCGCCCGCGTACTTCACGATCCCGAAGAGCACCGCGTTGGCCTGCAGCAGCGAGGCCACGCCGGCCGCGGAGAGCGTCATCAGGACGGCGTCGCCGCACCAGACACCGGCGGCGGCGGT
The DNA here is from genome assembly GCF_055607265.1 of Streptomyces sp. NPDC037013. Classification (NCBI taxonomy): domain Bacteria; kingdom Bacillati; phylum Actinomycetota; class Actinomycetes; order Kitasatosporales; family Streptomycetaceae; genus Streptomyces; species Streptomyces sp. NPDC037013. The sequence continues at coordinate 419,117 of NZ_JBVJRV010000002.1, read as the reverse complement.
GTAACCGGTGCGCACGCCGCGCCGTGCGGCGACGGAGAGCACGTACAGGGAGTTCGGCCCCGGCAGCAGAATGATCAGGGCGAGGCCGGCGAGGTAGGTCGGAAGATCGGTGACACCCAGCATGCCCGGAGTCTCGCACGCCCGCACGAACCACTTCGAACAGCGTCCGGACTACGGACATCCGTGCGCCTGCGCGGACGGTCAGCCGCCGTCCAGAAGGGTGTCGACGGGCAAGCACTCTTCATGGACGAGGGTGTCCCTCAGAAGGTGTCGGACGGCACATACGACCCCCACACCTCCCGCAGCGCGTCGCACACCTCGCCCACCGTGGCGCGTGCCCGCAGTGCCTCCTTCATCGGGTAGAGGACGTTGGCCTCCCCCTTCGCCGCGTCCTTGAGCGCGGCGAGGCCCGCGGCCACCGCCTGCCCGTCCCGTTCCGCGCGGAGGCGGGCGAGGCGGGCCGCCTGCCGGGCCTCGATCTCGGGGTCGACGCGCAGCGGCTCGTACGGCTCCTCCTCGTCGAGCCGGAAGCGGTTGACGCCGACGACCACGCGCTCGCCGCTGTCCGTCTCCTGCGCGATGCGGTAGGCGTTGCGCTCGATCTCGCCCTTCTGGAAGCCCTGTTCGATGGCGTGCACCGCGCCGCCGAGGTCCTCGACGCGCCGCATCAGGGCGAGGGCCGCCGCCTCCACGTCGTCCGTCATCCGCTCCACCACGTACGACCCGGCGAAGGGGTCCACCGTCGCCGTCACGTCCGTCTCGTACGCGAGGACCTGCTGGGTGCGCAGGGCGAGGCGGGCCGACTTGTCGGTGGGCAGCGCGATGGCCTCGTCGAAGGAGTTGGTGTGCAGCGACTGGGTGCCGCCGAGGACCGCGCCGAGGCCCTGGACGGCGACCCGGACGAGGTTCACCTCGGGCTGCTGGGCGGTGAGCTGGACGCCCGCCGTCTGCGTGTGGAAGCGGAGCATCAGCGACTTCGGGTTCCGCGCGCCGAACTCCTCACGCATCACGCGGGCCCAGATGCGCCTGGCGGCACGGAACTTGGCGACCTCCTCCAGGATCGTCGTACGCGCCACGAAGAAGAAGGACAGGCGCGGCGCGAAGTCGTCCACGTCCATGCCGGCCGCGACCGCCGTACGGACGTACTCGATGCCGTCGGCGAGCGTGAAGGCGATCTCCTGCGCGGGCGAGGCACCCGCCTCGGCCATGTGGTAGCCGGAGATGGAGATGGTGTTCCACTTGGGGATCTCGGCCCGGCAGTACCGGAAGGTGTCCGCGACGAGCCGCAGGGACGGCTGCGGCGGGAAGATGTACGTGCCGCGCGCGATGTACTCCTTGAGCACGTCGTTCTGGATGGTGCCGGTCAGCGTGTCCGCGGCGATGCCCTGCTCCTCGGCGACCAGTTGGTAGAGGAGGAGCAGCAGGGCCGCCGGGGCGTTGATCGTCATGGAGGTGGAGACCTTGTCCAGCGGGATCCCGCCGAACAGGACGCGCATGTCCTCGATGGAGTCGACGGCCACGCCGACCTTGCCGACCTCGCCGCTCGCGATCGGCGCGTCGGAGTCGTGGCCCATCTGGGTCGGCAGGTCGAAGGCGACGGACAGGCCGGTGGTGCCGTGCTCGATCAGCTGCCGGTAGCGGGCGTTGGACTCCGCGGCGGTGCCGAAGCCGGCGTACTGGCGCATCGTCCAGGGGCGGCCGGTGTACATGGTCGGGTAGACGCCGCGCGTGAAGGGGTACGCGCCGGGGGCGCCGAGCTTCTCCGCCGGGTCCCAGCCCGCCAGCGCCTCGGGGCCGTACACGGGTTCGATGGGCAGTCCGGACTCTGACTCGTGTGTCATGCCTCCAGCTTGCGCCCGCGCCCCGGACGCGTCACTCGCGGCAAACCGGGAAACAGTAGAGGGAGTGTTGTCCATGAGCACCGGGGGCGTGATGGGCAGGGGCACGACAGCGGCAGGGGCCGTGGCGGTACTGGTCCTGACGGCGGGCTGCAAGGCGGTGGCGGTCGACACGGGCGGGACGCCGCCCGGCACGGACGGCAGACCGAAGGCGTCGGCGGCGCGGCAGCCCGCCCCGTCCCAGGCTCGGACCCCGACAGTCCCGTCCCAGGCCCGGACCCCGACGGCCCCCTCCCACGCGCGGACGCCCTCCCCACCCGCCGCGCCTCCCCGGACCCCCGGGCTGACGCTGATGCGGGCGGGCGACCGCGGCGCCCAGGTGCGGGAACTGCAGGCCAGGCTGCGGCAGATCGCCTGGTTCGCCGAGAACCCCTCGGGGACGTACGGTCCCTCCACCGTCAGCGCCGTCAGGGGCTTCCAGGCCAAGCGCGGCCTGCCCCGTACGGGCGCCACGGACACCGTCACGCTGGGCAGGCTGCGGGCGATGACGCGCGAGCCGACGCGGTACGAGCTGTACGCGGGCGGCGGCATGCCGGCCGCCGCGCCGGACGAGCGCTGTCTGACCGGCCGGGTCCTGTGCATCGCCAAGAGCACCCGCACCCTGACGTGGATGGTCGACGGCCGGGCCGTGTCGACGATGGACGTGCGGTTCGGCTCGCAGTACACGCCGACCCGCGAGGGCACCTTCCACGTCACCTTCAAGTCCAGGCACCACGTCTCGACGCTCTACCACACCGCCATGCCGTACGCCATGTTCTTCAGCGGCGGCCAGGCCGTGCACTACTCGTCGGACTTCGCGGCCCGGGGATACAGCGGGGCGTCGCACGGCTGCGTGAACGTCAGGGACGAGAAGAAGATCGCGAGCCTCTTCGCCCAGGTGCGTGACGGCGACCGCGTCGTCATCTACAAGTGAGCGGGAAAAGCGGCGTGGGCGGGATCGGGGGAACGTATCCCGCCCACGCCGATGGCACGGAGCCAGAAGGTACGGGGGGAACCCCCGGCTCGTGCGCGGGCCGATGACCAGTCGGCTCACTTCTTACTGCGTCACGGCCCCGAAAAACGTCACACCCCGGCCGGAACGGCTTTACGGAAGCCTCGGCAGCGCGCTGTAGGAACCGGTCGGCGTCGTGCGCGGGACGGAGGGGGACGCCATGGGAGGCACGGGAGCGCCGCCGGTGTCACCGTCGCCGGAGCCGCCGTCCTCCTCACCGCCCGAACCGTTCCCGCCGCCTTCGCCCTCGCCGCCACCGTGACCACCGCCGTGACCGCCGCCGTGGCCACCGCCCTCGCCTTTTCCGCCCCCGCCCTGGTGGCCGCCGCCGCCCGCGGGGCCCAGGATCCGGCCGCAGAACTCCTCGACGCGGGCCGGCCCCTTGGCGGTCTCCTCCAGGCGGCGGCGCTTGTCGCCCTGGAGCTCGCCGCTGCGGTAGGCGCGGCAGGCGGTCACCGCCTTGCGGTACCAGGCCCCGGCCTCGTCCCTGCGGGGCGGCTCCGCGCCGTCGCGCTGCCCCGGGGTGGCGGTGGGGTCGTCGTCCGCCTCGGCCTGGGGCGGCGAGCTCTCCCCGGGGGCGCCGGTCGCCTCGCCGCCGGGTGCCGTGCTCTCGTCCGGGTCCAGCTCCTCGGTCGGCTCGCTCGTGCCGGCCGACGGAGAGGCCTGCGGCTCCTCCGGGGTGGCGGAGGACGACACGGACGCGGCGGGGCCCGGGTCGTGGGTGCTGAACGGTGACGGCAGTACGCCCGTGCCCGCGGCCACGGCGACGCCGCCGATCATGCATCCGGTGAGGGCGGCGGCGAGTCCGAGGCGCACCGGGCGGCCCCAGCGGCTGGGGCCCGGCCGGTTCCCGGCGAGACCCTGCCGTACGGTCTCGCCGGCGGCGGCCCGGTGGGCGGCCGTCGCGTACGGCGCGGTCCTGGCGCCGGAGGGCCGCGGCGACTCCTCGCGGGCGGCCCGGAAGGCTGCCAACGCGGCGGCCTCGCCCGGGAGTTCACCGGAGGGCGCGCCGAGGGGGCCGTCGGCAACGATGTCGGGGCGGGCGGCTTCCGCGGGAGCCGCATCCGTCGCGTGCCCGCGGTCGACGAGGGGGTGCGGGCCGGCCAGTGCGGCCAGGGTCCGGGCGAGCCGGTCGGCCTGTTCACGTGCGTCGGGGTCGATGCCTTCGAGGGGCTCGCCGCGCAGCAAACGCTCCGCCGCGTCGCGGTCCAGCCACTTGTGCTGCTCGTCGGCCATCACATGTCCTTCTGCGTCCGCGTACGCGATTGCGTCACACCGGCGGACGTCACCGCGCGACCGCGCGGCTCTCTCTGCGGGGGTACGGCGTCGAGCGCGTCCTTGGGGTCGGCGCCCTGCGACCCGAGCAGCTCCGCGAGCCGCTTCAGACCCCGGTGCGCCGCCGTACGGACGGCCCCGGGCCGCTTGCCGAGGGTCTGCGCCGCGCTCTTCGCGTCCAGTCCGACGACGACGCGGAGCACGACGGCCTCGGCCTGGTCCTGCGGGAGCCGGGCTATCAGGGCGAGGGCCTCGCCGGTGGCCAGGGACTCCATCGCCTCGTCGGCGGTGTCGGCGTCCGCGGGCCGGCCGGTCAGCTCCGACTCGTCGCCGCCCACGGCGGGACGGCGGCCGCGCATGCGTATGTGGTCGAGGGCGCGGTTGCGCGCGATGCGCGCCGCCCAGCCCCGGAACCGGTCCGCGTCACCGCTGAACCGGTCGAGGTCGCGCGCTATCTGCAGCCAGGCCTCGGAGGCGACGTCCTCCGCGTCCGGGTCGGCGACCAGCGTGCGTACGTATCCCAGAAGCCGTGGGTGCACAGCGCGGTACACAGTCCGGAAAGCAGTCTCGTCCCCGTCCTGTGCCGCAAGCACCGCGGCGGTCAGCTCCGCGTCGTCCCCCAGCACTCTCACAATCCTGCCACTCGGAGATCTGCGCCCGGCCCCGGCGCGAAGCAGCACGGTACGGCCTTGCGCGGGCCTACGTCCATGTTTGTACAACGTGCAACTAGCGGGTGACAGAACGCGGTGTGACAGAAACCGCACGCACGGCGCTGAAGGGAGTACGGACCGCACGCGGTTCGTACCGTGTGCCGGCCGGGGCCTCTCCTGTGGGGGGTGGCGGCCCCGGCCGGTTCCCCGGTGTGCGGCTCAGAGGGGTCCCCCTCGGCCGCCGGGACGTGGTCGCCAGTCGTCGCACGGGCGGGGCGGGGCGCCGTGGACGCCCTCGTCGCGGGCCCTGCGGAACGCCGTCATCGCCGCCCGCTGGGCGCGGGCCTCCACCTCCGCGGCCGCCGGCAGACGCAGTGCCGCCGCGAGCGCGGCCGGCACGGAGCGCGGCGGGTCGTGCGTGCTCATCCCGGTTCCCCCGGCGTCCCTCCGCCGTCGCCCGCCGCGCCGTCGCGGCCCATCCGCTCGCCCAGCTTCTTGAGTCCCCGGTACGCGGCCGTCCGCACCGCGCCAGGACGCTTGCCGAGCACCCGGGCCGCGGCCGGGCCGTCCAGGCCGACCACCACCCGGAGCAGGACGGCCTCCGCCTGGTCGCGCGGCAGGGTCGCGATGAGCCCGAGCGCCCGCTCCGTCGAGATCGCCTCCATGGCCGACGCCGATGTGCTGTGCGGGCCGGGCAGTTCGAACAGGTCCTGTTCGAGCGCGGCGGGCCGCGGCCGCGTCTTCTGGCGGCGCAGGTGGTCGAAGGCCCGGTGCCGGGCGATCGTCGCGGTCCAGCCGCGGAAGCCCGCCCCGTCCCCGCGGAACCGGCCGAGGTCCCTGGCTATCTCCAGCCACGCCTCGGCGGCCACGTCCTCGGCCGTCTCGCCGTCCGTGCCGACGAGGCCGCGCAGATAGCCGACGAGTCCCGGCTGGACCAGGCGGTACGCGACCGCGAAGGCGGCCTCGTCCCCCTCCTGGGCCGCCGCGACGGCCCTGCCGAGCTCTTCGTCGTGCGACTGCGCGCGACGGGGTCCCCCACCCTGGCCCAACCCGCTCCCATCCCCCGGTTCGGGCACAGTTCACCCTGGCTGTGCCTTCACGGTCGACAGCGCCGCCGGAGGCGGAAATGTCACGCTCACACCTCGAAGAGGGATCCTCCGCCGCCCCCGGGGGCGAACCGCGCGAGGTCGAGCGTCCGGTCCGCGGGCGGGGCCACCGCGCCGACCGGCTCGTCGTAGGCGGAGAACCGCATGTTCATCGCCTCGCCGTCCTTCACCTGGCGGACGGCGACGATGTGCGGCTCGCCGTCGGCGGCCACGTACAGCGTCACCCGCTCCCCGTTCTGGTCCCCGACGACCGGGATGACGTCCTGCCCGTAACGGCGTGTCTCCGCAAGGGCCTTGAAGGTCTCCTCGGCCTTCGGGGCGGTGGGCATCGACGCGGTGAACGCGTCGAGGTCGCAGCCCTTCGCCGGTGACCCGGCGGTCGAAGGGGCGCTGGAGGCGGCCGGCAGCTTCAGGTACTTCCCGCGCGCGAGCGCGGTCCGCTCCCGTACGCGTGCGGCGACCCCGGGCCCCCGCCGCGCGCCCAGCTCGCCGATCGCGTCGAGCGACGCGTCGGTGTAGCGCGCGTACACCGCGTCCCCCGCGACGACGATGAGGTCGCCGCGCTGCGCGGGCCCCATGTCGAAGGTGCCCTTGCAGTTGCCGTCGCGGTCCATGTGCAGGGAGCCCTTCCGGACGCCCTTCGCGGTGGTCATGTCGACGCCGACGCGCACCGACTCCGCGTCCTTTAGGAGCCGCATGCCCTCGACGGCGAGCTCCTTGCCGCGCTCCTCGTCCTCGGGGACGACCTCCTCGAAGGTGCCGCCCGCATACGTCACCTGACGGTCCGTGGCGCACGACGCGAGCGCGCCCACCGCGAGACAGAGCGCGGCCGCGCGTATCCAGCCTCTGTTCGTCCCCATCCCCGACCCCGCCCGTGACCTCACCGATGACCCCGCCCGTAACCCGCCGCCGCAACGACCCCACAACTGTCACATGACCCAGCGCACCGGCCCGCCCGTCCGTCACGCGCGGCAGGTGCGGGATACATCACGCGACAAATCGCCCGTCGCCCTACAACCCTTTGACCCCTCGATCAGTCGTACGAACTCGCTGAGTTCACCTGTAATTCGCTGAGGGGTGGGGTTCTTGAGGCCGCGCAATCCGCGTGAAAAGCCGCGTAGCACGCACGCGTACCGACCGTTGAGTCTGAAGCGCAGGGCATGGCTGACGATCGGTGCCGTCGTGCTGGGAGGCGCGGGGGCGGTGTCGTACGCGATGGCCGAGCCCGGCGACGGGCAGGGCACCGCCGCCGATCCGCGGGCCGAGCGGCCGGCGAGCGTCCACGACCTGACGCTGCGGGCCGACGGCGCGGCCCGGCGCGAGCTGCCGCGCACCTCGACCGAGCAGTTCTCGCTCCTCGGTGTCTCGTGGAGCGGCGCCACCACCGAGTGGGAGGGCACGGCGCAGGTCCGCACCCGCGCCATCGGTTCCGGCGCCTGGTCCGGCTGGCGCTCCCTCGAACTGGAGCCGCACCGCGCGGAGAAGGCGGAGGCGGGCCCCCGGGCCGCGTCCGATCCGCTCTGGGTCGGCCCTTCGGACGGCGTGGAGGTCCGCGTCGTCGCCGCCGACGGCACGGCGACCGCCGGGCTGCCCAAGGGCCTTGAGGTCAACCTCGTGGACCCGGGCGTCACCGCCAAGGAGGCCCGGAACCCGGCGCTCGACGGCGGCACCGCCCTGTCCCCCGCCGCCTACGCCGCCGACGCGGAGAGCCCCGCACCGACCGACGCGACGACGGCACCGACGACGCCTGCGCCGGACGAGCCGGATCCGACGAGCCCCCCGCCCACCGACCCGGACCCCTCCGGCTCCACCGGACCGGCCCCGGACCCGACCCCGACCAGGCCGACGCCCCCGCCGTCGACGGTGACCCGGCCACCGGTGATCGGCCGGGCGGCCTGGGGTGCCGACGAGTCCCTCGTCAAGGACCCGCCGGAGTACATCGACAAGGTCAAGGCGGTCTTCGTCCACCACACGGCCGGGGCCAACGACTACAGCTGCGCCGAGTCGCCGGCGCTGGTCCGCGGCCTCCTGACGTACCACGTGCGGACCGAGGGGTGGAACGACCTCGGCTACAACTTCGTCGTCGACAAGTGCGGCCAGATATTCGAGGGCCGCGGCGGCGGCGTCGACCTGCCCGTGCGCGGCGCGCACACCTACGGCTTCAACGGCGACTCGGCGGGCATCGCCGTCCTCGGCGACTTCGAGGGCGACCCGGCGACGGACAAGCCCGCGGGCAGGCCGACCCGCGCCGCCCTGGAGTCGGTGGCGCGCGTGGCGGCCTGGAAGCTCGGCCAGTACGGCGGCGACCCGTCCGGCAAGGTCACGCTGACCGCGGCCGACGACACCGGCGTGTGGAAGAAGGGCGAACAGGCCTCGCTGGACACGGTTTCCGGCCACCGCGACGGCTTCGCGACGCTCTGCCCCGGCAAGAACCTGTACTCCCGGCTCGGTGAGATCCGCCGCTACGCGTCCGGTGCCGGCCGCAACTCCGCGATCCCGACCGGCGACTTCAACCGCGACGGCATCACCGACCTGGTCGCGGCCACCCCGAAGGCGTCGTCGCACCGCGGCAGCGTCACCGTGGTGCCCGGCGGCCTCGGCGGGCCGGTGGGCGCGTCCCGCATCTCCCTCACGCAGGCCAGTGAGGGCGTCCCGGGCAGCTCGGAGACGGGCGACGACTGGGGCGCCGCCACGGCGTGGGGCGACCTGAACGGCGACGGCTACGCGGACCTCGTCATCGGAGCCCCCGGCGAGGACGACACGTCCGGCCACGCCGACCGCGGCGCGGTCACGATGCTCTACGGCCCGACGTTCACCTCCGGCACGGACATGCAGCTGTCGGACGACTTCCACTACCCGGGCGCCCGGTTCGGCGCCGCGGTCGCCTCCGGCGACTTCAACGCCGACGGCAAGGCGGACGTCTTCGCCGCGGCGACGGGCACGGGCGGCTCGTGGGCCGCGCGGCTCGACCCGGAGCACGAGTCGGGCGGCAGCCTCACCTCGGGCGACACCGCCATCGCGTACGCCGACGCCGCCTCCGGCGACTTCAACCGCGACGGGTACGCGGACGTGGCGCTCACCTACCGCGACCAGGCGGGCAAGGGCAAGGTCGCCTGGTTCCGGGGCGGCCGCTCCGGGCTGAGCCGGGTCGGCGTCCTCTCCGTCCCCGGCGGCCGCTCCGTCGCCGTGGGCGACGTCAACGGCAACGGCTACGACGACCTGGTCATCGGCCAGCCGTACACCGCGGAGTCGGGCGCCCACGCGGGCGGCCAGGTCACGGTGGTCCCCGGCACGTCGACCGGGTTCACCACGACCGGCATGAAGACGGTCCACCAGTCGACGTCCGGCGTGCCCGGCGCCGCCGAGTCCGGTGACGCCATGGGCTGGTCGGTCGCGGCGGGCGACTACGACGCCGACGGCTACGCGGACGTCCTCACCGGCGCCCCGGGCGAGGACATCACGCGGGCCGGCACGGCCAGGAAGGACGCGGGCACCTCGCTCCTCCTGAGGGGCTCTGCGGCCGGCCTCACCGGCACGGGCGCGAAGGCCTTCTCGCAGGACGAGCCGGACGTCCCCGGCTCCACCGAGACCGGTGACCGGCTCGGCTCCTCGGCGACCCTCGCGGACCTGTCGGGCTCCGGCCGCGCGGACCTCGCCATCGGGGTCGAGGGCGAGGACGCGGGCGACGGCACGGTCCTCCAGCTGGACAGCACCACGTCGGGTGTCCCCGGGGCGAGCGGCGTCTACTACGGGCGTACGGTGCTGGGCACGCCGGCCGGCGCAGGGCTGGGCCAGGCGCTGACGCCGTGACGCGCCGCGCGCCGCTCCCCCTTGCCCGGGGAGCGGCGCGACGGTCCTTCCCGGCCGGTGCGCCCGGTCAGCGCGTGTCGCTGGGCACCCGGCAGTCGGCGGGCTGGGACCTGTCCTCGGGCCAGCCGATGCCGACGAAACGCAACGCCTCGGTGCGCGGGTCGAGTTCGACGACGGCGACCGGTTTGTCGTAGGCATTGCCCGCGTTGGTGAGGCAGATCCAGCCGCTGGTGCCGCGGACCCGGTTGACGGCCTCGATGCGCCGCCACATGTCGGAGACCCGTTTCAGGGGCGGCACCGTGCCCTCGGTCTGGGCGTTGGCGAGCAGCACGGCCTTGGCGATGGTGCGGATGCCGTCGTAGACGAGCATGGTGCGGGAGTCGTCCAGGCGGGTCGGCCCGATGTATCCGGCGCTGCCCTTGTGGATGAGCGAGCGCAGCACGTCCAGCTCGGCCTTGGGCTCGGTGAAGTAGGCCGGCCCGCCGCTCTTGCCCTTCAGCTGCTTGTTCCAGGCCTCGGGGTGCCCGGGGGCCGCGTACTGCACCGTGACGAGGGGTTCCTTCCCGCCGCCGCGGAGCCTCGCCCAGTCGTCGCGTTTCATGTAGCGGTCGAGGGTGGCCGCGCCCGAGCCACTGATGATCGTGTACTTCTTGCCGCGGCACTGTGCGTCGGCCAGTTTGAGGGCGAAGAGCCGCAGGTGGACGGGGCGGCCCGCGAAGTAGACGTAGTGCGCGGTGGACTGGCAGATGTTCTGGGCGATGATCGTGAAGTCGTTGCCGGTGTCCCCGGGGTCGGTGATCGAGGGCGAGTCGAATATCTGGTCCTTGGGTCCCGGCGGGCCCTTCTCGTCGCGGCTGAACGCCTTGGCGAGTGATTCGTTGTAGATGTCGTGCGGTCGCGTGTCCCTGACGAGGACGGTCTCCTCGTCCTTGAGCGCGCCGTGGAAGTTGGCCAGCGCGTCGGCCTGCTGGCCGTTGGTGGGGATGATGCGGGCGAGGCCCGGATAGGGGTCCTTGCCGGAGCCGTTCTCGGGGTTGGCGAGCCCGCCGGCGCTGATCCGGCTGGCGAGGACGGGGATGTGCAGTTCGCCGGTGAGGCGGGCGATGGCCTTCTCGGTGGCGTCCAGGCTGAGGTTGAAGCCGGTGACGGCGCGGAGGTTGTCGCGCCGGTCGTCCGCGAGCTCCGCCAGCTGGTCGACGACGCGCTCCTGCTGGGCGTAGGCGTCGCCGGGGTTGGCGAGGACGAGCCGCAGCAGCGGGGTGTTCTCGTCGCGGTTGGCCCGGTACTGGGCGAGGTAGGCGCCCTGGATCTCGCTGCGGAGCTGTTTGCGCTCGGCGGCCAGGTCGGGCTGGAGCGGCATCATCAGGGCGACGGTGATGTGCGGCTTGTCGCCGACGAATTGTTCGTTCTCCTTGGCGATGGCGCGGGCCACCGCGTCGATCTCCGGGGTGCCGAAGGCGTAGCCGGTGCCGTTGACGCCGATGCACTCGCCGCCGTGTTTCTCGACGCCGGTGGCGCAGCTCTCGGCTCCGCCGATCGGAGGCAGGAAGACGTACAGGAGGATGCCCGCGGCCGCGAGGCCGAGCAAGGTGAGAATCCTGCGCATCCAGTTGGCCAAGAACGTGTTGTACAGCCAGTTCCCGAACTGCCTCAACGCTGCCCTCCCTCTGCCGTGTCTCCCGCGCCCGGCCACGCGGCCGGGCCCGCCGTGCTCAGCCGAAACCGATGTGCTCCGTGCACACGCACCGCTTCAGCGGCTGTTTGTCCTCGGCCCGGTCGCCCCAGTCGCGGGCCACCCGGATCAGCAGGGCCGCCCCGTCCGCGGCCCTCGCCACGTCGGCGCCCTCCGGCCCCTGCCGGCGCACCGCCTCGTCGGCGGTGCGCGCCAGCTCCTCGCTGAGCTCCCGCAGGGGCCCGCGCAGCGCCCCGGGCACGATCTCCTCGAGCGGCTGCGTGCGGTCCTCGGTGAGCCATACGGCGTGCAGCAGGCGGTCTATCCGGCGGCGCCGGGTGTCGCCGCGCACCTGTCGCTCGCCGAGGGCGCGGGCATAGCGGTCGTCCGGGGCACCGATCAGCGCGGCGTCCGCGATGGCGAGCAGTTCCTCGCACCATGCGGCGGTGGGCCGGGTGGCGAACGACTCGGCCAGGTAGCGGGTGACGAGGTCGGCGCCGTCGGAGGCGAGCAGGTGGTGCATGCGGTGGGCGGCGGCGGTGCCGAACAGCGCGTCGGGGTGGTGGTCGCCGAGGTCGCGGTAGTGGCCCTGGAGGAGCGCATGGTCGGCGTGCCAGGCCGCGCCGTCCACGCGCAGCCGGTGGAGGCGGCGGGTCAGCAGACGGCGCAGGCCGAGGTCGCCGATGAAGTGCCGGGGGCAGCGGGGCCAGCCGGTGTCCTCCAGGAGTTCGGCGATGCGGTAGGCGTTCAGCTGCTCGGTGCGGCCTTCCTGGACGGCGCGGATGAGGGTCTGCGCGCACTCGGCGTCGTGGGCGACGGAGAGGTGGGTGAGCAGGTCGAGCCAGTGGCCGCGGTGTTCCGGCGGGAGTTCCTCGGGGCGCTGGCGCACGACGAGTTCGTCGATGAGTACGTCGCCGACCGGCCGGTCGGCGACGGGGTGGCCGCGCTCGTCCTCGCCCGCCGGCACCCGGGCGTCCAGGATCGCCCAGTCGGTGCACTCCTCGGGGGTGGGGAACGTCGCGGTGGCGGTGGCGCTGGCGAGCCGGGTCACGAAGAGCGGGCGGCCGCCGCTCAGCCGGTGGACCCCGCTGTGGATGCGGAGCCGGACGGCGTTGTCCGGCTGTTCGTGGCCGCCCCGCAACCGGCTCAGCTCGTCCTTCTGCCGGTCACGGGTGAGGACGGGCATGCGGACGAGGAGGACGCCCCGCCACAGCGGCGCGTGGTCGGGGACGCCGCCGGCCGGGCGGCTCCACTCGGGCAGCCTGCCGGTGAACGGCTGCCAGCTCGCCATGCCCTCGTGGCTGCTGCCCGCGCGGTGCAGGAAGCGCCCCCCGTCCTCGCGCCGGGCCGTGGCGAAGACGACGAGCCGGTCGTGGTGGCCCCGCTCCCGGTCCTCCAGGGCCGGCTTCACCAGCCGTCTGCCCAGGGCGTTGTCCGCGTGGTCGAGGAGCAGGGCGGGCCGTCCCACGCGTGACATGCGTCCGCGTACGGAGTGGTAGGCCGCGTCGATGTCCTGCCGCAGCGCCCGGAAGAGGAACCCCTCGGCGATCCGCCGCGCCTCGCCGCCCTGCCGGAAGTCCTCGCCGAGCGCCCGCAGTCCGGCCAGCGGGTGGCCGCCGGCGCCGGGGTACTCGCCGTAGCAGGCGGTGAGGGCGGCGCGTCCCTCGGCGGAGACGCGGGCGAAAAGACCGTCGAGGAGGGCGTTGAGGAAGGGGCCGGCCAGGGGGCTGCCGACGAGTCCCGTCAGGTATCCCACGTAGTTCCTCGCCGTCCCCTTCAGGACCCCGCGCCAGAAGGAGCCGGGCGGCAGGATGCCTTCGAGCCGGCCGACCTCGTCGACCAGGGGCGCGGTCCGGGCGAGGGGGTCGCTCGCGGCCACGGCGGCGAGTCCGGCGTACAGGCGCGGCACGGCGATGCCGCCGCCGTCGCCGCCCCAGTCGCCGTACTGGAGGGCGATCTTGCGCAGTACCTCGGTCACCTCCGAACGGCTGCCGGGCCGTTCCTCGGCCTGTTCCCGGCAGTCGGTCAGGGCGCAGTCGACGTACGCGACGGGGACGCGCGGCCCGAAGTGCCGCCGTATGCACCGCAGAAGCCGCCCTTTGCCCATGCCGGGGCCGCCGACGAGCAGCACCACGGGCAGGTCGGGGCCGTAGAGCAGGTCCCTTCTGCGGCCGGCCGCGGTCTTTCCGAGCAGCCGGGCGATCAGGCCGCCGTCGTCCAGCAGCTCGTCGAATCCGAGTTCATCTGGCACGGGCCTCTCCGTGGCCGTGACGGCCGGGTCGCCTGTTGATGGCTCGTCAGGTTATCCAGGTGGTCGGCACTTTGGCGAGAGATCCGACTTACCGAGGGGTATTCCTTTCGAAGCCTTCTTGCATTAGTTCCCCACTTGACGCCGGACGACTGGCCCGATTCATTCCCACCCTGGTGAACGGGGGCCGAAGTGCTGTATAACCGGCCGCATTTGCGGCTCATTTTCGCCGGAAACGTTGTTTCGCCCGCGATTTGCTCGTGGTTCGCTCCTGGGGTGGGGAAGATGAAGAGAGAAAGCGTGCAGGGCGCCGGAGAAAGCGCCGACTTAGGGGAATTAGTCATTCCGGAGGACCCCGACGACCCGACCCTGGTCGGTGAGATCTCGGACCGCCGCGTGATCGCCGTCGCCGCGGTACTCGCCGCCCTCTGCGCGGCATTCGTCGCGTACGCCTTTCTGGGCGGCGATGAGCCGGAGCGGTCACCCGCCCCCACGACCTCGGCGACCCACCACGTCACGGGCACGGGCCCGGCCGCCGAGCGGCTCGACGAGTGACACCCGACGGCACTCCGTCAGACGCGGCCGCGGGCCCGCCGCGACACCACCGCGCGCAGCACCCGCCGCCCCTCCATGGAGACGTCCAGCGCCTGCCGCAGACCGCCCGCCGGTCCCGCGCCCCGGTCGGAGAGGAGCTCCAGGATCCGCACCTGGCGGCGGAGTTCGGCGGCGACCAGCGGGGTCATGCCGTCCGTGCGGCCCTCGCGGCGGGACGCCACGGAGCGGGCGCCGCGGTCCGGCGCGGTCTCCAGGAGCCGGTGGACCTGGAGCGCGGCGACGGAGCAGCCGTCCGCCCACTCCCTCACCTCGGCGCCCGCGTACGCCGCGGGGACGGCGTCGAGCATGCGCAGGGCGAGGGCGGCCGCCTCACCGGACGGTCCGGCGGTCCGCCGGGCGGGCCCGGCGCCGAGGGCCGAGCGGGCGTCGGCCAGCGGGCCGCCCCAGTCGCCGCCCTCCGAGAGCCGCGCCCAGAGCGGGCGCAGCAGGTCGTCGTCGCCGCCGAGCACCGGAACGCACCGGTCGAGGCAGGCGAGACCGCTCGCCGCGAGGCCTCTCTCATCGGCCTGCGCGATCAGCTCCACCAGGCTCATGCTGTACGTCTCCCGTCCCGGACCGTGCACTGACCCTTACTGCGCGCACCGGCCGGGGAACGTCACTGCGGGGCCACTCCGAGCCGGTGGAGGAAGCGGAAGAAGAGCTCTTCCGCGGAGGGTTCGGCGTCCGCGTTCAGGACGTCGAGCAGCAGGCTCTCGGTCGCGTCCCGGCCCGCCTCGGCCGCCCAGGCCACCGCCCGGCGCGCCGCGTCGCGCGGTTCCAGGAAGTAGTCCTCCACGGTCAGTTCGGAGTCGCCGAGGTAGCCGGCCATGGCGCCGCGCGCCAGGCAGGTGGTCCACGCCCCGCTCTCCGGCGCCGCCGCCTCGACGACCACGCAGTCGCTGTCCATCACGTAGCCGAAGAGTGCGGGCGCGCCCGTCTCCAGGGCCAGCGTGTTCATGTTCCCGACGTCGCGCGTGCCGTCGCCGCCGGGCACCTCCCACACCTGCCACCCGTCGGGCCGCCGGTCGAGGAGGCTCAGCTCGTCCCGTACGCCCGCGACCGCCGTGAGCTCGGCGAGCGGCTGCTCGCTCCTGCCGACGACGTAGTACCCCCAGTACCCCATGTCCCGCCCCCCCCGTAGTGCTCGTACCCCGTGCTGCCCGTGCCGCGCGTGCCCCGGCGGTGCTCCGAGGCCGAATACACCACAGGGGTCGGCGGGTCCGCCACCGGAAAGCGGAAATCATGGCGCGGCGGGCGGTCCCGGCAGCGGCTGGACCTGCGGCGGGCCCGACCTGACCTTGTCGTCCTGCATGCGGGTCAGACGGTGCACGAAGACCATGGCGAGGACGGCGGCGGCGATGTCGAGGGCGTCGGAGAACATGAGGTTGCCGACGGCCGCCTTGATCTCGTCGGGCTCCTCGGCCCGCCAGTACGACTGGGTGGACCAGCGCCCGGCGAGAAGGTCCGCCACCCACAGCGTCCACCATGCGTTGAGGAGCCGGTGCGGGGCGCCGCCCGCCGGCGCGCCGGGGGTCGTCGTGGGGTCCCCGGCCGGCCTGGGGTGGCCGCTCGCGTCCCAGATGTCGAGGGCGACCCGGCGCGGGAACCAGAGGTTCGCGATCGGCACGAACCAGCCCCACACGGCCCAGCCGCGCGTCTTGCGGTGGATGTAGGGGTCGAACACCTCGGCGTTCACGCGCACCCGGTGGAACCAGACGAGGAAGACGACGCAGGTCGCGATGAGCGCGCCGGTCTGCAGGTAGCCGGAGGCGGCGTAGAGGGAGTCGGCGCGTTCGGCGTCCCGCTCCACGTTCGCCCTCAGGGTCCCGTCGAGAAGGTCGGCCATCACGTCCCGCACGACGGTGCCGGCCCACAGCGAGTACAGGTCGGCGGCGACGGCGACGCCGAGCAGGGCGATCACCGCGCGGCTCAGGCCGACCGGTGAGCGCAGCCAGGCGGGGCGGGCCGTGACACGGCTGCCGGGTCCGGGCGGCGGGGCGGCGGATGCGGCCGCCTGGACGCAGACGTCGCAGTACCCCTCGGACGTCGTCGCCGTCTTCGTCTGACAATTCGTGCACAGCATCGCTGAGCGACCCCCCACGGGCTCACTGGAACGGAAGCCGCCCGGCCGGCCCCTCCCCAGGGCGCCGAAGGCGGCCAGGGCCTGCCCTAGCGGACGGTATCAGCGAGTTTCACGAAGTCACCCCAGCTGCGCGCGGGCTTCCTCGGGTCCCACAGTTTCTGGGCGGTGGCGGCCAGCGGCAGCCGGATGCCCCGCGCCACCTGTTCCTGGCTCTGCGCGCCCGCGAGGTCGCCCCAGACGGCGAAGGTGCCGCCGAGTATCCGGTCGTCGTAGCGCTCGTCCACGGGGGTCGTGCCGCGGATCACCCGCGGGGTCCAGCTCTCGTAGATGCGCTGCCCGGTCGGGTAGCGGAAGTCGTTGGGCTGGCCGAGGACGTAGTAGAGGTACTCGTCGTTGTAGTTGACGAGTCTGCGGCCCGCCTTCAGGTACTCGACGGGCTCGCGCGCGCCGATCTCCTTGCCCGTCCAGTAGGCGACCTCCAGGTCACCGGCGGCCTCGGCCCTGCCGCCCGGGAAGAACCCGTCGTTCCAGGCCTTCAGCTTCTTCTTGTGCGGGCGCACGGTGTCGGCGCGGTCGTTGAGCCAGCCCGTCGCCAGGTCCCGGACGCGGGCGCCGGGGCCGTAGCGCTCGCGGGCGGCGGCGGCCAGCTGCGGGTAGGAGGACTCGGGGTCCTTGGCGGTGAGGGCGCCGTACTCGTCGGCGCCGAGGTGCCAGGAGCCGCCGGGGAACAGCTCGGTGTACTCCTTGAGCAGATCGTCGACGATCTTCGCAGCCTCCGGCTCGGATATGTCGACGGCGCCGCGCACCGCGGTGCCGCGGGCGTCACGGAGCTGGAGGGAGGGGTGCTCGCGGATGACCGCGCCGAGGTGCCCCGGCGAGTCGATCTCCGGCACGACGGTGATGTGCCTGCTTTCGGCCATCTTCACCAGGTGGCGGACCTGGTCCTTGGTGAGGTGGTCGGAGGAGACGATCTCGGGGTGCGAGTCCGACGCGATGCGGAACGCCTGGTCGTCGGAGAAGTGCAACCCGAGCTGGTTGTACTTGAGGTCGCCGAGCTCGCGTATGCGGTCCTCCAGCCACTTCACGTCGAAGTGCTTGCGCGCAATGTCGACCATGAAGCCGCGCTGTGGTTTCGCGGGGCGGTCCCGCACCTCGCCCTCGGGAGCGGTCCTGCCGCCGCGCACCTCCTGCTTGAGGGTGCGGGTCCCGTAGAAGACGCCCGCCTCGCCCGGTGCGGCGATCCGCACCCGCTCCCCCTTCACGGTCAGCGTGTACGACTCGTCGCCGCTCTTCTTGCCGTCCGTCAGCGCCAGCTCCACATCGCCCTTGCCGGGCTTCGCGCCTCCCCCGTACCTGAGCTTCAGCTCGTCCGCGAGCAGCCGCCCCTCGTCCGCCAGGCCCTCGTCGCGGACGACCACGCGCCCCTTCCCCTCGGCGGGGCGCCAGCCGGGGCCGCGGGCGGCGGTGTGCTCGCGCACGGCGGGGACGGTGGCCGGGGTCTCGGAGAGCGGGTAGCTCCTGGTGGGGGTCGCCGAGGGGGCGGCGGCCGACCCGTCCGGGGGCGACACGCGCGCGGGCCCCCCGTCGTCGCCGGGCCAGAGCCCCACGGCAAGGACGGCGGCCCCCGCGACGGCGATCCCGCTCGCGGCGACCACCGGGCCGCGCCTCACCGGTCACCCCGCGCCGCCGAGGGGGTCGCGCCTGACGTCGATATCGGAACCAATATCAGAGCCATACCGCCACGCTACGACGGGCTCTTCCGGGCGGCTCGTCCACAGAAGAGGCCGAAACTCTCCCATTCGAGTGAAATTCGCTCATCCATCGGACACCTCGGAGCACGTCTCGATAGCGTTGCGCCACCCCCACACCCGCACCGCCCCACTCTTGCCGCCCCCTGCCCAGGAGCGCACGCTGCCCCCGCACCGTTCCCCTCGTCCCGTCGGCCGCGCCACCCCCGCGCCGCACCAGCTGAACGCCGCCACGCCCGCCGCGGCCGAAGCCGCCCTGCTCACCTGCTGCGGCAGCCGACGCTGGGCCCGCCGCGTCGCCGCCCACCGGCCCTACCCCGACCTCGACGCGCTGCTCGCGGCCTGCGACGAGGCGGCGTACGACCTCTCGCCCGGCGACCTCGCCGAGGCCCTGTCCTGCGAGCCCCTCGACCCGACCGTCCCGCACCAGGGCGCGGGGAACGCCGGTTACACGGCCGCGCACACCGCGCTGCGCGCCGCCCACGCCGCGTACGAGAGCCGCTTCGGTCACTCGTTCGTGATCTGTCTCGACGGCGTCGCGCCCGACGAGGCACTCGACCATCTGCTCTCCGGCCTCCGGTCACGCCTCGGCAACGATCCCGAGGAGGAACGCGCCATCGCCGCCGACGAGCTGCGCCGGCTCGCCAGAGGCCGTCTGACCAGGCTCGCCCTGGGCCAGGCCGCCGGATCGGGCCCCGGACACGCCGCGCGGGAGACTCGCCCGCAATCGCGCCCCGATAGCCCGTACGTGCCTGTTTGATTGCCTGTTTGATCACACCTGCGGACCCGGGGCAGGGCTACCGACAACTCGTCGATACGATGACGGGCGGCCGGTGGACCGTACCCGGCCGGGCTCGTCCGACGCCGAAGCCGGCCGGCCCCAACCCCCGCTCCCGGAGGAACTTCCGTGCCGGCTGGAACGCTGTACCGCGGCCGGGAAGGAATGTGGTCATGGGTGGCTCATCGAGTCACCGGCGTCCTCATCTTCTTCTTCCTGTTCGTGCATGTGCTCGACACCGCTCTCGTCCGCGTCTCCCCGGAGGCGTACGACGATGTCGTCAGCACCTACAAGACCCCGATCGTCGCACTCCTCGAGTACGGCCTGGTCGCCGCCATCCTCTTCCACGCGCTCAACGGCCTGCGCGTCATCGCCGTCGACTTCTGGTCGAAGGGCCCCCGCTACCAGAAGCAGATGCTCTGGACCGTCGTCGGCATCTGGGTCGTCCTGATGGTCGGGGCGCTCTACCCCGTCCTCGGCCACGCCGTCCGCGAAGTCTTCGGGAGCTGACGCCAGACATGTCTGCTGACACCACGCTTGAGAAGTCCGGCACGTCCGGTATCGGTCCCGTCGAGGGCGCCTCGCTCTACGACGCCGACAACCCGGCCCCGGTCATCGAGGCGCCCCGCAAGCGCACCTCCAAGACCCCGCGCTCGACCCGCGGCAACTTCGAGATGGCCGCATGGCTCTTCATGCGCCTGTCCGGCGTCGTCCTGGTCGTCCTCGTCCTCGGCCACCTGCTGATCCAGCTGGTGCTCGACGGCGGTGTCTCGAAGATCGGCTTCGCGTTCGTCGCCGGCCGCTGGGCCTCGCCGTTCTGGCAGGTCTGGGACCTGCTGATGCTGTGGCTCGCGATGCTGCACGGCGCCAACGGCCTCCGTACGGTCATCAACGACTACGCGGAGCGCCCGAACACGCGTCTGTGGCTCAAGGGCCTGCTGTACACCGCCACGGTGTTCACCATCCTTCTGGGCACGCTGGTGATCTTCACCTTCGACCCGAACATCCGCTAAAGCCGAGGCGACTTCCGTGAAGATTCACAAGTACGACACCGTCATCGTCGGCGCGGGCGGCGCCGGCATGCGCGCCGCCATCGAGGCGACGAAGCGCAGCCGCACCGCCGTGCTCACGAAGCTGTACCCCACCCGCTCCCACACGGGCGCCGCGCAGGGCGGCATGGCCGCCGCGCTGGCCAACGTGGAGGAGGACAACTGGGAGTGGCACACCTTCGACACGATCAAGGGCGGCGACTACCTGGTCGACCAGGACGCCGCCGAGATCCTGGCGAAGGAGGCCATCGACGCGGTCCTCGACCTGGAGAAGATGGGCCTGCCGTTCAACCGCACCCCGGACGGCACCATCGACCAGCGCCGCTTCGGCGGTCACACCCGTAACCACGGCGAGGCCGCCGTGCGCCGCTCCTGCTACGCCGCGGACCGCACCGGCCACATGATCCTCCAGACCCTCTACCAGAACTGCGTCAAGGAGGGTGTGGAGTTCTTCAACGAGTTCTACGTCCTCGACCAGCTCATCGTCGAGGTCGACGGGGTCAAGAAGAGCGCGGGCGTCGTCGCGTACGAGCTGGCGACCGGCGAGATCCACGTCTTCCAGGCGAAGTCCGTGATCTACGCGTCCGGCGGCACCGGCAAGTTCTTCAAGGTGACCTCGAACGCGCACACGCTCACCGGTGACGGCCAGGCGGCCTGCTACCGGCGCGGGCTGCCGCTGGAGGACATGGAGTTCTTCCAGTTCCACCCGACCGGCATCTGGCGCATGGGCATCCTTCTCACGGAGGGCGCCCGCGGTGAGGGCGGCATCCTCCGCAACAAGGACGGCGAGCGCTTCATGGAGAAGTACGCGCCGGTCATGAAGGACCTCGCCTCCCGTGACGTCGTCTCGCGCTCCATCTACACGGAGATCCGTGAGGGCCGCGGCTGCGGTCCCGAGGGCGACCACGTCTACCTCGACCTCACGCACCTCCCGCCGGAGCAGCTGGACGCCAAGCTCCCGGACATCACGGAGTTCGCGCGCACCTACCTCGGCATCGAGCCCTACACGGACCCGATCCCGATCCAGCCGACCGCGCACTACGCCATGGGCGGCATCCCGACCAACGTCGAGGGTGAGGTCCTCGCGGACAACACCACCGTCGTCCCCGGCCTGTACGCGGCCGGCGAGGTCGCCTGCGTGTCGGTGCACGGCGCCAACCGCCTCGGCACCAACTCCCTGTTGGACATCAACGTCTTCGGCAAGCGCGCGGGCATCGCCGCCGCCGAGTACGCGGCGAAGAACGACTTCGTCGAGCTCCCGGAGAACCCGGAGGAGCTGGTCGTCGCCCAGGTCGAGCGGCTGCGCGACGCCACGGGCACCGAGCGGGTCGCCGAGCTCCGCAAGGAGCTGCAGGAGACCATGGACGCCAACGTCATGGTCTTCCGCACCGAACAGACGATCAAGACGGCGGTGGAGAAGATCGCGGAGCTCCGCGAGCGCTACCTCAACGTCTCGATCCAGGACAAGGGCAAGCGGTTCAACACCGACCTCCTGGAGGCCATCGAGCTGGGCAACCTGCTCGACCTCGCCGAGGTCATGGCGCAGTCCGCGCTCGCCCGCAAGGAGTCCCGCGGCGGTCACTACCGCGAGGACTTCCCGAACCGCGACGACGTCAACTTCATGCGCCACACCATGGCGTACCGCGAGGTCGGCGACGACGGCACGGAGACGATCCGTCTCGACTACAAGCCGGTCGTCCAGACCCGCTACCAGCCGATGGAGCGTAAGTACTGATGGCTACCCCGACCCTCGAGAAGGAAGACGCCAAGCCCGAGGCGGGCTTCGCCGACTCCCCGTACATCACGATCACCCTGCGCGTGCGCCGCTTCAACCCCGAGGTCTCGGCGGACGCCACCTGGGAAGACTTCCAGCTGGAGATCGACCCCAAGGAGCGTGTCCTCGACGCACTCCACAAGGTCAAGTGGGACATGGACGGCACGCTGACGTTCCGTCGCTCCTGCGCGCACGGCATCTGCGGCTCCGACGCCATGCGGATCAACGGCAAGAACCGTCTCGCCTGCAAGACCCTGATCAAGGACATCAATCCGGGCAAGCCGATCACGGTCGAGCCGATCAAGGGTCTGACGGTCCTGAAGGACCTGGTCGTCGACATGGACCCGTTCTTCCAGGCGTACCGCGACGTCATGCCGTTCCTGGTCACCACGGGCAACGAGCCGACGCGCGAGCGTCTGCAGTCGGCCGAGGACCGCGAGCGCTTCGACGACACGACGAAGTGCATCCTCTGCGCGGCCTGCACGTCCTCGTGCCCGGTCTTCTGGAACGACGGCCAGTACTTCGGCCCGGCCGCCATCGTCAACGCGCACCGCTTCATCTTCGACTCGCGTGACGAGGCGGGCGAGCAGCGCCTGGAGATCCTCAACGACAAGGACGGCGTGTGGCGTTGCCGCACGACGTTCAACTGCACGGACGCGTGCCCGCGCGGCATCGAGGTCACGAAGGCGATCCAGGAGGTCAAGCGCGCGCTGATCACGCGCCGCTACTGATCTCGCCGGACACCGCACGTCCCCGTGGGCCCCGCTCCTCACCGGAGCGGGGCCCTTGGCGTTCCCGGGCGCGCCGTGGATATCGTGAGTTCGCACAGGGGAAGTTCACACGACCGGGGGGAAGCGCATGGGGGGCCACCGCCCGTCGGATTGGCATGTCCTGGATCTGGAGAAGGATCCGACGCCGGGTGATCCGCACCGGGTGCGGTCGCTGGCGAAGAACCTGCACGACTTCGCGGACGACGTGGGGCGGGTGCTGCGGGACGTCAAGGGGATGGCCGGTGATGAGGCGATCCTGCGGTGGGCGGGCAAGACGGCGGATGCGTTCACGGAGAAGTTCAAGGACGCGCCGGACAAGCTGAAGAAGCTCAAGAAGAGTTATGAGATGGCCGGTGACGCGCTTTCGGCGTACTGGCCGGAGCTGGAGCGTGCCCAGGCTTTGGCGGACAAGGCGCTGGTCAAGGGGCGTGAGGCGCAGGCTGATCTGTCGTCGGCGAAGTCCCGGTTGTCCTCGGCCGATTCGTGGGTGGAGCGGGCGGGCAAGGAGGCCGACAAGTACAAGGACAAACCCGGCAAGGATGTGCCCAAGCCGGATGAGGCGAAGGTGCGGGCCGCGACCCGTGACGCGCACTCCGCCGAGAAGGCCCAGAAGTCCGCCCAGGGCGATGTCGACTCCGCCAAGAGCGCGCTGGAAGCGGCGAAGAAGATGGCCGAGGACGCGCGCAAGATGCGTGCGGAAGCCGCGGGGACGGTGAAGAAGAAGATCGATGAGGCCTCCGACGCCGGTATCCGCAACCGGCACTGGTGGGAGGAGATCGGTGACTGGGTCACCGACAACTGGGATGCCATCGTCGCCGTCTGCAAGGTCGTCGTCGCCGTCGTCGGCGTCATCGCGATGATCGTCGGCGGCCCCATCCTGGCCGCCATCGTCATCGTCGCGGGTGCCATCGTGTTGGCCGACACCTTGAGCAAATACGCAAAGGGCCAGGCCGGCCTGATGGATGTGGCGTTCGCGGCGATGGACTGCGTGCCCGGCATGAAGGGCCTCACCACCGCCGCCAAACTCGGAAAGGGCCTCAAGGGGCTCAAGGGCGGGCTCAAGGGGTTCAAGTCCGCGCGCACCGCGCTCAAGGACGGGGCGAAGGGCGCGTACAACCGTGCCAAAAGCAAGATCAAGGGCTGCGGCGACCCGGTCGACGTCGCCACCGGCCACATGTACCTCCAGGCCACGGACGTCACCCTGCCCGGCACGCTGCCGCTGTCCTTCACCCGCCGCATGGCCTCCGGCTACCGCACCGGCGGCTGGTTCGGCCCCAGCTGGACCTCCACGATCGACCAGCGCCTCGAACTCGACGAGGACGGCGTCGTCTTCGTCACCGAGGACGGCCTGCTGCTCACGTATCCGCACCCCACAGAGCCGCATGCCCCGGTCCTGCCCGACGCCGGTCCGCGCAGACCGCTGGAGCGGCTGGACAACGGCGGCTATCTCATCAGCGACCCGGCCGGGGGACGCACTCTGCGCTTCGCCGCACCGGACGACGACACGGCGCCGCTCACCCGGGTGTCGGACCGCAACGGCAACACCGTCGACATCGAATACGACGGCGACGGCAGGCCGCTGGCCGTCCGGCACTCCCACGGCTACCGCCTTACCCTCGCCGTCACGGGCGATCGGATCACGGCCCTCGCGCTTGCGGGTGCGGGGCCGGACGGCGCGGACGTCGTGCTCAAGCGGTACGACTACACGGACGGCAACCTCACCGCCGTCGCCGACTCGTCGGGCCTGCCGACGCGGTTCACGTATGACGACCGGCTGCGCATCACCTCGTGGACGGACTCCAACGGCAGCCGTTACGACTACACGTACGACGACCGGGACCGGTGTGTCACCCAGGGCGGTGAGGCGGGTCACCTCGCCAACACCTTCACCTACGACATGCCCGACCCCGCCCGGCCCGGCCACCGCATCACGGAGGTCACCACCTCCACGGGTGCCACCTCACGCTTCGTCATCAACGACCGCTGTCTGATCGTCGCCGAGACGAACCCCCTGGGCCACACCGTTCTGCACGCGTTCGACGAGCGTGACGAGGTCGTCTCCCGGACCGACGGCCTGGGCCGCATCACCCGCTACGAATGGGACGCGCTCGGCAACCTCGTCGCGGTCCATCACCCCGACGGGACCAGCAGCAGGATCGCCTACAACGGGTACAGCCGGCCCGTGGAGGTCCTCGAATCCGACGGCAGGGTCTGGCGCTACACCTACGACGAGCGCGGCAACCACCTCAGCACCCTCTCTCCCGCCGCCGCGCTGACCCGGTTCGCCTACGACGACCGCGGGCGGCTGACCTCGGTGACCGATCCGCTCGGCCACACCGCCCGGATCGAGTGCGACGCGGCGGGACTTCCCCTGCGGACCGTCGATCCGCTGGGCGGGGCGACCGGATACGTGCGGGACGGCTTCGGCCGTCCGACGGCGGTGACCGCACCCTCCGGCGCCGTCACGCACCTGGAGTGGACCGTCGAGGGCCGCATCGCCCGGCACGTCGCCGCGGACGGCGGCACCGAGTCGTGGACGTACGACGGGGAGGGCAACTGCACATCCCACACCGATCCCATGGGCGGCGTGTCGACCTTCGAGTACACACACTTCGACCTGCTGTCGGCCCGCACCGGCCCCGACGGGGCCCGGTACACGTTCGAGCACGACGCGGAGCTCCAGCTGCGCAAGGTCGTCAACCCGCTCGGGCTGACCTGGAGCTACACGTACGACTCGGCCGGGCGCCTGGTGGCGGAGAACGACTTCGACGGCCGGATCTTCCACTACGTCCACGACGCGGCGGACCGGTTGACGGCGCGCACCCTGCCGTCCGGTGAGACGATCCGCTTCGAGCGGGACGTGCTGGGGCGCACGGTGTCGAAGGACGCGGCGGGGGACGTCACCACGTACGCGTACGACGACGCGGGCGACCTGATCGGCGCACACGGGCCGGACGTGGTCCTCACCCTGGAGCGCGACGCGGCGGGGCACATCACGTCGGAGACGGTCGCCGGGCGCACGTTGACGTACACCTACGACGCCCTGGGGCGCCGCACCGGCAGGACCACGCCGTCCGGCGCGGTGAGCACGTGGACGTACGACGCGGCGGGCAACCGCACGGAGCTCGTCACCTCCGGCCGTCGCGTGAGCTTCACCCACGACGCGGAGGGCCGGGAGCTGTCCCGCAGGATCGGCGAGGACGTCGCCTTCACGCAGGGCTTCGACGTGCTTGGTCGGCTGACCAGCCAGGAGATCGCCGGAGCTGCGGGCCACGTCCGGCGCCGCGCCTACACCTACCGCGTCGACGGTCACCTCGTCGGCATCGACGACCCGCTCAACGGATCGCGCCGCTTCGACCTCGACCCGGCAGGACGGGTCACCGCCGTCCACGCGGCGAGTTGGTCCGAGTCTTACGCATACGACGCGGCCGGCAACCAGACCCACGCCTCCTGGCCCTCCCCCATGCCGGGGCAGGAGGCCGTGGGCGCACGCACGTACACGGGTACGCGCATCCGCAGCGCCGGAGGCGTCCGTTACGAGTACGACGCGGCCGGGCGCATCGTCATGCGCCAGAAGACCCGTCTGTCCCGCAAGCCGGACACCTGGCGTTACGCGTGGGACGTGCAGGACCGGCTCACGTCGGTGGTCACTCCGGACGGGACGCGCTGGCGCTACCGGTACGACCCGCTGGGACGGCGGACGGCGAAGCAGCGGCTGGCGCGCGACGGGGAGAGCGTCGTCGAGCAGACCGACTTCACCTGGGACGAGACCAATCTGTGCGAGCAGACGAGCCATGCTCCCGGCACTGCGGACACGGTCACTCTCACCTGGGAGCACAACGGCCTGCACCCGCTGACGCAGGCCGAGAGCAAGCGGACGTCCGACGCCGCCACCGCGACGCAGCACGAGGTCGACCGCCGCTTCTACGCGATCGTCACCGACCTCGTCGGCGCCCCGACCGAACTCCTCGACGAGCAGGGCCACGTCGCCTGGCGCACCCGGTCCAGCCTCTGGGGCGCGACCGCCTGGAACCGTGGGGCGACCGCCTACACGCCGCTCCGTTTCCCCGGCCAGTACCACGACGCCGAGACCGGCCTCCACTACAACTACTTCCGGCACTACGACCCGGAGACGGCCCGGTATCTCACCCCCGACCCTCTCGGGCTCACCCCGGACCCGAACCACGCCACCTACGTACACAACCCGCACACCTGGTCCGACCCACTCGGGCTGACCCCCTGCGAAGACGAGATCCTTCCCAAGGGTTACACCTCATCTCCCGCGCTGGAGAAGGACCCCTACCACCCGGACATGGTCGGAAAGCGGAGCGAGAAGAACAGGGAGCTCTACGCCGCGACGCCGAAGGACCGTGCGGCCGAACTCGGTTACAAGACCCGAATTCCTCCGCAGCGTGCGCCTTTCCACTCCCATGGCCAAGAGGTGTTCTCCAACGGCAAGAACTACATCACTCCCGACGTCGACGGCCACAACGTCGCCGACGGCTGGAAGGTGTTCAACAAGAAGGGGCAGAGGATTGGCACCTACGACGCGGACCTCAACTACATCAAGAAGTGACGCCTTCTCGATCCAGGTGGTCTCCGAGCCGTCGGCGACTGAGGCTACGAATGACACCGGGGCCGAGGCCGTCGGCAGGATCACGGTGGGGGATTTCTCGGAGGACTTTCCGATGGATCTCTCCTACTGGAGCGCCGACGACTACCGGGAGAGCTGGGTGCGCGCTCTGCGCCGCGTCGACGCGGCGCGGGACGAGGTCGACTCGTGCCTGGTCACCTCGATCACGGATCCGGCGACCGCGAACTTCGTCTTCGGCTGGCCGCTCTATCGGCGTGGCATGGACGTGTACGTCCAGAACTCGGTCATCTTCCTCGGCGAACTCGCCGAGGAGTTCCGTCCGGCGGAGCCGTGGCGCTCGGTGGAGCCGCGCGGCACGGTCGACGAGGACGGCAACGAGATCTCGGAGTGGCGGACGACCGTCACGGAGATCCGGGACTTCCTGTCGAAGCTCCCCTGACCCGCAATCCCCACAGTTCCACCGCTCACCGTCCCCCCACCACGCAGGAGTACAGAGTGAACCGCCGCCCCATCCGTTTCATGACAGCCGCGCTGACCGCGTCCGCGGCCCTGTTGTTGTCCGCGTGCGGCTCGGGAGGGGGCGACGACGGGGCCTCGGAGAGGATCGAGGGGGCGGATGGGGGCGGGAAGCCGAAGGCCTCGGCGAGCGCCCGGCCGGACGGCGTGAAGCGGCCGGGGGTGAAGCTGCCCGGCTCGTTCAAGGCCGACTTCGTGGGCTGGCACAACAGCGACCCGAAGAAGCAGGCGATCCTGGACGACGGCAGGGAGCGCCTGAAGGCGGAGTACCGGGCCATCATCGACGCCGACCCGCAGGCCGACGCGGTGAGCTTCTACACCTCGCAGCAGGCGCTGAAGTCCTCCAGGACGTACATCAAGGGGTACGTCGACAACAACCACACGCTGGTCGGCGGCGCGCGGGTCTTCAACCCGCAGGTGAGTTTCTCCGACGCCGGTGGCGTGCTCTTCTACTGCGTGGACGAGAGCAAGGGCTACACCGAGGACCGCAAGACCAAGAAGCGGACGGGCACCCCCGACGACGTGAACCCCGTCCTTCAGTACCGCACGACCCTGAAGAAGACGCCCGAAGGGGTGTGGAGCACCGTGTCCCTGGAGACGGAGCGCGGGGGGTGCGACAAGTGACGGGCTCGCTGAAGCGGTCGCTGCCGCTGCTGGCCGCGATGACCCTCGCACTCGGCGCCTTCCCCGCGACGGCGTACGCGTTCGGCGAGGACAAGGACCATCCGCCCACCGGGCCGTCCGGCGGCGCCCACGGCAACACGCTCACCGCGGGCGTCGGCACCAGCGTCACGGTGAAGCAGGTCAGCGGCGGCAAGGGCGGCTCGGGCAGCAGGCCCGTCGTGGCTGTGGACCCGAACTGGAAGCCGCCGTCCTGCTGGTACGAGCCGGTGGCCACCCCCGAGCAGTTGAAGGACAGCGTCGAGAAGCTCAAGAAGGGCGGCGACCTGGTGCACGTGACGCCCTCGCTCAGCTGGGGCGAACAGCTCATGGTCGACCACTACGAAAAGGGCAAAAACCAGTCCGACGGCGCCAAGGGCTACAAGAACTTCAACATCGGCAAGGACGGCAAGTTCTGGCGCGGGGTGATGAACCCCGACGTCGAGGACACCTTCGAGGCCCGCCAGTGCGAGACGAACCTCTTCTGGCAGGACACCGATACGATCCCCGACATCAAGAACGCGCCCACCCCGAAGATCCTGGCCGGCTACGCCTACAACAAGATCAAGGTCCCCGACACCAAGGTCGAGATGAAGCCCGAGGGCAGGTCGACCGTGAAGCTGCCGACCTGGGTGTGGCTGGACAAGGGAACGTTCGAGCCGGTCACGGTGCATGCGGAGCTGCCCGGTACCGGTATCTGGGCCGATACCACCGCCAAGCCCGTCAGCCTCCACCTGGACCCGGGCACCTCGGACGCCGAGACCTTCCCCGGCGACGGGGAGTGCCCGGTGAACGACGACGGCAGCATCGGCACCCCGTACACGAAGGGGTCGTCGAAGGAGGACCCGCCGTGCGGCATCACGTATCTGCGGTCCACCGGCGGTGAGTCGTTCCGGATGAAGGCCTCGATCACCTGGGAGATCAGCTGGAAGGGCACGGGCGGCGCCGGCGGCAGGCTGCCCGACGGCACGTTCGAGGGGACCCAGGACATCGACGTCCAGGAGATCCAGTCGATCAACCGGTGACGTCCGGGTGACGTCCGTACGGTCGAAGAATCACCGTCCCGCCGCGCGGACCACGCGCGCCTGCGCCCGCGCGGCGGCCGCCGACCTACCCTGACGGAATGTCAGACAACCAGTCCGTCGGCCTGTCCGCTGACCAGTCCACCGCACTGCTCGACGACCCGTCCGCAGCACTGCTCGGCTTCGACAACGTCCTGTTCCCCGTCGGTGACCTCGGCGAGGCCGTCGGGTTCTACGAGCGGGCCGGCTTCCCGGTCGCGTTCCGTCTCGACGAGATCGGGCTCGCCATCCTGAAGGTCGGCGAGGAGACGCCGGGCCTGCTGCTGCGTGTGGAGGACGGCATCGTGCCGCGTACGCCCGTGTGGCCCTCGCCGCGCCTCTGGCTGGAGGTCCGCGACGCCCGCGCCAAGGGGCGCGCGCTGGCCGCCGCCGGGGTTCCGCTGCTGGCCGAGCCGTTCTCGGTGGCCACCGGGTGGACCGTGGAGATCGCCGACGCGTGGGGGAACGTCGTCGGATTCACGGACTACCTGAAGCGTCCGGAGCTGGCCCGCGCGTCCTGAGCCGGCCCGAAGGCCTTAGGCGGCCCGTACGTCCCCGGGCTGCGCGCTCAGGCCTGCCGTGACGCCAGTTCCACGACCGTGATGTCCGACGGCGCCCCGACCCGCACGGGCGGGCCCCACGCGCCCGCGCCCCGCGTCACGTAGAGCTGCGTGTCGCCGTACCTCTCCAGCCCGGCCAGGGTGGGGTTGGCGAGGTCGGCGACGAGGTTGCCCGGCCACAGCTGGCCGCCGTGGGTGTGGCCGGACAGTTGCAGGTCCACACCGTGTTCGACGGCGTCGTGGATGACGACCGGCTGGTGCGCCAGGAGCACCGAGGCCCGCGAGCGGTCCCGGTCGCCGAGCGCCTTGGCGAAGTCGGGGCCCTTGCCCTCGTTCTCGCCGGCCACGTCGTCGACGCCCGCGAGGTCGAAGCCGGGGAGTTCGGTGCGGGCGTTGCGCAGCGGGTGCAGGCCCAGTTCGCGCACGTGCTCGACCCAGGCGTCGGCCCCGGAGGAGTACTCGTGGTTGCCGGTGACGAAGTACGCGCCGTGCCGTGCCCGCAGGCCGGCCAGCGGCGCGGCGGCGGGGGCGAGGTGTTCGACGCTGCCGTCCACGAGGTCGCCCACGACGGCGATGAGGTCGGGCTGCGTGGCGTTGACGGTGTCGACCACGCGCCGGGTGAAACCGCGCCCGAGGATCGGCCCGAGGTGGATGTCGCTGACCACCGCGATGCGGAACCCGTGTGCCCCGCGCGGCAGTTTGGCCAGTGGCACGGTGACCCGCTTCACCCGGGGGCCGCGCAGGACGCCGTACGTTCCGTAACCGACCGTTCCGGCGGCGACGGCCGCGGCTCCTCCTCCGACGATCCGCGAGACGAAGAGGCGGCGCGAGGGGGCGGCGGAAAGGGCAGCCGCGGGGGCGGGGGCGGCGGCCACGGGGGCAGACTCTGCCGCCTCCGCGGCCCCTGTCCTTGTGTCGGAATGGGCCTCTACGGAGGCGGCGTCTCCCGGATCGCGCTCTACGGAGACGTCCTCTTTCGGGCCGGCCTCTCCGGAGAGTGCCGATTCCGCCGGGACGGTCCCGCGCTCCGCCCACCGGCGCACCAGTGGCCGCACCAGCTCGCCCGCGAGCAGCGCGAGCAGCAGGTAGAGCGCGACCGCCAGCCACATGAACCCCGGCCAGGCCAGCACCTGCTGCAGCAGGAAGGGGGCGCCGGCCCGCTCGGCGATCAGCGCCCCGAACATCAGCAGCGGGGCCGCGACGAAGAGCACCGTCCCCGCGCGCCTGGCGGGTCCGGGGCCCGCCGTGGTGTCGCGCACCAGGCGGCACCACGCGTACCGGTGCAGGGCGGCGAAGGCGGCCAGGACGGCCAGGCCCGCGAGGACCATGAGGGCGATCACGGCTATGACGTTCTGCGCAGTGCGCGGACTCCGCGGAACCCGATGACCCCAACCACCGTCCCCAAGACAAAGGAGACAACGGCAAGCGTCAGGTGCACCCAGAAGTACCCGGTCGGGTTGTCCGCGTCGTCGAAGGCCAGCCCACTGCCGTCCTTCCACAGGTTCTTGACGAAAGTGATCCAGATGAACCAGCTCCACACCCCGAAGGCGAGCAGGAACCAGGAGACAGGGCGGCTGAGCTTCATGCGTTCAGTATCGCGAGCTTTCCTTTCGGACCGCCGCCGGGGTGGGGACGACGGGACACAGCACACCTCGGCGGCGACTGACACAGTCCGGCCCTGTACGTTCTCGTCCGTGCCTGCCGTAAAAAAGACCGCCATGTTGGTCGCTTCCGCCGCATTGCTGACCATGTCGACCGCCGCGCCCGCGCTGGCGGACGGAAAGCCGGGGGACGACGACGACCGGCCGAAGCCACCCGCCAAGATGTCCACCGTCGGCGGCGCCCTGCTCGGCGAGCCGGACACGCAGGTGAAGCTGAAGGCGGGCGCCCCGGTGCTGCCCAAGGATCTGACGGGGCGTTCCTGGATCGTCTCGGACGCGGAGTCGGGTGACGTCCTCGCCTCGCACAACGCGCACTGGCGGCTGCCCCCGGCAAGCACCCTCAAGATGCTCTTCGCCGACACAGTCCTGCCGAAGTTCCCCAAGACCCAGGAGCACAAGGTCGCGCTCTCCGACCTGGAGGGCATCGGCGCGGGCAGCAGCATGGTCGGCATCAAGGAGAACGAGACGTACTCCGTCCACGACCTGTGGCTCGGCGTCTTCCTGAAGTCGGGCAACGACGCGGTGCACGTCCTGTCGGCGATGAACGACGGCGTGCCGCAGACCGTCAAGGACATGCAGAAGCACGCCGAGGAGCTGCAGGCCCTCGACACGCACGTGGTCTCCCCCGACGGCTACGACGCCAAGGGGCAGGTCTCCTCCGCGTACGACCTGTCGCTGTTCGCCCGCTCGGGGCTGCAGAAGAAGGACTTCCGCGAGTACTGCTCGACGGCCGTCGCCCAGTTCCCCGGCGAGACGAAGAAGATCTCGAAGGGCAAGGACAAGGGCAAGACGAAGCGCGAGTCCTTCGAGATCCAGAACACCAACAAGCTGCTCACCGGCGCCGAGGGCGTCACCCCGTACAAGGGCATCGCGGGCGTCAAGAACGGCTACACCTCGAACGCGGGCAACACGTTCACGGGGGTCGCCGAGCGCGACGGCAAGGTCCTCCTCGTCACGGTCATGAACCCCTCCTCCACCGAGGCCCACGCGGTCTACAAGGAGACCGCGCGCCTCTTCGACTGGGGCTTCAAGGCCGCGGGCAAGGTCGAGCCGGTGGGCGAGCTCGTCGCCCCGAAGGGCGCCACCACGGGCGGTGCCGGCAAGGGCGCCCCGGGCGGCGGCGCGGGCGCGGGCGGGGCCGAGAACGCGGCGCACTCCTCCGACGACGGGGGCAACGGCGTGGGCGTCGCCGTCGGGATCACGGCCGGTGTGCTCGCGCTGCTCGCCGCCGGTGTCTTCGTGATCAGGCGCCGGATGCCGCTGCCGGGCCAGGCCGGCCGTCGGGACCGCCAGAGCTGACGTCGCGTCAACCCTTCCGGCGGACACCTTCTCCGGAGGGTGCCGCCGGGGAGGCGCCCTCTCCGGAGAGGGCCGGTGTGGAGGCGCCCGCTACGGAGGGGGTGTCTGCCGGGGCGGTCTCTTCGGGGGCCGCCTCTTCGCCGTCCCCGTCCTCCGGCGCGGTACGTGAGGCCTTGCGCGTCGCCGTCCACGCGGCGCAGAACAGCAGCAGCTTCGCGGTGAAGTTGATCCACAGGAGCAGCGCGACGGGCACTCCGAAGGCGCCGTACATGTTCTTCGCGGCGACGCCCTTCATGTAGCCGCCGAGCAGCAGTTTGAGCAGCTCGAAGCCGGCCGCGCCGATCAGCCCGGCGGTGATGAGGTCGCGCCGGTGCGGCTGGACGCCGGGCAGCAGCGTCAGGACGTAGAGCAGCAGCAGGAAGTCGGCGAGCACCGCGATGGCGAACGCGATGACCTGGAGCAGGACGGAGCCCCAGCCCTTCTCGTCGACGCCGAGGAGGTCGGCGGTCCAGCCGACGGCGGTCGAGGCGAGCGCGGACGCGGCGAACGAGGCGAGGCCCGCGCCGCCGAGCCCGATGAGCACCCCGGCGTCCTTGACCTTGCGCAGGACGGGGTTCTCCTCCTCGTCCTCCAGCTCCCAGACGGCCCGCAGGCACTCCCTCATCGAGCCGACCCAGCCGATGCCGGTGAAGAGCAGCAGGGCGCCCGCGACGAGGCCGACGGTGCCCGCGTTGGCGACCAGCGCGTCGAGGTCCAGCTGGTCGGAGATGCCGGGCACCTGGTCGGAGATCTTGTTCTCCAGGGTGGTCTGCTGCTTCTTCGACAGTGTCGCGGCGGCGATGGCGGCGGCGACGGTGAGCAGCGGGAAGAGCGCCAGGAAGCTGATGAACGTCATGGCGGCGGCCAGGCGCGCCCAGTGGACCTGGTCGAGCCGTTCATAGGCCTGCCACGCGTGCGTGCGCATGCCCTTCGTGACGAGCGGCCCGATGCCGGGCAATTTCTTCAGCCAGTCCATGACGCCTCCGTGCCTGATGTCCTGCCCGATGTCCTGCCCGCCGTGCGGAATACCAAGGTCCGGGTACCCCAGAACCGCAGGACTGTGGCGAGCGCCATACCGATTCCGGCGCCCGAGATGGTGTCCGCCCGCCGCGAGGTGAGTCCGAGGCCGTAGTGGGAGACGGCGATGCACAGCAGTTGGACGAGGGCGCCCGCGATGTTGACGCCGAAGAACACCGCGTACTGGCGCAGCCGCGAGACCTCCGTGGTCCTGCGCCGGTAGGTGCCGAGGGCGTTGCCCGCGTACGCGACCGAGCAGCCCGCCACGAAGGAGAGCGCCTTGGCGGTCAGCGGGTCGAGACCCGCGGGGCCGCGCAGCCAGATGAAGAGGCCGAGGTCGGCGGCGTACGCGCAGATCCCGGCGGCGGCGAAGCCGAGCAGTTCGGGCGCGAGCGGCCGCAGCCGTTCGCGCAGGGAGTGCGGACTCACCAGTCGGCGACCGCGAGCCCGTACATGGCGAGCCACACCAGGCCGATCACGGCGAGCGCCCGGTCCCGCAGGACGACGTCCTCGGGCTCGCCCGCGGTGCCCCGGTCGGCGAAGACGGCGTAGCGCAGGATGGCGAGGATGAAGGCCGTCATGGACAACTGGCGCCAGGGCAGCAGGCCGTTGGCGGTGCCGCCCTCCTCCATGGCCCACAGGCAGTACGCGAGGACGGCGACCCCCGCGGCCAGTTGCCACACGAAGCGCAGGTAGCCGGTGGTGTATTCGGTGAGCAACGCGCGCGTGGCGCCCAGTTCCTGCACGCCGCCGGACATCTGGACGGCCTCGGAGTAGCGCTTGGCGGAGACCATGAAGAGCGCGCCGAAGCCGGTGGTGATCAGGAACCAGCGCGAGAGCGGGATGTCGAGGGCGAGTCCGCCGATCATGGCGCGCATCAGGAAGCCGGTCGTGACGATGGTGAGGTCGACGACGAGGACGTGCTTGAGGCTGATGCAGTAGGCGAGTTGCATGCCGACGTACGCGGCCAGGAGCACGGCGGTGAGCGGCGTGCACAGGACGAAGGCCGCCGCGGGCGCGAGGACGGCGAGGAGCCCTCCCACGGCGTAGGCGACGGAGACCGGCACCTGTCCGGCGGCGACCGGTCTGCGGCACTTGGTGGGGTGCGCGCGGTCGGCCTCGGCGTCGCGTGCGTCGTTGATGAGGTAGACGGCGGAGGCGGCGGCCGTGAACAGCGTGAAGACGATGGTGACCTGGATCAGGGCATGCCGCGAGAAGAGTTCGCCGGCTGCCGCGGGGGCGGCGACGACGAGGACGTTCTTCACCCACTGGCGGGGCCGTGCGGTCTTCAGCAGGCCGAGCGGCAGGCCGGCGGCTCCCGCTCCCTGGTCCTGGGGCGGGCGGGGCCGCTCCAGGACGGCGGAGATACGTTCAGGCATCGCTGTGGCCTCCGTTCATCCAGGTGGCGCCCACGCGCGCGGTGAGCGCTCCGAGCGCGGCGCCCGCGGCGATGTCCGAGGGGTAGTGGACGCCGACGACCATCCGGGAGACGCACATCGCGGCGGCCAGCGGCGGGATGAGGTGGGCGCCGACGGGGCGCAGCGCGCCGTACGCGACGGTGGCCGCCGCCGCCGACGTGGCGTGTGAGCTGGGGAAGGAGTGCCGGCCCGCGGTGCGCACCAGGGGCTGGATCCCGTCGTGGTCGCCGGGGCGGGGGCGGCGGACGATCCGTTTGACGCCCATACTGGCCAGGTGCGCGGTGGCGGTGAGCGCCGTGCCGCGCAGCCAGGCCCGGCGGCGCTCGCGGTCGACGGCCGCGCCCGCGAGGCCGGCGACGATCCACAGGGCGCCGTGCTCGCCGATCCGGGAGAGTGTGCGCGCGGCGGATGCCACGCGCGGGTCGGTGCCGCAGTCGCGCAGGGCCGACAGCAACCTGTGGTCCATGTCGTGCATGTGGCCTCTTTTCCGCAGGCGTGCGAAGAGTTCGAGAGCTGGGCATCTCGACTCTTCTAGGCAACATCCCCATAATTCCGTCAATGTAGGGTGACACTCGCTCTATCACCCATTTCGGTGAGAGCAAGGGCAGATTGGTACGAACTACCCCCTTGTGGGCGATACCGTCGCCTGCATGCCTGCCGACTCCCCCGCCGACTCCGCCGATTCCCTCGCCCGCACCCCGGCCCCCGCGTCGTCCGCCGTCTCCGTCTCCGGCTGGGGCCGCACCGCGCCGACCACCGCCCGGCTGGTGAGACCCCGTACGCAGGAGGAGGCCGCGGCCGCGGTGCGCGACTGCGGCGAGCGCGGCGGCATCGCCCGCGGCCTCGGCCGGGCCTACGGGGACGCCGCGCAGAACGCGGGCGGCGCCGTCTTCGACATGACGGGCCTCGACCGGGTCCGCGTCATCGACACCACACGGACGTCGGAGACCGGAGAACCGGAGGCCACCGTCGTCTGCGACGCGGGCGTCTCGCTGCACCACCTGATGGAAGTCCTGCTGCCCCTCGGCTGGTTCGTGCCGGTGACCCCCGGCACGCGGTACGTGACGGTCGGCGGGGCGATCGGCGCCGACATCCACGGCAAGAACCACCATGTCTCCGGGTCCTTCTCCCGGCACGTCCTCTCGATGGACCTGCTGACCGCCGACGGCACGGTCCGCACCGTCGGGCCCGGCAGCGACCTGTTCGACGCGACGGCCGGCGGCATGGGGCTGACCGGCGTCATCCTGTCGGCGACCGTGCGCCTGCTGCCCGTCGAGACCTCCTTGATGGCCGTCGACACGGAACGCGCCACGGACCTCGACGACCTGATGGCCCGTCTGGCCGCCACCGACCACCGCTACCGCTACTCGGTCGC
This sequence comes from Streptomyces sp. NPDC037013, assembly GCF_055607265.1. Taxonomy (NCBI): domain Bacteria; kingdom Bacillati; phylum Actinomycetota; class Actinomycetes; order Kitasatosporales; family Streptomycetaceae; genus Streptomyces; species Streptomyces sp. NPDC037013. The sequence continues at coordinate 382,471 of NZ_JBVJRV010000002.1, read as the reverse complement.
CTGGATCGACCTCCTCGCCCGGGGCGCCGCCATGGGCCGCTCGGTCCTCACTCGCGGCGACCACGCCCCGCTCGACGCCCTCCCGGACCGGGCACGCGCGCGTAGGGCCCCTCTCGCGTTCCGCCCGGGACACTTCCCCGCGGCCCCCTCGTTCCTGCCCGAAGGGCTGCTCGGCAAGGCCTCGGTGGGCCTGTTCAACGAACTCTGGTACCGCAGGGCGCCCCGCTCCCGCACCGGCGAGCTGCAGAAGATCTCCACCTTCTTCCACCCCCTGGACGGCGTCCCGCACTGGAACCGCATCTACGGCCGCGGCGGCTTCGTGCAGTACCAATTCGTCGTCGGATACGGCAAGGAGGAGGCGCTGCGCCGCATCGTGCAGCGCATCTCGGAGCGCGGCTGCCCGTCCTTCCTCGCCGTGCTGAAACGCTTCGGAGAGGGCGACCCGGGGTGGCTCTCCTTCCCGATGCCCGGCTGGACCCTGGCGCTCGACATCCCGACGAACCTCCCCGGGCTCGGCGCCTTCCTCGACGACCTCGACGAGGAGGTGGCCGACGCCGACGGGCGCGTCTACCTCGCCAAGGACTCCCGCCTGCGGCCCGAGATGCTCGCCGCGATGTATCCGCGGCTCGACGACTTCCGTGCCCTGCGGGCCGATGTGGACCCGCGCGGCGTGTTCCGCTCGGACCTCTCCCGCCGCCTCGCCCTCTAGGAGACCGGTACTCATGAAAGACGCCTTCGGCACCCCCCAGTCCCTGCTCGTCCTCGGCGGCACATCGGAGATCGGCCTCGCCACCGCGCGCCGCCTGGTCGCCCGCCGCACCCGCACCGTGTGGCTGGCCGGGCGCCCCTCACCGGCCCTGGAGAAGGCAGCGGCAGGCCTGCGCGACATGGGCGCGGAGGTCCACACCGTCGCCTTCGACGCGCTCGACCACGAGTCCCACGAGGCATCCCTCGGCAAGATCTTCACCGAGGGCGACATCGACATGGTGCTGCTCGCCTTCGGCATCCTCGGCGACCAGGCACGCGACGAGGACGACCCGCTCGCCGCGGTGCGCGTCGCCCAGACCAACTACACGGGCGCGGTCTCGGCGGGCCTGGTCTGCGCGCGGGCCCTGCAGTCCCAGGGGCACGGTTCGCTCGTGGTGCTCTCCTCGGTGGCGGGCGAGCGCGCCCGCCGTGCGAACTTCATCTACGGCTCCAGCAAGGCGGGCCTCGACGCCTTCACCCAGGGCCTCGGCGACGCCCTGCACGGCACCGGCGTGCATGTGATGGTCGTCCGCCCCGGCTTCGTGCGCTCGAAGATGACTCAGGGCCTGGAGGAGGCCCCCATGGCGACCACCCCGGACGCGGTGGCGCAGGCCATCGAGACCGGCCTTCGGCGGCGCTCGGAGACGGTGTGGGTGCCGGGCGCGCTGCGCCTCGTCATGTCGGCGCTGCGGCACGTCCCGCGACCGGTGTTCCGGCGACTGCCCCTCTAGGGACCGTCCAGTGCCCGTCCGGTGCCCGCCCGGGAGGCTTCAGGGCTGTCCCTGGCGGCTCCGGGGCGGCTCGTACGTGGCGAGGGCGGGCAGGCTCAGCGGGTTGCCGCTCTGCATCACGTAGACCTTGCCCGCGCCGATGAAGGTGCCGGTGCCCGGCACCGGCACGATCGGGTCGAGCCAGAGCTGCTGCCGGCCCCCGGCCGTGACCTCCCCGCCCGCGGGCAGATGCGGCCAGGACAGCTTGGTGCAACGCCCCTGCGGCGAGCGGTACCGGCGCACTCCGAAGAGCAGGCCTCCGTCCTCGCCGCGCGCGACGATGCTCCTGGAGAGGCACGGATCCTTGTCGGTGCCCTCCTGTGCGCGCCACCGGGAGCCGTCCCAGCGCAGCAGGATGTGCTCGATGGAGGGCTCGTGTTCGGCCTCTCCGTGGTCGAAGCTGTGCGAGCCGAACGCCCACGCTTCTTTGGAGGAGACCACCTTCACGCCGTCGAGCGACGATCCCGGCTCGGGCGGCACGGGCCGCGGGAAGCGGTACTCGGGGGTCCGCACGGTCGTCCAGGAGGCGCCGTCCCAGTGCATCGCGGCGGGCTGGCTGCGTTCGCCGCTCGCACCGCCCACTCCGGAGCCGCCGGTGCGGAAACCGACCGCCCACAGGTCGTGCCCCGAGGTGCCGTCGAGCGCGTTGGCGGTGGCGGGCAGCACGTACGTCGACCAGCGGCTGCCGTCCCAGTGCTGCGCCTGCCGCTCGCCGAGCAGCACCCAGACGTCGTCCGGAGCGAAGATCTTCGTCCTCCGGACGGTGCCGGAACCCGGCGGCCGCGGTACGCGCCGCCAGCGCTCGCCGTCCCAGCGGGCCACCCCCACCGCGAAGTCACGGCCCGAGCCGAAGATCCAGACGTTGTCCGGGGCGGAGGAGTCGAGCCGGGGGTGGAAGGTGTTCCCGTCGAGTTCGGCGGGCGGCTTCTGGCGCCGCCAGGTGCTGCCTTCATAGTGCAGCAGGTACTGGCCGTCGGCCTCGCTCATGTCGCCGTGGTCCGATTCCCAGCCCGCGGCCCAGATGTCGTGCTCGGCCGTCGCGGTGACGGCGGTCAGCTCGCCCCTGACCGTCTTGTCGATGTGCTCCAGCTTCCAGGAACCGCCCTTCGCGGCGGCCGGGGTGCCGGTGGCGCGGCCCGTGGCGTCCGTACGCGCGGGTCCACCGCCGTCGCCGCAGCCGGCCGCCGTGAGGGCCAGGACGGCCAGGACCGCCGCTGTCTTGCGCATGACTGTCCCCTAGCGTCGCAGAGTGACGACCACGGCCTTGGAGACGGGCGCGCCCGGCTGCAGGACGTCGACCGTGCCGAAGCCGATCACCCGGTCCGTGCCCGGCACCAAGACGATTTTCTTGAGCCACAGCTGCTGCCCTGACCGCGGGCTGACGCCGCCGCCATCGGGCAGCCGCGGCTTTCCGATCCGGGTGCAGGTGCCGTCGGTGGTCAGGTGCCGGTTGCCGTCCATGAAGAACCCGCGGTCGCCGTCGCGGGCCACGGGCCTGCGGTGCTCGCACGCTCCGGGGAACGGCTCCGCGTCCTTCCACCGGGCGCCGTCCCAGCTCAGCTCCACGGGCTCCGCCTCCGGATCGCGGACCTCCTCACCGTCGTAGCCCTCATAGGAGTGCTCTCCGTAGGCGCGGACGTACGTCCTGGAGGCGACGTCGACCCCGGTGAACCCGGCGTACGGGCGGGCCGGCACCGGGTCGGGGAAGCGGAACGTCGGCGTCTTGGTGAGCGTCCACTTCTCGCCGTCGAAGTGCATCGCGGCCAGCTGCCCGACCTCACCGCCCGGGCCACCGACGCCGGGCCCGCTCGTGCGGGAGCCGACCGCCCACACGTCGTCCGCGGCGGATGCGGCGAGAGCGACGGTCGTCGCGGGCATCGGTGTCACGGTCCAGCCGCCGCCGTCCCAGTGCGTCACCCTGCCGTCGCCCTGGAGGGCCCACACATCGTCCGGAGCGATGACCTCGACGTCCTTGAGCGGCCCGGCGGGGGCGTTCTTCACGGGACCCCAGCGGGAGCCGTCCCAGAGCGCGTACCGCGGTGTGCGGGGAGCCGGCGCGGGCCCTTGCGCGGTGCTCATCCAGATGCCCGCCGACCCCAGGGACCACAGCCGGGAGAGATGGGGATCGCCCTTCACGGGCATCGGCCGACGCGTCCACTTCGCGCCGTCGAAGTGCAGCAGGTGGCCCTTGGCGAGCCGCCCGTCGCGGCCGGCGCCGTCACTGCCGAGCGCCCAGATGTCGTCGGGCGCCATGGCGGCCCCGTCGATCAGCTCGCCGTCCACGGCGTCGACACGCTCATACGCCCAGGAGAGCCCCGCCGGGCGGGACTTGCGGGGGGCCGCGTCCGCGTCGCCGCCCCCGTCCCGCGCCCCGCAGCCGACCGCCATCAGGGCCAGGACGGCGACGGCTGCCGCTGCGTTGCGCATGCTCCCCCCGGCACGGTCGGCCGGGCGGGCCCGGTCAGCAGGCGGGCAGCGTACCCCGGGCGGCCGGGGCGGAGGCCTGAGGGGGCACCACACAGCCGCCGAAGGCGAAGTTCCGCAGCTTGCGCCAGATGCCGTCGGAGCCCTGCTCGTAGAGGGCGAACCCGGTGCAGGACCACTCGGCCTCGTACTCCGAAAGCTCCTCGTACGCCCGGTCCATGGCCTCTTCGGCGATGCCGTGCGCCACCGTCACATGCGGGTGGTAGGGGAACTGCAGTTCGCGCGCCATCGGCCCCGACGCGTCCCGGACCCGCTCCTGCAGCCAGGAGCAGGCCGAACCACCCTCCACGACCTGCACGAAGACGACGGGAGACAGCGGACGGAAGGTGCCCGTCCCGGAGAGGCGCATCGGGAAGGGGCGCCCGGCCGCCGCGACCGAGACGAGATGCGCCTCGACCGCGGGCAGCGCCGACGCCTCCACCTCGGTGGGCGGCAGCAGGGTCACATGCGTGGGGATGCCGTGCGCCGCGGGGTCCCCGAAGCCCGCACGCCGCTCCTGGAGCAGGCTGCCGTGAGGCTCCGGGACCGCGATCGAAACGCCGATCGTTACGGTCCCCACGTCGTACTCCTGTCGTCGTGTCGATGGGCAGGGGGTGCTGCCGGGCGGGCAGCGTGGTGCGGTGTCCGGTCCGCGGGCTCAGTGCTTGGCGGGCAGAAAGCCCACCTTGTCGTACGCCTGTGCGAGGGTCTCGGCGGCGACGGCGCGCGCCTTCTCGGCACCCTTGGCCAGGATCGAGTCGAGCGTCTCCGGGTCGTCCAGGTACTGCTGGGTGCGGTCCCGGAAGGGCGTCACGAACTCGACCATGACCTCGGCGAGGTCGGTCTTCAGCGCACCGTAGCCCTTGCCGGCGTACTTCTGCTCCAGTTCGGCGATACCGGTGCCGGTGAGCGTGGAGTAGATGCTGAGGAGGTTGCTGATGCCCGGCTTCTCGGCCACGTCGTAGCGGATCACCGTGTCGGTGTCGGTGACGGCGCTCTTGACCTTCTTGGCGGTCGCCTTGGGCTCGTCGAGGAGGTTGATCAGACCCTTCGGCGTCGACGCCGACTTGCTCATCTTGATCGACGGGTCCTGGAGGTCGTAGATCTTCGCCGTCTCCTTGAGGATGTACGCCGACGGCACGGTGAACGTCTCTCCGAAGCGGCCGTTGAAACGCTCGGCGAGGTCCCGGGTGAGCTCGATGTGCTGGCGCTGGTCCTCGCCGACCGGGACCTCGTTCGCCTGGTACAGCAGGATGTCGGCGACCTGCAGGACCGGGTAGGTGAAGAGACCCACGGAGGCGCGGTCGGCGCCCTGCCTGGCGGACTTGTCCTTGAACTGCGTCATGCGGGAGGCCTCGCCGAAGCCGGTGAGGCAGTTCATCACCCAGGCGAGCTGGGCGTGCTCGGGGACATGGCTCTGGACGAAGAGCGTGCACCGCTCCGGGTCGAGCCCTGCGGCGAGCAGCTGGGCGGCGGCGAGCCGGGTGTTGGCGCGCAGCTCGGCGGGGTCCTGCGGAATGGTGATCGCGTGCAGGTCCACCACCATGTAGAAGGCGTCGTGGGACTCCTGCAGCGCCACCCACTGGCGGACCGCGCCGAGGTAATTGCCGAGGTGGAACGAGCCGGCGGTGGGCTGGATCCCGGAGAGCACACGAGGTCGTTCAGAGGCCATGGGGCCCATTCTCTCAGGTGACTCTCATAGCTCGGAAACAGGTGTGTGACGGGTGGGAACCGATCCGCCACGGCCGGTGTATCAAGAGTGTGAGGACACAGGGGGAGGTCCTGGAGGGGGGCCGCGTCGTCGATGAGGGTGCGGTGATCGCCCGCGTGCGCGCCGGAGAAGCGGAGGCGTACGCGGAATTGGTGCGGGCGTTCACCGGTATCGCGCTCAGGGCGGCGAAGGCACTCGGTGCGGGACCAGACGCGGAAGATGTGGTGCAGCAGGCGTTCTTCAAGGCGTACTGCTCACTCGGACGGTTCAAGGAGGGCTCGGCGTTCAAGCCGTGGCTGCTCGCGATCGTCGCCAATGAGACGAGGAACACAGTGCGTTCGGCGGTGCGGCAGCGGTCGGTCGCCGGCCGGGAGGCGGCGCTCACCGCGGCGGAGCCGTTGATACCGGAATCGGCGGATCCGGCGGTCGCCGCGCTGGAGGACGAGCGCAGGACGGCCCTGACGGCCGCCCTCGACCAGCTCGGTGAGGAGCACCGCCTGGTCGTCACCTCCCGCTATCTCCTGGAGCTGAACGAGACCGAGACGGCCGAGATGCTCGGCTGGCCGCGGGGCACGGTGAAGTCCCGGCTGAACCGCGCGCTGCGCCAGCTGGAGCGGCTGCTCCTCGGGGAGGGAGGTGAAGAGGATGAGTGAGCGGCACCGCGACGGCGAGTCGGCGGCGGAGGCGGCGCGGCTCCGCGAGGAGCTGCGGGCGCTCGGCCGGTCCATGGACGCGGGAGGCGTGAGCGGCGAGTCGATGGCCGAGCGCGTCCTCGCGCAGATACTCGCGGAGGAGACCCCGGCACCGGTGGCCGAGCCGCCCCGCGCCGCCGAGCGGCTGCGCCGGCTGCGGCACGGGCTCCGGGTGCGGTGGCGGGCGGCGACGGCGGCCCTGTGCGGGTTGCTCGCGGTCCTCGTGCTGACTCCCCCGGTGCGGGCGGCGGTCTTCGAGTGGTTCGACTTCGGCGGCGTCGAGGTGCGGTACGACCCGTCGGCGGCCCCCTCGTCGCGGCCGGCGGTGCCCGGCTGCGGTGAGCCCGTGACGGCGGCCGAGGCCCGGCGTCCGGCCGGGTTCACGCCCGCCGTGCCGACGGCGCTCGGCAGGCCGGACGCGGTATCGGTGACGCGCGAGCCGGGCTCCCGCGTCCTGGTCAGCCTCTGCTGGCGCGAGGAGGATCGCACGGTGCGCCTCGACGAGTACGCGGCCCTCGTCGACCCCGGCTTCGCCAAGACGGTGCCGAAGGCGCCCGAGTGGGTCGAGGTCGGCGGGGAGCCCGGGCTGTGGTTCGCCGAACCGCACCGGCTCACGTTCTGGCTGGTGGACGGGGACGGCGAGCGTTGGCGCCGGTCCGTGCGGACGGCGGGGGCGACGCTGCTGTGGACGCATGGGGACGAGCTGACGCTGCGGCTGGAGGGTGTGGCGTCGAGGAAGCGGGCGCTGGAGATCGCGAGATCGGTCCCGTGAGGAGGCCGCCCGTGCCCGGGACTGAGCGGATCGGGTCGGATCAGATCGGGTCGGGTGGATCGGGAACCTGAACGGCTCGGGCGGTGTACCTGAAGTGAATCGGCGCGGAGGGCCGCGCCGGCGGGCGGCTGGGGGATCGGCATGCGGACGGCAAGGGGACTGTGCGGGGCGGCGGCGGGACTGGGGATCGCCGGGGCGCTGGTGTTGGCAGGCGCTCCGGGCGCGGCGGCGGGCGGACCGACGAGCGTGCTGCTGGTGTCACCGGAGAGCACGCAGAGCGCCGCGCTCTACTACAGCGACAAGGAGTACGGCCAGTTGGAGAGGTGGCTCCAACCCAAGGGCTCCACCGGTCAGCGGGAGGAGGCGCCGGGCCTCGGCGTCGGCGAGAGCAGCCGCCAGATCAACATCACGTGGATGGTCCACGACGTGCGGCCTTGGCGGGTGGACCGGGTCTATCCGACGCTGACGGACAAGAAGGACGCGGACCTCTGGGTGCACAGGTCGACGGATGTCGCCTCGTTGAACGGCGGCTGGTATCGGGCGAAGGAGCCCGCGCGTCTGGTCTCCCTCTTCAGGGAGCTGGGGTTGATGGGGAAGGCGTCCGACGTGGGCAGCCCCGGGATCGCGCCGGGATCCGAGGTGCCGCCCGCCCCGTCGGTCGCCGAGAAGGGCGAGGAGGGGCAGGCGGCCGTCGTCCGGGGCGGCGGGCCGGGCAGTGGGGGCACGGACTGGTGGTGGGCGATACCGGGCGCGGCGGCGGGGGCGGTCGCCGCGCTGCTGCTCCGGGGGCCGGTGGCCGAGGGCCTGGCGGCGGTGGCGGGGTGGCGGCGCCGGCCTCGTGACGCCGGGCCCCGCCAGGAGTTGCGGGACCTGTGATCCCGAGTGGCGGGCGGGCCGCCCCCCCCCCCCCCCCCCCCCGGTCCGGTCCGGCTGCGCGGTGCGGCCGGAGCGGGTGCGGGGGCGGGTGCGGGGGCGGCCGGGGCCGTCGCGGGTCAGGCGGTGGGCAGGCCGGGGGCCGGGTGGACGGCCATCAGGTCGGCGACCTCGGACCTGATCTTCGTCAGGGCGTCCTCGTCCCCGGTGCGCGCGGCGGCGACACCGCGGTCGATCCACTCGGCCACGGTCGCCATGTGTTCCGTGCCGAGACCGCGGGAGGTCAGGGAGGGGGTTCCGATGCGGACGCCCGAGGGGTCGAAGGGCTTCCTCGGGTCGAAGGGGACGGTGTTGTAGTTGACGACGATCCCGGCCCGGTCGAGGGCCTTGGCCGCGATCTTGCCCGGGACGTCCTTGGGGGTGAGGTCCATCAGGATCAGGTGGTTGTCGGTGCCGCCGGAGACCAGGTCGAAGCCGCGGGCGAGCAGGGCCTCGGCGAGGGCCTTGGCGTTGTCGACGACCGCGTGGGCGTAGTCGCGGAAGGAGGCCCGGGACGCCTCGTGCAGGGCGACCGCGATGGCCGCGGTGGTCTGGTTGTGCGGGCCGCCCTGCAGACCGGGGAAGACCGCCTTGTCGATGGCCTTGGCATGCTCCTCGCGCGACATGAGCATCGCGCCGCGCGGGCCCCGCAGCGTCTTGTGCGTGGTCGTGGAGATCACGTCGGCGTGCGGCACCGGTGAGGGGTGGGCGCCACCGGCGATGAGACCGGCGATGTGCGCGATGTCGGCGACGAGGACGGCGCCGGCCTCGCGGGCGATCTCGGCGAAGGCGGCGAAGTCGATGGTGCGAGGGAGGGCGGTGCCACCGCAGAAGATCAGCTTGGGACGTTCCTTGAGGGCGATGTCGCGGACCTCGTCGAGGTCGATGCGGCCGTTGGTCTCCGGGTCGTCGGTCCGGCGCACGCCGTACTGCACGCCGCGGAACCACTTGCCGGTGGCGGAGACGCCCCAGCCGTGGGTGAGGTGGCCGCCCATCGGCAGGGCCATGCCCATCACGGTGTCGCCGGGCTCGGCGAAGGCGAGGTAGACGGCGAGGTTGGCCGGGGAGCCGGAGTAGGGCTGGACGTTGGCGTGCTCGACGCCGAAGACGGCCTTGGCGCGGGCGATGGCCAGGCGCTCGACGGGGTCGATGTTCTGCTGGCCCTCGTAGTAGCGGCGGCCGGGATAGCCCTCGCTGTACTTGTTCTGCAGGACGGTGCCGGAGGCTTCGAGGACTGCGGCGGAGACGTAGTTCTCGCTGGGGATCAGCCGCAGGGTCTCGGCCTGGAGCTGCTCCTCGGCGCCGACGAGGGCGGCGAGTTCGGGGTCCTCTGCGGCGAGCGCGGAGTGGTGGCGAGGGGAAGAGGAAGGGAGAGTCATGGCGTCCTCCGGGGCGAGCGGTGAGTGTCCGGTCGTGGTCCCGGGGTGCCCAGGCGGGCGGCACCTCGAAGGTCGTGCCTCGCACGGCTTCCTCGGGGTCCGTTCCCCGTGCGCCAGTCACCGTGCTGTCAGGGCCACCCTAGCTGGCACGCCGGTTCGGCAGGTTTCTTCGTCCGCGATGCGAGCGACGATAGAACTTGGGCGCCACACCCGCCCCACGCCGCAGGACGAACGGAGACCCCGTGTCGAGTACGCCATCTCCCCGCACGTCATCGTCATCGTCATCGTCATCCGCGTCATCGTCGTCGTCATCCGTGTCGCCGTCGTCGCGGGCCGGCTCCGGCTCCGGCTCGGGCTCCGGCGCGATCAGCGAGCAGTTGATCGCCTCGGCCGAGGCGCACAGCGCGCACAACTACCATCCGCTGCCCGTCGTGGTCGCCACGGCCGAGGGCGCCTGGATGACCGACGTCGAGGGCCGGCGCTATCTCGACATGCTCGCCGGATACTCCGCCCTCAACTTCGGCCACGGCAACCGCCGGCTGATCGACGCCGCGAAGGCGCAGCTGGACCGTGTGACGCTGACGTCGCGGGCCTTCCACCACGACCGGTTCGCCGAGTTCTGTACGCGCCTGGCGGAGCTCTGCGGCAAGGACATGGTGCTCCCCATGAACACCGGCGCGGAGGCCGTCGAGACGGCCGTGAAGACCGCGCGGAAGTGGGGGTACCGGGTGAAGGGGGTGCCGGACGGGCAGGCGAAGATCGTTGTCGCCGCCGGCAACTTCCACGGCCGGACCACGACCGTCATCAGCTTCTCCACGGACGAGGAGGCCCGGGCGGACTACGGCCCGTACACGCCGGGGTTCGAGATCGTGCCGTACGGCGATCTGGAGGCGCTGCGCGCGGCGGTCACCGACGACACCGTGGCCGTGCTGCTCGAACCGATCCAGGGCGAGGCGGGGGTCCTCGTGCCGCCGGCCGGATACCTGCCGGGTGTCAGGGAGCTGACCAGGGAGCGCCGGGTCCTGTTCATCGCGGACGAGATCCAGTCGGGGCTCGGCAGGACGGGGCGTACGTTCGCGTGCGAGCACGAAGGTGTGGTCCCGGACGTGTACCTGCTGGGCAAGGCGCTCGGCGGCGGGGTCGTACCGGTCTCGGCGGTGGTCGCCGACGCCGATGTGCTCGGTGTCTTCAGGCCGGGTGAGCACGGCTCGACGTTCGGCGGCAATCCGCTCGCCTGCGCGGTGGCGTTGGAGGTCGTCGACATGCTGTCGACGGGTGAGTTCCAGCAGCGGGCCACGGAGCTGGGCGAGCATCTCCACGCCGAGCTGCGGCTGTTGACCGGCACGGGCAAGGTCACGCAGGTGCGGGGGCGCGGACTGTGGGCGGGCGTCGACATCGCCCCGGCGTACGGCACGGGACGGGAGGTCTCCCAGAAGCTCATGGACCGGGGGGTGCTGGTCAAGGACACGCACGGGTCGACGATCCGCATCGCTCCCCCGCTGGTCATCAGCAAGGAGGACCTGGACTGGGGGCTCGATCAGTTGCGGGCGGTTTTGAGTTGACGGCCCTGAGGCCGGGGCCGGGCCCCGGCCTCAGCTTCGGGTTCGGGTTCGGTCTAGGGCCTGGTCGGGGGGTCTTGGTCTTGGTCGAGGGTCGTCATGATGCCTTTGACCAGGGGGTTCGGGTCGTTCTTGCGCCAGGCGACGGCGACTCGGGTGCGCGCCGTATTGGGGGTGATCCTGCGGAAGGCGACACCGGCGAGGCGGATCCGGCGGATGCTCTCCGGGGCCAATGACACGCCCAGGCCGGTTCCGACCAGGGCGCAGATGGTCTGCCATTCCACGGCGTGCTGGGTCACCTGGGGGGTGAACCCCGCGGCGACGCAGAGATCGGTGATCTGGTCGTAGAGCGGCGGACCGACGGCACGAGGCAGGAGTACGAAGGCAGAGTCCGCCAACTGCTCCACCCGGACGGATCGTTGGGCCGCGAGCGGGTGCGCGGCGGGCAGGACGGCCACGAACGGTTCGGTCAGCACGGTCTCGAAGCCGAGCTCCGCATCATGGGCAGGTGGCTCCCGCAACAGGCCGATGTCGATCGTCTTTTCGCGCAGGGCGGCCAGTTGCGGTGTCGTGGTCATCTCTTGGATGTCCAGATGCACGGCGGGAAACCGTTCCCGGAAGGTTCGCAGCAGGCTGGGGAGGACGGTGAGGGCGAGGGAGGCGGCGAAGCCGATCCGGAGGCGGCCGGCCCTGCCGCTGCCGACGTCGCGGGCTGCGGTCAGCCCTTCCGCGAGGTGGGTGAGGGCGCGCCGGGCGGCGGGGAGGAGTTCCCGCCCTGCCGGGGTGAGGCCGATGCGTCCGGGTTCGCGGCTGAACAGTGCGTGGCCGACCTTGGACTCCAGGCGGCGGATCTGCTGGCTCAGCGGAGGCTGGGCGATGCCCAGGCGGGTGGCGGCGCGGCCGAAGTGGAGTTCCTCGGCGAGCACGACGAAGGCGTGCAGCTGCGGCAGGGGAAGTTCGGGGCGCTCCATACGCCTAGAGATATCACTCCGTGCCTGAAGTCGTATTAGACGTATCGGAGTTGGGCCCTTAGCGTTCGGCGCATGACAGAGCGACGTTCCCTCCTCAGCGGCTCGACGTTCGAGGAACAGATCGGCTATGCCCGTGTGATGATCGACGGCGACTGGATTCATGTGTCCGGGACGACCGGATTCGACTACACCACCATGACGATCTCCGACGACGTGGTGGAGCAGGCCGAGCAGTGTCTGCGCAACATCGAGGCCGCCTTGACCGAGGCGAAGTGCACCTTCGCCGACGTGGTGCGGGTGCGGTATCTGCTGCCCGACCGGGCCGACTTCGAGCCCTGCTGGCCGGTGCTGCGTCGCGCGTTCGGCGAGGTCCGGCCGGCTGCCACCATGCTCATGTGCGGTCTCGCCGATCCCCGGATGAAGATCGAGATCGAGGTGTACGCGCGGCTGACCACCGCGTGACCAGCGCCTGACCAGCGCCTGACCGGGGTGGCGGCCGCTCAGAGGATCACGTGCGGTACGAACCGTGCGTACTCGTCCGTGATCAGGCCGGACGACTCGCGGATGCCGAGGCCCGCCGCCTCGTCCGCCACGACCCAGGCGCCGAGCACGACCCGGTTGCCGTCGAAGTCGGGGAGCGGCGCCAACTCCTGGTAGCAGCACGGCCCTTCGGGCTTCGCGGGGGCCGCGGGGGCCACGGGCGTCACGGGGGTCGCGCCCGGCTCGTGCACCGTCACCCCGGCGCCCTCGCGGCCGAGCAGCGGCTTGGTCACGTAGCCGGTCGTCGCCGCCAGTTCGCGGGGGCCGTCCAGGTAGGCGGGCAGGAGGTTCGGGTGGTCCGGGTAGAGCTCCCAGAGGATCGCCAGGAGCGCCTTGTTGGAGAGGAGCATCTTCCAGGCGGGTTCGATCCACAGCGTGGAGCCGGTGCCGCCGCCGTTGTCGAGGGTCTCCAGGACGTGCGGGGCGAAGCGGTCCGTGGTCGGCCACTCCCACGGGTAGAGCTTGAAGCAACTGCGCATGAAACGGAGCTTCTTGTCGACGAAGCGGCGCGAGAGCCGGTCCCAGCCGATGTCCTCCATGGAGATGGACTCGGCGGCGAGGCCCGCCTGTTCGGCCGTCTCCCTCAGGTACGCGACGGTCATCAGGTCCTCGCCGAGCTCGTCGGCGGCGGAGTGCGCGAAGTACAGCGGGCCGCCGGGCGGCAGCAGCGGGGCCTGCTTGCGCCACGCGTCGACGAGCCGATCGTGGAGGGAGTTCCACTGGTCGGCGCCGGGGAAGCGCTCCTCCATCCAGAACCACTGGGGGCTCGCGGCCTCGACGAGGGAGGTGGGGGTGTCGGCGTTGTACTCCAGCATCTTGGCCGGGCCCGTGCCGTCGTAACGCAGGTCGAAACGGCCGTACAGGGAGGGGAGTTCGGCCCTGCGGTGCCAGGCCTCGGTGACGGCGGCGGCCACCCGGGGGTCCGTGATGCCGAGGTCGGCGAGGCGGTCGTGCTCGACGATGTGCCCGGCGGCGGCCAGACACATCGCGTGCAGTTCCTCGACGACCTCTTCGAGCGCCTCGACCTCGGGGAGGGAGAAGACGTAGTGGGCGCTCTCGTCCCAGTAGGGGCGCAGGGTGCCGTCGGGGTAGCGGGTGAGGGGGTAGATGAGCCCCTGCTCCTCGACGGTCCGCTGCCAGTGTGGGCGCGGTTCGATCGTGCGGCGTTCCATCGTGTGCGTTTCCGGGTCCCGGGCGCTCAGCCGCCGCCGCTGCCGCTGCCCGAGCAGCCGAAGCCGTCCCGGTCGACGGCCTCGCTGCGGCTGAACGTGCCGTGGTCGGCGTGGCGTCCGTCGACGTCCGCGTCGTAGTACCAGGCGGCGTCGGTGCGGCCCGACGTGTTGCCGGTGCCGTAGGAGCCGCCGCGGGACTTGCCGGAGGACGAGGAACCCGACCCTGAACTCGAACCGGAACTCGACCCCGAGCCGCCGGACGCGCACTTGCTGTCGCTGACGATGCGGTAGCCGTTGGCGAAGTCGTAGCTGTCGCGGTCGACGCAGCGGCGGTCCGGATCGGAGCCGCAGGAGGTGAGGGCCGCGGCGAGCACGCCCATGCTGCCGAGCGCGACCGTGCTCGACCTCAGACGCCGTTGCTGTTTTTTCCCCGCCATGTGGTGCCACTCCCCCGTGTCGTACGTGATGCCGCCGCGGCCTCTTGGTACGCGCGTCCGTCGTCGTACCGCGATCGGCGATCAGCGTAGGGAAGACCCGGGACCCCGTGCCGGCCACCTCCCCCGGATGTCCCTTGCGTCTCCTTTGGACCTCCTCGGCTCCCCGGCGGCCGGGCCCGGCTCACCGTCCTCTACAGTCACTTCGTGTCTCTTGGGATGATTTGCGCACTCGGTTCGGCGGTCTGCTTCGGTACGGCCTCGGTTCTCCAGGCGGTCGCCGCGCGCGCCACCACGCCCGGCACCGGTTCCGGGGTCGACCCGGCGCTCCTGCTTCGCGTCCTGCGCCAGTGGCGCTACCTCGCGGGGCTCGGCCTCGACGGGCTCGGCTTCCTGCTGCAGATCGTGGCGCTGCGCTCCATCCCGATCTACGCGGTGGGCGCGGCGCTCGCCGCGAGCCTCGCCGTCACGGCGGTCGTCGCGGCCCGGCTGCTCAAGGTGCGGCTGAGCGGCGTCGAATGGGGCGCGGTGGGCGTCGTCTGCGCGGGGCTCGCGATGCTCGGGCTGGCCTCCGGCGACGAGGGCGAGGGCACCGGCTCGACGACCCTGCGGTACGTGATGCTGGGCGTCGCCGCCGCCGTCCTGCTGCTCGGCGCCGTCGCGGGGCGGCTGCCCGGGCGGGGGCGGGCGCTGGCACTCGGCCTCGGGGCGGGGTGCGGTTTCGGGGTGGTCGAGGTGACCGTCCGCCTCATCGACGACATGGCGCCGGGCGCGCTGCTCACCAACCCGGCGACGTACGCGCTGCTGCTGGGCGGAGGCGCGGCCTTCCTGCTGCTCACCTCGGCGCTGCAGCGCGGCTCGGTGACCACGGCCACGGCGGGCCTGGTGATCGGCGAGACGATCGGCCCGGCGCTGGTGGGCGTCGTATGGCTGGGCGACCGCACGCGCGGAGGCCTGGAATGGCTGGCACTCCTGGGCTTCGCCGTAGCGGTCGCGGGAGCGCTGGCACTGGCCCGATTCGGCGAGAGCCCTGCGGGGGGCGAGGCGGGGGACGGGGCTCGGTGATGTGGCGGGGGTCTGTGACCTGGCGCGGGGCGGTGAACCCCGCCCCCTGAACCCTCACGGCAACACCCTGCAAAGCGCCTCCAGTGCCCCCGTCCACGCGTGGTCCGCCGGGGTGCCGTAGCCGACCACCAGTGCGTCCTGTCTGGGCGTCCGGGCCAGGGGGTGGCGGAAGGCGGTCAGGCCCTGGACTGCTAGGCGTTCCCAGGTGGCTGCCTGGACTATGGACCGTTCGGTGCCCGGGGGGAGTTCGAGGACGGCGTGCAGGCCCGCCGCGATGCCGGTGGCGCGGACGTCCGGGGCGTGGGCGGCCAGCGCCGCCACGAGCTGGTCACGGCGGCGCCGGTAGCGCAGGCGGGCGCCGCGCACATGGCGGTCGTACGCCCCCGAGGTGATGAACTCCGCCAGCGTCAGCTGGTCCAGGGCGCCGCAGAACGCACCGGCCGCCTCCTGCTCGCCGAGTACCTCCTCCTGCAGGCCGCTCGGCACCACCATCCAGCCCAGGCGGAGCCCGGGGGCGAGGGACTTGCTGGCCGTGCCGAGGTACACGACGTGTTCGGGGTCGAGTCCCTGCAGCGCGCCCACGGGCTGGCGGTCGTAGCGGAACTCGCCGTCGTAGTCGTCCTCCAGGATCACCCCGCCCTCGCGCCGCGCCCAGTCGACGGCGGCCGCCCGCCGGTCGGGGTGGAGCGGCACGCCCATCGGGAACTGGTGCGCGGGGGTGAGCAGGACCGCCTTCGGGGATCGGGGGCCCAGCGACGAGACGTCGGTGCCGAGGCCGTCGAAGTCGAGGGGCGTCGTGCGCAGTCCGGCGCGGTGCAGCAGGTTCCAGTGCAGGTCGAGGCCGTACGACTCGACGGCCACCTCCGGTGTTCCGCGGGCCCGCAGCACCCGGCCAAGGAGCGCGAGGGCGTGCACGAACCCGGCGGTGATCACCACGCGGCCGGGGTCGGCGTGCACGCCGCGGGCCCGGGCGAGGTAGCCGGCGAGTGCGGTGCGCAGCTCGACGCGGCCGCGCGGGTCGGGGAAGCCGAGGGCGTCGTTGGGTGCCGCGGCCATCGCGCGCCGGGCCGCCTTGAGCCATTCGGCGCGCGGGAACGCCGACAGGTCCGGGGTGCCGGGGCCGAGGTCGTACACCGGAGCGCCGCTCCTCCTGCGGGGCGGCGCGGGCCGCACCGGTGGCGCGACGACGCGCTCGGCGACGCGCGTGCCCGAGCCCTGGCGTGCGGTGAGCCAGCCCTCGGCGACCAGATCGGCGTAGGCGTCGGCCACGGTGTTCCTGGCGATGCCGAGGTCGGCGGCGAGGGAGCGGGACGACGGGAGGCGGGTGCCGGGGGCGAGGCGGCCGCCGCGCACGGCCTCGCGCAGGGCGTCGGTCAGGCCCTTGCGGACGCCGTGGCGGGAGGCGTCGCCGCCGGTCTCCAGATGGAGGTCGACGCCGAGCCCGTCCCCAGAAGTGGCCCATGTTTCTCCCATGGAAATGGACCATACCCGTGGGTCACCGGCTCCGTAGGGTCGACGGCATGACCACGAACGCGACCCCCACCGCCAGTCCCCGGAGCACCGACAGCACCCCCGCCGCCGGGGAGTACGTCCACGAGCACACCCCCCGCCTCGCCTGGGCGCAGCACGCCCCCGAGGTCTTCAAGGCCATGATCAAGCTCGACGCGGCCGCCCGTAAGGGCCTCGACCCGGTGATCTACGAGCTCGTCAAGATCCGCGCCTCCCAGATCAACCGCTGCGCGCTCTGCCTGGACATGCACAGCAAGGACGCCCTCAAGGCGGGCGAGAGCGTCGAGCGGATCATCCAGCTCAGCGCCTGGGAGGAGTCCCAGCACTTCTACACGGCCAAGGAGGTGGCCGCCCTCGAACTGACCGAGGCGATCACCGTCCTGACCGACGGCTTCGTGCCGGACGACGTGTACGCGCGGGCGGCCGCGCACTTCGACGAGGCGGAGCTGACCCAGCTCATCTCGGCCATCACCGTCATCAACGCGTGGAACCGCTTCGGCGTCAGCACCCGCCAGGTGCCGGGCCACTACACGGCGGCCGACGCCAAGTGAGCGCTCGCACCACGTACTTGGACAAGGGCGTGGCCGGCGCGATGCGCACGCTCGGCGCGGCGGCCAAGCGGGGGCTCGGCGACCCCGTCCTCGCGGAGCTGGTGATGATCCGGGCCTCGCAGCTCAACGCGTGCGCGTTCTGCCTGGACATGCACGTGGACGTCGCGCTCGGGAACGGCGAGAGCCCCCGGCGGATCGCCCTGCTCGACGCCTGGCAGGAGGCGGGCGCGGCCTTCAGCGAGCGGGAACGCGCCGCTCTCGCGCTGACCGAGGCGATCACCGTTCTCACCGAGGGCTTCGTGCCCGAGGATGTGTACGAGAGAGCGGCCGGACACTTCGACGAGGGCGAACTCGCCCATCTCATCGGCGTGATCACGGTCATCAACAGCTGGAACCGGCTGATGGTCAGCCGCCGCATCGAGCCTGGAGGCCCGGCATGGTGAACCACGTCGACACACTGCGCGCCCTGCACCACGGACGGGCGCCCGGCGACCCGCTGGTCCTGCCCGGGCCGTGGGACGCCGCGAGCGCCCGGGTGTTCGAGGAGGCGGGGTACGAGGCGCTGGCCACGCCCAGTGCCGGTGTCGCGGCCTCGCTGGGGTACGAGGACGGGCAGGTGCCGGCCGAGGAGATGTTCGCGGCGATCACGCGGATCGTCCGGGCCGTCTCGGTGCCCGTGACCGCCGACATCGAGAGCGGGTACGCGCTCGCCCCGAAGGAGCTGGTGGACCGGCTCCTGGAGACGGGCGCGGTCGGCTGCAATCTGGAGGACTCCGCCGGCGGCCACGGCAGCGGCCCCGAGGCGCTCAGGGACCCCGCCGAGCAGGCGGCCTTCCTCGCCGAGGTGCGCAGGGAGGCGGGCGACCGGCTCTTCGTCAACGCCCGGGTCGACACCTTCATCAGGGGCGTCACCGACCCCGCGGCCGCCGTCGAGCGGGCCCGCCGGTACGTGGCGGCGGGCGCGGACTGCGTGTACCCGATCCTGGCGCCGGCCGAGGTGATCCCCGTGCTGCGGGCGGAGATCGAGGGGCCGCTCAATGTGGTGGCGCGGCCGGACGGGCCCACGCTCAAGGAGCTCGGGGAGCTCGGCGCCACCCGGATCACGTTCGGTCCCGGGCTGCTGCACCGGACGATGGCGGCCCTGCGCGGGATCGCCGACGGGCTGGCGTAGCCGCCGGAGCACGGCGGCGCGCCGAACACGGCGGTGCCGGGCGCCCGTTCACACGGGCACCCGGCACCGGGTGGGCGTGGCGGCCTACTTGGGAAGCCACCCCTTCCACTTCGCCTCGTGGTCCTCGACCCACTTCTTCGCGGCGTCGTCCGGCGACATCTTCTTGTCGGCGATCATCAGGGAGACCTCGTTCTGGTCCTCCTCCGACCACTTGAAGTTCTTCAGGAACTTCGCGGCGTCGCCGCCGTTCTTCGCGAAGTCCGCGTTGAAGTACTTCTGCAGCGGCGTGTGCGGGTAGGCGCACTTGATCTTGGCGGGGTCGGCGTCGCAGCCCTCCTTGTACTTCGGCAGCTTCACCTCCGTCATCGGCACCTTCTCGAACAGCCACTGCGGCTTGTACCAGTAGGTGAGGAACGGCTTCTTCTGCTTGGCGAACTGCTCGATCTGGGTGATCTGCGCCGCCTCGGACCCCGCGAAGACGACCTGGTAGTCCAGGTCCAGGTTCTGCACGAGGGCCTTGTCATTCGTCACGTACGACGGGGAGCCGTCCATGAGCTGGCCCTTGCTGCCGCTCTCGGACGTCTTGAGCCGGTCCGCGTACTTGTTGAGGTTCTTCCAGTCGGTGACGTCCGGGTGCTGCTTCGCGAAGTACGTCGGCACGTACCAGCCGATGTGGCCGGTCACGCCGACGTCACCGCCGGGCACGATCGTCTTCTTGTCCTTGACGTACCGCTGTTCCTGGTCCGGGTGGCCCCAGTCCTCCATGATCGCGTCGACGCGGCCCTGGCTGAGGGCGTCCCAGGCGGGCACCTCGTCGATCTGGACCTTGTCGACGCGGTAGCCCAGCTCGTTCTTGAGCAGGTACTCGGCGACGGCGACGTCCGCCTGCGCGCCGACCCACGACTGGACGGAGAGGGTCACCGTCTTGGCGCCCTCGGCGTTCGCGTACGGCGACGCCTGCTTGCTCATGTCGGCGGCGCCGCAGCCGGAGAGCGCCAGCAGCGCGCCCCCGGCCGTGACGGCACTCATGACACGCGTACGAACTCGCATGTCACGCTCCCTTCTTCGCGCGGCGGGGCCGGCGTTCGGTGGGCTGCGTGACCCGGTCGAGCATCAGGCCGAGGCAGACGATCGCGGCACCGGCCACCAGACCGGTCGCCAGGTCGCCCTGGGCGATGCCGAACACCACGTCGTAGCCGAGCGCGCCACCGCCGACCAGGCCGCCGATGACGACGACGGCGAGGACCAGGACGACGCCCTGGTTGAGGGCGAGCATCAGCGCGGGGCGGGCCAGCGGCAGCTGGACCTTGCGCAGCTGCTGCCAGCTGGAGGCGCCGAGCGAGCGCGAGGACTCCATCGCGGCGGCGTCGACCTGGTTCAGGCCCTGCGTGGTGATGCGGACGACGGCGGGCAGCGCGTAGACGACGGCCGCGGCGACCGCGGGGGCGCGGCCGATGCCGAAGAGCGCGACGACGGGGATGAGGTAGACGAACTGCGGCATCGTCTGGAAGACGTCGAGCACCGGCCGGAGCAGGCTTTCGAGGCGCTTGCTGCGGGCGGCGGCGATGCCGATGGCGAAGCCGAGGACCAGGGTCACGGCGACACCGGCGAGGACCTGCGCGAGCGTGTCGAGGGACTTGTCCCAGACGCCGAGCACGCCGATCGCGGCCATCGCGGCGACGGCGGTGAGCGCCGTCTGCCAGGTGCCGATGAGCCAGGCGAGCGCGGCGACGACGAGCAGCACCGACCACCAGGGCAGGCCCTGCAGGCCGTCCCTGACCGGGTTGAGGACCCAGGTGGTGAAGTGCGAGGCCCAGTCGGCGGTGCCGCCGACGACGGGCACGCCGGTGTAGATGTGATCGACCATCCACTCCTTGGCGGTGTTCACCGAGGGGGCGATGTTGACGACCCAGCCGGTCGGCCAGTCCACGCGGTCCGCGAAGCGGGCGGCGAGCGCGACGACGACCGTGCCGGCGGCGGCGATCGACCAGCCGCGCCAGCCGCGCAGTGCCGACGTGTCATCGGCGCTGCTCCCGGCGTGTTCGCCCGCGGCGCCGGTGACGCGGTCGAGGACCACGGCGAGCAGCACGATCGGGATGCCGGCGGCGAGCGCCTGGCCGACGTCGACGGTGGAGAGCGCCTGGTAGACGCGGTCGCCGAGACCGCCGGCGCCGATCACCGAGGCGATGACGGCCATGGAGAGCGCCATCATGATCGTCTGGTTGAGGCCGAGCAGGAGCTGCTTGGCGGCGAGCGGGAAACGCGCGGAGAACAGCCGCTGCCTGCTGGTCGCGCCGAGCGAGGTGACCGCCTCCATCACGCCGCCGTCGGCGCCGCGCAGGCCGAGCGCGGTGAGCCGGGCCATCGGCGGGGCCGCGTAGACGACGGTCGCGATGATGGCGGCGGGCACGCCCATGCCGAAGACGAGGGCGAACGGCAGCAGGTACGCGTAGGCGGGAAGCACCTGCATGGTGTCGAGGACGGGCCGCAGGATGCGGAAGACCCGGTCGTTGAGGCCGCCCGCGAGGCCGAGGAGCAGGCCGATCACGACGGAGGCGAGGACGGCGACGATCATCAGGGCGAGCGTCTGCATGGTCGGCACCCACATGCCGAGCAGGCCGCAGACGGCGAACGCGGCGGACGCCATGACGGCGAGCTTGACGCCCGCCGTGCGCCAGGCGATGAGGCCGGCGCCGATGGTCACGCCGGCCCAGCCGGCGGCGAGCAGCACGAGGTAGACGCCGCGCACGGAGAGCACGATGGCGTTGCTGACGTGGCCGAGGAAGTAGATGAACAGCGGGTGGCTGTCGCGGTTGTCGATGATCCAGTCGGTCGTCCTGCCGAGCGGCTCGGTCAGGTCGACGGTGAGGGCGTCGGGCCAGGCGCCGGAGGCCCACTTGGCGTTGAGGATCGGCACGAGGACGGCCGCGGCGACGGCGAGCAGCAGGAGCTTGCCGACGGCACGGTGGCGCAGGAGCGCGCCGATCCCCGTGTCCCGTACGGGCCCGGAAGCGGTGGCGGTGGCCATCAGGCGACCACCTCGCCCCGGCCGGGGACTGTGTCCGCCGCGGGGACCGAGGTCCCGGCGACCACGGCGAGCAGCCCGGCGTGGTCCACCACGCCCAGGCAGCGCTTGCCGTCCATCACGCGCACCGGGAAGCCGGTGCGGGCGACGGCCTCGATGGCCTCGGAGACCTTGGCGTCGGGCGCGAGGGCCGCGCCGCGGCTCTCCTCGTCGCCGCCGGCCGGGCGCATGGCGCTGCGCACGGTCATCACGTCGGCGCGCACCACGTCGCGGACGAAGTCGCGGACGTAGTCGTCGGCCGGGGAGCCGACGATCTCCTCGGGCGTGCCGAGCTGGACGACGCGGCCGTCGCGCATCAGGGCGATGCGGTCGCCGAGCTTGAGGGCCTCGCTGAGATCGTGGGTGATGAAGACCATGGTGCGGCCCTCTTCGCGGTGCAGGCGGACGACTTCTTCCTGCATGTCGCGGCGGATCAGCGGGTCGAGGGCGCTGAACGGCTCGTCGAAGAGGAGGACCTCGGGGTCGACGGTGAGGGCGCGGGCCAGGCCCACGCGCTGCTGCTGGCCGCCGGAGAGCTGGCCGGGCCTGCGCTGTTCGAGTCCTTCGAGGCCGACCTTCTTGACGACTTCGAGGGCCTTGGCGCGGCGCTCGGCCTTGCCGACGCCCTGGATCTCCAGGCCGTACGCGACGTTGTCGAGGACGGAGCGGTGCGGCAGCAGGCCGAAGTGCTGGAAGACCATGGCGGCGCGGTGGCGGCGCAGTTCGCGCAGGCGGGCCTTGTCCATGGCGAGGACGTCCTCGCCATCGATGGCGAGGGAGCCCGAGGTGGGCTCGATGAGCCGGGTCAGGCAGCGTACGAGGGTGGACTTGCCGGAGCCCGACAGGCCCATGACGACGAAGACCTCGCCCTTGTGGACGTCGAAGGAGACGTCGCGCACGGCCGCGGTGCAGCCGGTCTGCTCCCGCAGTTCGGCGGGGCTGAGGCCGTGCACCTCGGTGTTACCCGGTATTCGCTCGGCGCCGGGTCCGAAGACCTTCCAGAGGTTGCGGACGGCGAAGACGGGCCCTTCGGCCGTCTCGTCGGTCGTCTTGTCCGTGGTGGTCACGGTGGCCTCGCTCATCGGCCGTCACCCCCAAGGATCTCGGCACATTTCTCCCCGACCATGAGCACTCCGATCATCGGGTTCACGGCGGGCATCGTCGGGAAGACGGATGCGTCCGCGATACGGATTCCTGCCAGGCCCCGGATCTTCAACTCCGGGTCGACCACGGCGAGTTCATCAGTGGAGGCACCCATTCGGCAGGTGCCTGCGGGGTGGTAGACGGTGTGCGCGGCCTTGCGCACCAGTTCGCTGATCTCGGCGTCGTCGGTGACCTCGGGGCCGGGGAAGACCTCGCGCTTGAGCCACTTCTTGAACGGCTCGGCCTCGGCGACCTTGCGGGCCAGCTTGATGCCGTCGACGAGGGTCCGCCCGTCGTAGTCGTCCTCGTCCTCGAAGTACTTGAAGTCGAGGGCGGGCTTGACCTCCGGGTCGGCCGAGGTGAGGTAGAGGCGGCCGCGGGAGCGGGACTTGGGGATGTTCGGGGTCATCGACACGCCGTGCTCGGGGCGTTCGTAGCCGAGCCGCTCCGGGTTGTCGGTGAACGGGATCTGGTAGAAGTGGAACATCAGGTCCGGGCCCTTGTGGTCCGGGTCCCGCTTCACGAAGAGACCGGCGTCCGAGTCCATCGCGGAGTTGCCGGGGATCGGCCCGTTGGTCTCCCAGACGATGACCGACTCGGGGTGGTCGATGAGGTTCTCGCCGACGCCCGGCAGGTCGTGGACGACCGGGATGCCGAGGGCCTCGAGGTCCTTCTTCGGGCCGATGCCGGAGTGCATGAGCAGCCGCGGCGTGTCGATGGCGCCGGCGCAGACGAGCACCTCGCGGCGGGCGGTGAAGAGCTTCTCGACGCCGTCCTTGGTGCGGATGTGCACGCCGCGGGCGGTCTTGCCGTCGAGCTCCAGCTTGGTGGCCCAGGTCTCCAGGAAGAGGTGGAGGTTGGGGCGGTCACCGGCCTCCATGTGGGGGTGCAGGTAGGCGACCGAGGCGGAGGAGCGCTTGTTGTTCTCCGGGTGGTACGAGAGGTCGAAGAAGCCGACGCCCTCGTCGAAGGGCTTGTCGTTGAAGCCGATGACCTCGGGCACGCCCAGCGCGGTCTTCGTCGCCTCGACCCAGTCGGTGGCGATCTGGTTCTGGTCCTTCTTGGCGACGCGCACGATGTTGTTGCGCAGCTTGCCGAAGTAGGGGTCCATCGCCTTGGCGTTCCAGCCGGTGGCGCCGGCCGCCTCCCACTCGTCCCAGTCGGAGGGCAGCGGCTTGAAGGAGATCAGCGTGTTGTGCGACGAGCAGCCGCCGAGGACCTTGGCGCGGCTGTGCAGGATGTGCGAGTTGCCGCGCGGCTGTTCGGTGGTCGTGTACTCGTAGTCCAGCTCGCCGCCGAGCAGACCGAGCCACTTGCGCAGCGTGAGGACGTCCTCACGGTCGATGTCGCTGGGGCCGCCCTCGATGACGGCGACGGTGACGTCCGGGTTCTCGGTGAGGCGGGAGGCGATCACCGATCCTGCGGTTCCGCCGCCGACGATGACGTAGTCGAACTCGGTCTGGTCAGACATGCGTGGTGCTCCTCTTCCTGCGAGGTCGTGCCAAGGTGCTTGCGCGTAATGAGCGGGGGCGCTTGAACATGTTGCGCGCGGGGCGGACCTCCCGCCCCGCGCGTACCTCTGTGTGCCTGCCGGGTGTCAGCCCGCGAACCAGCGGACCGGCTGGGGTGCCAGGTTCTGGTAGATGTGCTTGGACTCGCGGTACTCGGCGAGGCCGGCGGGGCCGAGCTCGCGCCCGACGCCGCTCTTGCCGAAGCCGCCCCACTCCGCCTGCGGCAGGTAGGGGTGGAAGTCGTTGATCCAGATGGTGCCGTGGCGCATGCGCCGGGCCATCCGGCGGGCGCGGCCCGGGTCGCTGGTCCACACGGCACCCGCGAGACCGTACTCGGTGTCGTTGGCGAGGGCCACGGCCTCGTCCTCGGTGCGGAAGGTCTCGACGGTCAGGACCGGTCCGAAGACCTCTTCCCGTACGACCCGCATCTCGCGGTGGCACTGGTCGAGCACGGTCGGCTCGTAGAAGTAGCCCTCGGCGGGGCGCACGTCGTTCGGCTCGGGGCGCTTGCCGCCGCAGCGGAGCACCGCGCCCTCCTCCAGGGCGGAGGCGACGTACATCTCGGTCTTCTCGCGCTGCTGCTGCGAGACGAGCGGGCCGCACTCGACGCCGTCCTCGGTGCCGCGGCCGAGCCTGATCAGCTGGGCCCTGCGGGTGAGTTCGGCGACGAAGCGCTCGCGGACGGACTCCTCGATGATGAGGCGGCCGCCGGCGGAGCAGACCTGCCCGCTGTGGATGAAGGCGGCGTTGAGCGCCTGGTCGACGGCGGTGTCGAAGCCTTCCTCGGTGGCGCAGGCGTCGGCGAAGACGACGTTGGGGTTCTTGCCGCCGAGCTCCAGGGCGACCTTCTTCACGCCGAGCGCGGCGGCCTGGGCGACCTTGGTGCCGGAGACGAGGCCGCCGGTGAAGGAGACCAGGTCGACGTCGGGGTGGTCGGCGAGGCGGGCGCCGACGGTGTGGCCGGGGCCGGTGACGATGTTGGCGACACCGGCGGGGAGCCCCGCCTCGACGAGCAGCTCGATGAGCGCGACGGTCGTCAGCGGCGTGATCTCGCTGGGCTTGATGACGAAGGTGTTGCCGGCCGCGAGCGCCGGGGCGATCTTCCAGCTGGCCTGGAGCAGCGGGTAGTTCCAGGGCGTGATCATCGAGCAGACGCCGATGGGCTCGTGCACGACGACGCTGTGGATGTCGTCGGAGCCGGCGTCGACCACCCGGCCGCCGCCCTCCCCGATGACCAGGTCGGCGAAGTAACGGAAGGCGTCGGCGACGCAGTCGACGTCGACGCGGCCCTCTTCGAGGGTCTTGCCCGCGTCGCGGCTCTCCAGGAGCCCGATCTCCTCGCGGTCGCGCACCAGCAGGTCGGCGACGCGGCGCAGCAGCGCGGCGCGCTCGGCGACGGGCGTACTCGGCCAGGGGCCCTCGTCGAAGGCCTTGCGGGCGGCGGCGATGGCGGCGTCCGCGTCGTCCGCTCCGCCCTCGGCGATCACGGCGAACGGCTTGGCATCCGCCGGGTCGAGGATCTCGCGGGTGGCGCCGGAGGTGGCGGCGCGCCACTCTCCGCCCACATGGATGGTCTGTTGTGCGGACACGTCCCGTTTGCCTTCCGTTCCTGTCATATGCCCCGCCTGTCACTCGCGGCAGCCGGGTGCACCTGCCCTTCGGCAGGAAAAGCATGCACAACACATGGCCGAAAGTGCGCTGTCTCACTGCGGGTATGGACACTCAGGACAAAAAGTACGCGCAAACGCCGCCCAGAAGGGGCAGGGTCACCCCGTGTGACCGACCGGATCGTCGTCCGCGGGCTCGTCCCGGGCCATCAGCCCCGCCGTCCACAGCGGCATGAGCCAGTGCGCGACGAAGACGCCGAACAGCACGGGAAAGACCAGCCCCTCGACCGTGACCCCGCTCAGCCCGGCGACGCCGACGCCCGCGGTCACGGCGAGCAGGAGCCAAAACATCGCGCGGTGGGCACGGGCGGCCACGCGGTCCTTCTCGGCGCGCTGGCGCTCGTCGAGGGCGCGGGCGCGCAGTTCGAGGAGGCCGCGGGTGGCGCCGTTGATGATGCCGGTCGCCAGGCACCACGGGAGCAGGATCCCCAGGAGCGCGAGGACCGCCCAGCGCTCGTCGGCGAGCACGGAGCAGAGCCAGCACACGATGCCGGCCGCGGTCAGGATTATGTGGGCGAGGACCACGGCCCGCCGCCGCGCCGCGGTGGCGTGGAGCGAGGCGGCCTCGCGCCGGTTCATGAGCGCGTACATGCGCCGGTCGTAGCCGGTCATGGCGTGCCGTTCGTCGGTCCTCATCACTGGTTCCTCCCGTAGACCTGATCCGTGAGCGGGCGAAACGGTTCGAGGGAGAACAGGGCCTCGACCGGCAGCCCGAAGAACCTCGCGATCTTCAGGGCCAGGTCGAGGCTCGGGTTGTACTGCCCCCGCTCGATGTAGCCGATGGTCTGGTAGTGGACCCCCACCGCCTCGGCGAGGCTCTGCCGCGACACCTTCCGCTCGGCGCGCACCACCGCCAGCCTGTTGTGCACTTGCTCGCTCATGTATAAGGAGTACTACATTCATGAGTACGTCAGCAAGAGCCGCCAGGACCAGGGGGAGTCACCGGCCGGGCCTGGGCAGGAAGGAGTCCAGGGCGACCTTTGCCCTGCTCCGCTGCAACGGCCACTCGTCGGCGGGACCACCGACGAGGAGGGCGTACTGAGGGCCGGCGTTCTCGGTCATGAACGCCCAGTCCCACGCTCTCCGACGCTCGCCGTCAGCCGGACTGTCGTACGTGAAGGTCAGCATGGACGTGATGTCGTTGAATTCGACCAGTTCGTCCTGCCGGTAGCCGGGGAGGGCGTCGTCGCCCTCCTTGAGCGCCTCGGACGTGCGGCGCAGAGCCTCGTACGGAGTGATCTCCAGGCCTGAGGGCGTGGAGACCTGCAACCACGAGCGCCCGTCCGGCGAGTCGTAGTAGACCTGCACTCCCTTGGTACGGCGCACCCAGCCGCGCGGCACGGCGGTCGCGAAGCCCTTGGGGTCCTTCCGCATCTCGTAGCCCTCCGGCACCGGACTCGCCCGGCCGCCGGGCTCGGGCGTCGGGACGGAGGCGCTCGTCCGGCCGCCGGGCTCGGGCGTCGGGACGGAGGCGCTCGTCCGGTCTCCGGGCCCGGGCGTCGACACGGAGGCGCTCGCCGCGGGGCCGCCGTCCGCGCGGCCGTTCCCTCCGTCGTCCCGGCCCCACGCCAGCCAGCCGCCGACAAGGCCACCGGCCACCAGGGCGCCCACCACGACGAGCGCGAGCTGTCTGCGACGCGGACGGCCGCTCGGCGGGCCGTAGCCGCGGAAGCGGTCCCCCTGGGGCTCCGGGGGCCCCGGCCCGTCAGGATTCCGCAGCGGCACCGGCTCAGCGGAGGGGCCCGCGCCCGGCTCCCAGCGCTGGGTCGCGGCGTCCCAGTGCACGGGGTCACCGCGCCCGTTCATGGTCAGCCGCCCAGCAGCGCGCGGACCGACTCGGCGACCGCCGCGCCCGAGGCCAGGACCCCGATCCCGGCACCCGCGTCCGCCAGGGCGGTCCGGAGCCGGGCGAGCCTGCCGGGGCCGGCGCCGCCCGTCGCCGCGATCTCGGTCTCGGCGGCGGCCAGTTCGGTGTCGAGGGCGGTGGTCCGGCCGTCGACGGCCGCACGCCTCAGGTCCTCGCGCAACCTCCGTACGGCGGACAGCAGTTCCTCCTGGGCCCGGTCACGTCCATGTCCCCCGGCCGCGTGGTACGTCACCTCGTTGCCGTCACCGATCGCGACGGCGCCCTCCACACTGCCGATATGGATGTCCGCGCCGCGTCCCTCAGGTGGTCCCATGGTCTCCCCCACTCCGGTGCGCCGCCGTCGTGGCGGTCGCACCACCGGTGTTGCTGGTGACGATGTTCCGATTGCCGATGGCCACGGCGCCCACCGTCCCGAAATGCGTTTCGTTGATGTACGTCGCGCCGGCGGCGACGTTGACGACCTTCTGCTCGAACTCCTCGGTCTGCCAGCCCGCTTCGTACAGTGCCCGCCGCACCCCGCCCGCCACCCGGTCCTGGATGGACTTGAGGTAGCGGCTGACGTCCATCTCCTGGAAGAGCGAGGCCCGGTCGTCCGAGCCGAGCTCCCGAACGGACGCCCACGGGCCATCGGCGAGAGCCTTCGCGTGGCCGCCGGAGGCGATCCGCCACAGCACCCCTGCCGCCCGCCACATCGTCACCACGGCGCGCCCGGCCGAGGCCGGCACATGGCCGAGCGCCCAGACGGACTTGCCGAAGCGATTGTTGTGCCGGTACTGGTGGGCGACCCGATCGGCGTCCTGGTACAGCTGCCGCACCGGGCGCAGCACATGAGGGGCGATCTCCAGCATCAGCATCCCGCCCTGGGTGTGGGCCCGGACGAACACCGTCGTGACGATCTCCTCGTCCCAGCCGCCGACCCTGACCCGCAGGAAGTGCCGCCGGGTCTCGCCGCCCTCCTCGACCGAACGGAACCGGTGTTCCTCGAACGCCTCGGGCGCGTAAGGCGCTTGCGACCTGCGCGGCAGCCCCTCCACCGGCAGGAACACGACCTCGTCGATCTCCAGCTCACGCAGCCGGTCGCGCACGGCGAGGGCACGATAGGGCGCGCCGTGCGGGGACGGCACGCGCAACGCTTCGAGCAGCGGCACGATGTGGCCCAGGATCACCGTGTTGTCCAGCGGCTCGGGCCGGACGCCCTCACGCGGCCGCAGCTCCACCGACAGGGACCACGGCGCGTACGGCGTGCCCGCCCCGCAGAAGGGGGCTGCCGCGCGGTACATGAGCAGGCGCGCCCGCTGCTCGACGTGGATGCGGCGGCGCAGCCGGTGGAAGCGCTCGCCCTCCGCCTGCTCGGCCGGATCGGCGGCGAGATCGGGGAACCGGGCCCTGGACAGCTCACCGGTCAGCGCCTTGGCGAACTGGCCGCCCTGTGCGGCCACCACCCAGGCCATCAGGAGAGGCAGGGTGAGGGCGAACCATGCCGGGGCCGGGTTTCCTCCGCCGGTGATGATGCCGATGCCGAGAAGATCGACGCCGCCCCCGGTGGCGAGGCCGAGGAGCAGCATGAGCACGCAGGCGAGGGTCCCTCGCCCACCCCAGCGCAGCTGCCACACCACGACGCGCCAGAGCAGGGACGAGCGTCTCGCGATCCTCCGGATCCACCCTGCGAGGACGAGCATCGCGAAGGGCGGCAGATAGAAGAGGACAAGGCCTCCGGTGAGTGGCAGGGCCGCGGCCCACAGCAGCAGGATGACGAGCGCCCAGCCGGACTCGACGCGCCGGGCGCGCAGCGCGTGGGCGAGCACACGGGTGGCGTCGATGCCGAGCGAGGGGGCGGCGATGCGCTCCTCATGGACGTAGAGCTCGTCGATCACCGCCTCCCGGAAGCCGACGTCGACGTAGGAGCCCGCGCACAGGAGCCGGGTCGCCTCGCTCGCACTCGGGTCGCCGCCGGGGCCGGTGGGCGAGCCGGTCCACCGCGGTGCTGGGGTATGCGTCACGAGTGCCCCCGGTGCGCTGGCTGCCTGGGCTCGTAGGCGAGCCGGAAGCGGCAGTGGTTTCAGCGTAGGGGAAGGTGCTCCTCCGTGTCGTACGCCAATAAGACCGCCCCCGGCGGCCGCTGCGAGGAGCGGCCGCCGGGGGCGGTGGAAGGCGTACTGCCGGGGCTCAGATGAGGCCGAGACCGCGGACGGCCTCGCGCTCCTCGGTGAGCTCCTGCACCGACGCGTCGATGCGGGCGCGCGAGAACTCGTTGATCTCCAGCCCCTGGACGATCTCGTACTTGCCGTCCTTCGTGGTGACGGGGAAGGACGAGATGAGGCCCTCCGGCACGCCGTACGAACCGTCCGAGGGGATGCCCATGGAGGTCCAGTCGCCCGCGGCGGTGCCGTTGACCCAGGTGTGGACGTGGTCGATGGCGGCGTTGGCGGCGGAGGCGGCCGACGAGGCGCCACGGGCCTCGATGATCGCGGCGCCGCGCTTGGCGACGGTCGGGATGAACTCGTCGGCGAGCCAGGCCTGGTCGCTGACGACGTCGGCGGCGTTCTTGCCGGCGATCTCCGCGTGGAAGATGTCCGGGTACTGGGTGGCCGAGTGGTTGCCCCAGATGGTGAGCCGCTTGATGTCGGAGACCGACGAGCCGGTCTTCTTCGCCAGCTGCGACAGCGCGCGGTTGTGGTCGAGGCGGGTCATCGCGGTGAAGCGCTCGGCCGGTACGTCCGGGGCGGCGGCCTGCGCGATGAGCGCGTTGGTGTTGGCCGGGTTGCCGACCACGAGCACCTTGATGTCGTCCGCGGCGTGGTCGTTGATGGCCTTGCCCTGCGGCTTGAAGATGCCGCCGTTGGCCTCCAGGAGGTCACCGCGCTCCATGCCCTTGGTGCGGGGGCGGGCGCCGACGAGGAGGGCGACGTTGGCGCCGTCGAAGGCGACGTTCGGGTCGTCGCTGATCTCGATCGAGTTCAGCAGCGGGAACGCACAGTCGTCGAGCTCCATGGCGGTGCCCTCGGCGGCCTTCAGGGCCGGCGTGATCTCGAGAAGGCGCAGGTTGACCGGCACGTCCGCGCCGAGCAGGTGGCCCGAGGCGATGCGGAAGAGCAGGGCGTAGCCGATCTGGCCGGCGGCGCCGGTGACGGTGACATTCACGGGAGTGCGGGTCATGGCGATCTCCGTAAGACAGCTGGCGGTGGGGGTCCCTGTCCTTCATACGTGGATCCCCTGGTTCCTGGATCCCCGCCGACGCCTCGCCGAGTCCTCGATCGCCTCTCGATGATCGATCTCTTGGCATCAAGAGAGATCCGCCGTCAGGCTATCGCGCCCCGGGCGGCCCGGACCCCCGGGTCGGTGTGGCCCGGCCCACAGCGTGGCGTACGCGATGAGGGGGGCGGCCGCCACCTCCGGGGGGGGGAGGAGTGTGGCGGCCGCCGTGGGGGTGTGACCACTCCCGTGGGGGTACGGTCCGCCTGCCCCCCAAGACCCGTCTCATGCACACTTCCCCCCACTTTTCTGAACGTCCCCCAACTCCCCGGTGCCCCGGAGCACTTACCTGCCCCCTCCAAGCCGCCGTTCCCCCACAATCCGACAGCCCCGCCCGAGGACTACGCGGTGCAGCCCGTCCGCCCCGACTTCAGCGTCGCGCACGCCTTCGCCGCCGTCCCCGACTTCGCCTCGACCATCGGCGTATACGCGTCGAAGTCCTCGTTCACCGTGCCGCTCTGCTTGGCCCCGGCCCCGCTCCCCGACCCCGTGATCGTCAGCTCGTCCCCCGGCGTCGCCTGTGTGATCCGCGCCCACGCGGCCCCGCACGCCTTGCTGTACCGCACCTCGACCACGGTCTTGCCGATCGTGGCGCGCGACGCGGTCTTCGCCGACTCGCCGCCGCAGCCCATCTTCTCGGGGTCCTTGCCCGCACAGTCCGCGCCGGTGCACTCGACGCCGGCCGGCAGCTTCGCGTCACTCGTGGTCGGCGTGGCGGATGGCTTCGCGTCGTTCTTGCCCTTGTCGTCGCCGCCGAAGCCGATCAGATAGACCGCGGCCGCGACCACGACGAGCACACCGACCACACCCGCGAGGAGCACGGTCAGTTTCGTGCGCCGGCGCCGCCCGTCGCCCGGTCCCCCGCCACTGTCGGGCGCGCCGAACGCGGGCGAGGCGACATCTCCGTACGGACTGGAGGAGCTGGACGCGCTGGGCGCCCCGGCCGCACCACCGGCACCACCGGCACCACCGGCACCACCGGCACCACCCGCACCGGAAACACCGCCCGCGCCGTACGAGTCATACGAGCCGTACGAGCCATGGGCCCCCGCCCCCTGCGGCGGCACCGTGGGCGAGACGCCGGCCGGCCCGGCCACCCCCGTGGCGGGCCCCCCGGCACCACCGGAGCCGTTGCGCGCGGCCCGGCCACCGTTTCCGTGGGCCGGCCCCGCTTCCGTGCCCAGTTCCCCGAGGGCCGCCCGCGCCTGCGAGATGCGTATCGCCTGCATGGTCATGTCGTGCCGCATCTCGGAGCGGCTCCACGCCCGCTCCGCCAGCTCCCACATCGTGATGAGGTGCACGGGCGGCGTCTCCGTGACCTCCGCGAGAGCGACGATGGCTCCCTTCGGGGCGAGCAGCCGCCCGTTCAGATAGCGCTCCCACGACGTCTTGCTGTAGCCGGTCCTGTCCGACACGGCCGCAATGCTCAGCCCGCTGCGGTCGACGAGTCTGCGCAGCTGGCCCGCGAACTCCCTGACCTGCGGATCGAGCTCATCCGGTAGCGGCTTCCAACGAGGCATTGCTCCCCCTATTCCCCCCGTACGTGCTTGTCCTGCCCCCGCGCCGACCTCATGCCGATCCTTGCGCCGACCCTGCTCCGCTCCCGTTCTGGACTACCCAGATGGATGCGCCGAGCCAGGATGCCAGTTCCCGGAACGGGGGCGCACGGGAGCATTCGGGCCACGGGCGGGCGCCACCGCGCTCCCGGCGGTCGGGGGCACAGTCTCCCACCGCTACGCCGCCCGCCGATGCGGAACCCCAAGTACCGGTCCGATAGATCCGTTAGGCCCGAAACGCCCCTGCCCTCCCCCGGCCCCCCGGCACCGCTCGCCACAAGGTCGTTGCACGCCTCGAACACCGTTGCGGAATGGTCACCTCCGTGCCACAGGGACCGGGCATCCCTTGAACCGGGTTGGCGGGTCCATGACTCTGGATCACGAGCGGAACGCGCCGCTTATTTCGGGAGGTTCCAGCAGGAATCGCACCTCA
Source organism: Streptomyces sp. NPDC037013 (assembly GCF_055607265.1). Classification (NCBI taxonomy): domain Bacteria; kingdom Bacillati; phylum Actinomycetota; class Actinomycetes; order Kitasatosporales; family Streptomycetaceae; genus Streptomyces; species Streptomyces sp. NPDC037013. The sequence goes on along the minus strand of NZ_JBVJRV010000002.1, from coordinate 349,560 downwards.
CCGAACGGCGGTGCCCGCCCTCTCACGGGGGTGAGGGCGGGCACCGCTCCCCCTCCCGAAGACCCGAACGTCCCCGAAAGGGCGACTTCGGCCCCGCCTTGCGGCATCCCGGCCGGCGCCCTCGGCAGAGTCGGTGCGGCAACGCACGAACCTCCCGAAGGGACCCGCGCATGAAGTACGGCAAGCGGTTCGCCGGCGGCGTCATCGCCGCATCCGCCCTCATCGGCACCGGCCTGGCGACGGCCCCCACGGTCTCGGCGGCCCCCGCGGCCGCCGCCCACGCCTCTCCCGCCGCCCACGCGGCGGCGTTCCGGGGCACCGCCCCGGCCTGCGTCACGCGGGACGTCATCAAGCACCGCAAGTACGTGAAGGTGACCAACCACTGCGGTCACGCGATGCACCTGAAGGTCGTCATCGACTGGGGCAACGACTCGCCGTGCCTCACGTACCAGAACAACGAGCAGTGGGAGTGGACCTGGGGCCGCGGCTCCTACGGCAAGGTCGTCACCTGCTGACCCTCCCCGCGCGCCCCCGCGGCCCGTCCTGTCCCCGGGGGAGAGGACAGGCCGCGGCTCAGCCCTCCGGCCCCGGCACCCCCGGCGTGACCAGCCCCGTCTCGTACGCCACGACCACCGCCTGCGCCCGGCTGTCCAGGTCGAGTTTGCTCATCGTGCGGTTCAGATGTGTCTTGACGGTGGCCTCGCTGATGTAGAGCCGCTCCGCGATGTCCGCGTTGGTCAGCCCGCGCGCGATCAGCTTCAGCACCTCGACCTCGCGCAGCGTCAGCACCCCGAGATCCGGCGGGGGTTCGTACTCCTCGCCGCCGGGATCCGCCCCCTGCCGGGAGAACGCCTCGACGAGGCGCCGCGTCACGCTGGGGGCGAAGAGCGCGTCCCCGCCGCCGACCGCCGCCACCGCGGCGAGCAGCCGCTCGGGCCCCGAGTCCTTGAGCAGGAAGCCGGAGGCCCCGGCCCGCAGCGCCCCGTACACGTACTCGTCGAGGTCGAACGTGGTCAGCACCAGGATGCGCGGCGCCGGGTCGGCGGCCTGGGCAAGGATCTTGGCGGTGGCCGTGATGCCGTTCATGCCCGGCATCCGGATGTCCATCAGGATGACGTCGGGGCGGGTCCGCGCGGCGAGTTCCACGGCCTCGTCGCCGTCGCCCGCCTCGCCCACGACCTCGACGCCCGGCGCGGCGCGCAGCAGACCCACCAACCCCGCACGGATGAGGAATTGGTCGTCGACGACGAGCACCCTGATGCATGCGCTCATGCGGTCACCCGGTCATTCCGTAGCGTCGTCCCCCCGCGCCGCGGCCCGCGCCGAGGTCGGCAGGGTGAGACGCACGGCGAATCCCCCCTCGCTCAGCGGGCCGATGCTGATCGCCCCGCCGTAGAGCTTGGCCCGCTCCCGCATCCCAATCAAGCCGTGCCCGCTCCCCGTCCGTACTCTGTCCGAATTCACCCCCTGCCCGTCATTGATGACCGAGACCTCTATGTGCCGTCTGCGGTAGGCGAGTTCGACGGTCGCCGCGGCTCCGCGGGCGTGTTTCAGTACGTTGGTGAGCGCCTCCTGCACCACGCGGTACGCGCAGAGTTCCACGCCCGGCGCCAGCGGCCGCGGTGTCCCCGTGACGCGCAGTTCGACGGGGGTGCCCCCGGCCCGCACCCGCTGGACCATCTCGTCCAGCCTGGAGAGACCCGGCATCGGTGCCGCGGGACCCTCCTCGCCCTCCTCGCCGGGCCCCCCGCGCGCGTCGGGCCCGCCGTCCTCGGCGCGCAGCACCCGCAGCATGCGGCGCAGCTCTTCGAGCGCCTCGCCGCTGGTCCCCGAGATGGTGCCGAGCGCGGCGCGGGCCGTCGCCGGGTCGGAGCCGAAGACGAAGGTGGCGAGGCCCGCCTGCACGGAGATCACCGACATGTGGTGGGCGACCACGTCGTGCAGCTCGCGTGCGATCCGGCCCCGCTCCTCGGCGACCTCGCGGCGGGCCCGTTCGTCCTGCTCCCGCTTCAACTCCCGGGCCAGTTCCGCCGACCGGCGGGCGACGGACCCGAACCGCCAGAGCACCAGCGAGAAGCCGACGGCCTGCCCGACGACCGACGGCATCGAGGACCCCTCGCTGATCGCGCCCGCGTAGATCCACAGGCCTGCCATCAGGGCGGTGCAGGGCAGGGAGACGCACGGGGGCCGCAGACAGGCGACCGTGTAGACGGACAGCATGGGGCCGAAGGTGCCGACGACGGGCCAGTAGCCCGCGGTGACGTACACGAACCACGCCAGATGTACGACGAGCAGTACCGTCAGCGGCGCCTTGCTCCGGGCCGCGACCGGGAGGCTGACCAGGGCGACCAGCGCGTAACCCGGGGCGCCGAGTCCGGTCCAGCCCTGCTTGACGGACTCCTGCCCGAGCAGCACGGCCACCGTGGTCAGCGCGACCGCGATGAGCGCGTCGACGGCGAGGGGGCGGATCCGCATCGCCGCAGCGTAACCCGCAGATGGGCGGGGGAACGTCAACCGGCGGCGGTACAGCGGAAGTTGTAGGAACCGGCCGGCTACCGCACGGGGAGCACGCGCGGTTCAACCCAGGACGGGACGACGCGGCCGGGCGGCGGCCCGTACCTTCGGGTGAGTACCGCGGCACCGGCCGAAGACCGGTCGCCGCCCGGACCGCGGCCGTCGGGGGAATCGAACGGGGGGCGCCCGGTCCGTACGACGGTGGCCCGTCCCCTCGGGGGAGGACGGGCCACCGTTTCGCGGTCGTGCGACGCGGGCTAGATCGTGTAGTGCAGGGTGTCGTCGAGGAACGGGATCTCCAGCACCGGGTCCGGCTGCGCCATCATCGCCAGCAGCACGATGGCGACGCCGAGCACCCCGTACGTGACCATGTCGGTGAACCGCGAGCGCACCGCGAGCATGCCGACGTCCGGCAGCGCCCAGCGCAGCACGGCGCCCCCGATGAGGGCGACGCCGACCAGTATCGTGCCGAGCCGGAAGACGTCGAACGCGGTGAGCAGCAGCCCGAGCCCGACCGTGGAGACGACCGCGAGCAGCGGCCACTGGCGGGCCGGCGCGGGGGCGTCGCCCGCCGCGGCCCGGCCGCCGCCCTCCGGCCGCGCCGTGTCACGCGTGAACAGCGGGAAGCGGCGGGACACCTTCCGCGGCCGGCCGTCCGGTCCGGGCGCGCTGACCGTGCCCTTGGCCCGGGGCATGTCCCCGTCCGCGTCCCCGGAGACGCCCTCCGCGCGGGAAGCGCCCTGCGCCCGGGAGCTGTCCCCGGAGCCGTCCCCGGCCCCGGCCGTCCCGTCCCCGGAGACTCCGGGTGTGGTGCCGTCCGTGTCAGGTTCTGCGCTCATGGCCTCGCCCCTCATCCGTCTTTCCCGGTCAGCGCGCGGAGCGTTCCGCGGCCTCGACGACGTTCACCAGGAGCTGGGCGCGGGTCATCGGGCCGACACCGCCCGGGTTCGGCGAGATCCAGCCGGCGACCTCGGCGACGCCCGGGTGGACATCGCCGACGATCCTGCCGTTCTCGTCGCGCGAGACGCCGACGTCCAGGACCGCGGCGCCCGGCTTCACGTCCTCGGGCTTGATCAGGTGCGGGACGCCCGCCGCGGCCACGATGATGTCGGCGCGCCGGAGGTGGGCGGCGAGGTCACGGGTGCCGGTGTGGCACTGGGTGACCGTGGCGTTCTCGGACTTGCGGGTGAGAAGGAGCGGCATGGGCCGGCCGATGGTCACGCCGCGGCCGACGACGACGACCTCGGCGCCCTTGATCTCCACGTCGTGCTGCCGGAGCAGCCGGATGATCCCGTACGGGGTGCAGGGCAGCGGCGCCGGCTCGTTCAGGACGAGGCGGCCGAGGTTCATCGGGTGCAGGCCGTCGGCGTCCTTGTCCGGGTCCATGAGTTCCAGGACGCGGTTCTCGTCGATGCCCTTGGGCAGCGGGAGCTGGACGATGTAACCGGTGCAGGCGGGGTCGTCGTTGAGCTCGCGGACGACCGCCTCGATCTCCTCCTGGGAGGCCGTGGCGGGCAGTTCGCGCTGGATGGAGGCGATGCCGACCTGGGCGCAGTCGCGGTGCTTGCCGGCGACGTACTTCTGGCTGCCCGGGTCGTCGCCGACCAGGACGGTACCGAGTCCGGGCGTGACGCCCTTCTCCTTCAGGGCCGCCACGCGGGCGGTCAGTTCGGACTTGATCGCGGCTGCGGTGGCCTTGCCATCGAGAATCTGGGCGGTCATGGCTCCATCTTCCCGGATGAGACCCGCCCGGTACCAATCAGGGCGCCCCCCTGTCGCCCCAAGGGCCTCCCCGCTGATCAGCGAGGTTGCACTTGCACAACACATACCGAATGCGGCTGGACAAATAAGCCATGCCTAAAGAACGATATGCGGCACAGTGCCGCGGGCAGTGTCGGGGGGACGGACCGCATCTGTAACACCTTCCTCCGTGATGTGCCGCGTCGTCCCCGCACCACCCGACGGAGGAAGACCGCCATGAGTTACGGCGACCCGAACAACCCATACGGGCAGCCGCCCCAGCAGCCCCCGGCCGCTCCCGGGTACGGCTATCCCCAGCAGGGCCCGCCCGGCGTCCCGCCGCAGGCCCCCTACGGCTACCCGCAGCAGCCGGCCTACCCCGGTTACCCGGGCGGCAACATGATGCAGCAGTCGATGCCGGGCCTCCTGGTCACCGCACGCGTCTTCCTGTTCCTGATCTCCGCGGTGCAGATCCTGGCCACGATCGGCTTCCTCTACGGCGCGGCGGTCGCCAACGACGTCTCCGACAGCGCCGACGAGTTCGGGTTCAACGACGCGGGTGACTTCGGCGACGCGGCGACCGGCGTGTTCGTCATCCTCGCCCTCGTCGTCGCGGCGTTCGCCGCCCTGTCGATCACGCTCGGCGTGAAGTTCAGCCGCGGCGGCCAGGGCGTGCGCATCACCACGGTGGTGTACGGGGCACTCGGCGGCGTCGTCGGTCTGATCTACCTCTTCGTCGGCCTGGACACGGGCCTCGCCACCGCGATCATCGGCCCGCTGATCTGGGTCGTCTTCGCCGTCATCATCACCCTGGCGCCCGTCGTCCCCAGCGGCACCGCGTGGTTCAACCGCCCGCGCTACTGAGCGAGTTGTCCGTACGCACACGAGGGCCGCACCACTCCCGGCGGGGAGGGTGCGGCCCTCGTCGTTGCGTCAGGTCAGGTGCGGCTCAGTGGAAGAAGTGCCGCGTCCCCGTGAAGTACATCGTCACGCCCGCCTTCTTCGCGGCCTCGACCACCAGCTCGTCGCGGACCGAACCGCCGGGCTGCACCACGGCCTTGACGCCCGCGGCGGTGAGGATCTCCAGGCCGTCGGGGAAGGGGAAGAACGCGTCGGAGGCGGCGTAGGAGCCGCGCGCCCGCTCCTCGCCGGCCCGCTCGACGGCGAGCTTCGCGGAGTCGACGCGGTTGACCTGGCCCATGCCGACGCCGACCGACGCGCCGTCCTTGGCGAGCAGGATCGCGTTGGACTTCACCGCGCGGGACGCCTTCCACGCGAACACCAGCTCCGCGAGCTCGCCCTCGTTGAGCGCGTCGCCCGTGGCGAGCGTCCAGTTGGCGGGGTCGTCGCCGTCGGCCTGGAGGCGGTCGGTGACCTGGAGGAGCGCCCCGCCGTCGATCGGCTTGACCTCGACGGCGTTGGCCGGCGCCCGGTGGGCGCGCAGGACGCGGATGTTCTTCTTCTTGGTGAGGACCTCCAGCGCGCCGTCCTCGTACTCGGGCGCGACGATGACCTCGGTGAAGATGTCGGCGACCTGCTCCGCCATCTCCCTGGACACCGGGCGGTTGACCGCGATGACGCCGCCGAACGCGGAGAGCGGGTCGCAGGCGTGCGCCTTGCGGTGCGCCTCCGCGACGTTCGCGCCGATCGCGATGCCGCACGGGTTGGCGTGCTTGATGATCGCGACGCAGGGCTCGTCGTGGTCGTACGCGGCACGGCGCGCGGCGTCCGTGTCCGTGAAGTTGTTGTACGACATCTCCTTGCCGTGCAGCTGCTCGGCCTCGGCGAGGCCGCCCTTGCCGTCGACGTAGAGGGCCGCGCCCTGGTGCGGGTTCTCGCCGTAGCGGAGCACGTTCTTGCGCTCGTACGTGGCGCCGAGGAACTCGGGGAAACCGGACTCGTCGGCCGCGGCGTACCCGTCCGCGAACCAGCCCGCCACCGCCACGTCGTACGCGGCCGTGTGCCGGAACGCTTCTCCCGCGAGGCGCTTGCGCGCGGTCAGGTCGAAGCCGCCGGCCTTGACAGCCGCGAGCACGTCCGCGTAGCGGCTCGGGTCGGTGACGACCGCGACCGAGGGGTGGTTCTTGGCGGCCGCGCGGACCATCGAGGGGCCGCCGATGTCGATCTGCTCGACGCACTCGTCGGGCGTGGCGCCCGAGGCGACGGTCTCCTTGAAGGGGTACAGGTTCACGACGACGAGCTGGAAGGGCTCCACGCCCAGCTCGGCGAGCTGGTTGCGGTGGTCCTCCAGGCGCAGGTCGGCGAGGATGCCCGCGTGCACGCGCGGGTGCAGCGTCTTGACGCGGCCGTCCAGGCACTCGGGGAAGCCGGTGAGCTCCTCGACCTTGGTGACGGGCACCCCGGCGGCGGCGATCCTCGCGGCCGTGGAGCCGGTGGAGACTAGCTCGACGCCCGCCTCGTGCAGCCCGCGCGCGAGCTCCTCAAGGCCGGTCTTGTCGTAGACGCTGACGAGCGCGCGCTTGACGGGGCGCCGCGCGGCGTTCGCGTCGGCGGCGTTCATGGCTTCGGCGGTCACGGGATAAGAACCTTTCGTCCCTCAATGCGGTAGCCGTGCCGCGCCAGGCGCCCCACGACCTCGACGAGCAGCGTGCGCTCGACTTCCTTGATGCGCTCGTGCAGAGCGCTCTCGTCGTCCTCGTCCCGGACCTCCACCACGCCCTGGGCGATGATGGGGCCGGTGTCGACGCCGTCGTCGACGAAGTGGACGGTGCAGCCGGTGACCTTCACGCCGTACGCGAGCGCGTCGCGCGCACCGTGGGCCCCCGGAAAACTGGGCAGCAGCGCGGGGTGGGTGTTCACGAACCGCCCGCCGAAGCGCGCGAGGAACTCCTTCCCCACGATCTTCATGAAACCGGCCGAGACCACCAGGTCGGGCTCGTGCGCGGCGGTCGCCGCGGCGAGGGCGGCGTCCCACTCGTCGCGGGTCGCGTGATCCTTCACCCGGCAGACAAAGGTCGGGATCCCCGCGCGCTCGGCGCGCTCGAGGCCCGCGATGCCGTCGCGGTCGGCGCCGACCGCGACGATCTCGGCCCCGTAGGCCCAGGCGCCCTCGGCCCGGACGGTGTCCATCAGGGCCTGCAGGTTCGTCCCCGACCCGGAGACCAGCACGACGAGTCGCCTGGGACGCGCGACCACAGCGCTCTCGGCCACAGCGGGGCCCTTTCTCGGAAGGTGCGTCTTTGTACGGTCGTACGAAGGCTTCGTGCCCCGCGATACGGGGAACCCTACGAAGCGGCCGACCGCCAGCAACGATACCGGCACCCGGAACCGCCCCTCACGGGACGGGGGTGGAGCCGACGATGCCCGCCACCGCCGCGTCGTGCGGCAGATTCCCCGGAAGGGTGGTGGTGGGAGACGGGCGGGCGGAGGGTAGCGTCTGTGGGAAAGGCGCCTGAATACCGACGAACGCCGCGTTGCCGAGCCGCACACCGGCTCCACCACGGCCCTACCAAGGGGAAGACGCACACCTGATGCCGGACCGTAGCCGCCCTTCGTCTCCACCGCAGGACTCCGACTCCCAGGGACCGAAGTCCCGGGCCACGGACTCCCGGGGAACGGGCAAGGACGACGACAACCCCTTCGCGCCGCCGCCGGAGGGGACCCCGGACCAGCCGTGGCAGCCGCGCCGTCCCTCGGGCGACTCCGGGCAGGACGGTTCCGCCGGCGGCGAGGGCCAGGGACAGGGACAGGGCCACGGTTCCCCGTGGGGCAGCCAGTGGAGCGACCGCCAGCCGGGCCGCTCCCCCGGCGGCTTCGGCGAGCGGCCCGGCCGGCAGAACGGCCCCGACAAGGAAGGCCCCGCGGGCTCGGGCGGGCCCGGCGGACCGGGCGGCGGCATGCGCTGGGACCCGACGGACCCGGCCCAGCGCCGCGCGCGCTACGCCCTGCTCTCCGGCATGTGGGGCTTCTTCTTCGCGCTCTTCGGCTGGCGGTACCTCGCGCTGCTGCTCGGCGCGCTCGCGCTGATGTGGGCCATCCAGTCGCTGCGCGCGAAGCCGCGCACACCGGACCCGACGGCGCCGGCTCCGACGGTCGCCCAGGCCGGCGGGCCGGGCTCCGCGACGCCGACGCCCACGCCCGCGCAGACGCCGACGGCGCCCGGTGCCCCTGCCGTGCCGGCCAGGACCGACGCGCCGAGCACCCGACCGCAGACGACGGCCGCGATCAGCGGTCTGGTGACGGGCGGCCTCGCGCTGGCCATGGTGGCGGCGACGTTCACGGCGCAGCTGGTCTACCGCGACTACTACACGTGCGTGGACGACGCGCTCACCAACGTGTCGAAGCAGTCCTGCGAGGACCTCCTGCCTAAGCAGCTGCGGCCGCTCCTGGGCGAGCAGGACTGACGCCCTAGCCCGGGCCCGGGCTAGGGCTAGGGCTAGGGCTAGGGCTAGGGCCTGGGCTCGCCGTGTGCGTCAGGGGCCTCAGGGAGTCTCGGGCCGGTCCCGAGGAGCTTCCACCGCATCCCTGAGCGCCTGACGGCGCGCTTCCCGGGCGTCCTCGTACCAGGGGAGGGCGCGGGCGGGGAGCTGCGCGGCTCGCCCGGGTTCTTCGGTCACGGGTGTGGGCGGCGGGGTTGTCGTGGGTGTCGTCTCCGTGGCCGCGCTTACTTCCGTCGGATCCTTCGACACCGTCGGTTCCATCGGTTCCATCGGTTCCGTCGGTTCCGTCGTCGTCTGGGCCGGCGCGTCCCCGGGGCCGTCGGCGTCCGGTGCGGGCCGCCGTCGGCCGGGCCACGGGAGCCGGACGCGCGTGGTCTCCGCCCGTGGCGTGCGAGGGAGCGGCAGCCGGGGGCGCGGCACCCGCAGTGACGGCAGCGCGAACCGGGGCAGCCACCTCCACCGCCCGCCGCCCGACGGCCTCCGCAGCCGCCACGCCCGCAGGACCAGCGCCACCGGCACCCCGGTCACCGCGGTCCAGCCCAGCGCCGCCGCCCCCGTCTGCCACCAGACCGGCCCGAATTCGGCGAGAACCGCGACCCCCATCGACCCACCCGCGAGCGCCGCGAACCCCGCCATCAGCGCCCCGCACACCACGGCGGCCAGCGCGGCGCCCGAGGCCGTGCGCCCCGCCGGCCACGCCTCGTCCCGCTCCCCGAAGGCGGGCGCCGCCGCCTGGACCGTGCACCAGGCCACGACGAGTCCCGCCGCCACCGGCACGGCCGCCGCCGACCAGCTCAGCGGGGAGCCGGGACCGGCCGAGGGCAGGGCCGCGAGGAGCGGGAAGGGCGGCAGCAGCGGCGCGGCACCGGCGGCGAGGGGGGTGGCGACCGTTCCCGAGCCGAGGACGAAGCCGGGGCCGAGCCCGTAGGACGCGCCCCACACGGCCGCGTTGGGCACCAGCGCGAGGGCGAGCAGCAGGACCGCGAGCCGCCCCGACCACACGTCCGTGAGCTGCGCGAACGACGCCTGCACCGGCCCGTTGTGCAGGACGAGCGAGACCGCGACGAGCAGCGCTCCGCCGCCGACGAGCACCGCCGCGCCCGCCGCGCCGGCCCGGACGACGGCGACCGCCCGGCGCCGCAGGAGGAAGCCGCGCACGAAGAAGCCGGGTGCGAAGAAGCCCCGTACGACGAAGTCGCACGCGGCGAGCAGACGCGCGGCGAGGCGTCGCACGAAGGCGGTCCGTGCCCCCTCGGCCGGGTCGGTCGGGGCGGACGGCGGGGGCGGCGCGGCCAGCGCGGCCCACCGCGCCCACCCGGTCGGTCCGCCCGACGCGCCTCGCGGGGGCGCGGGCAGCGGTCCGTGCGGGCGGCCGAGCGCCGTCCACACCCCGGCCCCGGCCGCGAGTGCCGTGAGGACCGGGACGTGCACGGCGACGCCGAGCCAGTCGGGCCGCAGCTCGCCCCCGCTCGCGTACAGCGCGGCGGCCGCGCCGACCAGCAGGTATCCGGTCACCACCCCGCCCCACGCCGTGCGTGCCGCGTGGGCGCGGCCCTCGGGGGCCGCCGCGTCCCGTGCCGCCCGGTGCACCAGCCAGCCGGGCAGGGCGACCAGCAGCAACGGGGTCACGCCGATCGGCGCGGGCACCCCGGAGAGCGTGTCCGTCCTGATCAGCTCGGTGCCGTGGGCCAGCAGCCACAGGCCCGCCGCGACGTGCAGCGCGCCCGCGGGGCCGCTGTCCGGGTACGGCGAACTGATCCAGAGACCGATCACCAGGACGGCGAACGAGCCGAGGCCGAGGCCCGCGGCGATGGCGCCGCCCGCCATGCAGGTGGCCAGGCCGGGCGAGCGATCGCGGACCTGTTCGCGCAGCTGCTCCACGGGCGGCGACGAGGCGTGGGGATCGGTCGTGTGGGTCACGCGGCCATGCTGCCAACGACACGCGCTTTCTTCCCGTAACAGGCGAATACCGGATGTGTCGCTCAATATACGTTTATGTACTTATTCGTACTGCGGGAACGGCTGTGCCCGGCCGCCCGCCGTACGCCGGCCCACGGTGCGGAGATCCCGACATGCCCCAGAGCCCTGCCACGCCTCTGCCGTCCCCCAAGGAACGCCGCAGGCTGCGCGAGGCGAAGTCGCTGAGCCAGGCCGACATCGCGGCGAAGATCGGCGTCACACGCGAGACGATCCGCGCCTGGGAGACGGGCCGGACCGATCCGCGCGGCCGAAGACGCGAGGCGTACGCGAAGCTCCTCAACCCGGCCACCGAGGGCGAGCGGGCCGAGGAGGAGACGCCGCAGAAGACCGCGGGTGCCTCGCGCGCCGCCGGAGCGGGCCGGTCCGCCGCACGAGGGGCGGGATCTCCCGCGCGTGAACGGACCCGGGAGCCCGGCTGGGCGAGGTCCGGGGAAGGCGGCAGGTCGAGATCGAGACCGGAGCCCGCCGCCAAGCGCGCCGCCAAGCCCAGGACCCCGACGTCGGTGGCGGCCGCGTCCCCGGCGGTGACGGGCCACGTGGGGGTGGGCCAGGTGGGGGTGGGCCAGGTGGGGGTGGGCCAGGTGACGGCCGGTCACGCGGGCACGGGTACGGGAATGGGTACGGGATCGCGACCGTCCGCCGTGCGCCGGTCCACCGTGCCCGAGCCGGCCGGGCCCCGGGACCTCACCCCCGCCCAGGCGTTCGACGCCCTCTGCGCCCAGTGCGGCCCCGGCCTCGTACGCCAGACGTATCTGCTCACCGGGCGGCGGCACCTCGCCCAGGAGTCGGTGGAGCGCGCCTTTCAGCTGGCCTGGCAGCGGTGGCCGGAGGTGGCCGTCGACCGGGACCCGGCGGGCTGGGTGCGCGCGGCCGCGTATGAGTACGCGATCTCCCCCTGGCACCGCTTCCGCCCCCGGCGCCACCCGGAGACCCCGCCCGCGGCGCAGGACGACCGTGCCTTCCTCGCCGTACTCCTGAGCCTGCCGCCCGCGCAGCGGCGCACGCTGATGCTCTACGACGGCCTCGGCCTCGACCTGCCCGACACCGCGGCCGAGACGGAGGCGAGCACGCCCGCCACCGCCAACCGGCTGCTGCGCGCTCGCGAGGCCGTCGCCGAGCGGCTGCCCGACCTGGCCGACCCCGATGCCCTGCACCGGCGTCTCGGCGAGCTCGGCAAGGGTGAGAGGCTGCGGCTTCCCGACGCCGAACGGGTGCGCACGGGCAGCGAGTACCGGGCCCGGTTCTGGACGCACGCGGCCATCGCGTTCACGACCCTGATCGTCGGCGCGACGGCGCTGACCCTGCGGAACGCGCCCACGCACTACGAGCCCCCGCTGGCGCCGGGGACCGCCATCAGCGGGGTGCCGCCGCGGATGGGCCCGGGCCCGTTCACCGCGGCCGACCAGCAACTGCGCGACAAGCTGCGGGCGGAGCTGACGAACGGCCCGTACCGGCTGACCCCCCGGGCCCTTTAGCCCACGGGCTCTCTACTTCACGTACGAGCGGGCCCGCACCTCGGTCGAGGTGCGGGCCCGCTCGTACGGAGTGCTGTGGCTGCGTCAGCCGGCGAGGATCGCCCGCGCCAGCTTCGCCGTCTCGGTCGGCGTCTTGCCGACCTTGACGCCCGCGGCCTCCAGGGCCTCCTTCTTCGCCTGCGCGGTGCCGGAGGAGCCGGAGACGATGGCGCCGGCGTGGCCCATGGTCTTGCCCTCGGGCGCCGTGAAGCCGGCGACGTAGCCGACGACCGGCTTCGTCACGTGGGCCTTGATGTAGTCCGCGGCGCGCTCCTCGGCGTCGCCACCGATCTCACCGATCATCACGATCAGGTCGGTGTCGGGGTCGGCCTCGAACGCCTCCAGGGCGTCGATGTGCGTCGTGCCGATGACCGGGTCGCCACCGATGCCGACGGCCGACGAGAAGCCGATGTCACGGAGCTCGTACATCATCTGGTACGTCAGCGTGCCGGACTTCGAGACCAGGCCGATGCGGCCCGGCTTCGTGATGTCGCCCGGGATGATGCCGGCGTTCGACTGGCCCGGGGTGATGAGACCGGGGCAGTTCGGGCCGATGATGCGGGTCTTGTTGCCCTTCGACTTCGCGTACGCCCAGAAGGCGGCGGAGTCGTGGACGGCGATGCCCTCGGTGATGACGACGGCGAGGGGGATCTCGGCGTCGATCGCCTCGACGACGGCGGCCTTGGAGAAGGCCGGCGGCACGAAGAGGACGGAGACGTTGGCGCCCGTCTTCTCCATGGCCTCCTTGACCGTGCCGAAGACCGGGACCTCCGTGCCGTCGAAGTCGACGGACGTGCCGGCCTTGCGCGGGTTCACGCCGCCGACGATGTTGGTGCCGTCACCCAGCATGAGCTTGGTGTGCTTCATGCCCGTGGCACCGGTCATGCCCTGGACGATGACCTTGCTGTCCTTGTTGAGGAAGATAGCCATGGCTGTTCTGTCCCTCGTCCCTTACTTCGCGGCCGCGAGCTCGGCGGCCTTGTCGGCCGCGCCGTCCATGGTGTCCACACGCTGCACGAGCGGGTGGTTGGCGTCGCTCAGGATCTTGCGACCCAGCTCCGCGTTGTTGCCGTCGAGGCGCACGACCAGCGGCTTCTCGACCTTCTCGCCCTTGGAGGCGAGCAGCTCCAGGGCCTGCACGATGCCGTTGGCGACCTCGTCGCACGCGGTGATGCCACCGAAGACGTTGACGAAGACGGACTTGACGTCCGAGTCGCCGAGGATGATCTCCAGGCCGTTCGCCATGACCTCGGCGGAGGCGCCGCCACCGATGTCGAGGAAGTTGGCGGGCTTCACGCCGCCGTGGTTCTCACCGGCGTACGCGACGACGTCCAGGGTCGACATGACCAGACCGGCACCGTTTCCGATGATGCCGACCTCGCCGTCGAGCTTGACGTAGTTGAGGTTCTTGGCCTTGGCGGCAGCCTCGAGCGGGTTGGCTGCGTCCTTGTCCTCGAGGGCCTCGTGGTCGGGCTGGCGGAAGTCGGCGTTCTCGTCGAGCGAGACCTTGCCGTCCAGGGCCAGGATGCGGCCGTCCTTGGTCTTGACGAGGGGGTTGACCTCGACGAGGAGCGCGTCCTCGGCGACGAAGGTCTCCCACAGGGTCACCATCGCCTCGGCGACACCCTCGGCCACCTCGGCCGGGAACTTCGCCTGGGCCACGATCTCGCGGGCCTTCTCGATGGTCACGCCCTCGACGGCGTTGACCGGGACCTTCGCGAGGGCCTCGGGAGTCTTCTCCGCGACCTCCTCGATGTCCATGCCGCCCTGCACCGAGGCCATGGCCAGGAAGGTGCGGTTGGTGCGGTCGAGGAGGTACGAGACGTAGTACTCCGCCTCGATTTCCGGAGACAGCTCGGCGATCATCACCTTGTGGACCGTGTGGCCCTTGATGTCCATGCCGAGGATGTCCGTCGCACGAGCGACGGCCTCGTCCGGGTTCGCCGCCAGCTTCACGCCGCCGGCCTTGCCGCGGCCACCGACCTTCACCTGTGCCTTGACGACCGACTTGCCGCCCAGTCGCTCGGTGGCCTCGCGCGCCGCCTCAGGCGTGTCGATGACTTCACCGGCCAGCACCGGTACACCGTGCTTGGCGAAGAGGTCCCTCGCCTGGTACTCGAACAGGTCCACGCGCGTCCGTCCCTTTTCCGTGATCTCGCTGCGATCTCGCTGCTTTGGTGTCAGCTGTCTGCGTGGGCGTGCCGCGGAGGGCAACGTGACTGCGCTGTCACAAGGGAGGCGTAGGACGGAGTCCGGTACGCGGCATGTCCGTCTCGCAGGTTATCGCCGCGGGACGTGGGTCCCTAAATCACAGATCACATTTGGGCGGTGATGACGGTCACAGATCCGGCGCTGGTCCGGTCCTCACGGCAGGCCGGGTGACGGGGTGAGCGGCCCCTGGGGTTCCAGGGACCGCCCGTTTGCACCTGTTACTGCTGGTACGGAACTGCTGCTGTGGTGCGGGTCGCGTTGTACGCCTCCGTGTACGCCTCCGCGTACGTCGGCAGGTAGCACGGGGTGACCGAGCGGGCCACGCCATGGGCGCCCGTGACGGCGTTCCCCGCGAGCGTCTGCGCGTCGGGGGCGACCGTGCCGGTCAGGTCCCGCGCGAACGACTGGGCCTGGCCCGTCACGCCACCGGCGAACGGCCGCACGTCGCCCGTCACGCCGTACGCGAGCCGGTCGGCGCTGCCACCGACGCCCCGCACGACGGGCCGCACCTGGTCGGCGACCGTCTGCACGAGGGGCGAGACCGAGCCGACGACACCGTCCGCGAAGGGCTGGACGTCGTCGCCGACGACACCCTGCGCGAACGGTGGAACCTCACCGACGACCCCGCCGGCGAACGGCTGCACGTCACCGGCCACGCCATGCCCCAGGCGGGTGACGTCGTGGACGGCCTGCCCGGCGACCGGCACGACACCGTCGACGGCGGTGGCGGCGACCGGCGGCAGCACGGCCGCGGACGTCTCGTCGACGATGGGGGCGGCGGTCGTCGTGGCGGTCGTGGCGGTCGTGGCGGTCGCGGCGGTCGCGGCGGTTTCGAGGTGCGGGGCGAAGGCGGAGAGGGGGCCGAAGAGGTAGTCGACGGAATCCTCGGGGGTGGTGACGTCCGAGGTGGTGACGTGCGGGGTGGTGATGTGTGAGGCGGTGATGTGTGAGGCGGTGAGGTGCGGGGTGGTGGCTGCGGGAGTCTTGGGGGTGTGGACCGTGGGGAGGTCGGCCTCCGGGGCGGCGGACTTCGCTTCCGCGACGACGGACTTCACCTCGCTCTGGATGTCGGCCTGGACGTCGGCCCGGGCGTCGTCCTGGGCCCCGGTGGCGTCCGTGACCGCGTCGGACACCCGGTCCGGCAGGGCGACGGAGTGCTGGGGCAGCTCGTCCGCGCTGGCCACGGCGGAACCGAGCGCCCACGCGCCCGTGACACCTGCGGCTATGACGATGGAACGACGGATGTTCTTGTTCATGCGTGCTTCGGATCCTTCGAACTCTGGCTGTGGATCCGACCCGGACATCTCGGGTCGGCGGGCAGACCTGTGCCACCCCCGCGCGGCAGGTCTTCGCGGGGAAAGGGCTGCCCTAGCCAGGGAATTCGGGAATGTCCCGGTGCCTGTCGCGGATCGCGGCCGGAACCCGGGAGTCCCCGCCACCGTGCAGAAGCCGCACCGGCGCCCGGCCGTCGAGCGAGGCGGCACCCGGATCACCGTGCCGGGTGGAACCACCGTCACCGGCGGACTGCGCGCCCAGCGTCCGCCCGGGACCGGGACCGGGACCGGGCGCGGGCGGACGCTGGGCGGGCGCGGGGAACGGTTCGTGCCCGGTGCCACGGGCCTCGTCCGAGCTGCCGTCACCGGCCGGGGAGGCGTCGGGGGCGGACAGGTCGGCCGCGTACATGTTCCCGGTGCCGTACGAGGACTGCTCCCGCCCTGCCGCTGTGCGGTGTGCCCGAACACCAGGCGCGGGCGGCACGGCCCGCGTCGACGACTGGGCTTCAGCGCCGGCGTCGGCGGCGGGGCTGGACCGCGGAAGTCCGGGCACGCCGGGAAGGTCCGGTGCCTCAGGCACCACGCGCTGCGAAGCACCGTCAAGAACCCCGGCGACTCCGGTGACTTCGGTGGCTTCGGTGACGACCGGCTGCGCGGGGCGCCGCACGGTCCGGGTCACGGGCTCGGGGGCCTCGGCCACCGGCTCGGCCGTGTCACGCACGGCGTCGCGTCCGTCCCGCGCGACCTCACGCACGTGCTCCCGAGAGGGCGCGGCCACCGGTGAACTCACCGGCTCCACCGACCGCGCCGACGCCACCCGCTCCGGGACCGGCACACCATCCGCCGCATGCGCACGCGCACCGCAGAGGAGGCCCAAGGTGAACAACGCGGCAAGCAGCAGCGTCACTTGCAGCACACGCCGCCCGGCCACCGCGCGCAGCATGCGCACGGCGGCGTCGGGCAGAACGACTGCTGCGAGGGTCAAGGCGAGGGGGTTCCTCTCCTGTTCGAGCGCTGATCGGGACGGGTCGCGGAACGCGAGACTCCGGGAGTGAAGCCCGCAGATACTCGCACGGCCTGCCCGACCTCGCGCAAGCCCCCTGTCACCGATGGGCGTTCATGTCCGGTATGGGAAGAGGCCTCTTCTCGATCGCCGCGGCCATGACCTCCGGGAAGAGGTCCGGCGTGCAGGCGAACGCGGGTGCGTCCAGCGCGGCGAGCGCCGCCGCGTGCTCGCGGTCGTACGCGGGCGTCCCCTCGTCGGAGAGCGCCAGCAACGTCACGAACTGCACCCCGGACGCCTTCATCGCCGCGACCCGCTTCAGCATCTCGTCCCGTATCCCTCCTTCGTAGAGGTCGCTGATGAGGACGACGACCGTGTCGGCGGGCCGGGTGATCTGCGACTGGCAGTACGCGAGCGCCCGGTTGATGTCGGTGCCGCCGCCGAGCTGCGTGCCGAAGAGGACGTCGACCGGGTCGTCGAGCTGGTCCGTCAGGTCGACGACGTTGGTGTCGAAGACGACCAGCCGCGTGTCGAGCGAGCGCATCGACCCGAGCACGGCGCCGAACACCGAGGCGTAGACGACGGAGGCCGCCATCGACCCCGACTGGTCGATGCAGAGGATGACTTCCTTCTTCACGGACCGGGACGCCCGCCCGTACCCGATGAGCCGCTCGGGCACGATCGTCCGGTACTCCGGCAGGTAGTTCTTGAGGTTGACCGCGATCGTGCGGTTCCAGTCGATGTCGTGGTGGCGCGGCCGGCTGACGCGGGCGCTGCGGTCAAGGGCGCCGGTGAGCGTGGAGCGGGTCCGGGTGGCGAGGCGCTTCTCCAGGTCCTCGACGACCTTGCGCACGACGGCCCGCGCGTTCTCCTTGGTGGTCTCGGGCATGGCCTTGTTGAGCGAGAGCAGGGTGCCCACGAGGTGCACGTCCGCTTCGACGGCCTCCAGCATCTCCGGTTCGAGCAGCAGCGTGGAGAGTCCGAGCCGGTCGATCGCGTCTCGCTGCATGACCTGGACGACGGAGGAGGGGAAGTACGTCCGGATGTCGCCGAGCCACCGCGCCACGGTCGGCGCCGACGCCCCGAGCCCCGCCGAACGTTCCCGCCCCTGCGCGTTCTTCTCCCCCGCCCCGCCGTACAACGCGGTCAACGCCCCGTCCATCGCCGCGTCCTGACCGGCCAACGCGCACCCCGTCCCGTCCGCGCGATCCCCGCCAAGCACAAGCCGCCACCGCCGCAACCGTTCCCCACGCCTGTCAACTTCCCCACCGGACTCCCTGCTGATCTCCTCCCCGGCCTCCCCACCCGACCGAGCCGGACCGGCCCCACCGACCACGTCACCCACGGAGGCCGCAGACTCACGGACGACCACGCCCTCCCCCTGACTCTCACCAACGGCCGCAGACGCGACCTCACACCCCACCCCGCCCACTCGGACCCCCTCAGCTGCCCCAGCCACACAGACCACCCCAATCGACTCAGCCAAACCAGCCACCCGGACCTCCCCTGCCGCCCTAGCCACACCGGCCACCTCAGTCGCACCTCCAGCCACACCACTCCTCCCGCTCGCCCCCGCCACCCCAACGCGCCCGAGAACCCCCACTCACCCCACCCCCACAAGCTCACCCCCCAAGTCCGCTCGTCCCGCCCCCGTCCCCGCCCCCTCCTCCGGCATCAGCCCCAGCAAAAGGCGGACCATCGGGACGACCGCGTCCGCGCGGGTGGTGTCGATCTCCGTGGCGAAACCGGGTACGCCGCTCTCGCTCCCGCCGCCACCCGCCACGGCCGCCGCCCCCGCCCGCACCGGCCCGCGCCGGACCAGCTCGCCCAACGTCCGCCGTACTCCCGGCTCGTACGCCGAGAAGGTGCGGCGCAGCAGCGGCAGCACGTCGGTGAAGGCGTCGTCCGACACCCCGCACAACCAGTCGTCGACCAGCCCGAGCAGCCGCTCGTCGTGTACCAGCAGCATGCCGCCGCCGGTGCCTCCCCCGACGAACCCCTCGATCCAGGCGGCCCCTTCGGCGGGCGCGCTTCCCCGGGAGAGCGCCAGGCCCATGAGCCGGGCCACTTCCTCGTCCCCCAACTCACCGCCGTCCAGCAGCAGTCGTACGCAGCGCCCGCGCACGACTCCGGCCACCCCCTCCCGCTGGGCGAGCACCCGCAGCACCGCGGCCCACCGCGCACGGACACCCGGCACCTCGGAAGTTCCATCCGCAGCCCCCTGCGGGCCCGCCGGCCCGGGCGTCGGTCGGGGTGGCAGCTCCGCCAACAGCACCACCGCGCCGTGCACCGCGTCGACGTGGCCCCGCATCTCCAGGGCGGCGTCCGTGTCCAGCCCCGCGCACGCGGGCGGCAGGCCCACGAAGATCCGCTCGGCGAGTCCGCGGGCCACTTCGCCGAGGGCCTCCGTGCCGGTCCCCCGTACGTCCCCGTAGCGGAGCGACCGCACCAGGGCGGGCAGGGCCTGCGCGAGGTGGCCGACGTCCGTGTCCAGGGCCGCCCGGTCCGCCAGCACGCGCATCACCACGGGCAGCGCGTCCGGCAGTTCCGCCAGCAGGCACCGCTCGGCGAGCGCGGTGACCTCGGCGAGCGTCCCGGCGTCGACCGCGTCGGACGAGGCCTTGCCGGTGGCCGCGCCCAGGACCGTGGTGCCCCACACCCCCGCCTCGGCGACCCGCACGGACAGCTCCGGCTCCCACCGCAGCCGCCAGGTCTCGCGGAACGTTCCCGTGCTCCCCCGGGACACCGCCGGCTGCCCCCAGCCGACTCCGAGCAGCCGCAGCCGGTGCAGGAGTCTGCTGCGCGAGGCGTCCGTCTCCTTGCGGAGGTCGAGCTCCAACTCCCGCTCCAGCGCCTCCGGTTTGAGGCGCAGCTTGCGTTGCAACCGGGTCAGGTCGCGCTGCAGGGGGACGGCCGGCGCCCTCTCGGGTACTTCGCCCAGCACATCTCCTACGACGAGCTTGTCGTGCACGAGTGCGAGCGGCACGTCGGAGCCCTCGCACATCACCGCCCGCACGGCGTCGGTCGTCTCGGTGAGACCGGCCAGCGGCCGCCCCCGCATGGCCGCCAGCGCGTCGGCGAGCCGCACCGCTTCGATGACGTGCGCGGACGAGACGAGCCTGCCCTCCTCGCGCAGCAGCCCCGCGACCTTCGTCATCCAGCGCTCCACGGGGCGGTCCGGAGCGCCGAAGAGGTGGCCGTACCACCCGGGGGAGGCGATCCCCGCGCCGTACCCGCTGGCGCGCGAGAGCCGTCGGTGGGTCCAGGGCACCCACGTCATCTCGGCCTTCACCTTGGGCAGGCCCTTGAGCAGCGCCCGGTCGGCCGCCACCGTCGTCTTCGACCGCAGTGCGGGGACGTGCCAGGCCCCGCACACCACGGCCACCCGCTCCGGCCCGTACTCCTTGGCCGCGGCCCGCACTTGGAGCCGCATGTACGCCTCGCGCACCAGGTCGCGGCCGTGGCCGCCGTCGCCGTATGCCTCGCGCAGGGCGCCCATCGCATCGCCCAGCGCCTCGAACGGCGCGAACGCGTCGCCGTCCGCCCCCCGGTGCTCGACGACGTCCTCCCACCAGCGCTCGGGGTCGTCGTATCCCGCGGTCTCGGCGAGGACGGCGAGGGGATCGATCCGTACGTCGGTGCCGTCCTCCGGCACCGCCGACCCCGCCCCGCCCTCATCTCCACCCTCATCTCCACCCTCACCCCGGCCCTCATCACTCGCGCCTCCGCCCTCGGACGGGCCCTCGCCCTCACCGTCGCTCTCTTCCTCGGCCCGCAGAGCGAGCGAGTGGGCCGCCGGGAGGTCGATGAAGCGCACGGGCACCCCCTGCCCGAGGGCCCACCGCATGGCCACCCACTCCGGGGAGAACTCCGCGAGCGGCCAGAACGCGGAACGGCCCGGCTCGTCCACGACATGGGCGAGCAGCGCGACCGGGGGCCGCATCCCCTCGTCGGCGGCGAGCTCCACCAGGCCGTCGGCCTCGGGCGGCCCCTCGACGAGGACGACACCGGGGCGTGCCGCGTCGAGTGCGGCCCGCACGGCGCGCGCGGATCCCGGTCCGTGGTGCCGCACCCCGAGCAGCAGCGGTTCGGCCGGCCCCGTCATGCGCTCACCTCGCGGCACGCGCGGTAGAAGTCCTTCCAGCCGTCGCGCTCGCGCACGACCGCCTCCAGATACTCCTGCCAGATCACCCGGTCCGCCGCCGGGTCGCGCACGACGGCGCCGAGGATGCCGGCCGCGACGTCGCCGGGGCGCAGGACGCCGTCCCCGAAGTGGGCCGCCAGGGCGAGGCCGTTGGTGACGACGGAGATCGCCTCCGCCGTGGACAGGGTGCCGCTGGGCGACTTCAGTTTCGTACGCCCGTCCGCCGTGACACCGTCGCGCAGCTCACGGAAGACGGTGACGACGCGGCGTATCTCGTCGATGCCCTCCGGGCCCGTGGGCAGATCCAGGGAGCGGCCGATCTGGTCGACACGACGGGAGACGATGTCGACCTCGGCGTCGGCGGTCTCGGGCAGCGGCAGGACGACCGTGTTGAAGCGGCGGCGCAGGGCGCTCGACAGGTCGTTGACACCGCGGTCGCGGTCGTTGGCGGTGGCGATGAGGTTGAAGCCGCGGACGGCCTGCACCTCCTGTCCCAGCTCCGGGATCGGCAGCGTCTTCTCCGACAGGATCGTGATCAGGGTGTCCTGCACGTCGGCCGGGATGCGGGTCAGTTCCTCGACGCGCGCCGTCGTGCCCTCGGCCATCGCGCGCATGACGGGGCTGGGCACGAGCGCGTCGCGGCTGGGGCCGTGGGCGAGCAGCCTCGCGTAGTTCCAGCCGTACCGGATGGCTTCCTCCGGCGTGCCCGCCGTGCCCTGCACCAGCAGCGTCGAGTCGCCGCTGACCGCGGCGGCGAGGTGCTCGGACACCCACGTCTTGGCGGTGCCCGGCACGCCGAGCAGCAGCAGCGCGCGGTCGGTGGCGAGGGTGGTGACGGCGACCTCGACGAGGCGGCGGGGGCCCACGTACTTCGGCGTGATCACCGTGCCGTCGGGCAGCGTGCCGCCGAGCAGATAGGTGGCGACGGCCCAGGGCGAGAGCTTCCACCGCTGCGGCCGCGGCCGGTCGTCCTGCGCGGCGAGCGCGGCCAGTTCGGCGGCGAAGGCCTGCTCGGCATGGGGCCGCAGCGCCTGCGCGTCATCGGCGGGCCCGCCGCCCGAGGACGCGGGGCCGGGTGCGGGCACGGAAGTGGAAGTGGCCCCGGGCTGATTCGCGGTCGCGGACGTCGTCGAGTCGACGGAAACGGTCATGGAGCGATCCCCCTCCAGCTCGTCCGGACGCATCTGGCCCGGATGTGTCTCCACCGTGCACCACGCCACTGACAATCGGCCCGAGCGCGGCCCTGACCTGGGCAGATGGCTGGCGCGAGGTTGATTGTCAGTGGCGGCGCCTACCTTCGAGACATGACTCAGCAGGGGGTGCGCTGGACGGCGGATCAGGTGCTGGCACTGGCTCCTGACGCGCCGTCACGCAAGGCGGGAAGCAAACTCGGCGTCGCCGGCCCATGGTCGGAGGCGGGCAGTTCTGACGAGGGGACGGTGTGGGGGCTGTGCAAGGGCAGTGGCAGCAGGCCGTATCAGACGATCGTCGACATCGCGGACCCGGCGGGCCCGGCGTACAAGTGCAGTTGCCCGAGCCGCAAGTTCCCGTGCAAACACGCCGTGGGGCTGCTGCTGCTCTGGGCGGGCGCGGACGGCACCGTGCCGGCGGGTGGGGAGCCGCCGGCCTGGGCCGGGGAGTGGCTGGCGGGCCGGCGCCGGCGGACCGGGACGACACGGATTCCGGCTGGGACGCCCGCCGCCCCGGCCGACCCCGAGGCGGCGCGGAAGAGAGCGGAGAAGCGGGCCGAGCGGATCACCGCGGGCGCGACTGAGCTGGAGCGGCGCCTGGCCGACCTGCTCCGCGGCGGCACCGCGGCGGCCGAGCAGGCGGGGTACGGCATGTGGGAGGAGACGGCGGCCCGCATGGTCGACGCCCAGGCGCCGGGGCTGGCCGCGCGCGTGCGGGAGTTGGGGGCCATCCCGTCGTCCGGGCCCGGCTGGCCGGTGCGCCTGCTGGAGGAGTGCGCCCTGCTCCACCTCCTCGACCAGGGCTGGCTCCACCGCGACCGGCTCCCGGACGACCTGGCCGCCACGGTCCGCTCCCGCGTGGGCCTGCCCGCCCGGCCGGAGGGACCGCCCCTGCGGGACCAGTGGCTGGTCCTCGCGCAGTACGACACGGCGGACAGCCGGCTCACCACGCGCCGCATATGGCTGTACGGCACGGATTCCGGCCGTACGGCGCTCCTCCTCTCCTACGGGGCGGCGGGCCGCCCACCCGCGCTGGCACTGCCCGTGGGCCTCGCTCTCGACGCCGAGGTGACCGGTTATCCGGGGACGGGCCAGCTCCGCGTGGAGCTCGGCGAACAGTTCAGCGCACCGGGCCCCGCCACGCGGCGGCCTCCGGGGGTACGGACGGACGAGGCCGCCGCCCGCTACGGCACGGCGTTGCGCGCCGATCCCTGGCTGGAGTCGTGGCCGGTGACGCTCGCCGACGTGATACCGGTCCGGGCCGAGGAGTCCTGGCAACTGGCCGACGCCCAGGGCGGTTCGGCGCTGCCGCTGGCTCCTTCCGCCGTATCGAGACCGGGCCTGTGGCGCATGGTCGCGCTCTCCGGAGGCGCACCGCTGACGGTGTTCGGCGAGTGCGGCCACCAGGGCTTCACCCCGCTGGCGGCCTGGCCGGTGGCGCCAGAAGGGACGGAGCCGGAGAAGAGGGCGGCTGGAAAGACAGCGAAGGGAGAAACGGTGCCGGGAGAGGCAGTGTCGGGAGAAACGGTGTCGCTGTGCTGACGGACGCACCCCAGGAGACGGACATGCCCACCGCTCACCCCACCCCCCACCCCGCCTGGGACGACCTGGTCACGGCCGCCCTGCTCGGTACCGACCGGCGTGCTCTGCCGGCCGCGCTCCACACGCCCGGCAAGGAGGCGCCGTTCGCCCTCCTGGACGCGGCGGCGGTGCAGACGGTGCGCCGCCGGGCCGGATTGCGCCCGGCCCCGGCCGCGCCCCTGCCCGAACCCGCCGACGAGGACCCGAGACCGGCCTTGCCGCCCGCGGCAAGGCGCAGGCTCGCGACGCTCCTCACCGACCAGCCCGGGACCGGCAGCGGCGGCCGGCGGGGCGCCGCACCGGACCTGATGGAGCTTCTGCCCCAGTGGCTGGCCCTGGCGAACGCCCGGGGGTACGGGGCGCCGCCCGAGCTGCTGCCCGCCCTGCTGAACGCCGCCCGGGGCCGCACGGACCTGCGCCCTCAGGCGCTCGTCTTCGCGGGCCCGAGAGCGTTGTGGCTGGCCCGGCTGAACCCCGACTGGAAGTTCGCGCTCCGCGCCACCCCGGGCGGCGGCGTGGCGCTGCCCGACGCCGACGATCCGTCGGAGGTCCGACGCCTCTGGGAGGAAGGGCTCTTCGCCGAACGCGTCGCGCTCCTGACCGCTTTTCGCGCGCACGACGCGCACCGGGCCCGGGAGTTGCTCGTCTCCACCTGGCCGACGGAGCGGGCCGAGGACCGGCTGATGTTCCTCGACTCGCTGCGCACCGGCCTGTCGGCCGAGGACGAGCCGTTCCTGGAGCGGGCCCTCACCGACCGCAGCCGCAATGTGCGCTCCACCGCCGCGGAGCTGCTGTCCGCGCTCCCCGCCTCGGCCCTGGCGGCCCGGATGGCGGCACGCGCGGCCTCCTGCGTGGCCGTCGACCACACCTCGGACGCCCCGACCGTCGTGGTCGAGGCACCGCACGAGTGCGACGCGGGCATGGAACGGGACGGCGTCGTCCCGAAGCCCCCGGCCGGCCGCGGCGAACGCTCGTGGTGGCTCGGCCAGTTGGTGGAGGCGGCCCCGCTCGCCACGTGGCAGGACCGCCTTGGCCATCGCAGCCCGGCCGAGATAGTGGCCCTGCCGGTCGCCGACGACTGGCGCGGCGAGCTGCACGCCGCGTGGTGCCGTGCGGCGGTACGGCAGCGGGACGCGGCCTGGTCCACGGCGCTGCTCGGCGCCCCCGCCTCCCCCGACGCGGCAGGTCCGGGCGCCGTGTCCCTCGCCGAGCGCGCCAAGCTCCTCGCCACGCTGCCCGCCGCCGAGCGGGCCCGGTGGGTGGCCGGCTTCATCGCGGCGCACGGACTGTCGGAGGCGTTCCAGCTGCTCGGCGTCTGCGCGGTGCCCTGGGCCGCGCCGCTGGGCAGCGCGGTGGTCGACGCCCTGAACATCGCGCGGGACGCGGGAAGTTACCCCTGGAGCTTCAGCGGGGTGATGGGCCTGGCGGAGCGCTGTCTCGACCCGGCGGAGGCGGTCCGCCTGGAGGCGCTCACCGCCATACCGGACGAGCCGGAGGACGCCTCGCCCGGCGCGGGCGGCTACTGGTCGGAGGCGTTCCAGCGCCTGGTGACCACGCTCCGCCTCCGCGCGGCGATACGCGACGAACTCCCGCCTCCCTGACCCCGACGGGACGGCGCGCCGCCCCGGCTGCGGGCCGACGTCGGCCCGCGCCGCGTACGCCCCCGCCCACGCGAGCCCCCGGCCACCGGGTTCACCGCCGGATGAGGCCGAGTTCGATCGCCGTCGCCACGGCGGCGGTGCGGGAGTCGACGTCGAGTTTGGCGTAGACGCGGGCGAGGTGGGACTTGACCGTGCCCTCGGTGAGGTGGAGGCGGGCGCCGATCGCCTGGTTGGACAGCCCCCCGGCGACCAGCGTCAGGACTTCCGTCTCGCGGCGGGTCAGGGCGGTGGCGGGCGTGCGCAGCCGGTGCATGAGCCGGTCCGCCACGGCGGGGGCCAGCGTGGTGCGCCCTGCGGTGGCGGTGCGCACGGCGGCGGCCAGGTCCTCGGGCGGCGCGTCCTTGAGGAGGTAGCCCGTGGCGCCGGCCTCGATCGCGGGCAGGGTGTCGGAATCGGAGTCGTAGGTGGTGACGATCAGTACGCGGGGGGCGCCGGGGCGGGCGGTGATCGCAGCGGTGGCCTCGGCGCCGTTCATTCCCTTGCCGAACCGGAGGTCCATCAGTACGACGTCGATGTCGCCCTCGGCGGCGCGGGCGACGGCGGCCTCGGCGGTGGCGGCCTCGGCCACCACTTCCAGGCCGGGCTCGGTCTCCAGTACGGCGCGCAGTCCGGCCCGCACCACGGGGTGGTCGTCGGCCAGGAGGAGGCGGATGGGGGTGTCGGTCACGGGCGGGCCTCTGGCTCGGTGAAGGCGGACGGAGAGGAAGACGGCGAGGGCGAGAGGGGCGGGGGTGGGGGCGGGGTGAGGGGAAGGCGGGCCGTCAGGGCGGTGCCGTGGCCGGGAGCGGACTCGACGGTGAGCGTGCCGCCGAGGGCCCGCATGCGGGCGCGCATCGCGGCGAGGCCGAAGCCGCCGGTTTCGGGGGCGAGGGCGGGCAGCCGGTCGGGGTCGAAGCCGGCGCCGTCGTCGACGACGGCGAGGGTGACGTGGTCGCCGAGGTAGCCGAGGGTGAGGTCGGCGGTGGAGGCGTCGGCGTGGTGGACGGTGTTCGCGAGCGCGGACTGGGCGACGCGCAGCAGGGCGACCTCGGCCGCGGTGGCCAGGGGCGCCGGGTCGCCGCCGCGGAGGTGGAAGCGTGCGGTGAGCCGGTGGCGGGCGGAGGTGGTGGCGCACAGCCGGTCCAGCGCGTCGGCCAGGGTGGTGCCCTCCAGGGCGGGCGGGGTGAGGGCGGCGACGAAGCGGCGGGCTTCGGCGAGATTGTCCACCGCGGCCTGCCGCGCCTGGCCGACGTAACGCCCGGCCTTCCGCGGCGCGTCGGGCAGGGCCCGTTCGGCGGCGCGGAGCAGCAGCTGGATGCTGGAGAGGCCCTGGGCGAGGGTGTCGTGGATCTCGCCGGCCAGCCGTTCGCGCTCGGCGAGTACGCCCGCGGTGTGCTGGGCGGCCGCGAGGTCGGCGCGCGTGGCGGTCAGCTCCTCGATCAGCTCGCGGCGCTGTTCGCTCTCCCGGTACAGGGCCTGGTATCCCCACACCACCGCGACCGCCACCGCGGCGCCGAGGGCAGGGCCGATCGCCATGGCGGCGCTGAACGAGCCGGCGTGGGCGGCGAAGGCGGCGATGGCGGCCACGGCGGTAGCGATCACCGCGGTGAGTCCGGCGCGGCGCGGCAGCAGGTGGAGCTGGAGGAAGTACAGCGGGAACGCCACCCACACCCCGTCCGGGGAGAGCGCGAGCAGCGCCAGCCATACGAGGCCCACGCAGGCCAGCCACCAGGCGGCGGCCCACCGGGAACGGCGCACGGCGGGCAGCACCGGCCCGGCCGCGTACACCAGCGCACACACCACCGCCAGGGTGACGATCCCGCCGGCGTACGGGCGGCTGTCGGCGACGGCCCGGGCGGCGGCCAGGACGAGCAGGCCGATGATCAGCAGATGCAGGCACCAGGCCAGGGCCCGGGTGGTCGGGGTCAGAGTCAGGGTGGAGGCGTTCACAGTCCGTCCAGCGTAGGGAGACGGACCCCGCTGAAGCCTCCATCGAAAGTTACAACCGGCGCGCCGCCTTTCGGTCCGCGAAGTCCCATCCCCGGCCAGATGCCCGCGCGGGGGTCCGGCGGCGACGGTGGGGACGTACCGCTTCCACACACCCACCTCAGCCCTGGGAAAGGCCCGGCCAAGCCTTGTTCGTCGCCTGGAGAGACCTGAAGTTCGCCAAGGGGCGCTTCGCCCTCATGGGAACCGTCATCGTGCTCATCACCCTGCTCGTCGGCCTGCTGTCCGGCCTGACCGCCGGTCTGGGCCGGCAGAACGTCTCCGCCATCACCGGCCTGCCCGTCGACCGGATCGCCTTCGGCTCACCGAGCGGCGCACCGGGCGGTGGGCAGGGCGGCGGGCAGCAGGAGCCGTCGTACGCGAACTCCACCGTCACCGCCGAGCAGTGGCACCGCTGGGCCGCGACCCCCGGCGTCACCGGCGCCGAACCGCTGGGCATCACCACCACCAGGGCCACCGCCGGTCACAGGAGCGCCGGCGTCTCCGCCTTCGGCGTCCGGCCCGGCTCGCCGCTGGCCCCCGACGGCGACAGGATCGACGACCGCACCGCGGTGCTGTCCGCCACGGCCGCCCGCGACCTGGACCTGGAGCCCGGTGCCGCGTTCACGCTCGCCGGGCAGAAGCTGACGGTCGCCGCCGTACGGGGAGACGCCTCGTTCAGCCACACGCCGGTGATCTGGACGAGCCTCGGCACCTGGCGGAAGACCGCACCGCCCTCGGACGCGACCGGACCGACCGCGACGGTCATCGCCCTCACCACCACGTCCGGCGTCGACCTGAGCGCCGCCGACGAGGCCGCGGGCACCCGGACGGTCACCAAAGACGAGTCGCTGTCCGCGATCGGCTCCTACACCTCCGAGAACGGCTCCCTGCAGCTGATGCGCGGCTTCCTGTTCGCCATCTCCGCCCTGGTCATCGGCGCGTTCTTCACCGTGTGGACCATCCAGCGCAGCGGGGACGTCGCCGTCCTCAAGGCCCTCGGCGCCTCCACGGCCGGCCTCCTCAAGGACGCCCTCGGGCAGGCCGTCGTCCTCCTCGTCGGCGGCACGCTCATCGGCACCGGCCTGGCCGCCGTCCTCGGCGCGCTGGTCGACGGCACGGTGCCGTTCCTCCTGACCCCCGCCACCGTCCTCGTCCCCGCCGCCGTGATGATCTGCCTCGGCGTACTCGGGGCGGCCCTGTCCATCCGCCGCATCACCGCCGTCGACCCCCTGACGGCCCTGGGAAGTGCCCGATGAGCCTGAACCTGACCGACATCACCCTCACCTATCCCGACGGCGTGACCCGGCTGACCGCCCTGGACGGCGTCAGCCTGGACGTTCCTGGAGGCAGCCTGGCCGCGGTGGTCGGCCCTTCTGGGTCCGGCAAGTCCAGCCTCCTGGCCGTCGCCGCCACCCTCGTCACCCCCGACGCCGGCACCGTCACGATCGACGGCACCCCCACCACGGGCCTGAGCCGCGGCGAACTCACCGAGCTGCGCCGTCACAAGATCGGCATCGTCTTCCAGCAGCCCAACCTGCTGCCGTCACTCACCGCCGCCGAGCAGCTCCAGGTGATGGCCCGGATCGACGGCCGCAGCCCCGCGAAGGCCCGGACCCGCGCCCTCGAACTCCTCGACGCGGTCGGCCTCGCGGACCAGGCCCGCCGCCGCCCCCACCAGCTCTCCGGCGGGCAGCGCCAGCGCGTCAACATCGCCCGCGCCCTGATGAACGGCCCCACCGTCCTCCTGGTCGACGAACCGACCAGCGCGCTGGACCACGAACGCGGCGCCGCCGTCATCGACTTGATGGTCCGCCTCACCCGCGAACAGGGCACCGCGACGGTCCTGGTCACCCACGACCCGTCCCACCTCACCGCCGCGGACCGGATCGTCACGGCCCAGGACGGCCGCCTGCGATCTCCCCGCCCGTCGACCGCCGTACGCGAGACGGCGGGGGAAGGACGGACCCGGGGCTGACGAGCCCGCCGCACGCCCCGGCGTACGCAGGCACCGAGTACGCCGGAGTACGCAGGCACCCCGAGTACGCACGTATCCCGGGCAGGCACGCACCTCGAGTACGCACGAAGTACGCCCGCACCCCGAGTCCGCACGCGGAGTCCGCACGCGCCCCCGCGAGATCACGCAGGCTGTCGCACGTTCCCCCGGACCCACTCCACGATCGACGCGGTGGTGGCGCCCGGTGTGAAGATCTCGGCGACGCCCTTCTCCTTCAGCGGCGCGATGTCCGCCTCCGGGATGATGCCGCCGCCGAAGACCTTGATGTCCTCCGCGTCCCGCTCCTTCAAGAGCTCCAACACCCGCGCGAACAGCGTGTTGTGCGCACCGGACAGGATGGAGAGGCCGATCGCGTCGGCGTCCTCCTGGATCGCGGTGTCCACGACCTGCTCGGGCGTCTGGTGCAGCCCGGTGTAGATGACCTCCATACCGGCGTCGCGCAGCGCCCGCGCGATCACCTTGGCCCCGCGATCGTGCCCGTCGAGCCCCGGCTTGGCGACCACCACGCGGATCGGCCCGGCTGCCACACCCATCACTGCCTCCATGTACCGATGTCCGTACCGTTGACCGACAACAGTCTGTCCCGGCACAGATACCCCGTACCGCACCGGCCGGGGAAGTGAACGAACGTTATCTACAGCATCGCTCAAGCGGCAGTTTCACGGTGTGGAGCGAGGGGGAAATCACACGGTGGGACACGTTCGCTGCGCGCCGTCCGTCGTTCGGGGGTTCACGCCCCGCATCCGGAGCAGGCGCGAGGGGAGCCGCATCGAGATCGCCGACCACCGCACCGGCCACCGCACGGCGTGGTGACAGCGCACATCGGCGACTGCGACGGGGGCACGGAGCCGCCGCTCACGGGGGCCCGTTCCGCCATCACCGGCCCCCTCCTCGACCACGACTCCCCCTAGGGCATACGGGGGAACAGAGCCGTCCTCCCGTGCGCCGTTCGGGAGGTCGACGATGCCGGTCACAGGGGGCCACCCCTTTCGCCCATTAGGCGCGCTGCTGCCGAGAATTCTCAGCCGCGCCCCACTTCCACCGCTGCCCGCCCTGCCCGCCCTCCCTGCGCTGCCCGCTCTGCCGACCAAGGTGGCGGGCCTCTCCGTGGCCCTGCTGAAGGCGACCGCCCTGGAACTGACGATCCTCGCGGGCCACGTCCTCCTCTACCCCTCGGGCATCGCGCAGGAGCGCAGGCCGGCCCCGGTCCAGCCGCCCCCGGACGCCCCCCGCCTCCCGCCGGACGACCGCCCCCCGGTCCTCCTCCTGCACGGCTTCATCGACAACCGTTCCGTCTTCGTCCTGCTGCGCCGCGCCCTGTCGCAGCACGGCGGGCGGTACGTGGAGTCCCTGAACTACTCCCCCCTCACCTGCGACATCCGCGTCGCGGCCGAGCTGCTCGGACGCCACGTCGAAGAGATCTGCGAACGCACGGGACACGCCCGGATCGACATCGTCGGGCACAGTCTCGGCGGTCTGATCGCCCGCTATTACGCGCAGCGGCTCGGCGGCGACGTACGCGTACGCACCCTGGTCACGCTCGGCACACCGCACTCCGGCACCCGCGTCGCGCCGTTCGCGGACGCGCACCCGATCGTCCGGCAGATGCGGCCGGGATCCGACGTGATCGAGGAGTTGAGGGAGCCGGCGCCGCGGTGCCGTACGCAGTTCGTGGGGTTCTGGAGCGATCTGGACCGCGTCATGGACCCGATGGAGACGGCGTGCGTCGACCACCCGGACCTGACCGCGCAGAACGTCCGCGTGACCGGAATCGGCCATCTCGCCCTGCCGGTCCACCCCGCGGTCGCGAACGGCATACGTCAAGCGCTCGACCTGACGCATCCGGGCGCCGACACCCGGAGCGCGCCGGGCGGACTCACGGTCGCCTGAGGGCTCAACCGGGCGCGGAAAAGCCGCCACCCGTGTCGAACGGACCTCGAACGCAGGGCCAAGGCTGTGCCCACAGTCCGCCGAAAGACGGCCGAATGCCCGTTTCCTGAGACCATGAAACCTGCCGAAGATTGTCGCGCCCGTATACCGCCGGGTACAGTCGCCGCACTGCTCCGCCCCTGCTGCCGAGGCGAAAGAGAAGTTGGTGAACGACCGTCACCCGTCGGGGAGCTCGACTCCCCCGTCCTCGGCTCTCGGTGCCGACCACGCGCACTACGCGACGTATGGACAACCGGGTGCCCAGCCCGGCGGCTACGGCTACGACGCCTACTCCACCGGCTCCACCGGCAGCTTCGACACCACGGGTTTCCCCTCTGCGGGATGTGAAACCGGCGGATACGACACGGGCACCTTCGCCACCGACCCCCTCTTCGGCGACATGCCGGGCGGCGGGCAGGACACGGGCGGTTGGGCGACGACGACCGGCCCCCAGCAGACCCTCACCCAGGACCCGTACGCCGCGCAGTACTACGCCGCCACGTACGACACCGGCGGCTACGACACCGGCTCGATGTGGTCGACCGGTGGCCATCAGCAGCTCGCCGACATCCCGTCACAGCCGGGCCCCGGCCCCGACGCCACGGGCCAGTGGGACACCGCCGCCTGGGACCGGCCGGCCCACGCGAACGGCGCGCCGCAGCCCGGCCTGTGGGACACGCAGAGCTTCGACACCGGCGCGTACGACGCCACGGCGTGGAACTCCGCGGGCGAGACGCACGACCCGGCGTCCCCCACGGACACGTACGAGATCTCCCCGGACGCCGCCCACGAGGACGACGCCGCGTACGACGACACAGGCGCGGGCCCCGGGAGCGCCTCTCCCGCGGGGGTCCCCGAGGCTCAGGGTCCCGGTCGGCGCGCCTCCCGCGGCAAGGGGGGCGGCGCCTCCGGAGCGGGCGGTTCGCGGACCCGCCGCCGCAGCCCCGCCAAACGTTCCGCGCTGCTGACGGTCGCGGTGCCCTCGGCGTGCGTGATGGGCGTCGCCGGCGTGGCCGCCGCCTCCGTGGGCAACTTCGGCGGGGACGAGAGCACGGACACGACGGCGTCGGCCCCGGACCCGACCTCCGTGAAGCCCTCCGCCGCCAACAACAAGCTCGACACCCAGCTGGCCAACCTCTCCGCGGACGCGGGTGACTTCGCGGACCGCGCGAGCCGTACGCAGGAACGCATCGACCTCAAGGCCCAGAAGGAGGCCGCCCAGAAGAAGGCGGCCGCCGAGGCGGCGCGCAAGGAACGGCTGCGCCCCAAGTTCGCCCTGCCGGTGAAGCAGCACGGCCTCAGCGCGTACTACGGCCAGGCCGGCGTCAACTGGATGTCCGCGCACTCCGGGATCGACTTCCCGGTGTCGTACGGCACGGAGGTCGTCGCCGCCACCGACGGCACCGTGACGACCAAGTGGAACAGCGCCTACGGCAACATGGCGATCGTGACCGCCAAGGACGGCACGGAGACGTGGTACTGCCACCTCTCCACGCACAAGATCTCCAGCGGTCCCGTCAAGGCGGGCCAGCCCATCGCCTTCTCCGGGAACTCCGGCAACTCCACAGGACCGCACCTGCACTTCGAGGTGCGCCCCGGCGGCGGCTCGGCGATCGACCCGCTGCCGTGGCTGCGCAGCCACGGCCTCGACCCGACGTAACTCCCGCCGGGGCCGGTGCCGTGGCCGGGCCTCACAACTTCTCGACCGGCGCGTACCTCAGCAGGAGGCGCTTGGGCTTGGGCTCGCCGAAGTCCACCGTCGCCTCCGCGTTCGCCCCCGTGCCCTTCACCCCGACGACCGTGCCGAGGCCGAACTGGTCGTGCGTGACCCGGTCGCCGACGGCCAGCGCGACCACCGGCTTCTCCGTGGCGCGGCGCGTGGCGAAGCCCTGCGCGCCGCTGCTGCGCGAGCGCGAGGACGACAGCGTCGACGCGATGCCCCCGGCCGGACCCGAACCACCGAAGCCGGACGACGCGGGCGCGCCGGCGGAGCCCTTCCGCTTCCAGTCCAGGTGGGTTTCCGGGATCTCCTCGAGGAAGCGCGACGGCGGGTTGTACGACGGCTGTCCCCAGGCGCTGCGCATCGAGGAGCGCGTCAGGTAGAGCCGTTCACGCGCGCGCGTGATGCCGACGTACGCGAGGCGACGCTCCTCCTCCAGCTCCTTGACCTGGCCGAGGGCGCGCATGTGCGGGAAGACGCCGTCCTCCATGCCGGTCAGGAACACCACGGGGAATTCGAGGCCCTTGGCGGTGTGCAGGGTCATCAGGGTGATGACTCCGGAGCCGTCGTCCTCCTCGTCGGGGATCTGGTCGGAGTCGGCGACCAGGGCGACCCGCTCCAGGAAGTCGGCGAGCGTGCCGGCCGGGGCGGGCGTCTCCTCAGAGGGGGCTCCGGCGTCCTCCGGGGCTTCGGTCCGGGCGTTCTCCTGCTCGAACTCCAGGGCCACGGCGGCGAGTTCCTGGAGGTTCTCGATGCGTGTCTCGTCCTGCGGGTCGGTGGAGGCCTGCAACTCGGCGAGGTAGCCGGTGCGTTCGAGGACGGCTTCCAGGATGACGGCCGGGCCCGCGCCGGACTCGACGATGGTCCGCAGCTCCTCCATGAGCGTGTTGAACCGCTTGACCGCATTGGTGGAGCGGGCCGCCATGCCGTACGCCTCGTCGACGCGGCGCAGCGCCTGCGGGAAGGAGATCTTCTCGCGCTGCGAGAGCGCGTCGATCATGGCTTCGGCGCGGTCGCCGATGCCCCTCTTGGGCACGTTCAGGATGCGGCGCAGCGGGACGGCGTCCTCGGGGTTGGCGAGGACGCGCAGGTAGGCCAGCACATCGCGGACCTCCTTGCGCTCGTAGAAGCGGACGCCGCCGACGACCTTGTAGGGCAGGCCGACGCGGATGAAGATCTCTTCGAAGACACGGGACTGGGCGTTCGTCCGGTAGAAGATCGCCACGTCGCCGGCCTTCGCCTCGCCCGCGTCCGTGAGGCGGTCGATCTCGTCGGCGACGAACTGTGCCTCGTCGTGCTCGGTGTCGGCGACGTATCCGGTGATGCGCGCGCCCGCGCCCTGGTTGGTCCAGAGATTCTTCGGGCGGCGGCTTTCGTTGCGCTCGATGACCGCGTTGGCCGCGGTGAGGATCGTCTGCGTGGAGCGGTAGTTCTGCTCCAGGAGGATCGTCGTCGCGTCCGTGTAGTCCTCCTCGAACTGGAGGATGTTGCGGATGGTGGCGCCGCGGAAGGCGTAGATGGACTGGTCGGCGTCACCCACCACGCACAGCTCTGCGGGGTCGTCGCCCTCGCCTCCGGAGGGGCCGACCAGCTCGCGCACGAGCGCGTACTGCGCGTGGTTGGTGTCCTGGTACTCGTCGACCATGACGTGCCGGAAGCGGCGGCGGTAGTGCTCGGCGACGTCCGGGAAGGCGCGCAGGAGGTGGACCGTCGTCATGATCAGGTCGTCGAAGTCCATCGCGTTGGCCTCGCGAAGGCGCGACTGGTACATGGCGTAGGCCTGGGCGAGGGTCTTCTCGAAGCCGTCGGCGGCCTGACCGGCGAAGTCCTCCTCGTCGATCAGCTCGTTCTTCAGGTTCGAGATCTTGGCGCTGAAGGACTTCGGCGGGAACTTCTTGGGGTCCAGGTCGAGGTCACGGCAGACCAGGGCCATCAGGCGCTTGGAGTCGGCGGCGTCGTAGATCGAGAAGGAGGACGTGAAGCCCAGCTTCTTGTACTCGCGGCGCAGGATGCGGACGCAGGCGCTGTGGAAGGTCGACACCCACATGGCGTTGGCCCTCGGGCCGACGAGCTGCTCGACGCGCTCCTTCATCTCGCCCGCGGCCTTGTTCGTGAAGGTGATCGCCAGGATCTGGCCGGGGTGCACACCGCGCTCGGCGAGGAGGTACGCGATGCGGTGGGTCAGCACGCGGGTCTTGCCGGAGCCGGCGCCGGCGACGATGAGCAGGGGGGAGCCCGCGTGGACGACGGCCGCGCGCTGGTTCTCGTTCAGGCCGTCGAGGAGCGACGCCGGGTCGATGACCGGGCGCGGGGCGCCGTCGCGGTAGTGCGTGTCCCGGGTCATGGGCACGTCGAACTTCCCGCTGAACAAGTCGTCCGGAACCGGTTCCGGAGCGCTGTCCTCGGGCGGCGGCGGGGGCTCTTCGTCCGCGGCCCGGGAGGGCTGCAGGTCCGCCAGGAAGCTGTCATCAAAGAGGCTGCTCATCGCCTCCCGAGTCTAGGCGGCCCCACTGACAACCCGCTGCGGGTTCCGGTCACCTCACATGTGACCTGGCACGCCACCGGGCGGCGCGCTACGCCCGGCTCGCGGACGATGACCCTCCGCATCCGGCCGGTGGGGGTCACGGCACGGGCTCCGCAACATCACGAAAATGTATCGGGCATATCGAACATCAACCTTCACACGGGCCACACGGGTTGGCTAGCGTGCTCCGCGGGCCGCTCGTCCCCCACCGGCGAACCCCGCCGGGAACGGGTGGCCTCCGCCGAGTCCGACATGTTCGGAGCCGGGGACCCACCGAAAACTTGGGGTGAATCGGTCCCGTACGAAGTACGGGACCGTAGGGCAACCTTCCGGACCACCCGCCCGAACCCGACAGCTAACCCGGTAGGCGGTCTACGGAAGGAGTCGCCTCCCTTGGCGTCGCACCGCAAGCCGCGGACCCGGGCAGCCGGAATTCGCACGGCCCCCGCCCTCGGCCTCACGACGGCTGCCCTCACCTCCGTCGCCCTCCTGTCGCAGAGCGCCCAGGCGGCGCCCTCCGCGCCGGCCGGACCCAGCCTCGAAGAGGTCCAGAAGAAGGTCGACGAGCTCTACCGGCAGGCCGGCGTGGCCACCCAGAAGTACAACTCGGCCAAGGAGCGCACCGACAAGCAGCGCAAGAAGGTCGACCACCTCCTGGACGACGTGGCCAGGCGCACCGACAGGCTGAACGCCGCGCGCAAGGAGCTCGGCTCGTTCGCCGCCGCGCAGTACCGCACCGGGGCCGTCTCCGAGACGGCCGCGATGATGCTCGCCGACGACCCGCAGGGTTACTTCGACCAGAACCACCTGGCGGACCGGCTGACCACGCGCCAGAAGAAGGCGGTCGACGACTACCAGGCGCAGCGGGCGTCGGCGACGAAGCAGCGCACGCGGGCCGCGAAGAGTCTGGAGACCCTCAGCGACTCGCGGGACGACCTCAGGACGAGCAAGCGGACCGTCCAGAAGAAGCTGGGCGACGCACGCGAACTCCTGTCGCGGCTGACGGCCCAGGAGAAGGCGCGGCTCGCGGAGATCGAGCGGAAGAAGAAGCAGGAGGCCAGGCGGAAGGCCGAGAAGCTCGCCCGCGAGCAGGCCGCCGAGGCGGAGCGCGAGCGCAGGGCGGAGGAGGCGCGGCGGCAGAAGGAGCGCGAGCAGGGCCAGGGCTCCGGGTCCGACACGGGGTCGGACGCGGGGTCCGGTGCGGACGCGGGCTCGGGGTCCGGTACGGGTTCCGGCACCACGGACGGCGGCTACGCCACCAAGGCCGCGAAGGTCATCGACTTCGCGGAGGCACAGATCGGCAAGCCGTACGTCTGGGGCGCCACCGGCCCCGACTCCTACGACTGCTCCGGGCTCACCCAGGACGCGTGGAAGGCCGCGGGGATCTCCCTGCCGCGCACCACGTGGGACCAGGTGAAGGCCGGCACGACCGTGAAAACGGCGGACGCGAAACCGGGTGACCTGGTGTTCTTCTACGACGACATCAGCCACGTGGGGATCTACATCGGCAACGGCAAGATGATCCACGCCCCGAAGCCGGGCGCGAACGTCCGCGTCGAGTCGATCTACTACATGCCGATCCACGGCGTGGTGCGTCCCGCCTGAAAACCACCCTCTACTGTAGGGCCGCGTTAGATCTGTCGGATTCTCAGCGATCTGTCGTCAACTTGTCGTCTGCGACAGATCGCTGAGAATCGCTCCGTAGAGTGACTCTCGGCCACTCACAGCCTTCTTGCGCTCCCCGGACGCATGGGACGCCGCAGTCTATGGGCAGCCTCGGCCGGGATCACCTTCTGTGTCCCTTCGGTTACTCGGAAGTGGCGGTGTCGTACGTCTCGGTTCGAGAGCCAACGGCTGAGGCCAGAGCTGTAGAGGTCCGCTACCGCCAAGCAGACGGGGTCTTCGCGGAGACCTCGTGGGATCTGCTGGTGAGTAAAGAGGTAGCGGCCGGGCTGCCGGTGCGGGAGTTCCGCTGGTACAAGGGGCGTCGGCACTACTCGGGCTGGTACCACGCGGTGACGGGCGATCGCCTGGTCGCCTACGAGAGTCGTTTGGAGCTCGCCCGGATCTTGCTGGCGGATTTTGCCAGGGATGTGGTCGGCATTGCCGCTCAGCCGTTCCAGGTGTGCGGGGACGACGGGGTCCGCGTCCGCCGACACGTGCCGGATCTACTGCTGACGCATGCGGACGGGCTGGTCACGGTGGTGGACGTGAAGGCTCCGTACCGTGTCGACCTACCGGGGGTAGTGACCCAGTTCGACTGGATGCGGAAGCTGTGTTCGCTGCAGGGCTGGGCTTTCGAGGTGTGGGCCGGCGCCAGTCCTGTCCTCGTGGAGAATGTCCGGTTCCTAGCCGGCTATCGACGGCCTGAGCGTGTCGCAGTGCACCTGTCTGCGGATGTCTGCGGAGGTACTGGAAGCCGCGCGAGTGCAGGCGAACGTCGGCGGGATCGAGAGGGCGTTGGCGGCACGGCATCCTGCGGATCTCGTCCGTCCGGCACTTTTACATCTGGTGTGGTCGGGTGCCCTGTCGGCGGATCTTTCGCGTCCGTTGAGTGCGCAGACGCCGGTTCGCCTCGCAGGTGGGGAGGACCAGGAGGGAT
This sequence comes from Streptomyces sp. NPDC037013, assembly GCF_055607265.1. Lineage (NCBI taxonomy): Bacteria > Bacillati > Actinomycetota > Actinomycetes > Kitasatosporales > Streptomycetaceae > Streptomyces > Streptomyces sp. NPDC037013. Next base: position 311,591 of record NZ_JBVJRV010000002.1, on the reverse strand, counting down.
GAGGAGTGCCGCCGTTGCGGTGTTTCCCGGGTCTCGGCTGGTCTTCTGCGGCGACGTCGTCGAAGTGGTCGAGTTCGATCACCTGGGTGTGATGATCCGCAATGCGTGGACCGGTAAGTTCTCCACCGTCTCGGTGGGACGTCTGGCTGCAGGCTCGAAGCCGGTGGACACCGGACCACTGCCGAGGGCCGATGACAGTGCAGGCCTCGTGCTGGCGTCATTGTCGCGGCAGCAGCGGGATCAGGTCGGCGAGCGGGCCGGGCATATCCGTGAAGTTTTGACCGGCTACCGTTCGGGCTTCGCTGAAGGCGCCCGGCCTGATGAACCGCGCGACGAGTTCTCCGAGGCACGGTCGTTGAAGCAGCGGATCGGAGCCAAGGCCGCCGAGCTGAAGGTGTCGGCGCGAACGGTGGAACGGTGGGCCGCTGCCTATCAGGCGGGTGGCGAGGCCGCGTTGGTCGACACCCGCTTGCTCAAGAGGCGAGGCTCTCGTGTCGATCCGCGTTGGGACGAGGCTGTCAGCGTCGTGCTCGCGGACTACGTCACAGCGTCAACGCCGACACAGTCGAGGATCAGGCGTTCTTCTACATCCACGAGCTGGAGGACGTGATCCGCGAGTGGATCACTGGGGTCTATCAATGTTCCCAGCACGATGGGCTGGTCATCCCTCAGTGGCCGGAGGTGGAACTGTCGCCGCTGGAAATGCTGCAAGCCGGTCCGGCACGAGCGGGACGGCTGCGCATACTTCCGTCGCCCGACCTCGTCTTCGACTTCCTGCAGGTTAAGCCGCGCACTATCCAGCACTACGGCGTCGAGGTCGACGGGCTGCGGTACAACGGGCCGGTCCTGGACGGCTACCGCAACGAGAAGAGCCCGTACGGCGGGCTGCTCGCCGGCCGGTGGCCGATCCGTGTCCACCCCGATTACGTGCGGTTCGTCTACTTCCAGCATCCGGCCGACGACTCCTGGCACCGGCTGGAATGGGAACACGCCCCCGCACTGGATACGGCGTTCTCCGCCGAGGCCGCGGCTCACGCCCGGCGCCTGTCGCTCCGGCGCGAGCGGCATCTCGACGCCTCCGAGGCGGTGGCCGAGCTCCTCGCCCGTTGGGACCAGGGCATGGTCACCGATCGCCGCGAACGCCGCATGGCCCTGCGGTTGTCCGCCGAACGAGCCGCGGTCCCGCTGCCCCGGCTGCCAGAGGACAAGCCCCACACGCCGGTGAGCACGGCCCACCTACATTTGGTGCCCCAGCCCGTCACCAGCGACCTCGACGAGGAGGACGAGATTTTCGACGCCCCGGACGGGGACGACTTCTACGCGGACGCCTTCGAGGTACTGGAATGAGCACACCAGGACTGTTCAGCCTGTCCCGCAAGGAGGGCTGGAACCAGTACGTCAACACTCCGCCCCGGCAATGGCCCGAGATGCTCACCCGAACTCAGCTGGACGCGCTGGGCGAGGACGCCCGTGAGGACTACAACGACCGGCGTCACGACTGGCACGCGAACTTCGGCATCATCCAGACCCCTCAGCTGGCCTTCCTCCACGAGGAACTGGACCAGATCGTGGCCAGCAACCGGCAGGACGGCGACCGCATCCGCTCCGCGGCAGTCATCGACGCCCTGCCCGGCCTGGGCAAGACCACCATCGCCAACCTCTACGGCCGCACATACGACCGCCAGCAGCGCCGCCGACTCGGAGCGGTCACGGCCGAGGGCAACGAGCGCGTCCCGGTCTTCCGGGTCGGGCTGACCTCGAACACCACTCTGCGCACGTTGAACCGAATGATCTGCGAGTTCTACGGGCATCCCGCCACCGACCGGGGCAGCGCCGCGGCCCTGGCCAGCCATGCTCTGGACTGCGTGCTCAGCCGCGACAGCCGTCTGGGGATCATCGACGACATCCACTTCATCGACCTCGACCGCAAGGAAGGGCTCGCGGTGAGCAACCATCTGAAGTGGCTCGCCAACGAGCTTCCCGTCACCTTCGTCTACGTCGGCGTCGGACTCGCCGAACGTCGCTTCTTCGCCGACGGGCTGACCGGGAAGAACACGGTCCTCGCGCAGACCGCACGCCGCTGGACGCGGCTCGGCGTGGACCCGTTCCACCTCATCTCCGACCAGGGGCGCCAGCACTGGCGGAGCCTGCTCAAGGCATCCGAGCGCCAACTCGTGCTGGCCGAGCACCGCCCCGGCATGCTCATCGACCTGGCCGACTACCTCTTCGAACGTACCAGCGGCCACATTGGGTCGTACTTCACTCTGCTGATGCGCGGTTGCTACCGAGCCATCCGTGGCAGGACCGAGGCCTTGAACCGCGACCTGCTCGACCAAGTACAGGCTCGCAAGCAACTCGCGGCCGCTCTCGCCCACGGCACTCTGTCATCCAAGTCCAAGGCGGCATCATGATCCCCGGCAGTAGTCGCGTGCTGCCGCTGCGGGTCCCTGTTGCCCCCGGCGAGGGGATCGACAGCTGGCTCGAAGCACTCGCCCGCCGCAACGGGCTCTCCCTTCGGGCACTGCTGACCGACTTCGGCCTGCCGGCCCCTTCCCTGACCTCCACGCTCTTCACGAGCGTCACTTCCTCCCAGCTTCGTGAGCTGGAACGCCGCTGCCAGTTGCCCGATCACCACCTGGACCAGACCCTGCCGAATCCTGTCCTGCCGCTGCGGACACGGCAGGCCCGCGGCTCGCGCTACTGCCCGGACTGTCTGGCCGAACGCGAGGGCCGATGGAAACTCGTCTGGTGGCTGCCCTGCGTGTTCGCCTGCACCAACCACCGCACGCTGCTGCACGACACGTGTCCCGGCTGCGGCTGCCGGCCACGCCGCCTGCTCCCAGGCCGCACTCGTTCCCATCCGGCCGGGATCTGCACCACCCGCCGTGGTGACAACCCGCCCTGCGGCACGGATCTCCGCATCACGCCGACGAACCGACTCCCCGACACCAGCCCGCTGCTGTCCGCTCAGCGCTGGATCGACGAGCTCCTTGCCGATCCCGACATCTCGGCGGCAGCCGCGAGCCTGAACGATCTGATCCATTTGTCGCGCTGGTTCCTGCACGCCCTGCCTGAGCAAGAGATCCGCCGTCTGGGAACCGTCGCCGCGACGGCATGGGCCGAGCGCCCCACCAAGGCCCCGCCCGACCGGCTGGCACCGGTGAACGCCCCGCTCACCGCAGTGATCACGCACCATGCCCGACCACTGCTGGGCCCCTGCCACGACACCGCCATCCAGCGCATCCAGCAGCTCCGCACTCAACAGGGGGCACCGACAGCTCTCCACCCCGCCGACATGACCATGGGGAACTGGAAGAAGCTCTCACCCCGCATGCGTGGCAGGTTCGTCCACGCCGCTGATACCCACCTCAGCCAGCTGGACCGCGTCCGCCTGCACTCGGGCAGTCCAGCGGCCCGCATCCCCGCCCCCGGGGATGCGCCGCACACCTCCCGCTCCCAGCACATCCCACAACTGCTCTGGCCCCACTGGACCTTGCGGTTCCTTCCGCCCCAAGGACTCCGAGTCGACCTGTTCCGCGGCACCACCGCCGCCCTGCTCTTTCTGCCCGGCGCCAGCAGCAGGGACAAGAAGGCCCTCCTCAAGCCGCTGCACGGCCACCTGGCCAACTACGTCGCCCACGCCCTGCAAGTGATCAGCCAAAGCGGCTATGAACAGGTCTTTCCCGCCCTCTGCCGTATCGCCGACTACCTCGACGAACACGGCAGTGAGATCAATTACCAACGGCGGCGGACCCTCATCCCGGCCGACACGATCAGCGAGGCCGCGTGGCAGGAACTGTGTTTCCGCACCAACACACATCCCGGCGAAACGAGTACGCCCGCCGCCCCTGGCCGTCTGCTGCAGGCCAGGAGATATCTCTTCCATCTGCTGACCGGAGCCGACCTCACCGACGCCCAACACGCCCTGGCCTGGAAGAGCCCAAGCGACCGCACCCGCTACGTCAACTTCAACCTCTCGCTCTCGCTCTCGCAGAGACAGGCCCTGCTCCAACACGCCGAGGAACTGCTTGAAGATCTTGGCATCGACGAACCTGTGGCCTGGGAACCACCCGAAGAGTGCTGCCAAGGACTGGCCCTTCCCGGCCCCCGGCTGGACGACATCGATCTCGGCACCCTCAAACGCCTCGTGATCGCCGAAGGACGCAAGCCCTCCGATACCGCCCGCCTGATGAAGACCACCGTCACGCACGTCCGACTCGCTCTCGAACACATCGACCAGGGCGAACGGGAATGGGCCCGCACCACCCCCATCTCGGCCTGGAAACTACGAGAGCGCGCCCGCACAGTACTCACAGCCTCCTTCCTGGGCCGCGAATACACCAAGAGCGGCAAGACACTCACCCGCATCGCCCGGGAAACCGGCATCTCCCGCCAGATCGTCGTCGAGCAGGCGAAGGCGACGGGCCTCACCATCTACTACTCGCAACGCCCCGTCCCCATGGACGAGTCCTGGCTGAGCAAGCAGTACCTGGCCCACAAACGCTCCACAGCCGACATCGCCGCCCAACTCGGCACCGAAGACGAAACAGTCCGCCGCCGGTTCCTGCAACTCGGCATCCCCCTGCGCCCGCCGGGCGTTCACAGCCGCACCATCATGACCGCCAAGGTCGACAAAAGCGTCCCGCGCAATATCCGCGCAGCCGTCGAGGGCACGCTGCACGGCTGGCTTCGCCTTCACCGCTTCCAGATCGCCATGGCCCTGCCGAATGTCGAAACCGCAGCCGACTACCTCGGCACGCACCGAGGTGCCCTGGTCCACCAATTCCAGCGCCTGGAACGCGATCTCGGGCACGCGCTGTTCCATCGCGCCGCCTTCAGGAAACCGCACCGTCCGACCAGGCACGGCAGCGCCCTCCTGCGCTCCCTTGCCACCGATGACATCCAGGCGATGATGCACTCCGCACTCGGCCCCGACCAGATCACGCGCATGCCGGACGCGGCCACGCTGGCCAGAGCCGCTATCCGTCTCACCACCCGGCAAAGCCCCGGACCGCTCAGGCCTTTCGGCGACGACATCACCGCCAAGCGAATCCGAATCACCGGCCCCACCCTCGTACTCCTGCGCGACCTGGTAGACCACCAGAACGAAGAGTTCTACGGCGCCCAGATCCATGCGAGAACCGGCATCGACAACGGCACCCTCTATCCCCAGCTCAAGAGGATGGAACGAGCGGGCTGGCTCACCAGTCGGCCCGAAGCCGAAGAGTCCTGGCTCGCGCGAGCACCGGTCGGCTGCGGCCCCGGTCGCCGACGCACCTACTACGCGCTCACACCCGCTGGGCTCCGCGCAGCCGCCCACGAAGTCCAGCACCACAAACCACGCCGCCGCACAGCTCGATGAGTCTTTCCTCATTACTCGATGATTCTTTTTGCCTGATCTGCGACGATAAACCAATAACAGTCAAGAGACAGACGGGGCAGTGGTGACTGACTACAGGAGCGAAGTCCGACCGAGTGTGATCACCGACTTGGAGACGAAGGTCACCAAGGAGAACTACGGCAAGTTCCTCAAGCGACTGACCTTGCGGAAGCTTCGGGGCTTCACGGACCGAGAGGTCACTTTCGACTTCCCCGTCACCGCTCTGGTCGGGCCAAACGGCGGAGGCAAGACAACCGTTCTGGGGGCGGCGGCACTGGCCTACAAGAGCGTCTCGCCAGGACGGTTCTTCGCAAAGAGCGGCAAGTACGACTCCAGCATGCAGAACTGGTCAATCGAGTACGAAATCATCGACAAAGAGCACACACCGCGGCTATCGGTCTCGCGCACAGCCAGCTTCAAGCAACTGAAGTGGAACCGCACCGCTCTTGAACGCGAGGTTCTGGTGTTCGGAGTCGAGCGGACCCTGCCCGCCACAGAGCGCGCCAAGCTCAAGGCCGCCATTGGTGGATCCTTCGCCGCTGTCCGCGAGGTGACCCTTGCCCCCGAGGTCACGCAGCATGCCGCAAAGATCCTGGCCAAGCCCATCGAGGGGTTCCAGCAGCTCTATGTGGACGCCGCGGAAAGAGTGTCGCTCTTCTCCGGCCTCACCCCTCGGGGGGACGGGTACTCTGAGTTCCACTTCGGTGCCGGCGAGGCGAGCGTCATCCGAATCGTCGCCGAGGTCGAAGCGGCCTCGCCCGGGGCGATGATCCTCATCGAGGAAATCGAGAACGGCTTGCACCCGGTGGCCACTCAGCGCATGGTCGAGTACTTGATCGGTGTCGCCCATCGCAAGTCCTGTCAGGTCATCTTCACCACGCACTCCAACGACGCGCTCGCCCCGTTGCCTTCCAAGGCCGTCTGGGCAGCTCTGCAAGGCAATGTGATCCAGGGGAAGTTGGACGTTAAAGCCCTGCGAACCATTACGGGACAGATCCAGGCCAAGCTCGCGATCTTCGTCGAAGACGACTTCGCCGAGCTCATGGTTCTCACGGCCCTGCGCAGCCATGGTGGCATCGAACTGGACGAGGTCAAGGTGCATGCGATGGGTGGCCACGATCCTGCAATCAAGGTCAACACGCATCACAACATCGACCCCACCGCAACCTATCCGTCGATCTGCATCCTCGACGGCGACCAAGCCGAACGCGCCAATCCGGACAAGGGCATCTTCACACTTCCTGGATCCGGCTATCCCGAAGCCCATGTGCTGGAAAGGGTGTTGGACTGTCTCGACGAGGAAGCAGGTCGGCTAGCTGTGGCCGTCCACCTCGGCCTACATGCACAGGAACGAGTGAAGAAGGTGGTGACGGAGCGTGCACTCACCAACTGGGACCGGCACACGATCTGGGAACAGATCGGCGGCGACCTGGACTTCACCTCGGGCCACATCGTGAAGAGCGCGTTTCTGACGACCTGGGCCCAGAAGTTCCCCGAAGAGGTCAAGACTCTGGTCGAGGCGATCGGCGACAAGCTCCCTCGCCGGGACAGCAACCAACCGTGACCCCCGGCGGCCGCCACGAGCAGAGGGCCGAGTTCGACGGATTCGCATTGCCTCCGTCCACGACGAGGGTCCTGGCAGAATGCGACGTAATCCGAGGGTGCTCAGAAGCCAGGCGTCTATAAGGATTCGAGTCTTGACAGCTAGCGAAGGCAGCGAAGGTGGTGCACCTGAGCCTCGTCCCGGCGACGAGGCGCAGGCAAACTCGCCGACTACGCACGAGGTCGACTTCCCGCCAGTGCAGAACGGCGTCGACTACCTCCACAGCGTCGTCGACCACCTCACCGCCGACGAACAGCCTCACCCGCGGGACCTGAAGTACGCGGTCCTGCACCTGCAGGCGTCCGCGGAGGTCCTCCTCAAGGCCCGTCTGCTGCAGGAACACTGGAGCCTCGTCTTCAAAGACCCCGGTCTCGCCAGCCGCAAGAAGTTCGAGGCTGGCGACTTCGAGAGCTGCACGACCAATGGAGCCATCGCCCGCCTCAAGGACATCGCCGGCGTGACCGTCGACGACAGGGCGGCGAAAAGCCTTGCGGTCCTGTCCCGGTGGCGCAATGCCCTGCAGCACTATGGCCTCAAGGTGAACGCCCGCGCCGTCGACACCCGGGCGGCCCAAGTCCTGGACTTCCTCGTCGCCTTCGTGCACGACCAATTGCTGCCATCCCTGCCCGGCGAAGAGGCTGGCCCGCTCACGTCCGAGCTGGAGCGAGTGCGTACAAGAGTCCTCACCATCAAGTCCTTCATTGATACACGGCTCAAGCGCCTGACTGACGAGCTGAAGGACGTCAAGGACCGCACCGTGGAGTGCTGCTCCTGCGGCGAGGCCACACTCGTGGTCGGCGAGGGGTCGAAACCCCTCTCCTGTCGCTTCTGTCACGCCACCTGGGACGATCCCAACCATGCAGTCACCGAGTACATCGACACGTTCGATGTCAATATGGACGGCAATGTTCAGTCATGCCCGAACTGCAACGCGTACGCACTGCTGGTCGACGGGGCGAGAGTCGCCCAGGCACCTGAGGAACGCCGGTCACTGTGCTTCTCCTGCAGTGCGGATTTCGACGAACTAGCCCAGTGCAGCGAGTGCCTGGACACGTATGTCCCCGCCTCCGAGGACGATCTCGGCCTGTGCGAGGACTGCTTAGGCGCCTGATTCGCCAAGTTCTGACGGCCTGTAGCAAAGACACAGCGGTCGCGATGACCGCAGCGACCACCCTGTAGAAGTGGTCGTCGACGCCGAGACCAGCGGCCACCACGGCGTGGCTTGGACTGCCCGAGCAGGCCCCGGACCGCTACGGGCACGGGGGACGTCTCGCGGTCGCTGGGGGAGCATCCGCCCTATCGCGTCGACGCAGAAGGGGTAGGCGGCCCGCGCCGTTGCACGCTTCGCGAAGGAGACCCAGTGACGACGCACCCGTACATCGAGGCGGAGAAGTAGAGCACGCACCCAAACGAGCGTGTGAGCTGCTCGAGGTCTCCCGAACCGCCTTCCACGCCCGCCACACCAGCGCTCCGGGCGCACGGCTCGTGAGGCCGAACTGACCGAGCAGATCACCACCCAGCCCTCGGATCATCGCCGTCGTCAAGGATGCCCACGCGCTCCTCAACTCCTGACCAGCCCGTGGCCGCGCGCAAGCAGATACCGCTACCCCAGCCCGCGAAGAAACGGACAGGCCGATGAGAAGAACCGCAGGACAGACCGATGAGAATCCACCCCGAACTGCAGCTCAGCGACGCCCGCTCCGACAAATGTAATGGGAACCTACATCTACGCGCGCGTGCCCGCATCCTCGGCAGGATGCGGGCACGCGCGCGTAGAGGGTGTCCGCCGCTCAGGGGCCCAAAGCGGCGGGAGCACTCAGGTCCAGAGCACGGCGATGAAGATGTTCGCCACGGTCAGCAGGCCGACCGCGCCGAAGAGGCCCTTGTCGATCTTCTCGTCGTCCCGCTTCACGTAGACCAGCGCGAGGATCACGATCAGGACGGCCAGCTTGATGCCGATCTTGAGGTTGTTGACCGCGTTGTCGTCCGCCTGGTTGAGGCCCACCAGGACCACACCGGTGACAAGCATGGTCAGCGCGCCGTGCAGCATGGCGGGGCTGAACCGGGCCGCGCCCTGGCCCATCTGCTTCATCTGGGTCAGGAAACCGCCCAGGAGCGAGGCGATGCCGATGATGTGCAGGCCGACGAAGAGATGGATGAGTACGTCCATGGGGCCGGAGCCTAGCCGGGACGGCCGCCGCTCCCGGCAGCCACCCCCGTACCACTGGTCCCTCGCGGGCGCGTCGTAACGGGGCCATCGGTCAGAGCCGCGTTCGAAGCGGGCACGGCCCCCCGAGCCGACCGGTCACAGTTGGTCACCACATCGCCCGCTTACGTCAATAGCGCACAATCCGTCACCAACCCGTGACGGTCAGGTTTAGCGTCCTCCCTCAGGTGACCGGCTCCCCACCGCCGTCCGAACCCGGGACGGCCGCCGGCCACCACCGCCGAGAAACCCGGCGGCGGTCCGCTCCCCCTGTGCGGGCCGTCGCCGGACACGTAAGGAGCCCTATTCGTGGCAGCGCACCGCAAGCCCAGGCGGCGCTCGCTCAGCGGCAGCACGGCCCGCACCGCCGCCACCCTCGCCCTCGCAGCAGCCGCCACCGCGACCGCCTTCGACGGCACGGGGCACGCGGACCCGCGGCTCGGCCCGGCCGAGGTGAAGTCCAGGGTCGACGCGCTCTACCGGGAGGCGGAGACGGCCACCGAGAAGTACAACGGCGCGAAGGAGAAGGCCGAGAAGGCCGAGAAATCACTCGGCGAGCTGCGCGACGAGGCGGCCCGCAAGACGGAGAAGCTCAACGCCGCCCGCGACGACCTGGGTTCGTACGCCGCCGCGCAGTACCGCGCGGGCGGCATCGACCCCTCCCTCCAGCTCGCGCTCTCCTCCGACCCCGCACAGTTCCTGGACCGCGCGGCACGCGCCGACCGGGCCGGCGACCGGCAGGCCCTGGCCCTGCGCGACGTACACAGGCAGCTGCGCGAGCTGAGCCGGCTGCGCGGCGAGGCCGACGACCGCCTGGCCGTCCTCCGCGCACGCCAGGCGGAGTTGAAGAAGCACAAGAAGACGATCACCGGAAAGCTCGCCGAGGCCAGGCGGCTGCTGTCCCGGCTCACCGCCGAGCAGCGTGCCGACCTGACCGGTCCCGACGGCGGCCCGGTGGCTGGACGGGCGGGCGGCGACCACGCCACCCGGTCGAGCGCGCGCGAGGCGGCCCCGGTCGCCGCCAAGGCTCCCGACTCCCGTGCCGCGTCCGCCGTCGCGTACGCGTACAAGGCGCTCGGCAGCCCGTACGTCTGGGGCGCCACCGGACCGAACGCCTTCGACTGCTCCGGGCTCACCCAGGCCGCCTACCGCTCGGCGGGCGTCTCACTGCCCCGCACCACCTACGCCCAGATCGGCGCGGGCAAGCGGGTCTCCCGCTCCGAACTGCGCCCCGGCGACCTGGTCTTCTTCTACTCCGGCATCAGCCACGTCGGCCTCTACGTCGGCAACGGTCAGATGATCCACGCCCCCAACCCCAGCGCTCCGGTACGGCTCGCGCCGATCGACCAGATGCCGTTCGCCGGGGCCACCCGCGTCACGTGAACCCCGGCGCCTCCCGCCCGTCGCGGTCAGCGGCGGGTGACCGTCGCGATCAGCGGGAGACCGACCGGTGATGATCCACCAGTAATGTCGGGTGCATGCCTAGCCGTACGCTGCCGCCGCCCCCGCCACCCGTACATCTGCGCACCTGGCCGGACCGGCAGACGCTGCTCACCGACCGCGGCATGGCCCTGGAAGAGCTCCGCAGGCGGCACCTCGGAGTGGGCAGGCTCCTGCTGCTGTGGCTGTGCGGGCTCGGTGCCGCACTCGGCTGGGCGCTGCTGGTCGAGCCGTTCGCGTTGCTCGCGGACGAGGACATCACCGGCTTCATCGTCGGTCCGATCCTCGCCGTCCTCGGTCTGGGGGTGCTGGTCCCGGCGGTGATCGGCATCGTCCTCGGCTTCCGCCGCGACCGGCGGATACGCGAACTCACCGACGACTGGCTCGCCCTGGACAGCGACCCCGCCTCCGACGCCCGGCTGCGCTCCCCCGCGCTGAGCCTCCTCTGGCTCCTGTCGTCCCTCGCCGTGTGCGCGCTCGGGCTGTGGACCTCCTTCGCGGCGGCCGCGTACGCCGAGCCGGGGCGCGATACGTACACCGACGTCGCCCTCGGCATGGGCGTCGGCCTGATCGTGTGGCTGACGGGCCTCATCGGCGCCGTGAAGGCCGTCGGCCACTACCGGTGGGCGCTGCGGAAGCCGGGCCCCGCGGCACCGGCGGCGAGAGCCGCGCACCGCTGAGCGCCACCGCGCGCCGCCGGGGCGTCGCGGCGCGCCGACCGGTCAGACCAGCCGTCGCGCCGTCGCCCACCGCGTCAGCTCGTGGCGGTTGGACAGCTGCAGCTTCCGCAGGACCGCCGAGACATGCGACTCGACCGTCTTCACGGAGATGAACAGCTGCTTGGCGATCTCCTTGTACGCATAGCCGCGCGCGATGAGCCGCAGCACCTCGCGCTCGCGCTGGGTGAGGCGGTCCAGGTCCTCGTCGACCGGGGGCGCGTCGGTGGAGGCGAAGGCGTCCAGGACGAACCCCGCGAGGCGCGGCGAGAACACGGCGTCGCCGTCCTGCACGCGGAAGATGGAGTCCACCAGGTCGGTGCCGGTGATGGTCTTGGTGACATAGCCGCGGGCACCGCCCCGGATGACGCCGATGACGTCCTCGGCGGCGTCGGAGACCGACAGTGCGAGGAAGCGCACCGGACTCTCCGCGTCCGCCATCAACGGCGCGCAGCGGCGCAGGACTTCGACCCCGCCGCCGCCGGGGAGGTGCACGTCCAGGAGGACGACCTCGGGGCGGGTGGTCGTGATGACCGTGACCGCCTGGTCGACGTCGGCGGCCTCGCCGACGACCTCCACACCGGTGACGTCGGTCCGGCCGATCTCCGCCTGCACCCCGGTGCGGAACATCCGGTGGTCGTCGACCAGGACGACTCGCACGCGACGCCCATCCGCACCGCCGCCCTCGTCCGACCCGGTCGGCTCCGTGGGCCCATTGGCCCCGGTCGCGTCGCTCATGTCGTCGCCGTCCTCTCCATCTCCAGCTCGACTTCCGTACCGCCGCCGGGCACGGCGCGCAGCCGTGCCGTGCCGCCATTGCGCTGCATGCGGCCGATGATCGATTCTCGTACGCCCATGCGGTCGTCGGGCACGGAGTCCAGATCGAAGCCGGGGCCGCGGTCCCGGACGGACACGAACACCGTCTCTCCCTCGACTTCGGCGAAGACCTGCACCGCGCCGCCCTCGCCACCGTACTTGGCGGCGTTCACCATGGCCTCCCTCGCGGCCTGCATCTGCGCCGTCAGCCTCTCGTCGAGCGGGCAGTCGCCGACCACGACGACCTCTATGGGGACGCCGTGCTTGTCCTCGACCTCGGCGGCGCTGCGGCGGACCGCCTCGGCGAGGGTGTCGGGCTCCTCGTCCTCGTCCTTGCCGGTGCCCTCGGGTTTGTAGAGCCAGGCGCGCAGGTCGCGCTCCTGGGCGCGGGCGAGCCTGCGCACCTCGCCCGGGCTCTCCGCGTTGCGCTGGATCAGGGTCAGGGTGTGCAGCACGGAGTCGTGGACATGCGCGGCGACCTCGGCTCTCTCCTGGGCGCGGATGCGCATCAGCCGCTCTTCCGAGAGGTCCTGCATCATGCGGACGAGATAGGGGCCGGCGAGCAGCGCCACGCCGACCAGGACGGCGAGCGAGGCCTGCAGGACGGCGCCCAGGTGCGCGGCGGAGCCCTGCAGCACGAAGATGCCGGAGACGCCGGCGCCGACCAGGAGCACTCCGGCCGCCGAGCGGGCGAGGGTCAGGGTGCGCCTGCGGCGGCCGACGGCCATCCAGCGGGCCCTGCGGGCATTGTCGGCCTGCCGCCAGACGAGGGCGACACCGGCGGCGACGAGCAGCGTGGGGACGACATACGCCTTGGTCGAGCCGTCCAGGTCGACATTGCCGACGAAGACCATGGCGACGACGACCATGGCGAGCAGCGCGACGAGCTGGCCCTTGTCGGGCTTGCGGGCAACGAGCTTGCGGCGGCCGTCCGGTGTCATCTCCGTCGTGACGGCCGCGGGCGGGCGCTCGGCGTCCACGCCGCCCACGCCGAGCGGGACGAAAAACCAGAACGCCGCGTACAACAGGGCGCCGAGACCGTCCGCCGTGAACAGCCCGACGAAGATCAACCGGACCCAGATCACGGGCAGCCCGAGATGCCCCGCCAGACCGCGCGCGACCCCGCCCAGCCAACGCCCGTCGCCGCTGCGATAGAGCTTGCGCAGCGGTCGGACGTCGTCGAGGGGCGGTGCAGCGGCTTCCGGCATGTCATCGATGTTCACACGCGGGCGCGGGTACGAGCATCAGGGGCGATCCCCGAGACTTCCCTGATCTCGGCCCCTGCCCGGACCCTGTCAGGGGTGCGACCCGAGGAGTCTCAGGGGCGATATCAGGGTTCGTCCAGGGTCGTCCCGACTGCCGCGGCGGCCTCGCGGCCGTCACCATGGACGCATGACAGATCAGCAGCCCGCCGAGACGGAGACCGAGGCCGCCCTCCGCGATGCCGTGCGCGCCGCGGAGGGCGAGTGGGGCGTCCCCGCGGGCGCTCACCTGTCGGGGCTGCCCGCCGAGCCGCGCAAGTTCCGCCGCGACCGCCGGCACAAGAAGATCGGCGGCGTCTGCGCCGGGCTCGGCCGGATGTGCGACATGGACCCGGTGATCTTCCGCATCGGCCTCGCCGTGCTGGCGATCACCAGCGGCCTCGGCCTGGTGTTCTACGGCTTCGCGTGGCTCTTCGTGCCGTACGAGGACGAGGAGGAGAACGAGGCGCGCAGGCTCCTCTCCGGCCGGGTGGACGGCCAGGCCCTGACGGCGGTGCTCTTCGCCCTGGTCGGCTGCGGCGTCTTCCTCACCCTGTTGAACAACGGCGGGGCGCTCACCTTCGCCGCCGTCCTCGCCCTGCTCCTCGCGGGCGCGGGGTACTGGTCGCAGCAGCGGGACACCCTCGACACCGACCCGGTGGCGGCGCAGGCCGCGGCGGACGCCCCGCCCGAGGCGCAGGCGCCGCCGGTGACCGGCGGCCCTTCCTGGTGGCGCGACCCGATAGTGAAGGACGGCACGTACCACGGGAGGCCGGGCTATTTCTGGGGCCCCGAGGGCCTAGACGTCACCTATGAGCCGACGGGACACCGGCCGTGGCCGCGCCGCGTGACCGAGCCCCCCGCCGCGTCCGTCGCCACGCCCAAGCCCCGCGGGCCGCGCTGGATCGGCGGCTGGGTGTTCCTGTTCGCCCTGCTGGCAGGTGGCCTCGGCACCGGCCTGACCTGGGAGGACCACCCGCTCGGCACGACGCTGCAGACCGGCCTGGCGGCCGCGCTCGCGGTCCTCGGCCTCGGCATCGCCATCAGCGCGTTCCTCGGGCGCACCGGCGCCGGCTCGATCGTGCTCGCGGTGCTCACCGCCGGCCTCCTCGCGGGCGCGGCGGCCCTCCCGGAGAACATCACCACGCACTACGCCCGCACGGACTGGATACCGGCCGCGGCGACGGACGTCCGCCCCCAGTACGAGCTGGGACTCGGCAGGGGCACGCTCGACCTGAGCGGGATCGAGGTCGGCAAGGACAAGACGGTGAAGACCCACGTCGAGGTCGGCGCGGGTGACCTGAGGGTGATCGTGCCGAAGGACGCCACGGTCCGGCTGAACGCGGAAGTGGGCGTCGGCGACATCGTGTTGCCGGACGACAAGAGCAAGGACCTGGACATCGCGCCGGGCCGTGAGAAGAAGGTGACGCTGGAGCCGTCCGCGGGCGGCAAGGACGGCGGCACGATCGATCTGCACCTGGAAGTCGGTGTCGGACAAGCGAAGGTGACCCGTGCTACGTCATGAATTCCACCCCGGCAAGCTCATCGCCGGCCTCTTCCTCCTGGCGGTCGCCGTCGTGTACGCGGGCGACGCGGGCGGCGCCTGGGACGCGCCGTGGTTCGTCGCGCTGCCGCTCGTGATGGCAGGCCTCTTTTTCGCGGGTGTGGCGGCGGCGATCCATGGGATACGCCCGCGGGGAGCCGCCCGCGCGGGCGGACGACCCGGGGGCGCCGGGGCCTCGCGGGACTAGGGCGTGTCCGCGAAGTCGCGTCGTTCGCCCGGAGGGCGTGGTCCGCGGTGTCTGGTGCGTGTGATCGCAAGGCGGAGGGTCGCCCTCGTACCGGGCGTACTCGGGCGGGCCCGACAACGCGGCGAGCGCGCGTGCCAGGCGTCGCGGGCCGGACGCGACTTCACGGACACGCCCTAGGGTCCGTCGGCTCTCGCGCGGCGGCGGGCGGTGCGCAGGGCGTCGACGGAGTACACCGCGGCCCCGGCGAGCACCAGCGGCAGCCATGCCATCAGGTAGGCCAGGTCGTTGCCGTAGTAGTACGGCTCCTCGTGCCAGCTCACGGTCAGCCAGAGGCTGAGCGAGATGAAGGCCCCGCCGAGCGCGGCGACGCGCGCGAAGAGGCCGATCAGGGTGCCGATGCCGACGGCCAGTTCCCCGAGGGCGATGGCGTAGCCGAAGCCGACGGGACTCTTCAGGGAGAGGTCGACGAGCGCGGGGACGGCGGAGATGTCGCGGACGCCCTCCATCTGCGCGCCGATCGACCCCGGGCCGCTCGCCTGCATGAAGGCGCTGTCGGTGAGCTTGTCCAGACCGGCGTAGATGAAGGTGACGCCCAGGAAGATCCGCAGGGGAAGCAGGGCGTGGCGGGCGGCGGCCTCCCGCCGGTCGTCGCGCCTGACGTGGCTGGTGTGGTGGGTGGGGCTGTGCGCCCGTATGCCGTGCGTCATGGCACTCCGCCTTTCGCGTTGTCCCGTCTACTGACGATACGGACGAAGCAGGAGCGCTGCTCAACGACGTGCGGAGCACTTCACGGCACGGGGCCGAATGGGGCTCTGGTGCCCAGACGGGGAGGGGGGTGGAGAGGAGGCTGGGGAGGGGGTCAGTCCGTGACGTCCATGGTGACGCGGTTCGTCTCGACGCCCGCGGCCGTGACCACCTGGACGTCGACGCGGCCGGGTTCGACGTCGACCGGGACGGGGACGGTCAGCACCGCGTCGGTCGGGTTGGTGAAGCCGCCGGGGACGGGCACGAGCGGCACATGGACGTGCACGGCGCCGATGCGGACGACCGTGCGGGCGAGCCGGTCGGCAGCTCCGGCGCCGGGCGGGACGAAGCCGGCGCCGCGGATCTCGATGTCGTCGCCCGTGCGGATGGGGGCGTCGAGGTCGCCGGCCTCCCGGGCGCGGACGACGGAGTGGATCACCGGTCGGCCGCCTTCGGCGTACTTCCCCGCCAGGTACGTGGCGGCCGAGACGAGGACGAGCAGGGCGAGACCCCACGGCAGGTCGGGGAGCTGCCCGGGCCGCCGGGCGAGGCGGACGGCCGCGAAGACCAGGGCGACGGCGCTGATCAGGACGTACTGCGCGTCGGTGAAGCTGCCCCGGCCCGCGTCGTCGGTGAGCGGGTCGGCGGCGCGCGGCCGGTCGGCCCGCACCTTCTGCAGCCGCTGGCCGAGCACCCGCAGGCCGACGACCCTGCGCACCAGGACCGCGGCCGTGCACACCACGGCGAGGACGGTCACGGTGCCCGCGGCGCGGGCGAGTTCGAGGCCGGCGATCAGGTCGTCGCGCTCCCGGTGCCCGGAGGCCACGGCCAGTTCGCCGGCGAGGACGAGGACCGCGAAGACGACGAGGAGCACCCAGGAGGCGGCCACTGCACGCGAGGTGGAGAGCCGGTTGTCCTCGCCGATCACCGGCGCGAGGACTCCGCCGCGCGCCCGGTGGGCGTATGCCGTGGCGGTCAGCAGCCCGCCCACGACCAGCGCGGCCAGCAGGCCGGCCGTGCGCGCGGCCGTCCAGCCGGTGCCGATCGCGGTGAGCGCCTGGACGAGGAGCAGCACCGCGCAGGCGCCCCAGACGACACCGAGGGTGCGCGTCCACAGCCGTCGCAGCCACGCCTCGCCCTCGGCCCTGCTGCGCTCGGCGACGTCCCGCGCGGACTGGGTCAGCTCGTCCGAGACCCACTGCCGTGAGGCGCCGGCCGAGTGGGCGACGGCGGCGGGCAGCCCTTCGCCTGCCGCGAGTCCGTCCCGTTTGGTGAGGAACGCGGCCACGGCGCGCCGGTGCCCCTCGCGCGCCCCGTGCGGGCATCCGCCGCACGTGCAGCCGCCCCCGTGCGCGCCCTGCCTCGCCTCCTGCACCGCCACCGCGTACGCCGCCTTCCCCACCCTTGAGGCCGCCGGGGCGGCTTCACCTGAACTTCCTTGCAGAGAAAGGGAATTGTGCCGTACTGAAGGGCGAACGAATCCCCGGGGTCAGGTCAGCGGGGGTGAAAGACCGGGCGCCTCGTTGACGCCCAGGTCGGCGGGCAGGGCAGGGTGCGGGATGGGGTGTGGGGCGGGGTCCCGGTCATGCCAGCAGGTCGGGTTCGCTGCGGCTGATGTCCTGCCACAGGGACTGGTAGTTGATCCAGGCGACCAGGTCGCTGCCGAGCTGCTCGCGGGTCTGCACCGCCTGCTTGTGGCCGATCAGCACGGGCCGCCCGGCCGCTCGCGCGCTCAGCTGGACCTGGCAGGAGCGTTCCATGGAGATGAACCACCAGGCGGCGGCGTCGACGGAGTCCCCGACGGTGAGCAGGCCGTGGTTGCGCAGGACGACCGCCTTGTGCCCGCCGAGCGCGGCCGCGATCCTGCGGCCCTCCTCGGCGTCGACGACGACACCGGTGTAGCCGTCGTACAGCGCGTGGCTCTCGTAGAAGGCGCATGCCTCCTGGGTGATCGGGTCGAGGAGTTCGCCGAGCGTGGAGAGCGCGCGGCCGTGCAGCGAGTGGCAGTGCGCGACGGCGACGACGTCGGGCCGCGCCAGATGGGCCTGGGCGTGGACGGTGAACGCGGCCTGGTTGACGTAGTGGCGCCCCTGCACCACCTGCCCCTCGGCGTTGGCGAGGACGAGGTCGCCGACGGTGATGTGCTTGAAGGGCATCCCGAAGGGGTTCACCCAGAAGCAGTCGGTGTACTCGGGGTCGCGGGCCGTGATGTGGCCGGAGACCCCGTCCTCGTAGCCGAGCCTGCCGAAGATCCGCAGTGCGCCGGCGAGCCGCTCCTTGCGGTGTCGCCGCTCGTCCGCCACGGACTCGTGGACGGGCGGCATCGCGAACTGCAACCGCTCGACGGGTATCGGTGTGGGCGCCTGCATGTGTCCTCCATCCCTGGCTGTACGAGGCGGAAGGTACCGGTGGTGCGTACAGGAGAACAGAGGGTGTCGATCAGGAGAGCAGGAGGATGTCGGATCAGCGCCGGCATAAAAGACGACAGGGGATGTCGGGTATCGGTGTCACACTCTGCGTATGTCGTCCAACTGGGAAGCCTTCACCACCGCGGATCCGGAGCTCGCCAAGACGGTCGAGCAGCGGTTCGCCGCGTTCACCCACCATGTCCTCGCGACGCTCCGCAAGGACGGTTCGCCGCGCACCAGCGGGCTCGAAGCCCGTTTCCTCCACGGCGAGTTGTGGCTCGGCATGATGCCGAACTCGCTCAAGGCACTCGATCTGCGCCGGGACCCGCGGTTCGCGCTGCAGGCGAATCCGGGCGCGGACGCGGAGATGGCCGGGGGCGACGTGCGGATCGCGGGCCGGGCGATCGAGGTGCGGGACCGGGAGACCATCGCGCGCTACGCGGACGCGGTCAATCCGCCGGACCCGGACGCCTTCCACCTCTTCCGTGCCGAGCTGACCGAGGTGGTCCGCACCTCCATCGAGGACGGGACGTATCTGATGGTGCAGTTGTGGAAGCCGGGCTCGCCGACCCGCGTCACCAGGCGGACCTGACCGAACGTGCAGACCTGACCAGACATGCGGACCTCACCGCACATGCGGACGGCGCCGCCCACAGAGCTGTGGACGGCGCCGTCTCGGGCGTGCGGGGAGGTCACTCCCACTCGATGGTCCCCGGCGGCTTCGAGGTCACGTCGAGCACGACGCGGTTCACGTCGGCGACCTCGTTGGTGATGCGCGTCGAGATCTTGGCGAGAACGTCGTACGGCATGCGGGTCCAGTCGGCCGTCATGGCGTCCTCGGACGAGACGGGGCGCAGGACGATGGGGTGGCCGTAGGTGCGGCCGTCGCCCTGGACGCCGACGCTGCGGACGTCGGCGAGCAGCACGACCGGGCACTGCCAGATCTCGCGGTCGAGACCGGCCGCCGTCAGCTCCTCGCGGGCGATGGCGTCGGCCTCGCGCAGCAGGTCGAGGCGGTCCTTGGTGACCTCGCCGACGATGCGGATGCCGAGGCCGGGGCCGGGGAACGGCTGGCGCTGGACGATCTCGTCGGGCAGGCCGAGCTCGGCGCCGACCATCCGGACCTCGTCCTTGAACAGCTTGCGCAGCGGCTCGATGAGCTTGAACTCGAGGTCCTCGGGGAGTCCGCCCACATTGTGGTGGGACTTGATGTTGGCGGTGCCGGAGCCGCCGCCGGACTCGACCACGTCGGGGTAGAGGGTGCCCTGGACCAGGAACTCCACCGGCTGGTCGCCGGGGGCCTCGGCGACGATCTCCGCCTGGGCCTGCTCGAAGACGCGGATGAACTCGCGCCCGATGATCTTCCGCTTCTCCTCGGGGTCGGAGACCCCGGCGAGCGCGGCGAGGAACCGCTCCTGGGCGTCGACGACCTTCAGCTGCACGCCGGTCGCGGCGACGAAGTCCTTCTCGACCTGCTCGGTCTCGCCCTTGCGCATCAGGCCGTGGTCGACGTACACGCAGGTCAGCTGCGAGCCGATGGCCTTCTGCACGAGCGCGGCGGCGACCGCGGAGTCCACGCCGCCGGACAGACCGCAGATCGCGCGCTTGGTGCCGACCTGCTCACGGATGGCGGCGACCTGCTCGTCGATGACGTTGCCGGTCGTCCAGTTCGGGGTGAGGCCGGCGCCGCGGTAGAGGAAGTGCTCCAGGACCTGCTGGCCGTGCGTGGAGTGCATCACCTCGGGGTGGTACTGCACGCCGTACAGCTTCTTCTCGTCGTCCTCGAAGGCCGCGACGGGCACGACGTCCGTGGACGCGGTGACCGTGAACCCCTCCGGGGCGGCACTGCACGCGTCGCCGTGCGACATCCACACGGACTGCTCGGCCGGGGTGCCCTCGAAGAGGGTGGAGTCCGCCTTGGAGACGGAGAGCGGCGTACGGCCGTACTCACGCGCGCCGGTGTTGTCGACGGTGCCGCCGAGGGTCGTCGCCATCAGCTGGAAGCCGTAGCACATGCCGAAGACGGGCACGCCGGCCTCGAAGAGCTGGCGGTCGACGCTGGGGGCGTTCTCCGCGTACACCGACGAGGGGCCGCCGGACAGGATGATCGCCGCGGGCTTCTTGGCGAGCATCTCGGAGACGGGCATCGTGCCCGGCACGATCTCGCTGTAGACGCGGGCCTCACGGACGCGACGGGCGATGAGCTGGGCGTACTGCGCTCCGAAGTCGACGACCAGAACGGTGTCGGGAGCGGCGGCAGCGGGGGACGCTGATGGCACGGCGGCGGCCTTCCGGCATTGAGCTTGAGCGGTGCGTGAGCAGAGGCTCGTGCGTGAGCAGGGGGTCTGTGTTTCTCGGTGTTTGTCGATTCTAACGGCCCGGACGTCACCTCCCTCGTCGTATCCGACGGGCCGCGGACCGGGCGCCCTGACCAGGGCGGACCCGGGACGGCGCATGGACAGGCGTCTCAGCATCCGGGCCGTGGGCGGATCCGGATTGACCCGGCACGCGCGCGTGGGGGCATACTGACCCCGTGAACAAGCACCTCGGCTTCCTCTTTACCTATGGTAACCGGCCCACCGGCTGCCATGGTCGAGCTGCTTGATCCACTGACAAGCGACTTACCGGGCGCCCCGGGCCGACAAGGCCCGGGGCGCTCTGTCGTACGCGGGCCCTGCCGCTCCGGGACCCCGGTCCCCCGGACCAGACACCCCAAGGAGCCCCTGATGACCGCCCCCGCCACCACCGCGACCGCTGCCCCCGCCACCCCTGCGACCACCACCCCCGCCCCCACGAACCCGGCCTCCGCCGACAAGACCGGCGCCCGTACCCCCGAGGCCGCGGGAGTCATCGAGAACGCCCGGGAGCGGATCGACGCGCTCGACGACCGGATCATCGGCCTCGTCCAGGAACGCATGGCCGTCTCGGCCGTCATCCAGGAGGCCCGCATCACCTCCGGCGGCCGGCGCGTGAACCTCTCCCGCGAGATGGAGATCCTCGGCCACTACAGGGACGCGCTCGGCAAGCCCGGCACGACGCTCGCGATGACCCTCCTCGAGCTGTGCCGGGGCCGGGTCTGACCACCGCGACGGGACCTGTCACGGGGCCCTCGGCGGGGCCCGCGGCGGCCTGCGGAACTGAGTTCGGATCCGTTCTCACCCGTACGGCGCGTGACCGGTTCCGGGCGGGCTTCGTTGGTCCCGGTGTCCGTGTCAGCCAGGTGCGGGCCCGTAAGAACCACGCGTGGCTCCGCTGGAGCGATGAGGCGTACGGACCGAGTCCGGGCGCCGTGGGACCTCGCTCCAGTGATGTGACCGGACGGCAGGGGACAGCAGCCCGGTCACCCAAGAGAACGGTCGGCTCCGGGGACGCCCGGGGCCGGCCGGCCTCCGTCCCCCTCCCCCTCCCCCTCATCCCTCCTCCGTCCCGGAATCCTCCCGGCATTCCCGTCCCGTACGCCTGTGGCCGTGCCCCCTCACGGACGTTCCGCGCCGGACATGGCCGAAACCCCTATAGACGCGGTCGCAACGGATGTGGTCGAAACGGTTGCGCAGGCAACAACACATCCAGCACGATGCGTACCGGCTCCTCCATCGAGCGGCGCACTCCCCCGGCGCCGCCCCGAGGCACCGACGCCGCCCTGACGTCGGTGCCGACAGCCAAGGGCCCCGCGGATCCGTCCCGCGGGGCCCTTCGCTCTCGGTGTGACCGGCGGGGCCCTACTCGGCCCGCAACTTCTCCGCCTGCGCCTTGACGATCTTCGCGGGGACGCCGAACTCCTTCGGCTTGAGCAGGTTGATCGAGTAGAAGGCCGCGAGCGTCGAACCGCTGCGTATGACGGTGAAGCTCATCGGCGTCTTCTGGCCCTCGATCACGCCCACGACCTTGTACGAGACGCCGTCGTCGCCCTCCTTGGGGGCGGGCAGCGCCGCGACGTCGCGGTATTTGGAGTCCGCGTGCTCGTAGGCGCCGCACTTCTTCGTGGCCGTCCGCAGGCCGTCCATGATCTTCTCGGCGTCGGCGCGCTCGTGGGCGAGCAGCGCGAGCGAGATGACCGTGGCGTCCAGCTCGTCGGGGCCGGTCAGGGTCCGGCCGACACGGGCCTTGGCCGCGGGCTGGGTGGCGAACATGAACATGTCGGCGAGCGGCTGGCAGGCGGCCGGGTCGGCGGGCACGATCTGCGACGGCATGTCCGCCGCGGACATCTTCTCGAACGTGTACCCCTTGAGGTCACCCTTGCCCAGCACCACCTTCTCCAGGTCGGCGGCGGAGAGCGCGGCCGGCTTCTTCCCGGCCGGCTTCGATGCCCCCGGCCCCTGCGCGGACCCGGTGGGCTTCGACGACTTCCCGCCGTCGTCGCCGCTGTCACCGCTGTCGCTGCCGCACGCTGCGGTCAGGCCGAGCGCGACCGTGACGGACGCGGCCACGAAGGCCCGAGACACAGTTGACTTCACGTTTCCTACCTTCAGTTCTCCCCGGGGCGGGCGACGGCCCGCGCCGAGGCGACATGAAAGCGGCAGACCCACGGCTCCCACCAGCGATTTCCGTAACGATCGGAAACCGCCGAAAAGGTTGTACGCGAGGGGTGTGAGTCAGGTCGCCCGGCGCCCGTGGCCCCGGGAGCCGCTCACGCGCCGAGCTTGGTGAGCTGCGCGTCGACGATCCGGGGAGCGACCTTCGGCGCCTCGTCGGCCTTGGGCGTGCCGACGCCCTCCATGCCGCCCCGCTCGGCCTCCCGGTCGCTCTGCACGCCCTCCGGGTCGTACAGGTTCGACGCGTCGAAGACCGCGAGCGTCGAACCGCTGCGCACGACCGTGACGCTCTTCCGGAACACGTACTGGCCCCTGCGGTCGGCGATCTTGTACGAGACGGCCTCGTCGCCCTTGTCCGGCGCCGGGAGGGCCTCGACGCCGAGATAGCGCCGGTCGCCGATGTGGAAGCTGCCGCACTTCTTCGACTTCGATGCGGCGCGCAGGTCGGCCATGGCCCGCTCGGCGTCGGCCCGGCCGTAACCGGAGAGGCCGACCTCGGTGGTGGTGACGTCCTTGTCCGACCCGGCGGTCAGGACGCGGGTCACGCGGCTCTTCGCCTTCGTCCTCGCGGGGGCGGCGAGCGGGGCGCACTCGGCGGGCGCCGCCTTCCCCGCGGGCGGCGCCGCGGCGCCCGAGCCCGACGCGTCCGGCGTCTCGACCTTGTAGCCCTTGACGTCGCCGGCCGTCAGCGCCGCCTTCTCCAGCTTCGGGGCGGCGGCGCCGGCGTGCGGCTTCTCCCGCTTCCCGTCGCCGTCACCGCCGCTGCCGCAGGCGGCGCTCGTCCCGAGGACGGCCACGACCGAGACGGCCACCACGGCGCGCGACACAGCTGACTTCACGTTCTGATCCCCCGCTTGCTTCCCGCGTACTTCCGCGTACTTCTCGTTCACTTACGTCTCGCACGGCGCGGAGTCACCCGCACCGCCACTACGAGCTACGACGGAGGAAGATCCGATCCGGTTCCGGAATCACCAGCCCCAGATCCAGAAGCGGAACGGGCTGAGCAGGACGATCGCCAGCGCCATGCCGCCGAGGACGATCACCACGCTCCACACCCGGCGGCCGCGCTCGGACCGCGCGCCGCGGCTCGGGCCCGTCGGCGCCGCCCGCCATTCGTCCGGGCTCCACCGCACGGACTGTGCCTCGCGCCTCGCGCGCCTGCGGCGGAACCGGCCGGCCTGCTCCACCTGCCGGCGCGCGGCCTCCTCGTCGAGGCGCCGCAGCCGCTCGGCCACCATGCGGGCCCGCGCGGACGGTTCCTTCGGCGCGGACGAGCGGATCTCCCGCTCGCTGTCGTTCTCGAACCTCTTCCACACCTCGTCGGGTATGGCCACGCTGAACCCCTCCCCTGGGTCGGCTCGCCCTGCGGGCGGGGGCAGTTCTACGGCACCTCGTCACGGCGGCACAAGCGGTGTGAGTCACGCCACATAAGGATTATGTGAAAACGAGGACAACCATTCACAGGGATCACTGGTCATGCATGCGTAACAACGGCCACACCTGCGTCCCGGCGCGGGGGCCGCCGCCTCCGTACTGCCGACCCGGCAGTGCGCCGGACTTCCCGAGGTCTGCATGAAGCTTCGTCGTGCCATGGCTGCCGCGGCCACTACGGCTGTCCTGGCCCCGCTCGCGCTGCTGTCGGCTCCGGCCGCCTTCGCGACCGAGGACACGTCCACGCCGCCCGCGGCGACCCCGGGAACGCCCACGCCGGCCGGGACGCCGACTCCGTCGGCCACGCCGTCGTCGCCCGCCCCCGAGGTGCCCGAGACGCCGGAGACGCCCGCGGACCGCAAGCCGACCCCGCCCCCGGTGCCGGTGGTGGAGAAGCCGGGCAAGGACGTCGACCTCCCCGAGGACCCGGAGGAGGACCCGGACCCGGCCGCCTGCTCGCCCGAGGACGACGTGGACGAGGACTCCGCGCTGGAGGTGGAGCTCGTCGGGCTCCCCAAGAAGGTCGTCGCGGGCAGCGGCTGGCACCAGTTCAAGCTGACCGCGGCCAACTCCTCGGACGAGCCGCTCGGCGACGTGGACTGGACCACGTTCGTGAACAACCTCGGCGCGGACGACGACGAGGAGGACGGGCTGAGGTACTCCACCGAGGTGCAGTTCCTCGACCCGGAGACCAAGGAGTGGACCTCGGTCGACAGCGAGCTGAACGACGGCCTCGCCTACGGCACCATCGAGCTGGACGCCGAGGAGGAGACCGCCGTCAAGCTGCGGTTCAGGGTCGGCGCGGACGCCCCGTCCGTCGACGGGTACGCGGTCGGCACCGGTGAGTACGTCGACTCCGAACTGGACTGCACGCACGAGTCGTACGACTACCACCCGCTCGAGGTCGTCAAGGCCGGCGGTGGCCACAAGACCCCGGCCCCGGCCACCCCGGTCCCGTCCCCGTCCCCGTCCAAGACGGCGGCCGCGGTGGACAAGCCGCAGGGCGGCGCCCAGGACACCCCGGTCACCGGCGGCAGCCTCGCCGAGACCGGCTCCAGCTCGATGCTCCCGGTCGTCGGTCTCGTCGGCGGGGTCGCCGTCGTCGCCGGTGCGGGCGTGGTGTTCGCCGTACGCCGCCGCAAGGCGGACTCCGCCGTCTGACGGCACCTGATCACGCGGAAGGACCTGCGCTCGGAGGGGGGCGCAGGTCCTTACGTGTGTCCGGGGGCGGTTCGCCGGCTCACTTCTTGGGCGGCACCGCAGGCATTCCCAGGAACGGCAGCCTCAGCGCGCCGAAGGCGTCCGCGGGCACCGCGGGGGTCTTCGGCTCGACGGCGGCGATCCGCACGTACTGCCCGCCCTGCGCCGGACGCGGGTCCTCGCCGCCCTTGTTGGGCCAGAACGACATCGCGCGCTCGGCCTGCGCGGTGATGGTCAGGGACGGGTTCACGCCCAGGTTGGCGGAGACCGCGGCGCCGTCGACGACGGAGATGCCGGGGTGGCCGTAGAGCCGGTGGTAGGGGTCGATGACGCCGGTCAGGGGCGAGTCGCCGATCGGGCAGCCGCCCAGGAAGTGCGCGGTCAGCGGGGTGCCCATCAGCTCACCGATGTTCGAGCCGGGGAAGCCGTTGATCTCCTCGGCGAGGATCGTCGCGGCCCGGGTGGCCTCGGGGATCTGGTCGGGGTTGGGCGCGCCGTGCCCCTGCCGGGCGGTGAGCAGTCCCTTGCCCAGCCCCTTCTCCTTGCGGTACGTGGTCAGGGAGTTGTCGAGCGACTGCATGACGAGGCCGATGATGGTCCGCTCCGACCAGCGCCGGTTGGAGAGCGAGCGCACCGCGAGCAGCGGGTGCCGCGTCATGTTGGCGAGCCACCCCCTGACCCGGTCCTTGCCGCCCTTCACGCTGTACGGGACCTGGAGCAGCGTCATGCCACCCATCGCGTTGGACTTCTTGCCGTAGCGGACGGGCTCGATGTGGGTGTTGTCGTTCGGGTGGATCGACGAGGTGATCGCGACGCCCTTGGTGAAGTCGACCCGGTCGGCGCCGTGGCGCCTGCGGTAGCGGCGGTCGGTGGTCTGGGCGCCGACCAGGGCCTCGGAGTTGGTGCGGGTGAGCGTGCCGAGCCGCGGGGAGATCCGCGGGAGCAGGCCGGTGTCCTTCATGCGGTGCAGGAGGGTCTGCGTGCCGTAGGTGCCGGCGGCGACGACGACCTTGCGGGCCTTGAACGTGCGGCCCCTGCCCTTGCGCTTGTCGTCGGTGGGCAGGGTGGCCACCGCGAACCCGCCCCGCGAGTCCTCGGTGACGGCGACGACTGAGGTCATCGGGTGGATGACGGCTCCGGCCTTCTCCGCGAGGTGGAGGTAGTTCTCGTTGAGGGTGTTCTTCGCGCCGTGCCGGCAGCCCGTCATGCACTCGCCGCACTCGGTGCAGGAGCGGCGGGAGGGGCCCGCGCCGCCGAAGTAGGGGTCGGGGACCTCGGTGCCGGGGGCGGCCTTCGCGGAGCCGTCCGCGTCCTTGCCGTCGCCGAAGAAGACGCCGACGGGCGCCATGTGGAAGCTGTCGCCGACCCCCATCTCCTGCGCGGCCGCCTTCAGATGGACGTCCGAGGGCGTCATCGTCGGGTTGAGCCGCACCCCGAGCATGCGCTTGGCCTGCTCGTAGTAGGGGCGCAGCTCGTCCTGCCAGTCGGTGATGTCCTTCCACTGCGGGTCCTCGAAGAAGGGCTTCGGCGGTACGTAGAGGGTGTTGGCGTAGTTCAGTGAGCCGCCGCCGACCCCCGCGCCCGCGAGGACCATGACGTTGCCGAGCAGGTGGATGCGCTGGATGCCGAAGAGGCCGAGCGCGGGGGCCCAGAGGTAGTTCTTCAGGTCCCAGGAGTTCTTGGGCAGCGTCGCGCGCGTGAAGCGGCGGCCCGCTTCCAGGACGCCGACGCGGTAGCCCTTCTCCGTCAGGCGCAGCGCGGAGACCGCGCCGCCGAAACCGCTGCCCACGACGATCACGTCGTAGTCGTACGCGTCATCGCCCACCTGGTTTTGGGCAGAGCTCTCCTGTGACATCGACTCTCCTCGTCAAATTGCCCGCGGGCCGTCTGTGGTTGCTCGCGCAGTTCCCCGCGCCCCTGACGGGGCGCTGCTAGCGCAGCCGGAGCGCCTTCATGACCTTCAGGCTCGTGCTCATGAACGCCGCGTACTTCTCGTCGTCCAGGCCGAAGGACGGCGCAAGCGGCATGAGCCGCTGGGTGGCGACGGTCTGCGCCTCCGTGTACTTGAGGATGCCCTCGGAGCCGTGCCGCCGGCCGAGGCCGGAGTCCTTCATGCCGCCCATCGGGGACTGCACGCTGCCGTAGGCGGGCGCGTAGCCCTCGTTGACGTTGACGGTGCCGGTGCGCAGGCGGGCGGCGATCCGGCGGCCGCGGCCGCCGTCCTTCGTCCAGACCGAGGAGTTCAGGCCGTACGGCGTGGCGTTGGCGAGCTCGATCGCCTCGTTCTCGTCGGTGAAGCGGTAGAGGGAGACGACCGGGCCGAAGGTCTCCTCGGTGCAGACCGCCATCGGGGCCTCGACGCCGTCCAGGATGGTCGGCTCGTAGAAGTAGGGGCCGATGTCCGGGCGCGCGACACCGCCCGCGACGAGCGTGGCGCCCTTGGCGACGGCTTCTTCGACGTGCCGGGTCACGGTCTCCAACTGCCGTTCGCCGACGAGAGATCCCATGTCGGCGCCGTAGGCGAGGGAAGTGCCGAGGCGCATCGCCCTCGTCCGCTCGGCGAAGCGCTCCACGAACCGATCGGCGATGGACTCGTGGACGTAGAGCCGCTCGATGGAGATGCACAGCTGGCCCGCGGAGGAGAAGCAGGCGCGCACGGCGCCCGCGGCGGCCTTGTCGACGTCGGCGTCGTCGAGCACCAGCATGGCGTTCTTGCCGCCGAGTTCGAGGGAGACGCCGACGAGACGTGCGGCGGCGCCCTGGGCGACCTCGCGGCCGGTGCGGGTGGAGCCGGTGAAGGAGACGTAGTCGGCGTGGCGGACGAGTTCGGGGCCGACGACCGGGCCCTCGCCGAGGACGACCTGGAAGACCTCGGAGGGCAGCCCGGCCTCGATGATCAGGTCGCGGGCCCACAGGGCGGTCAGGCAGGTCTCCGTGTCGGGCTTCATCACGAGCGCGTTGCCCGCGACGAGGGCGGGCAGCGCGTCGCCGATGGAGAGTTCGAACGGGTAGTTCCAGGGGGCGATCTGGCCGACGACGCCGCGCGGCTGGCGGTTCTCGGTGACCTTGGTGAGGGTCGGTACGACGCCGGTGTGCCGCTTGGGGCTCAGGTACGCGGGGGCCTTGCGGCCGTAGTGCCGGGCGGCGACCGCGACGGCCTGTATCTCCTCGTGGGCGTGCAGGCGGGCCTTGCCGGTCTCCAGCTGGATCAGGTCGAGGACCTCGGCCTGGCGCTGGAGCACCAGGTCGTGGAAGCGCAGCAGGACGGCGGCGCGCTGCTTGACGGGGGTCCTGGCCCAGGCGATCTGGGCGGTGCGGGCCCGCTGGAAGGCGGTGGCCACGTCCTCGGGGGTGGACTCGGGCAGGTCGGCCAGCTTCTCGCCGGTGAGCGGCGTGTGGTTGGCCGTCCGCCCCGAACCGATGACGTCACGGGTGAGCTGGGCGATCAGCTCGGGCGTGACCACGTCGGCGGCGGTGCGCGCGCCGTCGGGGGCCGGGGCGGTCGGGTTCGTTCCGAGGGGCGCTGCGGTGGCCTGCGAGTCCGTCATGCTCGTGAGAGTAGGCCCACGCCAGGGATTTGGGTACCCATCGGTAACGGGGTTCACGGGTCGCGTACACGACGCCAGTGATTGCTGGCGACAAAGCCGCTGATCAGGGCGTTGTTACGGGTTGCGTCCCTCGACAGACGTTTTTCCGGGCCGCGCGCCGGACCCCGCTCAGAGCTCGTTCACCTCCAGCTTCTCGATGGCCGTCCGCGCGACCTCGCGGCCGCGCGCGGTGAAGTCGCCCTTGGCCGGGTAGTAGATGAACAGCTTGTACATGTCGCCGCTCCCGGTCTTGTAGTAGAAGGCCTTCAACTCGCGGGGGCGGGGGTTCTGGCTGTCGGTGGTGGAGTACACGACGGTGTTCTCCGCGGCCTTCTTCCCCCTGTACTTGGTCTCCTCCGGGCTCGTCTTCGGGGTGGGGTCGGAGGCGATGCCCCGCCCGTAGTCGCCGGACTCCTTGAAGACGGCGTCCTCGTCGTACATCTCCGCCGCGGCCGTCCCCGCGATGTCGCCGCTGTCGTCCTCGGCCTTCTTCTCCAGGGACAGACTGATCGAGATGCCGCCGCTGGGGTCGCTGTAGGAGACCCAGTGCGTCGTGGCCTCGGAGTTGTCGTCCTCGGACTTCTCGTACCCCTCGGGCGCCCAGACGGCCGCCGCGAGCTCCTTCGTCGGGTGCTTCTGCCAGCCCTCGGTCTCCGAGCCGCCGAAGGGGTTCACGGCCACCAGGACGCCCACCGCCACCGCGGCGACGACCACCCCGGCGACGACGGCGAGCGCCTTGCGGCTCAGGAAGATCCCCTTGCCACGGCCGCCGGCACCGTCGTTCGTGACGGTGACGACCTGCGTCGGCGCGGGCTGCGGCGGCTTCGCCGCCTCCTGGAGGAGGGCGCGGACCCGCGCCGCGTCCGGGCGCTGGGCCGGGTCCTTGACCAGCAGGCGGTTGATCGCCTCCGCGAGCGGACCGGAGGCCGACGCGGGCGCGGCCGGCGTCGCGTTGAGGACCGACTGGAGCGTGGCGGGGGTGTTGTTGCGACGGAAGGGCGAGACGCCCTCGGTGGCCGCGTACAGGACGACGCCCAGCGACCAGAGGTCGGAGGCGGGCCCCGGCCGCTGCCCCAACACCCGCTCCGGGGCGATGAATTCGGGCGAGCCGACGAAGCCGCCGGTGTCCGTCAGATTGGTCTCGCCCTCGATCTGGGCGATGCCGAAGTCGGTGAGGACGACTCGGTCGTGCCGGCCGAGCATGACGTTGTCCGGCTTCACGTCGCGGTGCAGGATGCCCGCCTGGTGCGCGGCGTCGAGGGCGTTCAGGACGTCGAGGCCGATCCGCGCGGCCTCCCGGGCGTCCAGCGTGCCCTCCTGGAGCGCGGCGCCCAGCGAACGGCCCTGGACCAGCTCCATCACGATCCACGGCTGGCCGTCCTCCACCGCCACGTCGTGGACGTTGACCACGGCGGGGTGGTCGAGGCGGGCCGCGGCGCGCGCCTCGCGGCGCATGCGCTCGAAGAGGTTGGCCCGCTCGCGCTCGGGGAGGTGGTCGGGGACGCGCGGCTCCTTCACCGCGACCTCGCGGCCCACCGTCTCGTCCTCGGCACGCCAGACGGTGCCCATGCCGCCATGGCCGAGCTTGGCGAGCAGCCGGTAGCGGCCCGCGATCAGCCGGCCCGCGCCCGGCTCCGGCGCGGCCGCCCGGTGCGGCTCGGCGGCCTGGTGCGGCACGGTCCGGGTGGGCGCCGGGTGCGGGGACGGGGGCGGGGTGGAGGCGTCGGGCCGGGGCGGCTCGGGACGCGAAGGTCCGGGCTGCGCGTACGGGTTGTCGGGGCCGGCTCCCGCGCCCTGGCCGGACTGCCCCGGCACGCCCGGCGGTTGCGGCGGCTGAAGGCTGAAACTGGTGGGTTCGTACGGCCCGTAGGAGGATCCCCCGTCGTTACTCATGACCCATGACTACCCTGCCGGACACCCCGGTTTCCAGCCGGGCCGCCCACTTGTGACCTGGGTGACGCACAGGGCGGGACGGCGCGGGTCTCACCGGCGCACGAACGTGTCGACCGCCGCGTCGAAGTACCGCCGGGCCTGCGCCGCGTCCCGCGCGGGACCCGAGACCCACACGTCGAACATCCGGCCGCCCTCCTGCCAGCACAGGTCGAACGTGTGCCGCTCGTCCCGGCCCGCCCCGGGGCCGTCCCAGGTGAACTCCCACAGGGCGGCGGGCCTGCCGTTGCGCGTGGTCTCGGTGACCCGGCCGCCGCGGTAACCGGGGGTGTTCCGCGGGCCCGCGGCGTCGGCGCGGCGCTGGGTGGCGAGCGGGCCGCCGGGTTCGGGGGCCGTCGCCTCGATGCCGATGCGGTAGGTGCCCCCGGGCGAGTCGTAGAAGACGCGGGAGCCCTCGGCCCTGCGGCGGAAACTCTCGGGGACCGCGAGCGCGAAGCCCGCCGGGTCCTTCGCGATGCGGTAGCCCTGCGGCGCCTGGGGCGAGGACGGCCGGGGCGTGCGGGTCGTCACGGTGACGGTGGGCGTCACGGAGACCCGGGTCGGGGAGGCGGACGCGGTGGGCACTCCGGTGCCGTCCCCGTCGCCGCTCAGCAGCAGCGCCGCGGCGGCCCCGGCCCCGGCGATGGCGGCCACCAGTGCGGCGGCGATCAGGACGACCCGGCCGCGCCGCGCGTACGGTGCCACGGACCCCGCACCCGTGAGGCCCACGGGGAGTTCCCTGCGTACCGGCGGGTGACCTGCCCGCCCGGCGCCCCTGGCCATCCGCCCGGGCAGCCCCGCGAGACCCGTGAGACCCGCCCCCGGCCCCTCCCGCGCCACGGCCGGCATCCGCCCCGTCTCGACGTACGCCCGCAGCAGCGCCTGCGCCGCCGCCGCGTCGAGCCGGCGCGCCGGATCGCGGTCGAGGAGACCGAGGACGACGGGTAACAGCGGCGCGGCGGCCGCGGGCGGGCGGATCTCGTCGTAGACCACCGCGTGCAGGACCCCGCCGATCGAGTCGCGGCGGAAGGGCGACTCACCGGCCAGCGCGGTGACCAGCAGGGCGCCCAGCGACCACAGGTCGGACTCCGGGCCCGTGCGCTCCCCCGCCATCCGCTCCGGCGCGGTGTACTCCGGCGATCCCACGAACGACCCGACCTCCGTCAGCGTCGTCGCCCCGGAGAGCTGCGCGATCCCGAAGTCGGTGAGCACGACGCGGCCGGACGCCCGCTCCAGGAGGACGTTGGCGGGCTTCAGGTCGCGGTGCAGGATGCCCGCCTCGTGCGCGGTGCTCAGGGCGCCCAGCAGGTCGATGCCCATCCGCGCGACGGCGGGCGCCTCCAGCGGCCCGTCCCGCGCGATCCGCCCGGCCAGCGAGCCGCCCTCGATCAACTCCATGACGATATAGGGCTGTTCGTCCTCCACCACGACGTCGTGGACGACGATGACGTGGGGGTGCCGCAGCTGCGCCACCGCCCGCGCCTCGCGCAGCGTCCGCTCGCGCTGCTGCTCCGCCTCGGCGTCGGAGAGGGACTCGTCGCGCGCCAGCTCCTTGACCGCGACCTGGCGGCCGAGGAGGAGATCGGTGGCCCGCCACACGACCCCCATGCCGCCCCGGCCCAGCCGCTCCTCCAGACGGTAACGCCCTGCGATCACACGGGTGTTGCCCCCGCCGACACCCGCCCCACCGGCGTGGTCTCCCAGGCTCCCCATGCGGCCATCATGCCCCACACGTGCGGGAACGAAATGGGGCCCGGCGAGCGGCGGGCCGGTTCCGGCCGCTGCCGTCGCACCGCCTGGAGGCGCGCGTTCAGTGCTCGCGCCACCCCTGGAGCATCGCGTCGAACTGCTCCCGGGTGGCGTCCCAGTTCCCGGCCGGCGCCGACATGTAGAGCACGTACTCCACGCCGGCGCGGCTGATGTAGCTCTGCGAGATGGCGCGGCGCGGCCCCGCGGTCGTGTCGTTGGCGCCCGCCTTCCAACTGAAGTCCCAGAGGGCGCCCGGCCGGTCCCGGAAGGTGTTGGAGTTCAGCTGGAGCCGCCGGTACGCGGGGAGCTTGACCCGCAGGTTCTTCTCCAGGGCCAGCTGGTGGGTGTAGGGGCTGTCGTACGGCGGTTTCCCGTCGACGGCGACGCGCAGGAAGCGGCGGCCGCCGTCGGGCGTGTAGTCGATCTGGTTGCCGTCCATCTCGCGCTTCCAGCTCTTGGGCAGCATGAGGCTGAAGCCCGCGGGGTCCTTCACCCGCTGCCAGTCGTCCGGAATGCCGCCGACCGGCGTGCCCGGCCCGTCCTGCCCGTGGGTGCCCGCCTGCTCCTGGGTGGCGCGGTCGGCGAAGCGCAGATAGCCGAAGACACCCGCGCCGCCGAGGAGCGCGGCCACCACGGCGAGGGCGACGATCGCGGGCCAGCGGCGGCGCTCCCGGGGGCCAGGACCCGCGCCGACGACGGTCTGGGAGTCGCGGCGCGCGGGGCCGCCGTCGGGGACGGGGGTGTCGGCGTGGCCGTTCGGCGGGGTGTACGCGTGCGGGTAGGGGGAGGCGAGCGGCGTCCGGGGGTGGGTGGCCGACGTGGCCGCCCGGTTCTCGTGCGCCGGGTGCGCCCGCGTCGGTACGTACGCCTGTGCCTGCTGCGGCCTTCGCCCCTCCGCGGCCTCGGCCAGCATCTGTTCGGCCTCCTCGGCCGTCGGCCGGGCCGCCGGGTCCTTGCGCAGCAGCGCCTCGATGACGGGGGCGAGGACGCCCGCGTGTTCGAGCGGGGCCGGCTTCTCCGTGACCACCGCCTGCATCGTGCCCAGCGGCGACGTGCGCCGGAACGGCGAGAAACCCTCGACCGCCGTGTACAGGGTGGCGCCGAGCGCCCACAGGTCGGAGGCGGGGCCCGGATTGCTGCCGCTGACCCGCTCGGGCGCGAGGTAGTCGACGGAGCCGACGACTTCTCCGGTGCGGGTGATCGTCGAGTCGCCCTCGATCGCGGCGATCCCGAAGTCGGTGAGCAGGATGCGCCGGTCGTCGGAGAGCAGGACGTTGCCGGGTTTGACGTCGCGGTGCAGGACTCCGGCGGCGTGCGCGGCGCGCAGGGCCTTCAGGGTCCACAGGCCGATGCGGGCGGCCTCGACGGGCTCGACGCGCTCGTCGTCCTTGACGGCGTCCGCCAGCGAGCGGCCCTCGACGAGCTCCATCACGATCCAGGGCCGCTCGTCGTACTGGAGGACGTCGTGGACGGTGACGACGGCGGGGTGGTTGATGCGCGCGGCAGCCCGTGCCTCCGTCTGCGTCCGCGCGAAGAGGACGGCCCGGTCGGCCTCCTGCACGAACTGGGCAGCCGTCAGCTCCTTGACGGCGACGGCACGGTGCAGCACCTCGTCCCGCGCGCGCCACACCCGTCCCATGCCACCGCGGCCGATGGACTCAACGAGTCGGTAGCGGCCCGCGAGGAGCAGGCCCTGCATCTGGTTCACGTTCCCCCGCAATGGTCTTGACCGCCCCAGATTAGGGAGCGGCGGGCGCGCAGGGAACAACAGGGTGGCTTAGGAGACCGCACTGTGACGCATGCCGTTCATGGGGTGACTGCCCGAACCGGCCCCGTCATCGACTCATCCGGTGACCTCGTAGGTGGCCGACGCCTGCTCGTAAAGCCTTGTCACCTCGTCCCGTTCGGCCTCGGGGCCGCGCACCTGCACCACGTGGTACCGCCCGCCCACGATCATCGCGAGATTCCGTACGAACACCTCGTGACCCGCGGAGTCCTGCCAGGTGAACTGTCCCTCGGCCATGGCCCGTCCACCGACGTCGATGCGCCGCATGCCGCTGGAGGTCGCCCAGGACGAGTCGCGGAACGGCTGCAGTTCGCGCTCGTGTTCGCGCTGGTACTTCATGGGGTCGCTGCCGTAGCCGTCGGTGGTGTCCCGGCCCGGGACCAGCAGCAACTCGAAGTCGCCGTGCGTGTAACGGACCTGGCCGCGGCCGTTCTCCGGCTGCCGGTCCCAGCCGCCCGCGACGGCCACGCGGAAGCCCTCGGGGTCCTTGCGCACGGTGAAACCCCGCGGCAGGTCGTGCCCGCCGGTCTGCGGCTCCTGCGAACTCGGGCTCCTGCCGGGCCTGCCCTTGCCCTCGTCGCCCTTTCCCTTGCCCTTGTCGCCGTCGCCCTTGCCCTCGTCCTTGCCCGGGTCTTCCCCGCGGCTCGGCCCCGCGGTGCCCTTGCCGTCACCCGTGCCGTCCCCGGGCGCCGAACTGACCTCGCCCGCGGCGCCCGCGCGGTCACCCGACGCGCCGTCACCGGACTTGGGCATGAACACCATCGCGTACACGATGGCCGCGGCGAGCCCGATCAGGATCGCGATCAGCAGCAGCTTGCCGAGCGAGCGGGGGCGGGCCGGGCCCCGGGGGGCGCGGGTGACGCGCGGCCCGTCGGGCGGGTGTGACGCGCGGGCGGACCCAGACGCGCGTGGCTGCCGGGTCTCGCGCGGTAGGCCGGGATCGTCCGGGGCCTGCACGGACGACACGAGCCGCGCGTCCCCGCCCGCGCCGGGCCGCCCCTTGCCGCCCCTGCCCTTGCCGCGCTTGTGCCGGCCGTGCCCGTACCCCGGCCCGGCCGCGGCGGCGCCCCGCCGCTTGCGCACGACCTCGCCACGCCGTCGTACGACGGGCAGCCGGCCCGCGTCGTACGACGGCACCGGCACGACGTGCGCCCCGGCCTCCGGCTCCGGCGCGGACCTGACCAGGGAGCGCAGCCAGCCGCTCAGCTCCTCGAAGTCGATCCGCTCGGTGGGGTCCTGACGCAACAGCGTCTCGACCACGGGCCGCAGCGGGCCGCACTCCTCGGCGAAGGCGGGCGGTTCGGCGCAGACCAGCTGGACCAGTTCGGCCGTGCTGTCCTCGGGGTACGGGGCGTGGCCCTGCACGGCGCGGAAGAGCAGGGCACCGAGGGCCCACAGGTCGGTCGCGGGGCCGATCGGCGCGGCGAGCTGCCAGTTCTCGTGCACGGGACCCGCCTGCTCGGGCGCCCAGCGCTCGGTGACGGCGCCGACGACCACCATGCGGGCGTGCCGGGCCCGCTCGGCGGCGAGAGCCGTGGCGGGACCGCGCGGAGCGGCTCCGTCGGCCGGGCCGTCGTCCCATCCGCCGCGCCGGTTCCCGGGCTCCTGCTCGGGCCGGTCCTGCTCGGGCCGGTCCTCGTGGCCGTGTGGGTGGCCTTGCGTGTGGCCGTACGCGTGGCCCTGCGTGTGGCTTTGCGTGCGGTCGGGCCGGTGTACGGGGCCGCCCTCCCGCTCGCTCCGGGGTGCACCCGTGCCCGCGCGGGTCGCTCCGGCCCTGCCCTCGTCCGTGCCGCGCGCCGCCGGGACCCCGCCCCTCGGCACGGCGCCGTGCCAGGGCTTCGTGGGCTGTGTGGCGGCCACGCCGTAGGGGTCCGATATCCGTCCCACCCGGCCGGGCTCGTCAGGTCCCCGCTCGTCGGACTCCTCGCGCACCCGGGCGGCAGCGCGCGTCCCCGCGCGGTACGCCGCGACGGCTCCGGCACGGCCGGCCCGCGCGTCCCTGCCCGCGGACTCCGGAGCGGGGTCGAGCGGCACGTCGCCGCCCTCGGACCGCGCGCCACGGGAGCCGGACGCGCCTCGAGGCGCGGCGGCCCCGGCCGAGGTGCCCGGCCCCGGAAGCTCCGCGTGCTGCCCGAACTCCCCGGAATCCCCGTGCTTCTCGTGCTCCCCGTGCTCTCCGTGTGGCCAGACACCACCCGACCCGGCCGCGGAGGCGCCTTCGTACCCCGCCACGTTCCCGACCGACCCCGCCGAGCCCGCCGCCTCCCCGGCCTCCACCGGCCGGGGGTCGTACCCGCA
Source organism: Streptomyces sp. NPDC037013 (assembly GCF_055607265.1). NCBI lineage: Bacteria > Bacillati > Actinomycetota > Actinomycetes > Kitasatosporales > Streptomycetaceae > Streptomyces > Streptomyces sp. NPDC037013. The sequence goes on along the minus strand of NZ_JBVJRV010000002.1, from coordinate 274,774 downwards.
GAGGGCCTCCTCGGCGGCGCCGGCCGCGAGGCCCGTCAGCATCACGCGGCCGTCGTCGCAGATGAGCACCGTCCGCGTGGTGATGTTCCGATGCACCCAGCCGTACGCGTGCAGGACCCGTAGGGCCGCGAGGACGTCCGCGGCGACCTCGGCCGCCCGGTACGGACTCAGCGGCCGGTCCGCGAGGAGCGCCGCCAGCGGCCGCGCCGCCACCAACTCGCTGACTATCCACAGCGAGCCGCCCTCGGCGAAGACGTCGAAAACCTGGTCGAGCCGTGGGTGGTCGGGTATCTGCGCGGCGGTCTGCGCCGCCTCGATCGCGCGGCGCACCGCGGGGTCCGTGGGCCTGCGCGTCGTCCGCGATGCGGCCCGGCGCACCCCGGTACCGCCCGCCCCCGCCCGGGGCACGAACCCCTCGGGCAGGTCGTCGACGATCGGCTCGGCCTCGCCCGGGCCGCCCTCGCCGACCACCTCGGCCTCGACGATCTCCGGTAACGGCACCTGGCGGACCAGGACTTCCTGGCCGCTGTACGTGTCGAAGGCGCGGGACTCGGCGAGTTCGTACTCGTCCGAGGGCGGCAGCGGCAGGCGGTAGCGGTCGGCGAGCACTCGTCCCGCGTAGTCGTCCACGACGCCTCCCCCGTCCGCCCGGTGGTCAAATCCGTTCGACTTGTGGCTCGTTGCGGCTGCTTACGGCCCGCAACCACTCACGATACGTGCCCGAGGCGAACCGCAATGAGGGGATACGGGATCCCGGGCCCAGGACTTCGTCCCGGGCTCAGGACTTCGGCTCGAACGTCCTTGTGAGCGTGCGCCATGTGTCACGCCGCTTCCCGCTGCCCCAGTCGTCGGCCTTGGCCGTGTACATCATTCCGTAGCCGAGCCCGCCGTTGACGACGAAGCCGCGGTCTATCGACCGGTACTTGGTCCCGCCGTCCACGTAGGTGAATTCCCAGTCGGCCGTGTTCCAGCCGCGGAATCCGACCTTCTCTATCCGGATCCGGTCGTACTGCGACCGGACCATGTGGGTCTCCTGGTTCTTCCAGTCGCTCACCGGGTCGTCCTTGGGCGTGGTCGTCCAGCCGACGAGCAGCTTCTGCCCGTCGGGCCCGACGAAGCGCGCGCCCGCCCGGTCGGTGGACCGGTACTTCCACCCCTTGGGCAGCCCGATCTTGAAACCCTGGCCGTGCTTGTACGTGGATGCCGCGCCGTCGGACGGCTTCTTCTCCGCGTCGTCCTTGCCCTGGTCGTGCCCCTCGCCCTCGTCCGGGCCGGAACTCGCGTCCTTGGCGGGGTCATCGGCCGGGTCGCCGCCCGTGCCCGTGCCCTTGTCCGCGCCCTTGCCGGTGTCCTTGCCCGCGTCCTTGCCGCCGCCACCGGCGGTCGCGCCGCTGGACGCGGCCTTGTCGCCGCCCTTGTTGTCCTTGCTTCCGGAGCCGTCGTCGCCGAGCGCGAGGGCGAGCACCGTGCCGAGCACCGCGAGGACGACCACCACGGAGAGGATCACCAGCGTCCGCCGCGGCACCACGTCGGTGAGCGACGCCTTGACGGGCGGGCGGTTCGGCCCGCCCCCGGGCCCGGACGGCGAACCGGCCGCCGGGGAACCGGCCGCCGAGGAGGCGGAGGCCCCCGCGCCGCGCGCGGTGGCCGCCTTGCGCACGGAGTGCAGGGCGCCCTTCAACCGGTCGGCGGCCGCCTCCGCCGTACGCCCGGCGGTGGCCCCGGCCGACGGCCCGCCGGCCGCGCCCTTGGCACCCTCGCGCGAACCGGCGGCACCAGCGGCACCCGCGGCCCCGGCGGCGCCGCCCGCGGGCCTGGCCGGTTTCGTCAGCCTGGTCGTCCGCGCCGGCTTCTGGGCCTTCGGCGTCCTGGGCGGCGCGGGGGGGGCCGGCGGGAGCGGCACCACCTTGGTGGCCTCCACCGGCTCCCGCTCACGCTTGATCTCCGGGGCGTGGATGACGTCCATGAGGAGCGCCCGCGCACCCGCGTCGTCGAGCCGCTGCTCCGGGTCCTTGGCGAGCAGGCCGTAGATGACCTTCTCCAACGGGCCGGCGTTCGTGGGCTGTTCCACGTCCTCGGTCATCACCGCGGTGAGGGTGGCGATCGCCGAGCCCTTGTCGTACGGGGGGACGCCCTCGACGGCCGCGTACAGCAGGCCGCCCAGCGACCAGAGGTCGGCCGCGGGCCCGGGCTTGTGGCCGCGGGCGCGCTCCGGGGAGATGTACGAGGGGGCGCCGACGAGCATGCCGGTCGAGGTGATCGAGGGGTCGCCCTCGACCTGCGCGATGCCGAAGTCGGTGAGGACGACGCGGCCGTCCTCGGCGATCAGCACGTTCGACGGCTTCACGTCACGGTGCAGGATGCCCTCGCGGTGCGCGGAGCGCAGCACGTCCAGCACGGCGAGGCCGACCTCGGCCGCCCGGCGCGGCGTGAGCAGTCCGTCCTCGCGGATCACCTCCGCGAGGGACTTGCCCTCGACCAGCTCCATCACGATCCACGGCCGGTCGTCCTCGTCGACCACGTCGTAGACGGTGACGGCGCTGGTGTTGCGGATCCGCGCGATCGCCTTGGCCTCACGCAGCGTGCGCGTGATGAGCCGGCGCTTCTCCTCCTCGTCGATGCTCGAGGGGAACCGCAGCTCCTTCACCGCGACCGTGCGGCCAAGCGTTTCGTCCTTGGCACGCCAGACGGTGCCCATGCCGCCGCGGCCGAGCACCTCTCCCAGCCGGTACCGGCCGGCGAGGAGACGTTCGCTCTTGTCCCGACGGGCCTCACCCGTCTGCTCCGCGTCCGACATGCGTCCCCTCTGCTGCTACCGCTGCTACCCGAGCAACCCGCCCTGACAGAGCCTTCATTGTCCCTTACTCGGGGACCGGTCGGCGCCCAGGGTCCACCGGCCCCCGTCCCGTCCCCCATGATGGACCGCGCACAAGGAGGGACCGCCGTGCAAACACCGCGCTCGCTGACGGTCATCCTCCTTGCGGCGACGGCCCATCAGCGTTGCGGCAGGCCGTCCGCGACGCGCGGAACCGGCCACGGACGTCACTCTTCCGCTGCTCACGACGTGAGGCAAGGCCCCGGCCGGGGCACTCCCGTGCCGTGCGCTCCCGGAAGGCTCCCCGGGCACGCCTACCCCACTTCACCAGGTACGCCGCACGAGCACACACCGGCCCCCCGCATCCGGGTCCGCGCGCGGTCCGGCTCCCCTCAACACCCGCACCGCGCACGGCCACTACGGCAAGGGGCCGAAGCGCACCACGGCCGACACACCGTCACCTTCCGGGTCAGCACGGGCGTCTTCCGGGTCAACACGGACAAGTCGGCCGGTGCGGCACCGGAATCCGCCGTGCCGGCCGGTCACTCCTCCGCGAGGCGGTCAGTTGAGCGGCACGATGTCCGGCGCCCCCAGTCGCGCGGCGTCCGCCGTCAGGTCGTCCGGCTGCCGCTGCGACTCCCGCTCGGCCTCCACCCGCTTCTCGTAATGCTGCACCTCCCGCTCGATCTGGTCCTTGTCCCAGCCGAGGACGGGGGCCATCAGCTCGGCGCACTCCCGGGCGCTGCGGGTGCCCCGGTCGAAGGTCTCGATGGAGATGCGCGTGCGGCGGGTCAGCACGTCGTCGAGGTGGCGGGCGCCCTCGTGGGATGCGGCGTAGACGACTTCGGCGCGCAGGTAGTCGTCGGCGCCCGGCAGCGGCTTGCCGAGGTCCGGGTCGGTGGTGATGAGTTCGAGGACTTCCTCGGCCATCGAGCCGTACCGGTTCAACAGGTGCTCCACACGCACCACATGAAGGCCCGTCCGCGCGGCGATCCTCGCGCGGGCGTTCCACAGCGCCTTGTACCCCTCGGCGCCGACGAGCGGGATGTCCTCCGTGACGCAGTCGGCGACCCGCTGGTCGAGGCCGTGCACCGCCTCGTCGACGGCGTCCTTGGCCATCACGCGGTACGTCGTGTACTTGCCGCCCGCGACGACGACGAGGCCGGGTGCCGGGTGCGCGACCGTGTGCTCGCGGGAGAGCTTGCTCGTCGCGTCCGACTCGCCGGCCAGCAGCGGGCGGAGCCCGGCGTACACCCCCTGGACGTCGTCCCGGGAGAGGGGGACCGCGAGGACGGAGTTCACATGCTCCAGGAGATAGTCGATGTCGGCGCTGGAGGCGGCCGGGTGCGCCTTGTCCAGGTCCCAGTCGGTGTCGGTCGTGCCGACGATCCAGTGCCTGCCCCACGGGATGACGAAGAGGACGCTCTTCTCCGTGCGCAGGATCAGGCCTGTGCTCGCGTTGATCCGGTCCTTGGGCACGACCAGGTGGATGCCCTTGGACGCCCTCACGTGGAACTGGCCGCGCTCGCCCACCATCGCCTGGGTGTCGTCCGTCCACACGCCGGTGGCGTTGACGATCTGTTTGGCGCGGATCTCGTACTCCCCGCCGCCCTCGACGTCCTGCACCCGAGCGCCGACGACGCGCTCGCCCTCGCGCAGGAATCCGGTGACCTTCGCGCGGTTGGCGACCTTCGCGCCATACGCCGACGCGGTGCGGACGAGGGTGGCCACGTAACGCGCGTCGTCCATCTGCGCGTCGTAGTACTGCATGGCGCCGACCAGGGCGTCCTTCTTCAGGCACGGGGCGACGCGCAGGGCGTGGCGGCGCGTCAAGTGGCGGTGCATGGGCAGGCCGCGGCCGTGTCCGCGCGACATCGACATCGCGTCGTAGAGCGCGACGCCGGAGCCCGCGTACAACCGCTCCCAGCCCTTGTGCTGCAAGGGGTAGAGGAAGGGCACCGGTTTCACGAGGTGCGGGGCGAGGCGCTCCAGGAGCAGGCCGCGCTCCTTCAGCGCCTCCCGCACGAGGGCGAAGTCGAGCATCTCCAGATAGCGGAGGCCGCCGTGGATCAGCTTGCTGGACCGGCTCGACGTGCCGGACGCCCAGTCCCGCGCCTCGACCAGGCCGGTGGAGAGGCCGCGGGTCACCGCGTCGAGCGCCGTGCCCGCACCGACCACGCCCGCACCCACCACCAGGATGTCCAGCTCCCGGTCGGCCATTCCCGCAAGTGACTCGGCACGCTCCGCCGGCCCCAGTGTCGCTGTCCTCACCGCTGCCTCCCGTTGAGCTCGGGTGTGGTCGGACTCACATCATGCCCAGATTTCCCCGCCGCCCGCTGATCGCGGCCCCGGCCTGTGGACAACACTCCGGAACCCCACGCAAGGCAATACCGCAAATCGGTCATATTTACTCCTAGTCTGACATTGCGCTGGTCCGCCTTGTCCACAGGGCTTGCGCACTCGTCCCACACCGGCTATTGGGAGGACGGCCCACCGCCATGCCCGCAGATCTCGCCGTCATCGGTCTCGGCCACCTCGGCCTGCCCCTCGCCCAGGCCGCCGTCGCACGCGGCATCGCCACCATCGGCTACGACCCGGTCCGCGCCGCCGACCTGGCGGGCGGGCGGCTGCCCTGCGACGGCGGCGCCGAAGGCACCCTCACCGCCGCCGACGTCCGCCGGATGCTCTCGGGGGGCTTCAGGCCGACCGTCAACCCGGCCGAACTCGGCCGGGTCCGCACCGCTGTCATCTGCGCCCCCACCCCACCGGCCGCCGACCGCTCGCTCGACCTCGGTCAGGTGGCCGAGGCGGCCCGTGCGCTCGCCGCACGCCTGCGCCCGCACACCACCGTGATCCTGGAGTCCCCCGCCTACCCGGGGACCACGGAGGAATTCCTCCGTCCGATCCTCGAAACGGGTTCGGGCCTGCGGGCCGGCCGCGACTTCCACCTCGCGTACTCCCCCGGCCGCCTCGACCCGGGCAACCGCAGCCACGGCTACGCGGGCACCCCCAAGGTCATCGGCGGCCTCACCCCCGCCTGCACCGAATCGGCCGCCACCTTCTACGGCCGCCTCACCGACAAGGTCGTCCGCGCCCGCGGCCCCCGCGAGGCCGAGACCGTGCACCTCCTGGAGACCAACTACCGGCACGTCAACATGGCCCTGGTCAACGAGATGGCGGTCCTCTGCCACGACCTCGGCATCGACCTGTGGGACGTCATCCGCTGCGCCGAGACCAAGCCCTTCGGCTTCCAGGCCTTCCGCCCCGGCCCCGGCGTCGGCGGCCACGGCGTCGCCCTGGACATCCCGAACCCCTCGCGCGGCGCCCGCCCCCTGCGCATGGTCGAACTGGCCCAGCAGGTCAACGACCGCATGCCGCAGTACGTCATCCAGCGCTCGGCGACCCTCCTCAACGAACACGGCAAGTCCGCCCGCGGCGCCCGCGTCCTGCTCCTCGGCGTCACCTACAAGCCCGACCTCGCCGACCAGCAGGGCGCCCCCGCCCAGGAGGTGGCGACCCGGCTCATGGAGCTCGGCGCCGCGGTCAGCTACCACGACCCCTACGTGCCCAACTGGAGCGTGCTCGGCCGCCCCGTCCCGCGCGCGGACTCCCTCTACGAGGCGGCGGCCGACGCCGACCTGACGATCCTGCTCCAGCACCACCGCACGTACGACCTGCAAGGGCTCGCCGTGAAGGCCCAGCTCCTGCTCGACACCAGGGGCGCGACCCCGGCGGGCGCGGCACACCGGCTCTGACCGCCCACGACGACGAAAAGGGCCCCGGTACGAAGTACCGGGGCCCTTCTGCGTGCGATGTTCCGTCAGCGCTTGTGCTGCGAGTCCGCGACCGTCACCTCGACGCGCTGGAACTCCTTGAGCTCGCTGTAGCCGGTGGTGGCCATGGCGCGGCGCAGCGCCCCGAAGAAGTTCATCGAGCCGTCCGGGATGTGCGACGGGCCGGTGAGGATCTCCTCGGTGGTGCCGACCGTGCCGAGGTCGACCTTCTTGCCGCGCGGCACGTCCTCGTGGACGGCCTCCATGCCCCAGTGGTGGCCCTTGCCGGGCGCGTCCGTGGCGCGGGCCAGCGGGGAGCCGACCATCACGGAGTCCGCGCCGCACGCGATGGCCTTGGGCAGGTCGCCGGACCAGCCCACGCCGCCGTCGGCGATGACGTGCACGTACCGGCCGCCGGACTCGTCCATGTAGTCACGGCGGGCGGCCGCGACGTCGGCGACGGCGGTGGCCATCGGGACCTGGATGCCCAGGACGTTGCGCGTGGTGTGCGCGGCGCCGCCGCCGAAGCCGACGAGGACACCCGCGGCGCCGGTGCGCATCAGGTGCAGGGCGGCCGTGTACGTGGCGCAGCCGCCGACGATGACCGGGACGTCCAGCTCGTAGATGAACTGCTTCAGGTTCAGCGGCTCGGCGGCGCCGGAGACGTGCTCGGCGGAGACGGTGGTGCCGCGGATCACGAAGATGTCGACGCCGGCGTCGACGACGGCCTTGGAGAACTCGGCGGTGCGCTGCGGCGAGAGCGCGGCGGCCGTGACCACGCCCGCGTCGCGCACCTCCTTGATGCGCTGCCCGATCAGGTCCGCCTTGATCGGGGCGGCGTAGATCTCCTGGAGGCGCCGGGTGGCGGTCTCCGCGTCCAGCTCGGCGATCTCGTCGAGCAGCGGCTGCGGGTCCTCGTACCGCGTCCAGAGGCCCTCGAGGTTCAGGACGCCGAGGCCGCCGAGCTCACCGATGCGGATGGCGGTCTGCGGGGAGACCACCGAGTCCATGGGGGCCGCCAGGAAGGGCAGCTCGAAGCGGTAGGCGTCGATCTGCCACGCGATCGAGACCTCCTTCGGGTCGCGGGTGCGCCGGCTCGGTACGACGGCGATGTCGTCGAAGGCGTACGCGCGGCGGCCGCGCTTGCCGCGCCCGATCTCGATCTCAGTCACGTTGTGGGGCCTTTCCCTCTTGGTCTGCCCGTCCAGTATCCCCGACGCACACCGAAGGGGCGGCCCCGGTGATCCGGGGCCGCCCCTTTCGCGTGCGTGTGGAACCGGCAGGCTACTTCGTACGGCTGTAGTTCGGCGCCTCGACCGTCATCTGGATGTCGTGCGGGTGGCTCTCCTTGAGTCCCGCGGACGTGATCCGGACGAAGCGGCCGTTGGCCTGCAGGTCGGGGACGGTGCGCCCGCCCACGTAGAACATCGACTGGCGCAGGCCGCCGACCAGCTGGTGGACGACCGCCGAGAGCGGGCCGCGGTAGGGCACCTGGCCCTCGATGCCCTCGGGCACCAGCTTCTCGTCGGAGGCGACGCCCTCCTGGAAGTAGCGGTCCTTGGAGAACGACTTGCGGTCGCCGCGGGTCTGCATGGCACCCAGCGAACCCATGCCGCGGTACGACTTGAACTGCTTGCCGTTGATGAACATCAGCTCGCCCGGCGACTCCTCGCAGCCGGCGAGGAGCGAGCCCAGCATGACCGTGTCCGCGCCGGCGACGAGCGCCTTGGCGATGTCTCCGGAGTACTGCAGGCCGCCGTCGCCGATGACCGGGACACCGGCCTCCTTGGCGGCGAGCGACGCTTCGTAGATGGCCGTCACCTGCGGTACGCCGATGCCGGCGACGACACGCGTGGTGCAGATGGAACCGGGGCCGACGCCGACCTTGATGCCGTCGACACCGGCGTCGATGAGCGCCTGGGCGCCCTCACGGGTGGCGATGTTGCCGCCGATGACATCCACGCGCGGGGCATCCGACTTGATCTTGGCGACCATGTCGCCGACCAGGCGGGAGTGGCCGTGCGCGGTGTCGACGACGATGAAGTCGACGCCCGCGGCGACCAAGGCCTGGGCGCGCTCGAAGGCGTCGCCCGCGACGCCCACCGCGGCGCCGACGATGAGGCGGCCCTCGCCGTCCTTCGCGGCGTTCGGGTACTTCTCGGCCTTCACGAAGTCCTTGACCGTGATGAGGCCCTTGAGGATGCCCGCGTCGTCGACGAGCGGCAGCTTCTCGATCTTGTGGCGGCGCAGCAGCTCCATGGCGTCCACGCCGGAGATGCCGACCTTGCCGGTGACCAGCGGCATCGGCGTCATGACCTCGCGCACCTGGCGCGTGCGGTCCGACTCGAAGGCCATGTCGCGGTTGGTGACGATGCCGAGCAGCTTGCCCGCCGCGTCGGTGACCGGGACGCCGCTGATGCGGAACTTCGCGCAGATCGCGTCGGCCTCGGCCAGCGTCGCGTCCGGGTGCACCGTGATCGGGTCGGTGACCATGCCGGACTCGGAGCGCTTGACCAGGTCGACCTGGTTGGCCTGGTCGGCGATGGAGAGGTTGCGGTGCAGGACGCCGACGCCGCCCTGGCGGGCCATGGCGATCGCCATGCGGGCCTCGGTGACCTTGTCCATCGCGGCGGAGAGCAGCGGGACGTTGACCCGGACGTTCTTCGAGACTAGCGAGGAAGTGTCGATCTGGTCGGGCGCCATGTCCGACGCGCCCGGCAGCAGCAGCACGTCGTCGTAGGTCAGCCCGAGTGTCGCGAATTTCTCGGGCACTCCGTCGACGTTTGCAGTCATGACACCTTCCCCAAATGGCCTTGATCGGTGCGGATGTCCATGCTAACGGGCTCCGAGGGTGTCTCATTCCACGATCAAGATCATCGACGTTCTTTGTACGTTCGTACGTCGGCGCTCACGCGTGGGGGCTCACTGCTCGGCGAGCGCCCGCAGCCGGCTCAGCGCCCGGTGCTGGGCGACCCGCACCGCGCCGGGCGACATGCCCAGCATCTGTCCGGTCTCCTCGGCCGTCAGCCCGACGGCGATGCGCAGGAGCAGCAGCTCGCGCTGGTTGTCAGGGAGGTTGGCGAGGAGCTTCTTGGCCCACTCGGCGTCGCTGCTGAGCAGCGCGCGCTCCTCGGGGCCGAGCGAGTCGTCGGGCCGCTCCGGCATCTCGTCGGAGGGCACGGCGGTGGACCCGGGGTGCCGCATGGCGGCCCGCTGCAGGTCGGCCACCTTGTGCGCCGCGATGGCGAAGACGAAGGCCTCGAAGGGGCGGCCGGTGTCCTTGTAGCGCGGCAGCGCGAGGAGCACGGCGACACAGACCTCCTGCGCCAGGTCCTCGACGAAGTGCCGTGCGTCACCCGGCAGGCGGGAGAGGCGGGTGCGGCAGTAGCGCAGGGCCAGCGGGTGCACGTGCGCGAGAAGGTCGTGCGTGGCCTGTTCGTCGCCCTCGACCGCGCGAAGGACGAGGGCACCGATCACCGTCGTCTTGTCATCGCGCATCGGTCCATGGTGCCTTGGTGGCGACTGATCCGTGGCACCGCGTCCGTAGTTGTGCACTGAAGCGTTATGAGCAGGTGCGCCGGAACTCATCTCCTGCGCCCTCCCCTCCCGCTCGATCGACTCGTCCCCGAGGAACTCCACACCTCAAGGATGCGGCATCGGCGGCGAAACAAGCAGCGGCGGGCGTCCGTCGCCCCGCCCACCACACGGCGGGCGGGGATCGCGGGGCCCCCGCGGCGGCACACTCAGCGGACCAGGCCCCAGCGGAAACCGAGCGCCACCGCGTGTGCGCGGTCCGAGGCGCCGAGCTTCTTGAAGAGCCGCCTGGCGTGCGTCTTCACGGTGTCCTCGGAGAGGAAGAGCTCGCGCCCGATCTCCGCGTTCGAGCGGCCGTGGCTCATGCCTTCGAGGACCTGGATCTCGCGCGCGGTGAGGGTGGGCGCGGCGCCCATCTCGGCCGAGCGCAGTCTGCGCGGGGCCAGCCGCCACGTCGGGTCGGCGAGCGCCTGTGTGACGGTCGCGCGCAGCTCGGCGCGCGAGGCGTCCTTGTGCAGATAGCCGCGGGCACCGGCGGCGACCGCGAGCGCGACCCCGTCCAGGTCCTCGGCGACGGTGAGCATGATGATGCGCGCACCGGGGTCGGCGGAGAGCAGCCGCCGGACGGTCTCGACGCCGCCCAGGCCGGGCATGCGTACGTCCATCAGAATCAGGTCCGAGCGGTCGGCGCCCCAGCGGCGGAGGACTTCCTCGCCGTTGGCCGCTGTCGTCACGCGCTCGACACCGGGCACGGTCGCGACCGCGCGGCGGAGCGCCTCTCGGGCAAGCGGGGAGTCGTCGCAGACGAGGACCGATGTCATGACTGTCCTCCGCGGCTCTCACAGCTGCTGCGCGTCACCTTGAGCCTCCAGGCTGGTACATGTCGTCACCTGTGCGGTTGACGCTCTCGGACACCTGCCCGAGCGCTTCTTCTTTCAACCGCCTCCGCACTCTCAACGACGGTCACCCGAAAGAGTTACGGGGCAGTCAGCCACCTTCGGCACTCTACGTGAGGGCGCGGACACAGCGCAGAGCGCGCGGAAGACCCTCAACCTTTCATCACAAGCCATGCCCCATTTAGCGGCTTTTCTTCCCTTTTCCTGGTGTCTGCGGCTAGATTCGCAATGAGTCATATTTTCATCTCCTTAGATAGTAGATGTACGGTCATGGGCACCGTATCCGCGTCAGAACGGCATCAAGGGGACCAGCAATGGCAGATTTCTCCCGCCTTCCCGGACCGAACGCAGATCTGTGGGACTGGCAGCTCCTCGCGGCCTGCCGGGGGGTCGACAGCTCGCTCTTCTTCCACCCGGAGGGCGAGCGGGGAGCGGCGCGCAGCGCCCGTGAGAACTCCGCCAAGGAGGTCTGCATGCGGTGCCCGGTGCGTGCCGAGTGCGCCGCTCACGCCCTCGCGGTGCGCGAGCCGTACGGCGTCTGGGGCGGGCTGACCGAGGACGAGCGCGAGGAGCTCATGGGGCGCGCGCGCAACCGACTGGTCACGGCGGCCGCTCCGGCGGGCAGAGCCGTGTCACACAGCTGAAGGAACGTTTCTTCGAAAGGGCCCCGACGCTATTCGGGGCGGCCCCCGGGGCGGACCACCGCCCCCGTCAGCGGGCGGCGGCCCGCGCGAGATGGTCCAGCGTGGCGGCGACCGCCGGCACCTGTGCCAGATCCGGCAGCGTGAGCGCGACGATCTCCCGCTGCACGGCAGGTTCCACCGTCACGGTGCGGGCGCCCTTGGGGCGCACCGACTCGATCGCGAGCTCGGGCAGCACCGCCACCCCCAGGCCGGCGCCGACCAGTCCGATCACCGCCGGATAGTCGTCGGTCGCGAAATCGATCCGGGGCACGAAGCCCGCGCTCTCGCAGACCTCCACCAGTTGCCTGCGACAGCGGGGGCAGCCCGCGATCCACGACTCGTCGGCGAACTCCCCGATGGTGACCGACCGGGCCCCGGCGAGCCGGTGCCCCTCGGGCACGAGTCCGACGAGCCGGTCGGCGAGCAGCGGACGCACGACGAGGTCGCCCCACTCCTCCGCGGCCGTCGCCCCCTCGTACCGGAAGGCGAGGGCCACGTCGCAGTCCCCCTCGCGCAGCATCTCCACCGAACGCGGCGGCTCGGCCTCCACGAGGGAGACGCGCGTGCCGGGGTGGGCCGCGCGCAGCGCCGCGAGGGCGCCGGGGACGAGGGTGGAGCTACCGCTCGGGAAGGAGACGAGGCGGACCCGGCCCGCGCGCAGGCCGGCGATCGCGGCGACCTCCTCCTCGGCGGCGGTGAGTCCGGCGAGGATGCCCGAGGCGTGCCGCACCAGAGCCTCGCCCGCCTGCGTCAGCCGCATTTCGCGGCCGGTGCGGATCAGCAGCGGCGTGCCGGTCGAGGCTTCGAGGGCCTTCATCTGCTGGCTGACGGCGGGCTGGGTGCAGCCGAGCTCGCGGGCCGCGGCCGAGAAGGAGCCGGTGGCGGCCACGGCGCGCAGGACACGGAGGTGACGGGCCTCGATCATGGTGTGAGCATAAGTGACGCTTGGAAGCAACGCGAAATATTGCGTCGCGGCTTTGAGGGGCCCTCGCTTAGCCTGCTGGGCATGGAGCTTCTTTCGGTAAATGCGGGCCGTCGCAAGGCCGTTGACTACACCTCGTCCCCCACCGGCCTCACCGGCATCGACAAGCAGCCGGTCTCCGGACCGGTCCTCGTGACCGCGCCGGGCGCCAAGGGCGTCGGCGGCAGCGGAGTGGCGGGCGACGAGATCTGCGACCTGCGGCACCACGGCGGGGACCACCAGGCGGTGTACGCCTACGCCCGCGAGGACCTCGACGCGTGGGAGCGGACGCTCGGGCGGACCCTGGCGAACGGCGCGTTCGGCGAGAATTTCACGGTGTCCGGGGTGGATGTGAACGGCGCGCGGATCGGCGAGCGCTGGCAGGTCGGTCCCGACCTGGTCCTGGAGGTGACGAGCGGGCGCATCCCCTGCCGTACGTTCCAGGGGCACCTCGGCGAGACGGGATGGATGAAGCGCTTCACCACGGAGGGCGCGCCGGGCGCGTATCTGCGGGTGATCGTGGAGGGCGAGGTGCGGGCCGGGGACGCGATCCGGATCGTGCACCGGCCGGACCACGACGTCACCGTCGCCCTCCACTTCCGGGCCGTCACGACGGAGAAGTCGCTGCTGCCGCGGATGCTGGCGGCGGGCGACGCCCTGCACCCCGAGACGACGGAGCGGGCGCACAAGTACCTCGCGCGGCAGGCCGCCGAGGACCTCGCGGTGTGAGACCGGCAGGTCCATGCGGAACGGCACCTTCGCGATCTCACTAGCCTTGGGCCATGACTACGGCTCTGATTACGGGATCAACCGCCGGCATCGGCGCCGCGTTCGCGCGGCGCCTCGCCGGTGACGGGCACAACCTCGTCCTGGTGGCTCGCGACACCAAGCGGCTGCGCGAGCAGGCGACCGAGCTGCACGACCGGCACGGCATCGAGGCCGAGGTGCTGACCGCGGACCTCGCGACGGACGGGGGCATCGAGGCCGTCGAGAAGCGGCTGGCGAACCGGAGGGACCCGGTCGACCTGCTGATCAACAACGCGGGCTTCGGCAACAAGGGCCGGTACCTGGAAGTCCCGATGACCGACGAGCTGACCATGCTCAAGGTGCACTGCGAGGCGGTGCTGCGGCTGACCTCGGCCGCGGCGGAGTCGATGCGGGAGCGGGGCCGGGGCGGGGTGGTGAACGTCGCGTCGGTGGCGGCGTTCGTGCCGCGCGGCACGTACGGGGCCTCGAAGGCGTGGGTCGTGCAGTTCACCCAGGGCGCGGCGAAGGACCTGGCCGGGACCGGGGTGCGGCTCATGGCGCTCTGCCCCGGCTTCGTACGGACCGAGTTCCACCGGCGCGCCGGGATGGGCACGTCCAACATCCCCGGGTGGCTGTGGCTCGACGCGGACAAGCTGGTCACGGCGGCTCTGGCCGACCTGGCCCGGGGCAAGACCGTGTCGATCCCCGACCCTCGCTACAAGGCGCTGATGGGGGTGGTGAAGGTGACGCCGCGTTCCTTGCTGGGCGGGGTGACGTCGCGTACGGGCCGCAAGTACGGGCCGCGGTAGGCCTGCGGGGCCTTCTGGGTGGGAGCGTCTGCGGGGTTCCTCGCCGCTGCCGGCTGCGGGTCGCCGTCGGCTGGTCGCGCAGTTCCCCGCGCCCCTGAGGACGACTTCGGCGAGCGCCCCGTAAGGGGCGCGGGGAACTGCGCGAGGACGGACCACGGCCCGCAGCCGGCGACGGACGGGCTTCGGCAGACGCATCCCCGAAAAGGGCCGAGGCCCGGCTCCCCGAAAAGGGAGCCGGGCCTCGGTCACCGGTCAAGCCGAGCGCAGCGGGTCAGTGCGAGTGACCGTGGCCGTGGCCGTGGCCGGCGTCGGCCTCTTCCTCGGCCGGCTTCTCGACGACCAGGGTCTCGGTCGTGAGGAGCAGCGACGCGATGGACGCGGCGTTCTCCAGCGCGGAGCGGGTGACCTTGACCGGGTCGATGACGCCGGCCTTGACCAGGTCGCCGTACTCGCCGGTCGCGGCGTTGAAGCCGAAGCCCTTGTCGAGCTCGGCGACCTTCGAGGTGATGACGTAACCCTCGAGGCCGGCGTTCTCGGCGATCCAGCGCAGCGGCTCGACGGCGGCGCGGCGGACGACGGCGACACCGGTGGCCTCGTCGCCCTCCTTGCCGAGGTTGCCCTCGAGGACCTTCACGGCGTGGACGAGCGCGGAGCCACCACCGGAGACGATGCCCTCCTCGACCGCGGCGCGGGTCGCGGAGATGGCGTCCTCCAGACGGTGCTTCTTCTCCTTCAGCTCCACCTCGGTGGCGGCGCCGACCTTGATGACGCACACGCCGCCGGCCAGCTTCGCGAGGCGCTCCTGGAGCTTCTCGCGGTCCCAGTCGGAGTCCGTGGCCTCGATCTCGGCCTTGATCTGGGCGACACGGCCCTCGACGTCGGCCTTGTTGCCGCCGCCGTCGACGATCGTGGTGTCGTCCTTGGTGATGGTGACGCGGCGGGCGGTGCCGAGCACGTCGAGGCCGACCTGGTCGAGCTTGAGGCCGACCTCCTCGGCGATGACGGTGGCGCCCGTGAGGGTGGCCATGTCGCCGAGCATCGCCTTGCGGCGGTCGCCGAAGCCGGGGGCCTTCACCGCGACGGCGTTGAAGGTGCCGCGGATCTTGTTCACGACCAGGGTCGACAGGGCCTCGCCCTCGACGTCCTCGGCGATGATCAGGAGCGGCTTCGAGGAGTTGGCCTGGATGACCTTCTCGAGCAGCGGCAGGAGGTCCTGGATGGAGGAGATCTTGCCCTGGTGGATCAGGATGTACGGGTCGTCGAGGACGGCCTCCATACGCTCCTGGTCGGAGACCATGTACGGCGAGAGGTAGCCCTTGTCGAAGGCCATGCCCTCGGTGAAGTCGAGCTCGAGGCCGAAGGTGTTGGACTCCTCGACGGTGATGACACCGTCCTTGCCGACCTTGTCCATCGCCTCGGCGATGAGCTCGCCGACCTGCGGGTCCTGCGCCGAGAGACCGGCGACGGCCGCGATGTCGGCCTTGTCGTCGATCGGGCGGGCGGTGGCGAGGAGCTCCTGGGAGACGGCCGCGACGGCGGCGTCGATGCCCTTCTTCAGGGCGGCCGGGGAGGCGCCGGCGGCGACGTTGCGCAGGCCTTCCTTGACCAGGGCCTGGGCGAGCACGGTGGCGGTGGTGGTGCCGTCACCCGCGATGTCGTTGGTCTTGGTCGCCACCTCCTTCACCAGCTGGGCGCCGAGGTTCTCGTACGGGTCCTCGACCTCGACCTCACGGGCGATGGTGACGCCGTCGTTGGTGATGGTCGGGGCGCCGAACTTCTTGTCGATGACGACGTTGCGGCCGCGGGGGCCGATCGTCACCTTGACGGTGTCGGCAAGCTTGTTGACGCCGCGCTCAAGGGCGCGACGGGCGTCCTCGTCGAACTTCAGGATCTTCGCCATGGGAGCGATTCAGCCCTCTCGAAAACTCAGGGGGGTCCGGGGGAGCCCCCGGAACGTTCAGCAACGAACTACGCCCCTCGCCGCCCGGCATCAGCGGGGTGACCAGGGGCGCAGCTCAGAAAAGCAAATGCTGGGTGAATTACTTCTCGACGATCGCGAGCACGTCGCGGGCCGAGAGGACGAGGTACTCGTCGCCGTTGTACTTCACCTCGGTGCCGCCGTACTTGCTGTACAGCACGACATCGCCGACCTTCACGTCGAGCGGCAGGCGCTCGCCGTTCTCGAAACGCCCCGGGCCCACGGCGAGGACAGCGCCCTCCTGGGGCTTCTCCTTCGCGGTGTCCGGAATGACCAGGCCGGAGGCCGTGGTCTGCTCGGCGTCGAGCGGCTGGACCACAATGCGGTCCTCGAGCGGCTTGATGGCAACCTTGGAGCTGGCGGTCGTCACGATCCGGTCTCCCCCTTCGGAGATCTCACGGGGTTAAGAGTCTGAGTGTGGCGACCAGGTGGATCCGTCGTCGCGGGTGCCGGACCTGCCCGTCGCTGTTGGCACTCTCCAATGGGGAGTGCCAGAAGTGAGACTAGGACGGGGATTAGCACTCGGTCAAGCGGAGTGCCAATCGGCTGCGCCGGGCTTCAGCGGATGTTCGTGCCCCTGGGGCGGGGCGGCGGCGCTTTTTCCCTGTCGGGGCAACGGTTCTCTGCGTCTTTGGGTTCCCTGGCGGCGATTCGTGGGGGCCCCGGTTCTTGTTGCTCGGCACCGGGGGCTGTGCCCACCCGTTCCGCCCAGCGGAACGCCTGCCCACAGCGGGGGGCGCCAGGGGCCGCTGTGGAGCGGAGGATGCCGGGCGGGGTTGGGGTGCGGTGGTGCGGGGGGACCTTTTGGGCTGCCTTTCTGCCCAGGCGTTCGATCGGGTCCACCGATTCGGCGCAACCGGTGAGCAGTGCGGGCGCGAGCACTCCGCACAGCAGGGCCCCGGCGAGGAGGCGGCGGTTCGCTCGCGCCCGCGGGGTCACAGGTAGTCCTCCAGCCTGGCCACCGCGTACCCCCGGTCCGTGACCGTCTTCATGACGCGGCGGACCATGTCGGGCATCGTGCCCTTCCAGTCCTCACGCCCCCGGAAGTGCGTGAGGATGATGTCGCCGGGGTGCAGGTCCTTGTCCCACTCGCGCCACTCCATGTGGTCGGTGAAGGCCTCGGACGCCCACAGCGGCACCGCCTTGATGCCGCAGGACCTGGCGGCGCGCAGCGTGTCCCGGTTGTAGTTGCCGTACGGCGGGCGGAAGAGCTCGGGCCGCTTGCCGTAGTGCTTCTGGATGGTGTCCTGCATGCCGCAGATCTCGCGGCGCTGCCCCTCGTACGAGAGTCCGGGCAGGTAGCGGTGGTTGAGGGTGTGGTTGTTCAGGGTGACGCCGCGGTCCTGCATCTTCTTGAAGTACCCGTAGTCCTCCTTGACCAGGTAGTCGCTGAGGAAGGCGGTGTACGGCAGCCGGAGCTCGCTCATCATCTTCAGCAGCCGCGGGTCCTTCTCGGCGCCGTCGTCGATGGTCAGGAAGACGACCTTGTCCTTGGTGGGGACGGTCGTGAAGACGGGCGGCAGGCTCGACTGGCCCTCGACCTCGAACCCCTTGCGGGTGGTGATCCGCGGCTTGGCCGCGGGCGGCGGGGGCGCGGCGAGCGGGGTCTTGGCCAGCCCCCAGCGCTTGGCCGCCACGGCGCGTGCGGCCTGGACCGCGCCGAGTCTCTGGGCGTAGGAGTCCAGGGCGCGGGCGGGCGGGGCCTTGAGCGGCTGCTGGCCGTGGGCGGGCCGGGTGCCGTCGGCGGAGGCGCAGCCCGATGCGATGGCCGAGGCGGCCAGGACGGCCACCGCGGCGCGCGCCCGGTTCTTCCGTCTTCTGGCGTATTCTTCTTTTTGTCGTACTAGTTGCATGCCGCCGGATCCTCGCAGCTCAAGGTCGTGCCAGGGGCCCGACACCGCCGCCCGGCCGTGCACCATCCACCGACTGGCCCACAATGGGGCAGGTGAACGACCCGAACACGCCGAGCGGCCCCGAGTCCGACCTCGGCGATCCCCTCGCCGCCTTCGCCGCCCTGCGCACCCCCCGGGGCACGGCCCTGCTCGACGAGGTGCGGGACGTCGAGCCCGCACAGGAGCTCGCCGCCGCCACCCGGCTGCGCCGCACCCACCCGGCGCCCCTGGTCTCTGCCGCCCTCGCCCAGGCACGGCTGCGCCGGCGTGCCGCGGCGAAGTTCGGCGCCGGGGACGCGGCCCGGATGTTCTTCACCCCCGACGGCGTGGAGCAGTCCACCCGCTCCTCCGTCGCCACGCACCGCGCCGAGCGCTTCAAGGCCCTCGGCGTCCGTTCGCTCGCCGACCTGTGCTGCGGCATCGGCGGCGACGCCATCGCCCTTGCGCGGGCCGGGATCTCCGTGCTCGCCGTCGACCGCTCCCCGCTGACCTGCGCCGTCGCCCGCGCCAACGCCGAGGCCCTCGGCCTCGCCGAGCTGATCGAGGTCCGGGAGGCCGATGTCACCGAGGTGGACACCTCGGCGTACGACGCGGTCTTCGTGGACCCGGCGCGCCGCTCCTCCGGCCGGGGCCGCATCTTCGACCCGGAGTCCTACTCCCCGCCCCTGTCCTGGGCGGTCGGCGCGGCGCTCGCGGCCCCGCGCGCCGCCCTGAAGATCGCCCCCGGCATCCCCCACGAGGCGGTCCCCGCCGAGGCCGCGGCCGAGTGGATCTCGGACGGCGGCGACGTCAAGGAGGCCGTGCTGTGGTTCGGCACGGATGACTCCGCCTCGCACCGCGCGACGCTCCTGCCCGGTGGCGCCTCCCTGTGGTCACCGCTCGACACGATGCTGCCCGACCCCGAAGTGCGTCCCGTCGGGCGTTACTTGTACGAGCCGGACGGCGCCGTCATCCGCGCGCACCTGGTCGCCGAGGTCGCGGCCCGGGTCGGCGGCGGACTGATCGACGAGACCATCGCGTACGTCACCTCCGACGCCCTGCACGAGACCCCGTACGCCACCGCCTACGAGATCACCGACCGGATCCCCTTCAACCTGAAGAAGTTGAAGGCGCTGCTGCGGGAGCGCGAGGTCGGCGTCCTCACCGTCAAGAAGCGCGGCTCGGCCGTCGAGCCCGAGGAGCTGCGGCGCAAGGTGAAGCCCCGCGGCCGGAACGCCGCGACGGTCTTCCTGACCCGGGTGGCGGGCGCGCCGACGATGCTGATCGGGCGCCCGGCCGCGCGGAGCTGACCGCGCCCCGGCCGGGCCGCCGCGGCGCTCAGAGCCGGCAGGTGGCCGCCCGCGCGAGGAGCAGCTCCCGCTCCCTGCCGTTGCGCGCCAGCGCCGCCGCCCGCTCGAATTCGGCGCACGCCTCGGCCGTCCTGCCCAGCCGCTCCAGCAGGTCGCCCCGCACGCTGGGCAGCAAGTGGTAGTCCCGCAGCGCCGGTTCGGCGGCGAGCGCGTCGACCAGGAAGAGGCCCGGCTCGGGCCCCTGCGCCATCGAGACCGCCACCGCGCGGTTCAGCTCGACCACCGGGGAGGGGGTGCGGGCGGCGAGCAGGCCGTAGAGGACGGCGATCTGCTGCCAGTCGGTCTCCTCGTAGGTGTGGGCCCTGGCGTGGCAGGCGGCGATCGCGGCCTGCAGGGCGTAGGGGCCGAACGCGCCGGAGGAGTCCGCCGTGCTCCTGGCCCGGGCGAGGGCCGCGTAACCGCGCCGGATCAGCAGCCGGTTCCAGCGGGCCCGGTTCTGGTCCTTGAGCAGCACCGGCTCGCCGGACGGGCCGGTGCGCGCCGCGGAGCGCGACGCCTGCAGTTCCAGGAGCGCGGCGAGGCCGTGCACCTCGGACTCCCTGGGCATGAGGCCGGCGAGCACCCGGGCCAGGCGCAGGGCGTCCTCGCACAGGGCCGGGCGCAGCCAGTCGTCGCCCGATGAGGCGGCGTACCCCTCGTTGAAGATGAGGTAGATGACCTCGAGGACGGAGCCGAGGCGGGCCTCGCGGTCCTGGCCGGTGGGGACCTCGAAGGCGACGTCCTTGGTGGCGAGGATGCGCTTGGCCCGCACGATGCGCTGCGCCACGGCCGGTTCGGCGGCGAGGACGGCGCGGGCGATCTCCGCAGTGGTCAGGCCGCCCAGCAGCCGCAGGGTGAGCGCCACGCGGGCCTCGGCGGAGAGCAGCGGGTGGCAGGCGGTGAAGACGAGGCGCAGCAGGTCGTCGTCGATGCCGTCGGGGTCGGCGGGTTCGTCCGCGTGGAGCTGGGCGGTCTCCAGGTCGCGGCCGGCCTCCGCAAGCTTGGCGGCGTACCGCTCGCGGCGGCGCACCAGGTCGATGGCGCGGCGCTTGGCGGTGGTCATGAGCCAGGCGCCCGGGTTCTCCGGGACGCCCTGCTCCGGCCACTGTTCGAGGGCTGCCACCAGGGCGTCCTGCGCCAGCTCCTCGGCGATGCCGACATCTCGTACGATCCGCGTGACGCCGGCGATGATGCGCGGCGACTCCATGCGGAAGACGGTCTCCACGGTGGGGCGGGGCTGCCGCTCCGGTGACGTGCGGCGGGGGTGCTCCGGCGGATGGCTCACGGCCACCCATCAGAACACCCCGGCGCAGCGGCCGCAAAGGCAGGGAGGTGACCCGCCGGTAGGGCTCAGCCCTCCTCGATCTCCCGGACCTCCGCGGTGATCGTCCAGTACTCCTCGTGGGTCTTCAGGAACCTCTTGGTCCACTCGACCGCCTCGGCCATGTCCTTCGCCTGGCAGACCGAGTAGCCGCCGATGACCTCCTTGGTCTCGGTGAACGGCCCGTCGGTGACGGACAGCTCACCCTTGTCCCAGGTCACCCGGGTGCCTTCGGAGGTCGGGCGCAGCCCCGCGGTGTCGAGCATCACCCCGGCCCTGGTGATCTCTTCGAGCAGGGCGCCCATGCGCTCCTGCAGCTCGGGGCTGGGGCCGCCCTCGGGGACGTTGTTCTCGTCGATGCGGATCATCGTCAGGTAGCGCGGCATGGTGGTCTCCCATCGGGTGGCGGCGGGGCTTCTTCCCGCCTCTCACCCCTGCGTCGAACGGGAGACGCCCGTTTCGACATCGTCGCCGAGATTCTTCGAGGTTTCTTTCCGGCACACGGTGCTGCCCCTCGTCCGGGCGGCCGTGCCAGGCTCGCCCGCATGCCCTTCGACCACAACGACCACTACCACCGCCTGCTCCTGCGGCACCTGCCGCAGGAGGGCCGCACCGCCCTCGACGTGGGCTGCGGCACCGGCCGCTTCGCCCGCCGCCTCGCGGCCCGCGGTTACGAGGTCGACGCGCTCGACCCGTCGGCGGAGGTCATCGCCGAGGCCGTCGCCGCGGCGCGGCGCCACGGGCCCGGTGGCTGCGCCCCGCGCTTTCGGCGGGCGGACGTCACCGAGGAGGAGCTGCCCCGTGGCCACTACGACGTGATCACCTGTCTGGCGAGCCTGCACCACATGCCGTTCGCCACGCTCACCCGCCTGCGCGAGGCCCTCGCCCCCGGCGGCGTCCTGCTCGTCCTCGGCTGTTACGCCGGGACGACCTGGTGGGACGTGGTGGCGTCCCCCGCCAATGCGGTGGCCCGGCTGACGGTGTACGCGGCGGAACGGCTGCGCGGCACGGACCCGCCCCCGCTCAAGCCGCCCGTGCGCGCGCCCGAGATGCGGCTCCCGCAGATCCGCGCCGAGGCGGCCCGACTGCTGCCCGGCAGCGAGGTGCGCCAACTGCTCTTCTGGCGCTACCTGCTGACGTACCGGCGGACGGACTAGTCCGTACCGACCGACTCGAACCGCCACCGGTGCACCGGCCGCGTCACCAGCTCCGCCGGGGGCTCCGGCAATTCGGGCAGGTCCGTGTCCCACGCTGCGTCCCACCAGGTGATGACGAGCACCCGGTCCTGCGGCGCCCGGAACGCCTCGCGCCGCAGCGGCTCGGCCGTGCCGCCCGGCCGCTGCTTCCGTGCCCACGCCAGCAGTTCGGCCCCGCACCCCGCCGCGGCACGGGCCTCCCACATCAGCGCGACGGTCATGAGTACAGGTTCTCCTTGCTGACCTCGTGCACGTGGTCGTGGCCGTGGCCGTGGCCGTGCGTGTGTCCCGGCACGTGCGGCTCCGTCACCGGCAGCGACGAGTCCGCCGACAGGTCGAGGGAGGAGGCCGAGCGGTTGCGGGCCACCATCTCGGCGCCGAGGGCCGCGACCATCGCGCCGTTGTCCGTGCACAGCTTCGGACGCGGCACGCGCAGCCGGATGCCCGCCTTCTCGCACCGCTCCTGGGCGAGGGCGCGAAGCCGCGAGTTGGCGGCCACGCCACCGCCGATCATGAGGTGGTCGACGCCCTCGTCCTTGCAGGCCCGCACGGCCTTGCGGGTCAGCACGTCGACGACCGCCTCCTGGAAGGAGGCCGACACGTCCCGTACGGGCACCTCCTCGCCCGCGGCCCGCTTCGCCTCGATCCAGCGGGCGACGGACGTCTTCAGACCGGAGAAGGAGAAGTCGTACGCGGGGTCGCGCGGCCCGGTGAGGCCCCGCGGGAAGGCGATGGCCTCCGGGTCGCCCTCGCGGGCGTAGCGGTCGATGACGGGCCCGCCGGGGAAGCCCAGGTTCAGCACGCGCGCGATCTTGTCGAAGGCCTCGCCCGCCGCGTCGTCGATGGTCGAGCCGAGCGGCCGCACGTCCGAGGTGATGTCGGAGGAGAGCAGCAGCGACGAGTGGCCGCCGGAGACGAGCAGCGCCATGGTCGGCTCGGGCAGCGGCCCGTGCTCCAGCTGGTCGACGCAGATGTGCGAGGCGAGGTGGTTCACGCCGTAGAGGGGCTTGCCGAGGGCGTACGCGTACGCCTTCGCGGCGGAGACGCCGACGAGCAGCGCGCCCGCGAGGCCGGGCCCCGCGGTCACCGCGATGCCGTCGAGGTCCTTGGCGCTCACGCCCGCTTCCTTCAGGGCGCGCTGGATGGTGGGCACCATCGCTTCGAGGTGCGCGCGCGAGGCTACCTCGGGCACGACGCCGCCGAAGCGGGCGTGCTCGTCGACGCTGGAGGCGACGGCGTCCGCGAGCAGGGTGGTGCCGCGGACGATGCCGACGCCGGTCTCGTCGCAGGAGGTCTCGATGCCGAGGACGAGGGGTTCGTCGCGCGAGTCAGCCATGAATCTCGGTTCCTTGTACGCCAGATACGGAGGTGGAGGGATCGGTGCGGCGCATGACCAGGGCGTCCACGTTGCCGGGCTGGTAGTAGCCGCGCCGGAAGCCGATGGGCTCGAAGCCGAAGCGCTCGTACAGCTTCTGCGCCCGGGTGTTGTCGACCCGCACTTCCAGCATCACCTCGGCGCACTCGAAGGCGGTCGCGGCCTGGAGCAGGTCGGTGAGGAGCCGGGCGCCGAGGCCGCTCCCCCAGTGGTCGCGGGCGACGGCGATGGTCTGGACGTCGGCGAGCTCGCCCGAGGCGGCGAGCCCCGCGTAGCCGACGAGGCGGTCGCCGGCCATGGCCACCACGTAGCGGCGGGTGGCCAGCGGCCCGCGCGCGTGGGCGAGTTCGGACCAGAACATGCCGCGTGACCAGGCGTCGTCCGGGAAGAGCTCCTTCTCCAGGGCGAACACCGCGTCAATGTCCCACCAGCGCATCTCGCGCAGCACGGCGGTCTCGGTCACCTGGGTCACTTGGGGGTGACCACCTTGTAGTTCTTGGGCACCTGCGCGTCGGGCCTGCGCAGGTAGAGCGGCCTCGGCTCCAGGAGCTCCTCGCCCGCCGCCAGCCTCTCGGCGGCCAGGGAGGCGAGCGCGGCCGCCGAGACGTGCTCGGGCGCGCGGGCGTCGGGGAAGGTGTCGGGGTAGAGCAGCGCGCCGGCGCCGACCGCGGGCAGCCCCGCGACATCGGCGGCGATCTCCGCGGGCCGGTCGACGGCAGGTTCACCCGTACGGGTGCGGGCGTCGTCGTAGCGCGCCCAGTACACCTCCTTGCGGCGGGCGTCGGTGGCCACCACGAAGGGGCCGCCTTCGATGCCGGAGGCGTACGCGAGGCCGTCCAGCGTGCACACGCCGTGCACGGGGACGCCGAGCGCGAGGCCGAAGGTGTCCGCGGTCATCAGGCCGACCCGCAGGCCGGTGTAGGGGCCGGGGCCCACACCGGCGACGATGCCGGTCACGGCGTCCAGGCCGAGGCCGGCGTCGGCGAGCACCCGGTCGACGGCGGGCAGCAGCAGTTCTCCGTGGCGCCGCGCGTCGACCTGGCTCGACTCCGCGATGACGGAGGAGCCGTCGTGGAGTGCGACGGTGACGGCGGGCGTTGCGGTATCCAGAGCGAGCAAGAGCACGCGAACAGCCTACGGCTCCCGGGCGCGCCGCACGGCCGGACCGCCATGGGGGTGCGGCTCCCGCGGGGGCGGGGTGCGGCTGCCCCGGGATGGGGCACGGCTGCTGCTACCGTCAACTCCGTAGCCGTACGCAGTACGAAGAGGTGGGTGGCGAAGGTGTCAAGGAGCAGCTCGGGATGGGTGGCCGGGCTCACCGCCGCCGCGCTCGCGGCCGTGGGTTTCCTCGCCTACCAGGCTTCGGCCAGCGCGCCGGACGCCCGGGCGCAGCACCCCGACAAGACCTCCCCCTCGGCCGCCGCGCCGCGCTCCCCCAAGGAGAAGGCGGACCCGAAGCGGGTACCCGCGCACTCCGGGGAGGGCCAGCGGGTGGTGTACTCCGTGGGCGAGGACCGCGTCTGGCTGGTCGAGGCCTCCGGAAAGCTGCTGGCCACGTACGAGGTCACGCCGGGCACGGTCGACCCCGCGCCGGGCACCTACACCGTCACCTCGCGCACCGGCTCCGTCATCGGCACGGACGGCGCGCCGATCGAGCACGTCGTGCGGTTCACGACGGTCGGCGACACGTCGATCGGCTTCAGCGCGCAGGTCAACGGCTCGACGCCGAAGCCGGACCCGTCCAAGAAGACCGGTGGCATCCGCGAGTCACGGGCGGACGGCAACGCGATGTGGGAGTTCGCGACGCGCGACCGCAAGGTCGTCGTCATCCCCTGACCCGCCGTGATCAGCGGGACGGCTGCCGCTCCGTGGCGGAGTGCTGGTGGGCCGGGCGGCCGGGCGGGGTGGAGACCGCGCTCGCCGCGGCGCAGGACGCCAGCAGGTCACTCATCGACAGGTGCGGGGGCCCCGGGGCGGCCGACGGTCCCGGCAGCCGGTGCGACTGCGGCTGTACGTCACGTTCTGAAGCCGACATGGATGCCTCCTGGGGGCTCCGGGGGCAGCGTGGTTAGGTAGACCTAACCAGTACTGGTATCCATGTGACCACGCGCGACACACGCAACGCAACATTTTGCCGACGTCTTGTCGGAACGTTCGGGTGAACGTACGAGAGCGGGCCGCCGGGCGACGGGCACGCGGCGGCCCGCAGAAGCGGAGCGGTGGCCTCAGGCCGAGAGCGACGCCAGATCGGCCTCGGCCCAGCGGCGCCCGAGCCCGGTGAGCGTCACCTCGCGCACCTCGTCCGTCGTGTCCCCCACCGCACGGTCGATGACGACGTGCAGCCGGTCGTCCGAGAGCTCCTCGACCTTGCCGTCGCCCCACTCCACGACGATCACCGAATCGGGGAGCGAGACGTCGAGGTCCAGGTCCTCCATCTCGTCGAGCCCGCCGCCCAGGCGGTACGCGTCGACGTGCACGAGGGCCGGTCCTCCGCCGAGCGGCGGGTGGACGCGGGCGATGACGAACGTCGGCGAGGTGACGGCGCCGCGCACGCCGAGACCCTCGCCGAGACCGCGGGTCAGGGTCGTCTTGCCGGCGCCGAGCTCGCCCGTGAGCATGACGAGGTCGCCGGGGCGCAGCAGCTTGGCCAGGCGGCGGCCCAACTCGCCCATCTGCTCCGGGGAGTTGACCGTGGTCTTGAGTTCGGCGGCGGGGGCCGGGTGGTGCGGTGCTTCCATACCGACCACGGTAGCGGCTGGCGGACACCGCCCGGGCCCGCGCGGCCCGCACACCCGGCCGGGCAATCAGCCCCGCGCGCCGCCCGCCCGGTCGGCCGCCGGGACGGCCCCCGCCCGCACCAGCAGGTCCGCGAGACGGTCCGTGACCACCTCCGGGTGCTCCAGCATGACCAGGTGGCCGGCGTCCGGCACCAGGACCAGCTCGGCGTCGGGCAGCAGCCGGGCGATCGCCTCGCTGTGCTCGCTCGGCGTGACCAGGTCCTTGTCGCCGGCGAGCACGAGCACCGGCAGGTCGGCGAAGTGCTTGAGCGCCTCCGCCTTGTCGTGCTCGGCGAAGGCCGGATAGAACTCCGCGACCACGTCGATCGGCGTCGCCTCGATCATCCGCTCCGCGAACCGCGCGATGGCCGGGTCCACGTCCTTGCGGGAGAACGAGTAGCGCTTGATGACCCCCGCGAAGAGGTCCGCGGTGGCCCGCCGCCCCTTCTCCACCAGCTCGGCCTGCGAACCGAGCGCGCGCAGCACGCCGGGCAGCACCCGCCGCACCGCGTTCATCCCCGCCACCGGGAGCCCGAAGTTCACCTGACCGAGCTGCCCCGACGACGTCCCGACCAGGGCCACGCCCACCACGCGCTCCCGGATCAGCTCCGGGAACTGGTCGGCGAGGGCCATGGTCGTCATGCCGCCCATGGAGTGCCCGACGAGGACGAGCGGGCCCTCGGGCACGGCGGCGTCGATGACCGCCTTCAGGTCGCGCCCCAGCTGGTCGATGGAGACCGGCACGCCCCGCTCCAGCTGGTCGGCCCCGCGCCCCGAGCGCGCGTGGCTGCGCTGGTCCCAGTAGACGGCGCGCACGACACCGCGCAGGGCGGCCCGCTGGAAGTGCCAGGAGTCCTGGCTCAGGCAGTAGCCGTGGCTGAAGACGACGGTGACCGGAGCGGGGGCCCGGCGTCCGAAGAGCCGGCGCCGCCGCGCCACCTGGTCGCTCTGCGCCTCGACCTCCTCGACCTCGTAGGAGAGCTCCGTGCCGTCGTCCGCGTACGCCGTGCCGGGCATGCCGCGCAGCGAGCCGTACGGGCCCGATGCGTCCAGCGCGAGCCGCGCCTTCTTGCGCATACCGCGGCCGACGGTGAGCCGCTCTATGGCGACACCCGCGGCCGCGCCCGCCGCGATGACGCCTATCGCGGCGCCCGCCAATCCGGCCCTGCGCCAGCTCCCCGCCGCGGCGGCGGCCTCCGTCACCGCTTCCGCCGCGGCCGCCCCCGCGCTGCTCTCGCTCACGTGCCGCTCCTCGTCAGTCGTCGGTCCGCTCGTTCACATGGACGCGCGGGACGCGCGATCCGATGCGGGTGACGATCTCGTAGGCGATGGTGCCCGCGGCCTTGGCCCAGTCCTCGGCGGTCGGCTCGCCGCGGTCGCCGGGGCCGAACAGCACCGCCTCCGTGCCCACTTCGGGCTCGTCCCCGCCGAGGTCGACGACGAACTGGTCCATCGCCACCCGGCCCGCGACCGTCCGCCACTTGCCGCCGACGAGGACCGGACCGGTGCCGGAGGCGTGCCGCGGGATGCCGTCGCCGTACCCGGCCGGGACCAGACCCAGGGTCGTCTCGCCGGGGGTGACGTAGTGGTGGCCGTAGCTCACACCGTGGCCGGCCGGGGCGTGCTTCACGTGGGCCAGCGAGGCGGAGAGCGTCATCACGGGCCGCAGCCCGAACTCCTGCGGGGTGCCCACCTCGGGGCTCGGCGAGATGCCGTACATCGCGATGCCCGGACGGACCAGGTCGAAGTGGGTCTCCGGGAGCGTGAGCGTCCCCGGGGAGTTGGCGATGTGCCGCACCTCGGGCCGGATCCCCCGCTCCTCGGCGTACGCGACCATCTCGCGGAAGACGGTCAGCTGGGCGGCGATCGAGGGGTGCCCCGGCTCGTCGGCACAGGCGAAGTGCGACCAGAGGCCGGTGACCTCGACCAGCCCCTCGGCCTCGGCGCGCAACGACTCGGCGACCAGCTCGGGCCAGTCGGCCGGCATGCAGCCGTTGCGTCCGAGACCCGTGTCGGCCTTCAGCTGGACGCGCGCGGTCCGCCCGGCCGCGCGGGCGGCGGCGCTCACCTCGCGCAGCGCCCACAGGGCGCTCACCGACATGTCCAGATCGGCCTCGACGCCCTCGCGCCACGGGCCGCCCGGCGTCCACAGCCAGCACATGATCCGCCCGGGCACGCCCGCCGCGCGCACGGCCAGGGCCTCCTCCGGTGTGGCGGTGCCGATCCAGGTGGCACCCGCCTGCCGGGCGGCCCTGGCACAGGGCACCATCCCGTGTCCGTACGCGTCCGCCTTGACGACCGCCATGAACGCGGCGTCCGGCGCGTGGGCGCGCAGCGAGCGCACGTTGGCGCGGAGGGCGGCGAGGTCGATCTCGGCGCGGACACGGAAAGGGGCTGTCTCGTTCATCGCGGACAAGTGTCTCAGAGGCCGTCGCGCGGGCCCGCGCCAGCGGGTTCGCGGGCCCGGACGGGGGGCGGTCGGTGCGTGGAGGACGCGGGCCGACAGTGGACGGAGGACCCGGCGCACCGGTGCTATTCGGCAGGCCGGACTTCCACGACGTCATACCGGGCATGGCGGTCGCTGGACCATTGCTGCATACGTTCCGCCACCGGACCGGCGAGGACCCAGGTGGCCAGGCTCACGCCTCCGCCGATCACCATGCCCTGGGTGGACGGGTCCGCCAGAGTGGAGGCGGCGCCGCTGCCGACGCTGATGACCGCATTGACGTAGAGGGAGGAGCTCGCACGGGGCGAGGCGGTCCGGCTTCCGAGCCTGTCGCCGATCCCCTGGAGGCTCTCCACGTCCCAGTTCTCCCACCAGTTGTGCAGCTCCTCACTGAAGTCCTCGAGGAATCCGTCCCACTCCTCGGCGGTCATCCGTCCGAGCTGTTCCCGGAAGTCGTGCGGATAGACGACGGTCCGGACCGGATCCCTCAGCCTGAGGGACGCTTTGCGCCGGACACCGCGCAGATCCGCGGAGCCCTCGCTGGAGAACATGGCGTGTTCGGCCCGGGCGATCGTGCGGTAGTAGCAGCGGTCGAAGGCGAGCTCGAGCTGAAGCGCGTCGTCCCGCTCCGCCGCGTCGGCCTGGTCGAGCCGCTCTATCTCCCGCCACACCAGGCTTCGGCGACGTATCCCCGTCCGGACGTCCAGCGTCGCGGGCGAGGCGATGCGGGAGGCGACGGACCGCCCGGACGAGGTCAGCAGGGCCAAGTCCGTGAAGCCCTCCATGGCGAAGGACTGCGTGTCGTCCCCGTACGGCTGTGCCGGGCGGGTGACCAGACTGCCCTGCCGCTCCGCGTCGACCCAGTAGTGCCATGAGTCGCGGATGCGTTCACATTCGGTGACGGGAATGATGCGGGTGTCCTTGATCAGACCGAAGAGCCCCTCCACCACTCCGTCCCGCGCGCAGCGGCGGTCGACCTCGTCACGGGTGGCGCTCGCGGCGAGGGCGTCCTGAAGGGCCGTGCGTTGCGGCCGGGAAGCGGCCAGCGATGAGAACAGGAACGGCCGCGAAATCATGTCCCGTAAGGAGTCTTCCAGACTGTTGCCGGATACGGTGACCTCGAAGGGGAGAATGCGCACCCTTCCGGTCAGTACGCCACTGATACGGTCGACATATCGGTCATTGGCGATGAGGTGGAAGAGGCATCCGTCCAGCAGCTGGGCATAGGTCTGAAGTCGCCGCGGGCTGCGAATGGCATCCCAGCGCAATTGCCCGATGATCGACACACCGACGTGCGGCCGCACCAGTCTCGTCACGTCGTCGCTCGACCCGAGAAGCATGTCGCGCTGGCGGACGGAATCGTAGTACTGAGACAAGAGCGGTGGAATCATCAGGCGCGTCTCGCTCTTTTTCAGACCTCAGTGACCTGTGCCTGAGATCGGGACACCGGATTAGCACGTTCCCGGCAGCGCTGTCCAGCCGATGGCAATTTTTGGCGCTTGACCCGAACCGCACCCAGGCAACCGGTGAACGCAAGAGGAAATCGTCGATCAGTGTGACGGACGAGTCTGCGTCGGCCGTGTCCACCAAGGGTGATGCGCGCACGACCGCCTCCCCCATCGAGGTCCGGGCGTAGCGTATGGGGGCACACCGCCTGCATCTGACGGAGGGGCCGATGAGCACCGCACCATCCCGCATGGCAGGGAAGTCGTGCCTGGTCACCGGCGCAGCGAGCGGAATCGGGCGGGCGACCGTCAAGGTGCTCGTCCGCGAGGGCGGAACCGTCGTGGCCATGGACTGGAACGAGCCGCTGCTGAACGACCTCAAGGAGGAATGGGACGACCAAGGCCTGAAGATTTCCGTGGTCCGCGGCGACGTCTCACACGTGAGCGACGTCCGGCACGCCATCCGCACCGCCGTGGAAACCGGCGGCCGTCTCGATGTTCTCGTGGCGAACGCGGGAATCATCCCACTGACCGGAATCGCCGAATCCACCCCTGAGGACTGGGAGAGGGTCATGGCGATAGACGGAAAGGGAATGTTCCTCTGCTGCAAGTACGCGATCGAAGAGATGCGCAAGGGCGGCGGAGGATCAATCGTATGCACGTCCTCGGTCTCCGGCGTGGCGGGACAGCGGAACCAGGCGGTGTACGGGCCGGCGAAATTCCTGGCTTCGGGCCTGACGAAACACCTCGCGGTGGAATGCGCCGGCGACGGCATCAGGGTAAACGCCGTGGCACCCGGAACCATCATGACCGAACGCGTAAAAGAATTGCGCGACTCCCCCGGTGGGGATGATTACATCGCGTCCATGGTCGGCGCCCATCCCCTGGGGCGGCTGGGCGAGCCGCGCGAAGTGGCCGCGGCCATCGCCTTCCTCGCTTCGGACGAGGCGTCCTTCATCACCGGGGTGGTCCTGCCGGTGGACGGCGGTTACCTGGCGCAGTGAGCGCCTTCACCGCCGGCCACCACGACCCGCTGTCACGACGGAGTCCGCTCGGGGCGCCGGATCTCCCGCCACACGGCCGGAATCGCGTCGGCCACGTCGTGCGCGCCCACCGGCGCCCCGTGCGCCGCGTGCCGTCCCGCCAGGCCGTGCAGGTACGCGCCGACGGACCCCGCGTCCCTGGCGTCGAGCCCCGCGGCCAGCAGGGAACCGGCGAGCCCCGACAGCACGTCGCCGCTGCCCGCCGTGGCCAGCCAGGGCGTCCCCGTGGGGTTGGCGCGCACCGGGCCCTCCGCCGAGGCGATCAGCGTGGTCGACCCCTTCAGGAGCACCGTCGCCCCGTACCGCCGCGCCAGCTCCCGCACCGCGGCCAGCCGGCCCGCCTCGACCTCCTCGCGCGCCACACCGAGCAGCGCGGCGGCCTCCCCGGCGTGCGGCGTGAGCAGCGTCGGCGCGCGCCGCGCCCGGACCTCCCGCTCGTCCGCGAGCCGCAGCCCGTCCGCGTCGATCAGCACCGGTACGTCGGAGGCGACCACGTCCCGCAGCCGCTCCTCGTCGTCGCCCAGCCCCGGCCCCACGGCCCAGGCCTGCACGCGGCCCGCCTTCCACGGCGGCCCCGGCGACACCAGCACCTCGGGGAACCGGGCGATGACGGCGTCCGCGGCAGGCCCCACATACCGCACCGCCCCCGCGCCGCCGCGCAGGGCGCCCGCCACGGCGAGCACGGCCGCGCCCGGGTACCGCGCGGACCCGGCGACGATGCCGACGACCCCGCGCCGGTACTTGTCGCTCTCCCCGCCCGGCTCGGGCAGCAGCCGCGCCACGTCCGCGAAGTGCAGGGACTCCACCTCGCAGGCGTCGTCCGCGAGTTCGAGCCCGATGTCGACGAGCCGGACGACACCGGCGTGCTCCCGGGCCGGGTCGATCAGCAGCCCCGGCTTGTACGCCCCGAAGGTCACCGTCACATCGGCGCGCACGGCCTCCCCCGGCACCTCGCCCGTGTCGGCGTCCACGCCACTGGGCAGGTCCACGGCGACGACCAGCGCGTCCCGCGCGGCGGCGACCAGCCGAGCCGCCCGCTCCCTGAGCCCGCCGCGCCCCCCGATGCCCACGATCCCGTCGACCACGAGCCGGGCCCCGCCGACCACCCGCTCGGCCCGCTCCTCCCCGGCGTCCACGACGAGGCCACCGGCGGCACGGAGCGCGGCGAGCCCGCGGGGGTGCGTGCGCTCCGGGGCGAGCAGTACGGCGGTGACGCCCGCGCCGCGCCGGGCGAGCCGGGCCCCCGCGTACAGGGCGTCGCCGCCGTTGTCACCACTGCCGACCAGCAGGGCGACCCGTGATCCGTACACCTTGCCGAGCAGCTGCGCGCACTCGGCGGCGAGGCCCGCCGCGGCGCGCCGCATCAACACGTCTTCGGGCCCCTGGGCCATGAGCACGCGCTCGCTCTCCCGAACGCTCTCCACGCTGTACGCACTCCGCATGCCCCCAGTCTCCCCCGCACCCAGGGGGTTCACCGCCCGGGTCGGGCGGGGTTGCTCCCCGCCGCCCCGCGCGGCCCCGAACAAGCCCGCCGCTCCGCGGCGGATACCTCCCATCCACCCACCCGTTTACCCCGCACCGCAGGGTTGGGGTAGGGGCGGGGTGGGGGTGGGTCTGCCCGCGCCGCAGGGGGTCGGGGCGGGGGTGGGGGTGGGTTTACCCGCGCCGCAGGGAGTCGGGGCGGGGGTGGGGGTGGGTTTACCCGCACCGCAGGGAGTCGGGGCGGGGGTGGGGGTGAGTTTACCCGCGCCGCAGGGGGTCGGGGCGGGGGTGGGGGTGGGTTTACCCGCGCCGCAGGGGGTCGGGTGGGGGTGGGTTTACCCGCACCGCAGGGAGTCGGGGCGGGGGTGGGGGTGGGTTTACCCGCACCGCAGGGGGTCGGGGCGGGGGTGGGGGTGGGTTTACCCGCGCCGCGGGGGCCGGGTGGGGGTGGCTTTACCCGCACCGCAGGGAGTCGGGGCGGGCAGGTATACCCCGCGACGCCGGTCAGGGACGGTCCCGGCGGGAGCTACCCCCACCGGGCCGCAGCCGCGATCGAGACGGGAGGGGACGTGGGGGTATGTGCGCACGGAGCACCGAGCGAACCATGGCGTCTTTGTTCGTGCAGCGTGGCGCAGGGATAGCGAGTACGCACATACCCCCGCGGCCCCGACCCACAACCGAACAGCCCGCGCAGACCCCAGCCCAAGCGAAGCCGCACACGCAGCCGCACACACCTCCCGCCCCTACCCCTCCGCCACCACCACCGCCGAAGCCACCCCCGCGTCATGGCTCAGCGACACGTGCCACGAGCGGACCCCCAGGACGGACGCCCGGTCGGCCACCGTTCCCCGGACCCGCAGCCGCGGCTGCCCGCTCTCCTCCACGTACACCTCGGCATCCGTCCACCGGAGCCCACTGGGCGCCCCCAGCGCCTTGGCCAGCGCCTCCTTCGCCGCGAACCGCGCCGCCAGTGAGGCGATCCCCCGCCGTTCCCCGCCCGGCAGCAGCAGCTCGCTCTCCACGAAGAGCCGCTCGGCCATCCCCGGCGTCCGCTCCAGCGCCGCCGCGAACCGGTCGATCTCCGCGACGTCGATACCAACCCCAATAATCACCGGATCAGCGTGACACAGGTGACGTACCCCACCCCCCGCCCGACCCCCCGCCGCGTTCAAACAGCCGTAACAATGGACTGTGATCTCTTCGGTCTCCGTGCCCCCGACGGCACCCAGGAGCGCCCACCGGCCGAAGCCGGAGGCGACTCCCTACCTCGACCTCACCCGCACCGAGTGGAGCGCGCTTCGCGAGAAGACGCCTCTGCCCCTGACGGCGGAGGAGGTGGAGCAGCTCCGCGGCCTCGGTGACGTCATCGACCTGGACGAGGTCCGCGACATCTACCTCCCGCTCTCCCGCCTCCTGAACCTCTACGTCGGCGCGACGGACGGCCTGCGCGGAGCGCTCAACACCTTCCTCGGCGAGAAGGGTTCCCAGTCGGGCACCCCCTTCGTCATAGGAGTCGCCGGCTCCGTCGCGGTCGGCAAGTCCACCGTCGCCCGCCTCCTGCAGGCCCTGCTCTCCCGCTGGCCGGAACACCCCCGCGTGGAGCGGGTCACGACGGACGGCTTCCTGCTCCCCACCAAGGAGCTTCAGGCCCGCGGCCTGATGTCCCGCAAGGGCTTCCCGGAGTCGTACGACCGCCGCGCGCTCACCCGTTTCGTCGCGGACATCAAGGCCGGCAAGGACGAGGTGACGGCCCCCGTCTACTCGCACCTGATCTACGACATCGTGCCGGACCGGCGCCTGACGGTGCGCCGCCCGGACATCCTCATCGTGGAGGGCCTGAACGTCCTGCAGCCCGCGCTGCCCGGCAAGGACGGCCGTACCCGCGTGGGCCTCGCGGACTACTTCGACTTCAGCGTGTACGTCGACGCCCGCGCGGACGACATCGAGCGCTGGTACCTGAACCGCTTCAAGAAGCTGCGCCAGACGGCCTTCCAGGACCCCTCCTCGTACTTCCGCAAGTACACCCAGGTGTCGGAGGAGGAGGCGCTCGACTACGCCCGCACCACCTGGCGCACCATCAACAAGCTGAACCTCGTGGAGAACGTGGCCCCCACCCGCAGCCGCGCCACGCTCGTCGTCCGCAAGGGCCCCGACCACAAGGTGCAGCGCCTGAGCCTGCGCAAGCTGTGACCGGAACCCCGGTCGACCCCGTTAACCTGCGCACATGCTGCATCTGCGCCTGATCACACCGCCGGACATCACCGAGGACGCGGTGCGCCTGATCGAGCGCACGGTCGGTGCCACCCATCTCGCGGTGGTGCCCGGCGCGGCCCGCAACCCCGTGGGCGACGTCGTCATGTGCGACGTGGCCCGGGAGGCGGGCGACGGCCTGCTCCGCGGGCTGCGCGCGCTCGGCATCGACGAGTCGGGCTCGATCGCGGTGGAGAACATCGACCTGTCGCTCTCCCGCCGCGCCGACAAGGCGGAGGAGGAGGCGCCGGGCGAGGGGGCGGACGCGGTGCTCTGGGAGCACCTGGCCGAGGCGACGCACGAGGAGTCCACGCTCTCCATCACCTACGTCGCCTTCATCACGCTCGCCACGATGATCGCGGCGTGCGGCGTCGTGCTCGACAACGCGATCCTCGTCGTGGGAGCGATGGCGGTGGGACCCGAGTTCGGACCGCTCGCGGGGTTCTGCACGGCGCTGGTCCAGCGCGCTCCCCGGCTGGCCCTGCGCTCACTGACCGCGCTGCTCGTGGGCTTCGCGGTGGCCATGGCGGTGACGGTCGGGTTCAGCCTGTTCATGGACGCGATGGGGCTGTTCAGCGACGGCGCCCTCAAGGCGGAGCGGCCGAACACCAACTTCGTCTACCGCCCCGACTGGTTCTCGTTCGTGGTGGCGGTCCTCGCGGGCGCCGCGGGCACGCTCTCCCTCACCTCGGCGAAGTCGGGTGCCCTGGTCGGCGTGGCGATCTCGGTGACGACGGTCCCCGCGGCGGCGAACGCCGCGGTCGCCTTCGGCTACAGCGAGTACAAGCAGGCCTGGGGCTCCACCGAGCAGCTCCTGCTCAACCTGCTCGGCATCGTCCTGGCCGGTACGGCGACGCTGCTGGCCCAGAAGCTCCTCTGGGCCCAGCAGCGCCGGCGGACGGCCAGGACGGCGCACACGTGGCCGAAGGCCCCGTGACCGGCCCGGCCGCCGAGGGGTTCTCAGAGCCCCCGGGGCCTTAGCCCAGCGCCGACTTCACCACGTCGGCGAGGCGGCCTGCCACGGACCGCGCCTGCTCGATGTCGGCGGCCTCGACCATCACCCGTACCAGCGGCTCGGTCCCGGAGGGGCGCAGCAGCACCCGTCCCGTGGAGCCCAGCTCGCGCTCGGCGTCGGCGACGGCGGCGGACAGCTCCGCCGAGGTCTTCACGCGCGACTTGTCGACGTCGGGGACGTTGATCAGCACCTGCGGGAGCCGCTCCATGACGCTCGCCAGGTCCGCGAGCGTCCGGCCGGTCTCGGCGACCCGGGCCGCGAGCAGCAGCCCGGTCAGCGTGCCGTCGCCGGTGGTGGCGTGGTCGAGGACGATCACGTGCCCGGACTGCTCGCCGCCGAGGGCGAAGCCGTGCTCCTTCATCGCCTCCAGGACGTACCGGTCGCCGACGCCGGTCTGCACCAGGGAGAGCCCCTGGGCCTCCATGGCGAGCTTGAAGCCGAGGTTGGACATGACCGTGGCGACAACGGTGTCGTGACGCAGCGTGCCGTGCTCCCGCATGGCGAGGGCGAGCACGGCGAGGATCTGGTCGCCGTCGACCTCGGCGCCGGTGTGGTCCACGGCGAGGCACCGGTCGGCGTCCCCGTCGTGCGCGATGCCGAAGTCGGCCTTGTGCTCGACGACGGCGGCCTTGAGCAGCTCCAGGTGGGTGGAGCCGCAGCCGTCGTTGATGTTCAGGCCGTCGGGCCGGGCGCCGATCGTGATGACCTCGGCACCGGCGCGGGCGAATGCCTCGGGCGAGACGCGGGCGGCGGCGCCGTGCGCCTCGTCGAGGACGATCTTCAGCCCGTCGAGGCGGTTGGGCAGCACCCCGATGAGGTGGGCGACGTACTGGTCGAGGCCCTGGTCGTACGAGGTGACGCGGCCGACGCCGGAACCGGTGGGCCGCTGCCAGGGGGCGCCGGTGCGGTGCTCCTCGTAGACGGACTCGATGCGGTCCTCCAGCTCGTCGGCGAGCTTGTGGCCGCCGCGGGCGAAGAACTTGATGCCGTTGTCGGGCATGGCGTTGTGGCTGGCGGAGAGCATGACACCGAGGTCGGCGCCCAGCGCACCGGTGAGATGGGCCACCGCGGGGGTGGGCAGCACACCGACGCGCAGGACGTCCACGCCCGCGCTCGCGAGACCCGCGACCACCGCCGCTTCCAGGAACTCCCCGGACGCGCGCGGGTCACGCCCGACCACGGCTTTCGGCCGGTGGCCTTCAAAGGTGCCCGCCTCGGCCAGTACGTGCGCCGCCGCCACGGAGAGTCCGAGCGCGAGCTCGGCCGTCAGATCCGCGTTGGCGACACCACGCACGCCGTCCGTGCCGAAGAGTCGTCCCACTGCTGTCCTCCGAACGTTCAAAAAACGAATTGCCTCAGGGGTTCCTGAATAGACGAACGCCCCGGCAGCACGGTGAGTGCCGCCGGGGCGAACGAGAAGTACGAGCAGGCAGCGGTTTAGCGCTTGCTGTACTGCGGAGCCTTGCGGGCCTTCTTGAGACCGGCCTTCTTGCGCTCGACCGCACGGTCGTCACGCTTGAGGTAACCGGCCTTCTTCAGGGCGCCGCGGTTGTTCTCGACGTCGGCCTCGTTCAGCGCACGGGCGACACCGAGACGGAGCGCACCGGCCTGACCGGAGACGCCGCCACCCGAGATGCGGGCGATGACGTCGTAGCGGTTGTCGAGCTCGAGCACCTTGAAGGGCTCGTTGACTTCCTGCTGGTGGACCTTGTTCGGGAAGTAGTCCTCGAGCGTGCGCCCGTTGACCTTCCACTTGCCGGTGCCCGGGACGATCCGGACGCGGGCGATGGCGTTCTTGCGACGCCCCAGGCCGGCGGCCGGCTGCGGGTCGCCGAAGCGCGCGGCGTTCGACTCCGAGGTGTACTCGCCCTCGACGGGGGCCTCGGACTCGGTGGTGTACTGCTCGACGTCAACAACCTCGGTCTCTTCGACCGGCTGCTCAACGGTGGTCTCGGCCACGATTCTCCTCAGATTTCTTTACGTCTTTGGGGGTGGCCGGAACTACTGCGCGACCTGGGTGATCTCGAACGGGACCGGCTGCTGAGCGCCGTGCGGGTGCTGGTCGCCCGCGTAGACCTTCAGCTTCGAGAGCATCTGACGGCCCAGGGTGTTCTTGGGGAGCATGCCCTTGACGGCCTTCTCGACAGCCTTCTCGGGGCTCTTCTCGAGCAGCTCGTCGTAACGGACGGAACGCAGACCACCCGGGTAGCCGGAGTGGCGGTACGCCATCTTCTGGGTCTTCTTGTTGCCGGAGAGGTGCACCTTCTCCGCGTTGATGATGATGACGAAGTCACCGGTGTCAACGTGGGGGGCGTAGATCGGCTTGTGCTTGCCACGCAGGAGGGTGGCAGCGGTGGTCGCCAGACGACCGAGGACGATGTCCCGGGCGTCGATGACGTGCCACTGGCGGGTCACATCGCCGGGCTTGGGGCTGTACGTACGCACTTAGTAGCCTTCGCTTCTTCAGTGGATGGGGTCCAGACACACGGCACCCAGGAAGCGATCATGCAGCTGGGGCCCACAATGCCGGGGACGCTGCCCGTATGCGAGCCACTGGTAACTGCTCCAGGGAACCTACGTAAGGGCCCTTTCGCGTGAGATCGAGGACACCAATACGTATCAATCCCCGAGAGTACCCGCGCCGCCCCGTACCGGTCAAAACGCGGCTCTGGAGACCGCCACCGGCGGCTCGCACCCCACGGGCAGGTCTGCGCTCCCCAGCATACGGCTCATCCGCTCCGCGCCGCCTCGCCCGCCTCGGTCCGCCGCCCGCCGGGCACCCGCAGGCCGCCTCGCACCCCCCGCCCGGCGGCGACCCTGCCCGCCCCGCACGCCCACCCGGCCGCGCCCGCGAGCAGGCACAACGTCACCGCGTCCTTGAAGGCCCGGCGCGTCCCCGGCTCCAGCCACGGCCAGGTGAACCCCGGCACCTGCGGCACCAGCGCCACCCAGAACCACGGACCGCGCGCCGCCGCCCCCGGCGTCAGCACCCCCGCGAGCAGCAGCGGAACCACGACGAGCAGGTAGTGGTCGTACGAGGGACGGGAGACGAGAAAGGCCGAAAGCATCAGCATCACGGCGCACTCCACCACCCGCGCGGGCCCCTCGTCCCCCCTCTCCCACCGCTGCCGGGCACACCACAGCCCGGCCAGGGCCGCGCAGCCGGCCAGCAGCGCGGCACCCGTCTGCGGCACCCCGAGCCGGGCGAGCACCGCAGAGGGGGACGCCTCGTAGAGACGGACGAAGGCGTCGTCGCCGCGGAGCAGGAACGGCAGGGTCCGGGTGAAGAACCCGGCGGGGTCCGGCATGGCGAGCGCCGCGGCCGCCGACACCAGCGCGGGCACACCTACCGCCGCGCCCAGCGCCCGCGGACGGCGTGCCAGGACGAAGAGGAGCGCGACGGGCGCGAGCAGCGGCTTCAGGGCAACGGCCGCACCGACGACGAGCCCCGCCGCCACCCACCTCCCCCGGCAGGCGAGCAGCAGCGCGAGCGGCAGCGCCGCCACCGAGCCCACCGTCCAGTTGCCGAGGTCGACGAGGTGACCGAAGGGCGCGAAGCCGAGGGCGAGCCCGAGCAGGCCGTAGACCGCGAACCGGCTGCGCCACGCCACCCCGTGGATCCGCAGGGCGCACGCCCAGCCCACGACGAGCCCGGCGGTCACCGACGCGGGCACCAGGAAGCGCACGACGGCCGCCGGCAGCACCGCCTGCGGCACGGCGGCGAGCACGGCGCCCGGCAGATAGAGGAAGTGCCGGTCGGCGTAGGGCGAGCGGCCCGCCAGCCACGCCTCGGCGGCCCGCACCACGATGGCGTTGTCCATGCCGCCGTCCGGGGTGCGCAGCCCCACCCGGACCACCGCGGCGATCAGCACCACCCCGAGCACCCACCGGACCTGCCACTCGGCCGGCCGCGACAACCACCCGCTAACAGACGTTTTGCCCGTTTCCATGGGGCTCAGGCTAGGGCGGAATCCCCGCGCGACCCCGGCTCAACATCCCGGAACGCCCGTCTAAGATGCGCCCCATGAGCTTTGGGCAAGGGGGACCTCAGTGGGGTCCGGGGGGAACGGGCGGGCCCGGCGGCGGCCCCACGCCCGACTGGGCGGCACTGGCCGAGGCCTCCGAAGCGCGCGCCCGCCGCCGCAAATGGCTGATGATCGGCGGCGGCGCACTCGCCACGGTCGGCATCGCCGCGGCCGTGGCCATCACGGTCGTCTCCGCCAACAGCGACGACGACACCACCGCGAACAAGCCCGCGAGCGAGCTGCCGACGGCCGCGGACATCCCCGGCGCCAGCAAGAACGCCGAGCCGTCGTTCGAGGCGACCACGCCGCCGCCCCCGCCGGACCCCAAGGACTTCATCTCCAGCGCCAAGAAGGACAAGGCGCCGCTCACCCCGGAGGGCCTCTTCCCCGGCAAGTCCCTGCGCTCGGGCGAGCACGTCTACAAGAAGGGCGCGACCGACTCCACCACCACGTGCACGTCCGTCACCCAGAGCGCCCTCGGCTCGATCCTCGCCAAGCACGACTGCACGCGCCTGATCCGCGCCAGCTACCTCAGGGACGGCGTCGCGGTCACGGTCGGCGTCGCCGTCTTCGACACCGCGGCCGACGCCACCAAGGTCAAGGACCAGGTGAAGCAGGGCCTGGTCGACTCCCTGCCCGGCAAGGGCGTACCCACCTTCTGCCGTACGGGGGTGTGCCGCGGCACCTACAACTCCCACGGCCGGTACGCCTACTTCACCACCACGGGCTACACCAGCGGCAAGGACGTGACGACCGGCGACCGCAAGGCCTACGCCGTCGGCGACGACCTGGCCCGCTTCGCCTTCCAGCGGATCCAGCAGCGGGGCGAGGCCCAGGCGTCGGCCGCGGCACAGGCCCCGCAGTAGACCCGCCGTACGGGACCCGGGCCGGGGAGCCTCAGCAGCACCCGGCCCCGGGCAGCGTCCGCTTGTTGCGGGCCTCCTTGCTGCGTGCCGCGAGCAGCTCGTCGGCAGGGTAGCCGACCTCTTCCAGGGTGAGCCCGTGCGGCCGCACCACGTGCACCGCGGAGTCCCGCACCCCGGCCGCCAGCACCTTCGCCGGCCACTCCACGGGCCGGTGCCCGTCCCCCACGAAGAGCATCGCGCCGACCAGCGAGCGCACCATGTTGTGGCAGAACGCGTCCGCCCGCACGGTGGCCTCGTAGATGCCGTCGGGCCGCCGCTCCCACCGCAGCTCCTGCAGCGTACGGATGGTGGTGGCGCCCTCGCGCCGCTTGCAGTAGGCCGCGAAGTCGTGCTCCCCGATGAGCCGCTCGGCGGCGGCGTTCATCGCGTCGAGGTCCAACTCCCAGTCGTGCCAGAGCACATGGCCGCGCAACAGCGGGTCGACGCCACCGGGATGGTCGGTCACGCGGTAGGCGTACCGCCGCCAGACGGCCGAGAACCGCGCATTGAAGCCGGCCGGCGCCTCGGCGACCTTCCACACGCGCACGTCGTGCGGCAGCCGTCCCGCGAGCCGCCGCAGCAGCTTCTCGCGGTGCTCCTCCCACACGCCCTCCGGCAGATCGACGTGGGCCACCTGCCCCCGGGCGTGCACCCCGCTGTCGGTCCGCCCCGCCACGGTCAGCTCGTACGTCTCCTGCGACCGCGTCACGGTCCGCAGCGCCGCCTCGATCTCGCCCTGTACGGTCCGCTGCCCCTGGCGCTGCTTGGCCCAGCCGGAGAACTCCCTGCCGTCGTACGACAGGTCCAGCCGCACCCGTACGAACCCGGGCTCTACCTCGTCACTCACACCGCAATCCTCTCGACAACGCGAGAGCGGGCCCGCCCCGCAGGGGGCGGACCCGCTCACAGCAAGGCAGAGCCTCAGGCGTCCTTGGACTCCTCGGCCGGGGCCTCGACGGCCTCGTCCTTCTTGACGGCGTCTTCCTTGACCGCGCGCTTGGTCGCGGCCTCGGCCTCACCGGTGGCCTCCTGGGCCACGGTCAGGGCCTCCACCAGCTCGATGACGGCCATGGGCGCGTTGTCGCCACGGCGGTTACCGATCTTGGTGATACGGGTGTAGCCACCCGGGCGGTTCTCGTAGCGCGGGCCGATCTCCGTGAAGAGCGTGTGCACGATGCTCTTGTCGGTGATGACGGACAGCACCTGGCGGCGGTTGTGAAGGTCACCCTTCTTCGCCTTGGTGACCAGACGCTCCGCGTACGGGCGCAGGCGACGGGCCTTCGCCTCGGTGGTGGTGATGCGGCCGTGCTCGAAGAGCTGCTTGGCGAGGTTCGCCAGGAGGAGCTTCTCGTGCGCGGCGCTGCCGCCCAGACGGGCACCCTTGGTGGGCTTCGGCATGGTGTTTCTCCTAGTGATCTGCCCCGGCCGTATCAGGTACCGGGGACAGGGCCCCGAGGGCGGACGCCCTCGGGCAGTTCATCAGTACTGCTCGGTCTCGACGAAGCCGGCGTCGGCGTCGTCGTCCGCGCCGAAGGCGTCGGCGGCGGCGGTCGGGTCGAAGCCGGGGGGCGAGTCCTTCAGGGCCAGGCCCATGCCGTTGAGCTTCATCTTGACCTCGTCGATCGACTTCGCACCGAAGTTGCGGATGTCGAGCAGGTCCGCCTCGGAGCGGGCCACGAGCTCGCCCACCGAGTGGATGCCTTCGCGCTTGAGGCAGTTGTACGACCGGACGGTGAGCTCGAGCTCCTCGATCGGCAGCGCCAGGTCGGCGGCGAGGGCGGCGTCCGTCGGGGACGGGCCCATGTCGATGCCCTCGGCGTCGATGTTGAGCTCGCGGGCCAGACCGAACAGCTCGACCAGGGTCTTGCCGGCCGATGCCATGGCGTCACGCGGACGCATGGCCTGCTTGGTCTCGACGTCGACGATGAGCTTGTCGAAGTCGGTGCGCTGCTCGACTCGGGTCGCCTCGACCTTGTAGGTGACCTTGAGGACCGGCGAGTAGATCGAGTCGACCGGGATGCGGCCGATCTCCTGGCCGACCTGCTTGTTCTGCACGGCGGAGACGTAGCCGCGACCGCGCTCGACGGTCAGCTCCATCTCCAGCTTGCCCTTGCCGTTGAGCGTGGCGAGGACGAGGTCGGGGTTGTGCACCTCGACACCGGCCGGGGGCGCGATGTCGGCGGCGGTGACCAGACCCGGGCCCTGCTTGCGCAGGTACATCACGACCGGCTCGTCGTGCTCCGAGGAGACGACCAGCTGCTTGATGTTGAGGATGAGGTCGGTGACGTCCTCCTTGACGCCCGGCACGGTGGTGAACTCGTGCAGGACACCGTCGATGCGGATGCTGGTGACAGCAGCGCCGGGGATCGACGAGAGGAGGGTGCGGCGGAGGGAGTTGCCGAGGGTGTAACCGAAGCCCGGCTCCAGCGGCTCGATGACGAACCGCGAGCGGAACTCGTCGACGACCTCTTCGGTCAGCGACGGGCGCTGTGCAATGAGCATGAAGGAATCCTTCAGTCAGGGGCACCCACTATTTGATGCCCTGATACATGACAAGGATACGGGCGATACGGCTCCGAAGAGCCGTACCGCCCGGACCCTCAGATCAAGCGGCCTGCGTCAGACGCGGCGGCGCTTGGGCGGACGGCAGCCGTTGTGCGGCGTGGGCGTCACGTCCTGGATCGAGCCGACCTCGAGGCCGGTCGCCTGGAGCGAACGGATGGCGGTCTCACGACCGGAACCCGGGCCCTTGACGAAGACGTCGACCTTGCGCATGCCGTGCTCCTGGGCGCGGCGGGCAGCCGACTCGGCGGCCATCTGCGCGGCGAACGGCGTGGACTTGCGCGAGCCCTTGAAGCCGACGTGGCCGGCGGAGGCCCAGGAGATCACGTTGCCGGTCGGGTCCGTGATGGACACGATCGTGTTGTTGAACGTGCTCTTGATGTGAGCGTGCCCGTGGGCGACGTTCTTCTTTTCCTTGCGGCGCACCTTCTTGGCAGCGCCCTGACGACCCTTCGGGGGCATCTATAACTCCTACGGGAGGTGGTCGGTCCTGCAGCGTCAGCTGTCGATAGACCGCTGAGCGAGGACTACTTCTTGCCCGGCTTCTTCTTACCGGCGATGGCGCGACGCGGGCCCTTGCGGGTGCGGGCGTTGGTGCTGGTGCGCTGACCGCGGACGGGCAGGCCACGACGGTGACGCAGACCCTGGTAGCAGCCGATCTCGACCTTGCGGCGGATGTCGGCCTGGATCTCGCGACGGAGGTCACCCTCGGTCTTGATGTTGGCGTCCACGTACTCGCGGATCTTGACGAGGTCTTCCTCGGTCAGGTCGCGGACGCGGGTGTTGCGGTCCACCTCGGTGGCGTCCAGCGTCTGCTGGGCCAGCGTGCGGCCGATGCCGAACACGTAGGTGAGGGCGACCTCGATGCGCTTTTCGCGCGGGAGGTCAACGCCTTCAACGCGTGCCATTCATGGCTCCTGTTGATTCTTCGGAGGTCTTCAGCAGAACCACTCCCAGGTGCCGTATCAGGTACATCCTGGGTCCCCGGCCTCCGACCGGGGGTGTCGCCCTCCATTACCGATGGATCTGAAGAGGGACGGGTCCTGCGTATCTACTTTGCTTGCGTCGCGCGAAAATCTGCGAACTGCAGTCGTACGTCAGCCCTGGCGCTGCTTGTGGCGCGGGTTGTCGCAGATGATCATGACCCGGCCGTGACGGCGGATCACCCTGCACTTGTCGCAGATCTTCTTGACGCTCGGCTTGACCTTCATTGGTGAGGTTCTCCGGGTCAGTGCCACCACCCCGCGCGAGCGGGATGCGGGCAAGATCTACTTGTACCGGTAGACGATCCGGCCACGGGTCAGGTCGTACGGAGACAGCTCCACCACGACCCGGTCGTCAGGGAGGATGCGGATGTAGTGCATGCGCATCTTGCCGCTGATGTGTGCCAGGACCTGGTGGCCGTTCTGGAGCTCCACCTTGAACATGGCGTTCGGAAGAGACTCGACGACAGTGCCTTCGATCTCGATGGCACCTTGCTTCTTGGCCACGCTTCGCCCTTCGAATCGACTACCTTGATCGACTTCATGCGCCGTATGGAGACACACGGATGCACGAGAGCCGACGCGTCAGTCTACGTCA
The DNA here is from genome assembly GCF_055607265.1 of Streptomyces sp. NPDC037013. Lineage (NCBI taxonomy): Bacteria > Bacillati > Actinomycetota > Actinomycetes > Kitasatosporales > Streptomycetaceae > Streptomyces > Streptomyces sp. NPDC037013. The sequence goes on along the minus strand of NZ_JBVJRV010000002.1, from coordinate 229,935 downwards.
GTGCACTCGGAAAGACGAATCGAGAAAGTCTGCCCCACGACGAAGATCCTTAAGCAAGGGGGGCGCGGTCAGCCCAGGGGGTCGGGCGCCGGGGTCACCCCGTACGCAGCGAGCCGCGCCTTGCCGCAGTCCGGGGCCGTCAGCACGAGGGGCCCCTCCTCCGTGAGAGCGATCGAGTGCTCCCAGTGCGAGGACCAGGTCCCGTCCGTCGTGATGACGGTCCAGTCGTCCTCCAGCACCTCGGTCCGCGGCGTACCCAGCGAGACCATGGGCTCGATGGCCAGGCAGAAGCCGGGCACCAGCTTGGGGCCCTTGCCGCGCCGGCGCTCGACGTAGTTGAGGAGGTGCGGGTCCATGTGCATCTCGGTGCCGATGCCGTGGCCGCCGTAGTCCTCGACGATGCCGTACTTGCCGCCGCCGGGCTTCGGCTGGCGGCGGATGTACGTCTCGATGGCCCGGGAGATGTCGATGAGGCGGTTGCCCTGCTTCATCGCCGCGATGCCGGCCCACATCGACTCCTCGGTCACCCGGGAGAGCTCGACCAGCTCCGGGGCGTGACCGGTGCCCACGAACGCGGTGTACGCGGCGTCGCCGTGCCAGCCGTCCACGATCGCGCCCGCGTCGATGGAGATGATGTCGCCGTCCTTCAGGACGGTCTTGTCGTCGGGGATGCCGTGCACGACGACCTCGTTCACCGAGGTGCAGATCGTCGCGGGGAAGCCGCCGTACCCGAGGAAGTTCGACTTCGCGCCGTGCTCGGCGATCACCTTGCGGGCGACGTCGTCCAGGTCCTTGGTGGTGGCGCCGGGCACCGCCGCCTCACGGGTCGCGGCGTGGATCGCGGCGACGACAAGGCCCGCCTCACGCATCTTCGCGATCTGCTCGGGGGTCTTGATCTGCACCATGGGGCTTCCGCTCTCCGTCATCCGTCGACAAACCGGCCACGCACCCGCACGGGGTACGCATACAACAGTACGGCCGCGGTCCCCTTACGGGCACCGCGGCCGAAACAGCGTACCGGCTACTTGTCGCCCTTCAGGGCGTCCATCGCACGCGCGGTGACCTCGTCCACCTTGCCGAGCGCCGAGATCGTCACTACCAGACCCTGGGTCCGGTAGTAGTCGATGATCGGCTCGGTCTGCGTGTGGTAGACCTCCAGGCGCTTGCGGACGGTGTCCTCGCTGTCGTCCTCGCGCTGGTAGAGCTCGCCGCCGCAGACGTCGCAGACGCCTTCCTGCTTCGGCTGCGAGTACGTCACGTGGAAGACGTGGCTGGAGTCCTTGCGGCAGATGCGGCGGCCGGCGATCCGCTTGACGACCTCGTCCTCCGGGACCTCCAGGTCCAGGACGGCGTCGAGCTTCACGTCATCGGCCTTGAGCGCCACGTCCAGCGCCTCCGCCTGCGAGACGTTGCGCGGGAAGCCGTCGAGCAGGAAGCCGTTCACGGCGTCCGGCTTCGCCATGCGGTCCTTCGCCATGCCGATCGTCACCTCGTCGGGAACGAGGTTTCCGGCGTCCATGTACGCCTTCGCCTGCTTGCCCAGCTCCGTGCCCTGGCTGATGTTGGCACGGAAGAGGTCGCCCGTGGAGATGTGCGGGATCGACAGGTTCTTGGCGAGGAACGCGGCCTGCGTTCCCTTGCCCGCACCGGGCGGCCCGACGAGGACGATTCGCATCAGCGGAGGAACCCTTCGTAATTGCGCTGCTGGAGCTGGCTCTCGATCTGCTTCACGGTTTCCAGACCCACACCCACGATGATGAGGATGCTCGTCCCGCCGAACGGGAAGTTCTGGTTCGCCTGGAAGCCCACCAACGCCATCGTCGGCACAAGAGCGATCAGACCCAAGTACAGCGAACCCGGCCACGTGATCCGGTTGAGTACGTAACTCAGGTACTCAGCGGTCGGACGGCCAGCCCGGATGCCCGGGATGAAGCCACCATACTTCTTCATGTTGTCGGCGACTTCCTCGGGGTTGAAGGAGATCGCGACGTAGAAGAAGGCGAAGAAGACGATCAGGATGAAGTACGTGGCGATGTAAATCGGGTGGTCACCCTTGGTCAGATTCGCCTCGATCCACCGCTTCCATCCGGAATTGCCGCCCGCGAACTGGGCGACGAGAGCCGGAATGTAGAGAAGCGAGGAGGCAAAGATCACAGGGATGATGCCCGCCTGGTTGACCTTCAGCGGAATGTAGGTCGAGGTACCGCCGTAGGACCGGCGACCGATCATGCGCTTCGCGTACTGGACCGGGATCCGCCGCTGCGCCTGCTCGACGAAGACCACCAGACCGACCATGACGAGACCGACCGCGATGACGGTGCCGAACTCGATCCAGCCGCCCGCCAGGTCACCCTGCTGCTTGATGGCCCACAGGGCGCTCGGGAAGGTCGCGGCGATCGAGATGAACATCAGGATCGACATGCCGTTGCCGATGCCGCGGTCGGTGATGAGCTCACCGAGCCACATCACACAGGCCGTACCGGCGGTCATCGTGATGACCATCGTGATGGTGGCGAAGATCGACTGGTCGGGGACGATCTCGCTGGCGACGGGGCAGCCCTGGAAGAGGGTGCCGGTGCGGGCGGTGGCCACCAGGCCGGTGCCCTGCAGGATCGCGAGCGCGATGGTCAGGTAGCGCGTGTACTGCGTGATCTTCGCTGTGCCGGCCTGGCCCTCCTTCTTGAGGGCCTCGAGTCGCGGGATCACCACGGTCAGCAGCTGCAGAATGATGCTCGCCGTGATGTACGGCATGATGCCGAGCGCGAAGATCGTGATCTGCAGCAGCGCGCCACCGCTGAACATGTTGACGAGACCGAACAGACCCTGGTTCGCATTCGCGTTGTCGATGCAGGTCTGGACGTGCTTGTAGTCGATACCGGGGATCGGCACATGTGTGCCCACCCGGTAGATCACGATGATGCCGAGCGTGAAGAGCAGCTTCTTGCGCAGGTCGGGCGTCTTGAACGCCCGGGCGAACGCGGTGAGCACGGTGCCTCCTGCGACCCCCGCGCGCGTGCGTCAGAGGTGGTGGTCTGAGGTTCGACGAATACGTATCAGTCAAGAAAACCGTGCGGGCAGGCCGCACGGAGCTTGGACAGTGCACGCCACCTTACCGGCGACCGTGCCCCCCTTGGAACGACCAACCGGGGATGCCCCTTTTGTGGGGCATCCCCGGCTGGGAATCGCTCATGTCATCGACACGTCTGAGGGAATATCAGACGAGCTCGGTGACGGTACCGCCGGCGGCGGTGATCTTCTCCTTGGCGGAGCCGGAGACGGCGTCGACCGTCACCTGCAGCGCCACGGTGACCTCGCCCGAGCCGAGGACCTTGACAAGGCTGTTCTTGCGAACGGCACCCTTGGCGACGAGACCCTCGACGGTGACCTCGCCACCCTCCGGGTACAGCGCGCTCAGCTTGTCGAGGTTCACGACCTGGAACTCGGTCTTGAACGGGTTCTTGAAGCCCTTGAGCTTCGGGAGACGCATGTGGAGGGGCATCTGGCCACCCTCGAAGCGCTCCGGAACCTGGTAACGGGCCTTGGTGCCCTTGGTACCACGACCAGCGGTCTTACCCTTGGACGCCTCACCACGACCCACACGGGTCTTGGCGGTCTTGGCGCCCGGGGCGGGCCGGAGGTTGTGGACCTTCAGCGGGTTCTGCTCCGCCATGTCAGTCGACCTCCTCAACCGTCACGAGGTGGCGGACGGTGTGCACCATGCCGCGGAACTCGGGGCGGTCCTCCTTGACGACCTGCGTATTGATGCCCTTGAGACCAAGGGAGCGCAGGGTGTCGCGGTGGTTCTGCTTGCTGCCGATGTACGACTTCGTCTGCGTGATCTTGAGCTGTGCCATTACGCACCCGCTCCAGCCCGCGCACGAAGGAGAGCCGCGGGGGCGACGTCCTCGAGGGGCAGACCACGGCGAGCCGCGATCTCCTCGGGACGCTGCAGGCCCTTGAGGGCCGCCACGGTCGCGTGCACGATGTTGATCGCGTTGTCGGAGCCCAGGGACTTCGACAGGATGTCGTGAACGCCGGCGCACTCGAGCACCGCACGCACCGGGCCACCGGCGATAACACCGGTACCGGGGGAAGCAGGCTTGAGCAGGACGACGCCCGCGGCCTTCTCGCCCTGGATGGGGTGCGGGATGGTGCCCTGGATACGGGGGACCTTGAAGAAGTGCTTCTTGGCCTCCTCAACACCCTTGGCGATGGCGGCCGGCACCTCCTTGGCCTTGCCGTAACCGACACCCACGGTGCCGTCACCGTCGCCCACCACGACCAGCGCGGTGAAGCTGAAGCGACGACCACCCTTCACAACCTTGGCGACGCGGTTGATCGCGACGACGCGCTCAACGTACGCGGTCTTCTCGGCGGCGGCGTTGCCACCGTCGCGACCCTTCCGGTCCCGCCGCTCGCCGCCACCGGCACCGCCACCGCGGCGCTGGGGTCCAGCCATTGGAATTACCTCTCTCTGTTTCCGCTAGCTACGGAACCGACTCAGAACTTGAGTCCGGCTTCGCGGGCGGCGTCCGCCAGGGCGGCGATGCGCCCGGCGTACTGGTTACCACCACGGTCGAACACGACAGTCTCGACACCGGCGGCCTTGGCGCGCTCGGCGACCAGGGCGCCGACCGACTTGGCCTGCGCGGACTTGTCGCCCTCGGCGCCGCGGATCGTGGTGTCCAGGGTCGACGCCGACGCAAGGGTGTGACCCTTGATGTCGTCGATGACCTGGGCCACGATGTGGCGGTTGGAGCGCGTCACGACCAGGCGCGGACGCTCAGCCGTACCCGAGATGTGCTTACGGATGCGGATGTGACGACGCTTGATGGCAGCACGCTTGTAAGCGTCGCCCTTAGCAATCTTGACACCGTATGCCATGGCTTACTTACCCGCCTTTCCGACCTTGCGGCGGATGACTTCGCCCTCGTACTTGACACCCTTGGCCTTGTACGGGTCGGGCTTGCGCAGCTTGCGGATGTTGGCCGCAACCTCGCCGACCTTCTGCTTGTCGATGCCCTCGACCGAGAAACGGGTCGGGGACTCCACCTTGAAGGTGATGCCCTCGGGGGCCTCGACCAGGATCGGGTGGCTGTAGCCCAGCGAGAACTCCAGGTTGGAGCCCTTCGCGAGGACGCGGTAACCGACACCGCTGATTTCGAGCTTCTTCACGTAACCCTGGGTCACGCCGGTGATCATGTTCGCCACCAGCGTGCGGGACAGGCCGTGCAGGGCCTTGTTCTGACGCTCGTCGTTCGGACGGGTGACGTTCAGAACGCCGTCCTCGTCCTTAGCGATCTCGATCGGCGCGACAACGGTGTGCGAGAGAGAGCCCTTGGGGCCCTTCACCGCGACCGTACGGCCGTCGATGGTGACGTCCACGCCGGCGGGAACCGTGATGGGGAGCTTGCCAATACGCGACATTAGCTATTCCTCCGTTCCCGACTACCAGACGTAGGCGAGGACTTCCCCACCTACGCCCTTCTTGCCTGCCTGCTGGCCGGTCAGGAGACCGTGCGACGTGGAGATGATCGCCACGCCGAGGCCGCCGAGGACCTTCGGCAGGTTGGTGGACTTCGCGTAAACCCGGAGACCGGGCTTGGAGATCCGCTTGATGCCCGCGATGGAGCGCTCACGGTTCGGGCCGAACTTCAGCTCGAGAACGAGGTTCTTGCCGACCTCGGCGTCCTCGACCTTCCAGCCCGTGATGAAGCCCTCCTGCTGGAGGATCTCCGCGATGTGAGACTTGATCTTGCTGTGCGGCATCGCCACGGTGTCGTGGTACGCCGAGTTCGCGTTACGCAGACGAGTCAGCATGTCCGCGATCGGATCAGTCATGGTCATGAATTGGCCTTCGGCCTCTCTCGCCGGGGTTTCCTATCTGCGCCATCCCTCTCCCCACTCAGAGGCGGGACGGGTGCGGCGCGGGGACCTACGGCGTAGTAAGTCGGTCAGGGCGGCAGACGCCCAACCCTCCTAGCCTAAGCCATGCGGAGGAGGGCGGCTGCCAACCCTTTACTTACCGAGAGATCCAGACAGTCCCAAAAGGGGGGACTACCAGGAGCTCTTGGTCACGCCCGGGAGCTCGCCACGGTGAGCCATCTCACGAAGGCACACGCGGCAGAGGCCGAACTTGCGGTAGACGGAGTGCGGACGGCCGCAGCGCTGGCAGCGGGTGTACGCACGCACACCGAACTTGGGCTTACGAGCAGCCTTGGCAATGAGAGCCTTCTTCGCCATCTCGCTTACGCCTCCTTGAACGGGAAGCCGAGGTGACGAAGGAGGGCACGGCCCTCGTCGTCGTTGGTCGCCGTGGTGACCACGGTGATGTCCATACCCCGGACGCGGTCGATCTTGTCCTGGTCGATCTCGTGGAACATGACCTGCTCCGTGAGACCGAAGGTGTAGTTGCCACGGCCGTCGAACTGCTTGGGGGACAGACCGCGGAAGTCGCGGATGCGCGGCAGCGCGAGCGACAGGGTGCGGTCCAGGAACTCCCACATGCGGTCGCCACGGAGCGTGACGTGGCAGCCGATCGGCTGGCCCTCGCGCAGCTTGAACTGCGCGATGGACTTCCGGGCCTTCGTCACGGCCGGCTTCTGACCGGTGATCGTGGTCAGGTCGCGGATGGCGCCGTCGATCAGCTTCGAGTCACGGGCGGCGTCGCCGACACCCATGTTGACCACGATCTTGACCAGGCCGGGGATCTGCATGACGTTCTCGTACGAGAACTCCTCACGCAGCTTGCCCGCGATCTCCTCGCGGTACTTCGTCTTCAGACGCGGAGTGGTGGTGGTCGTCATCAGATGTCCTCACCCGTCCGCTTGGCAACGCGGATCTTGTTGCCCTCGTCGTCGAAGCGGTAACCGACGCGCGTGACGACCTTGTTGCCGTCCTTCTCCACGACCAGCTGGACGTTGGAGACGTGGACGGGGGCCTCGGTGGTCACGATGCCGCCGGCCTGCGAGCCGCTGGCGGTCGGGCCGGCCTTCGTGTGCTTCTTGACCCGGTTGACACCCTCGACCAGGACGCGCTCCTCGCGCGGGTAAGCGGCAATGACCTTGCCCTGCTTGCCCTTGTCCTTACCGGTGATGACCTGGACCAGGTCGCCCTTCTTGATCTTCATGCTTACAGCACCTCCGGCGCGAGCGAGATGATCTTCATGAACTTCTTCTCGCGCAGCTCACGGCCGACGGGGCCGAAGATACGGGTGCCGCGAGGGTCGCCGTCGTTCTTCAGAATGACGGCGGCGTTCTCGTCGAAGCGGATGTACGAGCCGTCCGGACGGCGGCGCTCCTTGACGGTGCGAACGATGACCGCCTTGACGACGTCACCCTTCTTCACGTTGCCACCGGGGATCGCGTCCTTGACGGTGGCGACGATGACGTCACCGATGCCCGCGTAGCGGCGACCCGAGCCACCGAGAACACGGATGGTGAGAATTTCCTTCGCACCCGTGTTGTCGGCGACGCGCAGTCGCGACTCCTGCTGGATCACGTCTATCTCCTGATTGTCTGCCGGTTCCCCCGGGGCAGTTCAGCTGAACTGCCCCGGGAGCCTGGCGGAACGAACTCCGAGGGGGGTGCCCCTCGGAGAATTACTTGGCCTTCTCGAGGATCTCGACGATGCGCCAGCGCTTGGTGGCGGACAGCGGACGCGTCTCCATCAGGAGGACGCGGTCGCCGACGCCGGCAGCGTTCTGCTCGTCGTGCGCCTTGAGCTTGTTCGTACGGCGGATGACCTTGCCGTACAGCGCGTGCTTGACGCGGTCCTCGACAGCGACGACAACGGTCTTGTCCATCTTGTCGCTGACGACCAGACCCTCACGGGTCTTGCGGAATCCGCGGGTCTCAGTGTTCTCAGTCACGTTGTTCTCGCTCATCAGGCGCTCTCCACCGTCTCGATGCCCAGCTCGCGCTCACGCATCAGGGTGTAGATCCGCGCGATGTCCTTACGGACGGCCTTGAGCCGGCCGTGGTTCTCGAGCTGGCCCGTCGCCGCCTGGAAGCGGAGGTTGAACAGCTCTTCCTTGGCCTCGCGAAGCTTGTTGACAAGCTCCTCGTTGCCCAGCTCGCGCAGCTCGGACGCCTTGGTACCGGCCGACATCACGACTCACCTGCCTCGCGCCGGACGATGCGGCACTTCATCGGAAGCTTGTGAGCAGCGCGGGTGAGCGCCTCACGAGCAATCTTCTCGTTCGGGTACGACAGCTCGAACATCACGCGTCCGGGCTTGACGTTGGCGACCCACCACTCCGGCGAACCCTTACCGGAACCCATGCGGGTCTCGGCAGGCTTCTTGGTGAGGGGGCGGTCCGGGTAGATGTTGATCCAGACCTTGCCGCCACGCTTGATGTGACGCGTCATCGCGATACGAGCTGCCTCGATCTGACGGTTCGTCACGTACGCCGGGGTCAGCGCCTGGATGCCGTACTCGCCGAACGCAACCTGCGTGCCACCCTTGGACATACCGCTGCGCTTCGGGTGGTGCTGCTTGCGGTGCTTGACCCTACGGGGGATCAGCATTTCGGTCAGGCCTCCGTTCCGGTGCTCTCAGCAGCCGGAGCAGCGGCGGGCGCCTCGGCCTTGGGGGCCTCGGCGGCCGGAGCCGACTGCTGCGGCTTGCGACCGCGACCGCCACGCTCGCCACCGCGGCCACCACGGGCCGGGCGGTCGTTGCCACCACGGGCCGGGCGGTTGCCGGCGCGGGCAGCGGCGTTCTCGGCGCGGACCTCGGCGATGTTCTTGACGTCGCCCTTGTAGATCCAGACCTTCACGCCGATGCGGCCGAAGGTCGTCTTGGCCTCGAAGAAGCCGTAGTCGACGTTGGCGCGGAGCGTGTGCAGGGGCACGCGGCCCTCGCGGTAGAACTCCGAGCGCGACATCTCGGCGCCGCCGAGACGGCCGCCACACTGGATCTTGATGCCCTTGGCGCCCGCCTTCATCGCCGACTGCATGCTCTTGCGCATGGCACGACGGAAGGAGACGCGGGAGGACAGCTGCTCCGCCACGGCCTGGGCCACGAGCTGAGCGTCGACCTCGGGGTTCTTGACCTCGAGGATGTTCAGCTGGACCTGCTTGCCCGTGAGCTTCTCGAGGTCACCGCGGATGCGGTCGGCCTCGGCGCCACGGCGGCCGATGACGATGCCGGGACGAGCGGTGTGGATGTCCACACGCACGCGGTCACGGGTGCGCTCGATCTCCACCTTCGAGATGCCGGCGCGCTCCATGCCGGACGTCATCATCCGACGGATGGCGACGTCTTCCTTGACGTAGTCCTTGTACAGCTTGTCGGCGTACCAACGCGACTTGAAGTCGGTCGTGACACCGAGCCGGAACCCGTGCGGGTTTACCTTCTGGCCCATTACCGGGTTCCTTCCTTGCTGCTGACGACCACGGTGATGTGGCTGGTCCGCTTACGGATCCGGTAGGCACGGCCCTGGGCACGCGGACGGAACCGCTTCAGGGTCGGGCCCTCATCCACGTACGCCTCGCTGATGACCAGCGAAGAGGCGTCGGTGTGGTCGTAGTTGTGCGCGGCGTTGGCAATGGCGCTGTCCAGCACCTTGCCGACCGGCACGCTCGCGGCCTGCGGGGCGAAACGCAGGACCGCCTGAGCCTCCGTGGCATCCATGCCACGGATGAGGTCCACCACGCGGCGGGCCTTCATGGGCGTGACGCGGATGTACCGCGCCTGGGCCCTGGCTTCCATGGTTGTCCCTTCGGTGTTAGTCATAGTCGTTCCACCCCGCGTTAGCGGCGCTTCGACTTCCGGTCGTCCTTGACGTGGCCGCGGAAGGTGCGAGTCGGCGAGAACTCGCCGAGCTTGTGGCCGACCATCGACTCGGTGACGAACACCGGGATGTGGGTCTTGCCGTTGTGCACCGCGATCGTGTGACCCAGCATGCTGGGAATGATCATCGAGCGACGGGACCAGGTCTTGATGACGTTCTTGGTGCCGGCTTCGTTCTGGGCGTCCACCTTCTTTACGAGGTGGTCGTCGACGAAGGGCCCCTTCTTGAGACTGCGCGGCATCTAAACCCGCTCCTAGCGCTTCTTGTTCGACTTGCGGCGGCGGACGATGTACTTGTTGCTCGCCTTGTTGCGATCACGAGTACGACCCTCCTTCTTGCCCCACGGCGAGACCGGGTGACGACCACCGGAGGTCTTGCCTTCACCACCACCGTGCGGGTGGTCAACCGGGTTCATCACGACACCACGCACGGTCGGGCGGACGCCCTTCCAGCGCATGCGGCCGGCCTTGCCCCAGTTGATGTTCGACTGCTCGGCGTTGCCGACCTCGCCGATGGTGGCGCGGCAGCGCACGTCGACGAGACGGATCTCGCCGGACGGCATACGAAGGTGCGCCATGGCGCCTTCCTTCGCGAGCAGCTGCACGGAGGCACCCGCGGAACGGGCGAACTTCGCGCCGCCGCCGGGCCGCAGCTCGATGGCGTGGAGCGTCGTACCCACCGGGATGTTGCGCAGCGCCATGTTGTTGCCGGGCTTGATGTCGGCACCGGGGCCGCTCTCGATCCGGTCACCCTGCTGCGTGCCGCGCGGGGCGAGGATGTAGCGCTTCTCGCCGTCCGCGTAGTGCAGCAGCGCGATGCGCGCGGTGCGGTTGGGGTCGTACTCGATGTGCGCGACCTTGGCCGGCACGCCGTCCTTGTCGTGACGACGGAAGTCGATCACGCGGAAGGCGCGCTTGTGCCCACCACCCTGGTGGCGAACGGTCACACGACCGGAATTGTTACGGCCGCCCTTGCTGTGCAGCGGGCGAACCAGCGACTTCTCCGGCGTGGACCGCGTTACCTCGACGAAGTCGGCTACGGAGGAGCCACGGCGGCCCGGCGTAGTCGGCTTGTACTTGCGGATTCCCATTTCTCAGTCCTCGTCCGATATTCGGACCAGGGCACTCCGTTAGGAGGCCTGGCCGAAGATGTCGATACGGTCGCCCTCAGCAAGGGTCACGATGGCGCGCTTGGTGTCGGCACGCTTGCCGAACCCGGTGCGCGTGCGCTTCCGCTTGCCCTGACGGTTGATCGTGTTGACGCCGGTGACCTTGACCGAGAAGACCGCCTCGACGGCCTGCTTGATCTGGGTCTTGTTGGCGCCCGGGGCCACGATGAACGTGTACTTGCCCTCGTCGAGCAGCGCGTACGACTTCTCGGAGACGACCGGCTTGACGAGGACGTCGCGCGGGTCCGAGAAGGACTTGCTCAGCGGGGTGGGCTCAACGGCGATCTTGCCCTCGGTCGCGATGCGCTTCGCCTTGGCGACACGCGCGGCCTTGGCGGCCTTCGCAGCCTTGGACGCGATGCTCTGGTGACGGATGGCCATCAGGCTTCGCTCCCTTCGGTGTCAGTGGCCTTCGGGCCGGACACGAAGGACTCGAACGCGGCCTTGGTGAAGACCACGTCGTCCGAGACGAGCACGTCGTACGTGTTCAGCTGGCCCGGCTCCAGGATGTGGACCTGGGGCAGGTTGCGGGCGGAGAGCAGCGACAGCTCGTCCGAGCGCTCGATGACCAGGAGCACGTTCTTGCGCTCGCTGACCTTGCCGAGCAGGCTCTTCGCGGCCTTCGTCGAGATCTCGCCCTCGACCACGCCGGAGACGACGTGGATGCGGGAGTTGCGCGCCCGGTCGGTGAGGGCGTGACGCAGAGCGGCAGCCTTCATCTTCTTGGGAGTGCGCTGGGAGTAGTCACGCGGCACGGGGCCGTGGACGACGCCACCGCCGGCGAACTGCGGCGCACGGGTCGAACCCTGGCGCGCGCGGCCGGTGCCCTTCTGGCGGTACGGCTTCTTGCCGCCACCACGGACTTCACCGCGGGTCTTGGTCTTGTGCGTGCCCTGGCGGGCCGCGGCCAGCTGCGCGACGACGACCTGGTGGATCAGCGGGATGCTGATCTTCTCGACGTCGAAGATCTCCGCGGGGAGCTCGACCGTCCCGGTCTTGTCGCCTGCCGGCGAAAGGATGTCAATGGTGCTCATGGGTTACCTCAGGCCCCCTTGGCCGCGGTACGGACCAGGACGAGGCCGCCGTTCGGACCAGGAACCGCGCCCTTGATGAGCAGCAGGCCCTTCTCCGCGTCAACGGCGTGGACGGTCAGGTTCTGGGTGGTGACCCGCTCGTTGCCCATGCGACCCGCCATGCGCATGCCCTTGAAGACACGGCCGGGGGTGGCACAGCCACCGATGGAACCGGGCTTGCGGTGCACGCGGTGGGCACCGTGGGAGGCCTTGCCACCGTGGAAGTTGTGACGCTTCATCACACCGGCGAAGCCCTTGCCCTTGCTCTTGCCGGTGACGTCGACCTTGATACCGGCCTCGAACGTCTCGGCAGTCAGCTCCTGGCCGAGGGTGTACTCGCTGGCACCAGCGGTACGGATCTCGACGAGGTGGCGACGGGGGGTCACGTCGGCCTTGGCGAAGTGGCCCTTGAGGGGCTTGTTCACCTTGCGCGGGTCGATCTCGCCGAAGGCGATCTGGACCGACTCGTAGCCGTCGCTGTCATTCGTACGGACCTGGGTAACGACGCAGGGCCCGGCCTTGACCACGGTCACCGGGACGACACGGTTGTTCTCGTCCCAGACCTGGGTCATGCCGAGCTTCTCGCCCAGGATGCCCTTGATCTGCTTGGTCATCTTCTTCGCGCCCTTCAGAGCTTGATCTCGATGTCGACGCCGGCCGGAAGGTCCAGGCGCATCAACGAGTCAACGGTCTTGGGGGTGGGGTCGAGGATGTCGATCAGGCGCTTGTGCGTGCGCATCTCGAAGTGCTCGCGCGAGTCCTTGTACTTGTGCGGCGACTTGATGACGCAGTACACGTTCTTCTCAGTGGGCAGCGGCACCGGGCCCGCGACCGACGCACCAGTGCGGGTCACCGTCTCGACGATCTTCTTCGCCGAAGAGTCGATGACCTCGTGGTCGTAGGCCTTGAGCCGGATGCGGATCTTCTGTCCCGCCATGGCTACTTAGTAGTCCTTCGTCTCGAACGCTCTGGCCCCCGGAAGGCCCTTTTTTCTACTTCCTCCGACCCACGCGGTCGGGCGTGTCGCAGTCCCGCTCATACAGATCTCCCGAAGGAATCCCTGCCAGGGGCTGCGGCCCTGAATGACCGCGGGTCCGGGGGAAGAAACCCACCGGGCGCCTGGCCGAGCCACCGCACTGCACTTCCCAAAAGATTCCCGTACGTCCGCCACAGCGCTGCCTGCGGGCCTTGCGACCCTCGACAGATGAGGCGACGAGTACTGTGGGACTCGCTTCCAGTCCTCCCGGCGGGAGGCGCACAGCATCGGCACTCAACCGAGCAACCTGAACAGTGTGCCATACGGGGCGTGCCGAAGGCCAATCGGGGCGAACTGTCAAGCTGCCACGGCCAAGATCGCGTACGCAAAGCCCCCGCCGGCCCTCGCGAAGGAACGCAAAAGGCCCCGCCCACCCGGAGGTGGACGGGGCCCTTCGCTGCGCTCAGTTCAGAGCGACCGGGTTACCCCGATCCGCAAGCAAGTCGGGGACTTACTTGTTGATCTTGGTGACCTGGCCGGCGCCGACGGTCCGGCCACCCTCACGGATGGCGAACTTCAGGCCCTCTTCCATGGCGACGGGCTGGATGAGCTCGACGGTCATCTCGGTGTTGTCGCCCGGCATGACCATCTCGGTGCCCTCGGGGAGGGTCACGACGCCGGTCACGTCGGTGGTGCGGAAGTAGAACTGCGGGCGGTAGTTGTTGAAGAACGGGGTGTGACGGCCACCCTCGTCCTTCGACAGGATGTAGGCCTGGGCCTCGAACTCGGTGTGCGGCGTGACCGAACCGGGCTTGATGATGACCTGGCCGCGCTCGACGTCCTCGCGCTTGATGCCACGGAGGAGCAGACCGACGTTCTCACCGGCCTGGCCCTCGTCGAGCAGCTTGCGGAACATCTCGATGCCGGTGACCGTGGTGGTGGTCTTCTCGGTCTTGATGCCGATGATGTCGACGGTCTCGTTGACCTTCAGGACACCACGCTCGATACGACCGGTGACGACCGTGCCACGACCGGTGATCGTGAAGACGTCCTCGATCGGCATGAGGAACGGCTTGTCGACGTCGCGCTCCGGCTCCGGGATGGCGGAGTCGACGGCGGCCATGAGCTCGAGGACGGACTTGCCCCACTCCTCGTCGCCCTCGAGCGCCTTGAGCGCCGAGACCTTGACGACCGGAACGTCGTCGCCCGGGAACTCGTACTCGGAGAGGAGCTCACGGACCTCGAGCTCGACGAGCTCGAGGATCTCCTCGTCGTCCACCATGTCGGCCTTGTTCAGGGCGACGACGATGTACGGAACGCCGACCTGGCGGGCCAGGAGCACGTGCTCCTTGGTCTGCGGCATCGGGCCGTCGGTGGCGGCGACCACGAGGATGGCGCCGTCCATCTGCGCGGCACCCGTGATCATGTTCTTGATGTAGTCCGCGTGACCGGGGCAGTCGACGTGGGCGTAGTGACGCGCCTCGGTCTGGTACTCGACGTGCGCGATCGAGATCGTGATACCGCGCTGGCGCTCCTCGGGAGCCTTGTCGATCTGGTCGAAGGCCGAGGCCTCGTTCAGGTCGGGGTACGCGTCGTGCAGCACCTTGGTAATGGCGGCCGTGAGGGTCGTCTTACCGTGGTCAATGTGACCGATGGTGCCGATGTTGACGTGCGGCTTAGTCCGCTCGAACTTCGCCTTCGCCACTGGGTCCTCCTGGGAGTGGTTCTGTACGCCTTGCTTCATCGGCGCCAGGTGATCTTTGCTGGTATGCCAGCCGCCGGGGTTCTTGCCTTGGGGGTCGAACCCCGGCGGATGGTGTCAAGCCTAAAGCGTGAACTCGGGTGAGTTACTCGCCCTTGGCCTTCGCGATGATCTCCTCGGCGACGTTCCGCGGAACCTCGGCGTAGGAGTCGAACTGCATTGAGTAGCTTGCGCGACCCGACGTCTTGCTGCGGAGGTCTCCGACGTAGCCGAACATCTCCGAGAGGGGCACGAGGCCCTTCACGACGCGAGCGCCGCTGCGCTCCTCCATGGCCTGGATCTGGCCACGGCGGGAGTTGATGTCACCGATGACATCGCCCATGTAGTCCTCGGGCGTGGTGACCTCGACGGCCATCATCGGCTCGAGCAGCACGGGGCTGGCCTTGCGAGCGGCCTCCTTGAAGGCCTGCGAACCGGCGATCTTGAAGGCGAGCTCCGAGGAGTCGACCTCGTGGTAGGCGCCGTCGATGAGCGTGACGCGGACGCCCGTCATCTCGTAGCCGGCCAGGATGCCGAACTGCATGGCCTCCTGAGCACCCGCGTCCACCGAGGGGATGTACTCCTTGGGGATGCGGCCACCGGTGACCTTGTTCACGAACTCGTACGACGCGTCGCCGCCCTCGATGGGCTCGATCGCGATCTGCACCTTCGCGAACTGACCGGTACCACCGGTCTGCTTCTTGTGGGTGAAGTCCACGCGCTCGACGGCCTTGCGGATCGTCTCGCGGTAGGCCACCTGCGGCTTGCCGACGTTCGCCTCGACGCGGAACTCGCGCTTCATGCGGTCGACGAGCACCTCGAGGTGGAGCTCACCCATACCACCGATGATGGTCTGGCCGGTCTCCTCGTCCGAGTGCACGCGGAAGGAGGGGTCCTCCTCCGAGAGACGCTGGATGGCGACACCCAGCTTCTCCTGGTCGCCCTTGGACTTGGGCTCGATGGCGACCTCGATGACCGGCGCCGGGAAGTCCATGGACTCCAGGATGACCGGGTTCTTGTCGTCGGACAGCGTCTCACCGGTGGTGGTCTGCTTCAGGCCCATGACGGCGACGATGTCACCGGCGCCCACCGACTCGATCTCCTCACGCTTGTTCGCGTGCATGCGGTAGATCTTGCCGATGCGCTCCTTCTTGCCCTTGACGGAGTTCAGCACCGCGGTGCCGGAGTCCAGGCGACCGGAGTAGATCCGGACGAAGGTGAGCTTGCCGAGGTGCGGGTCGCTCGCGATCTTGAACGCGAGGGCCGACAGCGGCTCGTCGTCGGACGGCTTGCGCTTGACGACCATCTCCGGGTCCTTGACGTCGTGGCCCTCGATGGCCTCGACGTCCAGGGGGGACGGCAGGTAGCGCACGACCGCGTCGAGCAGGGGCTGGACGCCCTTGTTCTTGAACGCGGTACCGCAGAAGACGGGGGTGACGGTGGTGTCGCCGCCCTTGCCGGAGGCGATGGTGATGCGACGGATCGCCGCGTACAGCTGCTCCTCGGTGGGCTCCTGGCCCTCGAGGTACAGCTCCATCATCTCCTCGTCGTTCTCCGCGACGGCCTCGAGGAGCTTGCCGCGGTACTCCTCGGCAGCCTCGGTGTGCGTGTCGGGGATGTCGACGATGTCGTAGGCCTCGCCCATCTTGGTCTCGGCGGACCAGACGAAGGCCTTCATGGTGACGAGGTCGACGACGCCCTTGAAGTCAGCCTCTGCGCCGATGGGCAGCTGCATGACGAGCGGGGTCGCACCGAGGCGGTCGACGATCATGTCGACACAGCGGTGGAACTCGGCACCGGTGCGGTCGAGCTTGTTGACGAAGCAGATGCGCGGGACGCCGTAGCGGTCCGCCTGACGCCACACGGTCTCGGACTGGGGCTCAACGCCGGCGACGCCGTCGAACACCGTCACGGCACCGTCGAGCACGCGGAGCGAACGCTCCACCTCGACGGTGAAGTCGACGTGGCCCGGGGTGTCGATGATGTTGATGGTGTGGTCGACGTCGTTCAGCGGCCAGTGACAGGTGGTGGCAGCAGAGGTGATCGTGATGCCACGCTCCTGCTCCTGCTCCATCCAGTCCATCGTGGCGGCGCCGTCGTGGACCTCACCGATCTTGTACGAGACACCGGTGTAGAACAGGATCCGCTCGGTGGTCGTCGTCTTGCCCGCGTCGATGTGGGCCATGATGCCGATGTTGCGCACCTTGGCCAGGTCAAGTGAAGTGGTAGCCATGTCGGCTCAGTCTTCTCTCGGTCTCGATGTGGGTAGCGACTACCAGCGGTAGTGCGCGAAGGCCTTGTTGGACTCGGCCATCTTGTGGGTGTCCTCGCGCTTCTTCACAGCGGCACCGAGGCCGTTGGAGGCGTCGAGGAGCTCGTTGAGCAGACGCTCGGTCATGGTCTTCTCGCGACGGGCGCGGGAGTAACCGACGAGCCAGCGCAGGGCGAGCGTGTTCGCACGACCCGGCTTGACCTCGATCGGGACCTGGTAGGTCGCGCCACCGACACGGCGGGACTTGACCTCGAGGGTCGGCTTGATGTTCTCGAGCGCGCGCTTCAGCGTGATGACCGGGTCGTTGCCGGTCTTCTCGCGCAGGCCCTCCATGGCGCCGTACACGATGCGCTCGGCGGTGGAGCGCTTGCCGTTCAGCAGCACCTTGTTGATGAGGGAGGTCACCAGAGGAGAACCGTAGACCGGGTCGATGATGACCGGGCGCTTCGGGGCGGGGCCCTTACGAGGCATTCTTACTTCTCCTTCTTGGCGCCGTAGCGGCTGCGGGCCTGCTTGCGGTTCTTGACACCCTGGGTGTCGAGGGAACCGCGGATGATCTTGTAACGAACACCAGGCAGGTCCTTCACACGGCCACCACGCACGAGCACGATGGAGTGCTCCTGCAGGTTGTGTCCCTCACCCGGAATGTAGGCCGTGACCTCGATCCCAGAGGTCAGACGCACACGCGCGACCTTACGGAGGGCCGAGTTCGGCTTCTTCGGGGTGGTCGTGAACACACGCGTGCAGACGCCACGGCGCTGGGGCGAACCCTCGAGTGCGGGCGTCTTGTTCTTCTCGACCTTGTCCTGCCGGCCCTTGCGGACCAGCTGCTGGATCGTAGGCACTACTTCTCCGGTTTCTGTGTGCCGAATAGTAAAGCTAACCCGGAACATCGCCGACCCACGCGGTCGGGTGTGTCGAATGCTGCAGACTCCCGCCGCAGGGCGGAAAGGAGCGCAGATCACGGTGGCCTTGTTGACGGACTCGCGATGCGGTTGAAGACACGCGCACGAGCCCAGGCACACCCCAGGCACAAGGTCTGAGCGTACCTACCTCATCGAGTCTGGTCAAAACAAATGCGATGGGCCCCGACACGCCGGGCATCTGAATGCATCGGGGACACCGCGGAATGCCTTGATCAATTCGGTGCCGGCCCCGATTCGGGCTCGAAAGCCCAGGTCCCCGGAGCATCCGGGCCCCGCGTACCCCTCCCCCGCACCCCCTACGGCCCCTCAGGGCCGCGACGCGTGCACCACGGGGCACGACCGGGTCCGCGGGACCGGGCCCGGCCCCTCCGGCGCCCTGGACGCCTCCTGCGCCCGCGCCGCCGAAAACGCCGAAGGGCGGCCACCCCGAGAGGTGACCGCCCTTCAACAGACGTAGGCCTTACTGGTTGTACGGCCCGTAGTCGTAGTCCTCCAGCGGGACGGCCTGGCCGGAGCCCGTGCCGAACGGGGAGTAGTCGATGTCGTCGTAGCCGACGGCCGAGTACATCGCGGCCTTGGCCTCTTCGGTCGGCTCGACCCGGATGTTGCGGTAGCGGGAGAGACCCGTACCGGCCGGGATGAGCTTACCGATGATGACGTTCTCCTTGAGGCCGATGAGGCTGTCGGACTTGGCGTTGATCGCCGCATCCGTCAGGACTCGGGTCGTCTCCTGGAAGGAGGCGGCCGACAGCCAGGATTCCGTCGCCAGCGAGGCCTTGGTGATACCCATCAGCTGCGGACGGCCGGAGGCCGGGTGGCCACCTTCCGTCACGACCCGACGGTTCTCGGTCTCGAACTTCGAGCGCTCGACGAGCTCGCCCGGCAGCAGCTCCGCGTCGCCGGACTCGATGATCGTCACGCGGCGCAGCATCTGCCGGATGATGATCTCGATGTGCTTGTCGTGGATCGACACACCCTGCGAGTTGTAGACCTTCTGGACTTCGCCGACCAGGTGGACCTGGACCGCACGCTGACCGAGGATCCGCAGCACGTCGTGCGGGTTGGTGGCACCGAAGGTGAGCTTCTGGCCCACCTCGACGTGGTCACCCTCGCGCACCAGGACCTTGGCACGCTTCGAGATCGGGAACGCCGTCTCGTCGCTGCCGTCGTCCGGGGTGACGACGATCTTCTTGGTCTTCTCGGTCTCCTCGATGCGGACACGGCCCGCGGCCTCGGAGATCGGGGCGACACCCTTCGGCGTACGGGCCTCGAAGAGCTCGACGACACGGGGCAGACCCTGGGTGATGTCGTCACCGGCCACACCACCGGTGTGGAAGGTACGCATCGTCAGCTGGGTACCGGGCTCACCGATGGACTGGGCGGCGATGATGCCGACCGCCTCACCGATGTCGACCAGCTTGCCGGTGGCGAGCGAGCGGCCGTAGCAGAAGGCACAGGTGCCGACCGCGGACTCACAGGTCAGGACCGAGCGGGTCTTGACCTCCTCGACGCCGTTGGCGACCAGGGCGTCGATGAGGACGTCACCGAGGTCGACGTTGGCCGGCGCGATGACCTTGCCGTCGATGACGACGTCCTCGGCCAGCATGCGGGCGTAGACCGAGGTCTCGACGTTCTCCGTCTTGCGGAGCACACCGTCCTCGCCCTTGACCGCGATCTTCAGCTTCAGACCGCGCTCGGTGCCGCAGTCCTCCTCGCGAATGATGACGTCCTGCGAGACGTCGACCAGACGACGGGTGAGGTAACCGGAGTCGGCGGTACGGAGAGCCGTGTCCGCAAGACCCTTACGAGCACCGTGGGTCGAGATGAAGTACTCGAGCACCGAGAGGCCTTCGCGGAACGAAGCCTTGATCGGGCGCGGGATCGTCTCGTTCTTGGCGTTCGACACCAGACCACGCATACCGGCGATCTGGCGCATCTGCATCATGTTTCCTCGGGCACCCGAGTCAACCATCATGAAGATGGGGTTCGTCTTGGGGAAGTTCGCGTTCATCGCCTCGGCGACCTCGTTGGTCGCCTTGGTCCAGATCGCGATGAGCTCCTGCGTGCGCTCGTCCTTGGTGATCAGACCGCGCTCGTACTGCTTCTGGACCTTCTCGTCCTGCTCCTCGTAGCCCTTGACGATGGCCTTCTTGGCCTCGGGCACGACGACGTCGGAGATGGCCACGGTGACGCCGGAACGGGTCGCCCAGTAGAAGCCCGCCGCCTTCAGGTTGTCGAGCGTCGCCGCCACGATGACCTTGGGGTAGCGCTCGGCGAGGTCGTTGACGATCTCGGAGAGCTGCTTCTTGCCGACGGAGTAGTCGACGAAGGGGTAGTCCTCGGGCAGCAGCTCGTTGAAGAGCGCGCGGCCCAGGGTCGTACGCAGCCGGAAGCTGTCGCCCTGCTGGTAGGCGCGCTCGTCACCGAAGTCTTCGCCCTCGGCGCTGGTCGGCGGGGTCCAGCCGCGCGGCGGGATGGTGCCCACCGGGAAGCGGATGTCGACCTTCGCCTGCAGCGAGAGCTCACGGGCGTCGAACGCCATGATCGCCTCGGCCGTGGAGCCGAAGGACCGGCCCTCGCCGATGACCTTGCGCTCCTCCTCGTCCGTGGTGAGGAAGAAGAGACCGAGCACCATGTCCTGGGTCGGCATGGTGACGGGACGACCGTCGGCCGGCTTCAGGATGTTGTTCGAGGACAGCATCAGGATGCGGGCCTCGGCCTGCGCCTCCGCGGAGAGCGGCAGGTGGACGGCCATCTGGTCACCGTCGAAGTCCGCGTTGAACGCGGTGCAGACGAGCGGGTGGATCTGGATGGCCTTGCCCTCGACCAGCTGCGGCTCGAAGGCCTGGATGCCGAGGCGGTGCAGCGTGGGCGCACGGTTCAGCAGAACCGGGTGCTCGGCGATGACCTCTTCGAGGACGTCGTACACGACCGTGCGGCCGCGCTCGACCATCCGCTTGGCGCTCTTGATGTTCTGCGCGTGGTTCAGGTCGACCAGGCGCTTCATCACGAACGGCTTGAAGAGCTCCAGCGCCATGGCCTTCGGCAGACCACACTGGTGCAGCTTCAGCTGCGGACCGACGACGATCACGGAACGCGCGGAGTAGTCCACGCGCTTGCCGAGAAGGTTCTGACGGAAACGACCCTGCTTGCCCTTGAGCATGTCGCTCAGGGACTTCAGCGGGCGGTTGCCGGGACCGGTGACCGGGCGACCACGACGACCGTTGTCGAAGAGGGCGTCCACGGCCTCCTGGAGCATGCGCTTCTCGTTGTTCACGATGATCTCGGGCGCACCGAGGTCGAGAAGGCGCTTCAGGCGGTTGTTGCGGTTGATCACGCGGCGGTACAGGTCGTTCAGGTCGGAGGTCGCGAAGCGGCCACCGTCCAGCTGCACCATCGGACGCAGGTCCGGCGGGATGACCGGCACGCAGTCCAGCACCATGCCCTTGGGGCTGTTGCTGGTCTGCAGGAACGCGGAGACGACCTTGAGGCGCTTGAGCGCACGGGTCTTCTTCTGGCCCTTGCCGGTACGGATGATCTCGCGGAGGCGCTCGGCCTCCTCGTCGAGGTCGAAGGACTCCAGGCGCTTCTGCAGGGCAGCGGCGCCCATGGAGCCGTCGAAGTACGTGCCGAAGCGGTCACGCAGCTCGCGGTAGAGCAGCTCGTCGCCCTCGAGGTCCTGGACCTTGAGGTTCTTGAAGCGGTTCCACACCTCGTCGAGACGGTCGATCTCGCGCTGGGCGCGGTCACGGAGCTGCTTCATCTCGCGCTCGGCGCCTTCGCGCACCTTGCGGCGCACGTCGGCCTTGGCACCCTCGGCCTCGAGCTCGGCCAGGTCGGTCTCGAGCTTCTTGGCGCGGGCCTCCAGGTCGGAGTCGCGACGGTTCTCGATCTGCTGGCGCTCCACGGAGACGTGCGCCTCCAGGGAGGGCAGGTCGCGGGTGCGGCGCTCCTCGTCCACGAACGTGATCATGTACGCCGCGAAGTAGATGACCTTCTCGAGGTCCTTCGGGGCGAGGTCGAGGAGGTAGCCGAGGCGCGACGGGACGCCCTTGAAGTACCAGATGTGGGTGACGGGGGCGGCGAGCTCGATGTGGCCCATCCGCTCACGGCGCACCTTGGCGCGGGTGACCTCTACGCCACAGCGCTCACAGATGATGCCCTTGAAGCGGACACGCTTGTACTTGCCGCAGTAGCACTCCCAGTCCCGGGTCGGACCGAAGATCTTCTCGCAGAAGAGTCCGTCCTTTTCGGGCTTGAGCGTGCGGTAGTTGATGGTCTCCGGCTTCTTGACCTCGCCGTGGGACCACTGTCGGATGTCGTCCGCGGTGGCAAGGCCGATCCGCAGCTCGTCGAAGAAGTTGACGTCGAGCACTTTGTCGTCAATCCCTCTTTCGGGGTCGAGTCTCAATCATGGTCTGTACGGGTCCGGGGCAGGGCCGGGGCCTCACGAGGAGGCCCCGACCAGACCCGTCAGACCTCTTCGACGCTGCTCGGCTCGCGCCGGGACAGGTCGATGCCGAGCTCCTCCGCCGCGCGGAAGACGTCCTCGTCGGTGTCGCGCATCTCGATGGACATGCCGTCCGAGGACAGCACCTCCACATTGAGGCAGAGCGACTGCATTTCCTTGATGAGCACCTTGAAGGACTCGGGAATGCCGGGCTCGGGGATGTTCTCGCCCTTGACGATGGCCTCGTAGACCTTCACGCGGCCGGTCACGTCGTCGGACTTGATCGTCAGGAGCTCCTGAAGGGCGTACGCGGCGCCATAAGCCTCGAGCGCCCACACCTCCATCTCACCGAAGCGCTGACCACCGAACTGCGCCTTACCACCCAGCGGCTGCTGGGTGATCATCGAGTACGGACCGGTCGAACGGGCGTGGAGCTTGTCGTCGACCAGGTGGTGCAGCTTGAGGATGTACATGTACCCGACCGAGATCGGGTCCGGGAACGGCTCGCCGGAGCGGCCGTCGAACAGCTGCGCCTTGCCGGACGGGAGCACCATGCGCTCGCCGTCGCGGTTCGGGATGGTGTGCTGCAGCAGACCCGCGAGCTCGTCCTCACGCGCACCGTCGAAGACGGGGGTGGCGACGTTCGTGCCGGGGTCGACCTTGTCGGCGCCGATGGCCTGGAGGCGCTGCGCCCACTCGTCCGCGAGGCCGGAGACGTCCCAGCCGCGGCTGGCGAGCCAGCCGAGGTGGATCTCCAGGACCTGTCCCGGGTTCATTCGGGACGGGACACCCAGCGGGTTCAGGATGATGTCGACCGGAGTTCCGTCCTCGAGGAACGGCATGTCCTCGATCGGAAGGATCTTCGAGATGACGCCCTTGTTGCCGTGACGGCCGGCGAGCTTGTCACCGTCGGTGATCTTGCGCTTCTGCGCCACGTAGACGCGGACCAGCTGGTTCACGCCCGGCGGCAGCTCGTCGCCCTCTTCGCGGTCGAAGACGCGGACGCCGATGACCTTGCCGATCTCACCGTGCGGCACCTTCAGGGAGGTGTCACGGACCTCGCGCGCCTTCTCGCCGAAGATCGCGCGGAGCAGGCGCTCCTCCGGCGTCAGCTCGGTCTCACCCTTGGGCGTGACCTTGCCGACGAGGATGTCGCCGGCGACGACCTCGGCACCGATACGGATGATGCCGCGCTCGTCGAGGTCGGCGAGGACCTCCTCGGAGACGTTCGGGATGTCCCGGGTGATCTCCTCCGGGCCGAGCTTGGTGTCACGGGCGTCGACCTCGTGCTCCTCGATGTGGATCGAGGAGAGGACGTCGTCCTGCACGAGGCGCTGCGACAGGATGATCGCGTCCTCGTAGTTGTGACCCTCCCACGGCATGAACGCCACGAGCAGGTTCTTGCCGAGGGCCATCTCGCCCTCTTCGGTCGCGGGACCGTCGGCCAGGACCTGGCCCTCGATCACGCGGGCGCCCTCGTCGACGACAACCTTCTGGTTGACCGAGGTGCCCTGGTTCGACCGGGAGAACTTGGCGATGCGGTACGTGGTGTACGTGCCGTCGTCGTTGGTGACCGTGACGTAGTCCGCGGAGACCTCCTGGACCACACCCGCCTTCTCGGCCTTGATCACGTCACCGGCGTCGACCGCGCAGCGGTACTCCATGCCGGTGCCGACGAGGGGAGCCTCGGCGGTGATCAGGGGCACGGCCTGACGCATCATGTTCGCGCCCATGAGGGCACGGTTGGCGTCGTCGTGCTCGAGGAAGGGGATCATCGCGGTCGCGACCGACACCATCTGGCGCGGCGAGACGTCCATGTAGTCGACGTCCGTGCCGGGCACGTAGTCGATCTCTCCGCCACGGCGGCGGATCAGGACGCGGGCCTCGGCGAAGTGGAGGTCGTCCGTCAGCGGCGCGTTGGCCTGCGCGATGACGAAGCGGTCCTCCTCGTCGGCGGTCAGGTAGTCGACGTCGTCGGTGACCTGGCCCTCGACGACCTTGCGGTACGGCGTCTCGACGAAGCCGAACGCGTTGACGCGGCCGTACGAGGCGAGCGAACCGATCAGACCGATGTTCGGGCCTTCGGGCGTCTCAATGGGGCACATGCGGCCGTAGTGAGACGGGTGCACGTCACGGACCTCGAAGCCGGCCCGCTCACGGGAGAGACCACCCGGGCCAAGCGCCGACAGACGGCGCTTGTGGGTGAGACCCGACAGCGGGTTGTTCTGGTCCATGAACTGCGACAGCTGCGAGGTGCCGAAGAATTCCTTGATCGACGCCACGACCGGGCGAATGTTGATCAGGGTCTGCGGCGTGATCGCCTCGACGTCCTGGGTCGTCATGCGCTCGCGGACGACGCGCTCCATACGAGCCAGACCCGTGCGGACCTGGTTCTGGATGAGCTCGCCGACGTTGCGCAGACGACGGTTGCCGAAGTGGTCGATGTCGTCGGTCTCGACGACGATCGACGTGCCGCTGTCACCGACGGTCTCGGTCTCACCGGCGTGCAGCTTCACCAGGTACTTGATCGAGGCGATGATGTCCTCGACCGTGAGGATGCCCGCGTCGAGCGGAGCGTCCGCACCCAGCTTCTTGTTGACCTTGTAGCGGCCGACCTTGGCGAGGTCGTAGCGCTTGGGGTTGAAGTAGAGGTTCTCGAGCAGCGTCTGAGCGGCCTCACGGGTCGGCGGCTCGCCCGGACGGAGCTTGCGGTAGATGTCGAGCAGCGCGTCGTCCTGGCCCTGGGTGTGGTCCTTCTCCAGGGTGGCGCGCATGGACTCGTACTCGCCGAACTCCTCGAGGATCTGCTCGGTCGTCCAACCGAGAGCCTTGAGCAGAACGGTGACCGACTGCTTGCGCTTGCGGTCGATGCGGACACCGACCATGTCGCGCTTGTCGATCTCCATCTCCAGCCAGGCACCCCGGGACGGGATGATCTTGGCGGAGAAGATGTCCTTGTCGGACGTCTTGTCGATCGAGGAATCGAAGTAGACGCCGGGGGAACGGACGAGCTGCGACACGACGACACGCTCGGTGCCGTTGATGACGAAGGTGCCCTTGTTGGTCATGAGCGGGAAGTCGCCCATGAAGACCGTCTGAGACTTGATCTCACCGGTCTCGTTGTTGGTGAACTCGGCGGTGACGAAGAGCGGGGCGGCGAACGTGAAGTCGCGCTCCTTGCACTCGTCGATCGAGTTCTTCGGAGGCTCGAAACGGTGGTCGCGGAACGTCAGGGACATCGACCCGGAGAAGTCCTCGATCGGGGAGATCTCCTCGAAGATCTCCTCCAGACCGGACTTGGTGGGGACGTCCTGTCCGCTTTCAAGAGCCGCCTCGACACGAGCCTTCCACGCGTCGTTGCCGAGCAGCCAGTCAAAGCTCTCGGTCTGCAGCGCAAGAAGGTTCGGAACCTCGAGGGGCTCCTTGATCTTTGCAAAGGAGATGCGCAGCGGGGCGGTGCTGGCGCCGTTGTTCGTATTCGCGGTCGAGGCAGTGCGCGAGGCGGCCAAGAGGGGGTCCTTCCGAGGGCTCGGACTCACTACGCGCGTACCGGTCCCAGGCTGGACGCAGAGACAGACATCCCTGGTCAGGGAAGAGTCGGTCCACTGTGCTCAAGCATGGGCATGCCCCTGGTGACGGGCAGGAGGCAGCTAACAGGCAGCGCAAAGGGTCAGTGTAGCCACTCGGCCCACTGATGTCCAGTGCGGGTTTTTGAAGACCCTCGTTGTTCTCAACCCCTGCTGCAAGCCACGCCCTCGATGCACATCGATACTGCCCTCTTCGTCACCGATCCATGCCTCGGATCCGGATCGTTGTGACGACGCGTCCTGAGAATTGCGCGCTGCGTGCGGTTCGTCAAGGCCCCCCTGCCCCGACTTCTGCCCCGACGTCGCTCTGCGATCGTCACCGTCACGGGCCGTTCCGAGGGCACAACGAAGATCACCATACTCGCCGGGACCGACATCGCAAGGCACCCGTCGCACGAGTGCCCTGGAACGCCGAAAGGCGACCACCCAGATGGGTGATCGCCCTTGGCGGCCCGTGCGTTACAGCGTTTCCGCCACACGTACGGGAAAGAGAGTCAGACGACTCGTGAGGTCACTTGACCTCGACGGAGGCGCCGGCGCCCTCGAGGGCCTCCTTGGCCTTGTCCGCGGCGTCCTTGGCGACCTTCTCGAGGACCGGCTTCGGGGTGCCGTCGACGAGGTCCTTGGCCTCCTTCAGGCCCAGCGAGGTCAGCTCACGCACGACCTTGATGACCTGGATCTTCTTGTCGCCGGCACCCGTGAGGATGACGTCGAACTCGTCCTGCTCGGCCTCGGCCTCGGCGGCCGGGGCACCCGGGCCGGCGACGGCGACGGCGGCCGGGGCGGCGGCGGTGACGTCGAACTTCTCCTCGAAGGCCTTCACGAACTCGGAGAGCTCGATGAGGGTCATCTCTTCGAACTGCGCGAGCAGGTCGTCCTGGGACAGCTTCGCCATGATGGCGTCCTTCCACTAATTCGGCTGGTGCCGTGTGTACATGGAGGCGGGCGTACGTTGGGCCCGCGTCGACCGTCGCCTCAGGCGGCGATCAGTGTGCGAGCCGAATTACTCGGCACCGCCCTGCTCGGCCTTCTTGGCACGAAGCGCCTCCGCGGTGCGGACGAACTTCGAGGGAAGCGCCTGGAAGAGCGCGGCAGCCTGCGACTGCTTGCCCTTCATGGCGCCCGCCAGCTTGGCGAGCAGAACCTCGCGGGACTCGAGGTCCGCGAGCTTCTTGAACTCATCGGCGGACAGCGCCTTGCCATCAAGGACACCGCCCTTGATGACGAGGTTCGGGTTGTCCTTGGCGAAGTCACGAAGACCCTTCGCCGACTCCACCGGGTCACCGGTGACGAAGGCAACCGCCGTCGGACCCGTGAACAGGTCGTCCAGCGTGTTGATCCCGGCCTCGTTGGCCGCAATCTTGGTCAGCGTGTTCTTCACCACGGCGTACTCGGAGTTTTCACCGAGGGAACGGCGCAGCTGCTTGAGCTGGGCCACGGTGAGACCCCGGTACTCGGTCAGCACGGCGGCGTTCGAGCTGCGGAACTTGTCCGTGAGCTCGGCTACCGCGGCAGCCTTGTCGGGCGTCGGCATAGAGCGTCGGCCTCCTTCCGGGTGATGAGGACCGCTCAGAAGGGGCCGACAAAACGAAACGCCCCGGCGCAGGCGCACGGGGCGTGAGCTCTACCGGATCGCATGCGATCCAGGAGCACATCCACAGTCACCTGCGCGGGTCGTCCGCCGTTTCAGCGGATCCTTCGGCCACTGCACCCTCGAGTGAGAACACAGCAACGACCAGCGGTCTTTGGCTTCTGTGGAAGAGTACGCGAACGGGTCCGCGTCGAGCAAATCGGTCAGCCCTGCATGCCCTGCATCTCCTTGGCGAGGTCCATGACCTGGCTCTTCGGCGGGGCGGCGACCTTCACCGGCTTGTTGTAGTCGAGGAAGGTGATGGTCATGTCCATGGGGCCCTTGTCGCCCTTGCCGCGGGCGCGGAACTGCTTGGTGTGGTCCTCGCCGTCGACCCACAGGTCCATCGTGAGCTTCTCGATGCCCATGTCCTCGTACTGCTTGATGCTCTTCTCGTGGCGCTTCCTGGTCGCCGCGTCCTCGTTCTTGCCGAGCTCGCGGATCCGGTCCAGCGTGACCGTGCCCGTGTAGCGGGTGGTCTCGACGCCGCCGACGGACTCGGTGCCGACCTTCTTGAGGTCCTTGGAGCCGGTCAGGAGGGTGGACTGGTCGGCCGGGTTGTTGTCGGCCTGGGCGGAGACCGAGGAGGCGGAGCCCTTGCCGCCCTGCTTCTCCAGCGTCTTGGCGTCGAACTTGATCCAGCTCTTGCCGTCCATCTCCTTGGCGGCTTCCTTGCCGCCGCCGAGGTAGACCGCGCCGTCGACGTAGCGCAGCTCCACCTTGTCCGGGCCCTGGTCGGGCGCGGAGACCTTCATCTGCATGGCGAGCGGCTTGGTGCTCATCGCCGCCTCGGCCCGGACGCGCCCGTCCTCCGGGACGCTGCCCTTCATGCGGAAGGTGAACGACGTGAGGTCCTCGGTCTTCTCCGCGGCCTTCTTGACGGCGGCCGCCGGCGACATGTCCTCCCCCGCCTCGTCGGCCTTCTCCGACCCGCAGGCGACCGCGCCGCCGGCGAGCAGCGCGGCCGCCAGCACGACACTCGCGGTTCTCTTGCGTCCCGTACGCACGGAAATACTCATGACCCCACCCCTAGGAACATTTGATCCAATTATTGCGGTGGGCTGAGATTACCCGAAGGTACGTCGCCCTTTCCCCCGGGTTGTACGGCGGCGGGGGCCGCGCCACCGGGGATTACAGGGACGACTGCCTGTTCAGGAGGTCCTTGAAGCTCATGGTGTCCGAGGCCGGGGGCTTCTCGACGGAGAGCGGGGTTCCGTAGTCGCTGTAGTAGGCGGTCTGGGAGAACGCGCCGTTCTTCGTGTCGGCCTTCTCGGTCTTCTTGACCAGGAGGTCGTCGCCGTCGACCCAGATGTCGATCTTCTCGGTGCTGATGCCGGCCTGCTCGAACTGCTTGCGCAGCTCGGACATCTGGCCCGAGTCCAGGTCCGTGCTCTTGGCGGTGAAGTCCGCCATGTCGACCTTGCCGGAGTAGTGGGTCGCCTGCTTCCCGCGGACCTTCTCCTCGCCGACGCGCTTCACGTCGCCGGAGGCGAGCAGCATCTTCACCGACTGGTTCGGCGTGGAGTTCTGCATCTGGTCCTGGAAGGCCTTGCCCGCGGCGCCGCTCATCTCGGCCAGCATGTCGTAGTCGTACTCGAGCCAGTGCTTGCCGCCGCCCGCCTGCTGGGCGAACTTGTCGCCCATGTTGGCGTAGAAGCCGTTCTTCAGGTAGCGGTAGTCGAGCTTCGACTGGCCGAGCTGGGCCATCTGCTGGGCCTGCGTGCCGCCGGTGAAGGTCACCGTGACGTTGCCGGTGATGCCGTCCGACCAGCCCATGACGCCCGACGACTTCATGGAGGCCGCGGTGCCCATGGTGGTGGAGGCGTCGATGCGGGCCGTGTCGGCCTTGTCGGTGGACTTCTGGACGCTGCGCAGGGCGGCGATGGGGCTGACGTTGATCCCGCCCTTGTCCTTGCCGGCCTTGTCGGAGGAGCCGCCCGAGTCGCCCGAACCGCAGGCCGTGAGGCCGGTCAGCGCGGCGACCACCGCTATGGAGAGACCTGTGCGGCGCATGGTCGTGCTGTTCATGTCATCCCACCCCTTGGCATTCATGGAGCCTGCACGCTAGCGCAAGCCTCTGACACGCGTTTCCGAAAGCGTCGTACACAAACAGGACGGGCCCCGCACCTCGAAAGGTTGCGGGGCCCGTCCACAGGACGCGTACGCGACGCGGCTGCCGTCAATTTCAGACGGCGGCCGGGTCCTCCTCGACGAGGAGGTTGCGGGTGCGGTTCGAGTCCAGCGGAATGCCGGGGCCCATCGTGGTGGTGATGGCGGCCTTCTTGATGTAGCGACCCTTGGCGGCCGACGGCTTCAGACGGAGGATCTCCTCCAGGGCCGCGGCGTAGTTCTCCACCAGCTTGGTGTCGTCGAAGGACACCTTGCCGATGATGAAGTGCAGGTTCGAGTGCTTGTCGACGCGGAACTCGATCTTGCCGCCCTTGATGTCGTTGACAGCCTTCACGACGTCGGGGGTCACGGTGCCGGTCTTCGGGTTCGGCATCAGACCACGCGGACCGAGCACGCGGCCGAGGCGGCCGACCTTGCCCATGAGGTCCGGAGTGGCGACGACGGCGTCGAAGTCCAGGCGGCCCTTCGCGACCTCGTCGATGAGCTCGTCGGAGCCGACGATGTCGGCGCCGGCGGCTTCCGCGGCCGCAGCACGGTCACCGGTCGCGAAGACCAGGACCCGGGCGGTCTTGCCGGTGCCGTGCGGGAGGTTCACGGTGCCGCGGACCATCTGGTCGGCCTTGCGCGGGTCGACACCCAGACGCATGGCGACCTCGACGGTGCCGTCGAACTTGGTCGAGGAGGTCTCCTTGGCGAGACGGACGGCCTCGAGCGGGGCGTACAGCTTCTCCCGGTCGATCTTGGCGTCCGCAGCGCGGAGAGTCTTGCTGCGCTTCACTACTGCTCCTGTGCGGTTACATCACGCGGCTCTGCCGCGTGACAGGTATGGAGTTGTGGTTCGGGCCAGCGCTTGGCCCTACCACGGAGAAAGGTCAGACGGGGGGAGGAACTCAGCCCTCGACCGTGATGCCCATGGAACGGGCGGTGCCGGCGATGATCTTCGACGCGGCGTCCAGGTCGTTGGCGTTGAGGTCTTCCATCTTGGTCTGCGCGATCTCACGGATCTGCGCCTGGGTGACCTTGGCGACCTTGGTCTTGTGGGGCTCGCCGGAGCCCTTCTCGACACCAGCGGCCTTCAGGATCATCTTGGCGGCCGGCGGCGTCTTGGTGATGAAGGTGAAGGAGCGGTCCTCGTAGACCGTGATCTCCACCGGGATCACCCAGCCACGCTGCGACTCGGTCGCGGCGTTGTAGGCCTTGCAGAACTCCATGATGTTGACGCCGTGCTGGCCCAGCGCGGGGCCGACCGGCGGGGCCGGGTTGGCGGCACCAGCCTGGATCTGGAGCTTGATGAGCCCCGTGACCTTCTTCTTCTTGGGAGGCATTGCTCTCTCCGGGTCCTAGTGAGAGTTTTCAGCCGACCATCCGGTCATCCGGATGGAGGCATACCGCACAACGATAACGGGTATAGACGTGCGGCTAAAAACCGAGCAGGTCAGACCGGCTTTGGCAGCCTGTCTGACCTGGTCGGAGGCGTGTGTTCCAGAGGAGCCAGAACTGGGTCTAGTTCTTCTGGATCTGGTCGAAGCTGAGCTCGACCGGGGTCTCACGGCCGAAGATCTCGACGAGGCCCTTGACCTTCTTCGAGTCGGCGTTGATCTCGTTGATCGTCGCCTGCAGCGTCGCGAACGGGCCGTCGGTGACGGTGACCGAGTCGCCGACCTCGAAGTCCAGGACCTGGACCTCGACCTTGCGCTGCGGAGCGGGCTTGCCCTCGGCCTCGGCGGCCTCACGGGCGGCCTTCTCCTCGGCCTCGGGGGCGAGCATCTTGACGATCTCGTCCAGGGTCAGCGGGTACGGGTCGTAGGCGTTGCCCACGAAACCGGTGACACCGGGGGTGTTGCGGACGACGCCCCAGGACTCGTTGGTCAGGTCCATGCGCACCAGCACGTAGCCGGGGAGCTTGTTCTGACGGATCGTCTTGCGCTCGCCGTTCTTGATCTGGGCGACCTCTTCCTGCGGCACCTCGGCCTGGAAGATGAAGTCCTCGACGTTCAGCGAGACGGCGCGCTGCTCGAGGTTGGTCTTCACGCGGTTCTCGTAACCGGCGTAGGTGTGGATGACGTACCACTCGCCGGGGAGGGTGCGGAGCTCCTCGCGCAGGGCGACGATCGGGTCGACCGGCTCGGCCTCCTCCTCGGGCGCCTCGTCCTCGTCGGCGGCGTCGACATCGGCCACGACGTCCTCGTCGGCGACCTCGGCGACGGCGGACTCGTCCTCGTCGGACTCGGCGACAGCCTCGGCGTCGCCCTCCAGGTGGATGGCGGCCTCTTCGGCGGGCTCGCCCGCGACGGCGTCGGCAGCCTCGGCCTGATCCGGCTCCTCGGCGTCCGCCGCCTCGACGATGTCGAGCTCGTCCTCAGCGGACTCGACCGACTCGATGGCGTCGTTCAGGTTCGGGTCAGACACGGTGGCTGCTTCTTCCTGGATACATGGGGTGGAACACGCGAATAGGGGCGCCGGGTACGGCGCCCTTCGCTCTCGGCTCAGCCGAAGATGTACTTGACGGCGTGGCTGAAGCCATAGTCAATCACGGTCACGAGACCGATCATGATGACGACGAAGACAATCACCACGGTGGTGTAAGTCGTGAGCTGACTGCGAGTCGGCCAGACGACCTTGCGGAGCTCCGCGATGATCTGGCGGTAGAAGAGCGCGAGACGGCCGAAGGGGCCCTTCTTGCCGCGCTTGCCGCCCTTGCGGGCCTTCTTGGACTCCGGCGCCTCGGCATCAGGCTTGTCGATGGAGCCCACGGCGTCCGTCACTCGTCCTCACCTGATTCCGGGTCGTGGCCGTGCCGCGCCCGGTTGAGCCGCACGGCGGTGCATTGCAGTACGTACATGCGCACACATCCTGGCGAAGGAGTGTGTAGCAGGGCCGGAGGGACTTGAACCCCCAACCGCTGGTTTTGGAGACCAGTGCTCTACCAATTGAGCTACGACCCTTTGATTTCCCCCAACCTACCGCATCCGCCCATGTGCACGGAGTGCGTCGAGAGGGTGCGGCCGGTGAGGGCCAACGAGCAGTGAGTGTACGTGCTCCACGGCGCTCCGTCGAACAGAAAGGGTTCCGATGGTCTTGGAAACCCGCGCGCCGGGGCCTTCGGGGGTCTGGAACGATGGGGACATGAGCGCTGCAACTTCTCCGACCGAGCGCCGGGTGTCCGCGCGCATCGGCGCGATCTCCGAGTCCGCCACCCTCGCCGTCGACGCCAAGGCCAAGGCCCTCAAGGCCGCGGGCCGGCCGGTGATCGGCTTCGGTGCGGGCGAGCCCGACTTCCCGACGCCGGACTACATCGTCGAAGCGGCCGTCGAGGCCTGCAAGAACCCGAAGTTCCACCGCTACACGCCGGCCGGGGGCCTGCCCGAGCTCAAGGCCGCCATCGCCGCGAAGACCCTGCGCGACTCGGGGTACGAGGTCGACGCGTCGCAGATCCTGGTGACCAACGGCGGCAAGCAGGCCATCTACGAGGCGTTCGCCGCGATCCTCGACCCGGGCGACGAGGTCATCGTCCCGGCCCCCTACTGGACGACGTACCCGGAGTCGATCCGGCTGGCCGGCGGTGTCCCGGTGCCGGTCGTCGCCGACGAGACCACCGGCTACCGCGTCTCCGTGGAGCAGCTGGAGGCCGCCCGCACCGAGCGGACGAAGATGGTGCTCTTCGTCTCGCCGTCGAACCCGACGGGCGCCGTCTACAGCGAGGCCGACGCGGAGGCCGTCGGCCGCTGGGCCGTCGAGAACGGCCTGTGGGTCATGACCGACGAGATCTACGAACACCTCGTCTACGGAGACGCGAAGTTCACCTCGCTCCCCGCGATCCTTCCCCAGCTGCGCGACAAGTGCGTCGTGGTCAACGGCGTCGCCAAGACGTACGCGATGACGG
The DNA here is from genome assembly GCF_055607265.1 of Streptomyces sp. NPDC037013. Taxonomy (NCBI): domain Bacteria; kingdom Bacillati; phylum Actinomycetota; class Actinomycetes; order Kitasatosporales; family Streptomycetaceae; genus Streptomyces; species Streptomyces sp. NPDC037013. The sequence continues at coordinate 196,303 of NZ_JBVJRV010000002.1, read as the reverse complement.
GCTGGCGGGTCGGCTGGATCATCGGTCCGAAGGACGTCGTGAAGGCCGCGACGAACCTCCAGTCGCACGCCACGTCCAATGTCTCCAACGTCGCCCAGGCCGCTGCGCTCGCGGCCGTCTCCGGCGACCTGACCGCCGTCGACGCGATGCGTGAGGCCTTCGACCGGCGCCGCAGGACCATCGTGCGGATGCTCAACGACATCGAGGGCGTGGTCTGCCCCGAGCCCGAGGGCGCCTTCTACGCCTACCCCTCGGTGAAGGGGCTCATCGGCAAGGAGATCCGCGGCAAGCGCCCGCAGGACTCGGTCGAGCTCGCCGCGCTGATCCTCGAGGAGGCCGAGGTCGCCGTGGTGCCGGGCGAGGCCTTCGGGACGCCGGGTTACCTGCGTCTTTCGTACGCGCTCGGCGACGAGGACCTCGTCGAGGGCGTCTCGCGGATCCAGAAGCTGCTCGCCGACGCCCGCGCCTGAGGCTCCCGGCCCGAGCGGTGCTCCACGCGTGCGTGCGGGCCGTCCCTCCTTGCGGAGGGGCGGCCCGTTTCTTCGTTCGGAGAAGGTCCCGAACGGGGAAAGCGGCTACCGGGACGCCCGGTGCGTACGGCAAGATCCTGGAATGGAGCGTGTACGAGACGTAAGAGAGCTTCCGAAGGCCCATCTGCACCTGCACTTCACCGGGTCGATGCGGCCCGCCACCCTGCTCGAACTCGCCGACAAGTACGGGGTGCGGCTGCCCGAGGCGCTGACCGGCGCCGAGCCGCCGAAGCTGCGCGCCACGGACGAGCGGGGCTGGTTCCGCTTCCAGCGGCTCTACGACGCCGCCCGCTCCTGTCTGCGTGAGCCCGAGGACATCCGGCGCCTGGTGCGCGAGGCCGCCGAGGAGGACATCCGGGACGGGTCGGGGTGGCTGGAGATCCAGGTCGACCCGACCTCCTACGCGCCGCGTCTCGGCGGGCTCATCCCGGCGCTGGAAATCATCCTGGACGCCGTCGAGAGCGCCTCGCGCGAGACCGGCCTCGGCATGCGCGTCCTGGTCGCCGCCAACCGCATGAAGCACCCGCTGGACGCCCGTACGCTGGCGCGGCTCGCGGTGCGGTACGCGGACCGGGGCATCGTCGGCTTCGGGCTCTCCAACGACGAGCGGCGCGGCATGGCCCGGGACTTCGACCGGGCCTTCGCCATCGCGCGCGACGGCGGCCTGCTGGCGGCGCCGCACGGCGGCGAGCTGGCCGGGCCCGCGTCGGTGCGGGACTGTCTGGACGACCTGGCCGCTGCGCGCATCGGGCACGGGGTGCGGGCGGCGGAGGACCCGCGTCTTTTGAAGCGGCTCGCGGACCGGGGCGTGACCTGTGAGGTCTGCCCGGCCTCCAATGTGGCCCTCGGCGTCTACGGGAAGCCCGAGGACGTGCCCCTGCGGACGCTCTTCGAGGCCGGCGTGCCGATGGCGCTCGGCGCGGACGATCCGCTGCTCTTCGGGTCGCGGCTGGCCGCCCAGTACGAGATCGCGCGCGTGCACCACGCTTTCACCGACGCCGAACTGGCCGAGCTGGCGCGGCAGTCGGTGCGTGGTTCGGCCGCGCCCGTGGAGGTGCGGGAGAAGCTGCTGGCCGGGGTGGACGCGTGGCTGGCCGGCTGAGACCGCCCCCTTCGGGTCAGCCGATTCCCTTGAGGAGGGTGTGGGCGAGGGCGGCGGCGAACTCGTCGACGGGCTGCGGGGGGCGCTTGCCGGCCTTGGCGTCGTAGGCGAAGGCGCGCTGCGCGCAGGCGCCCATGAGCAGCGAGGCGGCCGCGAAGGTGTCGGCGTCGGCGGCGATCCGCCCGGCGTCCCGTTCGGCGCGCAGGTAGGCGTCGAGGGCCTCGATGGGCATGTGGGGGCCCGTGCCCATCTCGCGCATGGAGTCCTCGTGGCGGCGCTTCAGCTCGGTCTCGGCGTACAGGGAGGCGGCGATCGGGAAGCTCTCCGCATAGAAGCCGCTGGCCAGGCGGGCGATCTCGGTGAGGTTCTCCACCACGTCGCGCTCCCCGGGCTTCTCCAGGAGGTCGTTCAGGAGGGGGCCGAGCCGGGGCAGCCTCTCCTCGAGGACGCTCACGAACAGCTCTTCCTTGCTCGCGAAGTGCTTGTAGAGCGCGGCTTCGGAGCAGCCCGCCGCCTTGGCGATCTCCTTCGTGGTGGCCCGGGCCAGACCGCGGGTGGACATGATGGCGTGGGCCGCGTCGAGGATGCGGGCCCGGGTGGGCTTCTGCTGCATGAGTCTTCCGACCTCTCTTGACGGGGGGTGAGTGTGTACTCACCCTAGGGGTGAGTGAATACTTACCCACCTGAGAGGTGTGCAATGAAGCTCACGGTGTTCGGCGCGACCGGCGGCATCGGCCGGGAGATCGTCCGGCAGGCGCTCACGGCAGGGCACGAGGTCACGGCGGTGGTACGTGATCCCGCGCGGCTCACGGTGACGGGCAAGGGCCTGGAGGTGTTCCGGGCCGATGTGCGGGATCCGCAGGCGCTGCGTCCGGCGGTCGCGGGGCGTGACGCGGTCCTGTCCGGTCTCGGGGCGCGCAACCGCGCGGACGCGGCCAAGGGCGTCGCCACCCGGCTGACGCGCTCCCTGCTGCGGGCGCTGGACGCGGAGGGCACGCGCCGGCTGATCGTCGTGAGCGCGGGCCCGGTGGGACCGCAGCCGGCGGACTCGCCGCTCCTGGACCGCGCCATGATGGCCGTGGTCGGTGCGGTCCTGAAGGACGTCTACACCGACCTGACGGCCATGGAGGCCGAGCTGGCCGCCGGTGCGACGGACTGGACGTCGGTGCGGCCCCCGAAGCTGCTGGACAAGCCCCTCACCGGCACGTATCGCACGGTGGTGGGCGGCTTCCCGCGCGCGGGGCGCACGATAGGGCGTGCGGACGTGGCGCACGCGATGCTCGGCATGATCGACGACGGCGCCACCGTGAAGCAGGGGGTGGGCGTGGCCTACTGAGGGGCCGGCCGCCGCTCGGGGCTACAGGCCGACGCCCACCATCACCGGTTCGTTGACCAGGGTGACGCCGAAGGCGTCCCGCACTCCGGCGACGACCTCACGGGCCAGCTCCAGCAGGTCCTCGGTGGTCGCGCCGCCGCGGTTGGTCAGCGCGAGGGTGTGCTTGGTGGAGATGCGGGCCCGACCCTCTCCGTAGCCCTTGGTGTAGCCCGCCTTGTCGATGAGCCAGGCCGCGGAGGTCTTCACCCGGCCGTCGCCCGTCGGGAAGCCGGGCGGGGTGACGTCGGGGCCGAGGCGGTCCGCCGCGCGCGCGTGGAAGGCGGTGAACTCCGCCTCGGTGAGGATCGGGTTGGTGAAGAACGACCCGGCCGACCAGCTGTCGTGGTCCTCGGGGTCGAGCACCATCCCCTTGCCGGCGCGGAGCTTCAGGACGGTCTCGCGGGCCGCCGCGGCGGGGACCCGGTCGCCGGCCTCGACGCCGAGCGTGCGCGCCGTCTCCGGATACTTGATCGGGGCGCTCATCCCCTGCGCGTCCTCGAGCTCGAAGCGGACCCGCAGCACCACGAAACGGTCGGGCTCGGCCTTGAAGCGACTGTGGCGGTACGAGAAGTCGCACTCGGCGTTCGGAATCGACACCGTTTCGTGCGTCTTCCGGTCGTACGCGATCACCTCCGTGATCGTCGACGAGACCTCCTGGCCGTACGCCCCCACGTTCTGGATCGGCGTCGCGCCCGCGGAGCCGGGGATCCCGGCGAGGCACTCGATGCCCGCGAGACCGGCCTCGACGGTCCGCGCCACGGCGTCCGTCCAGGTCTCCCCGGCCGCCAGCTCGAGCCGCGTGCCGTCGAGCGCGAAGCCCCGGGTGGCGATGCGCAGGGCGGTGCCGTCGAACCCCTTGTCGCCGATGACCAGGTTCGAACCGCCGCCGATGAGCAGCAGCGGGGTGCCGGAGTCGTCGGCCTCGCGGACGGCCGCGATCACCTCGGCATCGGTCGTCGCGGTGATCAGACGGGTCGCGGGGCCGCCGAGCCGGAAGGTGGTCAGCGGGGCGAGCGGGGCATCGTGGAGTTCCTGCACGTGCCCAAGGGTACGAGAACGGCCCCGCCGCTCGGGGCAGGGCCGTTCTCGTACCGTCGCCGGGGACGGCGGCTCAGGCGTCGACCAGGTTCTTCCGGGGCGCCGACGCGGGCGCCGCGGGCCCTGCGGACGGCGTCCGGCGGGCGGGGATGACGAGCGCCGCCACCGCCGCGAGGGCCACCACCGCGGCACCCACCCACAGCGCGGGCGAGAGGCCGTCCACGAACTCCTGGCCGGACCCGTATCCGCCCTGCGCCGAGAAGATCGAGGACATCACGGCGATGCCGAGGGCGCCGCCCACTTCGCGCAGCGCGTTGTTGGCGCCGGAGGCGATGCCCTGCTCGTGCGGGCGGACGCTGGACATCACCAGGTTGGAGGCGGGGGCGAAGTACAGGGCCATGCCGATGCCGCTGATGATCAGGGCGGGCAGCTGTGCGGTGTACGAGACGTCGGGGGCCACCACGGCGGCGTACCAGCCAAGACCCACGGCCTGGAGGAAGAGTCCGGCGGCGACGACCGGCCGGCCGCCGATCCGGTCGGAGAGGTAGCCCGCGATCGGTGAGACGAGCATGGGCATGCCGGTCCAGGGCAGCATCCGCAGCCCGGCCTCGGTGGGCGAGTAGCCGAGGACGATCTGCATGTACTGGCTGAGCAGGAAGATCGAGCCGAACATCCCGAGGAACATCAGCAGGCTCGCGGTGTTGATGCCGGAGAACGCACGGCTGCGGAAGAGGCGCATCGGCAGCATCGGCGCCCTGCCGCGGATCCCGTGGCGGACGAATCCGGCGAGGAGCGCGGCGCCCGCGATCAGGCCGCCGAGCACGGTGGCGCTGGTCCAGCCGTCGATCGGCCCGCGGATCAGGGAGTACACGATCCCGAAGAGTCCCCCGCTGGCGAGCAGGGTGCCGGCGATGTCCAGGCGCGCTCCGGAGCCGTACGACTCGTTGAGCCGGAGGCGGGCGAGCGGCAGCAGCACCAGGCCCAGCGGGACGTTCAGCCAGAAGATCCACTGCCAGGAGACGTGCTCGGTGAGGCTGCCACCGATCAGCGGGCCGCTGGCGACCGCGAGTCCGTTGACGGCTCCCCATATGCCGTACGCGGTGCCGCGCTTGGCCGCGGGCACGGCGGCGGTGAGCAGGGTGAGCGTGAGCGGCATCATGATCGCCGCGCCGACGCCCTGCACCGCGCGGGCGGCGACCAGCGCCGCCAGCCCCGGGGCGAGGGCCGCGGCGGCCGAGGCGCCCGTGAAGACCGTGAGGCCGACGGTGAACAGGCGCCGCCGTCCGAACCGGTCGCCCAGGGCCGCGCCGAACATCAGGAGCACGGCGAAGGTGAGGGTGTAGGCGCTCACCGTCCATTCGAGGTCGTGCAGTGCGCCGCCGAGGTCCTCGCGGATGGAGGGCAGGGCGGTGGTGACGACGAGGTTGTCGAGCGCCGCCATGAATCCGGCGACGCTGGTGATGACGAGGGCCCAGACCGCTCCCCCGCGCGGCGCTCCGTGCTCCGGCTCGGCTTCTTGTGACGTGGCTTCCGGTGACGTCGCTTCCCGTGACATCGCTTCCCCTAAGGTTAGTTATTGATGACTAACTTTCGCGGGTACAAAAACGCGCACCCCCGTGACACACGTGCCTCACCGCTTCGACGTGCGGCGTCTCGCCGCCTTGCCCCCGCGCCCACCCGGGCGCTGTTTCCTCATGTGCTGCATATACGGCGTGTACAGCATGTATGGCCTCACCGCGGCTTGGGCTGGGCCGCTTCGTAGAAGCCGGTCCACACCCGGTGGTCGGGCTGGAAACCCAGCGAGACCAGGACATTGATCAACATCCCGTACGCCAGGAACGTGGTCGTCACATCCACATCCACCCCCAGCGCCAGGTTCACCGTGTCGTACAACTCCATCCAGGCGGCCCGCAGCGCCGCGCCCAGCTCCCCGTCACCGCTCGCGTCCGCGGCGGCCGCGGCAACGTACATCTGCATCTGCATGAGCAGCTTGTCCGGGTCGTCGGCGATCAGCGCCTGGTAGGCCTCGCCCATGGCGTGCTCGGCCTCCTCCCCCGCCAGCCCCTCGGAGGCCGCCCGGAAGACTTCGGTCGTCTCCTGGCAGCACCGCTCGGCGGCGGCGAGGAACATGGCCCTCTTGTCCGGGAAGAGGCGGAAGAGGTAAGGCTGCGAGACACCGACCCGCTTGGCGATCGCCTCGGTGGAGGTGCCCTTGTAACCACCGCGGGCGAACTCGACCATCGCCGCGCGGATGACGCTTTCGCGCCGCTCCCCTGCGCTCATCCTGACCATGCGAGTAAGTTAGTGGCCAATCACTAAGCAGTCAAGAGAGGTGTCTACGTAGGTGCGCGTAAGGGGCGCCCCCCATGGTGGGGCGCCCCTTACGCATGTCACATCAGGCGGTCAGGCCGGCCGCGCGGCCGCGAGGTCATCCCGCAGGCCGACACTCAGGCCAGCTGCACGACCGCCCGGGACATGCCGAGGACCTTCTGGTCGCCGCTCTTGGCGAGGAGGTCGACCCGCACGCGACGGTCGTCGAGCTTGGCCGCGACCTTGGCGCCGACCTCGATGGTGGCCCCCTTGTCGTCGTTCGGGACGACGACGGGCTTGGTGAAGCGCACGCCGTACTCGACGATCGCCCCCGGGTCGCCCAGCCAGTCGGTCACGACGCGGATCGCCTCGGCCATGGTGAACATGCCGTGGGCGATGACGTCGGGGAGGCCGACCTCGACCGCGAACTTCTCGTTCCAGTGGATCGGGTTGAAGTCACCGGAAGCACCGGCGTACCGCACGAGCGTGGCGCGCGTCACGGGGAAGGTCTGGGCCGGCAGCTCGGTGCCGACCTCGACGTCGTCGTAGGAAATCTTCGCCGTCATCGCCTCAGGCCTCCTTCGCCGCGGGCTCCGCCGCACGCGCGACGAGCTTGATCCAGGCGGTCACGACGTGCTCGCCGGCCTCGTCGTGGACCTCGCCGCGGATGTCCAGGATGTCGTTGCCCGCGAGGGACTTGACCGACTCGATGGTCGAGCTGACCGTCAGGCGGTCGCCCGCGCGCACCGGGCGGGTGTAGGCGAACTTCTGGTCGCCGTGCACGACGCGGCTGTAGTCCAGGCCCAGCTGCGGGTCCTGGATGACCAGTCCGGCCGCCTTGAAAGTGATCGCGAACACAAAAGTCGGCGGGGCGATCACATCGGGGTGGCCGAGCGCCTTCGCGGCCGCCGGGTCGGTGTACGCGGGATGGGCGTCCCCCACCGCCTCGGCGAACTCACGGATCTTCTCCCGGCCGACCTCATAAGGATCAGTGGGGGGATAGGACCGCCCCACGAAGGACTGGTCGAGCGCCATGGGCTCGGCACCTCCTGCGGTTGGTTTCTCAAACGACACGAGGCCGCCCCCAACAAACGGGGACGGCCTCGTGTACGAGCCTGTTTTTAGCGCGTTTCGCGGTGCGCAGTGTGCGCGTTGCAGCGCGGGCAGTGCTTCTTCATCTCAAGACGGTCCGGGTCATTACGCCGGTTCTTCTTGGTGATGTAGTTCCGCTCCTTGCACTCCACGCAGGCCAGCGTGATCTTCGGGCGGACGTCGGTGGCAGCCACGTGAGTGCTCCTTGGACGGACGGATGGACGGATGAACGCAAAAAATAGTAGCCGATCGAAGGACCGACCCCACAATCGGCTACCAGGAGTAGCGGTGACCGGACTTGAACCGGTGACACAGCGATTATGAGCCGCTTGCTCTACCGACTGAGCTACACCGCTGCGATGCCGGATCTCCCCGCCCGAAGGCGAGGATCACTCGACATCAGAGCCCCAATGCGGAATCGAACCGCAGACCTTCTCCTTACCATGGAGACGCTCTACCGACTGAGCTATTGGGGCGAGCGATGAAGACATTACACGGTTGGTCGCCGATCGCCCAAATCCGTTTCACCGCCGCCCTCCCGGGGCAACGGGACGGCCGTCCCAGAGCTCCCTGACCGCCCCATCCGTGCACTCGCACCACACCGGTACGACTATTCCGCTCCTCCTCGAAGGAGGGCTTTCGCCGTCCTAGGCTCGGCACACGCTGCGTGATCTTGACGCCTCGACGACTGCAGCCGCCCCCGAGCCCCAGGAGCGCGATGCCCGACAGCCAGCCGCAGCAGCCCCACTCCTCCGGCGCCTCCGGCCCCTCCGATTCCGGCCCCGCGGACGACTCCGGGGCTCTGTTGCTCTGTGGCGCCCGGCTCACCGACGGCCGGACCGTGGACGTCCGTCTCGGCGGCGGCCGCATCGAGGCGGTCGGCACGGTCGGCAGCCTCTCCACGCACGCCGCGCGCGTGGACCTCGGCGGCTACCTCCTGCTGCCCGCGGCGGCGGAGCCGCACGCGCACGGCGACACGGCGCTGTCGGCGGACACTCCGGGTCCGGTCTCGTACGACGTCCCTGACGTGCAGCGCAGGGCCACGGAGGCGGCGCTGCTCCAGCTCGGGCACGGTGCCACGGCGCTGCGGTCGCACGTGCGGATCGGGGACGTGCAGGGGCTCGGGCCGATGGAGGCGGTGCTGCAGGCGCGGCGTTCGCTGCGGGGTCTGGTGGACCTGACGGCGGTCGCCGTGCCACGGCTGCTGACCGGTGTGGCGGGCGCCGACGGGCTCGCGATGCTGCGGGACGCGGTGAAAATGGGCGCCTCCGTAGTGGGCGGTTGTCCTGATCTCGACCCCGATCCGACCGGGTACGCGGAGACGGTCCTCGAACTCGCCGCGGAGCACGGCTGCCCCGTCGACCTGCACACGGAGGGTGACGATCCGGCGCGGCTCGGGCGCCTCGCCGCGATGGCGGGCGGGGTGCGCGCCGGTGTGACCATCGGGCCTTGCGCGGGCCTCGGACGGCTGCCCGCGGACGTGGCCTCGCGCGCCGCCGAGCAGTTGGCCGCGGCCGGGGTGACGGTGGTCTGCCTGCCCCAGGGCGGGTGCGGCAGCGCGGACCGGCGCGGGGCGGCTCCCGTGCGGCTGCTGCGGGCGGCGGGGGTGCGGGTCGCCGCGGGCAGCGGGGCGATGCGGGACGTGTCGAACCCGGTGGGGCGCGGAGACCCGCTGGAGGCCGCGTACCTGCTGGCCTCGCGGTGCAGGCTGCGGCCCGAGGACGCGTTCGCCGCGGTGAGCGGGGTGGCCCGCACGGCCATGGGGCTGCCCGAGGTGCGGGTGGAGGCGGGCTTCCCCGCCGAGCTGCTCGCGGTGCGCGGCGACCGGCTCGCGGGGGCGCTGTCGCTCGCGTACAGCCGGATCGTGGTCCACCGGGGGCGTGTGGTGGCGCGGACCAGCGCGGTGCGCGAGTACTGCGACTCGGCCGCCGCGGTGGCGCTGGACCTGCCGCGGCAGGGACGGTCGGCGGGACCGGGCGGGGGGCGGGCGCCGAGGGGGGACGGGGCGAGGAGTGACGGGGCGAAGGGCGATGAGGCGAAGAGGGACGAGGCGCAGGGGGACGAACCGTCGTCCTGAGGTTCTGGGGTGCCGGAGGGTGGCCTCGCTCTGCGGGCGCCCACCACCCGGCACACGCGCGTGCCGGGTGGTGGGCGCGCCAGCCACGCGGAGGGGGGACTTCCGGCCCCCAGGGCGCGTGTTGAGCGCACGCGTCCACCCTGTCGTACGGTCGGGAGTATGCGCATTGTCATCGCTGGTGGTCATGGTCAGATCGCGCTGCGGCTGGAGCGTCTGCTCGCCGCGCGCGGTGACGAGGTCGCGGGGCTGATCCGCAGCGCCGGGCAGGAAGCCGATCTGCGCGAGGCGGGCGCCGAACCCGTGCTGTGCGACCTGGAGTCGGCCTCGGTCGACGAGGTGGCCGGGCACCTGCGGGGCGCCGACGCGGCCGTCTTCGCGGCGGGCGCGGGGCCGGGCAGCGGCGTCGAACGCAAGAGCACCGTGGACCGGGGCGCTGCCGTGCTGTTCGCGGACGCGGCGGAGCTGGCCGGGGTGCGGCGCTACATCGTCGTGTCGTCGATGGGCGCCGACCCGTCGCACCAGGGCGACGAGATCTTCGACGCCTATCTGCGCGCCAAGGGCGAGGCGGACGCGAACGTACGCGCGCGTACCGCCCTGGACTGGACGATCCTGCGCCCCGGGATGCTGACGGACGACGCGGGCACCGGTCTCGTACGCCTGGAGGCCTCGACGGGGCGCGGGCCGGTCCCCCGGGACGATGTCGCCGCGGTCCTCGCGGAGCTCGTGGAGACGCCGGCGACGGCCGGGCTGACGCTGGAACTGGTCAGCGGGTCCGTGCCGGTCTCGGTGGCGGTCAAGTCCGTCGCGGGGAACTGAGGGGCACTCAGAACAGCGGGAGCTGACCGGGAAGGTCCGGGACGACGTAGCCGTCCAGGGCGGGCTGCGCGGCGCCCAGCTGGGCCTGGCTGCGGGAGCCGGGGCAGGAGACCAGGTCGCCGGTGGCGCGCGGGCCCGGCGGGTCGTGACGGGCGAACCGCCCGCCGACGACGGCGATCTCGCGGCGGCACACCGGGCAGTTTCTGCGACGGGACGACATGGGTCCATTCTGTGCCCACGGCCCCCCGCGGACGCAGCGGACGCAGCGGACCGCGCGCAACACCCCACCGTGTGCCGGGCTTTCCCCCTGGCGCGGCGAAGCTCGGCGGGACATGATCGGGCCGGGACACGGTCGGTCCCGGCCGGTCGTTCGGGGGGTGGGATCCTGTGACGCTGCTGGAGCAACTGCCCGCCCTGGCGGGCGTCGTGGTGGGCACGGTCGGCTCGTACGCCGTGCAGAGCCTGACGGAGCACCGTCGATGGAGGCGCCAGCGCGACGAGCGGTGGGACGAGAAGCGCTTCGAGACGTACGGCCGTTACGCCAACGCCCTCAAGGCCCAGCTGCGCGTCGCACAGCGCATCGGCGCCGCCCTCGGCTTCTCGGACGTCACCGACCCGCTGGAACCGGCCCAGGGCCTGCCCCTGCTCGCCGACGCGGAGTCGCACCGTGCCACCGAGTGGGAGTCGGTCCTGCTGGTCGGGGACGCGGCGACGATCGCGGCGGCCCGGCGCTGGCACGAGGCGATCTGGACCATCGAGCTGCTCATCCGGGAGGGGCCGGTGGATCCGGAGATGTGGAGGCGGGCCCACCGGCTGGCCAGCGCGGCCCGCGACGCCTTCTACGAGAGCGCCCGGGGCGACCTGGGCATCGGCGGGGCTCCCCCGCCGCCGGGCCAGTGGCCGAGGGAGTGGCGGGCCGAGCTAACGGGCTGAGAAAACGCTGCGTCCCAGGCCCCCTCGAAGCCCCCGCCCCACACGAAGAAACCCCCGGTGACCTGCGTAAACGCAGGTCACCGGGGGTTTCCCTCAGCGTGGCGGCGCCAGGATTCGAACCTGGGAAGGCTGAGCCGGCAGATTTACAGTCTGCTCCCTTTGGCCGCTCGGGCACACCGCCGGGTTTGCTGCCTGGCCCCGCTTTCGCGGTGCTCCGTGGCAACGACGTAAACGATACCTGATGCACAGGGGTGCTTCGCCACCCGATTGAGCGGCACCCCGCGCGGGGGCGGTGGCTAGGCTTTGCGGATGCGGCCAGCGTCAGTCGGCCGTGTATCCGCTGAGTACGCATACCCCGATACAAGGAGCCACAGGACATGGCCGACTCCAGTTTCGACATCGTCTCGAAGGTCGAGCGGCAGGAGGTCGACAACGCCCTCAACCAGGCCGCCAAGGAGATCTCGCAGCGTTACGACTTCAAGGGCACGGGTGCCTCGATCTCGTGGTCCGGCGAGAAGATCCTGATGGAGGCAAGCGGCGAGGAGCGGGTCAAGGCGATCCTCGATGTCTTCCAGTCCAAGCTGGTCAAGCGAGGCATCTCGCTGAAGTCGCTGGACGCGGGCGAGCCCCAGCTGTCCGGCAAGGAGTACAAGATCTTCGCCTCGATCGAGGAGGGCATCTCCCAGGAGAACGCGAAGAAGGTCGCCAAGATCATCCGCGATGAGGGCCCCAAGGGCGTCAAGGCGCAGGTCCAGGGCGACGAGCTGCGGGTCAGCTCGAAGAGCCGGGACGACCTGCAGGCCGTGCAGGCGCTGCTCAAGGGGCAGGACTTCGACTTCGCGCTGCAGTTCGTGAACTACCGGTAGTTCGCTGTCGTACGACGGTGAAGGGCGGGCGCCCCCGGGTGGGGTGCCCGCCCTCGCCGCTGTCCGGGGGGGCGAGAGCGGCTGTGCGGGGCCGTGAGAGCGGCGAGGGCGTGCCCTGGGAGCCGTGGCTCAGCGGCGGGAGTGCCCGAAGAGGATGCGGTAGGCGATGAGCAGGACGAGCGAGCCGCCGATGGCCGCCGCCCAGGTGGCGCCGTCGTAGAAGTCGTCGGCGATCGGGCGGTCGAGGCAGCGGGCGGATATCCAGCCGCCGACGAAGGCGCCCGCGATGCCGATGACGGTCGTGCCGATGAAGCCGCCCGGGTCGCGGCCGGGCAGCAGCAGTTTGGCGACGGCTCCGGCCAGGAGCCCCAGTACGATCCAGCTGATGATGCCCATGCGGTGACCTGCCCTTTCTGGCGCTGCGAGCTCTGTGCGCCGAGCTCTGTGCGCCGCTGTCCTTGAGGACGTCGTCCGGCGCGGGCGCGGTTGCGGTGATCCGCTCGGTGCGGCGCATGACACAGCGCGGGGCACCGCGGGGAGGGTTCACGCGCGCGTGCGCTCGCCCTGCCAGGCCGGCAGGTCCACGTCGTCGTTCTCCTCCTCGTACCACCCCGTGCCGTCGAGCCAGGCCGTGAGCCATGTCGTGAGGTCCGGGGAGTCGATGAACCAGGCGTGCCGCGGATCGCCGCCGTTCGGCTCGTAGAGCAGGACCTGGGCGTCGTCGGTGCGGCAGTCCACGCACGCGTACATCGCGCAGCCCCAGTGGGATATCGGCAACACCCCTGCGGGCCAGCCCCATTCGGAGTCGCGCATCGCGTGGTACTCCTCGACGACCGCCGGCTCGCCGCCGGAGGACTTGCCTTCGAGGAGGGGCAACAGGCCGTACTCCGGGCCGAATCCGCCGTCCCCTATGCGGGTGTACAGCGCGGCGAGCAGCGGCGGCAGGCTGAAGCCCAGGGAGAGCTCCGCCCGGGCCAGGGTGCCCGCGTCCACCGGGGCGGGCAGAGAGTCCCAGCCCCAGGGGCGGGTGGCGCGTGCCTCGGTGGCGACGCGGTCCAGCAACTGCTCGGTCTCGGTCATGAGTTCATGGTGGACCACGGCACTGACAATCCCGCCCGGGTGCCGGACGGGCCCGGGGAGAGGCGGCAGGCGGGTTAGTAGCGCGCGGCGAACGGCTGGTCCGTGCGGACGATCTCGCGGCCGAGCGGCAGCAGGGAGACCGGGATCAGCTTGAAGTTGGCGATGCCCAGGGGGATGCCGATGATCGTGACGCAGAGCAGGAAGCCCGTGACGATGTGGCCGATCGCCAGCCACCAGCCCGCGAGGACGAGCCACAGCACGTTGCCGACGCAGGACGGGGCGCCGGCGTCGCGGCGCTCGACCGTGGTGTAGCCGAAGGGCCACAGGGCATAGCGGCCGATGCGGAAGCTGGCGAGGCCGAACGGGATGCCGATGATCGTGACGCAGAGGAGCACGCCGGCGACGAGATACGCCAGGAACATCCAGAAGCCGCAGAGGACGAGCCATATGACGTTGAGGATTGTCTTCACCGGTGACGACCTGCCATCTGCTCGAGTCGGGCGATGCGCTCCGCCATGGGCGGATGCGTGGAGAACATCTTGGACATTCCCTGCCCCGGGCGGAACGGGTTGGCGATCATCATGTGACTCGCCGTCTCGAGACGGGGCTCGGGCGGCAGCGGCAACTGCTGTGTCCCTGCGTCGAGTTTACGCAGGGCGCTCGCGAGAGCCAGGGGGTCACCCGTGAGCTGCGCTCCGGATGCGTCGGCCTCGTACTCCCTGGAGCGGCTGATGGCGAGCTGGATGATGGAGGCGGCCACCGGGCCGAGCAGCATGATCAGGAGCATGCCGAAGATGCCGGGGCCGTCGTTGTCGTTCGACCGGCCGACCGGGATCAGCCAGGCGAAGTTGACCAGGAACATGATCACCGAGGCGAGGGCGCCGGCGACCGAGGAGATCAGGATGTCGCGGTTGTAGACATGGCTCAGCTCGTGGCCGATGACGCCGCGCAGCTCGCGTTCGTCGAGCAGGCGCAGGATGCCGTCTGTGCAGCACACCGCGGCGTTGCGCGGGTTGCGGCCGGTGGCGAACGCGTTCGGCGCCTCGGTGGGCGAGATGTACAGCCGTGGCATGGGCTGGCGGGCCTGGGTGGAGAGCTCGCGGACCATGCGGTACAGCTGGGGTGCCTCGAATTCGCTCACCGGGCGGGCCCGCATGGCGCGCAGGGCGAGCTTGTCGCTGTTCCAGTACGCGTACGCGTTGGTGCCGATCGCCACGAAGAGCGCGACGATCAGGCCCGTACGCCCGAAGAAACTGCCGATCACGAGGATGAGCGCGGACAGCCCCCCGAGGAGTACGGCGGTCTTCAACCCGTTGTGCCGGCGGTGCACGGTACGCCCTCCTGGTGGTGCGTGGGGGAACCCTCTGCTGACTGGTGCTTCCACTGTTCAGTGGACCCTCCCGTACTGGTCAACGCCAGGCGGGGAGCACTAGTTCCCTTGTGCACGCAGGAGCGGGTGTAGGCCGCGCGGGTGACGGCGGGCCGCGCGGCCCGGCACGCCCCTCCGGGGGCGCGTCAGAACAGGCCGGTGTCCGAGAACCTCAGGACCAGCTGGGGCGCTCCGGAGAGGGCCACGCCGAGGACCGCCGTCAGCGCGATGGCCGCGGTGAGCGGGGCCGGGACGCGGTGTGCGACCGGTTCGCCCTCGGGGGCGCGGAACAGCAGCGCGGTCCACTGGAGGTAGTAGTAGAGGGCGATCACGACGTTCACGGCCATCACCACGGCGAGCCAGCCGAGGCCCGCGTCGACCGCGGCGGAGAAGACCGTGACCTTCGCGAAGAGGCCGATGATGCCGGGCGGCAGGCCCGCAAGGCAGAGCAGGAAGAAGCCCAGGACCAGCGCGGCCAGCGGGCTGCGCGCGTACAGGCCCCGGTAGTCGCTGACCCGGTTCAG
The DNA here is from genome assembly GCF_055607265.1 of Streptomyces sp. NPDC037013. Lineage (NCBI taxonomy): Bacteria > Bacillati > Actinomycetota > Actinomycetes > Kitasatosporales > Streptomycetaceae > Streptomyces > Streptomyces sp. NPDC037013. The sequence goes on along the minus strand of NZ_JBVJRV010000002.1, from coordinate 181,191 downwards.
GCGCCGGGCGCGGCCGACGAGCGCGGCGACGGCGAAGGCGCCCAGGTTCACCGCGCCGTACATCAGGGCGTACGCGACGGTGGAGCCGACGGCCTTCTCGGCGGCGGCCTCGTTGTCGGCGTATCCGGCCGCGGCGATCGGCACCAGGAGGTAGCCGGCCTGGCCGACGGAGGACCAGGCGAGGAGCCGGACCGCGCTGTACGCGCGCGTGGTCCGCTGCCGCAGGGCGGCGACGTTGCCCGCGGTCATGGTGAGCGCGGCCAGGACGGCGAGCGCGGGCCCCCAGACGTCCGCGTACGAGGGGAAGGCGACGACGGTGACGAGGATGAGGCCCGAGAACCCGACGGCCTTTCCCACGACGGAGAGGTAGGCGGCGACGGGCAGCGGCGCGCCCACGTAGGTGTCGGGCACCCAGAAGTGGAACGGGACGGCCGCCACCTTGAAGGCAAAGCCGACGAGGGTGAGGGCGACGCCGGTCTGGGCGAGGGTGTGCAGCTGTCCGTCGACGTCCTGGAGCTTGGTGGCGACCTCGGTGAGGTGCAGCGTGCCGGTGGACGCGTACACGAAGCTGACGCCCATGAGGCTCACCGCGGTCGCGGTGACCGAGGAGAGGAAGAATTTCAGGGCCGCTTCGGAGGAGCGCTTGTCGCCGCGCTTCAGGCCGACGAGCGCGAACGCCGGGAGGGAGGCGACCTCGAGGGCGACGATGAGGGTCGCGAGGTCGCGCGAGGCGGGCAGCAGGGCGGCGCCCGCCGCGGAGGAGAGCAGCAGGAACCAGTACTCCCCCGCGGGCAGTTCGTCCCCGGAGTCCTTGAGCGTGCCCATCGAGAGCAGGGCGGCGAGCAGCGCGCCGCCGAGGACGAGCAGCTGGATGACGAGGGTGAAGCGGTCGGCGGTGTAGCTGCACGCGTGCGTGCCGCCGCCGGTCAGGCAGAACGTGGAGCGGTCGTCGTCCAGGAGGGGCAGCAGGCAGAGCGCGGCCGCGGCCAGGCCCGCCACGGAGATCCAGCCGAGGACCGCCTTCTTGCCCGCCCCCACGAAGAGGTCGGCGACGAGTACGACGAGGCCGACGACCGCCGCGATGGTCGGCGGCGCGATCGCCAGCCAGTCGACGGACTGGACGAGGCTTGCGGCGCTTTCGGCGGCCACGGTCACGACTTGCCTCCAGTGAGGAGCTTCTGCACGGCCGGGTCGGTCAGGCCGAGGAGAGCCGCGGGCCAGAGTCCGGCGAGAACGGTGAGGGCGACGAGCGGCGTCCAGGCGGCGAACTCGTAACCGTGGACGTCGGCGAGCGCCTTGGGGGCGGACGCGTCGGCGGGTGCCGCGGGGGTGGGTCCGTCGGCGAGCGCCTTGGGCACGGATTCGTCGGTGAGCGGGCCTGGCACGGATTCGTCGGTGGTGGCCGGCGGCTTCGGCATCGGGCCCATGCAGACCCGGCGTACGACGACGAGCATGTACGCGGCGGTGAGCAGGGTGCCGAAGGCGGCGATCGCCATGAAGGTGAGGAAGGCGGGGCGGCTCAGGTCGTCGGCGGGGTCGAACGCGCCGAACAGCGCGAGCATTTCGCCCCAGAACCCGGCGAGGCCGGGCAGGCCCAGCGAGGCGACGGCGCCGAAGGCGATGAGGCCGCCGAGGCGCGGCGCCCTGCCGTAGAGCGCCAGGCCGGACCCTTGCGCGAGGGTGTCGAGGTCGGTCGTGCCCGTGCGGTCCTTCACCGCGCCGACGAGGAAGAACAGCAGGCCGGTGATGAGGCCGTGGGCGATGTTGGCGAACAGCGCGCCGTTGACGCCGGTCGGGCTCATCGTCGCGATGCCGAGCAGCACGAACCCCATGTGGCCGACGGACGAGTACGCGATGAGGCGCTTGAGGTCGCCCTTCGCGCCCTGCCTGGCGAGTGCGAGGCAGGCCAGGGACCCGTAGATGATGCCGACGACCGCGAAGGCCGCGAGGTAGGGAGCGAACTCCCGCATCCCGTCCGGGGCGATGGGCAGGACGATCCGGACGAACCCGTACGTACCCATCTTCAGCAGGACGCCGGCCAGCAGGACCGAGCCGACGGTCGGCGCGGCGGTGTGGGCGTCCGGCAGCCAGCTGTGCAGCGGCCACATCGGCGTCTTGACCGCGAGCCCGATCCCGATCGCCAGAACGGCGATGACCTGCACGGATGCGGTCAGGCCCCGGCCGTTGTCAGTGGCGAGTGCCACCATGTCGAATGTGCCGGACTTGAGTCCGATCAAGAGGAGGCCGAGCAGCATCACGACGGAGCCGAGCAGCGTGTAGAGGATGAACTTCCAGGCGGACGCGGTCCGTTGTGCACCGCCCCAGCGGGCGATGAGGAAGTACATCGGGATGAGCACCATCTCGAACGCCAGGAAGAACAGCAGCAGATCGAGGACGGCGAAGGTCGCGAGGGTGCCGGACTCGAGCACGAGGATCAGCGCGACGAATGCCTTGGGGGACGGGCCCTTCGGCATCTTGAAGTAGGAGTGGAGCGCGCAGAGGAAGGTCAGCAGCGCGGTCAGGACCAGAAGGGGGAGCGAGATGCCGTCGATGCCGAGATGGATGCGCACGTCGAGTGCGGGGATCCAGCTGATATCGGTCGTGGCCTGCATCTTCGACGGCTGGTCGTGGTCGAAGCCGAGCGCGAGGACGATCGCGGCGAGCAGGGTCGCGCCCGTCACGATGACGCCGTGCCGCAGCACCGCCTGGTCGGGTGAGTTCCCCTTCAGTCCGGGCGGGGCCGGCAGGAGGGCGGCCACGGCGCCGATGAGCGGGCCGACGACGATCAACGCCAGAAGAAACTGCATCACGGACTCACTGATACCGATCACGGCTGCTCACGCTCCGGCGGTGGCGACGAGGACGGCGGCGACGGCCAGGACGACCGTGCCTGCGAGCAGCGCGCTCAGATAGGTCTGGACGTTGCCGGTCTGCGCGCGGCGGACGGCCGCGCCCAGCCAGCGGGGCACCGCGCCCGCGCCGCGTACGTACGTCTCGACGACCTCGCGGTCGAGGAAGCGGACGAGACCCGCCGCGGCCCGGACGGGACGCACGAACAGGGCGGCGTAGACGGTGTCGAGGTGGAAGCCGACGGCAGCGTGCCGGTGCAGGGGGCCGAGCAGCAGCCGGCCGGGGTCCGCCGGGTCCGGGGCCGACGCGACGTTCCCGTACGCGGGGGCGTGGGACGCGATCGCCTCCGCCTCGACCAGTCCGGCGTCGCCACCCGTGTCCGCGGCGACCGCGCCCATCGGGACCCGGGCGGTGAGCGCCGTGGTGTGCCGCCACGCGCCGTAGGTGACCAGGCCGCCGACGAGCGCGAGGCCGGTCCCGAGGACCGAGGTGGTGAAGGTCGGCGTGAGCGAGTGGCCGTCGAACCAGTCCGGCAGGACGCCGACGGCGAGTCCGAAGGCGAGCGAGGGGACGGCGAGCACCCAGAGCACGGCCGTCATGGTGACGGGCTGCCTGCCGTGGTCGGGGGCCTCGGCGCCCGTTCCGTTGAAGGCGAGGAGCCACAGGCGCGTCGCGTAGGCGGCGGTGAGGAGGGCGGTGAGCAGACCGGCGACGAGGACGATCCAGCCCGCCGCGGCCGGCACGGACTCCGCGTGGCCCGTGGCCGTGTGCTCGGCGGCGCCGAGCACCGCCTCCTTGGAGAAGAAGCCGCTGAACGGCGGGATCGCGGCGAGCGCGAGGAGCGCCACGGTCATCGTCCAGTAGGCGTCGGGGATGCGGTCGCGCAGGCCCTTCATGCGGGACATGGCGGCCAGCGAGTTGGTGCCGGCGGCGTGGATGATCACGCCGGCCGCGAGGAACAGCAGCGCCTTGAAGGCGCCGTGCGACAGGAGGTGGAAGACGGCGGCCCCGCGGTCGCCGACGGCGAGGGCGCCGGTCATGTAGCCGAGCTGGCCGATCGTCGAGTACGCGAGGACGCGCTTGATGTCGTCCTGGGCGAGCGCGGCGAGGGCTGAGCCGGCCATCGTGACGGCGGCCATGACAGCGAGGACGACCAGGGCCGCACCGGAGGCGGCGAAGACGGGAAGGAGCCGGGCCACGAAGTAGACACCGGCGGCGACCATCGTCGCGGCGTGGATCAGCGCGGAGACCGGCGTGGGGCCGGCCATCGCGTCGGGCAGCCAGGTGTGCAGCGGGAACTGCGCGGACTTGCCCGCCACGCCCGCGAGCAGCAGCAGGGCGATCAGCGTCGGGTGGTCGAGACCGCCGTCCGCGACCTTCGCGAGGATCGTCGTGATGCGGAAGGAGCCGGTGTCGGCGGCGAGCGCGAACAGGCCGATCAGGAAGGGGACATCGCCGAGCTTGGTGACGAGGAACGCCTTCAGGGAGGCGGCGCGCGCCTCGGGCGTCTCCCAGTAGTGGCCGACGAGGAAGTACGAGCAGATGCCCATGACCTCCCAGCCGACCAGCAGCACCATCAGGTCGCCGGAGTAGACGACGAGCAGCATCGCGGAGGTGAAGAGGGAGACGAGAGCGGCGTACGAGGGGTAGCGCGGGTCCTCGCGGAGGTAGCCCGTCGAGTAGATCTGCACGCAGGAGGCGACGACGCCGACCAGGACGGCGACGAGGGCGGCGAAGCCGTCGATGTGCAGGGCGAGTTCGATGGGGACCGAGCCGGTCGGGGTGAGTTCGGTGGCGGCGTCGAGGGAGGCCTGGCCGCCACCGGTGCCACCGCCCTGGCGGACGGCCACGGTGACGGCGAGCAGCAGAGCCGTCAGCGTGGGCAGCACCGCGAGGGGCCGTACGAGACCGGGGACGCGGCGGCCGAGCAGGAGGCCCGCGGCCGCGCCCAGGAACGGCAGGAGGGGGACGAGGACGGCGAGGGTGGTCGTGGTCACGCGGTGGCCTCAGCCTTCTGCGACTTCTGAGACGTCTGGGGCCGGTGGGCCGCGCCGGGCTCGTCGGCGGCAGCGCCCTCGGCGTCGTCTCCGCCGGGGCCGTCGGGGCCGGTTCCGTCGGGGCCTTCGGCGGTGTCGCGGAGGTCGTCGACGGCGGAGCTGCCGCGGTTGCGGTAGACGGCCAGGACGATCGCGAGGCCGATGCCGATCTCGGCGGCGGCGATGGCGATGGTGAAGAGGGTCAGGGCCTGGCCGGCGTGGAGGGGGTCGCGGAGCCAGACGTCGAAGGCGACCAGGTTGAGGTTGACGGCGTTGAGCATCAGCTCGACGGACATCAGGACCAGGATCGCGTTGCGGCGGGCGAGCACTCCGTAGAGGCCGACGCAGAAGAGGAGGACGGCGAGTACGGCGGGATAGGCGAGATGGAGGTGCATCAGCGGTTCTCCTCCCGGTCCTGGGCGGCCCGGTCCTGGGCGGTGTTCTTGCGGGACAGGACGATCGCGCCGACGAGGGCGGCGAGCAGGAGGACGGAGAGCGCCTCGAAGGGGAGCACCCAGTGCCGGAAGAGGATCGATCCGGTCACGTCGGTGGAGCCCTGGGCGGCGCCGTCCAGGTCGATCACCGTGGTGCGGAAGGCGTCCACGACGACCCAGACCAGGGCGGCGGCAGCGGCGAGGGCCACCGCGAGCGCGACCGGCCGGTTGCCCGAGTCGGCGTCCGGGGAGCGGCCGATGGGCGCCCTGGTCAGCATCAGCCCGAAGAGGAGGAGGACGACCACGGAACCGACGTAGATGAGGACCTGCACCCAGGCGATGAACTCGGCGGTCAGCAGGAGGTACTCGACGGCGAGCCCGCCGAGCGCCACGACCAGCCACAGCGCGGCGTGCACCAGCTGCCTGGTGGTGACGGTGATGACGGCCGCGCCGAGCGTGACGAGCCCGACGAGCAGGAAGGCGATCTCGACGCCGGTCGGGGAGAGGAAGCCGGCCGTCGCGGCGGCGCTGGTCACGACTGGCCGCCCTTCGCCTCGGGCCCGGCGGCCGGCGGCTCGGGAGTGGTGGCCGGGGGCCGGGGAGTGGTGGCCGGGGGCTCCGGAGGGACGGCGGCTGCCTCGGCGGCGGCCAGCTTCTCCGCGGTCTTGCGGGCGGCGGCGAGTTCCTTCGGGTCCTCGGCGCCGGCGTCCAGGGCGGGCGGGGCAGGGACCGTCCACATCCACTCGCGGAGCTTGTCGCGCTCGTGGGTGAGTTCATGGATGTCGGTCTCGGCGTACTCGAACTCCGGGGACCAGAACAGCGCGTCGAAGGGGCAGACCTCGATGCAGATGCCGCAGTACATGCAGAGGGCGAAGTCGATGGCGAAGCGGTCGAGGACGTTCCGGCTGCGCTCGCGGCCGCCGGGGGCGGCGGGCGGGACCGTCTCCTTGTGGGAGTCGATGTAGATGCACCAGTCGGGGCACTCGCGGGCGCACAGCATGCAGACCGTGCAGTTCTCCTCGAAGAGACCGATGACGCCCCGGGTGCGGGGCGGCAGTTCGGGCTGGTGCTCCGGGTACTGCTCGGTGACGGTCTTCTTCGTCATCGTGCGGAGGGTGACGGCGAGGCCCTTGGCGAGGCCTGACCCTGGGACCGGGGGCATCAGTTGATCGCCACCTTCACGATTCCGGTGAGCGCGATCTGCGCGAGGGCGAGCGGGACGAGGAGGGTCCAGGAGAGCTTCTGGAGCTGGTCCTCGCGGAGACGGGGGTAGGACACGCGCAGCCAGATGACGACGAAGGCGAGGACGGCCGTCTTGAGCAGGGTCCAGACCCAGCCGAGACCGTCGGCCCCCCACGGACCGTGCCAGCCGCCCAGGAACAGGACGGTGGTCAGGCCGCACAGGACGACGATTCCGGCGTACTCGGCGAGGAGGAAGAGGGCGAAGCGCAGCCCGGTGTACTCGGTGTAGGCGCCGAAGATGATCTCGGAGTCGGCGACCGGCATGTCGAAGGGCGGGCGCTGGAGTTCGGCGAGCCCCGCGACGAAGAACACGAGCGCGCCGACGATCTGCCAGGGCAGCCACCACCACTCGAAGGCGTCGACGATGCCGGGCAGCGAAACCGTGCCGGCGGCCATGGCGACCGAGGCGGCGGCGAGCAGCATCGGGAGTTCGTACGCGAGGAGCTGGGCGGCGGTGCGGAGGCCGCCGAGGAGGGAGAACTTGTTGGCACTGGCCCAGCCGGCCATGAGCGAGCCGAGTACGCCGATGCCCATCACGGCGAGCACGAAGAAGATCCCCGCGTCGACGACCTCGCCGACCGCGCCCTCGCCGGGGCCGACCGGGATCGCGATCAGGACCAGGAGGTACGGCAGGAGGGCGACCGCGGGGGCCAGCTGGAAGACGCGCCGGTCGGCCTCGGCCGGGACGACGTCTTCCTTCTGGGCGAACTTCACGCCGTCGGCGACGAGTTGAGCCCAGCCGTGGAACCCACCCGCGTGCATGGGGCCGAGGCGGCCCTGCATGTGGGCCATCACCTTGTGCTCGCTCTGGCCGACGACGAGGGGTAGGACCAGGAAGACGGCGAAGACGATGACGAGGCGCAGGGCGACGTCGAGGGCGTCGTTCACTCGGTGCCTCCTGGGCGTTCGCCGTTTTCGGGGGTCTTGGGGGGCGGGGGTGCCTGGGTAACGTCGGCGGCCTCCGCCTGCGGGTCTGCCTGTCCGTCCCCTTCCGGCTGTCGCTTCTCTTCCGGGGTGTCGAATGCGGGGCGGGCGTGGTGCCACGGGGCGTCGGAGCTGCGCCGAGGCGTCGGCTTGGCGGGCTTCGCCGCCGGGGCAGCCTTGGGCGCGCCTCCGGTCGCGCCTTCAGGCGCCGTTTCGGTTGCCCCCTCGGGCGCAACCCGAGGCTTCGCCTCCGAACCGGCCTGAGGAGTCACTTCCGGTCCGGCCTGGGCCTTCGCTTCCGGTCCGGTCTGAGGCTGCGCCTCCGGTTCGCCCTGAGCCTTCGCCCCCGATCCACCCTGAGGCTCCGCCTCCGCGGCCGTCCGCTGGGATGCGGAGCCCTGGGTCACGCTTCGGGAGCGTCTCGGGGGGCGGCCCGTTGCGGGGGCGGGGGTACCCGGCGGGGCGGGAGTCGTCGGGGGGGCGGGGGGCTCGGTCGTCGTGTCCGGGGCAGGCGTCCGCTGGGATGCCGAGCCCTGGCCCGCCGTGCCGGGTGTCGTGTCCGGGGCTGGCGCCGACTGGGATGCGGAGCCCTCGCTCGCCGTGCGAGTGCGGCGGGCCGGGCGCTCACCGGACGCCGCCGCGGTGTCCGGGGCGGGCGTCCGCTGGGACGCGGGGCCCAGGCCCGCCGTGCCGGGTGTCGTGTCCGGGGCTGGCGCCGACTGGGATGCGGAGCCCTCGCTCGCCGTGCGAGTGCGGCGGGCCGGGCGCTCACCGGACGCCGCCGCGGTGTCCGGGGCGGGCGTCCGCTGGGATGCGGAGCCCTCGCCCGCCGTGGTCGATGTCGCATCCGGGGCAGACGTCGGCTGGGATACGGAGCCCTCGCCCGCCGTGCGGGTGCGGCGGGCCGGCCGGTCGCCGGACGTCGCCGCCGCGCGGGCCGCGCCGCGGGTGGGGGTCGCCGTGCGGCCCGCGCCGCGGGCGGGGCGGGCCGGGGCCGCGGGGAGCTGTCCCTTGAGGGGGCCCCATTCGTTCGGGTCGGGGACGCCGGGGGGCAGCATCTGGCGGCGTTTCGGGCCGCCGTGCTCGGACTCCCCCGGCTCCTTGGCGCCGGGCCACGCCTTCGCGACGCGGGCCGCGAGCACGAAGTCCTTGCGGAGGGGGTGGCCCTCGAAGTTCTCGGGCAGGAGCAGCGGGGTCAGCCCGGGGTGCCCCTCGAAGGTCACGCCGAACATCTCGTGCGTCTCGCGCTCGTGCCAGGCCGCGCCCGCGTAGACGTCGACGGCGGAGGCAAGCACCGGTGCCTCGTGCGCGACGGTCGTGCGGAGCATGAGCCGGCGTACGGGCGAGAGCGCCACGACGTGGGCGCAGATCCGAAAGCCCGTGCCCGGCTCGTCGACCGCGCTGAGCCAGTCGAAGTACGTGCAGGCCAGCGTGGTGCGGGCGGTTTCGAGGGCGGTGGTCCACGTGGCGGCGGGGACGTCGACGGTGAGTACGTCGTACGACTCCTCGGCCGTCGCCTCCGCGCCGAAGAGCTCCTCGACGGGGCTCGGCAGCCAGCCGGTCACCGCTCCCCCTCTCCCCCGCCCGGAGCCGACCCCGGAGTCGGGGCCTGGACCAGGCCGCTGCGCAGTGCGGCCGTCGAGGGCCGCGCGCCGTTCCCGTACCGCTCGCCCAGCGACTCGCGCGCGATCTTCTCCTGGAGCTTGAGGATGCCCTGGAGCAGCGCCTCGGGCCGGGGCGGGCACCCGGGGACGTACACGTCGACGGGGATGATCTGGTCGACGCCCTTGGTGACGGAGTACGAGTCCCAGTACGGGCCGCCGCAGTTCGAGCAGGCGCCGAAGGAGATGACGTACTTCGGCTCGGGCATCTGTTCGTAGAGGCGCTTCACCGCGGGCGCCATCTTGTCCGTGACCGTGCCGGAGACGACCATGAGGTCGGCCTGGCGCGGGCCCGGCGCGAAGGGGATGACGCCGAGCCGGATGAAGTCGTGGCGCGCCATGGACGCGGCGATGAACTCGATGGCGCAGCAGGCGAGGCCGAAGTTGAAGACCCAGAGCGAGTAGCGGCGGCCCCAGTTGAGGACCACCTTCATCGGCTCGGGGGCGAGGCGGGAGAGCACGCCAAGCCTCTTCGGCTCCGGAAGGTCCACGGGTTCGGGGGGCACGGCACTCACGTCCATGTAAGGACGCCCTTCTTGTATGCGTACAGCAGGCCCACGGCGAGGAAGCCGAGGAAGATGAACATCTCCACGAGCGTCGTCGCGCCGTAGCCGCGCGCGGCGAAGACCGTCGCCCAGGGGAAGAGGAAGATCGAGTCGACGGCGAAGATCACGTAGAGGAACGCGTAGACGTAGTAGCGGACCTGGGTGTGGGCCCAGCCCTCGCCGACCGGGTCGACGCCGCACTCGTACGTCAGAAGTTTCTCGGGGGTCGGCACCACCGGGCGCAGCAGGCGCCCCGCGCCGAAGGCCACGGCGACGAACAGCACGCCCACGACGGCGAGCAGCCCGACGACGGAGTACGACTGGTGGTAGCCGGCCGCGACGCTCGTCACGTGCACGTCAGTCCCTCACTCCCTGACCGTCCTTGACCTGGCCGTCCCCGGCCGGGCCGTCCTTGACCTGACCGTTCGACGATCTGTACGCACGGGAGTCTAGGGCCTGCTAAAGGTTCGGTAAGCAGAGCGTCACGCATCCGTCAGGGCACGGCGCCGTGCCGCGGAGCCGGTGAGGCGGCGAGGTGGGGTTATCCCCCGGGTGCCGGGGCGGCCGCCCTCATGGCGCCGCGGCGCCGGGCCGGGCACTCTGGCGCGTATGACCGCACGCACCATGCCTTCGCACGACGACCGGCCGCCGCCCGCGCGTTTCGCCTACGACCGGCACACCTGGAAGGAGATCGCCCACCTCCTGGTGAACCTGCCGCTGGGGATCGTCGGCTTCGTCTACGCGGTGTCCGTCCTTGCGGTGGGCGCCGGCCTGACGGTGACGGTGGTCGGCTTTCCGGTGCTCGCGCTGGGGCTCCTCGGCGCGCGCCTCCTCGGCAGGGCCGAACGGGCGCGGGCCCGGAAGCTGCTCGGCGTGCATGTGGACGAGCCGAGCCCGATGCCGGGCCACCGCGGGCAGAATTTCTTCGGCCGGGTGTGGGCGAGCCTGAAGGACCCGGTGGGCTGGCGCACCATGCTGTACGCCTTCATCCGGCTGCCCTGGGGCGTGCTCACCTTCGCCGTCACGGTGACGGGGCTCTTCGTGCTCTGGCCGGTGCTGCCGTTCATCGCGCGGCTGCTCACCAACGCCGACCGGGCGATGGTGCGCGGACTGCTCTCCCCCTCCGACGAGTTGGAACGGCGCATCGCCGAACTGGAGTCCGACCGCGGGGTGGTCGTGGACACCGCCGCCGCCGACCTGCGCCGCATCGAACGCGACCTGCACGACGGCGCCCAGGCCCGCCTCGTCGCCCTCGCCATGGGTCTCGGTCTCGCCAAGGAGAAGCTCCTGGAGGACCCGGACGCCGCGGCCTCGATGGTCGACGAGGCGCACGGCGAGGTGAAGCTCGCCCTCCAGGAGCTGCGCGACCTGGCCCGCGGCATCCACCCCGCCGTCCTCACCGACCGCGGCCTGAACGCCGCGCTCTCCTCGGTCGCCTCGCGCTGCACGGTGCCGGTGAAGGTGACCGCCGACCTGCCGACGCGCCCGGCGGCCGCCATCGAGGGCATCGCGTACTTCACCGTCTCCGAGCTGCTGCAGAACATCAGCAAGCACAGCGGCGCCAAGTCGGCCTCGGTCGAGGTGTGGCGGTCGGAGGACCGGCTGCTGATCCAGGTGTGGGACGACGGGCGCGGCGGGGCGCGGCTCGACGGCGGCACGGGCATGGCGGGGCTCGCGGACCGGCTCGGCGCGGTGGACGGCCTCTTCGTGATCGACTCGCCGGTGGGCGGTCCCACGACGGTCACGGCGGAGCTGCCGTGGCGGGACCGCTCGGCGGACGGCGCGTCCGGCTCCCCCTCCCGGCCTGCCGCCGGCCCCCTCCCCCGGAGGTAGGGAAAACCCCCGGTCGAAGACGCCGACCCACTCCATGGTCCGGATCCGCCGCACCGGCGAGTCTTGAACCACGGCAACCAGAGGGCGTCGAGCGCCGACGGCGGCGGGACGCGACAGACGACCAGCGACCAGCGACCAGTCGGCAAGCGACACACGGCGAGCCACGCCACCGACGCGAAAACGGAAACGGACAGCGATGGCCACGGACACGGATTACGGACAGGGGTACGGGTACATGGACCGGCCGGATTTCCGGGGTACGGACGTCGAGGAGCGGCGGCGGCACCGCCTGCCCGCCGCACTGCGCGCCCCGTTCGAGGCCCGCACGTGGCGGGAGTTCGCCTACACGATGCTGAACCTGCCCATCGGCATCACGTCCTTCGTCTTCGCCGTCGTCTCGCTCTCGCTCGGCGTGGGGCTGCTGATCACCTTCATCGGCATCCCGGTGCTCGCGGCCGGCCTGGCCGGCTGCCGCGGCATCGGCGCCCTGGAGCGGACGCGGGCGCGCGGGCTGCTCGGTCTCGATGTCGCGGCGCCGGAGCGGCTGCGCCCCGAGAGCGGCGGTCTGCTGGCCCTCATGGGGGCCATGCTGAAGAGCGGTGCCTCCTGGCGGCACCTGCTGTACTCGCTGCTGATGCTGCCGTGGTCGCTCTTCTCGTTCACGGTGGGCATCGTGTTCTGGGCGTACGGCTGGGCGATGCTCACGTACCCGCTGTGGTTCTGGCTCTTCCCCATGTACGGCGGCCAGGACGGCATCCAGCTCTACGCCGACGACGGCCACCGCATCTACCTCGACAACCCCTTCGAGATCGGGCTCACCGCGGCGACCGGCCTGCTCATCACGTTGGCCACGCCGTGGATCCTGCGGGCGCTCACGACGGTGGACCGGGTGATGGTGTACGGGCTGCTCGGCCCTTCGCGGCTCGCGACCCGCGTGGTCGAGCTGGAGTCGGACCGGGGCATCGTCGTCGACACCGCCGCCGCCGACCTGCGCCGCATCGAACGCGACCTGCACGACGGCGCCCAGGCCCGCCTCGTCGCCCTCGCCATGGACCTGGGGCTCGCGAAGGAGAAGCTGGCCGAGGACCCGCAGGCCGCGGCGCGCATGGTGGACGAGGCGCACGGCGAGGTGAAGGTGGCCCTCCAGGAGCTGCGCGACCTGGCCCGCGGCATCCACCCCGCCGTCCTCACCGACCGCGGTCTCGACGCCGCCCTCTCCTCGCTGGCCGCGCGCTGCACGGTGCCGGTCCAGGTCGAGGTGGACCTGTCGAGCCGCCCGGCGGCGGCCATCGAGGGCATCGCGTACTTCACGGTCTCCGAGCTGCTGCAGAACATCAGCAAGCACAGCGGTGCCCGGGCCGCGGGCGTCGACGTCTGGCGGGCCGAGGACCGGCTGATGCTCCAGGTCACCGACGACGGCAGGGGCGGTGCCGACGTCTCGGCCGGCTCCGGCCTGGCCGGGCTCGCCGAGCGGCTCGGCGCGGTCGACGGGATCCTGGTCGTCGACTCGCCGGCGGGCGGCCCGACGACGGTCACGGCGGAACTGCCGTGGCGCAAGGCCTGACCGTCCCGGCCCCACACCCCGGACCGGCCTCCTAGCAGCACCTCCCGCGCGCGACAACCCCCAATAACCCCCGCAACAGTCTCGGGGGCAGACCGGTGGCCGGCCGTGGATCGCGCGATACTGAGGTGCCGGGTGTTCGGCCGACGGACGTCGTCGGTCCTGCCCGGGCCGTGCGAGCGCGCGGGGGGAACAGAAAAGTGCCGGGGGGCCAGAAAAGTGGAGGACAAAGTGCGGGTGGTCATCGCCGAGGATTCAGTGCTGCTTCGGGAGGGCCTGACCCGGCTGCTGACCGACCGCGGGCACGACGTGGTCGCCGGAGTGGGGGACGCGGAGGCGCTGATCAAGACGATCACCGACCTCGCGGCGCAGGACTCGCTGCCGGACGTGGTCGTCGCCGACGTGCGGATGCCGCCGACCCACACCGACGAGGGCGTGCGCGCCGCGGTGTATCTCCGTCATCAGCACCCGGACCTCGGGGTCCTGGTCCTTTCGCAGTACGTGGAGGAGCAGTACGCCACCGAGCTGCTCGCCGGGTCGAGCCGGGGCGTGGGCTATCTGCTCAAGGACCGGGTCGCCGAGGTGCGGGAGTTCGTGGACGCGGTGGTGCGGGTCGCGGAGGGCGGCACGGCGCTCGACCCCGAGGTCGTGGCGCAGCTCCTTGGGCGCAGCCGTAAACAGGACGTGCTCGCGGGGCTGACCCCGCGCGAACGCGAGGTGCTCGGCCTGATGGCCGAGGGCCGGACGAACTCGGCGGTCGCCCGCCAGCTCGTGGTGAGCGACGGCGCCGTGGAGAAGCACGTGAGCAACATCTTCATGAAGCTCGGCCTGGCTCAGAGTGACGGGGATCACCGCCGGGTGCTCGCGGTCCTCACCTACCTCAACTCCTGATCGACTGACACCCTGTCAGACAGCGCCCGGGGATGAGGGTCCCGCAACAGCGGGATCAGGGGCGATCACCGAGCGTCACGACCGACCATGTGCGGCCAGAGGCAAGTCCTAGAACCAAAGGATGAGCGGGGAGCATCATCCAGGAAGGGCCGGGGGCGAGGCAAACCATGGCAAATCAGTGCAACACGGTGTCTCATAAGTGCATCCACCATGCGAACAACCCCAGGAAGGCGCCCCTTACAGACGTAGGGTGGACCTTGGGATCGTCGGCCGTCCCGGCGATTCCGCTCAGTCGCCTCGAGGGAGGTCCAGTTCAGTGACCAGCCAGGTCAGTAGCCAAGCCGAGCAGGCCGACGGAGCAGTCGTCGGGGAGCAACGCAAGCCTGCGGGTGACAAAGATGTGCGCCGTCTGGACCGGGTGATCATCCGTTTCGCGGGTGACTCCGGTGACGGGATGCAGCTCACGGGTGACCGCTTCACCTCGGAGACGGCGTCCTTCGGCAACGACCTGTCGACGCTGCCGAACTTCCCCGCCGAGATCCGGGCGCCCGCCGGGACACTCCCGGGCGTGTCCTCCTTTCAGCTGCACTTCGCCGACCACGACATCCTGACGCCGGGCGACGCGCCGAACGTGCTGGTGGCGATGAACCCGGCGGCGCTGAAGGCGAACATCGGCGACGTGCCGCGCGGCGCCGAGGTCATCGTCAACACCGACGAGTTCTCCAAGCGCGCGATGCAGAAGGTGGGTTACGCCACCTCGCCGCTTGAGGACGGCTCCCTGGACGGCTACAGCGTGCACCCGGTGCCGCTGACCACGCTGACCGTGGAGGCCCTGAAGGACTTCGACCTCTCGCGCAAGGACGCGGGCCGCAGCAAGAACATGTTCGCGCTCGGCCTGCTCTCCTGGATGTACCACCGGCCGACCGAGGGGACCGAGAAGTTCCTGCGGACCAAGTTCGCCAAGCGTCCGGAGATCGCCGAGGCGAACATCGCGGCGTTCCACGCCGGCTGGAACTTCGGCGAGACCACCGAGGACTTCGCGGTCTCCTACGAAGTGGCCCCCGCCTCCCAGGCGTTCACGGCGGGCACCTACCGGAACATCTCGGGGAACCTGGCGCTCTCGTACGGCCTGATCGCGGCGGGGCGCCAGGCCGACCTGCCGCTGTACCTGGGCTCGTACCCCATCACCCCGGCCTCGGACATCCTGCACGAGCTGTCCCGGCACAAGAACTTCGGCGTGCGTACCTTCCAGGCCGAGGACGAGATCGCGGGCATCGGCGCGGCGCTGGGCGCGGCGTTCGGCGGGTCCCTCGCGGTGACGACGACGTCCGGCCCGGGCGTGGCGCTGAAGTCGGAGACCATCGGCCTGGCCGTCAGCCTCGAACTGCCGCTCCTGATCGTCGACATCCAGCGCGGCGGCCCGAGCACGGGCCTGCCGACCAAGACCGAGCAGGCGGACCTGCTCCAGGCGATGTACGGGCGCAACGGCGAGGCGCCGGTCCCGATCGTGGCGCCGAGGACACCGGCCGACTGTTTCGACGCGGCCCTTGAGGCGGCCCGGATCGCGGTGACGTACCGGACGCCGGTGTTCCTGCTCTCCGACGGCTATCTGGCCAACGGCTCGGAGCCCTGGCGCATCCCCGAGGTGGACGAACTGCCCGACCTGCGGGTCCAGTTCGCCTCCGGACCCAACCACACCGAGGCCGACGGCACCGAGGCCTTCTGGCCGTACAAGCGCGACCCGCAGACGCTGGCCCGCCCCTGGGCGATCCCGGGCACCCCGGGCCTCGAGCACCGCATCGGCGGCATCGAGAAGCAGGACGGCACGGGCAACATCTCCTACGACCCGGCCAACCACGACTTCATGGTCCGCACCCGGCAGGCCAAGGTCGACGGCATCGAGGTGCCCGACCTGGAGGTCGACGACGTGACCGGCGACGCCGACACGCTCGTCCTCGGGTGGGGTTCGACGTACGGCCCGATCACGGCGGCGGTCCGCCGGCTGCGCACCGCGGGCGAGTCCATCGCGCAGGCCCATCTGCGCCACCTCAACCCGTTCCCGCGGAATCTGGGCGAGGTCCTCGCGCGTTACGACAAGGTGGTGATCCCCGAGATGAACCTCGGCCAGCTCGCCACGCTGGTCCGCGCGAAGTATCTCGTGGACGCCGTCTCGTACAACCAGGTCAACGGAATGCCGTTCAAGGCCGAGCAGCTCGCCACGGCTCTCAAGGAGGCCATCGATGGCTGACACGAAAGCGGCCGGACCCACGGGGGCCAAAAGCACGATCGAGGCGCTCTCCCTCGTGCCCAAGGCCGAGGCCCAGCAGTCCATGAAGGACTTCAAGTCCGACCAGGAGGTGCGCTGGTGCCCCGGCTGCGGTGACTACGCCGTGCTGGCCGCCGTGCAGGGCTTCATGCCCGAGCTGGGTCTGGCGAAGGAGAACATCGTCTTCGTCTCGGGCATCGGCTGCTCCTCCCGCTTCCCGTACTACATGAACACCTACGGGATGCACTCCATCCACGGGCGCGCCCCGGCCATCGCCACCGGACTCGCCTCCTCGCGGCGGGACCTGAGCGTGTGGGTGGTGACCGGGGACGGCGACGCCCTGTCGATCGGCGGCAACCACCTCATCCACGCCCTGCGCCGCAACGTGAACCTGAAGATCCTGCTGTTCAACAACCGGATCTACGGCCTCACCAAGGGGCAGTACAGCCCGACCTCCGAGGTCGGCAAGATCACCAAGTCGACGCCGATGGGCTCCCTGGACGCCCCCTTCAATCCGGTCTCGCTGGCGATCGGCGCCGAGGCGTCGTTCGTGGCCCGGACGGTGGACTCCGACCGCAAGCACCTCACCTCGGTGCTGCGCGCGGCGGCCGACCACCCCGGCACCGCGCTGGTGGAGATCTACCAGAACTGCAACATCTTCAACGACGGCGCCTTCGAGGTCCTGAAGGACAAGCAGCAGGCCGAGGAGGCGGTGATCCGTCTGGAGCACGGGGAGCCGATCCGCTTCGGTGCCGAGGGGGCGAAGGGCGTCGTGCGCGACGCGGCGACGGGTGACCTCAAGGTCGTCGCCGTCACGCCGGAGAACGAGTCCGACATCCTGGTCCACGACGCGCACTCCACGTCGCCGACCACGGCGTTCGCGCTCTCCCGGCTCGCCGACCCGGACACCCTGCACCACACCCCGATCGGCGTCTTCCGCGACGTCGAACGCCCGGTCTACGACACGCTCATGGCCGACCAGCTCGACAGCGCCATCGAGAGGGACGGCAAGGGCGACCTCGCCGCGCTCCTCGCGGGCAAGGACACCTGGACGGTCGTCGGCTAAGACAGACCCCGGCCCGTCCCGCCGCGCCCCGAGGCCCGGTCCTGAGCGTTCAGGACCGGGCCTCGTCGTATGCCCGGCGGGCCTCCCGCACGTCGTCCATGCGCCGCTCCGTCCACGTCGCGAGGGCCCTGACCTGTCCGGCGGCCTCGCGGCCGAGCGGAGTGAGGGAGTAGTCGACGCGGGGCGGGATGACCGGCTTGGCGTCGCGGTGCACCAGGCCGTCGCGCTCCAGGGTCTGCAGGGTCTGGGCCAGCGACTTCTCGCTGACGCGGCCGATGTGGCGGCGCAGCTCGCTGAACCGGTACGAGCGCTCCTCCAGGGCGATCAGGACGAGGACGCCCCACCGGCTCGTGACGTGCTCAAGGACGAGGCGGTGCGGACACATCTCCTCGCGGGTGGCCCAGTCGCTTACGTCCATGCCAGTACCTTACTTCAAAGTGGGTACTTACGGAAAGTTAGCGCCGGACCTAGGGTGAGTGGCAGATCAGTCACAACGTCCCGAATCGGAGATTTCACCCATGAGCATCGTCGTCACCGGAGCCACCGGAAACCTGGGCCGCCTCGTGATCGAGGGACTGCTGGCCGCCCGCGTCCCCGCCGCGCAGATCGCCGCCGTCGTCCGCGACAAGGAGCGGGCCGCCGGCCTCGCCGAGCGCGGCATCGAGCTGCGGATCGCCGACTACGACGCCCCCGAGACCCTGCGCGGCGCCTTCGCCGCCGGGGACCGCGTCCTGCTGATCTCCGGCAGCGAGGTCGGGCGGCGGGTGCCGCAGCACGGCGCGGTGGTCGACGCCGCGCGCGAGGCGGGCGTCGCGCTCCTCGCGTACACGAGCGTCCTCGGCGGGCCCGACGCCGACTTCGAGCTGGCGGCCGAGCACAAGGTGACCGAGCGGCTGATCCTCGACTCCGGCCTGCCGTACACCTTTCTGCGCAACGGCTGGTACCACGAGAACTACACCGAGCACCTCGCCCCGGTCCTGGAGCACGGCGCCGTCATCGCCTCGGCCGGCGAGGGCCGGGTCGCCTCCGCCGCGCGCGCCGACTACGCCGCGGCCGCCGTGGCCGTCCTGACCGGCGAGGGCCACGAGGGCAGGGCCTACGAGCTGAGCGGCGACGTCGCGTGGAGCTTCGCCGAGTACGCCGCCGAGGTCGCGGCGCGCAGCGGCAAGGACATCTCGTACGCGAACGTCCCCGCCGAGCGGCACCTCGCCGTGCTGACCGGCGCGGGGGTGCCGGAGCCGATGGCGGCGGTCCTCGTCGACGTGGACGCGGCCATCGCGCGGGGACGCCTCGCGGGGACCTCCGGCGAGCTGGCCCGGCTCATCGGGCGGCCCACGACGCCGCTCGCCGACGCGGTCTCCTCGGCGCTCGGCCGCTGACCGCCCCACGCGGACGCCCACGCCGATGTCATGAGCGTCTCCCGGTGACAGGCATGACAGGCGGGGGTTTCCGGCGCTACCTTCTGGGAAGCAGCGTGGGGCTGCCGTGCACCGAGGAGGGGCCGTGGAGAGCGGAGCAGCCGGGAAGTCCGGGAGCGAGCAGCGCGTCGGGCTGCTGAACGGCTTTGCCGCCTACGGGATGTGGGGACTCGTCCCCCTCTTCTGGCCGCTCCTCAAACCGGCCGGCGCCGTCGAGATCCTCGCCCACCGCATGGTCTGGTCCCTCGCCGTGGTGGGCGTCGCGCTGCTCTTCATCCGGCGCTGGGACTGGGCGCGCGCGTTGCTGCGCCAGCCGCGCAGGCTCGGCCTGGTGGCCGTCGCCGCGGCGGTCATCACGGTCAACTGGGGCGTCTACATCTGGTCCGTGAACTCCGGTCACGTCGTCGAGGCGTCCCTCGGCTACTTCATCAACCCGCTGGTCACCATCGCCATGGGCGTCCTGCTCCTGGGCGAGCGGCTGCGTCCCGTGCAGTGGGCGGCGGTCGGCATCGGCCTCGCGGCCGTGCTCGTCCTCGCCTTCGGGTACGGCAGGCCGCCGTGGATCTCGCTCTGCCTCGCCTTCACCTTCGCCACGTACGGCCTGGTCAAGAAGAAGGTCAACCTCGGGGGCCTGGAGTCGCTCGCCGCCGAGACCGCCGTGCAGTTCCTGCCGGCCCTCGGCTATCTGATCTGGCTCGCCTCGCGGGGCGACATCGTGTTCGGCACGCGGGGAGCCGGGCACGCGGCGCTGCTCGCGGCCACCGGGGTGGTCACCGCCGCGCCCCTGGTCTGCTTCGGGGCCGCGGCGATCCGGGTGCCGCTCTCCACCCTGGGGCTGCTGCAGTACCTGGCGCCGGTCTTCCAGTTCGTGCTCGGCATCCTGTACTTCCACGAGGCGATGCCGCCCAAGCGGTGGGCGGGCTTCGCCCTCGTGTGGCTGGCGCTCTCGCTGCTGACCTGGGACGCGCTGCGCACGGCGCGGCGGAACGCGGCACGGATCGCCGCGGCACGGCGGGCGGCCGACGCCGCGCCCACGACGCCGCGGGACGAGCCGGAACCGGCCCTTTAGCCCGCTCCACGCACGCTCCGGCTCGTCACCGCTATAACTGGTCCCCATGACCACCCTGCACTGGAAGCTCGTCATCGACGCCCGCGACCCGCACGCCCAAGCGGTCTTCTGGGCCGAGACGCTGGGGTACGAGGTCGAGGACAACAGCACGCTCATCGAGCGCCTCCTCGGGCTCGGCGCGGCGCCGGAGGCCGCGACCGTCGAGTTCCGCGGCCGCCGCGCCTGGCGCGACCTGATCGCCGTACGGCACCCCGAGGACCCCTTCGACGAGCAGAGCGGCACCGGCCTGGGCCGCCGCATCCTCTTCCAGCGCGTGCCCGAGGCCAAGACCGGCAAGAACCGCCTCCACCTCGACGTACACACCGAGCCGGGCACCCGGGACACCGAGGTGACCCGGCTCGCCGCACTGGGCGCCACCGTGGCCCGGCACGTCAAGGAGCCGGGCGGCGAATGGATGATCATGACGGACCCGGAGGGCAACGAGTTCTGCGTCCACTAGAGGACGCTTGCCTCAGTCATCCGCGGGGCGCATCGACCTCGGGTTGGTGTCGAGTCCGCAGGCCGGTGGCGGTCACGGATGCCGTGCGGCGGACCAGTTCGGTGAAGTTTGGGCGCATGGCCGCCAGTTCGGGGTCGGAGGCGTAGACCGCGAGCATCGCGTCCGTGGGGCGGCTGCACTGCCAGGCGGTCATGGCCATCAGCAGCGTCGTCTCCGCCAGGGCGGCGGCACCCTCGGGGCCGAGTTCGGGGAGGTGGCGCAGGATGAGCTGGACCAGGGTCCGCAGGGACGCACGGGCGGCGCGTTTGTGGCGGATGCCGGTCTCGGTGGAGATGTTGTGCTCCAGTACCGCGCCCTGCGCGCTGAGCAGCTCGCACAGGACGGGCCGCCGCGCCATCGAGGTGGCGAGCAGGTCGGCGAGAGCGTCTTCGCGTTCTCGCACGGTGCCCCGGCCGTCCGCCCGTGCCCGGTCCAGCTCGGTGACCCAGTCCCGGATCTCGGTGTCGAGCAGGTCGAGCAGCACCGCTTCGCGTGATTCGAAATAGCGGAGCACGTTCGCCTTGGCCAGGCCGACGCGGCGGCTCAGTTCGTTCAGGCTCAGCTTCGCGACCGGCATCTCGGTCAGCATCGCGGCCGCGGTGGCCAGGATCTGGCGACGCCGCTGGGTGCGCTGCTCGTCGGTGCGGGCTCGTTGGAAGGTCACGGCCCTCATATTACAAACCGGCGGTACTTTGATTAGGTACCGCCGGTCCGTTACGGTTGACAGGACAAGATACCGGCGGTCCGTAATGGAGTTTCCTCATGTATCAGGTTCCTGACCTGCACGGAAAGCTCGCCGTGGTGACCGGCGCGAACAGCGGCACCGGCAAGGAGGCCGCCAAGCGGCTGGCCGGCGCCGGGGCCCACGTCCTCCTCGCGGTGCGCACCCCGGCCAAGGGCGAGCAGGCCCGCGCCTACATCCTCGCCGCGCACCCCGGCGCCCGGGCGGAGGTCCGCCGCCTGGACCTGGCCGACCTGACGTCGGTGCGCGAGTTCACCGACGGCCTGGCCGCCGACGGCAGGCCGGTGGACCTGTTGCTGAACAACGCCGGCGTCATGAACGTGCCCCGGCGCACGGAGACGGCCGACGGCTTCGAGCTGCAGCTGGCCAG
The DNA here is from genome assembly GCF_055607265.1 of Streptomyces sp. NPDC037013. Taxonomy (NCBI): domain Bacteria; kingdom Bacillati; phylum Actinomycetota; class Actinomycetes; order Kitasatosporales; family Streptomycetaceae; genus Streptomyces; species Streptomyces sp. NPDC037013. Next base: position 159,745 of record NZ_JBVJRV010000002.1, on the reverse strand, counting down.
CAACTTCCTCGGCCCGTTCGCCCTCACCGTCCGGCTTTTGCCCCTGCTCCTGGCCGCACCCGCCCCACGGGTGGCCACGATGAGCAGCGGCACCGCCAGCAGGGCCCGCATCGACTTCGACGACCTGCAGTCCAGCCGCGACTACAGCCCCACCCGGGCCTACGCCCAGTCCAAGCTCGCCGACCTGCTGATGATGGTCCATCTCGCCGAGCTCGCCACGCGGCACTCGTGGCCCCTGCTTTCGGCCGGCGCCCACCCCGGCTACACCCGCACCAACCTGATGACCTCCGGCCCCACCCTGAACGGCGGCCGTCCCGGCCTGCTCGAATCGCTCCTGTACAAGATCGTGCCGTCTCAGGGTCCTGAGCAGGGCGCAGAACCCTTGCTGTACGCGGCCACCAGCCCCCGTGCCACCGCCGGCGGTTACTACGGCCCGCGCTGGTCGATGGTCGGCCCGACCAGGACCATCGCCCTGCCGCGCAGCGCCCGGGACAAGACCGGCGCGGCACGCCTGTGGACCGAGGCCGAACGCCTCACCGGGGCCTTCGCCCCCGTACAACACCGCTGATCCACGCCGCCGGCGTGGCCGTGCACGCTATGCGGAACTCCCCGACCGCTGTGCGGTCTTGACGCCACACGTGTCTCCCGAGCACCATCAGGCACCTCGAACTCGCGCCTGAACGACACGAGTTCGTATCCCCACCCCCCACAGGACAACAGAACACGGAAACCGGAGCCCCCCACATGCGTCTCTCCGTTCCCGGACGTGCCGTCGCGGCCGCCGCCGTGGCCGTCGCCGGACTGCTCACCACCTCCGCGATATCCACCGCGGCGCCCGCCCCGAAGGCGGCCGCCGCCCCCGACATATCCGTCGCCGCCGTCAAGGCCCACCTCGCCGACCTGCAGTCCGTCGCGGACGCCAACGGCGGCGACCGCGCCCACGGCAGCGCCGGCTACAAGGCCTCCGTCGACCAGATCAAGAGCAAGCTGGACGCCGCCGGATTCACCACCTCCGTCCAGGAGTTCACCGCGGGCGGCAAGACCGGCTACAACCTCGTCGCCGACTGGCCGGGCGGCGACGAGAGCCAGGTCGTCATGGCGGGCGCCCACCTCGACAGCGTCTCCGAGGGTCCCGGCATCAACGACAACGGCTCAGGGTCCGCCGCCGTCCTGGAGACCGCGCTCACCGTCGCCCGCGAGCGGTACAAGCCCACCAAGCACCTGCGGTTCGGCTGGTGGGGCGCCGAGGAGATCGGCCTCGTCGGCTCCTCGCACTACGTGGACGGCCTGGCGGGCGCCGACCGTTCGAAGATCAGCGGCTATCTGAACTTCGACATGATCGGCTCCCCGAACGCGGGCTACTTCGTCTACGACGACGACCCCGCCATCGAGAAGACCTTCAAGGACTACTACGCCGGCCTGGACATCGCCACGGAACCGGACGACGAGGGCGACGGCCGCTCGGACCACGCTCCGTTCCAGCAGGCGGGCATCCCGGTCGGCGGCGTCTTCAGCGGCGCGGAGACCACCAAGTCGGCCCAGCAGGCGCAGAAGTGGGGCGGCACGGCCGGCGAGGCGTTCGACAAGTGCTACCACTCGGCCTGCGACACGAAGGCGAACATCGACGACACCGCCCTGGACCGCAACAGCGACGCGATCGCGTACGCGGTGTGGGCGCTGTCGTCCTGATCCCGGAGCAGTCGCCCTGATCCTCGGAGCAGTCGTCCTGACTCCCTGAGCGGGGCCCAGGACCCGGGAAAGACCCCTGGACGCGGATGCATGCGCGTGCATATAGTGCACGCGCAAGCATTCGTCGTACGCAATCGCCAGTGACCCCGGGGGGATCCCATGGCCCGCTCGTTCCTCTTCGTCCTCGGCAGCGCCCGTCCCGAGGGCAACACCGAGCTCCTCGCCCGCAAGGCCGCCGAGCAGCTCCCCCCGGACGTCGAGCAGCGGTGGATCGACCTGTCCGAGCTGCCGCTGCCCGACTTCCGGGACGCGCGGCACGACGAGACCGGCCCCCGGGCACGGCCGCGTCCCGTCGGCACCAACGAGGCGGTCCTCCTGGACGCCACCCTCGCCGCCACGGACATCGTCATCGCGTCGCCGCTGTACTGGTACTCGGTCTCGGCCACCGTCAAGCGCTACCTCGACTACTGGGACGCCTGGCTGGAGACGCCGGAGATCTCCTTCAAGGAGACCCTGAAGGGCCGCACCCTGTGGGGCGTCACCGCGCTCGCCCACCGCGAGGAGGAGGTCGCGGAGCCGCTGATCGGTACCTTGCGCAACACGGCCGCCTTCTTCCCCATGCGCTTCGGCGGGGTCCTGCTCGGCAACGGCACCCGGCCCGGCCAGGTCCTCGCGGACTCCGAGGCGCTGGTGCGCGCCAAGTCGTTCTTCGCCCAGGAGCCGGCGCTCGCCCGCTACCCGTACGACAACTGACCGCGGGCCGGCCGGCGGGGACCGGCCGGGGACGGCGGCGGCTACGCCATGATGTCCTTCGCCCCGAACCGCGCCCACGCCGCCGAGCCGAACACCGCCGCGTACAGCCCCTGCATCTGCAGGTTCTTGACGATGTCGTCCCAGTAGACCGGCTCGCGCATCAGGTCGGCGAAGGACAGCCAGTAGTGCGAGAAGAAGTACGGGTGCAGGGCGTGCAGCTGCGGGATCTGGTCAAGGATCTGCACGGTGATCAGCAGGCCGACGGTCGTCGCCATCGCCGCGATGCCGCTGCCGGTCAGCGTCGACACGAAAAGACCGAGCGCCGCCACGCCGATCAGTGAGACGGCGACGACGAGGGCGATCAGCAGGGCTCTCAGCAGCCCTTCGCCGAAGCCGATACGGGTACCGGAGATCGTCGTGACCTCGCCGAGCGGGAAGAGCAGCGCGCCGGTCGCGAGCGCGGACGCGGCGACGACCAGGGTCGCGACCAGGCAGAACGTCAGCGTGGTCGCGTACTTGGCGAGGAGCAGCCGGGTCCTTCCCGCGGGCGCGACCAGGAGGTAGCGCAGCGTGCCCGCGCTCGCCTCGCCCGCCACCGCGTCGCCCGCGACGACGCCGATCGCCATCGGCAGGAAGAACGGCAGCGTCGCGCCGAGCGCGGTGAAGACCAGGAACAGGCCGTTGTTGGTGACCTGCGCGATGAACGCGGGGCCGCCCTCGTCGCCGCCCCCGCCGATGGTGGAGCCGTCGCTGGTCTCGATCTTGACGGCGATGCCGACGAGGACCGGCACGGCGGCGAGCACCGCGAGCAGCGCGAGGGTCCGCCAGCGGCGGAAGGTGATCGTCAGCTCGCTGCGGAAGAGCCCGAGGGTCCAGCTCCACCGGGGTGCCCGCGCACCGTCCGCCCCGGCCGGCCCGGCGGCGTCCGTGGCCTCAGCCCGCGACATCGAAGCCCTCCCCCGTCAGCGCCACGAACGCGTCCTCCAGCGAGGCCCGTTCGAGCCCGAAGCCGCGGACGCGGACGCCCGCACCGACCAACGCGGCGTTCAGGTCGGACAGTTCCACGTCCCGGCCGGCGGCGTCCTGGCCCGGCGGGTCGCCCGTCACGCGGTCCTCCGCCACCACGAGATCCGTCACGCCCTGCTCCTTGAGGACCCGGGCGGCCTCGCCCGGGTCCGGTGTCGTCACGACGAGTCTGCCGCGGGCGCCCGCGGCCAGTTCGGCGACGGGCCCCTGGGTGATCAGGCGGCCCCGGGTCATCACGGCTGCGTGCGTGCAGACCTGCTCGATCTCGTCGAGGAGGTGCGAGGAGAGGAAGACCGTGGTGCCCTCCGCCGCCAACTCCCTGACCAGCGTGCGGATCTCGCGCATGCCCTGTGGGTCGAGTCCGTTGGTCGGCTCGTCGAGGACGAGGAGCCGACGCGGCTGGAGCAGGGCGGCGGCGAGCCCCAGGCGCTGCTTCATGCCGAGGGAGTACGCCTTCGCCTTCTTTCCGGCGGCGGCGGTGAGCCCGACCCGGTCGAGGGCGGCCTCGGCGCGCGCCCGCCGGGTCCGCGGATCGGCGTTCGGGTCGGCGGAGTCGTACCGCAGGAGGTTGTCGCGGCCCGACAGGAAGCCGTAGAGGGCGGGGCCCTCGATCAGCGCGCCCACGTGCGGGAGCACGGTGCGGGCGGCGCGGGGCATGGGGTGGCCGAGGACCCGGGCGCGGCCGGAGGTGGGCTCGATGAGCCCCATCAACATGCGGATCGTCGTCGTCTTGCCCGAGCCGTTCGGGCCGAGGAACCCGAAGACGCTGCCTTCGGGGACGGTGAGGTCGAGCCGGTCGACGGCGAGGTGTTTCCCGTAGCGCTTGGTGAGCGCGTGGGTCTCGATGACATGGGCCACCGGAGCGGCCTGTGCCGCGGGGGACGCCTCCCCCTGTGAACCGCCGTTGCCCACCGGCACGTTGTCCTCCCGTCGTCACCGCTGCCGCCGTCGCGGCCGTCGCCGTCGTCGTACGAGACGAAGGGAGGGTGCCTGTCCGGCACCCTCCATCCGCCGTACCCCTGACCCGTAGGTGTCCCGTCAGTGCGCCTCGTCGGCCGCCTTCACCAGCGCGTCCTTCGTGACCGCGCCCACGTAGACCTTGCCGTCGTCGGTGACGAGGGCGTTGATCAGGCGGGTCGAGAAGACCGTGCCGGAGCCGAACGCGCCGTCGACCCGGTCGCCCAGCGAGTCGAGCAGCTTCTGCGCGTCCTGCGGGACGTCACCGGAGCCGGCCGTCGGCAGCCCCTGGCCGCCGGGCAGCTTCAGCTCGGCGATGGAGTTCCAGCCCTTGCCGATGACCTTCGGTTCGTCGATGCCGCCCCCGCCGAACCCCTTGTCGCCCTTCTCCCTGAGGTCGCGGCCCGGAGCGGCGTGCTCGTCGGCCTCGGTGACCTTCGTGCCCTTGGGCGGCGTGAAGTCGAAGGTGGACGCGGACGGCTTGCCGAAGTCGACCTTGGTGAAACCCGCGTCGACGACGGCCGCGCCGCCGGAGGACGGGGTGAGGGTGAACTTGAGCGGCGTACCGGTCTCGCCGTCGACGGCGACCGTGATCTGGCCGACCGTCGAGCCGGCCTGCTTCGGCTTGATGACCAGGCGGTAGGCGTCGCGGCCCGCGACCTGCGCGGTGCCGTCGACCTTCACGGACGTGGTGTCGTCGACCGACGCGAGGGCCTGCTCGGCGAACTCCTTGGGGGTGGTCGGAAGCTCGCCCCGCAGCTCCTTCGGCACGTCCTCGCCGCCCTTGCCGTGCTTCTTCGACGCGGCGTCCGCGTCCTTCGCGTGGTAGGCCTCGTTCGACGCGCTGTCGTACGCCCACACGTCGTCGCCGCGGCGGATCAGGCTGTACTCGGAGGCGTCCTCCAGGACGGACACCTTCTGCCTGTCGGGGCCGTCGGCCGCGACGCGCAGCGTGTGCGTACCGGTCGCCAGCTCCATCAGCTTGCCCTTGGGGTCGGCGGCCGATCCGCCGTCCTCGCCGTCGCCGCCCCGGTCCGCGCCGCCGCCACCGCCGAAGCCGCCCGTCATGCCGCCGAACGACGGCAGGCCGAGATCCGTGCTGATCTTGACGTTTCCGGAGAGCTGCTGCGTGTCCGACGCGGCGATCTTCTCGATGAGCTCCTGGGCGGTGACCTTCGGCAGGTCCGGGTCGCCCGAGGTGGCGAGGGCCGGTACGAGCCCGATGGTCGCCGCCGCCACTCCCGCCACCGCGATCGGGACGGCGTAACGGGCCGCCTTGCGGCGGCCGACGCGCGGCTCCTCGGCCTCGCTGATGTCCTTCTGCGGTTCGTACGGTGCCATTGTCTGCCTTACCTCCGTGGTCGGCGGCGGCCTTCCCTGTACGTGCCTGCGTCCACCCTGTGCCGCCATTCTCACCCGAATTGGTCAGGAGTGGGGGTTCCCTTGTGCCCTCCATCCGACCAAATCGGCCGCCGAGAAGCGTCAGACCCCGGGCGCAACTCCACGTACTGCCCTGGGATGAGACGCGGCGGCGTTTCCTCCCCCGTCCAGTAGGGGACGGACCCCGGCGATCGACCGGCCCACACCCGGCCCGGGCAGAGAAAAACGGTCATGTGATCCCTGTCACATGACCGTTCGCCGTCCCCGGGGGCCCCGGGTCCGGTCTCAGCCCGCCCGGTGCACCACCAGGTCGCAGAGCTCCACCAGCGACGCCTTCGCCTCGCCCTCCGGGAGCGGGGTCAGCGCGGCCCGCGCGCTCTCCGCGTAGCCGACCGTGTCCCGGCGGGCGTGCTCCAGGGCGGGGTGCTCGCGCAGCCGGGCCAGCGCCTCGGCGTGCCGGGCGTCGTCGGTCAGGTCGGAGTCGAGCAGCTCGCACAGGGCGATGTCCTCGGCGAGGCCGAGCCGCGCCGCCCGCTCGCGCAGGCGCAGCACGGGCAGCGTGGGGATGCCCTCGCGCAGGTCCGTGCCGGGCGTCTTGCCGGACTCGTGCGAGTCGGACGCGATGTCGAGGACGTCGTCGGCGAGCTGGAAGGCGACGCCGAGCCGCTCCCCGTACTGCGTGAGCACGTTCACCACGGACTCGTCGGCGCCCGACATCATCGCGCCGAACCGGCAGGCCACGGCGACCAGCGAGCCCGTCTTGCCGCGGAGCACGTCGAGGTAGTGGTCGACCGGGTCACGGCCCTCGGAGGGCCCCGCGGTCTCCAGGATCTGGCCTGTGACCAGGCGTTCGAAGGCCTCCGCCTGGATGCGGACGGCCTCCGGGCCGAGGTCGGCCAGGATGTACGAGGCGCGGGCGAAGAGGAAGTCGCCGGTCAGGACGGCGACGGAGTTCCCCCAGCGCTGGTTGGCGCTGTCGACGCCGCGGCGCACCTCGGCGTCGTCCATGACGTCGTCGTGGTACAGCGTCGCGAGGTGGGTCAGCTCCACGACCACGGCGGACGGCACGACGCCCGGCGCGTACGGGTCGCCGAACTGGGCAGCGAGCATCACGAGCAGCGGACGGAAACGCTTCCCCCCGGCGCGGACGAGGTGCTGGGCGGCCTCCGTGATGAAGGGCACCTCGCTCTTGGTGGCGTCGAGCAGTCCCTCCTCGACAGCCGCCAACCCGACCTGGACATCGGCTTCGAGAGCCTGGTCCCGCACGCTCAGCCCGAAAGGCCCGACGACGGTCACGAGAGGTTCTCCTGTCTGCTGACGATCACATGGCCAACTCGGTCGATCATTGGATCTCGGTCGATGACACGGGTTTGTCGATGTGTCGCTGCCATCACTCAAGTCAGCGTATCCGGTCGACTTTCGATCACGGCGAGCACCTGCCCGCCCGTCGCACGCCACCGACCTGGTCGGCGCGGCGCGGGCGGCCCCTGAACCGCTCCGGCACGCCAGGCCGCGCGGCGCACCGGACTCACCGGTATGTTCTTGATCAGCCCATACGACCGGGAAGCCCGACCTGGTGCCACATGAACCGTAACGACCGGGAGCAGCCTCTTTGTCCCGTACTACGGCCGAGTACGAGCCGCCAGCCGAACCGACCGGTGACCCGCCACCGGGCGACGGCCACGCCCTCTTCGGGCAGCCGCGCGGCCTGGGCATGGTGGCGGGGACGGCCGCGTCGGTCTCGGCGGCCTACGGCACGCTGGTCCATCTGGTCTCCGTGGCCGGCGGCCGGCTCGCCGACCGCATGCCCGGCTCCTGCCGCGCGGTGCTGTGGGGCGGCGCCCTCATCGCCTGCGGCCACTACGCGATGGCGGTGCCGACGGCGACGATGACGCGGGTGGGGCTCGGCCTGTTTCCAGGCCTACTCGACGATGATCCTGCCGGCCTCCACCAACGCCGCCGCGGTCTGGGCCCGCCTCCGCCGCCGGCCGCACGCCTCCAACAAGATCGCCTTCGGCGTGGTCTCGCGGGCATCGCCGTGATCGCTCTCGCCCCGTGGCTGCGCCGCACCATGCACCCCGTCCACCGAGGTTCCACTCATGCAGATCCGTGACTCCTTTCCGTACGAGACGACCCGCGACGACATCCGCATCCCCCTCGCCGACGGGACGAAGCTCTACGCGCGCGTGTGGCGCCCGGTCACCGACGAACCCGTCCCCGTGCTCCTCGAGTACCTCCCCCACCGCCTCAGCGACTGGACGGCGCCGCGCGATTTCCAGCGCCACCCCTGGTACGCGGGCCACGGCTACGCCTCCGTGCGCGTCGACGTCCGCGGCCACGGCAACAGCGAGGGCCTGCCCACCGACGAGTACTCCGCGCAGGAGCTCGCCGACGGTATCGAGGTGGTGAACTGGCTGGCCGCGCAGGAGTGGTCGAGCGGCAAGGTCGGCATGTTCGGCATCTCCTGGGGCGGCTTCAACTCCCTGCAGATCGCGACGCTCGCCCCCGAACCGCTCAAGGCCGTCGTCACGGTCTGCTCCGCCGACGACCGCTACGACAACGACGTGCACTACATGGGCGGCTCCGTGCTCGCCGTCGACATGCACGCGTGGGCGGCGACGATGCTGGCGTTCGTCTCGCGCCCGCCGGACCCGCACTTCGTGGGCGACGCGTGGCGCGACATGTGGCTGACCCGCCTCGACGCCGTCGAGCCCTTCATCCACACCTGGCTCGACCACCAGACCCGCGACGACTACTGGCGGCACGGCAGTGTCGGCGAGGACTACTCCGCGATCGGCGCCGCGGTGCTCGCGGTCGGCGGCTGGCACGACCCGTACCGCGACACGGTGCTGCGCCTGGTCGAGCATCTCCCGGGCGAGGTACGGGGGTTGATCGGCCCCTGGTCGCACCAGTACCCGGACCGGGGGCTGCTGCCCGGGCCCGCGATCGGCTTCCTCCAGGAGACCCTGCGCTGGTGGGACCAGCACCTGAAGGGCATCGACACCGGCGTGCTGGCCGAGCCGAAGCTGCGCTCCTGGATCAGCGACTCGCACCCGCCGGCGACCGTCTACGCGGAGCTCGGCGGCGGCTGGGTGGGTGACCCGTCCTGGCCCTCCCCGAACGTCACGCCCGTCCCCCACGCCCTCCAGGGCACCCCCGTCGTCGTCCGCTCGCCGCAGCACACGGGCCTGGACGCGGGCCGCTTCTTCCCCTTCGGCAACGACGCCGACCTGCCGCCGGACCAGCGGGACGAGGACGCGAAGTCGGCGTGCTTCGAGTTCGAGGTGCCCGCCGAGGTACGCATCCTGGGGCGCCCCAGGGTGACGCTGCGGCTGCGCATGGACGTGCCGTACGGGCAGGCGATCGCCCGCCTCTGCGACGTCGCACCGGACGGCTCCTCCACCCTGGTCACCCGGGGCGTGCTGAACCTCTCCGCCCGGCACGGCAGGGACCGCGCGGACGCCTGGCCGCTCGGCGCCACCGAGGACGTCACCTTCGAGCTCAACGGCATCGGCCACACCTTCCCGCCCGGCCACCGCATCCGGCTCGCGGTCTCCTCGGCGTACTGGCCCTGGATCTGGCCGCAGGCGGATTCGGTCGGCTTCACCCTCGAACCGGTGGGCAGTTCGCTGGAACTGCCCGTGCGCGAGGGCGACCTGGATCCCTCGATCACGTTCGGGCCGCCGGAGCAGTCGGAGCCGCTGGGCGTGGTGTATCCGGCGACGCTGGACGAGGAGCGCCCCGAGCGCCTCGTCGTACGCGATGTCGCCAAGGGCGAGTGGCGCCTCGAGGTCGATCCGCGGTACGGCGGCGCGCGCGTGTACCCCGACGGCCTGGAGTTCACCGAGGACGCCCTGGAGACATACACGATCCAGGAGGACGACCCGCTGAGCGCCCGCACGCGCTCGGACTGGACGATCCGCCTGCACCGGCCCGAACTCGGCTGGGACGTGAGCGTCCGAACGCGCTCGGAGATCACCTGTGACGCGGCGGACTTCATCACCTCGGACGAGTTGGTGTGCCGGGACGGCGAGGAGGTCGTCTTCCACCGCACCTGGGAGAAACGGATCCGGCGGACCGCCGGTTAGGGCGTGTCCGCGAAGTCGCGTCGTTCGCCCGAAGGGCGTGGCCCGCGGTGTCTGGGCCCGCGGCGTCTGGTGCGGGCGATCGCAAGGCGGCGGCTCGCCCTCGTACCGGACGTACTCGGGCGGGCCCGACAACGCGGCGAGCGCGCGTGCCAGGCGTCGCGGGCCAGACGCGACTTCGCGGACACGCCCTAGGGCCAGGCCCTGCCCCGCAGGAAGCGTTCGAGGACGACGGCGACGCCGTCGTCCTCGTTCGAGAGAGCCAACTCGTCGGCCACCGCTTTGAGTTCGCCGTGCGCGTTGGCCATGGCCACCCCGTGCGCCGCCCACAGGAACATGGGGATGTCATTGGGCATGTCCCCGAAGGCGACCGTGTCCGCGGCGGTCAGGCCGAGCCGCTCGGCGGCCAGCGCGAGCCCCGTCGCCTTGGTCACCCCGCACGGCTGGAGCTCCACCGTGCCGGGGCCCGACATGGTCACCGTCGCGAGCGAGCCCGCCGCGTCCCGCGCCACCGCCGCCAACTCGTCGTCCGCCAGCGCCGGATGGCGCAGCAGCACCTTGCTGATGGGCTCCTCCCACAGCACCTCCCGGTGCGGCACCCGCACGGCGGGGAGGGTGGGGTGCGGCATCTCGTACCCCGGCTCGATGAGCGTGAGGCCGTCCACGCCGTCCTGGTCCACCGCCGCGTAGACCTGCCCCACCTCCGCCTCGATCTTGCCGAGCGCGGTCTCGCCCAACTCCCGGTCCAGCGTGACCGACCACACCATCCGGTCCGCCCCCGCGTCGTACAGCTGCGCGCCCTGACCGCAGACGGCCAGGCCGTCGTAGCCGAGCGCGTCGAAGAGCGGCCGCACCCGGGGCGCCGGGCGGCCCGTCACCACCAGATGCCGGGCGCCCCGCTCGCCCGCGGCGGCCAGCGCCCGCCGCGACCGGTCCGAGACCGTGTCGTCGCCGCGCAGCAGCGTCCCGTCCAGGTCAGTGGCGATGAGTGCATATGCGAGGGGAGCGGCCATGATCCAGAGAATACGGATCCTGGGCCCGGCCGGAAGCTGCTTGGCACGGTGCGTGTGGGGCCGGGGGTCACGGCGCCGGACGTGAGGCACCGGCGCCGGGGCGGCGCGGGACCTGAGCTCTGCCCCGGAGGCCCCAAAGCTCCGCCATAGAGTGGAATTTGGCATTCCGAAACCTTGGTCCGAGGGCGACAGACGTTCCAAGACGTACTCGTTCGGTGACCGCGGAGGCCCTTCTCCCGACCCTCCGGCGCGCGGCCCATAACTTTGTTCGCGCTGTAGCTGCACCGGGGGGTGCCGGTGTCGGGCCCGCTCAGCCGTGCGAGCCGGCCGCCTCCGCAGGGCCCATCCGGACAGGACGGACCCTTTGGACACTGCCGCTACCAGGCCCTTCACACGTAACGTGTGGCACACCCCTATGGAAAGCGAGGCAGGTACGCATGTCCGAGCAGACCCCGCTCGACCCGGCCGCCGGTGACTTCACCGACCTCCCCGGAGGCGGCACCACCGGTCACCCCGATGGCGACCCCTTCGGCCTGCCCGAGGGCGACCCCTTCGGACCGCACAACCTCCCCTACGGCGTCTTCTCCCTGCTCGGCGAGGAGGACCATCGCCGCAGGGTCGGGGTACGGCTCGGCTCGTACGTCCTGGACGCGGGCGCCGCGGCCGCCGCGCTCGGCTCCCCCTACGTCTCGCTCCTCGCGAGGCCCACCCTGAACCCGCTGCTCGCCGCGGGCCGCCGGGCCTGGTCCGACGTGCGGCGCGCCCTGACCGCGTGGGTGACGGTGCCGTCCCACCGCGAGGCGGTGCGCCCCCTGCTGCACCCCCTCTCCGACGTGACGCTGCACCTGCCCTTCGAGGTCGCCGACTACGTCGACTTCTACGCGTCGGAGAACCACGCGACCAACCTCGGCAAGATGTTCCGCCCGGACGCGCCGGCCCCGCTCACCCCCAACTGGAAGCACATGCCCATCGGTTACCACGGCCGCTCCGGCACCGTCGTGGTCTCCGGCACGGACGTGGTCCGCCCGACCGGTCAGCGCAAGACGCCCGCCGACACCGCCCCGGTCTTCGGCCCCTCGGTCCGCCTCGACATCGAGGCCGAGGTGGGCTTCGTGGTCGGCGCCCCCTCCACGCACGGAACTCCCGTGCCCCTGGCGGACTTCCGGGAGCACGTCTTCGGGCTCACGCTCCTCAACGACTGGTCCGCGCGCGACATCCAGGCCTGGGAGTACGTGCCGCTCGGCCCGTTCCTCGGCAAGTCCTTCGCCACCTCGGTCTCGGCGTGGATCACCCCGCTGGAGGCGCTGGACGCGGCGCGGGTCAGGCCCCCCGAGCGCACGCACCCGCTCCTGCCCTACCTGGACGACTCCGCCGAGTCCGCGGCGGACGAGCCCGGCGGCTACGACCTGCGCATCACGGTCACCCTCAACGGCCAAGTCATCTCCGAGCCGCCGTTCTCCGGCCTGTACTGGACGGCCGCGCAGCAGCTGGCGCACATGACGGTCAACGGCGCCTCCCTGCGCACCGGTGACCTGTACGGTTCGGGCACGGTGAGCGGCCCTGAGCCCGGCCAGTACGGCTCCCTGATCGAGATCACCTGGAACGGCCGCGACCCCCTCGAACTCCCCGACGGCAAGCGGACGTTCCTGGAGGACGGCGACGAGGTCACCCTCTCGGCCTGGGCCCCGGGCCCGGGCGGCACGAAGGTCGGCCTCGGCGAGGTGACGGGCCGCGTCGTCGCTGCCCGCTGAGTAACGGGGCCTACGGGCCCGCCCGGACTTGTGCGGGTCCGGCTCCCGGCCCGGCTGCCTGCCGGTCCGGGTCCGGGCTCGGCGGGCCCGGGTCCGGCTCCCTGTCGGCCTGGGTCCGGGTCCCTGCCGGTCCGGGCCCAGCTCCCTGCCGGTCCAGGTCCGGGCTCTCTACCAGTCCGGTTCCTCCATGTCCCAGTCCAGGCCCCTGTCATCGGACGGGGCGGAGGACCGGGTCGGGGCGGGGGCTGCGGTCTGGGGCTGGGGCTGGGGCTGCGAGGAGGCCTGGGGCGGCGCGGGTGCCGGCTCGGCCGGGGCGGTCGGCGCCGGGGCGCTGTCGGGGGCCGCCCCCGTGGCCGACAGCTCCGCGACGACGCCGACCACGCCCTCGCCGTACGTCGCGCGCTTCTTCTCGCCCACGCCGCTGATGCCCGCGAGGTCCGCCACGGAGGTGGGCCGCAGGGTCGCGATCTCCCGGAGCGTGGCGTCGTGGAAGATCACGTACGCGGGGACGCCCTGCTCCTTCGCCTGGGCCGCACGCCAGGCGCGCAGCGCCTCGAAGAGCGGCACCGCCTCCTGGGGCAGCTCCGCGACCGCCGCCGCCGACTTCGCCTTGCGCTCGCCCTTGGACGCCCGCGCCGCCGGCGCCCGCTTCGGCTCCTTGCGCAGCCGCACCTCGCGCTCGCGGCCCAGGACGGCGGCGCTCGCCTCGGTGAGCACCAGCGTGCCGTACTCCCCCTCGACCGCGAGCAAACCCTGGGCCAGCAACTGCCGGACCACGCCCCGCCATTCGCCCTCCGCCAGCTCCTCGCCGATGCCGAAGACGGAGAGCTGGTCGTGGTCGAACTGAATGACCTTCGCGGTCTTCTTGCCGAGCAGGATGTCGATGATCTGGCCCGTGCCGAACTTCTGGCCGCGCTCGCGCTGCAGCCGCACCACCGTGGAGAGCACCTTCTGCGCCGCCACCGTGCCGTCCCAGGTCTCGGGCGGGGTGAGGCAGGTGTCGCAGTTCCCGCAGGACTCCGCGGTCGCCTCCTGCCCGAAGTAGGTGAGGAGCTGGGCGCGGCGGCACTGCGCGGTCTCGCAGAGCGCCAGCATCGAGTCCAGGTGCGCGGCGGCCCGGCGCCGGAACGCCTCGTCGCCCTCGCTGCCCTGGATCATCTTGCGCTGCTGGACGACGTCCTGGAGGCCGTACGCCATCCAGGCCGTGGAGGGCAGGCCGTCGCGGCCCGCGCGGCCCGTCTCCTGGTAGTACCCCTCGACCGACTTGGGCAGGTCGAGGTGGGCGACGAAGCGGACGTCGGGCTTGTCGATGCCCATGCCGAAGGCGATCGTGGCGCAGACGACGAGCCCCTCCTCCCGCAGGAAGCGGGACTGGTGGGCGGCGCGCGTGCCGCCGTCCAGACCCGCGTGGTACGGGACGGCCTCGATGCCGTTCTTGCAGAGGAACTCGGCGGTCTTCTCCACCGAATTGCGCGAGAGGCAGTAGACGATGCCGGCGTCGCCCGGGTGCTCCTCCTTCAGGAAGGCGAGGAGCTGCTTCTTCGGCTCGGCCTTCGGCACGATGCGGTACTGGATGTTCGGCCGGTCGAAGCTGGCCACGAAGTGCTTGGCGTCGGGCATGCCGAGCCGCTGCGTGATCTCCCGGTGCGTGGCGTGCGTGGCCGTGGCCGTCAGGGCGATCCGCGGCACGTCGGGCCAGCGCTCCCCGAGCAGGGAGAGCGCCAGGTAGTCGGGGCGGAAGTCGTGGCCCCACTGCGCCACGCAGTGCGCCTCGTCGATGGCGAAGACGGAGATCTTGGCCCGCGAGAGGAGGTCCAGGGTGGCGTCGAGGCGCAGCCGCTCCGGGGCGAGATAGAGCACGTCGAGCTCGCCCGCGAGGAACTCCGCCTCCATCACGCGCCGCTCGTCGAAGTCCTGCGTGGAGTTGATGAACCCGGCCCGGACGCCGAGCGCCCGCAGGGCGTCCACCTGGTCCTGCATGAGGGCGATGAGGGGCGAGATCACGACGCCCGTGCCCGGCCTGACCAGGGCGGGGATCTGATAGCAGAGGGATTTGCCGCCGCCGGTCGGCATCAGGACGACGGCGTCACCGCCACCCACCACGTGGTCGATGACGGCTTCCTGCTCGCCGCGGAAGGCGTCGTACCCGAAGACGCGGTGGAGCGTGCGCAGGGCGTCGCTCTCCGTCACACCTCCGCCCACGCCGCCGGTCGTGCCACCGGTCGTGCCGCCGGCCGCCGCGCCCGGCACCGATGCCGGCGCCGTCACCTCACTCATGTCTCTGGTCCCATCCATCGCCCTGTCCCCCGCCGTACGCGCCGCCTCAGCCACTGCCTCGACCACTGCCTCCACGATAGGGCTCCCCACCGACACCCCGGACAGTTATCCACAGGCCGCCGCCCGGCACCCCTTCTCGGGATGCCGGGCGGCAACACTTGTGCGAAAAGAAATCGGCTACCGGACGAAGACCCCCGCCTGGTTCGCCAGATCCAGGAAGTACTGCGGGGCCACGCCGAGGACCAGCGTCACCGCGACGCCCACGCCGATCGCCGTCATCGTCAGCGGCGAGGGCACGGCGACCGTGGGGCCGTCCGCCTTCGGCTCGCTGAAGAACATCAGCACGATCACGCGGATGTAGAAGAACGCGGCGATCGCCGACGACAGCACACCGACCACGACCAGCGCGCCTGCGCCGCCCTCGGCCGCCGCCTTGAAGACCGCGAACTTCCCGGCGAACCCGGAGGTCAGCGGGATGCCGGCGAAGGCGAGCAGGAAGACCGCGAAGACCGCGGCGACCAGCGGCGACCTGCGGCCGAGCCCCGCCCACTTCGACAGGTGCGTGGCCTCGCCGCCCGCGTCCCGCACCAGCGTGACGACGGCGAACGCGCCGATGGTCACGAAGGAGTAGGCCGCCAGATAGAAGAGGACGGAGGAGATGCCGTCCGGGGTGGTGGCGATCACACCGGCGAGGATGAAGCCGGCGTGCGCGATCGACGAGTACGCGAGGAGCCGCTTGATGTCGGTCTGGGTGATCGCGATAATCGCGCCGCCCAGCATCGTGATGATCGCGATGCCCCACATCACCGGCCGCCAGTCCCAGCGCAGGCCCGGCAGGACCACGTAGAGGAGGCGCAGGAGCGCGCCGAACGCGGCCACCTTCGTCGCCGCCGCCATGAAGCCGGTGACCGGCGTCGGGGCGCCCTGGTACACGTCCGGGGTCCACATGTGGAAGGGGACCGCGCCCACCTTGAAGAGCAGCCCCATGACCACCATCGCGACGCCGATCAGGAGCAGCGCGTCGTTGCCCATGGTGTCGGCGAGCGCCGGGTCCACGCTCTTCACGTTGCCCTCGACGACGTCGGCGATCGTCGCGTACGACACGGAGCCCGCGTACCCGTACAGGAGCGCGATGCCGAAGAGCGTGAACGCCGAGGCGAAGGCGCCGAGCAGGAAGTACTTGACGGCGGCTTCCTGCGACATCAGGCGCTTGCGGCGGGCGAGCGCGCAGAGCAGGTACAGCGGCAGGGAGAAGACCTCCAGCGCGATGAAGAGCGTCAGGAGGTCGTTGGCCGCGGGGAAGACGAGCATGCCGCCGATGGCGAAGAGCGCCAGCGGGAACACCTCGGTCGTGGCGAACCCGGCCTTGGTGGCCGCCTGTTCGCTCTCGCTGCCCGGCACCGACCCGGCCTGCGCCACGAACGAGTCGACGCGGTTTCCGTGCGCCACCGGGTCGAGGCGGCGCTCCGCGAAGGTGAAGATCGCGACGATCCCGGTGAGCAGGATGGTGCCCTGCAGGAAGAGGGCGGGGCCGTCGACCGCGATCGCGCCCATCGCCGCGACCTGGGCCTTGGTGGTGCCGAAGCCGCGGGCCGCGAGCCCGACGACCGCGGCGAAGGCGGCGGCCAGGGCGACCACGGAGACGAACAGCTGGGCGTAGTAACGGGACTTGCGCGGGACGAAGGCCTCGATGAGCACTCCGATGACGGCCGCGCCGATGACGATCAACGTCGGCGACAGCTGCCCGTACTCGATGTTGGGTGCGTCGATCTTGTCGATGGGATCGGCCGCGGTTGTCCACAGGCTGTGGACGGCTGATGCGCTCACTTGGCCGCCTCCACCTCGGGCTTGGGGTCCTTCTTCTGGACGTCGGACATCGTGTGCTTGACCGCCGGGTTCACCAGGTCGGTGAGCGGCTTCGGGTAGACACCGAGGCCGATCAGGAGCGCGATCAGCGGGGCCACGACGACCAGTTCACGCACCCGCAGGTCGGGCATGGCGGAGACCTCCGCCTTCACCGGGCCCGTCATCGTCCGCTGGTAGAGGACGAGGGTGTACAGCGCGGCGAGCACGATGCCGACGGTCGCGATGATCCCCACCACGGGGTAGCGCGCGAACGCGCCGACCAGGACGAGGAATTCACTCACGAAGGGCGCGAGCCCGGGGAGCGACAGGGTCGCCAGGCCGCCGACGAGGAAGGTGCCCGCGAGTACCGGGGCGACCTTCTGCACGCCTCCGTAGTCCGCGATGAGCCGCGAGCCGCGCCGCGAGATCAGGAAGCCGGCCACCAGCATCAGGGCGGCGGTCGAGATGCCGTGGTTGACCATGTAGAGCGTCGCGCCGGACTGGCCCTGAGAGGTCATCGCGAAGATGCCGAGGATGATGAAGCCGAAGTGCGAGATCGACGCGTACGCCACCAGGCGCTTGATGTCGCGCTGGCCGACCGCGAGCAGCGCGCCGTAGATGATGCTGATCAGGGCGAGGACGAGGACGACCGGCGTCGCCCAGTCGCTCGCCTCGGGGAAGAGCCCGAGGCAGAACCGCAGCATCGCGAAGGTGCCGACCTTGTCGACCACGGCGGTGATCAGCACGGCGACCGGGGCGGTGGACTCCCCCATCGCGTTCGGCAGCCAGGTGTGCAGCGGCCACAGCGGCGCTTTCACCGCGAAGGCGAAGAAGAAGCCGAGGAAGAGCCACCGCTCGGTGTTGGTCGCCATGTCGAGCGTGCCGTCGGCGCGGGCCTCGGTGATCTCCTGGAGCGAGAAGTTCCCCGCCACCACGTAGAGACCGATGACCGCGGCGAGCATGATGAGGCCGCCGACGAGGTTGTAGAGGAGGAACTTCACGGCCGCGTACGACCGCTGGGCCGAGGCGTTCTCGTCGCTGCCCGCGTGGGCGCGGTCCCCGAAGCCGCCGATGAGGAAGTACATCGGGATGAGCATGGCTTCGAAGAAGATGTAGAAGACGAAGACGTCGGTCGCCTCGAAGGAGATGATCACCATCGCCTCGACGGCCAGGATCAGGGCGAAGAAGCCCTGGGTCGGCCGCCAGCGGGACGACTTCGTCTCCAGGGGGTCCGCGTCGTGCCAGCCCGCCAGGATGATGAAGGGCATCAGGAGGGCGGTGAGCGCGACGAGCGCGACGGCGATGCCGTCGACCCCGAGCTCGTACCGCACCCCGAAGTCCGCGATCCAGGCGTGCGATTCGGTCAGTTGATAACGGTCTCCGTCCGGGTCGAACCGTACGAGCACGGCGACCGCGAGGCCGAGCGTGGCGAGCGAGACGAGCAGCGCCAGCCACTTGGCGGCGGACCGCCGGGCGGCCGGGACGGCCGCCGTGGCGATCGCGCCGACCGCGGGCAGGACCGCCGTCGCTGTCAGGAGGGGAAAGGACATCGGTATCAGACCGCCCTCATCAGCAGGGTCGCGGCGATGAGTACCGCAGCGCCGCCGAACATCGAGACCGCGTAGGAGCGGGCGTAGCCGTTCTGCAGTGTGCGCAGCCGGCCGGAGAGGCCGCCGACCGAGGCCGCCGTGCCGTTGACGACTCCGTCGACCAGGGTGTGGTCGACGTAGACCAGGGACCGCGTGAGGTGCTCGCCGCCACGGACCAGGACGACGTGGTTGAAGTCGTCCTGGAGGAGGTCGCGGCGGGCGGCCCGGGTGAGCAGCGAGCCGCGCGGGGCGACGACCGGGACGGGCCGGCGGCCGTACTGGACGTAGGCGAGAGCGACGCCGATGACGAGGACCACCATGGTGGCGCCCGTGACGGCGGCCGCGCTCAGCGGCGAGTCACCGTGGTCGTGGTGGGTGACCGGCTCCAGCCAGTGCATGAAGCGGTCGCCGATGCTGAAGAATCCGCCCGCGAAGACAGAGCCGAAGGCGAGCACGATCATCGGGATCGTCATGGACTTCGGGGACTCGTGCGGGTGCGGCTCCTCGTGCTCGCCGCGGTGCTCCGCGGCGGGCTCGACGTCCGGCTGGTCCGGGGAGGCGGTCGGGCGGTTGCGCCACCGCTCCTCTCCGAAGAAGGTCATGAGCATCACGCGGGTCATGTAGTACGCGGTGATGGCCGCGCCCAGGAGCGCCACCGAGCCGAGGATCCAGCCCTGTGTGCCGCCCTTGGCGAACGCCGCCTCGATGATCTTGTCCTTGGAGAAGAAGCCGGACAGACCGGGGAAGCCGATGATCGCGAGGTAGCCGAGGCCGAAGGTGACGAAGGTGACCGGCATGTACTTCCGGAGGCCGCCGTACTTCCTCATGTCGACCTCGTCGTTCATGCCGTGCATGACCGAGCCGGCGCCGAGGAAGAGCCCGGCCTTGAAGAAGCCGTGCGTCACCAGGTGCATGATCGCGAAGACATAGCCGATGGGGCCGAGGCCCGCGGCCAGGATCATGTACCCGATCTGGGACATCGTCGAGCCCGCGAGGGCCTTCTTGATGTCGTCCTTGGCGCAACCGACGATCGCACCGAACAGGAGCGTGACCGCTCCGACGACGGTGACGGCGAGCTGCGCGTCCGGCGCGGCGTTGAAGATCTCGCCGGAGCGGACGATCAGATACACGCCCGCGGTCACCATGGTGGCGGCGTGGATCAGGGCCGAGACCGGGGTCGGGCCCTCCATCGCGTCGCCCAGCCAGGACTGCAGCGGCACCTGCGCGGACTTGCCGCACGCGGCGAGCAGCAGCATCAGGCCGATGGCGGTGAGCTTGCCCTCGCTCGTATCGCCCGTCGCCTCGAGGACCGGCCCGAAGGCGAAGGTCCCGAAGGTGGTGAACATCAGCATGATGGCGATCGAAAGGCCCACGTCGCCGACCCGGTTGACCAGGAAGGCCTTCTTCGCGGCGGTGGCCGCGCTGGGCTTGTGCTGCCAGAAGCCGATCAGGAGGTACGAGGCGAGACCGACGCCCTCCCACCCGACGTACAGCAGCAGGTAGTTGTCGGCGAGGACGAGGAGGAGCATCGCCGCGAGGAAGAGGTTCAGGTAGCCGAAGAAGCGGCGGCGCCGCTCGTCGTGCTCCATGTACCCGATGGAGTAGATGTGGATCAGGGTGCCCACACCGGAGATGAGCAGGACGAACGTCATCGACAGCTGGTCCAGCTGGAAGGCGACGTCCGCCTGGAACCCCTCCACGGGGACCCAGCTGAACAGGTGCTGCGACAGCGAGCGCTCCTCGGCGCCCTTGCCCAGCATGTCGGTGAACAGCACGACGCCGACGACGAACGAAGCGGCCGCGAGCAGCGTGCCGAGCCAGTGGCCCACGCGGTCCAGGGCCCGCCCGCCGCACAGCAGGACGGCCGCTCCGAGCAGAGGCGCCGCGACGAGCAGCGCGATCAGATTCTCCACTTTTCAGCGACCCCTTACAGCTTCATCAGGCTGGCGTCGTCGACCGAGGCCGAGTGGCGGGAACGGAACAGCGACACGATGATCGCGAGCCCGACCACGACCTCCGCGGCGGCGACGACCATCGTGAAGAACGCGATGATCTGGCCGTCGAGGTTGCCGTGCAGCCGGGAGAAGGCCACGAACGCGAGGTTGCAGGCGTTGAGCATGAGCTCGACGCACATGAACACCACGATCGCGTTCCGCCTGATGAGCACACCGGTCGCGCCGATCGTGAACAACAGCGCGGCGAGATACAGGTAGTTGACGGGGTTCACTTGGACGCCTCCTCGGTCCGCCCGGCATCGGTGCGGCGCAGGTCGGTCCGGGCCAGGCGGTCGGTGGAGCGCTGCTCCAGCGCCCGCAGGTCGTCCAGCGCCTCGCTCGACACGTCGCGGATCTGGCCGCGCTCACGGAGCGTCTGGTTGACCGTGAGCTCCGACGGGGTGCCGTCGGGGAGCAGGCCCGCGATGTCCACGGCGTTGTGCCGGGCGTACACGCCGGGGGCGGGCAGCGGCGGCAGGTGCTTGCCCGCGCGCACGCGCTCCTCGGACCGCTCGCGCTGGGTCTTGGCGCGCTCGGTGCGCTCGCGGTGGGTGAGCACCATCGCGCCGACCGTGGCCGTGATGAGCAGGGCGCCGGTGATCTCGAAGGCGAAGACGTACTTCGTGAAGATGAGTCGGGCGAGGCCCTCCACATTGCCGCCGGAGTTCGCCTTGCCGAGGCCGTTGAACTCCTTGACCGAGGCGTTCCCGATGCCCGCGAAGAGCAGCACCGCGAAGCCGAGCCCGCACAGGAGGGCGAGCCAGCGCTGGCCCTTGATGGTCTCGGTCAGGGAGTCGGCGGCGGAGACGCCGACGAGCATGACCACGAAGAGGAAGAGCATCATGATCGCGCCGGTGTAGACGACGATCTGGACGATGCCCAGGAAGTACGCGCCGTTCGCCAGGTAGAACACCGCAAGGATGATCATGGTCCCGGCGAGGCAGAGCGCGCTGTGCACGGCCTTCTTCATGAGGATGGTGCACAGGGCGCCGATCACCGCGACCGTGCCGAGCACCCAGAACTGGAACGCCTCACCGGTGGAGGTGGAGTAGGCGGCGAGCTGCGTCATCGGCCGATCACCTGCTCCGACGCCGGCTCGCCGTCCCCGAAGTCCGAGGCACCCTCCTGCGGCGTCTCCCCCTTGGAGACGGCGACCTGGGGCACCGTCCCCGGCGCCGCCTCGGTCACCAGGCCGCGGTAGTAATCCTGCTCGTCCATGCCCGGGTAGATGGCGTGCGGCGAGTCGACCATGCCCTCATCGAGGCCGGCGAGCAGCTGCTCCTTGGTGTAGATGAGGTTCGCGCGGCTGCTGTCGGCCAGCTCGAATTCGTTCGTCATCGTCAACGCGCGCGTGGGGCACGCCTCGATGCACAGGCCGCACAGGATGCAGCGGGCGTAGTTGATCTGGTAGACGCGGCCGTACCGCTCGCCCGGGGAGTACCTCTCCTCGTCGGTGTTGTCGGCGCCCTCCACATAGATGGCGTCCGCGGGACAGGCCCAGGCGCAGAGCTCACAGCCGACGCACTTCTCCAGGCCGTCCGGATGGCGGTTCAGCTGGTGCCGGCCGTGGAAGCGGGGAGCGGTGGTCTTCTGCTGCTCCGGATACTGCTCGGTCAGCCGCTTCTTGAACATGGCCTTGAAGGTCACGCCGAAGCCCGCGACGGGGTTCTGGAACCCCTGCTTCGATTGGTTCGACTCGTGGGACTCCTGGTGCGGATCCTGGTTCGACTCAGCCATCGGACGCCTCCTTTCCCTCAGTTCGGGTTCCGTCACTTTGAGTATCCGGGCCACCACTGACAATCAGCTCCCGCTCATGGCGCGGACGCCGGCGCGGGACGGGTGGCAGGCTCTGCCCGGGCAGCGGCGGCACGGGATATCCGCCCGCCATCGGGTCGAAGGCGACCGGCTCCTCCTCGGCCGCGGCTGCCTTCTCACGCTTGTCGCGGAAGATGTCCACGACCACGGAGAGCAACAGCAGCGCGATGACTCCCCCGCCGACGTAGAGGGCGATCGAGGCGAAGTCGTAGTCCTCGTTCCGCATGGCCCGGACGGTGGCGACGAGCATCAGCCAGACCACCGAGACCGGGATCAGGACCTTCCAGCCGAGCTTCATCAACTGGTCGTAGCGGACGCGGGGCAGCGAACCGCGCAGCCAGATGAAGAAGAACAGCAGCACCTGGACCTTGATCACGAACCAGAGCATCGGCCACCAGCCGTGGTTCGCGCCCTCCCAGAACGTGCTGACCGGGTACGGGGCCCGCCAGCCGCCCAGGAAGAGCGTGGTCGAGACCGCCGAGACGGTGACCATGTTGACGTACTCGGCGAGCATGAACATCGCGAACTTGATGGAGGAGTACTCGGTGTTGAAGCCGCCGACGAGGTCGCCCTCGGACTCCGGCATGTCGAACGGCGCGCGGTTGGTCTCGCCGACCATCGTGATGATGTAGATGATGAACGAGACGGGCAGCAGCAGCACGTACCAGCGGTCCGCCTGCGCCTCCACGATCGCCGACGTCGACATCGACCCGGAGTAGAGGAAGACCGACGCGAAGGCGGCGCCCATGGCGATCTCGTAGGAGATCATCTGCGCGCAGGAGCGCAGACCACCGAGGAGCGGATACGTCGATCCGGAGCTCCAGCCCGCGAGGACGATGCCGTAGATGCCGACGGAGGCGACCGCGAGGATGTAGAGCATCGCGATCGGCAGGTCGGTGAGTTGCATCGTGGTGCGGTGACCGAAGATCGAGACCTCGTTGCCCGCGGGCCCGAAGGGGATCACCGCGATCGCCATGAAGGCCGGGATCGCGGCGACGATCGGGGCGAGGACGTAGACCACCTTGTCCGCGCGCTTGACGATCACGTCTTCCTTGAGCATCAGCTTGACGCCGTCGGCGAGAGACTGCAGCAGTCCCCAGGGGCCGTTGCGGTTGGGGCCGATGCGCAGCTGCATCCAGGCGACGACCTTGCGCTCCCACACGATGGCGAGGAGGACCGTCACCATCAGGAACGCGAAGCAGAAGACCGCCTTGACGGCGACCAGCCACCACGGGTCGCGGCCGAACATGGACAGGTCCTCCGCCGCAAGCGGTACCAGCGTGTGCGTCACGACGTCACCTCCGGGGCCTCGGTGGGCTCCGGCAGGACCGCCGGGCCGATGCGGACGAGTTCGCCGGGGCGCGCGCCGGTGTCGGACGTGACGCCTCCCCCGGTCGAGTTCAGCGGCAGCCAGACCACGCGGTCGGGCATCTGCGTGATCTGGAGCGGCAGTTCGGTCGTCCCCGCCGGGCCGCTGACGGCGAGCACGTCGCCGTCCTTCACGCCCGCCTCGGCCGCGGTCGCCGCCGACACGCGCGCGTGGGCCGCGTGCCGGGTGCCGGCCAGCGCCTCGTCGCCGTCCTGGAGGCGGCCCTGGTCGAGCAGCAGCCGGTGTCCGGCGAGCACGGCTTCGCCGGCGGCGGGCCGCGGCGGCTGCGCGCCGGTCTCCAGGGGCGCCGTCGCGTGCGGCCCGTCCCAGCCGCCGAGCCGGTCCAGCTCGCGGCGGAGCGTCACCAGGTCGGGCAGGCCGAGGTGGATGTCGCCCGCGTCGGCCAGCATGTGCAGCACGCGCGCGTCGGTGGGCGCCAGCCTGCGCGTCATCTGGTCCGGCTTGAGCGCGGCGTCGAACATCCGCGCCCTGCCCTCCCAGTTGAGGAAGGTGCCCGGCTTCTCCGCGACCGCGGCCACCGGCAGCACCACGTCCGCGCGCTCCGTCACCTCGCTGGGCCGCAGCTCGAGCGAGACGAGGAAGCCGACCTCGTCGAGCGCCGCACGCGCGCGTGCCGGATCGGGCAGGTCGGCTACTTCGACGCCCGCCACCAGAAGGGCACCGAGTTCGCCGGTCGCGGCGGCCTCGATGATCTGGCCGGTGTCGCGGCCGTAGCGGTGCGGGAGTTCGGCGACGCCCCAGGCGGCCGCGACCTCGTCCCGCGCGCGCGGGTCGGTGGCCGGACGTCCGCCCGGCAGCAGCGACGGCAGCGCGCCCACCTCGACGGCGGCCCGCTCACCCGCCCGGCGCGGGATCCACACCAGCTGGGCGCCGGTCGCCGTGGCGGCGCGCACGGCGGCGGTGAGGGCGCCGGGCACGGCCGCGAGCCGCTCGCCGACGACGATGACGGAGCCCGCGGCGCGCAGCGCATCGGACGCCTCGGTCCCCGGCCCCTCCAGGCCCACGCCCGCGGCGAGCGCGTCCAGCCACTCGGTCTCGGTGCCGGGCGCCGCGGGCAGCAGCGTGCCGCCCGCCTTCGCCAGGCCGCGGGTCGCGAACGGCGCGAGGGAGAAGGTGCGCTGGCCGTGCTTGCGCCAGGCCTTGCGCAGCCGCAGGAAGACGCCGGGCGCCTCCTCCTCGGACTCGAATCCGGCGAGCAGTACGGCGGGCGCCTTCTCCAGGAGGGCGTACGTGACGCCGCTCCCGTCGAGGTCCCGGCCCCGGCCCGCCACCCGGGCCGCGAGGAAGTCGGCCTCCTCGCTGCTGTGCACCCGCGCGCGGAAGTCGATGTCGTTCGTGTCGAGCGCCACGCGCGCGTACTTGCTGTACGCGTAGGCGTCCTCCACGGTGAGGCGGCCGCCGACCAGGACCCCGGCCCGGCCGCGCGCCGCGGCGAGACCGGTGGCCGCGGCCTCCAGGGCCTCGGGCCAGCTCGCCGGCTCCAGCTCACCCGAGGACGCGTCGCGCACCAGGGGCGTGGTCAGCCGGTCCGGGCGCTGCGCGTACCGGAAGCCGAAGCGCCCCTTGTCGCACATCCACTCTTCGTTGACCTCGGGGTCGTCCGCCGCGAGCCGCCGCATGACCTTGCCGCGCCGGTGGTCCGTACGCGTCGCGCAGCCGCCCGAGCAGTGCTCGCACACCGAGGGCGAGGAGACCAGGTCGAAGGGGCGGGAGCGGAAGCGGTACGCCGCCGAGGTCAGCGCCCCGACCGGGCAGATCTGGATGGTGTTCCCGGAGAAGTACGACTCGAACGGGTCGCCCTCGCCGGTGCCGACCTGCTGGAGCGCGCCCCGCTCGATCAGCTCGATCATCGGGTCGCCGGCGATCTGGTTGGAGAACCGGGTGCAGCGCGCGCAGAGCACACACCGCTCGCGGTCGAGCAGCACCTGTGTGGAGATCGGCACCGGCTTCTCGTACGTCCGCTTCCTGCCCTCGAAGCGGGTGTCCGTGTCGCCGACCTGCATCGCCTGGTTCTGCAGCGGGCACTCGCCGCCCTTGTCGCAGACGGGGCAGTCCAGCGGGTGGTTGATGAGCAGCAGCTCCATCACGCCGCGCTGTGACTTCTCCGCGACGGGCGAGGTCAGCTGCGACTTCACGACCATGCCGTCGGTGCAGGTGATCGTGCAGGACGCCATCGGCTTGCGCTGGCCCTCCACCTCCACGATGCACTGGCGGCAGGCGCCCGCGGGGTCGAGCAGCGGGTGGTCGCAGAACCGCGGGATCTCGATGCCCAGGAGCTCGGCGGCGCGGATCACCAGCGTCCCCTTGGGGACGCTGATCTCGATGCCGTCGATGGTCAGCGAGACGAGGTCCTCGGGCGGAACGGCCGGCTCCCCGCCCCCGGAGGGAGCGCTGTTCGTGGTCACTGTCATGCGTTCACCTGCGCGTTTTCAGTGGGCCTGTCGGCCCAGAGAGTCGACTTGGCCGGGTCGAAGGGGCAGCCCTTGCCGGTGATGTGCTGCTCGTACTCCTCGCGGAAGTACTTCAGTGAGGAGAAGATCGGCGAGGCCGCGCCGTCGCCCAGGGCGCAGAAGGACTTGCCGTTGATGTTGTCGGCGATGTCGTTCAGCTTGTCGAGGTCGGCCATGACGCCCTTGCCGGCCTCGATGTCGCGGAGCAACTGCACCAGCCAGTAGGTCCCTTCGCGGCAGGGCGTGCACTTGCCGCAGGACTCGTGGGCGTAGAACTCCGTCCAGCGGGTCACGGCCCGCACCACGCACGTGGTCTCGTCGAAGCACTGCAACGCCTTCGTGCCGAGCATCGATCCGGCGGCGCCGACGCCCTCGTAGTCGAGCGGGACGTCGAGGTGCTCGTCGGTGAACATCGGCGTCGAGGAGCCGCCGGGCGTCCAGAACTTGAGCCGGTGCCCGGCCCGCATGCCACCGCTCATGTCGAGCAGCTGGCGCAGCGTGATGCCGAGCGGCGCCTCGTACTGGCCGGGGCTGGTGACGTGGCCGCTCAGCGAGTAGAGCGTGAAGCCGGGCGACTTCTCGCTGCCCATCGACTTGAACCACTCTTTTCCGCGCTGGAGGATCGCGGGAACGGATGCGATGGACTCGACGTTGTTCACCACAGTGGGGCATGCGTAGAGGCCCGCGACGGCAGGGAAAGGGGGACGCAGTCGCGGCTGGCCACGGCGGCCTTCCAGTGAGTCGAGCAGCGCGGTCTCCTCACCGCAGATGTACGCGCCCGCGCCCGCGTGCACGGTGAGCTCAAGATCGAGTCCGCTGCCCAGCACGTTCTTGCCGAGGTAGCCCGCCGCATAGGCCTCGCGGACGGCCTCGTGCAGGCGACGCAGCACGGGGACGACCTCGCCCCGCAGGTAGATGAAGGCATGCGACGACCGGATCGCGTAGCAGGCGATCACGATCCCCTCGATGAGGGAATGCGGGTTCGCGAAGAGGAGCGGGATGTCCTTGCAGGTCCCCGGCTCCGACTCGTCGGCGTTGACAACAAGATAGTGCGGCTTGCCGTCTCCCTGCGGGATGAACTGCCACTTCATCCCGGTGGGGAAGCCCGCGCCGCCGCGGCCCCGCAGACCCGCGTCCTTCACGTACGCGATGAGGTCGTCGGGCTCCATGGCGAGCGCCTTGCGCAGGCCCTCGTATCCGTCGTGCCGCCGGTAGGTCTCCAGCGTCCAGGACTTGTCCTCGTCCCAGAAGGCCGAAAGGACCGGTGCGAGCAGCTTCTCCGGGCTGGTCTCGTTGTTGATCTCGGCTGCCAAGGTCATCACTCCCCCTCCTCGGCGGTCGGTCCTGCCGGGTGCGCCGGGTCGGATGCCGAGGTCTGCTGCGGTGCGTCGTGCGAGCTGAGGTGCTCGGGAGGCGTCTCGTCCTGCGGGCCGCCCGCGCGCGGGTGGACCACGCGCGGCTGCGGCAGTTCGCCCTTGGCCAGGCGCAGGCCGATCAGTGAGGCGGGGCCCGCGCCGCCGGTCGCCTCGACGGCGCCGGGCCGCTCGTCGGGGAAGCCCGCGAGGATCCGGGCGGTCTCCTTGTACGTGCAGATCGGCGCCCCGCGGGTGGGCGCGACCGGTGCGCCCGCGCGCAGGTCGTCGACGAGCCGCTTGGCGGACTCGGGGGTCTGGTTGTCGAAGAACTCCCAGTTGACCATCACCACGGGGGCGAAGTCGCAGGCGGCGTTGCACTCGATGTGCTCAAGGGTGATCTTGCCGTCCTCGGTGGTCTCGTCGTTGCCGACACCGAGGTGCTGCTTGAGCTCTTCGAAGATCGCGTCGCCGCCCATGACGGCGCAGAGCGTGTTGGTGCAGACGCCGACCTGGTAGTCGCCCGACGGCTTGCGCCGGTACATCGTGTAGAAGGTCGCGACGGCCGTGACCTCCGCCGTGGTCAGGCCCAGCATGTCGGCGCAGAACTGCATGCCCGTGCGCGTGACATGGCCCTCCTCGGACTGCACGAGGTGCAGCAGGGGCAGGAGCGCGGACCGGGACCCGGGGTAGCGGGCGATGATGTCCTTGGCGTCCGTCTCCAGCCGGGCCCGCACGTCGGCGGGGTAGTCGGGGGCGGGGAGTTGGGGCATGCCCAGGCTGACGCCCGTGCCCTGCTCAGGGGTGCTGGTCACCGGTCGACGCCTCCCATCACGGGGTCGATGGACGCGACGGCGACGATGACGTCGGCGACCTGGCCGCCCTCGCACATCGCCGCCATGGCCTGCAGGTTGGTGAAGGACGGGTCGCGGAAGTGGACCCGGTAGGGGCGGGTGCCCCCGTCGGAGACGACGTGCACGCCGAGTTCGCCCTTGGGCGACTCGACCGCGGTGTACGTCTGCCCGGGCGGCACCCGGAATCCTTCGGTCACCAGCTTGAAGTGGTGGATGAGGGACTCCATCGAGGTGCCCATGATCTTCTTGATGTGGTCGAGCGAGTTGCCGAGGCCGTCCGGGCCGAGGGCCAGCTGGGCGGGCCAGGCGATCTTCTTGTCCTCGACCATGACCGGGCCGGGGGCGAGCCGGTCCACGCACTGCTCGATGATGCGCAGCGACTGCCGCATCTCCTCGACGCGGATCAGGAAGCGCCCGTAGGAGTCGCAGGTGTCGGCGGTCGGCACGTCGAACTCGTAGTTCTCGTAACCGCAGTAGGGCTGCGACTTGCGCAGGTCGTGCGGGAGTCCGGCGGACCGCAGGACCGGGCCCGTGGCGCCGAGCGCCATGCAGCCGGCGAGGTCGAGGTAGCCGACGTCCTGCATGCGCGCCTTGAAGATGGGGTTCCCGGTGGCGAGCTTGTCGTACTCGGGAATGTTCTTCTTCATCTTCTTCACGAACTCGCGCAGTTGGTCGACCGTGCCGGGCGGCAGGTCCTGGGCGAGTCCGCCGGGCCTGATGTACGCGTGGTTCATCCGCAGGCCGGTGATGAGTTCGAAGAGGTCGAGAACGAGTTCACGATCCCGGAAGCCGTAGATCATGATCGTCGTGGCGCCGAGCTCCATGCCGCCGGTGGCGATGCACACCAGGTGGGAGGAGAGGCGGTTGAGCTCCATGAGGAGCACGCGGATGACGGAGGCGCGGTCGGGGATCTGGTCCTCGATGCCGAGGAGCTTCTCGACCCCGAGGCAGTACGCCGCCTCGTTGAAGAACGGCGTCAGGTAGTCCATGCGCGTGACGAACGTCGTGCCCTGCGTCCACGTGCGGAATTCGAGGTTCTTCTCGATGCCGGTGTGCAGGTAGCCGATGCCGCAGCGGGCCTCGGAGACGGTCTCGCCCTCGATCTCCAGGATGAGGCGGAGCACGCCGTGCGTGGACGGGTGCTGCGGGCCCATGTTGACGATGATGCGCTCGTCGTCGGCCCTGGCCGCGGACCGGACCACCTCGTCCCAGTCGCCGCCGGTGACCGTATATACGGTCCCCTCGGTCGTCTCGCGGGGGGAAGCGTGGGATGTTCCCTGAGTGGCAGACATCAGCTGTACGACCTCCGCTGGTCCGGAGCCGGGATCTGGGCGCCCTTGTATTCGACGGGGATGCCGCCGAGGGGGTAGTCCTTGCGCTGCGGGAAGCCCTGCCAGTCGTCCGGCATCATGATCCGCGTGAGCGCCGGGTGGCCGTCGAAGACGAGACCGAAGAAGTCGTACGTCTCGCGCTCGTGCCAGTCGTTGGTGGGATAGACCTCCACCAGCGAGGGGATGTGCGGATCGGCTTCGGGGACGGCCACTTCGAGCCGGATCAGCCGGTTGTGGGTGATCGAGCGCAGGTGGTAGACGGCGTGCAGCTCGCGGCCCTTGTCGCCAGGCAGGTGCACCCCGCTGACGCCGGTGCAGAGCTCGAAGCGCAGGGCCGGGTCGTCGCGCAGGGTCTTGGCGACGCGGACCAGGTGTTCGCGCGCGATGTGGAAGGTGATCTCACCGCGGTCGACGACCGTCTTCTCGATCGCGTTCTCCGGGACGAGGCCCTGTTCCTCGAGGGCCCCCTCCAGTTCGTCCGCCGTCTCGTCGAACCAGCCGCCGTAGGGGCGCGCGGAGGCGCCGGGCAGGGTGATGGTCCGTACGAGCCCTCCGTAGCCGGAGGTGTCCCCGCCGTCTCCGGCGCCGAACATGCCCCTGCGGACGCCGATGACCTCGCCGGCCTCGTCGCGGGGGGCCGGTACGCCGTTGCCGTTCGGGTGCTCGTCGTGCGCGTCGCTCACCGCAGCAGCCCCTTCATCTCAATGGTGGGGAGCGCCTTGAGGGCCGCCTCCTCCGCCTCACGGGCCGCTTCTTCCGCGTTCACGCCGAGCTTGGTGTTCTGGATCTTCTCGTGGAGCTTGAGAATCGCGTCCATCAGCATCTCGGGGCGGGGCGGACAGCCGGGCAAATAGATGTCGACCGGGACAATGTGATCCACACCCTGGACAATCGCGTAATTGTTGAACATTCCGCCCGAGGACGCGCAAACCCCCATGGAAATGACCCACTTGGGATTGGGCATCTGGTCATAGACCTGCCGCAGCACCGGCGCCATCTTCTGGCTCACCCGACCGGCCACGATCATCAGATCCGCCTGTCGCGGCGAGCCGCGGAAGACCTCCATGCCGAAACGGGCCAGGTCGTACCGCCCGGCCCCGGTCGTCATCATCTCGATGGCGCAGCAGGCGAGGCCGAACGTGGCGGGAAAGACGGAGGACTTCCGCATCCAGCCCGCGGCCTGCTCGACGGTGGTCAGCAGAAATCCGCTCGGCAGTTTCTCTTCGAGTCCCATGCTCTTTGACCCCTCAGACCCTTAGTCCCATTCCAGGCCGCCGCGACGCCATACGTACGCGTAGGCGACAAAGACGGTGAGCACGAAGAGCAGCATCTCCACGAGCCCGAAAATCCCCAGCGCGTCGAAGGTGACGGCCCAGGGATAGAGGAAGACGATCTCGATGTCGAAGACGATGAAGAGCATCGCCGTCAGGTAGTACTTGATGGGGAATCGCCCGCCGCCTGCCGGCGTCGGTGTCGGCTCGATGCCGCACTCATAGGCCTCTAGCTTCGCGCGGTTGTACCGCTTTGGACCGATAAGCGTGGCCATGACCACGGAGAAGATCGCAAAGCCTGCCCCGAGGGCTCCCAGCACGAGGATGGGCGCATAGGCGTTCACGCTCCTCGCTCCTCTCAGTCGGCACTGACTGTTGGCGGTTGCGTCGGACCCGCGCCCCGATTCCCACCGAAGATCGCTTACATGTGAAGCAGGTCACAAGCCCAACTGCCCCGCATCTTATGCCCGCCGGTCTGTGATCTGCGACACGGGGTGCGTCAACGGCTTTGTGATCTCCACCACCTGACGAAGGATCATGAAGTCGGATGAGCGGTGATCTTCATACGCGAAGCGCCTGAGTGATCACTAGAGGTGACATCTCAGCGCGTCACCGCTGGTCGAAGAGGTGTCGCCCTATCAAGCGGTGGCACCTGCAAGCAAATTGGCGCTGGACGCGAACCCTTGATAGAGGGGCCGCGTTCACACTTTGGCGGCAGGGGTGTGGACGGATGTGGACGCGTGCGCCGATTCACGAGCGCCCGCCGGGCCGGGTCACCGGCGCTCGCGCCCTCGCCCTCCACCCCCGACCCACCCCGCGCGCGGCGGTCACCCCCCACGCACGTGACCGTCGCGCCCCGCCTCCCCCACGACTTCGACACTCCGCCCCCTCAAGTCGCGCCGGAAAAGCGCGGGAGATCTCAGGGATGTCTCGGCGAGATCTCAGGGAGATCCCCGAGGGCATCACCATGTGACCTGCGCCACAAGCGCCACGTCCCGAATAAGCCGGGCTTGGCCAACGGACTCAACGGGTGGTAGACCGCGGGCAATTCGGACGTATCACAGAAAACCCATGATCACAGGCGTGATCGGCGGTGTCCGCATTGCCCGTTACGGCGTCAATAAAGAGCGACACGCCCGGGATTCACGGCCTCACCGCACAACTGTGGCGCAGCACACGTTTCTTGAAGGGAACCGTGAGTCCCTGATAGCGGTTGTTCTCATGTCCCACACCGCTCACATACCCAGCCACCGGAAGCCCCGTCGCAGCGCCTCGAAGATTGCCCTGCGCGCCGGAGTTGCCGGTGGCGTCCTCAGCACCCTGGCAGTGGCCGCGGCGGCCGGTACGGCGAACGCGGCCGAGCCGGTGACCGAGACCATCGAGATGCCCACGCTCACCACCGATCTGTCCGCCCAGATCGCGCAGTCGGCGGCCGCCACCCAGCAGGCCGCGGACACCTACGAGTCGCGCGCCGAGCAGGACGCGGCCGCCGCCAAGGCCGCCAAGCAGGCCAAGGAAGACCAGGCCAAGGCCGAGAAGAAGGCCGAGGCCGAGCGCAAGGCCAAGGCGGCCGCCGCCAAGAAGGCCGAGGAGGAGCGCGCCTCGCGCGCCAGCGAGCGCACCTCGCTCTCCACCCAGTCCGCCGGCTCCTCCACCGCCTCCACCGCGGACGCCCCGGCCCCGGCCGGCGGCAGCGTCGGCACGGTCATCAGCTTCCTGAAGGCCCAGCTCGGTGACGCCTACGTGATGGGTGCCTCGGGCCCCAACGCCTGGGACTGCTCCAGCCTCGTGCAGGCCGCGTTCAAGCAGGCGGGCGTGGACCTCCCGCGCGTCTCGCAGGACCAGTCGACGATGGGCACCGAGGTCGGCACCTCGAACCTCCAGGTCGGCGACATCCTGTACTGGGGCGGCAAGGGCTCCGCGTACCACGTCGGTGTGTACATCGGTAACGGCCAGTACCTGGACGCCGCCAACCCCGGCAAGGGCGTTGTCATCCAGGACCTGTCGGGTTACCCGGCCTCGGGCGCCGTGCGCGTCCTCTGACGGCCTCTTAGAGACACGACCGAGGGCCGGAACCCCCCTGGTGGGGTTCCGGCCCTCGGCATGCGCTGAGGCGGCCTCTCAGGCGTTCTTCGGGGACAGCTCCGCCATCTGCGACCAACCGCTGCCCTCGATCTCGGTGTTCACGATCTGGGGCACCGTGGCGATGAGCCCGCTCATCGTCTCCAGGCCGGCCTTGAAGTGGTCGGAGTTGACGTGCGCGGCGCCCGCGTCCCCGTCGGCGAAGGCCTCGAGGAGCACGAACTGGTGGGGGTCCTCGACGGAGCGGGACCACTCGAAGAAGAGGTTGCCCGGCTCCGCGCGCGTGGCGGCGGTGAAGGCCGCGGTCCGCTCGATCCAGCTGTCGCTGTACTCGGGGCGGACGGTGAACTTGACGGCGATGAAAATCATGGGACCAGCCTGCCTCTAAGGCGGCGGGTGGGGCAAACCGGGCATCACGGCTTCGGCCGTGGCCGGAACCCCCTGCGAGACGGAGCCCGGCGCACGGCGGGAAGGCGCCCCGGGCACGGCCCGCGGCGCCCCGGCCCTCACGCCTTCGGGGCCACCTTGCTCAGCCCGTTGATGATGCGGTCCATCGCGTCGCCACCCGTCGGGTCCGTCAGGTTCGCCAGCATCTTCAGCGTGAACCGCATCAGCATCGGGTGGGTCAGGCCGCGCTGCGCCGCGATCTTCATGACCTTCGGGTTGCCGATGAGCTTCACGAAGGCGCGGCCCAGCGTGTAGTAGCCGCCGTAGGTCTCCTTGAGCGTCTTCGGGTAGTTCTGCAGTGCCAGTTCGCGCTGGGCGGGGGTGGCACGCGCGTGTGCCTGCACGATGACGTCGGCCGCGATCTGCCCGGACTCCATGGCGTACGCGATGCCCTCGCCGTTGAAGGGGTTCACCAGGCCGCCCGCGTCGCCGACGAGCAGCAGGCCCTTGGTGTAGTGCGGCTGACGGTTGAACGCCATCGGCAGGGCGGCGCCGCGGATCGGCATCGTCATGTTCTCCGGGGTGTACCCCCAGTCCTCCGGCATCGAGGCGCACCAGGCCTTGAGGACCTCGCGCCAGTCCAGCTCCCGGAACGCCTTCGAGGAGTTGAGGATGCCGAGGCCGACGTTGGAGGTGCCGTCGCCCATGCCGAAGATCCAGCCGTAGCCGGGCAGCAGCCGGTCCTCGCCGGGGCCGCGGCGGTCCCACAGCTCGAGCCAGGACTCCAGGTAGTCGTCGTCGTGGCGGGGCGAGGTGAAGTACGTGCGCACCGCGACGCCCATCGGGCGGTCCTCGCGGCGGTGCAGGCCCATGGCCAGCGAGATCCGCGAGGAGTTGCCGTCGGCCGCGACGACGAGCGGGGCGTGGAAGGTGACCGGGGTCTTCTCCTCGCCCATCTTGGCGTGCACGCCCGTGATGCGGCCGGTCCGGTCGTCGATGACCGGCTCGCCCACATTGCAGCGCTCGTACAGGCGTGCGCCCGCCTTCTGCGCCTGCCGGGCGAGCTGCTCGTCGAAGTCGTCGCGCTTGCGCACCAGACCGTAGTCCGGGAAAGAGGCGAGTTCCGGCCAGTCCAGCTGGAGCCGCACCCCGCCGCCGATGATGCGCAGGCCCTTGTTCCGCAGCCAGCCCGCCTCTTCGGAGATGTCGATGCCCATGGACACCAGCTGCTTGGTGGCGCGGGGGGTGAGCCCGTCGCCGCACACCTTCTCGCGGGGGAACGCGGTCTTCTCCAGGAGAAGTACGTCGAGGCCCGCCTTGGCCAGGTAGTACGCCGTCGTCGACCCGGCGGGACCGGCTCCGACGACGATGACGTCCGCGGTGTGTTCGGAGAGGGGCTCGGTCACGGCGGGTTCTCCCCAAGGCTCGAAATCTGTGTGCCGACCGGCACGGGATATGGGCAGTCTATGAGGCGGTACTGATCAGCCAGCCGAAGGGCCACACGTGACCGAGCAGACCGATACCCTGCCCGCACCGCACCTCCCCGACGTGCGGTTGCGCGTCCCCACCCACGAGGACGCGTTCGTCTGGCACCGGCTCTTCGACGACCCCGAGGTCATGAGGTTCTTCGGCGGTTCCTCCGCCGAACCCTCGATGTACGAGGAGCTGACCGCCCGGCAGCGCAGACACGACGCCGAACTGGGCTACTGCCTGTGGACGCTGCTCGACGCGGCCGGCGAGCCGATCGGCTTCACCGGCGCCCAGCCCTGGCCCCGGGAGTGGGGGCCCACCGGCGAGATCGAGATCGGCTGGCGGCTCGCCCGCGCGGCCTGGGGCAAGGGGTACGCGTCGGCCGCCGCGCGGGCCACCGTCGAGCGGCTGCGCGCCGCGGGCGTACCGGGCGTGGTGGCGATCGTCGACTCCGAGAACGAGCGCTCCGCCGCGGTGTGCCGGCGCCTGGGCATGGAGCTCGCCGAGTCGTACACCACTCCCCCGCGGATACCGGGCGACGAGACGTCGCGGCGCGTCGCCCACTGCTTCCGGCTGACGCTGTGACCGGTCGGCGGCGGGCGGCCGGACCGCCGTCCGCCCGCCGCCATCAGCCGGTGAGCCGCCAGGTGTTCAGCGCGGTCCGGTGCGTCTTCACGCCCTCGTCCGCGGACCAGAAGTCCTCGCGCCAGGACAGCTGGATCGCGTACTCCGTGCCGTTCTCCGCGATGTAGCTCTGGTTGACGGCGTGGATCGTGCGGCCCGCGTCGTCGGTGTACGTGTACTCCCAGAACGCCCCGTCGCGTCCCTCGAAGGTGTTCTTCTGCAGCCGGACCCGGTGGTAGTCGGACTTGTCCGGGGCGGCCTTGGTGTGCCTCTCGATGTTCTTGAAGTTCTCGTACGAGGTGTAGGGCGCGTCCGTGACGACGCCGACGAGGAATGCCTCCCGTCCGACGGGACCCGCATAGGTGATCTGGCCGGGATGCTCGGGGTTGACGGACTGCCGGGACCACCCCGCGGGCACCGCGAACGAGAAGCCCTCCTGGTCCGTCACCCGCTCGGATCCCGCCGGGACCCCCGAGGTGCCGGTGGCGCCCGGCTCCTCGTCGTTCCCCGACTCCGCGCTCGGCGACGGTGACGGCGACGTCAACGGGCTCGGGGTGGCGCTCGGCTCCTCGGACCGGCTGACCGCCGGCCTGTCGTCCTTGCCCGCGCCGTCCGTCTTGTCGTCGCCGTTGTCCTGCCAGAGCAGGATGCCGGCCGTCGCACCGCCGCCGACGACGAGCGCCGCGGAGAGGGTGGCGACCCAGACCCCGGCCCGCCCACGGGTCTTGGCGGCGGGCGGCTGCTGCCCGATGTGGACGGCGTGCGGGTCGTACGCGGGGACGGGGCCCTGGGGGTGGGGGTGGGGGTAGGCGTACGCGGGGGTGGGGGTGGCTGTGGGTGTCCCTGTGGGGGGCGTGGTTGCGGCGGGCTGGGCGAGGTCGGTGGACGGCGCGGTCGGGGGAACGGCGGGCGGCCCGTACGCGGGTGCCGGAACGGCGGCGCTGTGGCCCACCATCTGCAGCAGATACGGTGCGACCAGCGCGGCCGGGGCGATCCACAACAGCCCGAACAGCAGCATCTCCGGGATCCCGATGCCGAGCTCCACGCCGCCGCGGCCCCCGGCACCGGAACCGCCGAATCCCGAACTCCCGTCGAGCGCCCGGCCGGACAGCTCGACGCCGAGACCGCTGAAGCCGGCGAGCAGCAGCACGAGTCCGAAGAAGACACCGGCGGCCAGCAGCGCCTCACCCCGGCTCGCGCAGCGCCGCGCGGCGAGCACGCCGAGGGTCAGCGCGCAGACCAGGCCGAGCGCC
The DNA here is from genome assembly GCF_055607265.1 of Streptomyces sp. NPDC037013. Classification (NCBI taxonomy): domain Bacteria; kingdom Bacillati; phylum Actinomycetota; class Actinomycetes; order Kitasatosporales; family Streptomycetaceae; genus Streptomyces; species Streptomyces sp. NPDC037013. The sequence continues at coordinate 123,107 of NZ_JBVJRV010000002.1, read as the reverse complement.
AACGCGCCCACGATGGCCCAGTCGTTGGTGACGTCGCCCAGTTCGGAGAGGCCGAAGGAGCCGCTCTGGTGCCCGCTCCCGTACAGGGAGCTGCTGCCGTTCACGGATGCCTTCGCGTCCGCGCCCCAGCCGATGCCGAGCGCCGTGACGGCGAGGTTCGGCAGGACGAGCAGCGCGACCAGGAGCGGGGAGATGTCGGACTCGTCGAGGTCGGTGACGTCGGCCAGATCGTCGACCTGGGCGAGGCTGATGAAGGCGATGACCGAGCAGAGCACGAGGACGACGGCGAGGGCGCGCAGCGCGGTGCCCGCGGCCCGGATGAAGGACTGCGCGCCGGGGCGGGCGGCCACCCACGGCGCCAGGTCGGGCCGGTGCAACACCCCGCAGGAGACGGCGAGTCCGAGCACCAGCGCACCCAGCGCGGCGAGCACCGGCGACGACGAGAGTTCGATGCCCTCGATCTCGGGCTGCGCGAAGAGGGCGAGGGCGAGGACGCCCGCGGTCACGAGCAGAGTGACCCGGACGGCGGCCTCGAGACCGGGGGTGCGGCCGCCCTGGGCGGCGCCCCGTGCCGCGAGGCGGTTGCGCAGCACCCGTACGCCGATGAAGAGGGCCAGGATCCACAGCACGGTCACGGTGAGCGGCACGAGATGCAGGGAGGCCGAACCTTCGAGCGCGGAACCGGAGGACGAGTCCGAGCCCAGGCCGAGGCCGGAGTCCGAACCGAGCCCCAGGCTGCCGTCGGAGTCGCCGAAGGACGGACGCTCCTCACGGCCCGTCAACTCGAAGCCCCCGCCCACCGCTTGGAGCAGCATCGCGAGCGCGATCCGCATCCGGTCGGTGAAGCCGACGGCGGCGTCGTCGCCCTGCCCGTACGCCGGGATCGCCAGCGCGACGGCGCCGATCAGCAGCAGGGCGACCGGCCACAGCGCGGCCTGCGCGGCACCGGCCCAGTCCCCGCGGAACGTACGACCGAAGAAGGCGGCGACGGGTGAGGGGGTGGCGGGGCCCGGCGTGGCCGCGGGCGCGGGGGTGTGGGCGGGCGGGGGCGGCGGCGCGGGTGCCGCGGGAACGGCCGCTGCGGGGGCGGTGGTTGGGGCGGGCGGGGCCTCTGGCGCTGCCGGGGCCGAGGGGGCCGTCTCGGGTGGGGTGTCCGAGGGGGCCGACGTCTCCGTCGGACGTTCCTTGCCGCACTTCATGCAGAAGCGGGCCTCTTCCGGAGCGGGAGCCCCGCAGTGTGGGCAGTACGACGCCATCGAATCGCTCCGTCAGTCCAGGAGTTCACCAGCAACAGGACCGACCCGTAAGAACCACATAAGGTTGTGGTCGGGTCGTTACAACGGACACATCTTGCCCGCTGGCCGGTTCCCGTCGGCACGGGATACCCGTTCTCGACTGAAGCGTTACGTGACGGTGAGGCGTTACGTGACGGCGGCCCGCCGCCCTCGGCTCAGGCCTGCTTGAAACCGCGGTGCAGCGCCACGACGCCGCCCGTGAGGTTGCGCCACGCCACCTTCGACCAGCCGGCGCCACGCAGCCGTGCGGCGAGCGCGGGCTGGTCCGGCCAGGAGCGGATCGACTCGGCGAGATAGACGTACGCGTCCGGGTTCGAGGACACCGCGCGGGCGACCGGCGGCAGCGCGCGCATCAGGTACTCCTCGTAGACCGTCCGGAACGGGCCCCACGTGGCGTGCGAGAACTCGCAGATCACGACTCGTCCGCCGGGCCTCGTCACGCGGTACAGCTCGCGCAGCGCGGCGTCCGTGTCCTGGATGTTGCGCAGCCCGAAGGAGATGGTGACGGCGTCGAAGGTGTCGTCCTTGAACGGCAGCTTCGTCCCGTCGCCCGCCGTGAACGGCATCCAGGGGTGGCGCCGCTTGCCGACCCGCAGCATGCCGAGGGAGAAGTCGCAGGGCACGACGTACGCGCCGGCCTGCGCGAACGGCTGCGAGGAGGTGGCGGTGCCGGCGGCGAGGTCGAGGACCTTCTGCGCGGGGCGGGCGTCGACCGCCTTGGCGACCTCCTTGCGCCAGAGGCGGGCCTGGCCGAGGGAGAGCACGTCGTTGGTCAGGTCGTACCGTTCCGCCACGTCGTCGAACATCGTGGCGACTTCGTGCGGCTGCTTGTCCAAGGAGGCTCGGGTCACCCGGCCATTGTGTCAGGCCGGTCTTCTCTCTTGACGTCGGCCCGCTCCGCCTGCGGCGGGCTCTTCGCGCAGTTCCCCGCGCCCCTTATCGGGCCGTCGTTCACCTGCGGGCGCGTCGTGGCTGGTCGCGCCGTTCCCCGCGCCCCCAATCGCCTGCGGCGGGCTCCATGCGCAGTTCCCCGCGCCCCTTGAAAGGCCCGTCGTTCGCCTGCGGGCGCGTCGTGGTTGGTCGCGCAGTTCCCCGCGCCCCTTGTCGGGTCAGCGGGCGCGGTATACCAGGCGGCCTGCCAGGACCGTGGCCACGCAGGTGGTCGGGCCTCGGTGGACCAGGTCTGCTCGGTCGGTGACGTCGAAGATCGCGAAGCGGGCCGGGGAGCCTGGTGTGGGTGGGGGGAGGAGGATCAAGGGGGTCGGGGAGAAGGACGGCGGGCCGGGGAGGCGGGGCGGGCGTTGGCCCACGGCCAGGCCCGCCCTGCGGACCGCATCCAGGACGGGGCGGGCGCGGAGTTCGCCCGCCACCGCCACCGTGCCGTGGGCGAACAGGCGCTGGACACCCCGGCGGGCGCTGGCGCCCAGCCGGGACGGGTCCCTGCGGAAGAGAGCCGCCGCGCGTTCGCCGCCGATGGGCTCCGTGCCGAGGTGGTCCGCCTCGCGCGGGTCCGGGTGGTACGTGGCCTCCAGCAGCTCGGGACCGTACGGGTTGAGCAGGCCCGGCGTGAGGATGCTGGGCCAGCGCCGGACGCGGGCGGCGGGGTGCGCGGCGGCCAGCTCCTCGTAGGGGCCGACGGCGGCGACGGTCGCCCCGTCGACCAGGACCGCCCCCTCGGGCGAGCCTTCGGCGACGTGCAGTGTCAGCAAGGCGCGCTCAGTTCGTGGCGAGGAGCTTCAGCTCCGGGTGGGCCGTGCCGCCCTCGATCGCCGTGGAGGAGATGTGGGAGGCGACGCGGTCGTCGACCGGGTCGTTCGCCGGGTCGTCGTGCACGACGAGGTGCTCATACGTGGTGGCGCGCTGGGCCGGGACGCGGTCCGCCGTACGGATCATCTCGATCATCTCGCGCAGGTTGGAGCGGTGCTTGGCACCGGCCGACGAGACGACGTTCTCCTCCAGCATCACCGAGCCGAGGTCGTCCGCGCCGTAGTGCAGGGTCAGCTGGCCGGCCTCCTTGCCGGTGGTCAGCCAGGAGCCCTGGATGTGGGCGACGTTGTCGAGGAAGATCCGCGCGATGGCGATCATGCGGATGTACTCGAAGATCGTCGCCTGCGTGCGGCCCTTGAGGTGGTTGTTCTCGGGCTGGTACGTGTACGGGATGAAGGCGCGGAAGCCGCCCGTGCGGTCCTGCACGTCGCGGATCATGCGCAGGTGCTCGATGCGCTCGGCGTTGGTCTCGCCGGTGCCCATGAGCATCGTGGAGGTCGACTCGACGCCCAGGTTGTGGGCGGTCTCCATGATCTCGAGCCAGCGCTCGCCCGACTCCTTGAGCGGGGCGATGGCCTTGCGCGGGCGCTCGGGGAGCAGTTCGGCGCCGGCGCCCGCGAAGGAGTCGAGGCCCGCCGCGTTGATGCGCTGGATCGCCTCCTCGACAGAGACCTTGGAGATGCGGGCCATGTGCTCGACCTCGGAGGCGCCGAGGGAGTGGATGACCAGCTGCGGGAAGTTCTTCTTGATCGCCGCGAAGTGCTCTTCGTAGTACTCGACGCCGTAGTCCGGGTGGTGGCCGCCCTGGAACATCACCTGGGTGCCGCCGAGCTCCACGGTCTCCGCGCAGCGGCGCAGGATGTCGTCGAGGTCGCGGCTCCACCCCTTCTTGGTGTCCTTGGGGGCGGCGTAGAAGGCGCAGAACTTGCACGCCGTCACGCAGACGTTCGTGTAGTTGATGTTCCGCTCGATGATGTACGTCGCGATGTGCTCCGTGCCCGCGTAACGGCGGCGGCGGATGGCGTCGGCGGCGGCGCCGAGGGCGTGCAGCGGGGCGTCGCGGTAGAGGTCGAGCGCCTCTTCGGGGGTGATCCGCCCACCTGCGGCGGCACGGTCGAGGACGGACTGAAGGTCGGCCTTCTCGGTCACCGGGGCGTCCCTTTCGTAAGGGTTGTGGACGGACTCCCAGCCAGCGTACGCCAGCGTCATCGGCCGTCCGACGTGGGCGTCCGACGTGGGCTCAAGCCGCGTAGCCGCCCAGGAGGAGTCCCACGAGAGCGCCCGAGATCAGGAAGGGCCCGAAGGGGATCGCCGTCTTGCGGCCGGCCCGGCGGGCGATCACCAGCCCCGCCCCGTAGAGCGAGGCCAGCAGGAACCCGGCGAAGGTCCCCAGCAGCAGCACCCCCCACCCGTACCAGCCGAGCACGGCCCCCAGGGACAGGGCCAGCTTCACGTCGCCGAACCCCATGCCGTCGGGGTTGATGAGGAAGAGCACGAAGTACGCGCCGGCCAGCGCGAGCGCCCCGTACAGCGCGCCGAGCCAGGAACCGCCCTGCTCGGGCAGGAGCGTCACCGCCGCGAGCAGCGCGAGCGTGGCACCGGCGAGCGGCAGCGTGAGGACGTCGGGCAGCCGGTGCACGGTGAAGTCGACGACGGCGAGCAGCACGCCGAAGGGGACGAGCACCAGCCAGGCGCCCAGCTCCGGCCGGGTGCCGGTGGTGACGGCGACGGCGGCGCAGACCAGGGCGGTGACGATCACCACGCCCGCGGTCGAGGGCCCGTACCCGCCGCCCTGCCGGCAGCGGGCGAGCCCGACCCACGAGGAGAGGGGCTGCCCCGCGGGGGTCTCGGCACGCCAGTCCTCCTCGGGCGGTACGGAGAGCCGGTACGCGGCGCGCGGCACGAAGAGCCCGGCGAGGGCGCCCCAGAGGGCGGCACCGAGGGCGAGGATCAGCTCCAAGGGACTCCTCCGTGACTCCGTGGGTCGGCGCCGGGGGCCGGTACGGGCCTGGCGGGGTGGGTGTGGGGGCGAAGGGTGGGGTGGGGGGACGGTCCTCCGGGGGCGGCACGGGGTGCCGGGGCGGCCGGGGACGACCAGCCGGCCCCGGTCCCGGCCCCGGCGTCGGCCCCGGCGTCGGACACGTAGAGGCGCTAACCGGCCGCCGAGACCCCGTTGCGCCAGGTCGGCAGCAGCTCGTCGAGCAGCGCCTCCGTGCGGGGCGGCAGCCCGCGCGCCCCGCTCCGGGCGACCAGGTCGGCGGCGACGCGCTGGAGCCTCGCCGGGTCCTCGGTGGCGTGCGTGGCGCGGAGCAGCTCGTTCCAGAGCCGTTCGTCGCCGGGCGCGGAGCCGAGCGCCGCGTCGAGCGCCTCGATCGCCTTCTCCGCCCGCCCCTTCTCCAGGTGGAACTCGGAGAGCGCGAGGCCGATGTCGGCGACGAGCAGCGGCAGCTGGGCGTCGACGATCTCGTGCGTGAGCCAGCCGTACCGGTCCCGCGGCCGGTCGGCGAGCAGCGGCCCGCGGACCAGGACCAGCGCATCAGTGAGCATCCGGCCGCGCACGGCCCGGTTGCCCGCGCCGCGCCCCTGCGTCGCCTCGTGGTAGAGCGAGCGCAGTACGTCCAGGTCGGAGACGACGGACTTGGCGAGCGTGAGCCGGCCGGTCCGGTCGGCGCGCAGCCGGGGCGCCCCGTCGGGGTCGGTGCCCAGCCACTCGCGGAGCCGCTCGATGAGCGCGTCCCGCACGTCGTCGGTGACGCCGCGCGGCCAGAGCGCGGAGGCGAGCACCCGGGGGTGCACTCCCTCGCGGTGCATGAGCAGCAGCGCGAGCGCCTCGTGCATCAGCGGGCTGCGCTCGCCGTCCGGGGTCTCCAGGCCGATGATCTCGTACGTACCGACGAGGCGGGCGTAGACCGCGGGCCGCCCCTGCTCGGTGACGTCGACGAGGAACGGCGGCGCGGCGCCCGCGGGGCCGGCCCCCGGACCGGTCGGAGGGGTGCCCGAACCCTCGGGGTCGGCGTCCGTGAAGAGCTGGACGACGGCCCGCTGCTGGGCCTCGGGCAGTGACTGCGCGGCCAGTTCGAGTCCGAGCAGCGGCGCGAGCAGCTTGCCGTCCCGGGTGATCTCCATCTCCCAGGCGGCGCCGGGCAGCTCCCCGGACTCCGTACCGACGAGGTAGCCGATCCCGAGCCGGCTCGCGTCGGCGGCGAGTTCGGCGAGCTTGACGGCGTCCTCGCCGCTCGGTTCGGCGGCCAGCAGGACGAGGTGCGGGGCCCAACGGGTGTGCTGGGCGGGGCCGGTGCGGCCGGTGAGCACGGAGTCGTGTCCGGCGGCGCCGAGCGCGCCGCGCCGCTGCCGCGTCTCGGCCTCCATGGTCTCGATGAGGGCCTCGACGTCCTCCAGGTGACGCAGCCGGTTGGGCGCCAGCGGGGTGAGGTCCTGGCCGAAGCCGACGACGGTGATGGTCATGCGGTCGGACCAGCCGTTGGTGGCGAGTTCCGCGGCGACCGAGGCGAAGACGGCGGCGCGGTCGGCCTCGGCGCCGCTCAGCGAGACGATGCCGGGCACCGACTCCAGGTTGAGGAGCAGCCGCGAGTCGTCCAGGGTGCCGAGGCTGACCAGGCCGGGGTAGGGCGCGGCGGTGTCCACCTCCTCGTACCTCTCGGCGTCGGTGCGCGCCAGCACCCAGAACGTCTGGTCCTGCCCCAACTGCCAGGGAGCGGGCGGCCGTCCGGCGGGCTGGGCGAGCTGGAGGTGCAGGTCGCCGTTGGTCAGCCAGGCGGCGTACACGGTCGGCAGGGCCCGGTTCTCCTCGGCGAGCGAGGCGGCGAGGCCGCGCAGCGACAGATCGAGGAGGCGTACGCCCTCGGGGTCGGCGCCCACGAGCAGGGCGTCCTGCGCGTCGGCGGCGGCACCGGTCGGCGTCGGCGGCTGCATGCCACCGCGCCCGCCGACCGCGCCCATGGCCGACTGCCACAGGGCGTGCCGGCGACGGCGGCCGAGCGCGCCGAGCAGACCCGCGGCGAGCAGGGGCGCGCCGAGCAGGGCCTCGGGCAGCCCGAAGTCGAAGCCCTCGGAGTGGCTTGAGGGGTGCGCAGAGGCCTCGGGGTTCGCGGGGGTCTCGGCGGCCGGGGCCTGCGGCATGGCGGGCTTCTCGGGGGCGCCGGGGCGCTGTTCGGGCAGGACGATGTGGGCGGTGTCGCGGTCGACGGAGCCGGTACCGGTTCCCGTACCGGTGCCGGTGTCGGCGCCACCTTGGTCGCCCTGCTGGCCGCCGGCGCCACCGGCATCACCGGTCCTGGAGTAATCGGAGATCTGCTCCTGGACGTCCTCGGAGACCTTGGGCGCCTCGTCGGGCATCTCGACGAGCTCGCCGCCGTGCGCGTCCGCGGGCATCTCCATGATCCAGCCGGGCCGGATCAGGCTCGCCTCGGAGAGCCGCGAACCGTCGGGCTGCTCGCGGTCCTTGTTGAGCTGGTAGATCTCCTTGTACCGGCGGCCGTCGCCCAGGTGCCGTTCCGCGATCTCCCACAGGGAGTCGTGGTGGCGCCCCTCGGGCGGCTGGATCCGGTAGTACTTCGTGTCCCCGTCCTTGTGCCCGGCCCCGCCGCCCACGTGCGCGGCGGCCTGCTCGGCCTGCTCGGCGAGGGCGCTCGCGGCACCGGCGGCCTGCTGCTGCTCCTGGCCGAAGAGCCCCGGCGTCTGCTGGGCGGAGGCGGCCGAAGCGGGCTTCTGGTTCCCCTCCAGGGACTGCCCGAACTGGGAGAGCCCCGGCGCGAAGCTGGCCGCGGTGGCGCCGACGAGCAGGACCGCGGCGACCAGTTGCCGCGCGAGCATCTGGCTGCCGCCCGCGCCCGGCACCCGGCTCGGGATGCCGACTCCGGAGAGCGCGGCCTTTATCTCCACGAGCACACAGGCGGTGAACTGCGCCCAGGCGAACCAGACGACGACGGTCAGCACATTCACGAACGTGCTGACGGTGATCTCCTGCTGGAGCCAGTCCAGCGAGGGCGCGCCACCCGGCAACGGCCATCCCACGAAGACGACGAGGGCCCCGGGCACCCCGACGAGCAGCACGGCCAGCGCGACGAAGGCGAAGAAGGCCTTGACGAAGTCCCCGAGGGTGCGCCGGCGCCCGGGCAGCGGCTGCGGCGTACGGTTCCGCGGTGCCTGCGGGTTCGGCGGGCTCGTCGAGCGTGAAGTGGTGCGCGCCATGGCGGGTGTCCTGGTGTCCTGTGGGGAGGAGTGGATGGGAAGAGGGGGTCGGGTGAGCCTATCGGGGTGATGGTACGGAAGGGGCCGGAGGTCAGACAGGCCCGCACACCAAGACCCCGCCCGCTTCCTGCCGCCCCACCCCATAGGCCCGATTCCCACCCGGACCACTCACGGCCCCGGCCATTCCCCCGACCCTCAAGAATCGTTCGATTACGCTCATCCCGACGTCGACTTCGACATCGACTTCGATTCGGCAGGACGAGTCGACCTGGGAGGGACACGCACATGGGCGGCAAGGGCAAGAGCGACCTCACGATCCCCCTCACGGACCTGGAGGACTACGGCAGCCGGCTGCGCTCCATCAAGAACCGCATGAACCGCACGAAGAAGACCTTCGAGTCCTACGAGGACGACTTGGGCGACGGCCGCATATACGACGCGCTGGACGACTTCGAGTCCAACTGGGAGGACGGCCGCGAGGACATCGGCCAGCAACTGGACCAGCTCGCGGACCTGTCCGACGCGGTGGTCCGCGAGTTCAAGAAGCTGGACGACGACCTCACCAAGAAGGTGAACGACGCGGTAAAGGTGGACGAAAAGGGCGGCAAGGGCAGCAAGAGCGAAAAGGGATCCGGAAAGTCCAAGTAGCCGCTGTACCGGTTCACTTCGCCTGCCCGTGAACGCCCGCGAGTGTCGCGCCGTCGCCCAACGGATTCTCGAAGCTGACCAACTCCACGAAATGCCTGAGCAGTCGCCGGTAGGCGTCTCGCCGGTGCAGCGCCGTGGTACCCAGCGTGAAGACCGCGATCCGCCTGCCGTCGGGGTGCGGCAGATGAGCGTGAACCTGGAGAAGAGGCGACTGGGCGAGAGGACTGCCGAGGAGGCGAGACGGGACCCGCGGCGTCCGCACGGTTTCGCCGAGTGTGACGGGGTCGCACGAGACGCCCTGGTCGACGTACTCGACGTTCGCGTACGGAAGCCCGCCGGGGGCGAGCACGGCGGTCCGGGCGGCGGTGACCGCCGGCGGGGCGGTGGCGATGTCCTGCCAGACGAGGGTGAGGAGCGAGAGCAGCGGCGGCTTGTCGGCTCCAAGCCGCGCACGCCCGTCCGACCCGTCTGGGCACTCCACGTCATCGCGATGCAGACCGATCGAACAGTAGGCGGCACCCACGGCGCACATCGCCTCCAACAACTGCTGCGCTGAGGCAAGTTGCCCCAGAAGAAGCTGCCGGTGCCCCTCGTCGGGAGCGGAGTCCAGGAGCGGGGCGAGGGCGGCACCGGGAGCGTCGAAGGGCACGGCGGTGAAACCCGGAGGCTCGGCGAACCAGATGTCGGCGTGGGGGTTCTTGGCCGAGTCGTGGACGGTGAAGGAGGGGGTTGTCATGCCAGTTCGCGTCTTCCCGGTACGAGATCAGGGGCGGGCGGGGCGGACGCCGACGCGCCGACCGCGCTCGATGTCCTCGGGGGTGGCGCCCCACTCCTCGAACCCGTGCCGGCCGTCTGCCGGCCCCAGCCGCTGGTCGAGTACGTGCAGTCGCCGGGGCGCACGGCCGTCAGCGGTGGGAGCGGCAAGGAGACCGATGAAACGGGGGTCGCCGGCAAACCACACCACTTCGATCTGTGCCTTCAGCTCGGGCTCGGCCCGGGGAGCCATTCGCCGACTCCACCACTCCGTACGCATGTGCTGACCGAACACCATCGGCATGCGCCGATCGGGGTGGGCCGGATTTCGCAGTTCGAACCACCCGTACTGCTTTCCGAGCACGCCGGGGTACTGGGTCAGCCCGTTCGGCGTGTCCCGCAGCACCTGCCACGGATACGTCCGCAGGATGCGCCGCATTCGCAGCGCCGTCGGAAAGTAGAGCACCTGGATCAGGATCCGGTACGAGGCATAGGCCAGGAACGGGACGAACAAGAACGAGAAGCCCGGAGACAGAAAGACGACCAGCACGGCCAGCAAGCCGAACCAGGTGCCGATCCAGCCGACGAGGCCGAACACGTTCATGGCCATGTGAAGCAGCCAGGCATTACGGGTCGGGGAGTGTGTCCAGGCAGTGGGGCAGTCAGTGGGGTTCATCAGGCACTCTTTCCGGCGCTGAGGGGAGATCAGGGGAGAACATGGCGAGCAAGGTCCACGATTGCCGCACTGTCCACGCCGAGTCGGGCACCATCGATTCCCGCCACAGCGCCGTCCTTGATGCCGTCGTCGTCCGCATCCACAAGACTGCTCACCAGACCGAAGCCGGCGGTACCCACACCGACGGAGCTCGACGTGACCGTCACGGTTGCGGCAGCCTTGCCGGGGTCTCTGGCACCGCGCACCAGGTAACTGATCAGGGGGTTGTCCAGGCGGGAGATGCTCTGCGCCTGCTCCAGGGTGTGGCTACCGGTAGCTGCCAGTCTCTGTCCGAGGCTGACGGCCCCGCCCCCCGTGCGCACGGCATTCGCCGCTGATCGCGTCCCTAGGCCCACGGCTCCCAGCCCCGGAAGAGCACCCACGGAATCGCCGCCGACGGTGACAGCATTGCTCCAGAAGTCGGTGTCCAACTCGCCTTTGGTGAACCCGTCCTTCAGCGAAGCCCACATCTCTGCGTCCTGGGACAGCCGCAACCCCGCCGCCCCCGCGCTCAACGCCGAGGACGCCAGCAGCAGCACGGCCACCAGCACCGGTCCGAGCGGTCCCGCGAGGATGAGTGCCACGAGGCCGACGACGCCGGCGACAGCCGCGAGGATGTCGGGCAGGTTCTCCGTGACCCAGTCCAGCGCCTTGTCGAAGCAGCCCGGTTCGTGCGGCGCCAGCCGGTCCGTCGCGTCGCGGATCTTGCGTGCCCTGTACGCGGCCTTCTCCTCGTGCTCGTACGCGAGGTCCCGCGCCCTGCCCAGGATCCGGTCCAGCGCCGCCTGCGCCTCCTCCACCCGCCCGTCCGCTCGCGCCGCCGCCTTCTTCCCTTCGCCCGGGTGGCCGCCTTCCGTGCGCGCGGCGTCCGCTCTGTCCTGTGCCCGTTCCAGGGCCTCCCGTGCTGTCTTCGCCTCGCCGTTCAGGCGTTTCGCCCGGTCCTGGAATGCAGCGAGTTCGTCGTGCCAACGGTTCAGGTGCCGGGCGGCCTTGGAAATCGAATGGGCCGCGTTGCTCAGGTCCTTGGGCAGGCGGCCGTCCTCCAATTGCTCCCGGAAGGCGACCGCCGCGTCACCCTCCCAGTAACTGCCGTCCATGAGCTTCGATACGACGCCGTGGGTGTCATCGAGGACCTTGGCGCAGCGGACGAGTTTTTTGTGCAGCGCCTTCACGGTGTCGGGGTCGCCGGGGACCGGGTTGAAGCCGAGGCCGGGGTAGTCGGCGTCGGGGTCCTTCTCGAGGCCGGGCGTGTACGTCACCTCCTGTTCCCGCCTCCGTCGCCGCTGACGCCGCCGGCCTCGCGCCGGGCCTTCTTCTCCGCCTTGTTCCGGGCCTTCTTCATGGCCTCCTCCAGCGCCATGTCGACCTCGCGGTAACTGTCCTTGCTCTTGCCGATGATTTCCGCCAGGTCTTCGGTCTGTTTGCCGATCTGCTCCGTGCCGTACTTCCACTCGTCCTGGAATTCTTCGCAGGCCCTGTCGAGATCATCGGTGCCGAGCCCGGTCGTGGTGGCGTCATTCAAGGCCTTGCGGAGGCCTTTCAGGGAGTCAGTCGATGTGTCGAGCAGTTTCATGAAACGGGAGAGCTCGTCGTCATCGACCTTGAGCTTGCCGGCCATTCCCACCTCCGGATGTCAGCGGTTGACGGCCTGGATCTCCTGGACATGCACGTCCTGTGCCACGCCGAACCGCCCATCGGGCAGCTGCGACCCGGCGTTCCCCGTGCCGGACCAATGGATCTTCCAGGTGACCGTGGCGGTGAGCCGGTAGGCGCCGTCGGAGGCCCGCAGGTACGTCACGCCGCACGGTGGTGTGCCGCCGCCGGCTCCCCTGCGGTACGGCGTTCCGATGTGCCCGTCCACGAGGGGACACTCACCGGATGCCGGGTACAGCTCGGCATCCGGTGTCCCCGGTTCGATCCTCATCGAGCCGGGCTCGGCCGTGGTGGTCGCCTCGATGCCGAGTCCGGGGACGGAGGCCGTGACCGAGACCGGTCTGAGCGTGGCCTTCCCCAGCCATGCCCACGTCGGCAGGTTCACCGTCGACGTTTTCTCTGGCCTCAACTCGACCCTCGTACCGGGAACCCGGATCCGGGCGTAGGCGAGCTGCGCGAGGATCTCCGGCGTGACCGCCTGCGGGGCGTCAGCGGGCGGCGGGGCTCCTTTGGCCACCCAGAAGGGGAGTTTGTCGCAGTCCTGCGCCTCCGGGTCCGCCTCTCGCCCTTCGGTGACGAAAGCCCCCCACCACGTCCCGTTCTCCGCCTTGTCCTTGTTGAAGTCCCTTTCGGAGTCGCCGCCCTTGTCGAGGTAGCGACGTTGCGTCTTCTTGTCCCAGCCTGCGGACGTGGACGTCCCCATCCACTGTTGCCGCATGTAGCCCTCAAGGGATGTCGGGGTGTACTTGGGGGCGTAATAGCAAGCAGGAGGAGTCCACGACGTGGCGGCTGAAGAGACGGGGCCGGCAGAGCTGCCGCGGGCGTTCCCGGAGACGTCGTAGACGATTGCTCCGGCCGACGCGGAGAGGATGCGGCCGTCGGCTGCCCCGGTGACGTCGGCATGACTCACTGCTGACGGCATGCCACCGAATGAGCTTCCTCCTTGCGGAGGGGCCTGGTCGGCGCAGGCGCCCAGCGAGGCGCATGCCCAGACGGTTCCTGCCACCCCGGCGGTCGCGGCAGTGCGCAGCACGCGGCTCACGGCCGGCAACTCGCGGCACCACGCGAGGAAGCCACCTTCATGAGCTCCCACACCCCGCGCTCGTTCTTCCTGACCTGCGCGCTGTAGGCGACGTAGCTGTTCCTGCTCGCCTTCGTGCGCTTGATCTCGCCCGTCTCGGCGTCCTTGCCGAAGCCCTTGCTCTCATCGGCGCAGTAACCGATCGCCGCGTCGTCCCGCGATTTGACCTTCACTTTCCGGTTGAAATACCGCACCGTCCCGGTGACCGTCCAGCCTGAGTCCTTGAAGGACTTCACCCAGTCGCGGGCAGCCGAGGCGCCCTCCCCGTCGGTGTAGAACTCCAGGGCGGGCAGTTGTGGGTCGCCGGCCGTGATGGCCATGGTGAGCGCGCGGATCATGTCGGCGTTGTCCCGCAGGACCGCGTCCTTCTCGGGGTCTCCGGCCCGCTCCGGAGCGAAGGTGAGGGTCACGTCCGACGGGAGCTCGATTTTCGGGCGGCCCGTCCTGGCCCGTGGGGGCGGCGGTGGGGGCGTCGGGTTTGCTCTGCTCGTGTCCGCGCCCGCGATCTTGTCGTTGTCCGCGGGCGTGCCGTCGTCCGGGCCGCCGCAAGCGGTCAGTATCAGGGCCGTGGAAGCGGTGAAAGTGGCCATGACGAGGCGGGCAGGGCGGCGGTCCACGGGGGCTCCTGGGGGCGTGGGGGCGCTAGAGCGGGGCCACGCTATCCATCGGGGCGGGGGCTCCTGGGACGTTGTGAGGGCGTCGGAGCCGCCCCCGTGGGGCGTGCGCGGTGGCTCACGGGGGCTCCACCGGGGACGGAGCCGTTCCGGTGGGCGGCAACCGCCCCTGGCATACGCCGAGACTCATCATCAATACGTGTGATGAGCCGAGTGGACGCCGCTCATCCCCCTGCCGCGGGTCCACTGCCCCGCGCCCCGCCCACCCTCGACGGAGTCTCAGCCGACCTCGTTCTCCGCGACCGCCCGGCCCCTCACCGTCACGTCGCCGCCGTAGAACAGGCCGGTGAAGACGGGGCTGTAGGTCATCTGCACCTCGACCTCGACCTGCTGCGGATTGGCCCGTACGCAGTGCGTGTTGGCGACGTCCGCGCCCTTGAGGCCGGCCTCCTCGACGTAGGCCTTGACCCGGGCACCGCAGTTCTCGAAGTTGATGGGCGCGCCCTTGGCGCCCTCGTAGATGTCTTCGAGTTCGAGGTCCTGCGCGGCGTACCGCGCGGCCTGTTCCGCGATGTCCGCGGCCCGCTCCCGCTTGGAGATGGAGAGCCCGCCGTCGATGACGAACGCGGCCAGGGCGATGAAGACGAGCGCGAAGATGATGACCGCGCCGGCGCCCGAGCCCCGGTCGTCGAGGCGTGCGCGGCGGGACGCGATCCAGTCCCGTACGACGGGGTGAGGTGTCACGCCGACCTCCGGTACGGGTCGAGCGGCGAGCTGAAGGAGGCTTCGAGCCGGGTCGGGATGTCGAGACCGAGCATGGCGAGGCCCCTGACCTCGCAGCTGACCTCGACGGTGAAGAACGGGTCGACCTTCTCGTCGAAGCCGTCGCTCTTCTGGACGACGGAGACCGGGCCCGAGCAGACGTCGGCCAGGTCCGCCCGCGCGGCCTTGCGTGCCTCGGAGAGCGCGGTGCCGTGGTTCTTCTGGATCGAGCCCGCGCGCGCCGCGTCGCGCGCCGCGCCGTCGATGGCGCCGCGGCCGTCGACGAGCTGGCCGAAGGCGACGAGGACCAGGATGAAGAGGATCATCACCGGCGCGAGGATCACCACTTCGACGGTGGACAGACCACGATCGTCCCGCAGGCCGTGATCGTCTCGCAGGCCGCGGTCATCCCGCAGCCCGCGACCGTCCCGCACGCCGCGGTTATCCCGCAGGCCGTGACCGCCCCGCAGGCCGCGATCGTCCCGCACACCACGGTCATCCCGCAGCCCACGACCATCCCGTCCCCGTCGCACAGCCGCCCCCACCGAGCGGGCCACCCGCGCCCACTCCAGCGGCAACCCCGCCGTGCGACCCCAGCCCGCCGTCCCGCGCGGTCCCGCCTCCGCGTCCCGTATGTTCCGCATCAGTCGGCGTCCTCCACGAACCGTTCCACCGGTCCCGACGACCGTGCGTGCACCGTCAGATCGAGTCCCGGGAAGACCGTGGGGACCCTGGCCGTGATGTCCACGCCCACCGTGTCCTGCTCAGGCTGGATGGTCTTCACGTCCGGGCCGAGCACCAGCTTCGGGCCGAGCTGGCGGATGTACGCGTCGGCCACGTCGTTGGCCTCGCCCCGCCATCCGCCGGGGTTCTCGTCGGCCGTGGCCCGGGCCTTGCGCGCGCCCGCCTGCGCCGCCGCCTGGGCGACGTGATCCGCGAAGAAGTACAGCGCGAACTGCACCGTCGCGAAGATCATGAAGAAGAGCACCGGGGTGAGCAGCACGAACTCGATCGCGGTCATGCCGGATTCGCCGCGGGTGGAGGCGGCCTCCACCCTGCGGCGTACGAATCCACGCATTCCCCGCACTCGAACCCCGTCGCCCTTCACGATGCCGCGAGCTGCCCGTCGTCAGTGATCAGTGGTTAGTGATCAGTGATCAGTAGTCAGTGGTCAGTTACCTGTACTCAGGTGCCGGACGTCGGTCGTCCGGGCCGGCCCGGCGTCAGCAGGTGCTGCCGGCGTCCGCACCCTCGATGCAGTCGCTCACCTTGTCGGCACCGCCCTTCAGGGCGGCGTTGATGACGGCCGCCACGACCCCCACGATCGCCACCACGACCGCGGAGATGATCACCCACTCCACCGCGGACGCGCCGCGGTCCAGTTCGCCGGAGCGGGCCCGCTGGACGCGGCCCTTCAGGAAGGTCACGAGGAAGTCGACAGCCGGGTGACCGAAGTTCCGTCCGTTCATGATGAGTTGTCCTCTCATAAGTGGTGGGGGGAGGAGGCGCCGGGCCCCGTTCTGCCGGCGCCGTCGTCTGGGGGGCTCGCCGCACCTGGATCAGGCGCGGCGCCGCTAGACCTGGAACACGCGCATCGCCGCCGGGAAGATGAGGAAGACCAGAAAGCCCGCGCACAGCAGGAGCTGCGCGACCAGCATCGACTGGGATTTCTCGCCCGCGCTGCCCTCGATCTCGGCCAGTTCGCGGTGGCGCATCGTCTCCGCGCGGGAGGCGAGCGACTCGCGCACCTTCGCGCCGTCGTCCGCGACCAGCGCCAGGGACGCCGACAGGTCCTTCAGCTCTTCCACGCCCAGTTCCTCGCCGAGCGAGCCGAGGGCCTGCCACTGGCTGACGCCGGTGATGCGGGCGTCGGCCAGCGCGCTGCGGATGCGTTGTGTCGCCCATCCGTCGGAGACTTCCGCCGCCGCCATGAGCGCCTCGGGCAGACCGCGGCCGCCCGCGAGGCTCATCGACACCAGGTCCAGATAGGCGCCGATGACGCGGCGCAGGTCGCGCCGCTTCTCCGCCGCGTCCCTGCGTACTTCCAGGTCGGGCAGGAAGAAGAAGAGCGCGCCGAACATCAGCGCGAGCCACACCGGGATGATCGGGCTGCGGCCGACGCCGAGCGTGTAGATGACGGCGAAGAGGAATGGGCCGAAGAACACGCCCGCCGCGGCCAGCAGCACCTTCGTCGCCAGGAACTTCTCCCAGCTGCGGTCGAGGACCGCCAGGTCCGCCCGGAGCGAGCGCTGCTCCCAGCCCTGCTGGAGGTAGAAATCGGCGACCCGCGCGCCCACCCGCGAGCGCATCGTGCCGAAGCGGCCGGGGCTCTCGGTGTCCGCGATCGCCCGGTGCGACTCGTACGCCGCGCCGCGCGCCCGCATCGCGTCGATGCGGGCGACCGTCGCGACGGCGCTGCGCTTGGACGGCATCAGGGCGCGTACGAGGACGAAGACGCCGAGGCCGAGGATGGCGCCGATCAGTACCGGCATGGTCAGGTTCATCGCCGTACCCCCTCGGACGGGTTGGTGTAGCCCGGCAGGACCTGCTGGGCCGCGCCCGGCCTGCCGAACTGCGGCGCCTGCCGCGGGTCACCCGCCACGGGCGCGCCGCCGGGACCCCGGGGACGTACGAACTGCACGCCCGGCTCGTCCCTGACCAGGAAGCGGTCCGGCGTCTCGACCGTCGACAGCTTCCGCAGCCACCAGAAGCCCAGCGCGAACAGGGCGCAGACCATGGCGAGGACGAGCTGGCCGACGGGCGTGCCGTACGGCTCGACGAACTCGCGGTTGAAGATGGAAAGGCCGAGGACGAACGCGATCGAGACGGCCACCACGATCTGCACCGAGCGGCGGGTCGAGGCGCGCTGCGCCATGACGCGCTGGCGCATGTCGACCTCCTCGCGCGCCGACTTGGCGAGCGCGCCGAGGACCTGGCGCAGGCCGGGGCCGCGCAGCTTGGCGTTGAGGATGAGCGCCGCGACGATGATGTCCGCCGAGGCGTCGTCGATCTCGTCGGCCAGCACCTGGAGGGCCTCGGGGAGCGGGGTGCGCGCACGGAGACGGTCCACGAGCGCGTCCAGGTGGGGGCGGAGCACCGGGGCGGCGGCCCGCGCGGAGGCGGGGATCGCCTGCTCCAGGCCGACGGCTCCCGCGATGGTGTCGCGCAGCGACTCCGTCCAGGCGGCGAGCGCCTCGACGCGCTTCATCTGCGCGCGTTCCTCCGCCGCGCCGCCGAAGAGCTTGTCCCAGAAGAAGACGAGGATGCCGGAGGCGAGTCCGGCCACCGCCCAGCGGGTGAGGAGCAGGACGACGAGGCCGACGCCGATCGCCGCCGAGCCGCGCCGGCCGATGAAGCGGATCAGTTCGTTGGCGCGCTCGCTCGCCCTGTGCTTCTCGTGCTCGGGCTTGACCGGCATGCCGCGCAGGGCGACGGCGAGCAGCGCGAGGCCGCCGCCGGCGGCGACACCGCAGGCCAGCGCGTACAGGACGGGCAGCGAGAAGAGGCCGCCCATGGAGCCGAGTGCGTTCATGTCGTGCTCACCCCCATTGCCCGGCGGGGCGGTAGCCGAACGCGGCCAGGTCGTCCATGCAGGCGATCGGCGCGTGCGCGACGACGCGGCCGTCGGGGGCCTCCGCGAAGACCTCGCTGGACAGGACGCGGCCGTCGACGCCGTTGACCTCGCGGATCGAGGTCACCATGCGCTGGAGCTTGCCGCCGGACTGGTAGTTGTTGCGCCGCTGGATGAAGACGACGAAGTTGACCGCGCCCGCGACCAGCATCTGGCTCGCCTCGATGGGCAGGCGTTCGGAGGCCTGGAGGGCGTACGTGGAAATACGGTTGAAGACCTCGCTGGAGCTGTTGGCGTGGATCGTGGAGAGCGAACCGTCGTTGCCCTGCGACATCGCGTTCAGCATCGTCACGATCTCGTCGCCGAGGACCTCGCCGACGATGACGCGGGAGGGGTTCATGCGCAGCGAGCGGCGGACCAGCTCCGCCATCGAGATCTCGCCCTGGCCCTCGGAGTTGGGCAGGCGCTCCTCGAAGGCGACGACGTTCGGGTGGAGGTCGGCGAACTGGTCGAGGCCGAGCTCCAGGGCGCGCTCGACGGTCACCAGGCGCTCGTGCGGCGGGATCTCGTTGGCGAGCGCGCGCAGGAGCGTGGTCTTTCCGGCGTTGGTCGCGCCCGCGATCATGATGTTCTTGCGGGCCCGGACCGCGCAGGCGAGGAAGTGGCCGATCTCCGGCGTCAGCGTGCCGTTGCCCACCAGGTCCGACATGAAGACCTTGCCCATACGGGCGCGGCGGATGGAGAGCGCGGGGCGCCGCGTGACGTCCATGACCGCCGACAGACGCGAACCGTCGGGCAGGCGCAGGTCGAGCTGCGGGTTGGCGGAGTCGAAGGGACGCGACGACAGGCCGGAGTACGCGCCGAGGACCTGGATGAGCTCGACGAGCTCCTCGTCGGTCTCGGCGACGGGGTCGGCCTTGGTCTCGCGGCCGTCGGCGTATCCGACGAAGACCTGGTCGCAGCCGTTGATGTCGATGTTCTCGACCTCGGGGTCGTCGAGCAGCGGCTGCAGCCGTCCGACGCCGAAGAGCGCGGCGTGCACGGCGGCCGCGTACTGCTCCTCGGTCTCCGCGTCGAGGGGGGTGCGCCCGGCGTTGATCTCCGCGCGCGCGTACTCCTCCAGGATCTGCGCGATGACGGCGCGGGCGTAGTGCCGCTCGTCCTCGCCCGACATCGGGGTGACGCCGGAGACCTGGTCGATGCGGCGCTGCTCGGCGATGCGGTCACCGGCCTCCTGCCGGAACCGCTTGACGAGCTGGTGATCGACGGCTGTGCTCATCGGCCCGTCCCCGGCTGCTGGGCCACGGGGTTGGTCCAGGCGGCGCCGTACTGCTGGTACAGGTCGACGGTCACCTTGCGGGCGGAGCGGATGAGCAGCGACTTGTCGAGGCGGCCGCGCCTGCGCCCGGCCAGCTGGTCGGCGCCCGCCGGGTCGTCGGCGAGGGTGCCCACGACGCGGGCGCCGGTCTGCGCGGCCATCAGCATGTCGTTGACCTGGTGGACGAGTTTCGCGGAGGTCGCGGGGTCCGCGATCAGGAGGACGCCGATGAGGGGCTGGGCCAGCGAGGCGGCGCCGCGCGAGCCGCCGTGCAGCTTGGCCGCGAGGGCGGCGGCGCGGTCCCGGACGCGGGCGATGGCCTCGGGTTCGGTGCGCGAGACGAGCAGGACGAGGGCGGCCTGCGGGAACAGCTCGACGGCCGGGGTGTCGCCGCTGATCCGGCCGCAGTCCGCTATGACGTCGGCGGGCGCGTGCGGCGAGTCGGCGAGCTGCGAGAAGGCACGGCCGAGCGTCGGCCAGAGACCGGCGAGTCCGGCGGCCTGCTCGGCGATGCCGAGCCCGACGAGGACCTCGAGGCCGCCGCTCAACGGCTGGGTGTGGTCCCAGAGTTGGTCGGGCACGAGGCCGCGGCGGGCGGTCGCGGCGATGGAGAGCATGCCGGTGTTGGGGTTGAGCGGGCCGCCGTGCGCGGCGGCACTGCGGTAGACCAGGTCACCGCCGGCGGGGTCGGTCTCCGCCACCAGGACGCGGCGCGGCCAGACGGCGGCGAGCGCGACGGCGGCGGTGGTGACGCCGGGAGAGCCCTTGTCGGCTGCGAGGGCGATGAGCGCCATGTCTCTTCTACTCGCTTCTAGTTGCCGTCGGACGGGACGCGGACGATGACGACCTTGCCCTCGGAAGCGGCGCTGGCGAGGGCCGCGACCTCTTCCTGCGGGACGAGCAGGGTGATGTTCTGGTTGCCGGTGCTCACGGTGGCGTCGCTCTTGGAGATGACCTTGCTGACCTGGGCGTTGGCGACCAGGGGCGTGCCGCCGGTGGAGCCGCCGTTGCCGGACGAGCCCTTGCCGGTGGAGGTGCCGGAGAGGACGGGGTAGGCGGCGACGGTGTCGTGGGCCTTCAGGTCGGAGGGGTACTGGCCCTCCTTCAGGGAGAGGCCGACGGAGGCCTTGCCCGCGGGGAGTTCGGCCTTCTTGCCGAACATCTCGCCGACGACGACGGTGCCCTTGTAGAGGGTGCTCTTGGCCTTGAGGGCCTTGAGCGCGCCGATCTGCTCCTTCTTGACGAAGTGGGCGCCGCTGTCGTCGTTGACCATCACGGTCGTGTAGTTGCCGTTCTTGAGGGCCTCTCCTGCGGGCAGGTCGGCGGTGAGCTTGACGACCTCGATCCGGTCACCGGCGCGCAGCACGAGCACGGTGGCGCCGAGGGCGCCGACGAGGATGAGGAGGACGGCGAGTGCGGCGAGGGCCGGTTTGCGCTCGCGAGGCGGCGAGGGAAGTCGTTCACCGACGCCTGGCTGAACCGGCGCGGCAGAACGGTTGTTGCCCGCCCCCGTACGCTCCTGGATCTTCACGCAACTGCTCCCCGCACACCCAAGAAGATTCGGTCAATTTCGATCATTTGTGACACTTTCGCCCCTCTCGCCCTTCTCAGGCGGGGTATTCAGCCCCAGGGTCAGTGTCAAGCCATCGCACCGTATCAGCAGCACATAAGCCCCTCAAGGCGCGTTAAAGATCGCGAAGCTCACACCTCTCATCGTTATCCACGCGCAATCCGCACCCTCTGGTTCCGATGCCGTCCCCGGATCTCGCGGAGACGCAATCGTGTGCGCAAGCGAATAGGCATGCTTTGCACAACTGCCCGCGGGCAGACCGCTGATGGCTTCTTCCACACGGTCCCCACACGGACGGCACGAGGCCTCACCGGACGCGTGCCATGATCCGTCGGCCACAGGGTGGACGCCGGCGGGGGCCGGGCCGGTTCCCGTCCATACGCCTCACCTGCCCCACGCCTCACGAAGGGAATCGGCTCCCCCATGAGCACCCCCACCGAACGCCCGCCACTCCTCCCCATGACCCACGCAACTCTCGCCTCCGACCCGCGCCTTCTCGCGGCCGTACGGGAGACCGGCGCGCGGCACGGCTTCGACTACACCGACGACGCGGCGACGGCGGCCCTCCTGGCGGAACGCCGGAAGGTCTTGCGCCGGGTGGCCAACAGCACCCCGGGATGGCTCGGCGCGCTCCTCGTCGTCGCGGGTGTCTGCTGGCCGCTGTTCTCCCCCACGGTGCCCGCCCTGGCCGGCCGGCCACGGGCCGTGCTGTTCGGCCCTGCGGTTCCGCTCCTCGCCCTGGGGGCGTGGCTCTGGGTGGTCGTACGGCGGCGCTGGAAGCGGGAGTTGCTCCACCCGCTGCTCGCGGGATACCGCGAGGTGATCGGCCTCGCGCGGGCGCACGGGGTGCCGGTGACCCACGTACCGGACTGGCTGGTGGGCCGGTCGGAGAACGGCAGCGGGGAGGGGGTGGCGCCGATCCCGGCGTATGAGGCGTACGAGGGGGCGGGGCCGGTGGCGTACGCGCCGGGCGCGGGGCCGGTGCCGGCGCCGGTGCCGTACGCGCCGGGCGCGGAGGGTGCCCCACCCCTCCACGGACCGACCCCCGGCGTACCGGTCAAAACCGCCATGATCTCCGCATACGAGGCGCGGGCGGACGAGGGTGGCTGGCATGACGAGGCGGGCTGCCTGATGGTGTTCGCGGGGGTGATCGGTGTGGGGTGGGGTGCCACACAGGACGCTCCGGCCGGGTATCTGGCGGGCCTGCTGATCCTGCCGGCGATCGTCACGTGGGTGGCCGGTCACCGCCAAGGCAAGGAGAAGCGGAGGCTGCGCGAGGAAGCGGTCGCGTACGTACGGGCGCTCGCGGCGGCACAGGCGGCGGGAGCGCGCGTACCGGAACTCTCCCCCGTACTACAGAAGTTGCTCGCCGAAGAAACCGAGGACTCCACGGGGTGAACCAGCCCCGCGCAATTCCCCTCTCTCTTTCCGGCGCGAGGGGAACCGGGCGAGTTCGTTGAACCGCTGGGCAAATGCCGTACGGCTCGGCGGTGTTGACGCATCCTGGTCCGGACCTTTCGCGCCCAGGTATCCCTGAAGAACGAACCAGGCATCCCTGAAGAACGAACCGGATATTCCTGACGCACGAAAGAGAAACAACCCCCCATGAGTGCCAAGAGAATCCCCACCCGCGCCCGCAGGACCTCCGCGGCCGCGGCCCTCGGCGCGACGACCGCCGCGCTCGCGATGGTCGCCACCTCCGCGCCGGCCGCCCACGCGATCATCGGCGGCACCGCGGTGCCGAACGACGCCTACCCCTTCATGACGGCCGTCATGGAGAAGGGCCCGGGCAGCGCACGCGACCGCCAGTTCTGCGGCGCGAGCCTCGTCACGCCGGACACCGTCGTGACCGCGGCGCACTGCCTGGTCGACGACGCGGGCAAGCCCGTCAAGCCGAAGAGCCTCCAGGTCGCGGTCGGCCGCACCGTGCTCTCCGCCAGGCAGGGCCAGATACGCGACATCGCCAAGGGCGGCGTGGTCGTGCACCCGCGCTACCTCAAGGGCAAGGAGGCGTACGACGTCGCCTTCCTCAAGCTGGCGAAGCCCGTCCGCGGCATCGTCCCCGTCGCCCTCCCCACGCAGGGCACCGACGCGCTGATCCGCCCGGGCCAGAAGGCGACAGTCGCGGGCTGGGGCAACACCGACACGGAGATGACCCACACGCCGGACCGCCTGCGCGAGGTGAAGGTCCCGATCCTCTCCCACGCGGAGTGCCGCACGAGCTACAAGGAGTACGACGCGAAGGTCAACTTCTGCGCCGGCGTGGAGACGAAGGACTCCTGCCAGGGCGACAGCGGCGGCCCGATCTTCCGCAAGGTGCCGGGCCGCGAGGCCCCGATCCTGATCGGCGTCGTCTCGTACGGCGACGGCTGCGGGGCGCAGGGCGCACCAGGCGTCTACACGTCGCTGAGCTCGGCGGAGCTGTGGAAGACGCTGGACGAGTCGCCGGCAGGCAAGAAGGTCAAGCGGGCGATGAACCGCCGCTGACGGCAGGGTGATTCCGGGGGCGGCCCGGAGGCGTGAGGTCCCACACCTCCGGGCCGTCTTCCCGGGACGGACAATCGGTCCCGGGCCGCCCTCCCGGGACGGACAATCGGGTCCCGGGCCGCCCTCCCGGGACGGACAATCGGGTCCCGGGCCGCCCTCCCGGGGACGACGACCCGGTTCAGCGAATGCCCTCGATGAGTTTCTCCAGTGCCTCGTCACCCGTATCCGCGAGCAGCGTGACACTGTCCATGCCGATGTAGACCTTGCCGTCCGGCGCGATCCCCAGATAGCTGTTGCGGCGGTCGGCTTCACCGACGGGATACAGATACGCGCCCGCTTCCTCGCTGAGCACGTCGAAGATCTCGTCATCCCATTCGGCCGCGAGAGGGTCGAGCCGGAAGCCCATGCGAGCCATCGTCCGCCCCGGGCCCCGCTCCTCGCACGCCAGACCGCCGAACTCGGCGAGGAAGAGCCGTGCCGCCTCGTGGATCTCGAAACCGCCGTGTTCGCGCAGGACTCTCTCCCACCCGGCCGTGGGCACGGTTCGCCCGGGCTGCCAGCCGGCCGCCCGCAGGACGCGGTCGGACTCCGCGGACCAACGCCCGGGTGATTCATGCAGGTTCTTCGCCAACGACTGCTTCAGTGCTCCAGTGCTCCAGTGACCGTATGCGGAAGCGAAGTCACTGGCCGCCCTCCTCGAAGCGGAACGTGGAGGTCACCGCGTCGAAGATGTCGAAGAAGGAGTCCGCGAGGCCGAGGATCTGGCTGCTGCCCGAGACCAGGGCGACCTTGCCCTCCTGGCCCGGGACCGGGATGAAGGTCTGCATCAGGACGACGCGGATCGTGCGCTCGTCGCCGTCCACGGAGATGTCCTCGATGCCGTGGGTGCGGGCCGCGAGGCCGACGCCCGGGATGTCGACCGTGGTCACCTTCCGCCACGCGTCGCCCTCCCGCCTGGCCTCGCGCACGCCGAGCTGGGCGACGATGCGCTCCGGGTCGGTGGGGAGCACGTCGCCGTCCGGGGTGCGGGCGCCGACCAGGGAGACGGTGACCGAGCCGGTGACCGGCGTATCGCCGCCGAAGCTCTCCGCCATGCAGCCGCAGTACAGCGCGCCGGACTGCCAGGCGTCCTTCGCCGCCTTGCGCAGGAACGTCTCGAAGGTCTCCCGGTGCGGGGCCAGCTCCGGACGGGCGCGGACGCGGTCGTTGATCATCTGCCGGATGGCGGCGTCGCGCGACTCGGGCCGCACGTCGAACTCCCACCACGTCTCCGGCACCTTGATGCTGAATCCGCCGCGCGCGATGGTCTGCGGTGGTGTGTAGCGGGCCATGGCTGGCACTCTCCCCGTCCCGTTCCCGGTGCTTCTCCGGTCTCCCGGCCGCCCGGTCCCCGGGCCGCCCGCAAGCCTACGGGGCCTACTCCCCGGTGACTCCGTCGATCCGCTCCCTGAGCAGGTCGGCGTGGCCGTTGTGGCGGGCGTACTCCTCGATCATGTGCGTGAGGACGTAACGGAGCGAGTACGTCTCGTCGCGGAAGTCGACCGTGAAGTCGAGGGAGTCCAGGGCGTCCACGATGGCACGGGAACGGGCACACTCCGCGTGCCAGATCTCGAACGCCTCGTCAGGATCGGCGTCCGCCACGTCGAAGTCGGCGTGCTCACCGGGGACGCGCCCCTGCCAGTTGGCCTTGAGGGCCTCACGGTTCAGGACATTGCGGAACCAACTGCGCTCGACCTCGGCCAGATGCCGCACCAACCCGAGCAGCGACATCTCGGAGGGCGGCACGGCCCGCTCCTTGAGCTGATCGCCGGTGAGCCCGGCGCACTTCATGGCGAGGGTCTCGCGCTGGTACTGAAGAAACCCGGTAAGCGACGCCCGCTCGCCGGCGGCGGAGTGTGGGGGGTGAGTGCGGTGGGGGGTGGGGGGTTGAGGGTTGGTCTGAGGTTGGGAGTGGGGCTGGGGAGCACGGGAGTCTTTGTCGGGCATCGGGCCATGATGGCGAGTACGGGCGCGGATTCGCACGTAATTACGAGTGTGGCGTGGCGTCCATCCCCGCTGCACGTCCCCAGGGCCGACGACTTGGGTGGTGGCCCGGCGCGGTTTCGACCGTCAACCGGTGCACCGAGACCGGTCCGGCGACCGGGGCCAGCAGTAACCACCCCGCCCCCGCGGCTCACAGGCCTCACGAATATCGTGAATATCGTTGGCCAGGCCACGCATATCCGAGCACCACCGTGAGTGCCCGGGTATCGCGGGCGGGCCACCGGAACACCGCATGCGGCGCCGCGACCGCCCCGGCGGAGCGCCGGCCACCGAACTCCCCTGAGGAACTGGAACACGACATGAGCGACCTCCGGCTCGACGGCACTGTCTTCGAGGACCTCAAGAGAACGTTCTCCGGAGTCAGCGACCGCATGGACGCCGCCCGCCGGACCCTCAAGGGAACCGACGGTTCGGTCGTCGGTGCCGAGAAGCTCATCGAGGACGTCCACGAGTTCGCGGACGAGTGGGGATACGGCGTCAAGCAGCTCGGGAAGCACACCCAGGGCGCCGTCAAGATGATCAACAAGATCGACGAGGAGTTCAGCAAGCTGGACCAGGCACTGGCCGAGTCGCTCAAGTCGGCCCACGAGAAGGGCAAATGACGTGACGGGCAAGCGTCCTGCCTTTCCCCACATCGGCTGGGACCCGACCCCTGGTGACGTGGAGGACACACGCGACCTGGCGAAGAAACTCGGCGGCCTCGCGTCCGAGCTGGGGGCGGCGGCCCGCGACCTGGAGCGAATAGAGTGCGGCGCCTGGAAGGGCAAGGCCGCACTCGCCTTCTCCGAGTACATCGGTGAGGACGTCACCCCGCTCATCCGCAAGAGCCACGAGTCCTTCGACAAGGCCTCGCGCGCGCTGCACCGGTGGTCCCGGGAGCTGAAGGATTTCCAGGACGAGGCCGACCGGCTGGAGAAGCGGGCCGGCGAGAAGCTGGAAGCGCGGTCGGAGGCGAAGCTCGGCACCAAGGAAATGGGCAAGGCCTCGGGGGAGGTCACCACGGTCATCGCCGATGTCCATGCCCTGGAGGACCGCTACCGCAAGGCAGCCGGGGCGATCAGCAAGGAGCTCGACAAGGCGGGTGACATCGCACCGAACGAGCCCGGCTTCTGGGACAAGCTCGGCAAGTCCCTCGCGGACGCCTGGGACGCCACCGGCGAGTGGATCCATGACCACGCCGACGTGATCAAACTGGTCGGCGACCTGCTCAGCGACCTCAGCGGCGTGCTGGGCATGATCGCGATCATCGCCGCGCCCTTCGAGCCGATAGGCGCGATCTTCGCCACGGCCGCGGTACTGACCAGCGGACTGGCCCTCGCCACGCATCTCGTCGCCAAGGCGGCGGGGGCGGACGTGAGCTGGGTCTCCGTCGGATTCGACGCACTGGGGTCTCTGCCGGGCATCGGCGCCTTCAGCAAGGGTGTCAAGGTCGCGGACGGAGGCGTGGCGGCTGCCCGGGCGGCTCGGCTCGGCAAGGGCTTCAAGGGGGTGACCACGTTGGAGAGGAACATCGTCGGCGTGGGTGACAACGTCGCCGGCGCGGTGAGCCGGACCATCAAGGGCAGGAAGATCGGTCTCGGCGGCCTGAAGGCAGGGGGTCACATCTCGACCGAGGGCGGCCTCATGAACCGTATGAGCCTCGTCGCCGAACAGACCGTCCGCAACGGGCAATGGATCGGGACCCGCGGCATTCCGGGACTGAAGAACATCGACTCGATGAGCAACCTGGGGCGCGGCATCGACGCCGCGATCAAGATCGCGCCGAAGGCGTTCACCATTCCTGGCCACATCGGAGAGATGACCAGCCCCGGTGACCGCCTCCAGCAATCCGCGGCAGCGCACTGAGAGGGAACGAGAGCTGTGGACTGGTATCCGCTCCAGGACGAAGAACTGCTGCTGCGAGTCAATGCCTCCTTCGCCACCGGACGAGCACCGGCGGTCGCGGGACTCCGGTCTTTCCGCGACACCGGACGCCGGGACATCGAGGAACGGCTGATCGCCGGAGGGTGGCCGCCGGGCCCCGGATTCAGTCCTCGGGGAAAAGCGGACAGAGCGGGCGTGCGCCTGCTCGACGTGGTCCTGCTGGGTCTCCCCCGCCTGCTCAACATGGCGGCGAACGCCGCCGCTCCCAGCGGCGCCCCCTTCGGAGACCCTCAAGGCCCGGGAAAACCGCGGGAACCGGAGAACGAGGTGGACGACTTTCCCGTCATCTGGGCATCCCCGGGCACCGTCGCGCTCTCTCTGCCCTGGCAGCTGGACCCGGCGCGACAGCCCGAGGGATACCGCACCGAGCTCGTGCTGACCGACCGCCGACTGGTGATCCTCGGTGTCGAGTCAGGGGCCGGCCTGGCGCCCGCCCGGGAACTGTGGGAACTGCCGCGGACGCAGGTGGCCGACGCCGAGCGGATGCAGTTCTCCGAAAGGGCGTCCGACGTCAGGATCCGCTTCGTGGACGGCTCCTGGACGCGGCTGAAGACCGGTGACGCCGCCAGACTCACGGACCTGCTTCGCGACGAGCCCGAAAGGCGGAACCGATGAGCGACCTGGCTCAGTTGATCAGCGACCGGGCGGCACGGATCATCCCGCCCGTGGACTTCGTCGTGCCGGACGGGTTCCACGCCCTGCCGGTGGACGCGTCGGCCGAGGAACGATCCGCCGCGGCCCAGGAATTCGTACGTGAGCTCTATCCCGCTGGAGACGCCGAGCTCTGGGAATCCGCGGCTCCGTACTACGAGCACGTCACGGCGGCCATGGCCACGGCCGGACTCGCCTTCTCCGCACTGGGCATCTTCGGCCTGGAGGACGGCCCGGAGGGAGAAGGGGTCACCCATTGCTCTCTCACCGTGGCCTTCCTCCAGTCCGGTCACAGGGACACCGAGGTGGCCGCTCAGGGCACCCTGGCGACCCTGGCCAACGACCCCTTGAACGACGCACGCCGACTCGACCTGCCATGCGGCCCGGCGATCTCCTGCGTCACACTGCGCGAACTCCCCCTGGACGTACAGCAGGACCCGCCGCCCGACGAACAGCCCCGACTCGTCATCGGTCAGATACAGGTCTACGTTCCCTTCCCCACGGGCGCCTACATGGCGGTCTTCACACTCGACACCGCGTCGATGCGGTACTGGGGCCAGTTCTGCGACATGGTCACGGCCATCCTCCAGACAGTGGATTTCACGTCCGAGGAAACGGCGTAGCACGGCTGGGCCGCCTGCTCCTTCACCCCCTGGACGGCGCGCGGCCTGTCTCACCCGCCGGTCCGGCCCGGCGGAAGGTGGCGCACGGCGGCCAAGGTTTGAATCAGCTGTCCAAGCTGCGGCACGGCGCAAGAAAGCCGCCGCCGAGGTGCGCGATGCCGAGATGCCGAGATGCCCCAGACCAGCGCAGAGGAAAAGGCCGATGCGCTCGGAGACGCGGAGCTCGGCAAGCAGATCAAGGAGAGCCCATGACGGCCGAAACCTCGAGCCCCGAGGGCCGTGACCACCAGCGGGTCCGGCGTCTGCGACTTGGCGTGGTCGCCTTTCGAGTGATCTTTGTGCTGGGCCTGGCCCGCATGTTCGCGCCGTTCCTCACGGAAGATCTCACCGGGGAGGCATGGCTGCCGCCCGCAACCTGGGAATGGACCCTGTGTGCGCTCTCTCCGGTGATCCTGATCTGTCTGGCCCGGCGCCCCGAGGACTGGGCGAAGCTCGCCGACGAGCGCAGCATGATCAAGTGGGCGCTCGTGATCTACCTCTTCTACGCCTTGCTGGTCGCCATCGGCAAGGGGCATCTGTCGCTCTGGATCGCCGTGGTCGTCAGCCTCTCCGGTTTCGCCGGTATGGCGCATCTCAATCACAAGGAGGGCGCCGGTGAAGGCTGAAGACCTCCGGTCGACGCCCGGCCACGCCGCAGGACAGGGTCGGCCCGTACAAGCGCGAGTTGGCCCGTCGGTTCCGGTCCGCCGTCGCCCATGCTCAGAAAAGGAAGGCCCTGGACCTCTACCTGCCCGTCAGGCCCATGGGCGATTCCGTCCTCGGAGCGTCCATCCTTGTGACCGAATCCGTCGCCCCCGGACCCCGCGGTGAATGTCGCGGGCAGGCCGAACCGACCGAAGTGGCCGTTCAACTGCTCTCCCGGGACGAAGTGGAGGGTGCCGAGCTGAGCTCAGGCGAGAGCGACGGTGCGCTCGCCGTGCGCCGTGAACACGTCGCGGGAGCCTCGCCGGATAAGGGGGCGGAACTCCCTTCCCGCCGCGTGGAATACATGGTGTCCGTACCGGGCGATCCGGACCGGTGGCTGATTGCCGCGTTCTCCACGGTCGGCGGTGGGAGCCCTCGGGACGAACTGGCAGAGGCCCTCGTCGAGTGGTTCGACGCCGTGATGGCCAACTTCCGCTGGAGCCGCGAATGACCGCCGAGGCGAGGGAGTACTTCTGGAGCATCATCGACATCGGTGACGTCGATCCCGACCCTTGGGTCATCGTCCCGCCGAGGGCCGGCCTCAGTGCTCCGTTCGACTGTGGAACGACATCGGAGCCTGGTCCCGTGAGACTGCCGAGGAATTGTGGGAGGAGTACGGCCTCGAACCCGGGCCCGGTGGCGTCGACTTCGTCGCCGGCACGCTGGAGCGCACCGCCGAGGCGCTGGCCCCGCCCGGCTCGGACCACTGGCTCTTCCTCCACCTCGACCACCCGGCCGACGTGCCGCTCCCGGTCTGCGCGGCGATCGGCCCCGCCGCGGGGCCGCGCGACGAGACCCTCCGTGCCCTCACCGAGGCCGACGACGGGAACGCGGTCGAACCACCGGTCGTCAAGACGTTCAAGTCCGACAAGCTCGGCAAGGGCATGACCACCTTCCGCTACATCCCGCAGGAGGACTCCCCCCACCTGCTGGCCTGCGTGCGCTACGCGTGGCAGGTCGAGGAACACGGTGCGGACGTCGTCATCTGGGCCGCGTCGGAGGACATCGCCCACGTCATGCGTGCGGCGGAAGACCTGGACGCACTCGCGCGGGCGCTCGGGGTCTGGGCTCCGTGACCCCGGGACCGGCGTTCGCACCATGACCGACGAGGCGCTCGGCCGCTGGCCCGGGGGCTCGCGATCGAACTCGCGGTGGGGAGGGTCTTCCGGGCGCACGGGGACATCGACGTACTGCGCCTGCGCCGCGATCAGCCCGCCGCGCAGGAGGCCGTGATGCGCCTGCCCACCAGCCACTCCAACCTCTCGTCACAACACGATGACGGTCCTTGAAGATGCGGTGAGTTGCCCCGGTATTGCCCCTGGAGAACCAGCAGCCCCCTGGATAACGTCGGTTCGTTGGAGAGACCCCCTACGCCCCACCGGGAGCCGACCGTGAACCGCCGCACCATGCCCGTCACCGCCGCGCTCGCCGCGACCGCAGCCCTGCTGCTGACAGCCTGCGGCAGTGGGGACGACGACAAGTCCAAGGACCACGACAAGATCGCCGGAGCAGATCAGGGGGAGGCGAAGAAGTCGGAGTCGCCCAGCGAACCCGCCTCCGGCAAGGCCGAACGTCCGAAGATCACTCTGCCCAAGGACGACATCCTCGTCTTCGAGGGCGGCAAGACGGGTGATGCGAAGAAGGACGCGGTCCTGGCGGACAACGCCGAGCGCCACCGTGCCATCGACGCCGCCATCATCAAGGGCGACCCCTCCGCAGAGGCGGTCCAGTTCTATTCGGAGGGTGACGCCGCCGCGAGTGCCGTCTCGTGGATCAAGTCGGTGGTGGACGACGGCTACTCGGTCACAGGGACGGTCCGTTTCTACGACCGCAAGGTGAACTTCCGCGCCGACGGGACCGCTCGGCTCACGTACTGCAGCGACGAGAGCAAGTGGTTCGGCAAGGACCGCAAGACCAACAAGCCCGAAAAGACGCCGGTGACCAAGAAGTCCTACGTCTTCTACGACGCCAGCCTCAAGCAGGGTTCCAATGGCGTGTGGAAGACCACCGCCGTCTCTTCGAAGAGGGGAGCAAGCCAGTGCCAGCCGTGAGAGGGCGCCTGAAGGGTGCCGCACTCGTGTGCGCCGCCGTCGGGATAGCGGTCGTCCCCGGTCATGCCTACGCGGACGGACCCGGCGGAGGGTCCGAGGGCAATGTCGAGCAGTCGGGCGAAAAGAAGAACGAAGAGATCGCCTCTGTGGTCCGCTTCGATCTGTCCCGCAACGGCTCCGGCCCCTCCAGCGGCCCCATGACGGTCCAGTCGTCCGACTGGACTCCCCCGCCGTGCTGGTACGAGCCCAAGTACACGCCGGAGCAGCTCAAGGCCGATCACATGAAGACGAAGAACCTCCCGCACGCCAGCGGGCTCGGGGAGGCGGTGCAAGCCTTCGAGAAGCACTACGTCGACGGCCACCCGTACAAGAACTACAACATGGCCAAAAAGGGCAAGGGCATGTTCTGGGACCGAGCCGCGCTCCCCTACGAGGAGGGAGGCGACATCTTCGCCTGCAACAAGCCGCCCTTCTGGGTCGACAACGGCGAGCCCCCTCAGGTCGAGAACGCGATCACCCCCGAGATCCTCGCCGAACTCGCCTACGCGAAGATCAAGATCCCCGGCACCAAGGTCACTCTCGCCCCCGAGAACGTCACCAAGGTGAATCTCCACACCTGGGCCTGGCTCGACAAGGCGAAGTTCAAGCCCGTCTCCGTCACCGCGTCCCTCAACGCCGGCGGCCAGAACATCTCGGCCACCACGACGGCCACGCCCCAGTCGCTCAGGATCGAACCGGGCACGGACGCCGCGGAGGTCCATCCCGCCTCCGGCGACTGCACGATCAACGAGGACGGCAGCATCGGTTCTCCGTACGTCCGCGGCAATGCCAAGAAGACCCCGCCGTGCGGCGTGACATACCTCCGCTCGTCCGGCGACGGAACGTATGAACTCAAGGCGACGATCACGTGGAAGGTCCGCTGGATGGGCACCGGTGTTCCGGGCGGTGAACTGCCCGAGGGAACGTTCGGCACCACTCAGGACATCACCGTCGAGGAAGTACAGTCCATCAACCGCTGAGGTCACCCGACGGCCGACCTTGCCGTCGGGCCCTGCACGGGTGAGCAGGCCGGGCGAGCTCGGCCTGCTCACTGGGCGCGGCGCACCTCGGAGCCGGCATCAAACTGGAGCAGTGAGAAACGGTCGTGACGTGGCCTCAGGAGTCTCAGGTCACCCACCCGAGCGATCCCGCCATCGCGTCGCACAGTCTCTCCATGGGGCCCACCATTCCGGTGAGCGGCGACGCGAAGGACAGCACCAGGTAGCCGACTCCGCCCGGCATGTGGACGTGGATGTCCAGGCTGGTGGGGCCGTGGACGCGTACCGCCGGGCCCGCGGGGAGGTCCACCACCGTGATCTCGCGGCGGGGGCCCTCCTCCGGCTGCCTCAGTTCGAGCCATGCCGCGTACTCGTGGGGGTCGGCCGGGGTCTTGCCCAGCGGTATCAGCGACACCAGGAGCGAGGCGGGCATGCCACCGTCCCGCGAGGTCGTCAGGAGGTAGAACTCCATGGCACCGCGCGTACGACCGGTCTCCGCGGTGTTGCGCAGCGTGGACCAGACCTTGCGCGTGAGTTCCGCGGCGACGCCCCGCCCCTCCGCCTGGCGGTCCACGAAGGTCTTGAGCTGTCTCCGCCACCGGTCTTGTGTGAGGTCGATGCGGAACCAGTCCCGGGGGATCAGCAGTCGGTAGTCCCTGGGTGCCTCCGTACGGCTCGAAGGGCCGGGCTCGGCCGTCTCGGTCTGCGGTATGTCCGTCACCCCGGCATCACCACGGGAGCCTTCTCGTCGTCGAAGAAGCGCACGCTCTTCACGATGCCGGCGAACATGGCGGAGAAGGTGTCCCAGCCCTCGGGGGTCGGGGTTCCCATCTCCAGCACCACGGCGGTCCCGTTCTTCACGGGTATCTGGACCTGGATGAACGAGGTCGTGATGGGTTCGGGCTGTCCCGACTGGGTGAGCGCGCCGTCGACCATGGCCGTCCGGCTGCCGATACAGGTCACCGCCGGGCCGCACGGCAGCATGACCTCACCGACCTCGCCGATGTCCAGGTGCCGCATCGTGGTGGCGAGGAAGCCCACGGGGTTCTTCCCTGCCCGTTCGTCCAGGTCGGCCGTGCTGACGTTGACCGTGGCGGTGCAGCGCACCCCTTCGACCTCGGTCGTGACGAAGCCGGCGTACTGGATGCCCGCTTCGATGAAGTCGTCGTAGTTCAGCGCGCACATGACAGCCCATTGGGTCTGTACGTCCTCGTCGGCCCCGGGCAGCGACGTCGCGGCGAAGGCGAGCAGTTGGTCGGCGAGGTCGTCCAGGTCCTCGGCCTCGAAGGGCAGCTCCAGGAAACCCTCGGGCATGACCCAGCGGACCTCCAGGCCGTCGCTGCCCATGAGGCTGTGGTTCTCGTCGACTTCGACAATGTCAGTGGCCATCCGGACCTTCATTCTCGGAGTGCCCGTGTTCGTCCACCTCGGGATGGAACGTCGCCGCGAAGGGATACGGGCCGTAATGCGGATAGTGGGCCGGGACTTCGGCACCGCCCCGGCGGGCCAGGTGCGCGATTTCCCGGTAACGGTGCGCTCGGGCCCGCACGTTCTGGCGGACCGGGTCACCCCAGTGCGCGAGGGCGCTGCGTACGAAGAGGAACAGTTGGGCAGCGAGGACGGCACCCGCGACCGCAAGGTAGACCGTGCGGGCGGGGGAGGACTCCCAGTACCGGGCGACGCCGCCCCAGTAGATGACCGCCCCGAAGCCGACGACGGCGAGTGGCATTCCGTGCACGAGGCCGGCCTTGAACAGGGCCTCCTCGTCCTCGTGCCGTGCGCGCAGCATCGTCAGCACCGCCCGGTCGTCCAGGAAGTCGAACCGGAGTTCTTCCCCGGCGGTCCGGGCGGCACGTCTCGCCTCGGGTACGGAGGCGATCACGTCCGCACCGACCAGGGTCACGACGTCTCCGCCTCGTCGCCCGATGAACTGCCGGTCGCCGAGTCCCCTGTGCTGCTCGTCCTCCATGGGGCGCTCCTCGGCCGTCAGGCTGCCAGGGCCGCGTTGAACGGCTTGGGCGAGGGGCGGGGCGACGGGCTTGGGGTGGGCATGGGTGCCGGCTTCTTGGCCGGCTCCTGGTAGCCGGTCTTCTCACCGTTCTCGCCGTGGAACATCCTGTTCAGGGCGCTCGCCAGACCGGCTCCCTTGATGGCGGCGGTGACCTTCTTGCCGTCCAGGAGATCCTTGCGCGCCGTGCGTCCGAGGATCTTGTTGGCCGTCTTGACCGCGACGCCGTTCAGGAAGTTGTGTCCGACACCGTCCAGGGCGCGCAGACCGCCGAAGCGCACGGCCTTCAGCTTCGACAACCCCTTGAGCCCCTTGACCAGCTTGAATCCCTTCAGGGCACCGAGCCCGGGGAGCACGCCCAGCAGATCGCTTCCCAGCTTCATGAAGTCGAGTTTCCCGCCGCGCGCCACCATGTCGTACGCATGGCCGGCGAGGGCTGCGGCACTGGTGATCACGGCGAGCGTCGCGAAGATCGGCACGAGGAACTGGAGCGGCGGGACAAACGCGCATATCACCGCGAGCACGGACAGTACGGCTGATATGTTCGAGAGAGCATCGGCCCAGTCCGCGAGGAAGTTCATGAAACCGCCGGGATCGCGTACGTCGTCATGGTGCACGACGTTCTTGATGTGCTTGGCGGCCTTGTCCCCCGCGTCGTCGTAGATCTCCCTCGCGTCCTTCACCAGTTTCCGCGCACCGCCGATACGGCGCAGGGATTCCGCCTTCTTCTCGACCCAGCGGTCGTACTCCTCCTTGTCCTTCGCGGGAATGTTGTTCATGGGGTACTTGTCGGTGAACTTCTTCACCTCACGCTCGGCGACATCGTGGTCGGCCTTGGCGTCGCGATAGTCGCTCAGCGCCTTGTCGGCCTTCCGCTGCGCCCTGCGCATCTCGCTGGCGAACTCATCCGAACTTCCCTCGCGCACCTGCTCGCCGATGGCCTTGGCCGCCTCGTCGTAGCGCTCGTACGACTTCTTGAGCTTGTCCGCGGTGCCGCCCGCCATCTCGTGGAAGCCCCGCCCGGCCTCGCTGTCCCAGCCCTCCACCGAGGCGAGGGCCTTGATGACCCGGGACTGCTCATCGATCATGTCGGCCATCTTGCGCAACTTGCGACCGAGTTCGGCCACTTCCTCCGGGTCGCCCGGCGTCGGGTCGTCATGCCACAGCGGGGGCCAGTCGCTGTCCGTCCTGCTCATTTCTTCCCCTTGCTCTGCGCCTTGGCTTCCCTGATCGCCTTGGCCAACTCATGATCGATCTCGTCGTACGTCTTGGCGGCGGTCGACGTGAACTCGGCCAGCTTCTCGAGCTCCTTCATGAGCTTCTTCCTGGTCTTCTTCCAGGTGTCCCCGAATTCCGAGAACGCGTCCTTCAGGCCGCCGTGCCCGACCGCCTGCCCGTACTCGTCGGCAGGATTTCCGTTGCGTTCGAACTCATCGTGAATCTTGCCCAGGTCCCGCGAACACTTCTTGATGGCGGCGAGATCCGCTTTTATGTGGTCCCCCACGAGGACCACCCCCCTTCTGACTGCTTTCGGCAAAGCGCCCGACAGAATCGGCCGCGCCGTCCGAATACCTCTTCTCGGCTGCCACCCGGCACCCGATACGCTCACGACTGCAGCAAGCCTGTTCCGTTCCGACGAGGAGGGTCTTGACGTGACATCCAGGGGCGACCAACGCGTGATCACCGAGCGGCTCGGTGTCCGGGCCGAGGCGGCGGGCTGGTGCACCATCGACAAGATCCCGCCCCCGCCGGCCGAGGTCCTGCGGGCCGCCGGCGAACCGCAGTTGCGGCCCGCGACCATGCCCCCGCTCGCCATGCTCGGCACGGCACTGGCCGTACCGCTCATGCCGATCGTCGCGCTGCTCTCCCTGCTGGACCGGCTGCGCGAGCTGACCGAGAGCACCGGCGGCGACAACCGCAGGGCGCGCGAGGACGAGCAGCGGTGCAAGCTGCTCGTCGCCGAGCAGGGGCTCGACCGCGTCTTCGACGGCAACTGGAGTGGAGAAGCCGGACAGTTCCTGCTGCACTGGTACAGCCACTCCCCTCACCATCAGCGCCTCGTCGTCGCGACCGAGACCGAGATCGTCCTCGCGGCCCCGCCGCGGCGCGTCTCCACAGGACGGGAGAAGCGCATGGAGGTCGTCGCGCGCCTGCCCCTTGAGCAGGCCACCCTTGTCGACCCGTTCCACGGCGAGTTCCGGACGCAGTTGCTGCTGTTGAAGTTCCGTGACGGATCCTGGATACGCCTCACGACCGAGGAGTTCCGCAGTGAACTCCACATGTACGCGATTCGTCAGCCCTCGGACGGCAACTGACCTGCATCGAAACGAGGTTGGCCCTCGTGGGCCACCTCATCGACGGTGCATGCCCGACGGCCGTCGGGCGGGGGTGGCGGAGGTTTATCTCCGGCACTCCCCACTCCGCCGGCATCGCGCAGCTTCGGTTACTTGCGCGCGGCCTTGCCCAGTTCGTCGTCGATCTGCTCGAACTTGTCGGCGGCGTTGGTCAGGTAGTCGCCCATGCCGTCGAGGCCGTCCAGGGTGTCCTTCGCGCCCTTGACGAACTCGTCGAAGTTCTCGTCGAACGCCTTCGACGAGCTCTTCGTGACGTAGCCCGTCTCGACGAGGTTCGCGATGTACTTCCGCAGGCCGTCGAGCTTCTCCTTGAGCTTGTCCTTCTCCTTGACCACGTGCTTGGCCGCGTCTCGCATGTCCTGATATGTGACATCAAGGTCCTTGGCCATGAGGCTCTCTCCTATTCAACTGGCCGCAGGGCCAACCCCCGTGGCTCCCGTTACGCGGATGGTGCGATCTTCCGCTCTTGCGCCAGCAGCTTACGGGTGGGGCGGATGTGATCACAGTCCGGTTGAGTCACAGCTCTGCTATGAGCGACTGCGAAGCGGCGCGTGCGGTTTCGCGAAGCGGCGCGTGCGGTTTCGCGGTGCGGGCGGGTGCGGGACGGTACGGGCCGTTGCCGGTGGGAAGGGGGGAGCGGATATCGTCAGGCGCATTGTTCAGCTCCGGGGAGGACGATCGTGCGCCTGACTCTGACCGTCGTCGATCCGTTCGGCGGGGGCTCCGCCGACGTGGTTCTCGACGCCGATCCCGAGTCCACCGTGCGGGACATCGCGGTGGAACTGGCCCGGCAGGTCGGCCACAGCGGGGCGCAGATCATCCCCATCGGACAGGGGCAGCACGCCCCGGGCGGCGGCGCCCCGGTGATCTACGTGGACGGCTACGCCGTCGATCCCGCCGCCACCGTCGTCACCTCGCCACTGCGCGAGGGCGTCGTCGTCAGCCTCGACGACCCGGCCGGCTGTCTGCCGGGCGAGCCCTCCGGTCTGGTCGAGCTGCGCGTCGCGGGCGGTACCGCGGCCGGCTCCGTGCACCGGCTCGGGGTCGGGCGGTACGACATCGGCAGCGGGCCCGCCTCGTACATACGTATCGACGATCCGGAGATGCCGGCCCGCGCCCTGACGTTGTCAGTTGCAACGGACGGCACCTGCCGGGCCACCCTGCACGGGGACGAGAAGGACAAGGCGGGGGTGACCCTCGACGGCGCACCCTTCGGCGAGGAGAAGGAGGAGCCCGAGCCCCTTCCCGCGGTGCCGCCCGAGGGAGAGACCAAGAAGGCGAGGAAGGCCCGCGAGAAGCGGGAGAAGCAGGAGCGGAGCGAGCGCAAGGAGAGGGCCAGGGCGGCTCGGGCCAAGGGGCGGCTCGATACCGTCGACTGGCCGCTCGGCGCGCAGATCGCCCTCGGCAACACCCTCCTCGAACTCGTCCGTTACACGCCCCCGAACGCCGCGCTCAAGTGGTCCGAGGACGGCGCGGGCCTCGACTACAACCGGCCGCCGCGGCTGCGCCCGCCCGAGCGGCAGACCACCTTCCGGCTGCCCACCCCGCCGCGGGAGTTCGAGGCGCGGCCGCTGCCGTGGTTGATGGCGCTGTTCCCGCTGGTCGGTGCCGTCGTGGCGGCGATGATCTTCGGGCGCTGGTACTACCTGATCATGGCGGGGCTCAGCCCGATCATGCTCTTCGGCAACTACTTCATGGACAAGAAGCACGGGCGCAAGTCCCATGCGAAGCAGATCAAGGAGTACAAGGAGACCAAGGCGCGGATCGAGAAGGACGCCCGGGACGCGCTGATCGCCGAGCGGCTCGACCGGCGCAACGCCGTCCCCGACCCCGCCGCCGTCCTCGCCCTCGGCACCGGCCCCCGCACCCGGCTCTGGGAGCGGCGCCGCACCGACGCCGATCACCTGCTCCTGCGCTTCGGCACCGGGCAGCTCCCCTCCGAGGTTGTGCTCGACGACCCGGAGATGGACGACCACCGGCGGCAGGTGACGTGGAAGATCGAGGACGCCCCGGTCGCGCTGCCGTTGAAGGGGCTCGGGGTCATCGGCATCGCCGGGCCCGGCGATTCGGCCGCCGCCCTCGGCCGCTGGGCCGTCGCGCAGACCGCGACGCTGCACAGCCCGATGGACGTGCAGTTCTACGTGCTGACCGAGAACACCGCCAAGGAGAACTGGGACTGGGTGCGGTGGCTGCCGCACGCCCGGCCCTCGGGCGGCCAGGACGTCAACGTCCTCATCGGCACGGACGCCGAGACCGTCGGCGCCCGCATCGGCGAGCTGACCCAGATCCTCGACGCCCGCGCCAAGGCCATGGAGGAGAACAAGAGCCAGGGCGCCAATTTCTCCGATCCGGACATCGTCGTGGTCTGGGACGGCTCGCGGCGGCTGCGGTCGCTGCCGGGCGTCGTACGGCTGCTCCGCGAGGGCCCGGCCGTGCACATGTACGCCCTCTGCCTCGACACCGAGGAGCGGTTCCTGCCCGGCGAGTGCCAGGCCTTCGTGGTCGCCGAGCCGAAGCCGGACCCCGACGCGTACGCGGCCGGGTCGGCACCCCTCGGCGTACCGCACGCGCCCGCCCCGCCGCAGCAGGCCCCCGGCGGCTTCCCCTCCTTCCAGGCCTGGCACACCACCGCGCCCGACACCCACCGCGCGAGCGCCCCACGGGAGCTGCGGCTGCGCGTGGAGATGACGGGCGCGGAGCGGCTGCGCGACGTACGGCCCGACTTCGTGACCCCCGCCTGGTGCCTGCGCCTGGCGCGGGCGGTGTCGCCGCTGCGCGACATCAGCGGGGAGACCGAGGACTCGGCGCTGCCCGCCTCCAGCCGGCTCCTCGACGTACTGCAGCTGGAGCCGCCGACGTCCGGCGCGATCACCGCGCGCTGGCAGGCGGGCGGGCAGTCGACGATGGCCGTCATCGGTGAGTCGTACGACGGGCCGTTCGGCATCGACATGCGCAAGGACGGCCCGCACGGTCTGATCGCGGGTACGACCGGTTCCGGTAAGTCGGAGCTGCTGCAGACGATCGTGGCCGCGCTCGCCGTGGCCAATACGCCGGAGAACATGACCTTCGTCCTCGTCGACTACAAGGGCGGCTCCGCGTTCAAGGACTGCGTGAAGCTGCCGCACACCGTCGGCATGGTCACCGACCTCGACGCGCACCTCGTCGAGCGCGCCCTTGAGTCGCTCGGCGCCGAGCTGAAGCGGCGCGAGCACATCCTCGCCGACGCCGACGCCAAGGACATCGAGGACTACCAGGACCTGGTGCGGCGCGATCCCTCGCACCCGCCGGTGCCCCGACTCCTCATCGTCATCGACGAGTTCGCCTCCATGGTGCGCGACCTGCCCGACTTCGTGACGGGGCTCGTGAACATCGCGCAGCGCGGCCGTTCGCTCGGCATCCACCTGCTGCTCGCCACGCAGCGGCCGAGCGGTGTCGTCTCCCCCGAGATCCGCGCCAACACCAACCTCCGCATCGCGCTGCGCGTCACCGACGGCGGCGAGTCCAGCGACGTCATCGACTCCCCCGAGGCCGGGCACATCTCCAAGAACACCCCGGGTCGCGCGTACGTGCGTCTCGGGCACGCCTCCCTCGTGCCGTTCCAGTCGGGCCGGGTCGGTGGCCGCAGGCCGGGCGCCGCGGACCCGACCGTGCTCGCGCCCTGGGTGGACGCCCTGGACTGGTCGGCGCTCGGCCGCGCCTCGCTGGTGAAGCCGAAGGCCGAGGCCCGCGAGGAGGAGGAGATCACCGACCTGAAGGTCCTGGTCGACGAGATCATCGAGGCCAACCGGGTCATGGGGATCCCCGCCCAGCACAGCCCGTGGCTGCCCGCGCTCGGCGAGACCGTCCTGCTCGACGAGATCCCGGCACCGGCGCCGCGCACCACGCCCGGTTCGCTCGCGCCGGCCGCGTTCGGCGTCGAGGACCTCCCGGCCGACCAGGCGCGCCGCCCGGTCGTCGTGGACTTCGCGACCTTCGGCCACCTGATGATCGGCGGCGCGCCGCGCTCCGGCCGCTCGCAGGTCCTGCGGACCATCGCGGGCTCCCTGGCGCGCACGCACTCCTGCGCCGACGTCCATCTGTACGGCATCGACTGCGGCAACGGCGCGCTGAACGCGCTGACCCGGCTGCCGCACTGCGGCGCCGTCGTCGGCCGCAACCAGACCGAGCGCGTGGTGCGCCTCATCAACCGCCTCAAGTCCGAACTCACGCGCCGCCAGGACCTGCTCGCCGACAAGGGGTACGCGGACATCGGCGAGCAGCGGGCCGACGCGGCCGAGGACGAGCGGCTGCCGCACGTCGTCGTGCTGCTCGACCGCTGGGAGGGCTGGCTGCCCACGCTCGGCGAGGTCGACCACGGCTCCCTGACGGACGAGGTCACCACGATCATGCGGGAGGGCGCGAGCGTCGGCATCCACATGGTCATGACGGGTGACCGGCAGATCCTGGTGGGCCGCATCTCCTCCCTCACCGAGGACAAGTACGGCCTGCGCCTCGCGGACCGCTCCGACTTCTCGATGCTCGGCATCCCGGCCCGCAAGGTCCCCGAGGAGATCGCGCCGGGCCGCGCCTTCAGGAACGAGAGCGGCACGGAGACCCAGTTCGCGCTGCTCTCCGAGGACTCCACGGGTCAGGGGCAGGCGGCGGCCATCGCGGCGATCGGCGAGCGGGCGGCGGCGCGCGACGCCGATGTGCCGCGCCACCGGCGCCCGTTCCGCGTCGACACCCTGCCGAGCCGCATCACGTTCGACGAGGCGTGGGAGCTGCGCGACCCGGACGCCTCGCGCTCCAAGCTGTGGGCGCTGGTCGGCATCGGCGGCGACGAGGTCATGGGGTACGGGCCCGACCTGGCGCAGGGCGTGCCGGCGTTCGTCATCGCGGGCCCCGCGAAGTCGGGTCGCTCGACGGTCCTGATGAACATGGCGCGTTCCTTCCGCGCGCAGGGCGTACGGCTGATCGTCGCCGCCCCGCGCCAGTCGCCGCTGCGCGAACTGGAGGGCGCCGAGGGTGTGTTGAAGGTGTTCACCGGTGACGACATCGACGAGGACGAGTTCGAGGAGCTCCTCGACGAGGCGGACGCGTCCCGGGAGGACCCGGTGGTGGTGCTCATCGACGACGCCGAGATGCTGGAGGACGCCGACGCGGCGAGCCAGTTCAAGCGGATCATCCAGCGCGGTGCCGACGAGGGGCTCGCGCTGGTCCTCGCCGGTGACGAGGAGGACGTCTGCAGCGGCTTCTCGGGCTGGCAGGTCGACGCGAAGAAGGGCCGCCGCGGCATTCTGCTCTCGCCGCAGGACAGCTCCAGCGGCGATCTGATCGGGCTCCGGATCTCGCGCAGCGTGGTGGGCGGTCCGGTGGCACCGGGCAAGGGCATGCTGCACCTCGGCAACGGTGAACTCGCCACGCTGACGACCCCGTTGTAGGGCCGAAGCGGGGGAAGGGGGGAGGCCATGGGCGGTTCATCGCGCAGGCCACGGCGGCGCGCCGCCGGGCCGTCGCTGACGTACGCGCACGTGCCCGGGGCGCGGGGCTCCGGCCGGCCGGGGAAGCGGGCGGAGAAGGGCGAGCGGGGCAACCGGCTCTTCGGGACGCTGGTGTTCCTCGCCGTCCTCGTCTCCGTCGTGCTGTTCGCGCTGGGGGACATGGCCTGGGGTGCGACGCTGTGGGGCGAGGTGGCCCCCGGCTGGCCCGGCGGCGGCTACGGCTTCGCGATCACCGTCGGGCTGCTCTTCCCGCCCGCCGTGGCCGGGATCGTCGCGCCGCTGATGCGGGCCAAGTGGCGGAAGCGGAAGGCCCGTTCGGCGGGCTGGGCCCTCGCCGCGCTCCCGGGCACGGCCCTGACGTGCCTGCTCCTGCTGGTCTGCTTCGCGGCGGCCAGGCCCCGGCTCCGCCGCAGGGGCCCGGAGTGCTTCGCGCACGGCGAGCCCTGCTGGGTCCACGAGAGGTACCCCTACCTGTTGCTGCCGGGGATCGCGGCGGCCGTGTTCTGCGCGGTGGTGGGCGGCCGTCTCATCCACCTGTACGTCGTGCGGCGCCGCGCGCGGCTCACTCCACCGGAGCCAGCCGCGCCCGCGGATTCCCCGCCCCGGGATCGTCCGACGTATACGTGAGGTGCTCGCCGGCCGGCCGCAGGTAGACCGTGTGGGCCGTCTGCGAGCACTGGCCGCCGTTGTCCTTCGCCCCCTCGGCCGTCGCCACGAGGACCTTTTTCCCCGCCGACTTGAGGGTGAGGACGTCGGTGCAGGTGTTGTCGATCGGGTCGCGCTGCACGACCGTGCCGAGCCGCTGTCCCGGCTTCGCCTGGCGCACGGTGACGGTGAACGTGCCGAGGGGGATCGTGCCGCCGCTCGCGTCGGCCTTGCCGCGCCACGTGCCGAGGTAGGCCTCGGGCACCCCGCGCCCGGTGCCGGCGCCGGGAGAGTCCATGTCGGCCGAGGGGGTGGGCGAGAGGGCGGAGGAGGGCGGCTTGCCGGCGCCGGCCGACGAATCGTCGTCGTGCCCCCGCAGCAGCCCGAGGACGAAGACCGTGCCGACGGTGGCGGCGGCCATCGCTCCCGCCACGGCGAGCGCGACCGTACAACTGACCCTGCGCCCGCGCCCGTTCGCGCCTTCGGGCGTGGAGGTGGCGGCCACGGAGACGGAGAATCTGCCGGGCGGCCGGGTCTCCGCGGACGCCTCGGAGCGGGGCACCGGCACGGAAGGCCTCGAAGGTTCCGAAGGTGCAGGTGAATCCGGAGGCGAGGCGGGCGGCGGCGTGCGGCCCGCGAACCCGGCGGGCACGGCGTACGAGGGGTCGGGCGGCCCGAACGACCCCTCGACGGACGGCGTGTGGAACGCCACGGGCCCGGAGGGCGCGTCCGCCGCCACCGCCCCGGCGGCGGCGCCCGCTCCCGCCCCCGTGTCCAGGTCGAGCAGCCGCACCGCGCTCCGGCTGACCCGCTCCACCACGGGCCCCGGCAGCCAGCCGGCCGCGACGAGCCCGGCCGCGCCGTGCGGGGCGAGCCGGCGCGCCAGCTCCTCGGGGGCGGGCCGCGCGGCCGCTTCCTTGGCGAGGCAGGCGGCCGCGAGCTCCCTCAACTCCCCGCCGAGCGCGCCGAGGTCGGGCTCCTCGTGGACGACCTTGTAGAGCAGTGCCGCCGACGAGTCGCCGGGGAAGGGGGAGGCGCCCGTCGCCCCGTACACCAGGACCGCGCCGAGCGAGAAGACGTCCGCGGCGCCCGTGACGCCCCGGCCGAGGATCTGCTCGGGCGCCATGTAGCCGGGTGAGCCGACGGAGGCGCCGGTGGCGGTGAGCGAGGCGGTGCCGTCGGTGGCCCGCGCGATGCCGAAGTCGATCAGGCGCGGCCCGTCGAGGGTGAGCAGCACGTTCGACGGCTTCACGTCGCGGTGGACGAGGCCGAGGCCGTGCACGTGCGCCAGCGCCTCGGCGAGGCCCGCGCCCAGGACGCGTACGGAGTGCTCGGGCAGGACGCCGCCGTCCCGTACCGCCTCCGTGAGCGAGGGGCCCGCCGCGTACCCCGTGGCGACCCACGGCACGGACGCGTCGGGGTCGGCGTCCAGGACGGGCGCCGTCCAGTCGCCGCCCACCCGGCGCGCCGCGTCGACCTCCCGGCGGAAGCGGGCGCGGAACTCTTCGTCGAGCGCGAAGTGCGGATGCACGATCTTGACCGCGACGGTACGGCCGCCCTCGCTGCGCCCCAGATAGACCCGGCCCATGCCGCCCGAGCCCAGCCGGCCGAGCAGCCGGTAGGGACCGATCGCGGTGGGTTCGCCGGCTTCGAGCGGATGCATGACCTTGGCCTCCCCCAGGCGTGCCGCCTGACACCTCGCGCGCCTCAGCACCGGGTTCAGCGTAGTGCGGAAGCCGACGGG
This sequence comes from Streptomyces sp. NPDC037013, assembly GCF_055607265.1. Lineage (NCBI taxonomy): Bacteria > Bacillati > Actinomycetota > Actinomycetes > Kitasatosporales > Streptomycetaceae > Streptomyces > Streptomyces sp. NPDC037013. Next base: position 78,359 of record NZ_JBVJRV010000002.1, on the reverse strand, counting down.
GGAACGTCCTCGGCCGAATCCCCCTCTTCATCCCCGTATCGACCGTATTGCTCGCCTACGTCCCCGCTCCGAGGTCCCCATGCACCGCCGCCGCCCGCCCCGCACCGCCCTCGCCGCGACCGCCGCGGCCCTGGCCCCGGCCCTGCTCCTGTCGGCCTGTTCGTCCGGCAAGGGCGAGCCGGTGGACTTCGACGGCCCGAAGCCCTCGGGCGCCACCCGGCAGGCGAAGGGCGCGGCGGCGGACAAGACGCTGCTGCCGACGGGGCCCAAGGCGTCCTTCACGACGGAGAACACCCTGGAGGACGGCACCAGGATCGGCGTGACGACGCTGAAGGGAAAGAAGTCCGGATTCACCGGCAAGGTATGGGTCTGGGCGCCGAAGCAGTACTTCGACCCGAAGTACGCGAACAGCGGCTTCCCGGTACTGATAGCGCTGCCCGGCGGCAACGGCTATCCCACCAATTACTGGATGGGGACCGACCTCAAGCTGGAGAGCAGCATCGCCCGGTGGTCGCGGGAAGGGAAGAGCCTGCCGTTCATCGTGGTGATGCCCGTACTCAATCCGGACGCAAAGCACTATTACGACGGCAGCGATATCCCGGGACAGCCCAGAATGGGCACCTGGATGACGGACGACGTCCCCGATTTCGTCAAGGCCAATTTCCGTACCTTCAGGTCCCGTGACGGCTGGGCCTTCATGGGCTCCTCGTCCGGTGGCTTCGTCGGCCTCAAGTCGGTCCTGAAGCATCCGGAGAAGTTCCGCGCCGTGATCGCGAGCGGCCCGGACACCGTCCCGGACTCCCCGCTCTGGGCCGGCCACGAGAAGGAGCGCAGGGCCAACGACCCGGAGCGCCTCGCCCGGCTCCTCGCCCGGCGCGGCGGCCCGGAGGTCGACATCGCCTTCCAGATCGGCACGGAGGAATCCGGCCGGGCCAACCTGCGGTCCTTCATCGAGAAGTACGGGAAGGGCCCCGTGAAGACGCGGCTCAACGTCATCCAGGGCGGCGGCCACAACGCCCGTTCCTACGTGCCCGCCATGGCCGACGGCCCCATCCAGTGGATCAGCGGACACATGCAGGCGCCCATCCCGAACGGCTGAACCGGCTACGGCTGGAGGAGCTCCACCCGTACGTCAGACGGGAAACCCGTCGTCGGACCGACCCGGCGGGCGAACTCGGTGACGCCCTCCAGCTGCTCGGCGCCGAAGCGGAAGTCGAGCGTCGTGAAGTACCGCTCCAGGACACCGGCGTCGAAGGACTCCCAGCGCGCGGCCTGCTCGGCGACCTTCGTCACCTCCGCGAGGGAGAGGTCGCGGGAGGAGAGGAACGCCTTGTGCACCTCGCGCACCACGTCCGGCTCACGCGTCGCGTACTCGCGCCGGGCCGCCCAGACGGCGAAGACGAACGGCAGGCCCGTCCACTCCTTCCACATCTGCCCGAGGTCGTACACGTCCAGGCCGAGCCGGGGCCCGTCGAGCAGGTTGGCGCGCAGCGCCGCGTCGCCGATGAGCACGGCGGCGTCCGCCTCCTGCATCATCAGCCCCAGGTCGGGCGGGCACGTGTAGTAGTCGGGCCGGACGCCGTACCGCTCGGCGAGGAGCAGCTGGGCGAGCCGTACGGAGGTCCGCGAGGTCGAGCCGAGCGCCACCCGGGCGCCGTCGAGCCGGTCCAGCGGCACCTGCGAGACGATCACGCAGGACATGACGGGGCCGTCGCAGCCGACCGCGAGGTCGGGGAAGGCGACGAGGTCGCCGGCGTTCTTCAGGAACTCCACGAGGGTGACCGGCGCGATGTCGAGCTCGCCCCTGACCAGCTGCTCGCTGAGCTTCTCGGGGGTGTCCTTGGTCAGCTCGAAGTCGAGGAGGGTCCCGGTCCGCGCGAGGCCCCAGTACAGGGGCAGGCAGTTCAGGAACTGGATGTGACCGACGCGCGGCCGGGGAATGCGGCGGGAGCCGTGCGGCTGTTCGGCGCCCGCCCCCGCGGAGGCGTCCAGGGGAGAATTGTCCACATCGGGGAGGCTAGCCCCCTTGCGGTACGGTGCGGGCGCCGGGGCGCACGGGGGCCCACCGTCAACCCCGTCCGGGGCCCCGTCAAACCTCCGGGTGACGTGATCTTGCCCCCTATTGCATTCCCCGGTCTGCGTGCTAAGCTCGCCGCAAGTTGCAGTTTGGTTTCCCTTGCAGTACAGAGCCTGCGGAGCATGTGACCCCGCAGGCTCTCGTCGTTTTCAGACTTATGCAGTTGTTTAAACAATCGCTGGTTCTGGAGCAGGGCAACCCTTTGGCCCAAGGAGGGCTTATGGCTACCGGAACCGTGAAGTGGTTCAACGCTGAAAAGGGCTTTGGCTTCATTGCCCAGGAAGGCGGCGGCCCGGACGTCTTCGTCCACTACTCCGCGATCAACGCGAACGGCTTCCGCTCCCTCGAGGAGAACCAGGCCGTTTCCTTCGACGTGACGCAGGGTCCGAAGGGCCCGCAGGCGGAGAACGTCACCCCGATGTAATCGGGCGCCTCACGCGAGTGGGGCGTGTGGTTGCTCCGGTGACCAGATCCGGAGATGGATAGCAGTACCCAAGGAGCCCTGCTCCTCCGTTTCGGCGGGGGAGGCGGGGCTCCTGCCTTTTTCTGGCCCCTGGGCCTTGTGGGGGGGGTGGGGGCGGGGTTGGTTCCGGGGGCTTTGTGTGGTTTCGCCGGGTGGCCGGTTGTGGGGGTTGAGCGCGCAGTTCCCCGCGCCCCTGGAGAGCGCCCCTTCGGGGCGGCTCTCCCCCTCAGCCGGTCTATACGTGCTGCATGATCATGACGAAGGTCGTGGTCGGTTCCAGGGCCTCGTAGGAGTGGGGGACATCGCCTCGGTACGACATGTAGTCGCCGGGGGACAGTTCCACCGTCTCGTTCTGCGGGCCCGCCAGGAGGCGGCCCGTGCTGATGACCAGGTGCTCCACCGTGCCGGGGATGTGCGGGTCGGACTCGCGCGCGGGGCCGGGCTCCAGCGCGCCGTGGTAGATGTCGCGCCGCACCCCGGTCGGGCCCGCCGAGAGCAGCGTGCCCGCGTACGAGGAGTTCTCGGCGAGCATCGTCGGACCCTCGCCCGCGCGGATCACCGTCACCGCGGGCGCGGGTGACTCCACGAGGACGCTGAACGGCACGCCGAGCGCGACGGCCAGCGCCCAGAGCGTCTCGATGCCGGGGTTGCCGGTGGCCGCCTCCAGCTGGGAGAGCGTCGACTTCGCGATGCCGGCGCGCTTGGCCAGCTCGGAGAGGGAGAGCCCGGCCCTGGTGCGCTCGCGGCGCAGGGCCGCCGCGACCCATTCGCGCGGCATGCGGGACCCGTCGGTCATCTGTGCTTCTCCTCGCCCTCTCCCCGTGATCTTTGCGTTCGGTAGAGCGGGCCGATCGTTCGGCTTGACGAACGGGGCCCGCTCTGCCCATCCTACGACCCATGCGTTCGCCACACCGAACAGATGACCCGCCCGGCCGAACGGAAGGGGAATCCGGCGGCCTCGTCCGCCTCACCGACCTACCGCCCGGCGTGCTGCGCGACATCGCACTCGTCTGGCTCGCCGACGCCGTAGTCGGAATCTCGTTCGGCGCCATCGCCGTCGCGGGCGGGCTGCCCCTGTGGGTGCCGGTCCTCATGTCGCTGCTCGTCTACGCGGGCTCCGCCCAGTTCAGCGCCGTCGGCATCCTCACCGCGGGCGGCGGCCCGGTCGCCGCCGCCGCGACCGGGCTGCTGCTCAACTCCCGTACGGCGGCGTTCAGTCTCGCCCTCGCCGACGACCTCGGCCGGTCCTGGCCGGCCCGGCTGATCGGCGCGCACCTCGTCACGGACGAGACCGCCGCGTTCGTCCTCGCCCAGCGGGGCCGCGCCCAGCGCAAGGCCGCGTTCTGGATATCGGGGATCGGGCTGTTCGTCGCGTGGAACCTCAGCGTGCTCGGCGGCGCCCTCGCCGGTTCCGCCCTCGGCGACACCGACCGGTTCGGGCTCGACGCCGCCTTCCCCGCGGTGCTGCTCGCCCTCGTGCTGCCCGCGCTGCGCGGTGACAGCGCGGCGCGGCGGGCCTCCGCCGCCGGTGCCGTCGTCGCGGTCGCCGCCGCGCCGCTGCTCCCCGCGGGCGTACCGGTGCTGCTCGCCCTCCTCGGGCTGCTCGCGGCGCGGCGCGGGCCCCGCCGCCCCCGTCCCGCCTCGTCGAGGAGTGCCTCGTGAACGCCACGCTCGCCTGTGTCCTCACCCTCGCCGCGGGCACGTACGCCTTCCGGCTGGCCGGACCCGTCCTGCACGGGCGTGTGGAACTCCCGGCGCGGGTGCAGGAGTTGCTGACGGTGGGCGCGACGGTGCTGCTCGTCGCGCTGCTCGCCACCGGGGCGCTCACCGAGGGCCAGGGCTTCGCGGGGTGGGCCAGGCCCGCCGGGGTGCTGGCCGGCGGGGTGCTCGCCTGGCGCAGGGCGCCGTTCGCCGTGGTCGTGGTGGGCGCGGCGGCGACTACGGCGCTGTTGCGGCTCGCGGGGCTGCCGTAGCGTCCGGCTCCGGTGCCGTGTCCCTCTCGTACAACTCCTCGACCACGGCCGCGTACCGCTCCGTCACCGCCTTCCTGCGCACCTTCAGGCTCGGCGTGAGGAGTCCGTCCTCGACCGTGAAATCCTCGTCCAGGACGGCGAAGGCGCGGATGCGGGCGGGGCGCGAGACCGTGGCGTTGGCGGCGTCCACGGCCTGTCTGACCAGGGCGCGCACGCGCGGGTCGCGGGAGACGGGGCCGGTCAGCTCCACCCCTTCGCGCGCCGCCCAGCCCCTCACCTCCTCCACGTCGAGGGTGACGAGCGCGACCGGATAGGGGCGGTGGTCGCCGACCATCACGGCGCGGGAGACGAACCGCGAGCCCTGGATGGCGAGTTCGCTCAGCGAAGGGGTGAGGTTCTTGCCGCCCGAGGTGATGATGAGGTCCTTCTTGCGGCCCGTGATGGTGAGGTAGCCGTCCTCGTCCAGTGCGCCGAGGTCTCCCGTGTGCAGCCAGCCCTCCGCGTCGAGGGCCTCCCGGGTGGCCCCGGGGTTGCCGTGGTAGCCGGGGAAGACCATGGCGCCGCGGGCGAGGACCTCGCCGTCGTCGGCGATGCGCAGCTCCACGCCGTCCACGGGCCTGCCGACGGTCCCGTACCGCACGGCGCCCGGGTGGTTGAGGGTGAGGACGCCCGCGGACTCCGTCATCCCGTACCCCTCGTAGACCGCGATGCCGCAGGCCCGCAGGAAGTCCACGGTGTCGGGCGCGATGGGCGCGCCGCCGGTGAGCGCCCACCTGACGCGCCCGCCCAGCGCCTGCCTGACCAGGCCGTAGAGCCTCTTGTCGGCCTCTTCGTACGCGGCGCGCAGCTCCTCGGGCAGGGCTCCGTCGGCGGCGAGGACGCCGATGCGCACCGCCTCCTCGAACCGTTCGCGGCCGCCCTCCTCGGCCTCGGCGAGGGACAGCACCACCGACCGCACCTTCTCGAAGAGCCGCGGCACGGACGGCAGATGCGTGGGCCGCGCCTCGGCCAGCTCCCCGACGACGTCCTCGACGCGTCCGCCGAAGAAGGTGAGCGTGGCGCCGCCGACGAGCGTCGTGAACTCGATGAGCTGGGCGAGGAGATGGGCGAGCGGCAGGTAGAGGTAGGTCGAGTCGCCGGGGCCGCCGTCGACCAGCGGCACGGTCGCGCCCTGCACGGCCAGCAGGTTGCCGTGCGTGAGCAGGCAGCCCTTGGGCGGGCCCGTGGTGCCCGAGGTGTAGATGATGGTGGCCAGGTCGCCGCTCTCGCGGGCCGCAGCCCGGGCCAACAGCTCTTCCTCCGGGCCAAGTTCGTCCGGCTCGCGCGTCATGAGGGTCACGTGCCGCACTCCCGGGAACCGCCCGCGCAGCCGCTCGATCTTCGCCGCCTGCTCCTCGTCCTCGCAGATCACCACCGACGCCCCCGAGTCGGCCACGACCCACGCCACCTCCTCGTCGCCCGCCGTCGGGTAGACCGGCACCACGACCGCGCCCACCGCCAGCACGCCGAAGTGCGTGACGGTCCACTCGGGCCGGGTCTCGGCGAGGACCGCCACCCGGTCGTCCGGGCGCACGCCGAGTGCCAGCAGGGCCCGGCCCACCCGGCGGGCGGCGTCCCGCAGCCCGGTGTACGACAGCTCCGTCCACGCCCCCTCGCGCCGGAACCGCAGGGCGGGCAGCGTGCCGTGGCGCTGGGCCGCCCACTCGGTCAACAGGGCCAGGGTGCCGGGCAGTTCGGCCCGCTCCGGCGGGTCCTTCCGCGTCTGCTGCATGGGTACGACGCTAGGGAGCGGGCCCGGCCGCCGGGATGACGGAAAACGTCAGCACCACTGACCCGGGCGCTCACGCGGTGTTCTGGCCCGGCCCCACCGGCGCTAACGTCGTGGCATGGCCAGGCGGACGATCACCGTGCACCATGTGCGGGCCGTGCTGCGCGGCGCCGAACGGCGCGGCGTCGACACCGTGCCGCTGCTGCGGGGGGCGCAGATCCCGCCCCTGCTCCTCGGCGACGACCGGGCCAGGGTCACCGAGCCTCAGTTCGCCCGGCTCTTCCGTGAGCTGTACCGCGTCACCCAGGACGAGTTCCTCGGCCTCGGCGCCGCCGTCAGCAGACCCGGCACGTTCGCGATGATGTGCCGGGCCTCACTGGGCTGCCACGACCTCGGCGCCGCCGTGCGCCGCGGCACCACCTTCTACGGCCTGTTCCCCGGCGGACCCGACCTCGTCCTCGAACGGCACCCGGGCGAGGCGGTGTTCGGCGTCCGCAACGACCTGGAACAGGACTACTTCCTCGCCGAGTGCCTCGTCATCATCTGGCACCGCCTGTGCAGCTGGCTGATCGGCCGCCGCATCCCGCTGCGCTGGGCCGCGTTCGGCCATCCGCCGCCCCCGCACAAGGACGAGTACGAGCTGCTCTTCGGCTGCCCGGTGCGGTTCGGCGCCGGACGCACCGGAGCCGGGTTCGATCCGCACTGGCTGGACGCGCCGCTGATCAGGGACGAGGACGCGCTGGACGAGATGCTGCGCCGGGCACCGTTCGAGCTGCTCAGCCGCCGCGAGTACGGCACGACCGTCGCCGAGCAGGTGCGCCGCGCACTCGCCCACGCACTGCGCTCGTCGCCGCGCATGCCCTCGCTCGGCGAGATCGCGGCACGGCTCGCGGTGAGCCCGGCGACGCTGCGCCGCCGTCTCGCCCAGGAGTCCACGTCGTACCAGCGGCTGAAGGACGCGGTGCGGCGCGACGCGGCGATCGCCGGCCTCGCCGAGGGCCACGAGCCGATCGCGGAGCTCGCCGCGCGGCTCGGCTTCTCCGAGGACACCGCCTTCCACCGGGCGTTCCGGCGGTGGACGGGGACGACGCCGGGCGCCTACCGGACGGAGACCGAACGGCCGTCGGGCCCGCCGCTCTACGGCTCCTCGCCCTCCCCCGCACCGTCGGGTCCGCCCCCATCGGCCGCAGGGGTCCCGGACGCCGGGGTGGCGGACCCCGCGCCCCACGGCTGAGCCCCCGCCTCCCCCACCAACGCGCCGTTGACCAGGGCGCCGTCGGCCTCCGCCGTCTCCCCCGCGAGCCTGCCGAGCCGCCTGCTGGTGCGGCCGAGCGCGATGAGCACCGTGATCAGCGAGGCCGGCTGTCCCTCGATGCGCCGCGTGTACCGGACCGCCTCCTCGTAGGCGACATGCGCCTGCGCCAGCATGTCCTGCGCGGCGTAGGCGTCGCCCATGTCCTTGAGCACGGACGCGTACCAGCCGGGGTCGGTCTCGCCGTCGATGAGCGCGAGCACCGCCTGGCAGGCGGCCACCCCGTCCGCGTGGGCGCCCTCGTCGCCCAGGTTCCCCAACTCCTCGTACGTGAGGGCCATGTTGTGCAGCACCGCGGCCCGCCGCTCGATGTCCTCGATCTTCGTCGCCTCGACGGCAAGCCGGTCGAGTACGTCCCGCGCCTCGGCCCGCTCGCCCATCGTCACCAGGGTGGTGGCGAGCGCGGTCATCGTGGTGGCGAGGTCGCTCGGATTGCCGGCCCGCTGCTTGTACGAGACGGCCTGCCGGTAGTGCTCGACGGCCTCCTCGAGGTCGTGGGCGTCGCGGTAGGTGTCGGCGATGTCGTGCAGGATGATGCCGTAGACCCCCGGCGACTCGTCCGGGTCCGTCAGACCGCGGGCCTCGTGGAAGCAGGCGAGCGCCTGCTCCAGGCCGGCGGGCCGCGGCTGGCTGGTCTCTTCCGGCATGGCGGTCCTCCGTTCGAAGGTCGGGTGGTGGAGTCCCGCTCTCGTCCACTCGCGCTCTCGTCCACTCGTGCCAGAGCCCGCGGCTCCCCCTCTGGGAACGTAGCGCCGGGGCGGCGGCCTGAACACCTGCGAGCCGCGGTCAACGAAGGTGAGCGTCCCGGTCAGCCCGTAACGCACATGCGGCTCACTACGGTCTTCCGCGTACCCCTCCACCCCTCAGGACAGTTGGGAGTGCCGCATGCACATACGCACCGGCCCCGGAGCGTGGGCCGTGGCCGCCGCGCTCGGCCTGTCGGCCGTCACCCCGCTCGCCGCGGCGCACGCCGACGACAGCGACGGCGCCGCGCCCCCCGGCTCCATCGTCAGCTCCGAGCCGAGCAGCTTCCACCCGCTGCCGGGCCAGCCGACGAACACCAGGGCCTGGAAGATCCACTACCGGTCGACCACGGCCACCGGCGAACCCAACACCGTCTCCGGCACGGTCATCGTGCCCCAGGACGGCAGGAAGGGACCGCGCCCCCTGATCACGTACGCCGTCGGCACCGTCGGCGTCGCCGACCGCTGCGCGCCCAGCGCCGGCTTCCCCACCGGCACCGCCGTGGAGGCCAACCTCATCCAGCAGCTCACCCTGCGCGGCTGGGCCGTCGCCGTCACCGACTACGAGGGCCTCGGCACCCCCGGCGACCACACCTACACGGTGGGCCGCGCCGAGGGCCAGGCCATGCTGGACGCCGCGCGCGCCGCGATCCGGCTCCCCGAGGCGGGCCTCGGCAAGGACACGCCGGTCGGCATCATGGGGTACTCGCAGGGCGGCCAGGCCTCGTCGTGGGCGGCCGAGCTGCACGGCTCGTACGCGCCCGACCTCGACGTGAAGGGCACGGCGACCGGCGGGATACCCGGCGACCTGCTGAAGGTCGCGAAGTTAAACGACGGCTCGTACGGCTCCGGCCTGATCTTCATGGCGGCGATCGGCCAGAACGCGGCCTTCCCCGAACTGAACCTCGACTCCTACCTCAACCCGGTCGGCAAGGCGCTCGTCGGCGCCATGAAGAACAGCTGCGTCGCGGACGGCGCCGTGCTCGGCTCCTTCAAGACGATCGCGTCGATGACGACGAAGAACCCCCTCGACCGGCCCGACTGGCAGCGGCGGCTGGACGAGTCGCGCGTCGGCACGGTCCGGCCGGACGCGCCCGTCTACCAGTACCACGCGCTCGCCGACGAGCTCATCCCGTACGGCGTCGGCAAACAGGTCCGCGAGGACTGGTGCGCGAAGGGCGCGGACGTGGAGTGGCACACGGTGCCCGTCGGCGAGCACGTCAGCGGCGTGATCACCCAGTCGCCGTTCGCCGCGCAGTGGCTCGCGGACCGGTTCGCGGGCAAGCCGGCGCACGGCAACTGCTGAACTCCGCCCCGCCGTAGAAAAGAAGTGGGCAGCGCCAGGACATCCCCCTAGGATCTTGAGGTTGGCAGGGATCCCTTCCTGCAGTGCTTCGAGAACCGGGGGGATTTCTCGTCATGCTGATCACATCCACGGCCCTGGCCATGCTGGCCCTGTTCGCCCTGGCGTTGAAGGCGTCCGACACGGTGCCGCACCGCCTCCCGGCGGAGCCGGACGCCGACGCGGAGGGCCCCGGACACGGAGCCGCCCGATGACCGCACCGCTGACACCCCCGCCGGGCGATCCCTCCCTGGCCGACCCCGCGCCGGGCCCCGACTTCATCACCCCCGTCGACCGTGTCTTCGTCCGCGCCCACCTGGGCCTGCCGGAGATCGACCCCGCCGCGTGGACGCTGACGGTGGAGGGCCTGGTGGAGCGGCCCCTGCGCCTGGACCTGACCGCGCTTCTGGCCCTCCCCGCACGTCAACTCACCGCCGTCCACGAGTGCTTCGGCAGCCCGCTGCGCCCCGACACCCCGACGCGCGCGGTGACGAACGTGGAGTGGACGGGCCTGCCCCTGGCCACGCTCCTGGACCGCGCGGCGCCGCTGCCCACCGCCCGGCACGTGGTCTTCGAGGGCGCCGACACCGGCACCTACCGCGACGAGGACGGCCTCTCGTACGTCAAGGACCTCCCCCTGGAGACGGCGCACCGCACCGTGTTCCTGGCCCACGGCATGAACGGCGCACCGCTGCGCCCCCGGCACGGCCATCCGCTGCGGGCCGTGGTCCCCCGTATGTTCGGCACCAACTCGGTGAAGTGGCTGACCCGGATCGTCCTGACCGACGAACGCCCGCGGCACATGTTCACCACGACCCTCTACACACGGACCGTGCCCGGCAGCGACGTGCCGCGGCCGGTGCGCGAGGTGGACGTCAACAGCAAGATCCTCTCGCCCGCCGACGGCGCCGAACTGCGGGGCTCCACCGTGACGTTCAGGGGCCGCACCTGGTCCACGACGGAAGTCGTCCGCCTCGAACTCTCCGTCGACGGCGGCCCGTGGGAGACCGCCGCCCTCGACACCCTCGGCGCCGAGCCGACCTGGCAGGGCTTCTCGCTGCGCCGCTCGCTGCCGCCGGGCCCGCACACCGTCCGCTCCCGCGCGACGGACGCGGCGGGCCGCACCCAGCCGCCGCCCGGCTCTCGCAACTCCGTCCACGAGGTCGCCTTCACGGTCGGCTAGGCGGCCCGCCGGTCACGCGGCAGCAGCCACGCCGCGAGGGCGGTGGTGGCGCAGAGGGTGAGGCCCACCACCACGAGACCGGTGCGCATCCCCGGGAGCGAGAACCCGGCGGCGCCCGTGCCGGCGCCGCCCGCGAGCAGCCCGCCGAACAGGGCCACCGACATCGCACCGCCGGTCTGGCGCAGGGAGTTGAGGAGCCCGGAGGCCGTGCCCGCGCGCTCGCCCGGAACGCTGTCCATCAGCTGGGCGGTCAGCGCGGGGACGGCGAAGGCGCCACCGAGACCGGTCGGCACCAGCAGGAGAAGGACGAGCCACAGCGGCGTACCGGCGTCCAGCGGGACCAGCACGAACATGGCGAGGGCGAGAACCGCCTGCCCCAGCACGATGACCCGGCGCCGCCCGAACCGCTCGGCGGCGCGCGGCGAGACGAGATTGGTCCCGGTGATGAAGACGGCGAGCGGCACGAACATCAGCCCCGCCGCCACGCCCGACATGCCGCGCAGCTGCTGGTAGTAGAGGCCGAGGAGGAACGTCACGCCGTAGAAACCGGCGTTCACCGCGAAGCCCACCGCGAGCGCCACCCCCACCTGCCGCTGCCGCAGCAGCCCGAGCGGCACCATCGGCGCGGCATGCCGCTTCTCGACGGCACGGAAGGCGACCCCGGAACCGGCGGCCACGGCGAAGGCCGCCAGCACGGGCGGACTCGTCCACCCCAGGTGCCCGCCCTCGATGACCGCGAACGCGAGCCCCGCGAGCGTGAGGACGGCGGTCGCCTGACCGCCCAGGTCGAGCGGCGCGGGACGCCGCGGTGAGCGGGCAGTACGGGCCAGCAGGGCGAGGATCAGCGCGCCCACGGGCAGGTTGAGCAGGAAGACGGAACGCCACCCCGCGCTCTCCGTGAGCACCCCGCCGAGCACCGGCCCCACCGCGACGGCCGCGGAGCCGCCGACCGTCCACAGCGCGATGGCGCGGGCCCGGCGGCGCGGGTCGTCGTACGCCTGCCGGATCAGCGCGAGCGAGGCGGGCATCACCACGGCGGCGCCCGCGCCCTGCGCGACCCGGGCGGCGATCAGCGTCCCGATGCCCGGCGCGAGCGCGCACGCCAGCGACGCGGCGGTGAAGAGCCCCACGCCCCACACGTAGGCCTGCCGCGCCCCCGCCCGGTCGGCGAGCGCCCCGGCGGAGAGCATCAGCGCCGCGAACATGAGGGTGTACGCGTCCACGACCCACTGCAGCCCCGCCATGCCGCCGTGCAGATCGGCACGGATGTCGGGCAGCGCAATGTTCACGGCGGTGACGTCGATGGTGATGACGGTGAAGCCGAGCAGAGCGGCGAGGAGAGCGAGGCCGGGCGAGCCCTGCCGCCCATGAGGCAGAGCCCGAGACCGAACGGGCCGGGAAACGAGAACGCCGGCAGACATGAAACTCCTACGGTGGACACGCCGCGGAGCGGCGAAGAGTACGACCCCGCGACGGTGCGGAGCACGGGTGGGCGGGTGGGAAAAAACCGCCGCGGAGCGGCGAAGCCCTGGCCGCGGAGCGGCGAAGAGAGACGGCACAAACGGCAGACGGCAACGCCCCGTGCGGGCGGCATCCCCACCGAAACCGCGGCCGGTGACACGCACCACCTGGGCCCCGGCGGCCGAGCCGCCCGCAACAACACCCACTCTCCGCCGCCGCCCCGCGAAGTGGCAGGCCGCGCCTCACCGGGGTCCCGCGTTCCTGGCCCTGACACGGCCCCCCACGCCCGGCACCGGCCAGGGACAATGGCCGGATGACGGACAGCACAGCGAGCACGGCCGCCCCAGCGGCCGCACCCGCACCCGCCCCCACCCCGCCCACCGGCACGGAACTGGGCAGGTACCTCCGTGCCCGCCGCGCCAGGGTGACCCCGGCCGAGGCGGGCCTGCCCGCGGGCACGGGCCTGCGCCGGACGCCGGGCCTGCGCCGCGAGGAGCTGGCCACCCTGGCCGGGGTGAGCGTCGACTACTACACGCGTCTGGAGCGCGGCCGGGAGACGAACCCCTCCCCGCCCGTCATCGACGCCCTCGCGCGCGCCCTGCGCCTGACCGGTGAGGCCCACGACCGGCTGCGCGACCTGGCGGAGCTGGCCTCGGGCCGCCTGACGGAGCCGCACCCCACGGCCGACCACACGGTCCGCGAGTCCACGCTGCGCACGCTGGAGGCGCTGGCCCCGCTGCCCGCGTACGTGGTGAGCAGGCACAGTTACATGCTGGCCGCCAACTCCCCAGGCAAGGCACTCCTCCCCGGCCTGTGGGAGTGGCCCGAGGAGCGGCGCAACGTCCTGCGCTACCTCTTCCTGCACCCGGTGGGCCGCGTGCTCTACCGCCCCTGGGAGGAGACGGTCGCGAAGTCGGTGTCGCACCTGCGCGCGATCAGCGGTACCGACACGGACTCGCCCCAGCTGACCAACCTGGTCGGTGAACTCCTCCTGAAATCACCGGACTTCGCCCGCATCTGGGAGCGGTACGACGTGAGTGAGCGCGGTGGCGGCACCAAGACGTTCGAGCACCCGAAGGTCGGCCCGATGACCCTCACGTACGAAGTGATGACGCTGGCGCGGACGGGCGGTCAGCGCATGGTGGTCTACCAGGCCCCGCCCGGCACGCCGGACGAGTCGGCGATGCTCGCACTGACCTGACGGCACACACGCGGGGGCCGCCTACTCCGCCGCGCACGAGCTGCCGTTGGCGGGCGTCTCCCCGTACAGCAGGAACCCGTCCACCTTGTCCTGCACGCACTTGGAGCCGAGGTAACCGGTGTGTCCGTCGCCCTTGTTGTCCAGGACGACGGCCTGCGGGCCGAGCCGGCGCGCGGTCTCCTCCGTCCAGCGGTACGGCGTGGCCGGGTCGCCCCGCGTACCGACGAGCAGCAGCTTCGGCGACTTCACGTCGCGTACGTCGTCCCGGATGTAGCGGGTCCCGGGGGGCCGGCCGAAGCAGAGAAGCACCGGCATCAGCATCGATTTGCCGAAGACGGGCGACGCCTCCTCGAACTCCTTCTGGAGCCTGCCGACTTCCTTCTCTATGTGTGCGGCGTCGGGCCGGTCGGGGTCGTCGGCGCAGTTCACGGCCATGAGCGCGGCGGTCATGTTGTCCGGAGGCACCTCACCCCCGGCCATGTCCCGGCCCGGCAGCCCGCGCCCCGGCACGCCCCGCCCGGGCACCACCCCGCCGGGAAGGCCGCCGCTCATCCGGATCAGCGCCCGCGGGTCACCGTCCGCGAGGAGCGCGCCGAGCGCCTGTGAGAGCGCCGGCCAGGCCTGCCTGCTGTACAGGGCCTGGCTGAGGACGCCGACGACGTCCTGGCCGGTGAACTTCTGGCCCTCCATGGACCGCAGCGGCATCCGGTCCATGTCCTGGATGAGCTTGACCACGCTCTGCCGCGCGGTGCGCGAGTCGGTGCCGAAGACGCAGCCGGCGTTCCCGGTGCACCAGGTGAGGAAGTTGTCGAGAGCCGTCTGGCGTCCCTCGGCGGTCACGAGGGACTGCGCGGCGACGGGTTCGGTGAGCGTGTCCACGCCGTCGAGCGTCATCCGCCCGACCTTCCCGGGGAACTGGGCGGCGTAGACGGCGCCCAGCCGCGTGCCGTAGGAGAAGCCCAGGTAGTTGAGTTTCTTGTCGCCGAGGGCCTGGCGCATGACGTCCAGGTCGCGGGAGACGTTGACCGTCCCCATGTGCGGCAGCACGGGACCGGACTTCGCCTCGCACTCCTTGGCGACCTTCCGCAGCTCCTTCAGTACGGCGGCCGGGTCGTCCGACCCCTCGGCGGTGGGGTCGGCCTGACCGGAGGGGTCGCCACAGCTGACGGGCTCGCTCAGGCCGACGCCACGCGGGTCGAAGGAGACGATGTCGTACTCCTTGCTGAGGAAGCCGAACTCCTTCTGCGAACCGGCGAGCGCGGCGACGCCCGGCCCGCCGGGTCCGCCGAAGTTCAGCAGCAGGGAGCCGCGCGGCTTGCCGCTCGCGCTGGACTTCAACCGGATCATCGCGACGTCGACGGTCCCGGCGGCGGGCTTCGCGTAGTCGATCGGGACGGTCACGTGCCCGCACCGGAAGTCCTTGGCACCGCCGGTGGCCTCGGCCACGGCCTCGGTGCCGCCCTTGCACGCGGCCCACTTGATCTTCTGCGTGTAGTACCGCGACAGATCGGGCCGGCCGCGGCCGTCCGCGTCGGCGGCGGTGGTGGCCGAAGCCACGGCCGGCACGCCCGCTCCCACGACGACCAGCACCGTGACACCGGCGATTGCACAGGCTCCACGCACGGCAACCTCCCAGGCTGTTGCCCCTCGCTCACCCTAAGGGCGGTCCGCGCCCCTCGCCCGTTCAGCGCAAGGTCACCGTACGCACACACCCATAACCCTGCGTACATACCCTTCGGTCAGTCCCGCTCCAGGATCGCGGTGACCCCCTGCCCGCCCGCCGCGCAGACGGAGATCAGCCCCCGCCCGGGCCGCCCCCGCTCGGCGAGGAGCTTGGCGAGGGTGGCGACGATCCGCGCCCCGGTCGCCGCGAACGGGTGGCCTGTGGCGAGCGACGACCCGGCGGCGTTCAGCCGCGCCCGGTCGACGATGCCGAGCCCCTGCTTCTCCCAGGCGGCGAGCGTCGCGAGCACCTGCGAGGCGAACGCCTCGTGCACCTCCACGAAGTCGAAGTCACCGAGCCGGAGCCCGGCCCGCTCCAGCATCCGGGGCACGGCGTACGCGGGGGCCATCAGCAGCCCGTCGTCACCCTCCGCGACGTCCCCGTGGACGAAGTCCACCGCGGCGCTCTCGCAGGCGACGAGGTGCGCCAGGGGTTCGAGCCCCCGGGCGGCGGCCCACTCCTCACCGGCCAGCAGCGTGACGGCGGCGCCGTCCGTCAGCGGGGTGGAGTTTCCCGCGGTCATGGTGGCGCCGGGCGCCCCGGTGCCGAAGACGGGCTTCAGCCGGGCGAGCTTCTCCACGCTCGAACCGGGCCGCAGGTTCTGATCCCTGGCGAGCCCGCGGAACGGCACCACGAGGTCGTCCAGGAACCCCCGCTCGTACGCCGCCGCGAGCCGCTGGTGGCTGAGCGCCGCCAGCTCGTCCTGCGCCTCGCGCGTGATGCCCCACTTCCGCGCGGTCACCGCCGCGTGCTCGCCCATGGAGAGGCCGGTGCGGGGCTCGGCGTTGCGCGGGACGTCCGGTACGAGGTGGCGGGGCCGCACCCGTCCCAGGGCGCGCAGCCTGCCGCCCACCGAGCCGGCCCGCCGGGCCGCGAGCAGGATGCGCCGCAGCTCGTCGTTGACGCCGAGGGGCGCGTCGCTCGCGGTGTCGGCCCCTCCGGCGATCCCCGACTCGATCTGCCCGAGCATGACCTTGTTGGCGACGGCGACGACGGCCTGGAGCCCGGTGCCGCAGGCCTGCTGGAGATCGTACGCGGGGGTCCGCGGGTCGAGTCCCGACCCGAGCACGACCTCCCGGGCCAGGTTGAAGTCCCGGCTGTGCTTGAGGACGGCCCCGGCGACGAACTCGCCCACGTCCCCCCGCCCCCGCAGGCCGAACCGCTCCACCAGTCCCTCCACGGCGGCGGTCAGCATCTCCTGGTTCGAGGCGGTGGCGTACGGCCCGTCCGAGCGGGCGAAAGGAATACGGCTGCCGCCCACGACGGCGACGCGGCGCACAGAGGGAAGACTCATGTCTCGACCAGCTCCTGACCCTTGAGTAACCTTACTCGGAAGTAAATTTACGACCGAGCTGGGAGTTGGACAATGGCCGACCGCTACCTGACCTTCACCGCCACCGCGCCCGGCCGCTTCCTCACCCGCCGCCTGGGACTGCCCCAGCCGACCCAATTGCGCCGCCACACACCCGAACACCCCACCCTGGGCGGCGAATTGCTCCTGCTCACGGCGGCCCCCTCCCCCTACTCCGAAGACCTCCCGACACTCCTGAGGTCGGCGGGCCACATCCTCGCGCCAACTCCCGTCCGCCCCACGGCAGTTGTCCTCGACGCCACTGCCGTGACCGACACCGCGACCCTTGCCGAGGTACACGCGGCACTGCACCCGGTCGTGCGCACCGTGGCGGAGAACGGCCGCGTCGTACTCATCGGCTCCCCACCGGACCCCGCGGACCACCACCAGGCCGCCGCGCAACAAGCCCTCGAAGGGTTCGTACGCTCCCTCGCCAAGGAACTCGGCCGGGGCCGCACCGCCACACTCGTCCGGGTCACCGGCCCCATCGCCACCGCCGAATCGACCCTGCGCTTCCTCCTCTCCCCCAAGTCGGCCTACGTCACCGGCCAGGTCATCGAGACCGGCCCCGCCGAGACGGTGGCCGCCCCCGCCGACCGGGACCGGCCCCTCGCGGGCCGCACCGCCCTGGTCACCGGCGCGGCACGCGGCATAGGCGCGGCCGTCGCGGAGGTCCTCACCCGCGACGGCGCCGAGGTCACCCTGCTCGACGTCCCCGCCGCCCGCCAGGACCTGACCCGCACCGCGGACCGCCTCGGCGGCACGGCGCTCCCCCTCGACGTCACGGCACCCGGCGCCGGCGACCGCATCCTCGCGGCGCTGCCCGGCGGCGGCCTCGACATCCTCGTCCACAACGCGGGCATCACCCGCGACCGCAGACTCGCCAACATGCCGCGCGACCGCTGGACCCCGGTCCTCGACGTCAACCTCACCGCGGTCCTGACCATCACGGACACCCTCCTCAAGGCGGGCGCCCTCGCCCCCGGCGGCCGCATCGTCGCCACGTCGTCGATCGCCGGGATCGCCGGCAACGCGGGCCAGACGAACTACGCGGCCGGCAAGGCGGGCATCATCGGCCTCGTCCGCTCGCTCGGGCCGCGGGCGCTCGCGGAGTACGGGGTGACGGTGAACGCGGTGGCCCCCGGCTTCATCGAGACCAAGATGACGGCGGCGGTCCCTCTCCTCATCCGCGAGGCGGGCCGCCGCATGAACTCCCTGGCGCAGGGGGGCCTGCCGGTGGACGTGGCGGAAACGGTGTCCTGGCTGAGCCAGGGCGGGGTCAACGCCCAGACGGTCCGCGTCTGCGGCCAGAGCCTCCTCGGAGCGTGACCGCTGCCCGCGGGGGGTGACCGTCTCCACACAGCCCCCCGCACCACACCAACAACCCCGCCGCTCCGCGGCGGTTCCCCCACCCACCCACCCGTTTGCCCCGCACCGCAGGGCGGGAGTAGGAACCTTCACCCCGCCACGCAGACCGAAGCGGTCACCGCAGGGCGGGGCGGGCGTTACCCCGCACTGCGGGGCGGGAGTTGGGGAAGGAGCGGGCGGGGCGCACGTTTTCGTGCCACTCAAGGGCAGGGCGGACGCACCCCGCCACGCGCAAGACCGACGCAGGGCCGGGGTGGACGTTCACCCCTGGCACGTACGGCCGCAGCACGGGCCGGGAGGGAGCGACTCCCGCCGGGCCGCACCCGCGTACGAGACGGGAGGGGACGTGGGGGTTTGTGCGAACGGAGCACCGAGCAGACGCTGGCGCCTTTGTTCGTGCAGCGCGGCGCAGGGATGGCGAGTACGCACACACCCCCGCGGCCCCGACCCCGACACCGGCCCCAGGCGCCTACGCCCACTGGGCCGCACTCGCGCACGAGACGCAAGGGGACGTGGGGGTATGTGCGCACGGAGCACCGAGCACACTGTGCCGCCTTTGTTCGTGCAGCGCGGCGCAGGGATGGCGAGTACGCACACACCCCCGCGGCCCCGACCCCGACACCGGCCCTAGGCGCCTACGCCCACCGGGCCGCAGGCGCGTAGCACCCCCGCGGCCCCGCACCCACAACCGAACCCCACGCGACCCGGCCCCACGAAAGGAACCCATGCAGGCCCCTCTCCCCGTCCTCCTCCTCCGTGCCGCCGTCCTCTCGCCCCTCAAGCGGCCCGACCCCTCCCGTTTCCCCGCCCCCGCCCCCCACACCCGCCTCACCACCACACCCGCCATCGACACCCGCCACCTCGCCGCGTACAACGCCCTCTGCGGGTTCCCCGGCGGGCCCGGCGCGCCGTTGCCGGTCACCTACCCCCACGTCCTCGCGTTCCCGACGGCCATGCGCCTGATGGCCGCCCGCGACTTCCCGCTCCCCCTCCTCGGCCTCGTGCACACCTCCATCGAGATCACCCAGCACCGCCCCCTCCACCCCACGGACGAGCTGGAACTCTCCGTACGCACCGAGAAGTTGGCCCCCCACCGCCGCGGCACCGAAGCCACGCTCCTCACCGAGGCCACCACCCGGGCCGGCGAGCCCCTCTGGGAGTCCCGCAGCACCTACCTCGCCCGGCACGGCGGCCACGCCCGCCCGGGCAACCCCTCCCCCCGCCACGAAATCCCCGCCCCCGTAACCACCTGGCAGCTCGGCTCAGACCTCGGTCGCCGTTACGCCGCCGTCAGCGGCGACCGCAACCCCATCCACCTGTACCCGCTCACCGCCCGCCCCTTCGGCTTCCGGCGCGCCATCGCCCACGGCATGTGGACCCTCGCCCGCTGCCTCGCCGCAGCACAGGACTTCCAGAAGAGCCACGGCTTCGTCCACATCACCGCAGAGTTCAAGACCCCCGTCCTCCTGCCCTCCACCGTGACGTACTCCCACACCCACACCGCCTTCGAACTCCGCTCCCCCACAGGCAAACCACACCTCACCGGCGAGATCCGCCCCCTCACCCCGGAGCCCAGCGGCGGCCCTCCATCAGGCCCCCCAGCCCCGCCCACGCGAAGTTCATGAGTGTCGCCGCCGCCTCCTTGGCGGAGACCGAGGCGTCCGTGTTGGCCCACCCGGCCAGCGACTCGGCCGCGCCGACCAGCGCCTGGGCGAGCCCCGCGACCTCGCGGTCCGGCAGGGACGGATCACCGTGCGCCGACCGCGCCGCGTCCGCGATCAGTGTCGTGACGAAGGCGACGATCTCCTCCCGCATCGCGGCGACCTCCGCCGCGAACGGTTCCCCCTGCGTCCGCGCCTGGCTGTGCAGCACGGCCCACCCGTCGGGCCGCTCGGCGGTGTGCGTGAAGAACGCGCGCAGCCCGTCCCAGAGCTGCCGGTCGGCGGGCGCCCCCGCGCCCGCGGCCCCGCTCGCCCCGTCCCGCACCGCGGCGACGAGCGCCGCCGCCTCCCGGCGGATGCACGCGCTGAACAGCTCTTCCTTGGAGTTCAGATACAGGTACACGAGCGGCTTGGAGACCCCGGCGAGCTCCGCGATCTCGTCCATCGAGGCGGCCCGGTACCCCCGCTGCCCGAACGTCCGTACCGCCGCGTCCAGCATCTGCTGCTCACGCACGGCCCGCGGCATCCGTTTCTGCCGCCGCTTCACGCCCGTCTCGCCCACCCCGGCCCCCGCCTCTCCACGCTGTCCGTTCACACGTCAGCGTACGGTCAACGGGCGCCGGGGCACGATTACCGGAAACGACAGGACCCCGCCCCGAAATCACTTCGGGGCGGGGCCTGTTCGGCAGGTGCCGCGGCGGGCGGCGGCAGGCGGCGGGCGGGGCCGTCAGGCCGCCGCTGCCACCGGGCGCGACGAGGACGGCACCTCGTCGGCCGTGTCGTAGTCGTCCAGCGGCGACGCCGACGCGTTCTCGTACGCCTCGCGGTCGAGGATGTTCTCGCGGGCGGCGACGATCACCGGGACCAGCGCCTGGCCCGCGACGTTCGTCGCGGTGCGCATCATGTCGAGGACGGGGTCGATGGCGAGGAGCAGGCCCACGCCCTCCATCGGCAGGCCGAGCGTCGACAGGGTCAGGGTCAGCATGACCGTGGCGCCCGTCAGGCCCGCCGTGGCCGCGGAACCGACGACCGAGACGAAGGCGATGAGCACGTACTCCTTGATGCCCATGTGCACGTCGAAGATCTGCGCGACGAAGATCGAGGCGATGGCCGGGTAGATCGCGGCGCAGCCGTCCATCTTCGTGGTGGCGCCGAAGGGCACCGCGAAGGAGGTGTACTCCTTCGGGACGCCGAGGCGCTCGGTGACCTTCTGGGTGATCGGCATGGTGCCGACAGAGGAGCGGGAGACGAAGGCCAGCTGGATCGCGGGCCAGGCGCCCTTGAAGAACTGGAGCGGGTTGACCTTGGCGACGGACGCGAGCAGCAGCGGGTAGACGCCGAACAGCACGAGCGCGCAGCCGATGTAGATGTCGGCGGTGAACGTCGCGTACTTGCTGATGAGGTTCCAGCCGTAGTCCGCGATGGCGAAGCCGATGAGGCCGACGGTGCCGATCGGGGAGAGCTTGATGACCCACCACAGGGCCTTCTGGAGGAGGGCGAGGACGGACTCGCTCAGCTCCAGGATGGGCTGCGCCTTGTCGCCGATCTTCAGGACGGCGACGCCGGCGACGGCGGCCATGAAGACGATCTGCAGGACGTTGAGCTGGGTGAACGGCGTGACCACGTCGGTCGGGATGATTCCGGTGAGGAAGTCGATCCAGGAGCCCGCGTGGTCGGGGGCCTTGCCGTCCTTCGGGGTGAGGCCGGTGCCGGAGCCGGGGTTGGTGATCAGGCCGATGGCGAGGCCGATGGCGACCGCGATCAGCGACGTGATCATGAACCAGAGCAGCGTGCGGGTGGCGAGACGCGCGGCGTTGTTGACCTTCCGCAGGTTGGTGATCGACACCAGGATGGCGAAGAAGACGAGCGGGGCGACCGCCAGCTTCAGGAGGCCGATGAAGGTGTCGCCGACCTTGGAGAGGGTGGTGACGAGCCAGTCGACGTCCTGGTCGCGGGCGATCCAGCCGAGGAGGACGCCGAGGACCAGGCCGCCGAGGATCTGCGCCCAGAAGGGCATCTTGAGGTACTTCGTTATCCGGAAGCGGGACTCGGGCTTCTCGGGCCGGCCGGTCTTGTCGGCGGGCGTCGCGGAATTCGCGGACACGGACACACTCCGGTGGGGAAAGTCAGGGGGAGGGGGACATACGGGAGCGGCGACCGCGAAGGGTCAGCGGGGGCCGCTGCTGCGGGGGTCACGTTCAGATGTGACAGGCCGCGGACATGCAGCGGCAGAGGTCGACATGCAGGCGCGCCACGAGCGGGACGCTCATGGCGTGGTGGTGCGCTGCTGCTGTCTTCATGTCGAACACGTTAACACTTGTACTTTGAGATCATCAAAGGTCTTGTTTGAGATAGACGGAAGGGTTGCCCCCGCATCGGTGACGGAGGGTGCGCCCCAACTCGCCCGCGACGCACGGAACCCCGGTTCCGGAGCCGTACGCTCCGGAACCGGGGTTCCGTGAAGTGTGTGACGAAGCTTACGAGCCCTGCGCCTGCGCGTTGCCCTTCGACCGGGAGCGGGCGGCGTCGTCCGCCTCGTCCTCCTGGGTGCGGTTCGCCTCCAGGTTGGCCTTGGCCCGGTCCACCCGGGCGACGACGTCGGCGGAGGCGCGGTCGCGCTCCTTGCGCAGCGCGACGAAGCTGATGGGCGCGGAGACGACCAGCGAGAGCAGCAGCACCCAGAGCAGGTTCGAGTCGCCGAGGCCGCGCGGCAGGATCTCGGTGTAGACAAGGCCCCAGACGACCAAGAAGCAACCCACGAAGATCCCGAGGCGCATCAGCGTGTAGCGGAGCATGTCAATCCACTCTTCCGTTCCGAAATGGGCCCGAGCTGGACGAGCCTCTCCAGTGAAGCACGGGAGGGGCCGCGTCCGGTAAGGGGGTGCCCCGTCGGCCCCCTCTCCAGAGAGGAGTCGGCCTGCCTCCCTAGAGGAGCGGCAGCAGCATCGTGATGTCGTCCCGGTCGTCGCCGGGGGCGACCCGGATGGCGCCGGGCACCCGCCCGACCTCCTTGTATCCGCAGGACGCGTAGAAGCGGTCGAGGCCCGTCCCGCCCCGGCAGGTGAGCCGGATCGCCTCGATGCCCTCCAGGCCGCGGGCGGCCCGCGCGGCGGCGGCCATCAGGTCGCGGCCGTACCCCTTGCCCTGGTGGCGCGGGTGGACCATCACCACGTACAGCCAGATCCAGTGCTTCATCAGGCGGTGCTGGTTGTGGGCGAGGAAGGCGGTCGCGGCGACCCTGCCCTCCTCGTCGTGGCCGACGAGGAGCCGGGTGCGCCCCTCGCTCAGCTCCGTGAGCCGCTTGACCCACTCCGGGCGTATGTCGTCGACGGTCACGGGCGGTACGAAGCCGACGGCCCCGCCGGCGTTGGACACGTCGGCCCAGAGGGTGAGGACGCCGTCGCGGAGGTCGGGGTCGATCGCCGGGTCCAGCGTAAAGGTAAGAGGCATAGATGCAGATTAACCATTACCGCTCGCACGCCTCAACCACTTTCCGCAGGCCGGACGACGCGACGAGCCCCGGCCGTGGCGGCCGGGGCTCGTCGTGGTGCGGTACGGGCGTCAGACCCGCATCGCCTGCGGGGTCTCCCGCAGCAGCGGGTCGGGGCCCTCGTACTCGCGGATCGCCTCGTAGCGCGTGTTCCGCTCGACCGGGCGGAAGCCCGCCTCGCGGATCAGATCGAGGAGGTCCTCACGGGTCAGCTTGTTCGGCGTGCCGAAGTTGTCCGCGTCATGCGTGATCTTGTACTCGACGACCGAGCCGTCCATGTCGTCCGCGCCGTGCTGCAGCGCGAGCTGCGTGGTCTGCAGGCCGTGCATGACCCAGAAGACCTTGACGTGCGGGACGTTGTCGAAGAGGAGGCGCGAGACCGCGAAGGTCTTCAGGGCCTCGGCGCCGGAGGCCATGGTCGTGCGCGCCTGGAGGCGGTTCCTGACCTTGCCGTCCTTCATGTCGACGAAGTCGTGCTGGTAGCGCAGCGGGATGAAGACCTGGAACCCGCCGGTCTCGTCCTGGAGTTCGCGCAGGCGCAGCACGTGGTCGACGCGGTGGCGCGGCTCCTCGATGTGGCCGTACAGCATCGTGCACGGGGTCTTCAGACCCTTCTCGTGCGCGAGGCGGTGGATGCGCGACCAGTCCTCCCAGTGGGTGCGGTGGTCGACGATGTGCTGCCGCACCTCCCAGTCGAAGATCTCCGCGCCGCCGCCGGTGAGGGACTCCAGACCGGCCTCGATCAGCTCGTCGAGGATGTCGGATGCCGACATCCCCGAGATCGTCTCGAAGTGGTGGATCTCGGTGGCGGTGAAGGCCTTCAGGGAGACGTTCGGGAGCGCCTTCTTCAGCTCGCTCAGCGAACGCGGGTAGTAGCGCCACGGCAGGTTCGGGTGGAGGCCGTTGACGATGTGCAGCTCGGTGAGGTTCTCGCCCTCCATCGCCTTGGCGAGGCGGACGGCCTCCTCGATGCGCATCGTGTACGCGTCCTTCTCGCCCGGCTTCCGCTGGAACGAGCAGTACGCGCACGACGCGGTGCACACGTTGGTCATGTTGAGGTGGCGGTTGACGTTGAAGTGCACGACGTCGCCGTTCTTGCGCGTGCGCACCTCGTGGGCGAGGCCGCCGAGCCAGGCCAGGTCGTCCGACTCGTAGAGCGCGATGCCGTCCTCGCGGGACAGCCGCTCCCCGTCCCGGACCTTCTGCTCAAGATCGCGCTTGAGACCTGCGTCCATGCCCTCGCCCTTACCTCTCCAGCAACCCGCGGCCTACGGCCTGCGCCCTACACGAACTCCCGCCAACCGTACGCCCCCGCGTCTCACTCCTCCTCGGGGAGTTCGCCGACGCGGTTCTCCCACTTGGTGGAGAGCACGATCGTCGTCCGCGTACGGGAGACGCCGCGGGTGCCGCTGAGCCGGCGGATCGTCTTCTCCAGGCCGTCCACGTCGGTGGCCCTGACCTTGAGCATGTACGAGTCGTCGCCCGCGATGAACCAGCAGTCCTCGATCTCGTGCAGGTCCTTCAGGCGCCGCGCCACGTCCTCGTGGTCGGCGGCGTCGGAGAGCGAGATGCCGATGAGGGCGATGACACCGAGTCCGAGCGAGGCGGAGTCGACGGTCGCGCGGTACCCCGTGATGACACCGGCCGCTTCGAGACGGTTGATCCGGTCCGTGACGCTGGGCCCGGAGAGGCCCACGAGCCGCCCGAGTTCGGCGTACGAGGCGCGGCCGTTCTCCCGCAGGGCCTGGATGAGCTGCCTGTCCACGGCGTCCATAGGTGCGATGCCTTTCATTATTCAGCGATACCGCGAGTCTATGTGTAGAATCTAAGGCGTAACAGGGTCTAGCCCCTGCGAATCTTTCTCAATCTCAGCCGATCAACGACGATCCTTCAGGAGTGAGTCACCGTGTACTCGATCGAGATGGCCTACGCCCGCATGCGCGAGCTCCAGGACATGGCCAACCGCTCGCGTGCCCACAAGACCGCCGCGCCGAAGGCCCGCGCGAAGCGCGCGACCAAGAAGCGCTAACCCCCCTGGGAGCCGGAGCCGAGCTCTCCCTCCCACCGGCGGTACAGGCTGTGCGGCACCCGTGCCGCGTCAAGCACCCGCCCGGCGACGAAGTCCACCAGATCCTGGATGTGCGTCGCCCCCGCGTAGAACGCCGGAGAGGCGGGCAGCACGATCGCGCCCGCCTCGTCCAGGCTCACCAGATGTTTCAGCGTCTGGCCGTTGAGCGGCGTCTCGCGCACGCAGACCACGAGCCGCCTGCCCTCCTTGAGCGTCACGCTCGCCGAGCGCTGCAGCAGGTCCTTCGAGAGCCCCAGCGCCACCCCGGCCACACACGCCGTGGACGCGGGCACGATCAGCATCCCCTTCGTCGCGTACGACCCCGAGGACGGCCCCGCCGCCAGGTCACCGGCGGCCCAGTACCGCACGTCGGACACGTCGGCGTCGAAGACGCCCGGCTTGCCGTCCGCGCCGCGGCCCAGCCACAGCCGCAGGTCGCCTTGCCAGTGCGCGTCCCGGAACGCGATGCCCGTCTCGTCGAGCAGCGTCAGCCGCGAGGCCCGCGAGACGACGAGGTCCACGCTCTCCCCCGCCGCGAGCAGCGCGCGCAGCACGGCCGCGGCATACGGGGTCCCCGAGGCGCCCGACACCCCCACGATCCAAGGCCTACGCTGCGTATCTCCTGGGTTCACGCTGTGAAGCCTATCCGTCGGTGTGTCAGACAGTGAGCCCGCGTACGAGCAGGTCGAGCAGCGCGCACACGAACAGGGCGATCCCGATGAAACCGTTCACCTGGAAGAAGGCGCGGTTGAGCCGGGACAGGTCGTGCGGCTTCACGATCGAGTGCTCGTAGACGAAGGCACCAACGACGATCGCGAGGCCCAGCCAGAAGAACACGCCCGCGCCGGTGGACGCCGCGTACCAGACGAAGAGCGCCGTGGTCACCAGGTGACAGCCGCGCGCGCCCCGGATCGCGGCCGGGATGCCGAACCGCGCGGGCACCGACTTCACGCCGACCTCGCGGTCGGTCTCCACGTCCTGGCAGGCATAGATCAGGTCGAAGCCGCCGATCCAGACGCCGACCGCGAGCCCGAGGATCACCGCCTGGCCCGACCACTCGCCCGTGACCGCGATCCACGCGCCGACCGGGCCCATCGCCTGGGCCAGGCCGAGGATCGCCTGCGGGAAGTTCGTGAACCGCTTGCCGTACGGGTAGACCACCATCGGGATCACCGCGACGGGCGCGAGGGCCAGGCAGAGCGGGTTGAGCAGCGCGGCGGAGGCGAGGAAGACGACGAGCGCGATCAGCGCGCCGGTCCACGCGGACTTCACCGAGACCGCGCCGGTGACCAGCTCGCGGTGGGCGGTGCGCGGATTGCGGGCGTCGATCTCACGGTCGATGATCCGGTTCGCCGCCATGGCGAAGGTGCGCAGGCCCACCATGCAGACGGTGACCAGGAGCAGGCGTCCCCAGTGGATGTTCCCGTCGAGGCGGAACATCGCGGTCAGCGCGGCGATGTAGGCGAAGGGCAGCGCGAAGACCGAGTGCTCGATCATCACGAGGCGCAGGAATGCCTTGGTGCGCCCCGGCTGCGGGAGCGCGGCTGATGCTGAACTCACGAGAGTCCGTACTCCTTCCAGCGACGGTCGACCTTCGCCGCCGTCTCCGGGTCGGACTCGACCATGTTCGGCCAGCCGCCGTCCCGTGTGTAGCCCTCCTCGGGCAGCTTCTTCGTGGCGTCGATGCCCGCCTTGCCGCCCCAGAACTGCTGGTACGAGGCGTGGTCGAGGTGGTCGACGGGGCCCTCGACGACGGTGAGGTCGCGGGCGTAGTCGGTGTTGCCGAGCGCGCGCCAGGACACCTCGTGCAGGTCGTGCACGTCGCAGTCCTTGTCCACCACGACGATCAGCTTCGTCAGGGACATCATGTGCGCACCCCAGATGGCGTGCATCACCTTCTGCGCGTGCTTCGGGTACTTCTTGTCGATCGAGACGATCGCGCAGTTGTGGAAGCCGCCCGACTCCGGCAGGTGGTAGTCGACGATGTCCGGGACGATCACCTTGAGGAGGGGCAGGAAGAAGCGCTCGGTGGCGCGGCCCAGCGGACCGTCCTCGGTCGGCGGGCGGCCGACCACGATGGACTGGAGCAGCGGGCGCTTCCGCATCGTCACGCAGTCGATCTTCAGCGCAGGGAACGGCTCCTGCGGCGTGTAGAAGCCGGTGTGGTCGCCGAAGGGACCCTCCGGAAGCATCTCGCCCGGCTCGAGCCAGCCCTCGATGACGACCTCGGCGTGCGCGGGCACCTGGAGCGGGACCGTCTTGCAGTCCACCATCTCCACCCGCTTGCCCTGGATGAACCCGGCCAGCATGTACTCGTCCATGTCGCCGGGGAGCGGCGCCGTGGAGGCGTACGTGACGGCCGGCGGGCAGCCGAAGGCGATCGCCACGGGCAGCTTCTCGCCGCGGCGCGCCGCCACCTGGTAGTGGTTGCGGCTGTCCTTGTGGATCTGCCAGTGCATGCCGATGGTGCGCTTGTCGTGGCGCTGGAGGCGGTACAGGCCGAGGTTGCGCACCCCGGTGTCCGGGTCCTTGGTGTGGGTCAGGCCCAGGTTGAAGAAGGAGCCGCCGTCCTCGGGCCAGGTGAAGAGCGCGGGCAGCTGCTCCAGGTCCACGTCGTCACCGGTGAGAACGACCTCCTGGACCGGAGCCTCCTTCACCTTCTTCGGCGGTACGTGCGTCATCGCGCCCAGCTTGCCGAACGCCTCGCGGACCCCGACGAAGCCGTGCGGCAGCTCCGGCTTGAGCAGGCCGCCGATCTTCTCGCTGATCTCGCCGTACGACTTCAGGCCGAGCGCCTTGAGCAGGCGGCGGTCGGTGCCGTACACGTTCATGGCCAGGGGCATCGAGGAGCCCTTGACGTTCTCGAAGAGGAGCGCGGGGCCGCCGGCCTTCTGCACCCGGTCGGTGATCTCACCGATCTCCAGGTACGGGTCGACCTCGGCCTTGATGCGCTTGAGATCGCCCTCGCGGTCCAGTGCCCGGAGCAGGGAGCGAAGATCGTCGTAAGCCATGCGTTCCAGTATCCGGCACCGGCTACCCTGGCCCCGTCACCGGGGGCTCGCACGCCTCCCGCCGCCACCGCTTGGGGGATTGCGCCACCATGCTCAGGTATCTGCCGTTCCTGCTGGTCCTGGCGGTGTGGATCTATGCCTTCATCGATGTCCTGAACACTCCGGAGAAGGAGGTCAGGCATCTGCCCAAGGTGGTGTGGGTCATCATCGTGCTGCTCTTCGGCGAGGTGCTGCTCGGCCCCGTCGCCTGGCTCGTCACCGGCAAGGTCCGCCACGCGCCCGGCGCGGGCGGCGGCGCCGGCGGGCGGGGCCGCGGGGGCAGCACCCGGTGGGTGGCGCCCGACGACAACCCCGAGTTCCTGAAGTCGCTGCGGAACGAGGACCCGGACGAGAAGCGGCGGGACAAGGGCGACGAGGGCTGACCAGCGGCCCGTGTGGGCACGATGGCAGGCATGAGCAGCGCACCCCGCATTCCGACGGTCGACCTGCGGCCGTGGCTCTCCGGCGACCCCGAGGCCCGCGCGCGGACGGCCCGCACCGTCGATCAGGCCCTGCGCACCGCCGGGTTCCTCCTGGTGACCGGGCACGGCGTCGACCCGGCGCTGCGCGCGGCCATCAGGGAGTCGGCGCGCGGCTTCTTCCGGCTGCCCGCCGGGACCAAGCGGCCGTACGCGGCCCGGGTGGGCGGGCGCGGCTGGCTCGGGCCCGGCGCCGAGGCCAACAGCTACGCGGAGGGCACGGCCGCTCCCCCCGACCTGAAGGAGTCGCTCTCCTTCGCGGCGGACGAGCCGACGGGTGACCCGGCCGTGGACGCCGAGTGGTTCCTGCCGAACATCTGGCCCGCCGAGGCCCCCGGGCTGCGGGGCCCGGTCGAGGCGTATCTGGGGCGGATGCGGGCGCTCTCCGACCTCCTCCTCGAACTGCTCGGGGTCGCGCTCGGCGAGGGCGAGGAGTTCTTCACCCGCCACACGGGCCACCCCACCTGGGGCTTCAACATCAACTGGTATCCGGGGCGGGAGACGGTGGGCGAGCCGGAGCCGGGCCAGTTCCGCATCGGCCCGCACACCGACTTCGGCACCGTGACGGTCCTGGACCGGCAGGCCGGCCGGGGCGGGCTCCAGGTCTTCACGGACGAGGGCGGCTGGGAGGACGCGCCCTTCGATCCGGCGGCGCTGACGGTCAACATCGGGGACCTGATGGCGCGCTGGACCGACGGGCGCTGGCAGCCGGGCCGCCACCGCGTCCTGCCGCCGCCCGCCGAACTCCCCGCCGAGGAGCTGATGTCACTCGTGTACTTCTACGAGTGCGACCCCGGCACGGACGTGCGCGGGATGGACTCGCACGTGTACCTGCGGGGCCAGCTGGACGCGATCACGGTGGCGCCCGGCGAGGGGTGACGCGGGTCAGACCCCGGCGTACGAGTGCTTGCCGGTGACGAAGATGTTCACGCCGTAGTAGTTGAACAGCCAGCAGCCGAAGGCGATCAGGGCCAGGTAGGCGGCCTTGCGGCCCTTCCAGCCAGCCGTCGCGCGGGCGTGCAGGTATCCGGCGTACGCGACCCAGGTGATGAAGGACCAGACCTCCTTGGGGTCCCAGCCCCAGTAGCGGCCCCACGCGTCGCCCGCCCAGATCGCGCCCGCGATGATCGTGAACGTCCACAGCGGGAAGATCGCGGCGTTCAGGCGGTACGAGAACTTGTCGAGGGAGGCCGCCGAGGGCAGCCGCTCCAGGACGGAGGTGGCGAACCTGCCGGGGCGTCCGCCGTTCACGAGCTTCGTCTCGTAGCTGTCCCTGAAGAGGTAGAGCAGCGTGCCGACGCCGCCGACGTAGAAGACGGCGCCGCAGAAGATCGCGGTGGAGACGTGGATCCACAGCCAGTACGAGTGCAGGGCCGGGACCAGCTGGTCGCTGGAGGTGTACAGGACGGTGACGGCGAGACCGAGGTCGAGCAGGACCGTCGTGACCAGCGGGAGACCGAGCCAGGCGATGTTCTTCTTCAGCGCGAGCAGCACCAGGTACACGGCGACGGCGACGGTGGAGAAGGTGATGCTGAACTCGTACATGTTGCCCCACGGCGCCCGCTGCACCGACAGGGCGCGGGTGAGCACGCCGCCGAACTCCAGCAGGAAGGCGAGCACCGTGAGCGAGACGGCGATGCGGCCGTAGAGGTCGCCCTTCTCGTCGCCGGCCGAGGCGCCGGGCCCGTCCGGCACGTCACGCGTGCCGGCGACGGACCGGGTGACGACCTTGGGCCGCTCCAGGGTGGCGGTGCCGCCGCCCTTGGCCTGGGCGGTGATGGCGGGCGCGGCGGCCGCGGCCGTCTTGCTCGGCGTGAGGGCCGCCGCGGTGCGGGCGACCTTGCTGCGGCTGCCGAAGAGCCACTCCGCCATGTGCGCGAAGAACGCCAGGAGGTAGACGGCCATCGCGGAGTAGATCAGCACATTGCTGATGTGTGCGAGATTCTCGTTGGGCTCGGCGGCCAGGGTGGTGGCGAGATTCACTTCTCAGCCCCTTCGGCAGGTACGGCATCGGGGTCGGAGTCGGAAACGGCTTCCTCGTCCGGGTCTGGGCCGGGCGCGGTCGGCGCCTTGTCGTGCAGGTCGGCGGCGAGCCGGGAGAGTTCCTCGGGAACCTTCGCCGACTCGCTGCGGCCGAGGCCCGCCATCTCCACGACGGTGACACCGTCGGCGCCCCTGACCGCCCGCACCCACACGCGGCGGCGCTGGATGAACAGCGACCCCGCGAGACCGGCGACGGCGGCGATGGCGCCGCCCAGCGCCCAGCCGGTGCCGGGCTGCTGGGAGATCTGGAAGGTCGCCCACTCCTTGAGGTTCTTCTCGAAGGTGATCGACCCGGCACCGTTCGGGAGCTTCATGGTCTCGCCGGGGCGCAGCCGCTGCTTGAGCAGCTGGCCGTCGGCGTCCTTGAACTTCGTCATCTTGCGGGTGTCCAGCTGGTACACGTTCTGCGGGACGCCCGCGTTGACGCCCAGGCTGCCGTGGTACGCGGAGAGCGCGAGCACCGGGTACTCGGCGGCGGGGAACTGGGAGAACATCTGCCCCTTGCCCACGCCCGCGAAGGTCGGCACGAAGAAGGCGTTGAAACCGAGCTGGTCCCACTTGCCGTTCTTGTCGCGGTAGCCGTCCATGACCTTGATGGCGCCGGTGGCGGTGCCGTTCTGGTCGATGGGCAGCACCGGCACCGAGGCCCGGTAGACGACCTTGCCCTTGCCGTCCCGGACGGTGACGGCGGGCGCGAAGCCGTGGCCGATGAGGTAGACCTTCGAGCCGTCGACCTCAAGCGGCTTGTTGACCTCGATGGACTTCTTCTTCTCGGCGCCGTCGGGGCCCTCGGAGTAGGTGACGTCCGCGCGGTAGGTGCGGGGCGTGCCGCGGTTGGGGCCGGACTTCTCGTACGTGCCGACGAAATTGTCGAGCTTGAAGCTGAACGGGGCCAGGTTCTCGGTGTCGAAGAGGCTGCCGGACTTGAAGTCGTCGTACTGGCTGAGGGTGTTGGCGAAGCCGTCACCCTCCATGATCAGCTTGCCGCCCTCGGACTTGAGGAGCTGTCCGGCGGCGAAGGCGATCAGCATCACGATCAGCGCGATGTGGAACAGCAGGTTGCCGGCCTCGCGCAGGTACCCCTTCTCACCGGCGACGGAGGCGCCCGCGCCGGAGCCCGCGGTGTGCGCGCGGAAGCGCCGCTGCTTGAGCAGGGCGAGCGCGGCCTCGTGCACCTGCTCGGGCTCGGCCTCGGTGCGCCACGTCGTGTAGGCGGGCAGCCGGGTCAGCTTCTTGGGGGCGCCCGGCGGGCGGCCGCGCAGCTGGCCGACGAACTGCCAGGTGCGGGGCACGATGCAGCCGATGAGGGAGACGAAGAGCAGGATGTAGATCGCGGAGAACCACACCGAGCTGTAGACGTCGAAGAGCTGGAACTTGTCGTAGAGGGGCCCGAGCGTGGTGTGCCGGGCCATGAAGTCCTGGACCTTGAGCTCGTCGACGTTGTTCTGCGGGATCAGCGAACCCGGGATCGCGCCGAGGGAGAGCAGCAGGAGCAGGATCAGCGCGACCCGCATCGAGGTCAGCTGCCGCCAGAACCAGCGGGCCCAGCCGAGGACGCCGATGGCGGGCATGTTGGGCGGCTCTTCGCGTTCCCGCGGGGCGGTCGACAGTTTGGCGCCCGCGGCGTCGAAGTCGTTCCGGTCCTCGGCGGTCTCGGTCGTGCCGCCGCGGGCTTCGGTCTTGCTCATGGATTCAGATCCCCACCGTGTAGCCGCTGGACCAGACCTGCATCTGCTGCACGATGCTGTCCCACACGCCGGTGACGAGGAGCAGCCCGGTCGCGATCATCATGACGCCGCCGATGCGCATCACCCAGACGTAGTGCCGCTTCACCCAGCCGAAGGCGCCGAGCGCCTTGCGGAAGGCGACGGCCGCGAGGATGAACGGGACGCCGAGTCCCAGACAGTACGCCACGCTCAGCAGCGCGCCGCGTCCCGCGCTCGCCTGGTCGAGGGAGAGCACACTGACGGCGGCGAGCGTGGGGCCGACGCAGGGCGCCCAGCCGACGGCGAACAGGGCGCCCAGTATCGGGGCGCCCGCGAGGCCGACGGCGGGCTTCTTGTGGAACCGGAACTCCCGCTGGGAGACCTTGGGCATGAGCCCCATGAAGAAGAACCCGAGCAGGATCATCACCGCGCCGAGCACCCGCGTGACGATGCTCTGGTTCTCCTGCAGGGTCCGCCCGAACTCGCCGAAGAGCGCCCCGTACGAGACGAAGACGACGGTGAAGCCGAGCACGAAGAGCCCGGAGCCCGCCACCATCCGGCCCCGCTTGGCCTCGGCCATGTCCTGGCCGCTGACCCCGGTGACGTACGACAGATAGCCGGGCACGAGCGGGAGCACGCACGGCGAGAAGAAGGAGACGAGACCGCCGAGCAGGGCGATGGGCAGCGCGAGCAGGAGCGCGCCGCTCATCACGGTCTGGTTCGGTCCGCTGATGGCGGCGAGGGTGGTCATCACTTCTCCGCGAGGACCGGGTCGATCATCTTGCGCAGCTTCTCTTCGTTCAGCGGCTGCTGGGAGCGGGCCGCGATCTTCCCCTCACGGTCGATGACGAGCGTGGAGGGGATGAAGTTCGGGTTGAGCGAGCCCTTGGGGAAGCGCAGCATCAGCTTGCCCGTCGGGTCGTGCAGGCTCGGGTAGGGCACCTTGTGCTCCTTCTCGAACTGGATCGCCGGGCCGCGCTCGGGGTCGCGGGTGTTGATGCCGACGAACTCGACGCCCTTGGACCTGGTCTCCTCGGCGACCTTCACGAAGTGCGGCACTTCGGCGCGGCACGGCGCGCACCAGGAGCCCCAGACGTTGAGGACGACGATCTTGCCCTTGTAATCCTCGGCGATGTTCAGCTTCTTGCCGTCGAGGGTCTCTCCGTCGAGCGAGGGACTCGCCTTGCGGTCGCCCTTCTTGACGGTGGCGATGCCATCGGAGCCGGCGACGAAATTGGTGTTTCCGGAACCGCCCGACATGCCGCCGGAACTGCAGGCGGACAGCGCCAGCGCGGCGACCGCGGCTCCTGCGGTGAGCAGGGCGGCACGGCTGCGACGTCGATTGCTGCTATCGATGCGGTGTTGTGGGGCACGGCAGGCAACACTCATGTGAAAAGTTTCGCATGTCCGTATCAGGGATCTTCCGCGCCCCCTCCACAGACGGGATCGCCCTCTTCAGACGCGCGTATGGCCCTCTCAGGAGCTCCGGAGAGGGCCATACGGGAAGGGCCGGGCGAGGCTAGCGGAAACTCTTCCAGCCGCCCGCAGGCTGCTGGCCGACCTCCAGGCCCTGGAGCTTGGCGAGCACCTTCGGGTCCTGGACGTCGAGCCAGTCGACGAACTGGCGGAAGGAGACGAGACGCACGTCCTTCTTGCCGGCGATGTGCTTGAGGGCCTCCTCGACGGCGTCCATGTAGATGCCGCCGTTCCACTCCTCGAAGTGGTTGCCGATGAAGAACGGCGCGCGGTTGCTCTCATAGGCGCGCTCGAAGCCGGCTATGTAGGCCTCGGTGGCCTGCTTGCGCCAGCCCGGGTAGTTGGCCGGCGGCGCCTTCGTGGAGTTCTTCGACTGGTTGGCGAGGATGTTGTAGTCCATCGACAGGACCTCGAAGGAGTGCCCGGGGAAGGGAATGCCCTGGAGCGGCAGGTCCCAGACGCCCATCTTCTTCTGGGGCCAGCGCTGGCGGCCGCCGGGCGAGGACGCGTCGTAGCGCCAGCCGAGCTTCTTGGCGGTCGGCAGCAGATTGTTCTGGCCGAGCAGACAGGGCGTGCGGCCGCCGACGAGTTCCTTCTCGTAGTCGAAGGGCAGCGACGGCAGATCGGTCCAGCCGGTGTTGGTGCGCCACTTCTTCACAAAGGACTTCGCCTGGTCGATCTCGTCCTGCCATTGCGCGGACGTCCAGTTGGCGACCGAACCCGTGCCCGCGCAGAAGTGCCCGTTGAAGTGCGTGCCGATTTCATGGCCCTCGAGCCAGGCCTGGCGTACGTACTTCAGCGTGTCCTTGATGTGACCGTCGGTGAGATAACCGATGTCGGAAGCGCCGACCGCGTTGTTCGGCGGCCGGTACAGACGCTTCTTCGATTCCGGCAGCAGATAAAGGCCGGAGAGGAAGAACGTCATGTGCGCGTCGTGGTCCTCGGCCAGCTTCAGAAAGCGCGGGAACAGTCCGTTCCCGACCTCGCCCGCACCGTCCCAGGAGAAGATCACGAACTGCGGGGGCGTCTCGCCGGGCTCCAGCGGAACGGGCTTGCCCGGCTGGCGGGGCTGCTTGCCGGTATAGGCGGTCGAGCCGTCGCCGATCGGCTTCGCCGGGTGCTTGCCGGCCCCGTCCTTGCCGTCACCGGCCTTTCCCGCGGGCCCGGACGAATCGCCGTCGCCGCCCGAGCCGCACGCCGCGAGCCCGAAAGCGGCGGCCGCGCCGGCTCCGAGTCCGAGCATTCCCCTGCGGCTGATGTCGCGCATTCCATCCCCATTCGTCGCGCCCCTGGGTCCCCTTCCTGCCGTATGTGCCGGACAAGAGGGACAACCCGTTAGAGGGCGCGACGAACACCGGGGTTCCGGGGTGGCCGCAATTATTTGAACGACTTACCTGAAAGGGACATAGAGTCGCCGCGTGATTACCCCACGTCGATCACCCGCGGGGTTTTCACGGATTATCAGGCCCCGAATGCCTTGCTGTTGCCCTTATTCCTGCCCTTGACGGGCTTGGCACCGGCGAGGAGATGTGCGGGGACGAGATCGCGGGCCGGCTCGCTGTAACCCACCGAGACGATCTTGTCGCCGCGGTAGGTGAACGTCGTCAGCGACGCCAGCGTGCACTGCCGCTTGCGCGGGTCGTGCCACAGCCGCCGCTTCTCCACGAAGCTGCGCACGATCCAGATCGGCAGCTGGTGGCTGACGCACACGGCCTCGTGGCCGCGGGCCGCGTCCTTCGCCGCCTCCAGGGCGCCCATCATCCGTACGACCTGCTCGATGTACGGCTCGCCCCAGGACGGCTTGAAGGGGTTGACGAGGTGCTTCCAGTTCTCGGGGTTCTTCAGGGCGCCGTCGCCCACCCCGAAGGTCTTGCCCTGGAAGACGTTGTCCGCCTCGATGAGGCGTCCGTCGGTGGCCAGGTCCAGGCCGTGCGCCTTGGCGATCGGCGTGGCCGTCTCCTGGGCGCGGTCCAGCGGCGAGGCGACGACGTGTGTGATGTCGCGCCGCGAGAGGTGCTCGGCGACGCGGTCGGCCATCTGCCGGCCGAGCTCGGAGAGGTGGTAGTCGGGGAGGCGCCCGTACAGAATTCCGTCCGGGTTGTGCACCTCGCCGTGGCGCATCAGGTGGACGACGGTCAGCTCGTCGCCCGTGGCCGTGCCGCTCATGCGGAGACCTCCGTGGCTTCCGCGGCCGCGCGCGCGGCGGCCGGCAGGGCGGCGGCGACGCGCTCGATCGCCCGCTCGTCGTGGGCGGTGGAGACGAACCAGGACTCGAAGGCCGACGGCGGCAGATAGACGCCCTGCGACAGCATCGAGTGGAAGAAGGCGGTGAAGCGGAACGACTCCTGCGCCTTGGCGTCCTCGTAGTTCCGCACCTCGCGGTCGGTGAAGAAGACGGAGAACATGTTCGACGCGTTCTGCAGGCGGTGGGCGACGCCCTCCTTGGTGAGCGCCTCGGTCACCAGCGAGCGCAGCCGCTCGGAGACGGCGTCGACCTCGGCGTACGCCGCGTCGTCCAGGAGCCGCAGCTGGGCGAGGCCCGCCGCCGTCGCCACCGGGTTCCCGGAGAGCGTGCCCGCCTGGTAGACGGGGCCGGCCGGGGCGAGGTGCGCCATCACGTCGGCGCGGCCGCCGAAGGCCGCCGCCGGGAAGCCGCCGCCCATGACCTTGCCGAAGGTCATCAGGTCGGGCCGCACGCCGTCCACGCCGTACCAGCCGGCCTTCGACGTACGGAAGCCGGTCATCACCTCGTCGGAGATGTACAGGGCGCCGTTCTTGCCGCAGGCGTCCTTGAGGCCCTCGTTGAAGCCGGGGCGGGGCGGGACGACGCCCATGTTCCCCGGGGACGCCTCGGTGATGACGCACGCGATCTCACCGGGGTACTTGTGGAAGGCCTCGTGCACCGCTTCCAGGTCGTTGTACGGGACGACGATGGTGTCGCCCGCCTGGGCGCCGGTGACGCCGGGGGTGTCGGGCAGGCCGAAGGTGGCCACGCCCGAACCCGCCGAGGCGAGCAGGGCGTCCACGTGGCCGTGGTAGCAGCCGGCGAACTTGATGACCTTGGCGCGGCCGGTGAAGCCGCGGGCCAGCCGGATGGCGGACATGGTCGCCTCGGTGCCGCTGGAGACGAGCCGCACCTGCTCGACGGGGTCGACGCGGGCGACGATCTCCTCGGCGAGCGCGACCTCGCCCTCACCGGGCGTACCGAAGGAGGTGCCGCGCGAGACGGCCTCCTGCACGGCGGCGATCACCTCGGGGTGGGAGTGCCCGAGGATCATCGGGCCCCACGAACACACGAGGTCGACGTACTCGCGGCCGTCGGCGTCAGTCAGGTACGGACCGGCACCGGACACCATGAAACGGGGCGTACCACCCACAGCGCGGAACGCGCGCACGGGAGAGTTCACACCGCCGGGCGTCACGGCCGCCGCACGGTCGAAGAGAGTCTGCGAAACTGGGGCGCTATACGGGAAGCTCACACGAGCCATGGTGTCAGAGCGTCCGGACATCCTGCGGACAGGTGTTTCACTCCACGTTTTAGAGGGTGACCGTGGGGGAGGTCACTGACACGATGATCGGGTTGCGTGGCGGGGGCCGCGAGGCCTAGAAAAGACAGGGCCGTGCCGCCCTGGAAAAGCAGTCGGGTGGAGATATGCATCGCGGTGGCGGACTGGGCGAGGGGACCGACGGCCTGGGCCCCCGGCGTGCCCGGCGGGGCAAGCACCGGCGCGAGGCGGCGGCAGCGGAACCGGCTCCGGCGCCCGACCAGGCCCGCGGCGGGCCCGACGGGTTCGGAGAGTCCCGGCGGGACCGGGTGACCAGCAGGAGTGGCGGGGTGGGGGTGACGTACAAGTACTTCGGAGCCCCGGACGGCGCGACCGCCGCCCGCGTACCGATCTCGATGCGGCCCGAGGAGCTCGGCGGTGACGAGCTCGGCATGGGCGGGATGTTCACGAAGATCAAGCCGGAGACGATGGCCGCGATGGTCCTCACCGGCATCGAGGGCATACCCCTGCACAAGGTCCCCCCGCTGGAGCTGGTCGTCCTCCACCCCGACTACGCCGTGGTGAAGCTCCCGATGACCGTCGTCGACCCGCTGCGCGGCATCGGCGAGGAGTCGGTGGGCGCCGCGGCGTTCATCTGGTCCACCGTCCCCGACCGCGGCGGCCCGCGCGACGCGTTCAACGTCTACCAACTGCTGCACGAGTGGCAGGATTTCAGCCACCGGCTGCACGACGCGGGGCATCAGGCGTACTGCCTGGTGTGGCCCTGAACCACTGCTCGCCCGGGTCGTACGGGACGACGACGTGACGAAGTGCCGGTGGTCTTCGCGGCGGGGCAGGAGACCCGGGCCCAGCGTTTGGTTCTAGTGCCCGGCCCTAGCGACCGGCGCTCTCCCGGCGCCAGTTCGGGTCGCGTCCCGTCGTCGCGAGCAGCCGGTCGAAGGCGGAGGCGTCCGGCGCCACCGGTACCGCCTCGCCGAAGACGCCCATCTTCCGGGCCATCGGCGCCATGCCCTCGACCGCGTCGGCGAGCCGCCGCACGACGACGTCCGCCGGCCGGTACTCCTGCCCGGTGGCGCCGGCCAGGTCCCATGCGTGCACGGTCAGGTCGAGCAGCACCATGTCGGCGACGGTCCCGGCGGGCATGTCCATCGCGCCGGTCGTGCCCTCGTCGGCACCCGGCTCGCCCCAGGCGCGGACGAGCTTCTCCGCCTCGGCGAGGAGGCGCTCGCGCCAGTCGCCGCCCCCGGCCACGTAGTCGGGGGTCGTGGAGAAGTCCGAGTCACGCTTGGCGGCCAGCTCCTGGAACTGGACGACGACGTGGAAGAGGTGGTTGACCAGCGCGCTCACGTCGTAGTCGGCGCACGGGGTGGGGTCGCCGAGGCGGTCGTCGGGGAGGGCCCGGACGACGGGCGCGGCGCGCCGGACGGCCACGGCGAGCAGCTCGCTGACCCTGGGGGCCGGGGTGTGTTCGCCGGCGCCCGCAGGTGTGCCCTCGACGGCGCCTTCGGGGTTGTGTGAAGTGTCCATGGGGCGACCGTACGAAGGGCGGGCCGCCCGCGGCTTGAAGAAACGCGACACCGCGCCGACCGACACCGCGCCGAGGGGCTCCGCCTCCCCGCCCGCCCTACGATCCCCTCATGCCGGACGCAGCCCCGGGCCCAGGCGCGGGCCCCGCCCCAGACCCAGCCCCAGACGCAGGTCCAGAGGCCGGGGCGGCCGGGCCGCGCCGCGACACCCGGGGCATCGTGGACGCGGCCGGGCTCTTCGCCAGGGTCCGCTTCCGCCGCCACGCGCCCACGGCGGCGCTGCGCCCGTACCTGGAGCACTACTGGCTGATCGACTGGGACCTCCCCGAGCCCTACGCCTCCCACGTGGTGCCGCACCCGTCCGTGAACGTGGTCTTCCAGTCGTACGCGCCGCACGGCCCCCACACGCCCGATTCCGGGCGGCACCGCTTCGGCGAGGTCGCGGGCATCGGACTCGGTCTCTTCAGCACGAAGCTGGAGGGGCGCGGGCGGGTGTGCGGGGTGCAGTTCCGGCCGGGCGCCTTCCGCCCCTTCGCGCCGGACCGTCCCGTGTCGGAGTGGACGGGCCGCCGGCTCCCGCTCGACGAGGTCTTCCCGTACACCGCCGAAGAAGCGGCGAGCGCCGTGCGGGCGGTCCTCACCCCCGACGACGAGCACGCGCGCGTGGCGGCACTGGACGCCTTCCTGCTCGGCCTGCGCCCCGCGCCGGACCCGCGGGCCGACCTCGCGAC
This sequence comes from Streptomyces sp. NPDC037013, assembly GCF_055607265.1. NCBI lineage: Bacteria > Bacillati > Actinomycetota > Actinomycetes > Kitasatosporales > Streptomycetaceae > Streptomyces > Streptomyces sp. NPDC037013. Next base: position 38,658 of record NZ_JBVJRV010000002.1, on the reverse strand, counting down.
GGCCCTCGTCGAACGCATCCGCGCGGACCGCTCGATCCGGCGCGTGGACGCGTTCGCGCGCGCGGAGGGCATGTCGGTGCGGGCGCTCCAGCGGCTCTTCCACGCGTACGTGGGCGTTGGGCCGAAGTGGATCATCCTGCGGTACCGCATCCACGAGGCCCTGGAGCGGGCCGAGTCGGCGCGGGACGTGGACTGGGCCGACCTCGCGGCCACGCTCGGCTACGCCGACCAGGCCCATCTCGTACGGGACTTCACGGCGACGGTGGGCGTGCCGCCGACCGCGTACGGGCCGCACTGAGGGCTTCGGGCCCCGCGGCCACGGCGTCCGCGTGGCGGCGTCCCGGCCGCGATGTCGGACCCTCCGCCTACCGTGCACGCATGGAGCGATCACAGGCACCACAGACGCGGCTCGAACCCTGGTCGGACGAAGGTGGCCTCGCGCTGCTCCTCGGCCTCAACACCCCCGAGATGACGGCCCACTTGGGCGGCCCCGAGTCGCCCGAGAAGGTGGCCGACCGCCACCGCCGCTATCTGGACCTCGACGGCAAGGGCCAGATGTTCCGCATCACCGTGGACGGCAGGACGGCGGGTTCGATCGGGTACTGGGAGACGACCTGGCAGGGCGCGACGGTCTGGGAGACGGGGTGGGGCGTGCTCCCCGCGTTCCAGGGGATGGGTGTCGCCGCGGGTGCGGCGCGGCTGGTGATCGAGGCGGCGAGGGCGGCGGGCGGCCACGCCCACCTGCACGCCTTTCCGGCGACGGACCACGGCGCGTCGAACGCGGTGTGCCGCAAGGCGGGGTTCACGCTCCGCGGCGAGGCGACGATCGAGTACCCGAAGGGCAACTGGCATCCCTGCAACGACTGGCGCGTCACCTTGAGTTGAGGCGGGCGCCTCTCACCGCCGCCCCTCCCCCTCGCCCCGAATCGCCTTGACAGCTTCGGGGCCCGTCCCTCACATTTACCTGCGTCACGCAGATGATGCGCGACGCAGGCATTAAGCATTGCTCCCTCCCCATCCCCGAAGGACCCCTCCATGCCCACGGACACCGCACCCACCACGGACGCCCCCGGCGCCCCGTCCAGAGCGCCGGGCCTTTCCGCCCGGAGACGGTGGGCCGTCCTCGCCGTCGTGCTCGCCGCCGACGTCCTCGACCTCGTCGACGCCACGATCACCAACATCGCCGCCCCCGCCATCTCCGAGGAGCTCGGCGGCGGCTCCGCGCTCGTCCAGTGGCTCGGCGCCTCCTACGCGCTGGCCCTCGGCACCCTCCTCGTCGTCGGCGGGCGGCTCGGCGACAAGTACGGGCGGCGGCGCCTCTTCCTGCTCGGCCTCGCGGGCTTCACGCTCGCCTCACTCGCCTGCGGCCTCGCCCCCATCCCCGCGGCCCTGGTCGTCGCCCGCCTGACACAGGGCGCGTTCGGCGCCCTCGTCATCCCGCAGGGCTTCGGCATCCTCGGCGCCACCTGGCCCCGCGAGCACATCGGCAAGGCCTTCAGCCTCTTCGGCCCCGTCATGGGGCTCTCCGCCGTCGGCGGTCCCGTGCTCGCCGGCTTCCTCGTCGACGCCGACCTCGGCGGCCTCGGCTGGCGCCCCATGTTCCTCATCAACCTCGTGCTCGGCGGCGCCGCGCTCCTCGCCGCCGTCCGCCTCCTGCCGAAGGACGGCGGCGACCCCGGCACCTCCGTCGACGGGCTCGGCTCCGCGCTCCTCGGCTGCGCGATGCTCGGCCTGCTCTCCGGCCTCATCGAGGGTTCCGCCCACGGCTGGACGGCCGTCCCCGGGCTGCTCGCCGCCGCCGGGCTCCTCGCCTTCGCCCTCTTCTGCCGCCGCCAGGCCACGGCCGAAAACCCGCTCATCCGGCCCTCGTTGCTGCGCAACCGCGGCTTCACCTCGGGCCTGACCCTCGGCGTCGTCTTCTTCGCCGCCGTCTCCGGACTGCTCTACGTCATCTCGCTCTTCCTGCAGCGCGGCCTCGGCCTGTCGCCCTCCGGCACCGCGCTCGGCCTGCTCCCGCTCTCCGCCGGCATCGTCGTCGCCTCGATCGCCTGCCACCGGCTCATCGGCAGGTTCGGCCGCGCCCTCGTCCTCGCCGGCCTGCTCATCACGCTCGCCGGCACCGGTGCCCTGCTCGCCCTGACCGCCGCCTCGGGCACGGACACCGGCAGGCCGGCCCTCGCCCTGCCCCTGCTCGTCATCGGCGCGGGCATGGGCACCTGCTTCGGCACCGTCTACGACGTCACGGTCGGCGACATCGCCCCGGCGGAGGCGGGCAGCGCCGGCGGTTCGCTCGGCGCGGTGCAGCAACTCGCCAACGCCCTCGGCGCCGCCGCGGTCACCACCGTCTTCTTCAAGACCGCGGACGGCGGCGCCGGACACGCCATGACCGTCAGCCTGGCCGTCGTCGCGGGCCTCACGCTGCTGTGCTGCCCCCTCGTACGCCTGCTGCCACGCGAGGCCCCGGACGGGCACCACCCCTGAGACCACCACCGACGCGCCGGACCGGTCGCGTCAGCCGTCGAGCTCTCCGCCCCTGATCCGCTCCACCTGCGCCCCGCTGAACTCCACGGTGCGCCTCATGTGGCCGATGAGCAGGGCCAGTTCGTCGTCGTCGAGCCCCTCGAAGAGCTCGTACCAGCCGCCGCTCAGCTTCCCCCACATGCGCCCGAACTCGGCCACCTTCTCCGGCACCGTCGCCACGAGCACCCGTCGCCGGTCGGCGGCGTCCCGTTCGCGTACGACATAGCCCGCCTTCTCCAGGCGGTCGACGAGCCGGGTCGCCGATCCCGTCGTCAGGCCGGTCAGCTCCGCGACGCGGCCGGTGGTGACCGGGCCGTTCTCCAGACCGAGCAGGTTCAGGCACTGCACGTCGGTGGGGTGCAGCCCCAGGTGGTCGGCGACGGCCTGGTTGAAGAGGGCGTACGAGGCCATGTAGCGGCGCGACTCGACGGACAGCTCACCGAGCAGCAGCCCGCGCCTGGCCCCCTCGGCCCGCCCGCTCCCGGCCGCACCCCTGCTGTTCTCGTCGCTCTTCCCGGTGTTCCTGGGACTCGCCATGTCGGGGCACGCTCCTCCGAGAGGCCCTGAGGCCGGTAGCTGCGCGGAACAGCAATCGTACGACGCACGTATTCCGGCGGCCGCGTGCCACCCTGTCGACCATGGTCGTCACCCGCTCCGCCGCCCTCTTCCTCCTCGCCGCCCTCTTCGAGATCGGGGGCGCCTGGCTCGTCTGGCAGGGCGTGCGCGAGCACAGGGGCTGGGCGTGGATCGGCGCGGGCGTCATCGCCCTCGGCATCTACGGCTTCGTGGCCACGCTCCAGCCGGACGCCGAGTTCGGCCGCATCCTCGCCGCGTACGGCGGCGTCTTCGTCGCCGGGTCCCTCGCCTGGGGCGTGGTCGCGGACGGCTACCGCCCCGACCGCTGGGACGTGACGGGCGCCCTGATCTGCCTCGCCGGCATGGCCGTGATCATGTACGCCCCGCGGGGCCGCTGAACGGCCCGCCTATTCTGACGGGAAGACCGGCGGAGCCCGCCGCGTTGTTCCCACCACCAGCCACGTCTGCCCGAGGAGCGCACATGACCGCCGCCGCCCACCGCATCGCGATCGTCACCGGCGCGAGCAGCGGCATCGGCGCCGCCACCGCCCGCGGTCTCGCCACCGCCGGGTACCGCGTCGTCCTCACCGCCCGCCGCAAGGACCGCATCGAGGCGCTCGCCGCGGAGCTGACCGAGGCCGGGCACGACGCGGTGGCGTACGCGCTCGACGTCACCGACCGCGCCGCCGTGGACACCTTCGCGACGGCCTTCAAGAAGGTCGCGGTCCTGGTGAACAACGCGGGCGGCGCGCTCGGCGCGGACCCCGTGGCCGCCAGCGACCCCGCCGACTGGCGCCAGATGTACGAGACGAACGTCATCGGCACGCTGAACGTCACGCAGGCCCTGCTGCCCGCGCTCACCGCGAGCGGCGACGGCACGGTCGTGGTCCTCTCCTCCACCGCGGGCCACGGGACGTACGAGGGAGGCGGCGGGTATGTCGCCGCCAAGCACGCCGAGCACGTCCTCGCCGAGACCCTCCGCCTGGAGATCGTCGGCACCCCGGTCCGCGTCATCGAGGTCGCCCCCGGCATGGTCAAGACGGACGAGTTCGCGCTGACCCGCTTCGGCGGCGACGCCGAGAAGGCCGCGAAGGTCTACGCGGGCGTCGCCGAGCCGCTCACCGCCGACGACGTGGCGGACACGATCACCTGGGCGGTGACCCGTCCCCCGCACGTCAACATCGACCTCCTGGTGGTCCGCCCGCGCGCCCAGGCCTCCAACACCAAGGTGCACCGGGAAGCGTGACGATGACGCTCCCGGGCGACGACCCCGGCACCCCCGCCTACTCCGCCGACTCCAGCGACCCGCTCGAACGCCTCACGCACGAGCACGAGTCCCGCCGCCTCGCCGAGGAGAAGAAGAACGAACGCATGGTGTGGTGGTACCTCGCGTACTTCCTCTTCGGCATCCACCTCGTGGCGTTCGTCATGATCTACGCGGTCACCCACGCCAAGTAGGCGCGGGGCCGGCCGGAGAGGCGGCGGCGGGCCGTCCTCAGCCCTTCACGCAGATGACCTGCTTCAGCTTCGCCACGACCTCCACGAGGTCGCGCTGCTCGTCGATGACCTGCTCGATCGGCTTGTACGCGGCGGGGATCTCGTCCACCACGCCGGAGTCCTTGCGGCACTCCACGCCCCGCGTCTGCTCCTCCAGGTCCCGCGTCGAGAAGCGGCGCTTCGCGGCGTTCCGGCTCATCCGGCGGCCGGCGCCGTGCGAGGCCGAGTTGAAGGACGCCGTGTTGCCGAGGCCCTTCACGATGTACGAACCGGTCCCCATGGAGCCGGGGATGATGCCGAACTCCCCCGACCCGGCGCGGATCGCTCCCTTGCGGGTGACCAGCAGGTCCATGCCGTCGTACCGCTCCTCGCTGACGTAGTTGTGGTGGCAGGAGATCTCCTGCTCGAACGTCGGCCGGGCCTTCTTGAACTCCTTGCGGATGACGTCCTTGAAGAGCGCCATCATGATCGCGCGGTTGTTCTTCGCGTACTCCTGGGCCCAGAAGAGGTCGTTGCGGTACGAGGCCATCTGCGGGGTGTCCGCGACGAAGACCGCGAGGTCGCGGTCGACGAGGTCCTGGTTGTGCGGGAGCCGCTGCGCCACGCCGATGTGGTGGTCGGCCAGCTCCTTGCCGATGTTGCGGGAGCCGGAGTGCAGCATCAGCCAGACCGATCCCGACTCGTCCAGACAGAACTCGACGAAGTGGTTGCCGGCTCCGAGCGTGCCCATCTGCTTGGTGGCGCGTTCGCGACGGAACCTGACCGCCTCCGCGACACCCTCGAACCGCCCCCAGAAGTCCTCCCAGCCCGCCGTCGCCAGGCCGTGGAAGCGTCCCGGGTCCACCGGGTCGTCGTGCATGCCGCGCCCCACCGGGATCGCCTGCTCGATCTTCGACCGCAGCCGTGAGAGGTCACCCGGAAGGTCGTTCGCGGTCAGCGACGTCTTGACCGCCGACATGCCGCAGCCGATGTCGACGCCGACCGCCGCCGGGCAGACCGCGCCCCGCATGGCGATCACCGAGCCGACCGTCGCGCCCTTGCCGTAGTGCACGTCCGGCATGACGGCCAGGCCCTTGATCCAGGGCAGCGTCGCCACGTTCCGCAGCTGCTGCATGGCCGAGTCCTCGACCGTGGCCGGATCCGTCCAGAGCCGGATCGGTACCTTTGCCCCGGGCACCTCTACATACGACATAACATCCTCATTCCCCCGTAATCCACTACAAGCCTAGAAGCGCAAATACCGGAGCCAAGGTCAACGAAAAGGGTGACGGACCGGCGTCCACGGCAGTGCGTGCGATACACATTGTCTCCACCGGTCGCCCACCAGCGGCAACCCAATATCCAGGCACAGCCAGGCGAGAGGAGCCATCACGGTGCAGCGGAAGGCCAAGGCCTGTCTCCCCGGTGTCGCCGCCCTCCTCGCGGTGATCCTGACCGGCTGCACCAGCGGGTCGGGCCTCGGCGACGACAGCGACGACTCCAAGCCGGGCAGCGGCGGCAGCTCCACCGCCCCGGCCCAGCCCGGCAAGTACCGCACGCTCCCCGAGCCCTGCGGCGAGGTCGACCACGGCACCCTCGACGCGATGCTGCCCGGCATCCCGGAGATCGCCGACACCGAGCAGCGCGAGAAGGCGTACGAGGGGACGCCGACGGTGACGTACGACACCGACCGGCGCGTGGGCTGCAACTGGAAGGTCGAGTCGTCCGGCGCCTCCCACCACCTCCTCGTCGACTTCGAGCGGGTCGTCTCGTACGACGGGACCGTCAGCGACGACGCCCGCGCCGCGGAGGTCTACGCGTCGAAGCTGAAGGAGGCGGGGCTCCCCGTGCCCGCCGGCTCCTCGTCCCGCGACGAGGACGACGGCGACGACTCCACGGAGGGGTCCGGCGACTCCGCGTCCGGCGACACGGCGCAGGGCGGCAAGAAGGGCAGAGCGGACGACGGCAAGGGCAGGGACGAGGACGGAGACAAGGACAAGGGCTCGAAGAGTGGCGAGGACGACGTCGAGGCGGACGGCACCGGCGCCTCCGAGCCCGCCACCCCGCCCCCGGGGCTCGAACCCCGCACCCTCTCCGACCTGGGCGACGAGGCCTTCCTCGACGACGCCCTGACCACCGCCGCGTCGGCCTCCCGTCACCGCACCGTGACTGTGGTGTTCCGCACGTCCAACGTCATCGTGACCATCGAGTACGACGAGCAGCCCGGCCGCCGCACGGATGTCCCCGACAGCAAGGAAATGCAGGACAAGGCCCAGGATCTGGCCGACAGCCTGGCCGGCGAGTTCGACGAGTAGCCCCCGGCCGGCGCGGGCACGGACGGGCGTCCCGCTCCCCCGAAGCGGACCGCCCGTCGCCCCATGCGCGTACCGTGGCCCCTCGGACCCGACGACGTCACGAGACGAACTGGACGTCACGAGACGAACAGAGTGAAGGAACCATGCACCGACCTGCACAGCGAAAGCGACAGCTCCGCAGCCGCCTCCTCGTCTGCGCGGCCGCCGTACCGGTGATCCTCGTCGCCGGCTGCTCCTCCGACTCCGGCTCCGACTCCGGATCCGACAAGGCCGGCAAGGGCTCGGGCACGAAGTCCTCGGCTCCGGCCAAGGGCGGCGACAAGGCCGCGAGCGTGGAGAAGGCCGCCTACGCCAAGCTCCCCGAGCCCTGCGAGGTCCTGTCGAAGAAGACGCTCGAGGACCTGGTGCCCAAGGCGAGGGACAAGTCGGGCAAGGCCGGCACGTCCAGCGACACGGCGCTGCGCGGCAGCTGCTCCTGGGACAGTCTCGACAACAACGGCGTGGACGGCTCGCAGTTCCGCTGGCTGCGCGTCTCGCAGCTGCGCTTCGAGTCGGACGCCTCGCTGGGCAGCGGCGCGCAGCGCGCGCAGGACAACTTCGCCAAGCAGGTCGAGGACGCCAAGGCGACCAAGGACGCCAAGGGCGTCAAGACGGAGCCGGTGCAGGGCGTCGGCGAGCAGGCGACGCTGGTGCGGTACGACCTGAAGAAGGACAAGGACACCTTCAAGCAGCAGACGTTCGTGGCGCGCGTGGAGAACGTGGTCATCACGGTCGACTACAACGGCGCGGGCCTCGCCGGCGACGACTCCCCTGACGCGGGCAAGCTGTCGAAGGACGCGCAGAAGGCGGCGAAGGAGGCCGTGGACGCGGTCGTCTCCGCCAACAACGGTGGCGGCAAGGCGTCTTCGGGTGCGAGCGGCAAGCCGAAGGGCGACGACGCGAAGACCGAGGACTCCAAGAAGGACGACTCGAAGAAGGACGACTCCAAGTCCGACGACTCGAAGTCCGACGACTCCAAGGACAAGAAGAAGGACACCAGCAGCAAGTCCTGACCCGGCGAGGGCGGCGCCGACCGGCGCCCCCGGCAGGCGAGTTGACGGAGCCCGGCCCCCGGTGGGCCGGGCTCCCGGCGTACCGCCCCACGGCCTTGTGCACGCATGTGCCAGGCTGTCGCTCGCAACAAGCCGACACAGGCCTTGAACAGGGAGGGGTTCGCGGGTGGCCGCGATGCAGCTGACACGCACGCACCGGATACTCATCGGAGTGGTCGTCTCCGGAGCGGTCGTCATCGCCGGGATCGGCTTCGCCGGGTCCTACGCGGCCGTGCGCGAACTCGCCGAGGAGAAGGGCTTCGGCGACTTCTCGGCGGTCTTCCCCATCGGCGTCGACGCGGGCATCTGCGTCCTGCTCGCCCTCGACCTCCTGCTGACCTGGCTGCGCATCCCCTTCCCGCTGCTGCGGCAGACGGCGTGGCTCCTCACGGCGGCGACGATCGCCTTCAACGCCGCCTCCAGCTGGGGCGATCCGCTCGGCGTCGCCATGCACGCGGTGATCCCGGTGCTGTTCGTGGTCGCCGTCGAGGCGGCCCGGCACGCGGTGGGCCGGATCGCGGACATCACCGCCGACAAGCACATGGAGGGCGTGCGCCTCACCCGCTGGCTGCTCTCCCCCGTCCCCACCTTCAAGCTGTGGCGCCGCATGAAGCTGTGGGAGCTGCGCAGCTACGAGCAGGTCATCAAGCTCGAACAGGAACGCCTCGTCTACCAGGCGCGCCTGCAGGCCCGGTTCGGCCGTGCCTGGCGCCGCAAGGCGCCGGTCGAGTCGCTGATGCCGCTGCGCCTGGCGCGCTTCGGCGTCCCGCTCGCCGAGACCGCCCCCGCCGGGCTCGCCGCGGCGGGCATCGAACCGGTGCTGCTGCCGCCCGCCCCGGCCCCGGCGGCGCAGACCGCCGAGGAGCCCCGGCAGCAGCTGACGGCCGCGCCCGCACCCGATCCCGAGCCCGCCGAGCCCGCCGAGCCCGAGGCCCCGGAGGACCCGGCGCCCGGCCCCCAGGAGGAGACCCTCCCGGTGGGCAACCACGCGAGCCCCTGGTTCGCGGCACACAACGCCAGTTACGCCCCCGTCGCCCCGTACGACGAGTGGTACGCGGAGCAGGAGCGGCAGCAGGCGACGCCGCCCGGGGAGCAGCAGCCCCCGCAGGCGTACGAGCAGGAGCACCCCCATGTGCCCGAGGGCGGCGCGCCGCCCGGCCCGACCGACGAGGACCTGTACCAGGTGTTCCGTCAGTCGATAGACGGCGAGGGCATGCCGACGCCGGGCACCTTCGCGGCGAACGCGGAGGCGGCCTACGGCCTGCGCCTCCAGTCCCGCGAGCTGAACAACTACATGGACCGCTTCTCGGCCCGCCTGGAGAACGAGTTCGTGGAAGACCACATCGCGTAGAGCAGCCGCTTTCGGTGCGCGGGACCGTCAGGTGCGGGACTTGTGCCGGTGCTTCGACGTCTCCCCGTAGAGGGCGAGCGCCGCTCCCGCCACGAAGAGCGCGGCGTACAGCGGTGTGGGCAGGTCCCACCACTTGTGCAGCATGCCCCAGGGGCCGTCGCCGAACGTCCGTCCCGCGACGCCCAGGGCGCCCTGGATTCCGACGATCCAGCCGACGATGCCGATGATTTCTCTCATACGTCCATGATCGGCGGCGGTTCCGGGGCGCGCGTCCTGCCTCCGGCCGAATCCGCGGTAGTCCGAAGGATGCACCGCGCACGGCGAAGGCCCCGTTCCTGCTGGAACGGGGCCTTCGCCGTGTCATCGGGTCCGCCGGGCGGACCCTAGGCGGCGAGCAGCTTGCGGACCCGGTCCGCCCCCACCGCGAGCAGCAGCGTAGGCAGGCGCGGGCCGGTCTCGCGGGTGACGAGGAGGCGGTACAGCAGCGCGAAGAACGTGCGCTGCGCCACCTTGATCTCGGCCGGGAGCTCCTTCGCCGTCGCGTCCGCCGAGAAGCCCGCCTGCACCTTCGGCACGCCGTACACGAGGTGGGTGAGGCCGTCGAGGGACCAGTGCGAGTCCAGGCCCTCCAGGAGGAGGCGGAGCGAGTCGCGGGCCGCGTCGTCCAGCGAGGCGAGCAGCTCCGTGTCCGGCTCGGAGCGGACGATGGTGCGGGCCTCGGCCGGGACCTGGGTGGTGATCCAGTTCTCGGCGCGGTCCAGGCGCGGCCGGGTCTCGTCCAGGGACGTGATCGGGTCGGACGGGTCGAGGTCGCGCAGGATGCGCAGCGTCTGGTCCTCGGCGCCGGCGGTGATGTCGGCGACGGAGGCCAGCGTGCGGTACGGCAGCGGGCGCGGGGTCCGCGGCAGCTCACCGGCGGCGGTGCGCACGGCGCGGGAGTGCGCGGCGGCGTCGGCGGGCAGCACGGAGCCGTCGGCGACCTTGGCCTCCAGCTTGTCCCACTCGTCGTAGAGCCGCTGGATCTCCTGGTCGAAGGCGATCTTGAAGGACTGGTTGGGCCTGCGGCGCGCGTACAGCCAGCGCAGCAGCGGCGCCTCCATGATCTTCAGGGCGTCGGCCGGGGTCGGCACGCCGCCCTTGGAGGAGGACATCTTCGCCATGCCGGAGATGCCCACGAAGGCATACATGGGGCCGATGGGCTGCACGCCGTCGAAGATCTGCCGGACGATCTGGCCGCCGACGACGAACGACGAGCCGGGCGAGGAGTGGTCCACGCCGGACGGCTCGAAGATGACGCCCTCGTACGCCCAGCGCATCGGCCAGTCGACCTTCCAGACCAGCTTGCCGCGGTTGAACTCGCTGAGCCGGACCGTCTCGCCGAAGCCGCACGCCGTGCAGGTGTAGACGAGCTCGGTGGTCTCGTCGTCGTACGAGACGACCGTCGTCAGGTCCTTCTCGCACTGCCCGCAGTAGGGCTTGTACGGGAAGTATCCGCCGGTGCCGCCGCTGCCGTCGTCCTCGCTCGCCGCGCCGGAGCCCTCCGCGGCCTCCAGCTCGGCCTCGTCGACGGGCTTCTGCTGCTGCTTGCCCTTGCCCTTGCCCTGCTGCCCGGCCTTGGCGGGGTCCTTCTTGGTGCGGTACTGGTCGAGGATGGCGTCGATGTCGCCGCGGTGCCTCATCGCGTGCAGGATCTGCTCGCGGTAGGCCCCCGAGGTGTACTGCTCGGTCTGGCTGATGCCGTCGTACTCGACGCCGAGCTCGGCGAGCGCCTCGGTCATCGCGGCCTTGAAGTGCTCGGCCCAGTTCGGGTACGCGGAGCCGGCCGGGGCCGGGACGGAGGTCAGCGGCTTGCCGATGTGCTCCGCCCAGGAGTCGTCGATGCCCGCGACGCCCGCCGGGACCTTGCGGTACCGGTCGTAGTCGTCCCAGGAGATCAGGTGGCGGACCTCGTACCCGCGGCGGCGGATCTCGTCGGCGACGAGGTGCGGGGTCATGACCTCGCGGAGGTTGCCGAGGTGGATCGGGCCCGAGGGGGAGAGACCGGAGGCGACGACGACGGGTTTGCCCGGGGCACGACGCTCCGACTCGGCGATGACCTCGTCCGCGTAGCGGGAGACCCAGTCGGTGGTATCGGTGCTCTGAGCTGCCACGATCGGCACGTCCTCTTGTTTCCTCGAAGTTCCTGGAATCCGGCGTACGCCATTGTCCCAGACGGCGGGACCCGGTCCGGGGTTGCGCCCGGCCGTCTTTATGGAGGAGAAACCGCCGTCGGGCTCATGGGACACTCGAAGGGCACCTTCACGCACTCCATTTACGCGGATCGCGGACCCACGCGGATCCCGCGGACTCACGAGAACGGAAGCTCATGGCCCCGGTCACGTCCCTCACCGCCTCCGTCCACCAGCGCCTCGCGGACGCCCTCTCGGCTGCCCTGCCGGAGGCCGGTTCCGCGGACCCGCTGCTGCGACGCAGCGACCGGGCGGACTTCCAGGCCAACGGCATCCTGGCGCTCGCGAAGAAGCTGAAGGGCAACCCCCGCGAGCTGGCCACGCAGGTCGTCGCGGGGATCACCGCCCCCGACCTGATCAAGGACATCGAGGTCTCGGGCCCCGGCTTCCTCAACATCACGGTCACCGACGCCGCGATCACCGAGAACCTCGCGGCGCGGGCGGCCGACGGCGACCGGCTCGGCGTGCCGTTCGTGGAGCGGCCCGGCACGACGGTGATCGACTGGGCCCAGCCGAACGTGGCCAAGGAGATGCACGTCGGCCACCTGCGGAACTCCGTCATCGGAAACTCCGTGGTGAAGATCCTCGAGTTCACCGGGGAGAACGTGATCAGCCGCCACCACATCGGCGACTGGGGCACGCAGTTCGGCATGCTCGTGCAGTATCTGACCGAGCACCCCACCGAGCTCGACCACGGCGACGACGCCGACGGCGAGGCCGCCATGTCCACCCTCAACCGCGTCTACAAGGCCTCGAAGGTGCTCTTCGACTCCGACGAGGGCTTCAAGGCGCGGGCCCGGCGCCGGGTGGTGGACCTGCAGGCCGGCGACCCGGAGACGCTCGCGATCTGGCAGCGGTTCGTCGACGAGTCGAAGATCTACTTCTACTCCGTCTTCGACAAGCTGGACGTGGCCATCCGCGACGAGGACATCGTCGGCGAGTCCGGCTACAACGACATGCTGGCGGAGACCTGCCGCATGCTGGAGGAGTCCGGCGTCGCCGTCCGCTCCAACGGCGCGCTCTGCGTCTTCTTCGACGACGTGAAGGGCCCGGACGGCAATCCGTCGCCGCTGATCGTGCAGAAGTCCGACGGCGGCTTCGGGTACGCGGCCACCGACCTCTCGGCCATCCGCGACCGGGTCTTCAACCTGAAGGCGGACACCCTGCTCTACGTCGTGGACGTACGGCAGTCGCTGCACTTCAAGATGGTCTTCGAGACGGCCCGCAGGGCGGGCTGGCTCACGGACGACGTCAAGGCGGTGCAGCTCGGCTTCGGCACGGTCCTCGGCAAGGACGGCAAGCCGTTCAAGACGCGTGAGGGCGAGACGGTGCGCCTGATCGACCTCCTGGACGAGGCGATCGAGCGGGCGACGGCGGTCGTGCGCGAGAAGAACAACGAGAAGATCGCCCTCACCGAGGAAGAGATCGTCGAGAACGGCAAGCAGATCGGCATCGGCGCCGTGAAGTACGCCGACCTGTCGACGTCGGCGGCGCGGGACTACAAGTTCGACCTGGACCAGATGGTCTCGCTCAACGGCGACACGTCGGTCTACCTCCAGTACGCGTACGCCCGCATCAGGTCGATCCTGCGGCTGCGCGGCGACGCCGCCCCGGCGGCCCACCCCGAGCTGGAGCTCGTCCCGGCCGAGCGGGCGCTCGGCCTGCACCTGGACCAGTTCGCGGCCGTGGTCGCCGAGGCCGCCGAGGAGTACGCCCCGCACAAGCTGGCCGCGTACCTCTACCAGCTGGCGTCGCTGTACACGACGTTCTACGCCGAGTGCCCGGTCCTGAAGGCGGACACCCCGGCGCAGGTCGAGAACCGCCTGTTCCTGTGCGACATCACGGCGCGGACGCTGCACCAGGGCATGGCGCTGATGGGCATCAGGACGCCCGAGCGCCTCTGAGGCCGCTTCCGGGGGTGGCGGCCGCTACCCCCGGAGCGCGTTCCCCAGCCGCCGCAGTCCCTCGGCGATCTCGTCGGGGGACTGCGTCACGAAGCAGAGCCGCAGGGTGGAGCGGTCCGGCTCACCCGCGAAGAACGGCGCCCCCGGCACGTACGCCACGTCGTGCGTGACGACACTGCGCAGCAGCTCCGTCGTGTCGTACCCCTCGGGCAGCTTCGCCCACACGAACATGCCGCCCTCCGGCCGGATCCAGCCGGACCCCTCCGGCAGCGCCCCGCCGAGCCCGGCGAGCATCGCGTCGCGGCGCTCGCGGTAGATCCCGGCGACACGGGCGACGTGCGCGTCCAGGTCCCGGTCGGCGAGGTAGCGCGCGGCGGCGAGCTGGTTGACGGTCGGCGTGTGCAGGTCCGCGGCCTGCTTGGCGACGACGCAGGCCCGCAGCAGCGCGGCGGGCGCGCGCAGCCAGCCGAGGCGCAGACCGGGCGCCATGACCTTGGAGAAACTGCCGAGGAGTACGGTGCGGTCCGCCGCCCCCGGATACGTGGCGATCCACGGGACGCGCTCGCCCTCGAAGCGCAGCTCGCCGTACGGGTCGTCCTCGACGATCCACACCCCGCGCCGCCCGGCGACCTCGGCGACCGCCGCGCGCCGCTGGGCGGGCAGGGTGCGGCCGGTCGGGTTCTGGAAGGTGGGGACGGTGTAGAGCAGCTTGGGGCGGTGCAGGGCGACGAGTTCGTCGAGGGCGGCCGGGTCGATGCCCGCCGCGTCGCAGGGCACGGGCACCACGCGCGCGCCCGCGAGGGCGAAGGCCTGAAGTGCCGCCAGATAACAGGGGTTCTCGACGAGGACGGTGTCGCCGGGCTCGATCAGCGCGGTCGCGAGGAGCGAGAGGGCCTGCTGCGATCCGGTGGTGACCAGGATGTCGTCGGCGCCGGTCGGCAGTCCGCGGGCGGCGGCGCGCGCGGCTATCGCGGTACGCAGCGCGGGCTCGCCCTCGGTCGTCGAGTACTGCAGCGCCCGCTCGGGCGTCTCGGCGAGCACCGCGCGGAAGGCGGCCGCGATGCCCTCGCCGTCGAAGAGGCCGGGGGCGGGCAACCCGCCCGCGAAGTTGATGACTTCGGGCCGGGCGGTGACCGCGAGGATGTCCCGTACCGGCGAGCCGCCGACCGCGGCGGCGCGCGCGGCGAACGGCGGCAGGGGGGCGGCGGTACGGGCTGGCTCGGTGACGGTCACGGCGACGGCTCCTTCGGCTCGGATGGCTCTGCCCGCACCCTAAGCACGTGTTTGCCCTCTACACGTGCCGTTCCGGGATGCGGACGGGACCGTACCGGTACCGCCGTCACTCCGGGGACCGCCCTCACTCCAGGGACCACCGTCACGACATGGGCTCAGCCGTCCTGCAGTTGCCGCTCCCACTTCACCGCGCCGGGCGGCCAGCCGTAGGTGGGGCGTCCCGCCTTGCCGCTCGTGCGGAACGGCTTGCTCTGGTCGTCGATGCGGGCCACACCGTGCCGTTTGCCGCTGGACCACCGCAGTTCGAGGTACCAGCGGACGTCGTGCGACGCGACACCGGCGTTGATGTAGAAGACCTCGGGGTCGTTCTCGCTGACCTTGTACGGGAAGTCGCGCTGGCCCGCCCTGGGGGTGACGCGGGGCGCCGCGTCGTCGAGGTCGACGCCGAAGGACTTGGTGGAGACGTCGCCGCCGCAGCCGGTCGCCAGCTGGAAGTTGTTCCAGGCCAGCGGCGCGCTGGTGCTCTGCACGCGGACGTCCATGCCCTCGAGGACGACCGTCTCCTTGCCGAGGCCCTGCACGGTGACTTCGATGTACTGGCTGCCGGACGCGACGGCGCCGAGGTCGCCGACCCAGCTGGAGGTGTCCTGCGGGGCGGCGGGCGGCTGCGGCACCTCGGCGGCCTTGCGGTTGACGAGGAAGTCCCTGCCGCAGGGGTCGTCGTAGGCGTACGGCCTGGTGCGCGTGCTCACCATGTCGAAGTTGCCCTGCGCGCCACCGGACGCGGGCCCCTTGCCGCTCCGGGCGGAGTCGGGCACCGGACCGCCCTTCTTCGAGGGCGAGTTGGAGGGGGCCCCGCTGCTCTTGGCGTCGCTCTTGTCCTTGTCCTTGTCCTCGCCCTTGCGCTTGTCCTTGCTCTCGGCCGCGCTCCGTGACGCGGACGGGGCGCCGCTCGGACCCGACGAGACGGCCTTCTCGGCGCTGCTCTTGTGCCCGTCGTCCCCGGCACCGTTCATCGCGAGGGCGATGGAGCCGATCCCGACGACGGCGGCGACGGCGGCCGCGAGGACGAGGGTCTGCCGCTTGCGCGAGGGACGGGGCGCGTCATCGGAGCCGGACTCAGGGTCGGAGTCGGAGTCGGCCGGCGCCGAGTCCGAAGGGGCTTGAGCCGCAGGGCCGTTGGGGCTGTCGGGTCGTGACGCGCCGGACGTGGGCGCCTGCTTGGCGGGGGCGGGAGATTCCGTCTTGCGGCCGCGGTCCGCGTCGGCCAGGATCCACCGCCGGTGGACCTCCACCAGCTCCTCCGGCGCCGCCTTGCAGAGGCGCGCGAACCGTTCCAGCGGGGCGAACTCGGTGGGCACCGCGTCGCCGTTGCAGTAGCGGTGCAAGGTGGACGTACTCATGTGGAGCCGCTTGGCCAGCACCCCATAGCTGTGCCCCGACCGCTCCTTGAGCTCCCGAAGCAGCTCCGCGAGCGACGCCATCTCTGCCCTCCCCCATTCCAGTCAGTCGTTCCAGGGCGGTGCCGTATGCCCTGGCCAGAGCCGTTACGAACGTTCCGGCGTCCCCAACTCCCCCGCGCCCGTGGCGGCTGGGACGGTGCACCGCACAGGCTGTCGTCATCCAAGCATGCCGTTCACGGCACTCGTCACGAAGGATCAGCCATGTTCCGCACCAGTACCGTTACGAACACCCGTCACGCCCTCGCACTCCGCGCGGCCGCGGCCACCGTGATCACCCTCGGCACCTTCTCCCTGACGGCCTGCGCGGACGGCACCGGCACCCGGGACGAGGGCGCGGCGACGTTCGCGGCACGGACGGCTGCCCAGCACAGCACGGAGTCGCCGCCCGCCACCAACCGGCGCACCGCGGGTGGCGGGAAACCGGTCACCTGCACCGGCGCGCGGGTCGAGGTGAAGGTCACCGAGGTCCCGCGCCCCGTGAACCACCTCCTGATCACCGTCACGAACACCGGCACCACCCCCTGTCACGCCTACGGCGCCCCCTACCTCCGCTTCGACGACGCGCAGGCCCCCGCCGGCACCGACACCGGCACGGTGCCGCAGGCGGTCGTCACGATGGAGCCCGGCGGGTCGGCGTACGCGGGCGTCACGACGTCGGCGGCCGACGGCGGCGGGAGGCACGGCCGCACCGCGCACCGGCTCGGCGTCCTCTTCGCCGCCCGGTCGACGCACGGCAGCGTCGGCAGGGAGGCGGTCGCGAAGCTGCCCGCGGGCGGCGTCCACGTGGACGACACGGTCACGACCACCTACTGGCAGACGTCGCCGGAGGCCGCGCTGACCCGGTGACCGCGCACGCCCTGCCGGCCCGGGAAAGGGCACGGTCCCGGCGAGACGCAGGTCACATTCGGCCCTGTCACATCTGACGGCGGTCGCTCCGTCGTAGTGGTGTAGGACCGACCACGTACAGGGAGCGCATCATGGACACCCGACTGAACCTCTTCACCAGCCCCAGCCTGGGCAAGGCACTGAAGCACCTGGTCGCGGTGGGGAAGGTCGTCTCGGAAACGGGGCTGCCGGCCGCGACACAGGCCCTGGTCGAGATCCGCGCCAGCCAGATCAACGGCTGCGGTTTCTGCCTCGACATGCACACCAAGGAAGCCGCCGCCGCGGGCGAGACCGCCACGCGCCTCCACCTGATCGCCGGGTGGCGCGAGGCCACGGTCTTCACCGAGGCCGAGCGTGCGGCGCTGGAGCTGGCCGAGCAGGGCACCCGCATCGCCGACACGGCCGGCGGGGTCCCGGACGAGGTCTGGAAGAACGCCGCCAAGCACTTCGACGAGGAGCAGCTCGCCGGCCTGGTGACGCTGATCGCCCTCATCAACACCTTCAACCGGCTGAACGTCATCACCCAGCAGCCCGCCGGCGACTACCGGCCGGGCCAGTTCGCGTAACACCCCCGCGGCACGGGGGAGTTCCGGCCGGCACACGCACCTTCTGGTGAGTACCGCACAAAATAGTCGGTACTTGTCGGCCCGGTGGAGCCGGACGAGGATCGAACGCGTACCCGACGCGACGCCCTCGAAGGAGCTCCCCCATGCCCGAAACCGCCGCCGACTCCCCCGTCACCGTCCTCGGCCTCGGCCTGATGGGCACCGCCCTGGCCGCTGCCCTCGTCAAGGCCGGACACCCGACGACGGTGTGGAACCGGACGAGGTCGAGAACCGGGCCGCTGGTGGCCCAGGGCGCGACCCCCGCCGAGACCGTGCCGGAGGCCGTCACCGCCTCCGACCTGGTCATCGTCTGCCTCACCGGCAACGACGCCGTGCGCGGCCTCCTGGAGCCCGCGGCCGGCGCGCTCGCGGGCCGCACCGTCGTCAACCTCACCAACGGAAGCCCGGGCCAGGCACGGGAGTTGGCGCGGTGGGCGGCGGCGCACGGCATCACGTACCTCGACGGCGGCATCATGGCCGTCCCCCAGATGATCGCGACACCCGGCGCGTACATCCTCTACAGCGGCACCGACGAGACGGCCTTCGAGCGGCACCGGCCCGCGCTGGCCGCGCTCGCCGCCCCGAGGTGGGTCGGCGAGGACCCCGGCAGCGCCGCCCTCTACGACCTGTCGCTGCTCACGGGCATGTACGGCATGGTCATCGGCGTCGCCCAGGCCTACGCCCTCATGGGCAGCGCGGGCGTCCCGGCCCGCGACTTCGCGCCGCTGCTCGAGGAGTGGGTGGTGGCGATGACGGAGGGGATCGTCCCGGGCACCGCCGAGGCCCTGGACTCCGGCCGGCACCTGACGGACGTCTCGAACCTCGCCATGAACCGCGAGGCGTTCCGGAACTTCACGGCCACCTTCACCGAACAGGGCCTGCGCACCGACCTGTTCGACCCGCTGCAGGCGCTGCTGGACCGCGCCGTCGAGGAGGGCCACGGAGCGGACGGCCTCTCCCGGCTGCCGCTGCTCCTCAGGAAGGACTGAGAAGGGCCGGGGAGAGCGTCCCTAGGGGACCAGCACGACCTTGCCCGTCGTCTCCCGCCGCTCCATGGCGGCGTGCGCCTCGGCCGCCCGCTCCAGCGGGAACACCTGGAAGTCGGGGACCAACCGGCCCTCGGCGGCGGCCTCCAGGGCAGCGCGCTCGTACGCGGGACCGTTCCCGGGGTTCTCGAGCAGGTGCGCCAGCGCGTTGGTGACGGTGATGCCGCGCTCGGCGAGCAGGGCCGGCTCTGGCTCGAAGGCGTCCTGCGACGACCAGCCGATGACGACATACCGGCCGCCGTCGGCGAGCAACTCGAAGGCGGCCGCGCCCTTTTCGCCGCTGACCCCGTCGAGCACGGCGGTGACCCGCCGCCCGCCGAGCCGCTCGGCGACCTCGCGTTCCCAGCCCGGCCGGTCGTAGTCGACGGCGATGTCGGCGCCGAGCGCACGGACGGCCCCGGTCTTGGCGGGGCCGCCGGCCGCACCGATCACCGTGGCGCCGAGCCCGCGTGCGTACTGGACGACGAGCCGCCCCACGCCCCCGGCGGCGGACGTCACCAACACCACGTCGTCGGCGCGGAGTCGGGCCACCGCGAGCAGGCCCATGGTGGTGGCCCCGGTCATCACCATGGTCACCGCGGCCTCGTGGCCGAGCCCGTCGGGGACGACATGCAGCCGCGCGACGTCGGCGACGGTCAGTTCGGCGTATCCGCCGGGGGCCGAGCGGGAGACGACCACGGAACGCCCGAGCCACTCGGCTCCGACGTCCGGGCCCACGGACTCCACCGTCCCGGCGACCTCGCCGCCGAAGACCGCGGGCAGTTCGGGGAGCGGGGGCGCCATGCCGGACGCCTCGCCCCTGCGCAGGACGGTCTCGATGAAGTGAACTCCCGCCGCGCGCACGGCGATCCGCACCTGGCCCGGCCCCGCGACGGGGTCGGGCAGGGTCTCAGGACGCAGATTGCCGGCGGGGCCGAACTCATGCAGGACGACAGCGCGCATGGGGTGCTCCTCGGAACGTGTGGACGAACGTCGATGCACCCCACCGTTCATCCTCGACCAAGGTTGAGGTCAAGGGCGTCCGGGCCGTCCCGTCCGGCCGCTCAGAGCTGCCGCGCGACCTCGGTCGCCCAGTACGTGAGGATCATGTTGGCGCCCGCGCGCTTGATCCCCGTCAGGGACTCCATGATCGCCTTGTCCCGGTCGATCCAGCCCCGCTCGGCGGCCGCCTCGATCATCGCGTACTCGCCGCTGATCTGGTACGCGGCCACCGGCACGGCCACCTCGGCGGCGACCTTCGCGAGGATGTCGAGGTAGGGGCCCGCGGGCTTCACCATCACCATGTCGGCGCCCTCCTCCAGGTCGAGCGCGAGCTCCCGCAGGGACTCGCGGCTGTTGGCCGGGTCCTGCTGGTAGGTCTTGCGGTCCCCCTTGAGGGACGAGCCGACGGCCTCGCGGAAGGGGCCGTAGAAGGCAGAGGAGTACTTCGCGGTGTACGCGAGGATCGACACGTCCTCGTGGCCGGTCTGGTCCAACGCGTCGCGGATGACCCCGATCTGACCGTCCATCATGCCGCTCGGGCCCACCACGTGGGCGCCCGCGTCGGCCTGCACCTGCGCCATCTCCGCGTACCGCTCCAGGGTCGCGTCGTTGTCGACCCGGCCCTCGGAGTCGAGCACACCGCAGTGCCCGTGGTCCGTGGTCTCGTCGAGGCAGAGGTCCGACATGACGATGAGGTCGTCGCCGACCTCGGCCCGCACGTCACGGATGGCCACCTGCAGGATGCCCTCGGGGTCCGTACCGGCCGTGCCCTGGGCGTCCTTCTTCGACTCCTCCGGCACACCGAACAGCATGATCCCGGAGACCCCGGCCTCGAGCGCGTCGACCGCGGCCTTCTTCAGGCTGTCCCGGGTGTGCTGGAAGACGCCGGGCATCGCCCCGATCTCCACCGGCGCCGAGGCCCCTTCGAGCACGAACGCGGGCAGGATCAGATCGGCGGGGTGCAGCCGCGTCTCGGCCACCATGCGCCGCATCGCGGGAGTGGTCCGCAGCCGCCGGGGCCGCGCACCGGGGAAGGATCCGTACTTGGTCACTGTCTCTCTCACCTCACGAAAGGTTCTGGTCCCGGCTGAAGGTTCTCAGCCGGGACCAGGGAAATTCAGCCCGTCCGGCGTTTGAGGACGAACTCGGCGAAGCCGGTGATCGACGGTGCGGGACCGCTCAGGGCGCGGTGCGTCGCCGGCGCGAACCGGGCCGGCGCTCACTGGGCCGGGTGACGGGGTCACCCGCCTCCAGCGCCGCCGCACGACGCGCCGTACCGAACTGCGCCAGGGCCTCGGCCAGCTTGTGCACCGACGGCTCGGGAGCCATCACGTCCACCCGCAGCCCGTGCTCCTCCGCGGTCTTCGCGGTGGCGGGGCCGATGCACGCGATCACGGTCACGTTGTGCGGCTTGCCGGCGATGCCGACGAGGTTCCGCACGGTCGACGACGAGGTGAACAGGACCGCGTCGAAGCCGCCGCCCTTGATCGCCTCCCGCGTCTCCGCCGGCGGCGGCGACGCCCGCACGGTCCGGTAGGCCGTGACGTCGTCCACCTCCCACCCGAGATCGATGAGCCCGGCGACCAGCGTCTCCGTGGCGATGTCGGCCCGCGGCAGGAACACCCGGTCGATCGGGTCGAAGACCGGGTCGTACGGCGGCCAGTCCTCCAGGAGACCGGCGGCCGACTGCTCACCGCTGGGCACCAGGTCCGGCTTCACGCCGAAGGCGATCAGCGCGGCGGCGGTCTGCTCGCCGACGGCCGCGACCTTGATCCCGGCGAAGGCCCGCGCGTCGAGCCCGTACTCCTCGAACTTCTCCCGCACCGCCTTGACGGCGTTGACGGAGGTGAAGGCGATCCACTCGTACCGCCCCGTCACCAGGCCCTTGACCGCGCGCTCCATCTGCTGGGGCGTGCGCGGCGGCTCCACCGCGATGGTCGGCACCTCGTGCGGCACGGCGCCGTAGGAGCGCAGCTGGTCGGAGAGCGAGGCCGCCTGCTCCTTCGTGCGCGGCACGAGCACCCGCCACCCGAAGAGCGGCTTCGACTCGAACCACGACAGCTGGTCGCGCTGGGCGGCGGAGGAACGCTCGCCGACCACGGCTATGACGGGCTGGCCGCCGTCCGGCGAGGGCAGCACCTTCGCCTGCTTGAGCACCTGCGCGATGCTGCCGAGCGTCGCGGTCCAGGTGCGCTGGCGCGTCGTCGTACCGGCCGCGGTCACCGTCATCGGGGTGTCCGGCTTGCGGCCCGCGGCCACCAGCTCACCGGCGGCCGCCGCCACGGAGTCGAGCGCCGTCGAGACCACGACGGTCCCGTCGGAGGCGCCGACCTCGCCCCAGCAGCGGTCGGACGCGGTCCGGGCGTCGACGAAACGGACGTCGGTCCCCTGCGCGTCCCGCAGCGGCACACCCGCGTACGCGGGCACACCGACGGCCGCGGCGATGCCCGGCACGACCTCGAAGGGGATGCCCTCGGCGGCGCAGGCGAGCATCTCCTCGGCCGCGTACGTGTCCAGGCCCGGGTCGCCGCTGACCGCACGCACGACCCGCCTGCCGCCCTTCGCGGCCTCCATGACAAGATTGGCGGCAGCTCGGAACGGCGTCGCGTCGGCGGTCATTGACGTGTCGTCAGCCGGTGGCTGGGGTGTGTCCACACCTCCCCTGGCATGCACGCGGACGACGTCGAGCACATCCGGCTCGGCGATCAGCACATCCGCTCGGGCCAGCGCCTCGACGGCGCGCAGGGTCAGCAGTCCCGGATCTCCGGGTCCGGCACCGAGAAAGGTGACGTGCCCGTGTGCGGGAAGGCCGGGAAGGTTCGAGGTGGGGCTCAAAGTGCTCGCTCCCCCATCAGACCGGCCGCGCCCTTGGCGAGCATCTCGGCAGCGAGTTCGCGGCCCAGCGCCATGGCCTGGGTCTCCGTCTCGGGCACGGGACCGGTGGTGGACAGCTGCACCAGCGTCGAGCCGTCGGTCGTACCGACGACGCCGCGCAGGCGCATTTCCTTGACAATCTGCCCGTCGGCCAAGAGGTCGGCCAACGCGCCAACGGGCGCGCTGCAGCCGGCTTCCAGGGCGGCGAGCAGGGACCGCTCGGCGGTGACGGCGGCCCGGGTGTACGGGTCGTCGAGCTCGGCGAGCGCGGCGGCGAGTGACGCGTTGTGCGCGGCACACTCGATCGCCAGTGCCCCCTGGCCGGGGGCGGGCAGAACGGTGTCGACCGACAGGAGCTCGGTCACCTCGTCGGCCCTGCCGACGCGGTTGAGTCCGGCGGCGGCGAGCACGACGGCGTCGAGCTCCCCCTTGTGCACGTATCCGATGCGGGTGTCGACGTTCCCGCGGATCGGCACGGTCTCGATGGTCATGCCGTGGCTGCGCGCGTAGGCGTTCAGCTGCGCCATGCGGCGCGGCGAGCCGGTGCCGATGCGGGGAACCCCCGCCGGGGAGCCGGCCGCCAGCTCCGCGAAGGTCAGCCCGTCGCGGGCGACGAGCGCGTCACGGGGGTCCTCGCGCACGGGCACGGCGGCGAGGGTGAGCTCGGCGGGCTGCGCGGTGGGCAGGTCCTTGAGCGAGTGGACGGCGAAGTCCACCTCGTCGCGGGCCAGGGCCTCGCGCAGCGCGGCGACGAAGACGCCGGTGCCACCGATCTGCGCGAGGTGCTCGCGCGAGGTGTCGCCGTACGTCGTGATCTCCACCAGCTCGACGGGTCGTCCCGTCAGCTCCCTGACTGCCTCGGCCACTTGCCCGGACTGGGCCATGGCCAGCCTGCTGCGCCTGGTCCCGAGCCTGAGGGCCTTCTCGGTCATGCCCGGCCTCGATTCGGGTCGTCGTTCTCGTTGTTCAAGTGGTCAGCCCGGCTGACCGCCGCGACCGTCTGCGGGTCGAGGTCGAAAAGTGTGCGCAGCGCGTCCGCGTACCCGGCGCCGCCGGGCTCGCTCGCCAGCTGCTTGACCCGCACCGTGGGCGCGTGCAGCAGCTTGTCGACGACGCGGCGCACGGTCTGCGTGATCTCCGCGCGCTGTTTGTCCGCCAGGTCCGGCAGCCGTCCGTCGAGCCGGGCGATCTCGCTCGCCACCACGTCGGCGGCCATGGTGCGCAGGGCGACCACGGTCGGCGTGATGTGCGCGGCGCGCTGCGCGGCGCCGAAGGCGGCGACCTCGTCGGAGACGATGCCGCGGACCTGCTCGACGTCGTTGGCCATGGGCGCGTCGGCCGAGGCCTCGGCGAGCGACTCGATGTCCACGAGCCGTACGCCGGGGATGCGGTGCGCGGCGGCGTCGATGTCGCGGGGCATGGCGAGGTCGAGGAGGGCGAGCACGGCCGGACGGGCCGCGCCGGCCGACGGCGTGGGCCTGCGGCGCTCCGGGAGGCGGCCGGTGACGCGGGCGGCGGCCGACAGCGCGGCGATCGCCTCGGCCTCGGCGCGCGGGTCGGCGGGCCGCTCCTCGCGGCGCTCGGCCGGGGCGTTGTCCACCCAGGCCGCGTGCTGCTCCAGGGCGGTCGCGTCCATCCCGGCGACGGCCTCCTCACCGGCGACGGAGAAGCCGCGCGGCGCGGAGAGATCGACGGGGCAGCCCTCGTCGGCGACGGTGGCCGTCCGGGCGCCCTGGCCCGCCGAGCCGTTCCTGGCCTGCGCGGGCACGTCGCCGGTCCGGGAGTCCACCGGGGGCACGCGCCCCTCGACGGCGGCGGTGACGGCCTCCGCGGTCAGCACCAGACCGGTCGCCCCCGTGCAGGAGACGGCCACGTCGGCACGTGTCAGTTCGTCCGCCACGGCGTCCATGGGGACGGCGCGGGCGCGCACGTCGCCGCCGGACTCGCCGAGGATCTCGGCGAGGCGCTCCGCGCGCTCCAGCGTGCGGTTGGCGACCACGATCTCGGCCACGCCGGCCCGCGCGAGCGTCGCCGCGGCCAGTGAGGACATGGAGCCCGCGCCGATGACCACGGCCCGCTTGCCCGCGGCCCAGGCGTCGACCGGCTCGCGCGCGGCGAGCTGTTCGAGGCCGAAGGTCACGAGGGACTGCCCGGCCCGGTCGATGCCGGTCTCGGAGTGCGCGCGCTTGCCGACCCGGAGGGCCTGCTGGAAGAGGTCGTTGAGGAGCTTGCCCGCGGTGTGCAGCTCCTGCGCGCGCGCCAGGGCGTCCTTGATCTGTCCGAGGATCTGCCCCTCGCCGACGACCATCGAGTCAAGCCCGCACGCCACCGAGAACAGGTGGTGGACGGCACGGTCCTCGTAGTGGACGTACAGATAGGGGGTGAGCTCCTCCAGGCCGACGCCGCTGTGCTGGGCGAGCAGCGTGGACAGCTCGGCGACGCCCGCGTGGAACTTGTCCACGTCGGCGTAGAGCTCGATGCGGTTGCAGGTGGCGAGCACGGCCGCCTCGGCGGCGGGCTCGGCGGCGAGGGTGTCCTGCAGGAGCTTGGCCTGCGCGTCCGCGGCGAGCGCGGCGCGTTCCAGGACGCTCACCGGGGCGCTGCGGTGACTCAGCCCCACGACCAGGAGACTCATGCCGGCATCACGGCGGGGACGTCCCCGTCGGGTCCCTTCCGCTGCTGCTTGGCGGAGACGGGCGGGACGGGCCCCTCGGGGGCGGCGTCCTCGCCGGCCTTGCGCTGCTCGTGGAAGGCGAGGATCTGCAGCTCGATGGAGAGGTCGACCTTGCGCACGTCGACGCCGTCCGGCACGGAGAGGACCGTCGGCGCGAAGTTCAGGATGGAGGTCACGCCGGCGGCGACGAGTCGCTCGCAGACCTGCTGGGCGGCGCCGGCCGGGGTGGAGATGACACCGATGGAGACGCCGTTCTCCTCGATGATCTTCTCGAGGTCGTCGGTGTGCTGCACCGGCATGCCCGCGACGGGCGTGCCCGCCATGGCCGGGTCGGCGTCGATCAGCGCGGCGACGCGGAAGCCGCGCGAGGCGAACCCGCCGTAGTTGGCGAGCGCGGCGCCGAGGTTGCCGATGCCGACGATGACGACGGGCCAGTCCTGGGTCAGCCCGAGCTCACGGGAGATCTGGTAGACGAGGTACTCGACGTCGTAGCCGACGCCGCGCGTTCCGTAGGAGCCCAGGTACGAGAAGTCCTTGCGCAGCTTCGCGGAGTTGACCCCCGCGGCGGCCGCGAGCTCCTCGGAGGAGACCGTGGGCACCGAGCGCTCCGACAGTGCGGTGAGGGCTCGGAGGTACAGCGGAAGCCTGGCGACGGTGGCCTCGGGAATCCCTCGGCTGCGGGTCGCCGGTCGGTGAGTTCGGCCAGTTGCCACGGTGCTCCTGCGGGTAGAGCGGGGCTGCAGGCGGTCACTCGTCCCCAGACCGCCCCGTCGAAAGCAGGCTATGTCTTTGTGAACGCGTGCACAAAGATGGTGTCCGATTTGCCCGGCCAACGTGACCGGGGTCACGCGCCCCCGGCGCGCGATCGTGGAACCCGCGCGCGGGCAGTCTCGTTCCTCGTCAACGGGGGGCAAAACCGCACACTCTCCTCACGATCATCGCCCCCGAGACCAAAACCGCCCCAAAGGGTAATCGACTTTCCGGGCGGTTTGGACTGGTCGGTCAGTAGGTGCTGCCCCTATCCGGTCAGCTCCCGGCGCAGGCGATCTTCGTCCACCCGCCAGAAGGTGTGCTGCTCACCGTCGACGAGCACGACGGGAATCTGCTCCCAGTAGGCCCGGTGCAGCTCCTCGTCCTGCGTGATGTCCTTCTTCTCCCAGGGCGTGCCCACCTCCCCGCAGACCTTCTCGATCACCGACTGTGCGTCATCGCACAGATGGCACCCCGGCTTCCCGATCAGGGTGACCAGCCGCTCCTGCGGCTTCCTCTTCTCCGTACGACCGCCGTTACGACGAAAAATCGGGCTCATGCCCACCATTCTCGCCCCGCCGGGACGACCGCCCCGACGGTACGGACACCGGGAGTTCACGGGCCCGAATCGTCCCGACTCCGGAACCACCGAACAGACTGGCTATGCTCACGACATGGCCGCTCTCGGATGGCTCACCCCCCGTAGGCGCTCCGCCACGGCGCGGAGCGTGTTGGCAGGCGAGGCCTCGGCTGAGGCAGCGCGCAAGTCCTCCCAGGAGCTGGAGGAGCTCGAAGGCCTGGCGGCGAGGACCGCGGCCGACGAGGAGCCGACGGAACCGGAGTTCCCCGTCGTCGGCGACGACAAGGCCGCCGCCTTCTTCGACCTCGACAACACCGTGATGCAGGGCGCCGCGATCTTCCACTTCGGCCGCGGCCTGTACAAGCGGAAGTTCTTCGAGCGCCAGGAACTGTTCCGGTTCGCCTGGCAGCAGGCGTGGTTCAGGCTCGCCGGCGTCGAGGACCCCGAGCACATGCAGGACGCCCGCGACAGCGCCCTGTCCATCGTCAAGGGCCACCGGGTCGCCGAGCTGATGTCCATCGGCGAGGAGATCTACGACGAGTACATGGCCGAGCGCATCTGGCCGGGCACCCGCGCCCTCGCCCAGGCCCACCTGGACGCGGGCCAGAAGGTCTGGCTGGTCACCGCGGCCCCCGTGGAGATCGCCACGGTCATCGCCCGCCGCCTCGGCCTGACCGGCGCCCTCGGCACCGTCGCCGAGTCCATCGGCGGCGTCTACACCGGGAGGCTTGTCGGCGAACCCCTGCACGGCCCCGCGAAGGCCGAGGCCGTCCGCGCCCTGGCCGCCGCCGAGGGCCTGGACCTCGGCCGCTGCGCCGCGTACAGCGACTCGCACAACGACATCCCGATGCTCTCCCTCGTCGGGCACCCGTACGCGATCAACCCCGACGCCAAACTGCGCAGGCACGCGCGGGAACGGGACTGGCGGCTGCGGGACTACCGCACCGGCCGCAAGGCCGCGAAGGTCGGCATCCCGGCCGCCGCCGGGGTCGGCGCGCTCGCGGGCGGCGCCGCGGCCGCCGTCGCCCTGCACCGCAGGCGCCGCTGACCCGCCGCCCGCACCCGCACGCACCGACACCCGCAAGCACCGGCACCCGCACGCCCCGGCACGGACCACCCGTGCCGGGGCGTCGTGCGTCGCGCGGCCCGAGCATTCCGTCGGTCCTACCCCGCCCCACCGCTCGCCAGTCACGCCGGTAGCACTCGGCCACAACACGCCTCATGCCGACACGGAATGTGAACCCGATCGATCAACAATCGGTCACTCTCCGGCACTTGAAGGGGCGTCAATCAGTAACAGAAGCGACGTAATCGATGATTTGAGCAACTGGGTGTAGCGCTGCCTGTACGAAGCGTTATTCTCCTCAGACGCATAAGGGACCCCACACGTCGCTACGACGGGTGAACGGTCCCGCACTGCACGTGATGGAAGCTCTGCCTCTGGGAGTCCCGTGTACCCACACGTCGGGGTTGACGCCTCGGGCCTGGCTACGCTGCGCGCAACGGTCATCGACCGCTTGCGCGGCTTCGTCCCCACCGCGTACGCCGTCCCCGCCGTCCCCGCCCTCGCCGTCCCCGCACCCGCCGGGCCGTGCTATGCCCTGGCGAACGGCGGTGCGGCAGTCAGCAGACGGGCCCGTTCCGGCGCCGCTGCCGCCACCTCTGCCCCCACCCCCCGCCGTCCCGCCGCGGACAGCGACAGCGCGCGCATGATGGACCTCGTCGAACGCGCGCAGGCCGGCGAGTCCGACGCCTTCGGCCGCCTCTACGACCAGTACAGCGACACGGTCTACCGCTACATCTACTACCGCGTGGGCGGCAAGGCGACCGCCGAGGACCTCACCAGTGAGACCTTTCTGCGCGCGCTGCGCCGCATCGGGACCTTCACCTGGCAGGGCCGCGACTTCGGCGCCTGGCTGGTCACGATCGCCCGCAACCTGGTCGCCGACCACTTCAAATCGAGCCGTTTCCGCCTCGAAGTGACCACCGGTGAAATGCTCGACGCCAACGAGGTCGAGCGCAGCCCCGAGGACTCCGTCCTGGAGTCCCTCTCGAACGCGGCGCTCCTCGAAGCCGTCCGCCGCCTCAACCCCCAGCAGCAGGAGTGCGTGACCCTGCGCTTCCTGCAGGGCCTCTCCGTCGCCGAGACCGCGCGGGTCATGGGCAAGAACGAGGGCGCGATCAAGACCCTCCAGTACCGCGCGGTGCGCACCCTCGCGCGCCTCCTGCCCGACGACGTCCGCTGACCCCTGCCGCCCGCCCCTGCCGCCCGTCCCCGCCGCCCGTTCCCTGCCGGCAGCCCCCTGTCGACAGCCCTCCGCCGACAAGGCCCACACCCCCGCCGTCATGCTCCGTAACCCTCAACTCACCTTCCGTGGCGGCCAGATGGTCGCCGCGGACTTGTCGCGGTCCGATCATCTTTCGTCCGTAACCCAAGTGCCGCGACGCTCGTTGTGCGGGATGCAGGCTCCCTGTGGTCGCTCCCTGGCCGGCTCCGCTCACTCGAACGTGTGGAAATGGTCAGGACATGCAACCCTCAGGACCCCCTGGGGAGTCGACCGTCTTGACGAGAGGAGGTGCCGCCAGTGATCGCGAACGTATCGGCCCACCGGCGGGCGAACGCCTTCGCCCAGGCCCTGGAGGAGCATTCCGACCAGGGCCCGGCGGCCGAGCAGTCCGAGGACTCCGCGCCCACATCCGCACCCGCGGCCGCATCCGTGGAGTCCCCCGAAACCACCGCGGCCCGTTCCGATCCGACCGAACAGGGCCGCATGCTGGCCCTGGCGGACGGTCTCGACGCGCTGCCCAAGCCCGCCCTCGACCCCGAGGTCAAGGTCGTCCAGCGCGCCCAGCTCGTGGCCGCCATGGAAGCCATGCTTCTCGAGGGCAGAAGTCCGTCGGTGCCCGAGCAGCGGTCCCGCAAGGGTGCCCACCGAGCGAGCGCCCTCGGGAAGTTGCGGCCGCGCTCCCGCCTCTCCAAGGGCATCGCGGCGGGCGGCCTCACCGTCGGCGTCGCCGCGGGCGCGTTCGGCGGTGTCGCCGCCGCCAGCTCCGACGCCCTGCCCGGCGACTCCCTCTACGGCCTCAAACGCGGCATGGAGGACTTCAAACTGGGTCTGGCCGACGACGACACCGACCGCGGCCAGATCTACCTCGACCACGCGTCGACCCGGCTGAACGAGGCACGCAGACTCATGGAGCGGGGCCGCTCAGGCACCCTGGACCACGAGTCCCTCGGCGAGGTCAGACGGGCCCTCTCCGGCATGCGGCACGACGCCGCCGAGGGCCACCGGCTGCTCCTCGAGGCCTACGAGCGCGACGGCTCCCTGGGCCCCATCCAGGCGCTGTCCGCGTTCTCCCGGTCGCACCGCGAGGCCTGGAGCGACCTCCAGGACCGCCTCCCCGTCCAACTGGGCGACGTGGGCGCCGAGGTGAGTTCCGTCTTCGACGCCATAGACGAAGAGGTGGACCCGCTCCGCTCGCTGCTGCCCCGTCCCCCCGAGCAGGGCGGGTCGACCGGCCGGGCGCCCCAGAGCCCCAGCGGCTCCGACAGCTCCGGCGACCGCCCCTCCCACCCCTCGGGCGGCGGCGCCTCGCACCGGGACGGCACGGGCCACGACAGCAGGCCCAAGCCGACCACGTCGCACAGCAAGGACGACGGTCTGCTCGGCGGCACCACGGGCGGCCTGCTGGACCCGCCCACCGAGAAGAAGAAGACCACCCCGGCCCCCGCGGACGGCAAGAGCAAGCCCGGTCAGGACACCTCCCCGGCCAAGCCGGACGTCACCCTGCCCCCGCTCCTCCCCGGCCTGCTCCCGGAGCTCGGCGTGGACGGCGAGGACGTGAAGTAGTCCCTGGCAGTACGGGTTCGGGGGCGCCCTCCTGGTGAGGAGAGCGCCCCCGAATCCGTATGCGCGCCCGCGGAAGGGCAGCGGACCCCGGCCCGCCCGGCGGAACCTAGAAGAACACCGACCGCCGCTGCACCAGCAGCTTGTACAGCGAGTGCTGGATCTGCTCCCGCACCTGGTCCGTCAGGTTGAACATCAGCATCGGATCCTCGGCCGCCTCCGGCGGGTACCCGTCCGTCGGGATCGGCTCCCCGAACTGGATCGTCCACTTCGTCGGCAGCGGCACCGCGCCCAGCGGCCCGAGCCACGGGAACGTCGGCGTGATGGGGAAGTACGGGAAGCCGAGCACCCGCGCCAGCGTCTTCGCGTTGCCGATCATCGGGTAGATCTCCTCGGCCCCGACGATCGAGCACGGCACGATCGGCGAGCCCGTCCGCAGCGCCGTCGAGACGAAGCCGCCCCGGCCGAACCGCTGGAGCTTGTAGCGCTCGCTGAACGGCTTCCCGATGCCCTTGAACCCCTCCGGCATCACCCCGACCAGCTCGCCCCGCCCGAGCAGCCGCTCGGCGTCCTCGGCGCAGGCCAGGGTGTGCCCGGCCTTGCGGGCCAGTTCGTTGACGACCGGCAGCATGAAGACCAGGTCGGCGGCGAGGAGCCGCAGGTGCCGGCCCTGCGGATGGTTGTCGTGCACCGCGACCTGCATCATCAGTCCGTCCAGCGGCAGCGTCCCGGAGTGGTTGGCGACGATCAGCGCCCCGCCGTCGGCGGGGATGTTCTCGATGCCCTTCACCTCCACCCGGAAGTACTTCTCGTAGACGGGCCTGAGCAGCGACATCAGGACCTGGTCGGTGAGTTCCTCGTCGTAACCGAAGTCGTCGACCTCGTACTCACCGGTCAGGCGGCGCCGCAGGAAGGCCAGGCCGCCCGCGACGCGCCGGTCCAGGGCGCCACCGGCGCGCGGCCGCGGACCGGTCTCCTCCGGGCCTCCGCGGGCCGTACGTGGCTCCGCGCTCCGCGCCCCGTCGGGCTGCTGTCCGGCCTGCGGCCCGGTCCGCGGCCCGTCCTGCTGCTGCCCGGGCAGCGCCTTGACCCCGGCCACCGGGTCGCCCTGGCGCCGGGGCGCGGGCCTGCGGCGCGGAGGGCGCTGGGCGCCGCCGCGCGGCCGGTCGTCGTCGAACGGAATGACTTTGGCGTCCGCCATCGTTGACGCTCTCCTCAGTTGGCGCTCTGGTCGCCGCCCGCGAGGGGCAGCGCGGCGATCCGGTCGACTGCCCTCGCGAGGGCACTGGGCGGCAGCAGTCCGGGCCCCCGGCTGCGTACGAAGTCCGCGAACGTCTCTGCCGTCGTGTACTTCGGCCTGAACCCCAGTGTCTCGCGCATCTGCCGGGTCGCCACGACCCGGCCGTGGGTGAGCAGCCGGATCTGCTCGGGCGAGAAATCGGTCATGCCGACCGTGCGCAGCGCGGAGCCGACCCAGGTGACGGCCGGAAGGAGCACCGGGACCGTGGGGCGTCCGAGCCGCCGTGAACACTGCGAGAGCAGCAGCTGACCGTCGCCCGCAATGTTGAAGGTGCCGCTGTTGAGGGTGCCCCGCTCCGGTTCGCGCGAGGCGAGCCGCAGCACGTCGACGGCGTCGTCCTCGTGGACGAACTGCAGACGGGGGTCGTAGCCGAACACGGTCGGCAGGACCGGCAGCGAGAAGTACTCGGCGAGCGGGGAGTCCGCTGCGGGCCCGAGGATGTTGGCGAAGCGCAGCACGCACACCGCGACGTCCGGCCGGCGCCGCGCGAAGCCGCGCACGTATCCCTCGACCTCGACGGTGTCCTTGGCGAAGCCGCCGCTCGGCAGCGACTTGGGCGGCGTGGTCTCGGTGAACACCGCGGGGTCCTTGGGCGCAGAGCCGTACACGCTGGTGCTCGACTTCACCACGAGCCGCCGCACCGTCGGCGACTTCTGGCAGGCCCCGAGGAGCTGCATGGTGCCGATGACGTTGGTCTCCTTGACCGAGCCCCGGCTGCCCCGGCCGCCGCGGCCGAGCGCGGTGGCCGTGACGTCCATGTGGACCACCGTGTCCACGCCGTGTTCGGCGAGCACCCTGGCGATCGTGGGCTGGCGGATGTCGGCCCGGACGAAGTCGGCGCCGCCCAGATGGTGCTCGGGAGGGATCGCGTCGACGGCGACCACCCGGTCGACGTCGGGGTCACGCTGGATGCGCCGGACGAACCGTCCGCCCAGCTGCCGGGCCACTCCGGTCACGAGCACGACCTTGCCCAAGATCAGCGCCTGCCTTTCCCCAACCCTCGCCGCGCCACGTCGGCTGTCCCGGCCCACGCTAGCGGGTGGACGTTTCGCTGTGATGACCGTGCGCCCAGAGACGGCCGAAAACACCGAAGCCCTCCCGCCGGATGACGGGAGGGCTTCGGAGACACGCTGTGCAGCGGCCGCTTACTTCTTGTTGCGACGCTGAACGCGAGTGCGCTTCAGCAGCTTGCGGTGCTTCTTCTTGGCCATCCGCTTACGCCGCTTCTTGATAACAGAGCCCACGACTACCCTCGCTCACTTCTCTTCACTCGGTGCGGGGCAGCAGACTGGGCCCACACGACCTACGTCGGCCTAGCCTACCCGTCCCCGCGTGAGGGACGTAATCGAGGGGCCACGACCCCTGCGCGACGGGCCCTTCAGCCCCTCGCTCAGCCTGCTTCGACCCCCACATAGGACTCGCGGAGGTACTCGTGAACCGCCTGCTCCGGGACCCGGAAGGACCTTCCGACCCGGATGGCGGGCAGATGACCGCTGTGCACCAGCCGGTACACGGTCATCTTGGACACTCGCATCACCGAGGCGACTTCCGCCACGGTCAGAAACTGAACCTCGTTCAGCGGCCTCTGGTCTGCAGCCATGACACCCCACCTGAACCTTCCGCACATGACGGGCACCGGCTTCCCCTTCCGGTGACTCTTCGTCGCTATGCGCTCACTCCCCAGACTAGGGGCGGATGATGCGAGTGGGGAAGAGGAGCAGCCATCGGCCGCCTACTGTGACAGACACGCTCGATTGAGTACATAGCGAGTAAGCGGTCGGTAGTAATCAGACCGCACAGCGTCATCAAGCGGAACGACGACGGACACCCGCCCCTCGGCCTCTCCGACGAACAGCGCGGGATCATCCGTATCCGCCAGACCGATCGCCTCGAACCCCAGCTGACCTGCTCCGCAGACCCATCCGTGGTCTCCGACGACCAGGCCGGGAAGCGGTCCGCCGGCCTCCGCCGCGGCATCCAGGGCCGCCCGAATCGGGAGCGGCGAGTGGGTGTGTGCGCCGGTCTCACTCCCGGTGGGACGCGCGCCGGGTTCGCGCACCAGCGCGACTCCTTGTACGTAGTCAAGGTTGTACGTGCGTAGGCCGAACCGGGTCGTTATGTCGACACTGTTGCCCTGCGCCGGGGTGAGGACAGGGCATCCCGCCGTCGACAAGGCGTCCGCCAACGTGGCGTAGAAACCGAGCAGGCGGTGCGGGTGACCGGTGCCGAAGAGTACCGGGATGCGGCGCCGGGCGGCGTCCTGGAGCCGTTCCGCGAAGGCGTCGAGCGCCCGCAGGGTCCGCTCCGGATCGATGACGTCGGCCCCCGAGGTCAGCTCCGGATCGGCGGACACCCCGCACTTGTCCGCCATCAGCCGCAGCAGGTCGCCGGGGTCCCAGCTCCACTCGGGGTCCAGCCCCAGCATTATGCGCGGGTCGCGGGCCGCGAAGAGCCGATAGCTCCGCAGGCTCTGTTCCCGCGAGGTGGCCACGGGCCCGGCAAGCCGGGCCGCCAGCAGATGCGCACGCAGCGCGCCGGTGATCAACACGCTGCCGATGCTGGCGCATCGACCATCCCTGAACCCCAAAAACCCCGGAAAACCCCCACAGTTGGGCTAACGCGGGCACAATCAGCCCCCAACACCGCGCCGAACCCCCGCGGGCGCCCCTAGGGCAGCATTCCCCGCAGCGGAAACACCGCCCGGCGAGTGGCGAGCACCGCCTGGTCGAGGCGGTCCGCCGGGTCGTACCCCGCTTCCCACCCCGACCACTCCACCGGCCACCGCCCGTCCGTCATCCGCCCCGGCGCCAACTGCCGTGTCCGCGCGAAGACTTCCTGCCGCCAGGCCTCGGGGATCTGCGCCGTCGGCTCGACCGGGCGGCCCGCGGCGATGGCGACGAGATGGGTCCACGACCGCGGCACCACGTCCACCACCGCATAACCCCCGCCGCCCAGGGCGACCCACCGCCCCTCGGCATGCTCATGGGCCAGCTCGTGGCAGGCGACCTGCACGGCCCGCTGGGCATCCAGCGATACGGCGAGGTGGGCGAGGGGGTCCTCGAAGTGCGTGTCCGCCCCGTGCTGCGACACCAGGACCTGCGGCCGGAAGTCGGCGATCAGCTCGGGCACCACCGCGTGGAAGGCGCGGAGCCACCCTGCGTCACCCGTCCCGGCCGGCAGCGCGACGTTCACGGAGGACCCCTCGGCCGCGCCGTCCGCCCCCGTCTCCTCGGGCCACCCGGTCTGCGGGAAGAGCGTCCGGGGATGCTCGTGGAGCGAGATCGTCAGTACCCTCGGGTCCTCCCAGAAGGCGGCCTGCACCCCGTCGCCGTGGTGCACGTCGACGTCCACGTACGCGACGCGCTCGGCGCCCAGCTCCAGGAGGCGGGCGACGGCCAGCGCCGCGTCGTTGTAGACGCAGAACCCGGAGGCGGCCCCCGGCATCGCGTGGTGCAGCCCGCCCGCGAAGTTCACCGCGTGCAGCGCTTCCCCGCGCCACACCGCCTCGGCCGCGCCGACGGACTGCCCGGCGATCAGCGCCGACACGTCGTGCATGCCGGGGAAGGCCGGGTCGTCCTCCGTGCCGAGCCCGTACTCCCCGCGCGCGGACTCCGGATCGGCGGAGGCGGCCTTGACCGCGTCCACGTAATCCCCGCGGTGCACGAGCCGCAGCGTCGAATCACCGGCGCGCTTGGCCGCGACCACGTCCAGCTCCCGGTCGAGCCCGAAGGCGCCGACCAGACTTCGGGTCAGCCCGAGCCTGACCGGGTCCATCGGGTGACCCGGGCCGAAGTCATAGCCCGTTACTGCCTCGTCCCACATCAGCTGTGCGCGGCCGCTCATGCCCGTCACCGTACCGGTCCGCTTCGGGGGCGAAGGAGCGGGCGTACAGCAAGGTCAGGAGGACCAACACCAGAGGAACGACCATGGCCCCCCGGTAGTTCCACGCGTCCCCGAGCCCGCCCACCAACGGCGAACCGATCAGAAAGCCCACATAGTTGAAGATATTGAGTCGCGCGACGGCCGCGTCCGAAGCCCCCGGGAACAGCCTGCCCGCCGCGGCGAACGTCTGCGGGACGATCACGCACAACCCAAGACCCAGCACCGTGAACCCCCCGATCCCGACCCACGCCCCGGGCGCCACCGCCACCACCGCGAACCCCAGCGCGGCCACCACCGATCCGGCCCGCACCACGGCCACGGCCCCGAACCGCCGCACCCCCAGATCCCCGAGCCCGCGCCCCACCAGCGTCATGACCATGTAGACGTTGTACGGAACGGTGGAGACCTCCTCCGAACTCCCCAGCACGTCCTGCAGATACTTGGCGCTCCAGTTGGAGACGGTCGAGTCCCCGATGTACGCGAACGTCATCACCAGGCAGAGCGGCAGCAGCACCTTGAAGACGACGCTCCCGCCCTCCCCCACCGCCCCGGAACCCGCGCTCCCCTTCGCGGCCCCCGCGTCGACGTACCACCGGCTGCCGACCAGCACCGCCGGCAACAGCACCACCACGACCGGCAGATACGAGACGAAGAGCGACAGGTCCCAGTGCGCCCCCGCCCAGGCCAGCGAGGCCCCCACGATCCCGCCCAGGCTGTACGCGGCGTGGAACCCGAGCATGATGCTGCGCCCGTAGGCCCGTTGCAGACTCACCCCGAGCATGTTCATGGACGCGTCGAGCGCCCCCACCGCGAGCCCGAACGCGCCCAGCGCCACGGCCGCCTGCCACAGCGCGTCGCCCGCACCCACCCCCAGCAGCGCCAGCAGCACCACGGGCTGGGACCACCTGAGCACCGCACTCGGCGGCACCCGCTTGACCAGCTGCTCGGTGCACACGCTGCCGACACCGGCCAGAATCGGCACCGCCGCGAGGAAGACGGGCAGCAGCCCGTCGGATATCCCGTAGCGATCCTGGATCGCCGGGATCCGCGTCACCAGCAGGGCAAAGGTCACTCCCTGCACCAGGAAGGCGAACGCCAGCATGGCCCTGCCGCGCCGCAGCTTTTCGGTCATGGCTGCAGAGCGTAGGGCCCCCGGCTACCCATGGGTAGATGGATCACTCAACCAATTTCAGCACTCCTCGACGGCCTCACGGACCATCTTCTCCATCGGCTCGACGACCAGCCCGCCGCTGACGACCACGGTCCCCACGATCGTCACCATCGCGATCACGCCGCCCAGCCACACCATGGTGTCGACGGGCATGGTGTAGGCCCCCACGACCCGCAGCAGCGCCTCACCGAAGAGCGCAAGACCCCATACGGCCGAGAACATGCGCTCCAGGCGCGCGAACCGCCCCCGCGCGGCACTCAGCCGCTCCCACGCCGCGGTCCGCGCCACGTCCCCCTTGGTCACCCAAGGCTTGAGCCCCGCCGTCATCAACGGCCGCCCCGCCACCACCGAGAGCAGCACCACGAGCCCGACGGTCCCCGTGATCCCGCTGTCCTTGGCGAGCATCAGCCGCGGATCACCGGCGACCAGGCTCAGCAGCAGCCCGACGACATTGGCGGCGAGGATCAGCGCCGCGAGCCCGTTGACCCGCCGCTCCTTGACCAGCCCCCACACCGTCCGCCCGGCCGGCAGCACGCTGCTCCAGGCCAGCGCCCCCATGGTGCCCATCCCGAACCCCTTGCTGAGCAGGTAGTACGAGGCGGTGGGCGCCAGCGCGTCCAGCACCAGCGGCTTCAACGACTCGATACGCGCCTTGCGGGCGTCACCGGGAACGGCGGGAGTGACGGGAGCGTCGGAGGCGGCGGGGGTGGCGGCGGCCGGCGCGGGGCTCTCGGCAGGGGCCTCGATGGCGAGCTGAGTCATGATCGTGTCCTCCGTCGTGGGGCTGCGTTCGCCCGGTTCCGCCGCGTTCCTTCGCGACCCCCTCAGCTTCGCCGCAGGACCCCGCCCACCGACAGAAACGATCATCCGGACCTGGCAGTGACAAATGTCAGGTCGCCCCCGCCGCTCACGTCATACGAGCAGGCCAACCAAGTCCCGCATGTCCCCGAAGAGTTCGGTGGCGCCCGTGAGCCGCTCCGCCGGCGTCATGGCGGTGAACCCGAGGACATCCATCCCGGCGGCGACCGCGGCCCGGACGCCCAGCGGACTGTCCTCCACGACGACACACCTATCGGGAGCGACCCCCATGCGCTCGGCGGCATGAAGAAACAGATCGGGCGCCGGCTTCCCCCGCCCCACATCCTGCGAGCTGAAGATCCGCCCCTCGTCGAACCACTTGTCGAGCCCGGCCTTGCGGTGCCCGACCCGAATCCGCTCATGGCTTCCGGAGGAGGCGAGACAGTACTCCACCCCGTCCTTGGCCAGCCGCTCCAGTACGTCCACGACCCCGGCCACGGGCTCCAGCTCCCGCTCGAAAGCCGCGAACACCCGCGCGTGAAAGACGTCGTCGAACTCCGCCGGCAGCCGCTCCCCACTGCGCTCCAGAACCAGATCGTGTACGCGGTGGACGGCACCCCCCATGTAGTCGCGCAGGGAGTCCTCGTACGTGGTCGGGTGCCCCAGCTCGGTCAGATAGCCGGCGAGGATGGTGTTGGAGATCGGCTCGCTGTCCACGAGCACGCCGTCATTGTCGAAGATGACCAGGTCGTAGCGCATATCCCGACCCTAAGCCGTCACCGAAAGCCCTGGAACGCAGAAAACCCCCGCACCGAAAGGTGCGGGGGTTTTCTCCAAAAGGAGTTCGGCGGCGTCCTACTCTCCCACAGGGTCCCCCCTGCAGTACCATCGGCGCTATGAGGCTTAGCTTCCGGGTTCGGAATGTAACCGGGCGTTTCCCTCACGCTATGACCACCGAAACACTATGAAACTGTCAACCGCACCATGCGTGACCTGCATGGGGTTGTTCGTGGTTTCAGAACCAACACAGTGGACGCGAGCAACTGAGGACAAGCCCTCGGCCTATTAGTACCAGTCACCTCCACCCGTTACCGGGCTTCCAGATCT